>NZ_MOBI01000016.1:0-307046 GCF_003732175.1 Pseudomonas brassicacearum
TCGTTAGCGGGAGGCGAATTCTACAGCGTTACTCGCTGCTGTCAACACCTCTTTTTCTCCGCTTTCGACCGAGAGGATCGAACCGTTAAAAGAGCCAAACAACACCGCTCTTTCAACTCCTTCGGGCTTCGATGAACTGAAGCGTAACCGCTGTCGAAAACTGCGTAACTCTTTGTTTACCAAGGAGTTTTCCGTTTCGACTGCGCCGGAAGTGGGGCGAATTATAGACTTCCAGAATCTGCCGTCAACACTTAATTTAGTATTTCTATCCTGATTGATGAAAGCGGCCGATCAGACACCGTAATCGGCCTCATCCCACTACGCTTAATAGAGTTGCCCCAACGAGCACCCCGCCATGAAGATCTCCCTGAAGCTGGCCGTGTTCAGCATTGCAGCAATCCTGGCCTATCTCGGACTCGCCATTCTGGGACTGGGCGGCTTTACCGAGTTTTTCTCACATCCAGCCCTAGTGGTCATTGCCCTTGCGACGCTGGTGATGGTGGGACTTTCGCTGCTCAGCGACGTCAATTTGAGTTCCGGGGTACGTGAAGACCGGGCCAACCGGTGGGTGCTGCCAGTATTTGGGGTAATTGGTCTGTTGTCCGCGTTCGTACCGGCCTATACCGATCGGATAGATGTCTGGACCTTTGATGGCGAAGGCATACGCTGGGTGGGCGCGATTCTATTCATTGCGGGTGGCGCATTGCGGATCTGGCCCGTTTTTGTACTCGGCAAGCGCTTCAGTGGCCTGGTCGCCATTCAGCCCGGACATACGCTGGTGACTGACGGTATCTACCGAACGCTGCGGAACCCGAGTTATCTCGGTTTGCTGATCAACGCGCTGGGCTGGGCACTGGCCTTTCGCTCCAGTGCCGGGATCGTGCTCGTCCTCCTGCTGCTCCCTGCCCTCATCGCCCGCATAAACGCCGAAGAAGACCTGTTGCGCAGCGAGTTTGGTGCTGAGTACGAGGCTTACTGCGCAAAGACCTGGCGACTCATCCCCGGGCTCTACTGAGATCTGCGCCCAGTACTTGTACAGCCAACGTTTATCTCTAGCCCGCCGACGCTCGCGTCATACAGCGCTGATAACGCTCGTCGACACGCTTGGCGAACCAGGCCGTGGTGAGTTTTCGAGTGATTTTCGGGCTTTGCAACTGGATACCCGGCAGGACCGCCCTGGGCAGTGGTTTGCCTTCAGCCGTTTCCGCCAGCTCGAACACCTTCTTATATAGCTTGCTGTCTTCAAATTCGAGGCGGTTACCCAGCTCCAGTTGATCCCTGATCGTCGTATTGCGCATGTCCAGCTGTTTACCCAAGGCGCGCACCGCCAATTCCGTCGAACCCGGCATGATCGAGTCGTAGCGGATCAGATCACCATCCAGCGCCAAAGTACTTCCCGAAGCGCGATTGAGCGCACTCTGAAACGCGGCATTGCGACTGGCGTACCAGCCGGCATTGAAATCGGCGAAACGGTACAACGGCTGGCGGTAACTCACCGGATAACCGAGTAAATGCGTAATGCCGAAGTACATGCCGCCACGGCGACTGAACACCTCATGACGAATCGAGCTGTCTACCGGATAGGGATAGCGCTGTGCGTGCTGCTCGGCAAACGCGACGCTGACCTGCATCGGGCCGGCGGTATGCACCGGATTGAAGCCACTAAACAGAGTCTTGCCCATCGGCACCCGGCCGATGAAATCGTCGAATATCGCGCTGAGTTCTTTCTCGCTGCGCGCCGCATTCAAGCGCTCGCTGTAACTTTTGCCGTTGGTTGAGCTGACCTGCAAGGCACCGCGCACCAACAGATCGGGAATGTGTGCCCTGGCAGCACGTCGATCGATTTCATCCCGGGCGATCTTGCCCAGCCCCGGCACTGTCGGGTCTGTTTGAAAGGTCGACTCCTGCTCGGTTACCGCCAGCACCGAACACAGGTTCTGCGTGGTGGGCGGGATCGCTTGTGCCGCAAACGCTGCATAAATGTCGGTGGCCCAGCCTTCACGGTCTACGGTGTTGCTTGTCAACAAGCGGGCAATCTGCGCTTTCACCTGTACGGGCGTCGGTTGAGCCGCTTGCCGAGCGGCCTGATTCGCACAGCCGGTCAATACCAGCAACGTAGCTACACTCATGATCAATCGATGGGGTCGCATTTTTTACATGGGTCCTTTTAAGCTCCCTGACCGCCGAGGATATCGTTTCTTGAGCCATTGCATCGGAGGATGCAAGCACCTCGGTCAATCGGATCTAAACTGGATACACCCCTGTTCAGCGGGACTCTCGACCGAGGGCAACGACATGAACCGCAGCGATGTACTGATCGTTGGCGCCGGCCCCACAGGACTGGTCCTGGCGCTGTGGCTCAGCAAGCTTGGAATTCGGGTACGCATCCTCGACAAGACCAGCGCACCCGGCACCACTTCTCGCGCCCTGGCGGTTCAGGCACGTACGCTGGAGTTGTACCGTCAGCTCGACCTCAGCCAAGCCGTGGTGCAGAACGGCCACAAAGTACCGGCAGTCAATCTGTGGGTCAAAGGCGAACCAGTGGCGCGGTTACCGTTCGAGGATATCGGCAAGGACCTGACCCCTTACTCGTTTCTGGAAATGTTTCCGCAGGACCAACACGAGCGACTGTTGATCGAACGCCTGGAGCAGGTGGGCGTGGTGGTCGAGCGCGACACCGAACTGATCGGCTTCACCGAACATGGCGGCAGCATTACCGCGCAGTTGCTGCTGCCCGACGGCCAGGAGCATACCTGTCAGACCTGCTACCTGGCGGGTTGTGACGGCGCTCGTTCTATCGTGCGCAAGACACTCGACATCGGCTTTCCCGGCGGCACCTACCAGCAAGTGTTTTATGTCGCCGACGTCGAAGCCTCAGGTCTGGCGCTCAATGGTGAACTGCATGTGGATCTGGATGAGGCGGACTTTCTGGCGGTTTTTCCGCTGGCCGGCGAAGGCCGTGCACGATTGATCGGAACGGTGCGCGATGAACGCGCGGAACAAGCCGAAACCCTCAAGTTTGAAGACGTCAGTAGCCGGGCCATCGAACACCTGAAAGTTCAGGTACACAAGGTCAACTGGTTTTCGACTTACCGGGTTCATCATCGGGTAGCGGACACCTTCCGCTTCGGACGCGCCTTTTTGCTGGGCGATGCCGCCCATGTGCACAGCCCCGCCGGCGGCCAGGGGATGAACACCGGCATTGGCGATGCGATAAACCTCGCCTGGAAACTCGCCGCCGTTCTCAATGGAGCAGCCAACGACAAACTGCTCGACAGTTATGAAGTCGAACGCATGGCCTTTGCCCGGCGACTGGTGGCGACCACCGACCGGGTGTTCAATTTCGTCTCCGCCGAAGGCCCAATGGCCGACCTGATACGCACCCGCATTGCACCGTTCCTGCTGCCAAAAATGGTCTCATTTGAATTGGCGCGCGAGTATCTGTTTCGTACGGTGTCGCAAATCACCCTGAATTATCGCGGGATGCCTCTGAGCGAAGGCCACGCGGGCCATGTTTTCGGCGGTGATCGCCTGCCCTGGGCACATGACCGCGAGACCGATAACTTCAACAGCCTGACAAGCCTGAACTGGCAGGTTCACGTGTACGGCGACACCAGCGAAGAAATGCTTGCCTGGTGCGCCGAGCATCACCTGGCACTGCACGTTTTCGACTGGCATCCGACCCACGAAGCCGCCGGGCTGGCGCGCAATGGCTTCTATCTATTAAGGCCCGACAGTTACGTGGCCGTCGCCGACCTGTCCGCCGACCCGAAAGTCATCGAGCGTTACTTCCGGGACCACGGGATCAAACCGTTCCTTTGGTAATAACGGCACGCCGGGTGGCTTAGATTCCGCTCAACGCCAGGTCCATCGCAAAGTAGGTGAAGATCAGGTCCGCGCCCGCCCGCTTGATCGCCCCCAGACTCTCGCGCACCACGCGGTCCTCATCGATCGCACCGGCGGCGGCACCGAACTTGATCATCGCGTATTCGCCACTCACCTGATATGCCGCCAACGGCAAACGTGACGCTTCGCGGATATCACGGATGATGTCCAGATACGCACCAGCCGGCTTGACCATCAACGCATCGGCGCCTTCCTGCTCATCGAGCAACGACTCGCGTACCGCTTCACGGCGGTTCATCGGGTTCATCTGGTAACTTTTACGATCGCCTTTGAGCGCACTGCCACCGGCTTCGCGGAACGGACCATAGAGCGCCGAGGCAAATTTGGTCGAATAGGCCATGATCGAGGTCTGGCTGAAACCGGCGTCATCAAGCGCCCGGCGAATGGCCTGGACCTGCCCGTCCATTGCCGCTGAAGGCGCAATCACATCGGCCCCGGCCCGTGCAGCGGCGACGGCTTGCTTGCCGAGATTGATCAGGGTTTTGTCGTTATCGACTTCCCCCGCATGCATCACCCCACAGTGACCATGATCGGTGTACTCGCAAAAACAGGTGTCGGACATCACGATCATCTCCGGCACCGCGTCCTTGCAGATCCGCGCCATACGCGACACCAGACCGTTTTCATTCCAGGTGTCGCTGCCGCTGCCATCCAGATGATGAGAAACACCAAAAGTCATCACCGACTTGATACCCGCCCGCGCATAGCGTTCGATTTCACCTGCCAGTTTCGACTCTGGAATCCGCCGCACGCCGGGCATGCTGGTAATCGGCACGAAATCGTCGATTTCTTCTTCGACAAAGATCGGTAGCACCAGGTCATTGAGGGTGAACTCGGTTTCCTGGAACAGGCTGCGCAACTGCGGATTGCGACGCAAACGGCGTGGACGGGCTTCGGGGAATTGGCTGGACATGGGTTTTCCTGGCAAGGAGGCCAACGGCCTGGACAAGACGAAAGTCATAAAGGGAGGGAGCTTATGCCCCGCTCCCCCACCGACACAAACGTAAGTTCGGGAACAATTTGTTTCCGATTCGGTAACAGTTTGGCGGCGAGCAACGGTCAAGGGGCTCGCCAGCGCTACAGATTCAAGCTGCCGTCGATACAGGTCACGGCGGAGCCGCCGATCCAGATTTCATCGCCGATCCGTTCGACCTGAACTCTCCCGGCGCGGCCCATGGTCAAGCCCTGGCTGACCACGTAAACATCCGGCGCCAGCCCCTCGGCCAACAACCATTGGGCAACGCCGGCATTCAAGCTGCCGGTGGCCGGATCTTCGGGCATGCCGTCCCCGGGAATGAACCCGCGCACCTCAAACTGGGCCTCGTCGCCATCTCGTTCGGGGTGCCACGGCGCAATGACGCCAACCGCCAGCCCGAGCATCTGTGAATGATCGGGTTGCAGTGCCAGCACTTGCTCACGCTCGGCGAGCATCACGGCCAACCAGCCAGCACCGTTATCAACCCATTGAGCCCGAATAATCGCGCCGGCTTCAAGCCCGAGCCCAAGGCTCACCCGCTCCACCAGCGCCGCGTCCAGCGGGCCGGACTTGAGCAACGGTGGTGCGAGGAACGCCAGGTCGGTGCCACGGCGGCGGATGCGCACCAGGCCAACGCCACACTCCTGAATGATCTCCTCACCCTTGGGAATGCCGCCGGCCTCCAGCCAGGCATGACAACTGCCCAGGGTCGGATGACCGGCGAACGGCAGTTCCTGCAAGGTAGTGAAGATTCGTACCCGATAATCGGCCCGCGAATCGCCGGGCTCCAGCAAGAAGGTGGTTTCGCTGAGGTTGGTCCAGCTCGCAAACGCCGCCATGCGTTCGTCACTCAGTTCGTCAGCCCCCAAGACCACGGCCAACGGGTTGCCCTTCAGTGCAACACGGCTGAAGACGTCCACCTGTTTGAAGTCGTATCGAGGCATTGCTCTTCCTTAAGCCGGGCTAAATAAACGGAGTCGTGACGCTTGCCGTCACTTGGGAATTTCCAGCCCGCGAATCACTGCCGGCCGTGCCAGAAAGCGTTCCAGCACACGCAATACATTCGGGAAGTTGTTGATCCCGACCAGGTCCCCCGCTTCATAGAAGCCGATCAGGTTGCGCACCCACGGGAACGTCGCGATATCGGCAATGGTGTAACGCTCGCCCATGATCCAGTCGCGGCCTTCCAGGCGACCGTCGAGCACTTTCAGCAAACGCTTGCTCTCTTCGACGTAGCGATCACGCGGACGCTTGTCCTCATACTCGTTGCCGGCAAATCGATGGAAAAAACCCAACTGACCAAACATCGGTCCGATGCCACCCATCTGGAACATCAACCACTGAATCGTCTCGTAACGTGCGGCCGATTCCTGCGCCAGCAGTTGCCCGCTTTTGTCGGCGAGGTAGATCAGAATCGCTCCGGATTCGAACAACGCCAGTGGCTGATCACCCGGCCCGTGGGGATCCAGGATCGCCGGAATCTTGTTGTTGGGGTTCAGCGACAAGAATGCTGGAGAGAACTGATCATTGGTATCGAAACCCACCCGGTGCGCCTCGTAAGGCAAGCCGGTTTCTTCGAGCATGATCGAGACTTTGACACCGTTGGGTGTCGGCAACGAATAGAGCTGTATCCACTCGGGAAACTGCGCAGGCCATTTCTCAGTGATCGGGAATGCAGACAAATCGGTCATGGTGAACATCCAGTGACAATTGAATGGCGATGATGGGCTTGCTCGCGGCAGATGCCCGGCCTCAGGGCGGCTAGATTATAAGCACAGCACGGATCGGGACAGGTTAGGTCAGAAACATTCTGTCGATAACCTTCCCGGCAGCCAACCCGGTCCCGCAGATAAAGTAACGCGCGCCGTTTCGAATCGAACCAAAGGGTGTCAGTGAACTCTCAAGGCTGCCCTTGCGTTAGACGAATCGACCCCACGACATGAAAAGCACTTTGAAGCCGCTAGCTCCCAGTGTGATGTTTTGTCAGCCTTAAACGAATGCGCTGAAGAATAATAACTCGATGAAAAAGCACCTGAACTTCGTTAAAACCCTGAAGCCGCGCACCATTGTGTTCTGTGCGGCGTTACTTGTGACCTGCGTCCTGCTCCTGGTGCTGGAAGCCAGTAATCGCCGCGCGCAACCGGCTGACGGCACGCAGACCCTGGTGTTCTTGCGCCACGCAGAAAAACCCGCCGGAGGTCTCGGTCAGTTGAACTGCCAGGGGCTGAACCGCGCGATCAAACTGGCAGAGCTACTGCCAGAAAAGTTCGGCAAGGCCAATTACGTGTTTGCCGCCAATCCGACACGCAACGTCGAGGAAGGCGAGTTCGACAATTCCTACAGCTACCTCCGACCGCTGCTGACCATCAGCCCCACCGCAATCAAACTCGGGCTGCCGGTGAACATCGAATTTTCGGCCAACGACATCAGCGAACTGGCCGACGAGCTACTTCACGCCAAGTACCGCAACTCGATCATCTACACGGCCTGGTCCCACGGCTATCTGCCGGAGTTGATCAACAAGGTGGCTGAAGAGGCCACCGGTGAAAAACGCCCCCTTCTCGACGACTGGCCATCCAACGATTTCGACTCGCTGTATGTGCTGACTCTGACCTGGCACAACGGCAAGGTCACCTTGCTCAGCCATAGCTACAAACAGGGACTGAATAACGGCCCGCAGATATGTCCGACATAACGGGTCGGCTTGTGCCCACCGTTATCCGGACCTCTGGACTAAACTGCACTGGAGTATGATGCCCCACTGTCTTAATTGTCCGGAGCCTCTGTATGTCCAACTCCTTAGCGGTCCCCAACCGGGGTCTGGCGCTCTGGTGGAAACCCGCCCTGTTCCTGCTGGTTGCCTGTATCGGCCTCTACTACGTCAAGTGGTCGCCCTACTACCTCAAGGCATTTGTGGCCGCCGACAGCCACAGCATCGGCGCCTCGATCCTCAACGATGAACAAACCGCGCCGCTCGCCGCTGCACTGGTGTACGCCAAGGTGTACTTCCTGGCGATCTGGAAAGCAGCCGTACTGGCGGTGATTCTGGGTTCACTGTTACAGGTATTGATTCCGCGAGACTGGCTGCTGCGCTTGTTCGGCCGTGCCGGTTTTGCTTCGACCTTGCGCGGCGGCTTGTTCGCCTTGCCAGGCATGATGTGCACCTGCTGCGCCGCCCCCGTGGTGTCCGGCATGCGCCGTCAGAATGTCTCGGTGGGTGCGGCATTGGCATTCTGGATTGCCAACCCGGTACTCAACCCGGCAACACTGGTATTCATGGGCTTTGTACTCGGCTGGGGCTTTACCGCACTTCGGCTGGTGGCGGGGATTGTGCTGGTGCTGGGTGTTTCGTTGGTCGCCCAACGCATTTCGCGCCCCGAGTACATGCCGGAAGCGGCGCTGGAAGCCGTGACCGAAGCGACCCGCACAACCGACGAACAACCCTTCCTGAGCCGCTGGGCGCGGACCTTGTGGCAACTGTTCTGGACCACTATTCCGATCTACGTGCTGGCAGTACTGGTTCTGGGCGCTGCCCGGGTCTGGCTGTTCCCGCACGTTGACGGCGCGATGGCCAACAGCTTGCTATGGCTGATACCACTGGCCATCGTCGGCACGCTGTTCATGATCCCCACTGCCGCGGAGATCCCCATCGTGCAAACCATGATGACCTTGGGTTTGGGCACCGCTCCGGCCGTGGCGCTACTCATGACCTTGCCGAGCATCAGCCTGCCGTCGCTGTTGATGCTGCGCAAGGACTTCGATACCCGGGTGCTGGTAACCGTGGCCGTGCTGACCATGCTGGTTGGCGTGATCTGCGGCCTGATCGGCGTGTTGGTGCTCTAAAGGGAATTGCAGGCGCTGGTTAACCAGCGCCTGCGTCTTGATCTTGACGGTTACCGCGCTCACGCAAGTACTCGAGCACCGCATCTTCCTCACCCACAAACTCGATTCGGTCGCCTTTCTTCTCGCGCTGGAAGGCGTACATCGGGTCGTAATACTCGTTCAACAAACCTTCGATCCAGCCACGGTGCAAGTCCACTGCACCGCTGCGTGCCTGCTCGGCCAACGCGGCCTCCATCAAATCGAACATGCGCTGATGACGCTCGCCACCCAGGCGCTTGCTGATGTTGTTGAGGCTTGCCAGCATACGCTCGGAGAACTGTGCGAACCCCTCGTCGCCATGTACAGCGATGAATTCGGCGCAGAGATTCACCACGTAATCGCGCAGAATTCGCTCGACCCGGTCTTGCA
Source organism: Pseudomonas brassicacearum (assembly GCF_003732175.1). Classification (GTDB taxonomy): domain Bacteria; phylum Pseudomonadota; class Gammaproteobacteria; order Pseudomonadales; family Pseudomonadaceae; genus Aquipseudomonas; species Aquipseudomonas brassicacearum_G. The sequence goes on from NZ_MOBI01000016.1 coordinate 9,134, forward strand.
GGCTGTCTTCGAGCCAGACCATCGGGAAACGTTGCATGCCCTGATACAGCGGCAGTGGCAAGGCACAGCTGCCGACCATACGGCTTTCATCTTCGAGCACGAACTGTTCAATGCCACGGGCACGCTTTTTCAGCACATCCACCGCCAGGCGGTTCTCGAAGTCGATGTTAGTGGGCTGACCGGTCGCACGCTTGCCAAAGCTGGAACCGCGATGATTGGCGTAACCTTCAAGGTCCAGACCATTGCTCAAACGGGTGAGGACATCGGTTTTACCGGTGCCGGTCATGCCGCCGAGCAAGACGAAGTCGCACTGCTCGACCGCTTGATCGACCGTTTCCAGCAGAAAAGTCCGCATCGCCTTGTAGCCGCCACCGACCCGAGGGTAGTCGATGCCGGCCTCGTCCTTGAGCCATTGCTGGACGATCTGCGAACGTAAACCACCACGAAAGCAGTACAGGTAACCGTCGGGGTTAGCCCGGGCAAAATCAGCCCAGGCCTGGATGCGCGCCGCCTTGATCTCGCCCGAGACCAACTGATGCCCGAGCGCAATGGCAGCCTGCTGACCGTGCTGTTTGTAGCAAGTACCGACCCGCTGGCGCTCGTTGTCCGTCATCAGCGGCAGGTTGATCACCCCAGGGAACGACCCCTTGGTGAACTCGACCGGCGCGCGGACATCCATCATCGGCCGGTCATTGAGGAAGATGTCGCGGTAATCAGTGAAATCGATAAGCATCAAATCACCTCTACCGCGTTGCTCTGTCGCTCAATCAGTTCACCGATCGGCGCCAGGTTCAGGCCCAGCTCAGCGGCAACAGCGAGAAACTGCTCGTTGCCCTCGGGCGTCACTGCAACCAGCAAACCACCGCTGGTCTGCGGATCGCACAGCACGCGCTTGTGCAGTTCCTGTACACGTCCAACCTTGTTGGCGTAGCTGTCGAAATTACGCAGAGTACCGCCCGGCACACAGCCTTGATCGAGGTAGTACTCGACGCCCGGCAAACGTGGCACACGGTCGTAATAAATGCGCGCGGTCACAGCGCTGCCATCGGCCATTTCCACCAGATGCCCCAGCAACCCGAAACCGGTGACGTCGGTCATGGCGGTCACGCCGTCGAGTTTGCCGAAACGGCTACCGGGTTTGTTCAGTGTGCACATCCAGTCACGGGCCAGGCCGACGTCGCTGGCGCGCAGCTTGCCCTTCTTCTCGGCGGTGGTGAGGATGCCGATGCCCAATGGTTTGGTGAGGTACAGCAAGCAACCGGCGGTGGCCGTGTCGTTGCGCTTCATGTGGCGCTTTTGCACCAGACCGGTGACCGCCAGGCCGAAGATCGGCTCCGGTGCATCGATCGAATGCCCGCCAGCCAATGGGATACCCGCTTCATCGCAGATCGAACGGCCGCCGCGAATCACTTCCCGGGCAATCTCCGGCGCCAGCACGTTGACCGGCCAGCCAAGGATTGCAATCGCCATCAACGGATCACCGCCCATCGCGTAGATATCGCTGATGGCATTGGTGGCAGCGATGCGACCGAAATCGAACGGATCATCGACAATCGGCATAAAGAAGTCAGTGGTCGATACCACGCCACGCTCGTCGTCGATGGCATACACCGCGGCATCGTCACGCGATGCGTTACCCACCCAGAGCTTAGGGTCGAGATTCTGCGCGCCGCTGCCGGCCAGAATCACCTCCAGCACCTGAGGTGAAATCTTGCAGCCACAACCTGCGCCGTGGCTGTACTGGGTCAGGCGAATCGGCTCGCTCATGGGGGGCACCTCTGGAATTCAAGTTCAACAATTCTAACAGAGCACGGCGCAAGCGCTGGCAGAGCCTGCCCCGCTTTCGAGCAGACACGCTCGCCAAGGGAGCAAATTGCTAACCAAAACGTCAGCTAATTCACAAAATCTCCATTTATTTCAATCGCCTGTTCCAAGTTGGTCCGCAACATGCAAACGTTTGCGTCAGTCACATGAACGCTTGATCCATGCCTGAGCGCTCATGTTCGGCCAACCACTGCACGAACAGGGATTTTCAATGCACGCCACTTCCAGACGCACCGCGTCCTGCCCCACTGTTGCTGTTTCCTTGCTACTAAGCGCCGTTACGGGACTACTCAGCTGCGCTGCCCTGGCTCAAGAAAAAACCGTTGATGAGTCAGCCCAAGGCGAGACGCTCAGCACTGAAGCCAGCCCACCGAAAAAAGGCGCGTACCTGTCGGACTGGTTCAATCAGGATCTGACGCTGATCGGCAGCAAGGACATCAGTTTCGGCCCGCAACCGGCCGACGACGTTTACCTGGAATACGAGTACTTCGGGCGTAAGGGGCCATTCGAACTGTATGGCTATATTGACGCCCCGAAGATCCTCGGCATTGGCAACAGCCACGACAAAGGTGCCTGGGATCACGGTTCGCCGTTGTTCATGGAGCACGAGCCACGTATTTCCATCGACTACCTGGCCGGTCGCAGTCTGGCAGTCGGGCCATTCAAGGAATGGTATGTTGCGTTCGACTGGATCTACGACCACGGCAGCAGCACCGCCAATCGCGCCAACACGCTTTACAGTGGCCTGGGCACCGACATCGACACCCATTCGCGGGTCAACCTGTCGGCCAACTTCTACGGGCGCTATCAGTGGGAGAACTACGGCGCCAGCAATGAATACTCATGGGATGGTTATCGCGCCCAGTTGAAGTACATCGTGCCCATCGATCGCTTCAGCAATGGCGCGTCACTGACTTACATTGGCTTCACCAACTTCGACTTTGGTTCGGACCTGCATAAAGACAATCCGGCACGCACGGCCAACGCCACCGTGGCCACTAACGTATTGCTCTATTCATTCACGCACCTGCGCTTCACCCTGGTTGGGCGTTATTTCCATAACGGCGGTAACTGGGAGGATGGCAGCGAGTTGAACTTCGGTGAAGGCAGCTTCCGCGCTCGCTCCGATGGTTGGGGTTATTACGCGGGTGTCGGGTATCAATTCTGAGTGGCAAGCTGCTTCGCTATCAACATCTACCAAGGAGGTTCCATGCACATCGTTACACGCCTTTCTCTGTCAGCCAGTCTGGCCTGCAGCGCCCTGCTCTCTTCCAGTGTCTGGGCAGCCGAGGCCCCGATCACGCCGAAAGTCATGCTGATCAGCATGTTCGCCCCGGAAGCGCAAACCTGGATTGATCGCCTGGAGCTCAAGCAGGAGATCCGCGTACCGGGGCTTTCTGCCGAGTATCCGAGCATTCGCTGCAATACACAGCAGGTGTGCCTGATGGTCACCGGCATGGGCCAGACCAACGCCGCGGCATCCACGCTGGCATTGGCCCTGTCACCGAAATTCGACCTGCGCAAAAGCTATTTCCTGATTGCCGGAATTGCCGGCATCAACCCGCACCGCGGCACCATTGGCACCGCCGCATGGGCGCATTATCTGGTGGAGTTCGGCACGCAATGGGAACTGGATTCGCGGGACGCTCCCAAAGAGTGGCCGACCGGCTACATCGGCATCAACACCAAAGGTCCGAACGAAAAACCGCCGCTGGACTACAAAACCGAAGTCTTCGAGCTCAACCCGAAGCTGCAAGCCAAAGCCTTCGCCCTGAGCGCGAAAGTTGCTCTCAGCGAAAGCCATGAGTCCGCCGCGTGGCGGATGAAATACCCCTACGCGCCGGCCAATCAACCGCCGGTGGTCACTCAATGCGACACGCTGGCCGGCAATACCTGGTTTTCCGGAACACGCCTGAGCGAACGCGCCGAAGTCTGGACCCGTTTGCTGACGGACAACCAAAGCGTTTACTGCACGACTCAGCAGGAAGACAACTCGACGTATGAAGCGCTGTTGCGCGCCAGCCGTGAAGGTCTGGTGGATATCCAGCGCCTGGCCGTGGTGCGCGCAGGCTCCGACTTCGACCGCCCGTATCCGGGTTACAGCGAAGTCGACAACCTGCTCAAGTACGCCGATCAGGGTGGTTTTGTGCCAGCCCTGGAAAACCTCTTCCGCACCGGCAACCCGCTGGTGCAGGAGATTCTGAGGAACTGGTCGGCGTGGGAGAAGGGTGTGCCTGAGGTTTAAATCTGCGCGGTCTTTGTGACACCAATCGCGGGCAAGCCACGCTCCCACAGGTATTGCGTAGATCTTGTGGGAGCGTGGCTTGCCCGCGATCGACTGCGCAGCAGTCGCAAAGTCCACCAACACCGCTTTATCGGTTGATCACGGCAACAAAATCACCTTGTCGCCACCGCCCTGATTCACCTCGGCATAACGCTCAAGCCCCTCGGCCAGTGGCGACTCCAGCAGCCCGTCCGGCAGTGGCAACAACCCGTCATCGAAGAACCGACCAAACTGCTCAAGCATCGCCGCACAGGCTTCGACGCCGTACAGCAACGAGTTGATCCCGACCACCGAACCGCCACGGCGATACAGCGCCAGCGCCGGCAGTTGCACCTGCCCGTCGACCGGTGCGGCGATGATTGCGATGCGGCCGAAGGTGGCCAACGCCGCTACCGACGCCGGCAGCCAAAAGCCGGTGGTGTCGAAAATCACGTCGGCACCGCCGGTGAAAATCGCATTGACCTGAGCGCCCAGCGCTTCCGGGGTTTCCAGTTGAATCGTGTTAAAGCCCTGGGCCTGCAAGGCCTTGACCTGCTCGGGACGTCGCGCCGCCGCCAACACCTGCGCACCGCGAATTTTTCCCAGCGCCAGCGCCGCACTACCCACCGCGCCACCACCGATCACCAGTAAACGGGTTTGCGCGGTCACCAGGCTGCGTTCCAGCGCATCCCACGCCGTGGTGTAGGGCACGCCAAGGCTGGCAGCCTGGGCAAAGCTCAAATGCGTCGGTTTGAGCGCGACGCCCTTGGCCGGCAGCTTCACGTATTGCGCATGCGAGCCATCGGCGAAAAAGCCCAACTCGCTGCCCGTGCCCCAGACTTCCTGACCGATCAACGCCTGCGGCCCTTCAACCACCACGCCGGCAAAGTCGCGGCCGGGAATCCGTGGCAGCGTGGTGTAGGGAAAACGTCCGAGCACGTTCTTCACATCGCTGGGATTCAGGCCTGCAGCCTTGATCTGCACCAACACCTCGTTGGCGCCCGGAACCGGGGTCGGAACCTCAACGTAACGCAGGGCCGCCAGATCACCGGTTTTATCGAATTGCAGTGCTTTCATGGGAATTTCCATCTGACAAATGAACGGATTTCAGGAGATCCAGCCAGCAACCAGTTGCCGCCCCATCGGCCACAGCTGTTCGCCGGCCAACATGCCCAGCAACCCCACCAACGCAATGGCCGGTGGTGCGGGCGAACGAAAATCCAGCGCGCCGTAGAGCAGGCCAACGCCAAGACCGATGACCAGTGAAATGAGGTAGTTCATGCTGAACTCCGCGTAATGGGGAATACGCAGAGTCTAGAGAGTGGCCGCCAAGGCAATCGGCCAAGTACTTCAGGATTTCGGCCAAATACCCTGCTACGGCGCTGAGCTGAAATCGCCTTCGTGGGCAAATTGCGAGGGTGCAACACCCAGCTCGCGGCGAAACATGTCGCTGAAGCTGCTCGGCGAATAGCCCAGTTCGCGGGCGATTGTGCTGACCGGCACGCCCTGGATCAGCTCGGCGACTGCAATCGCCAATTGCACCTGACGCCGCCATTCGGCAAAGCCCATGCCCAATCCATCCTTGAACAACCGCGCCAGGGTGCGCACGCTGGCGCCGGCATTTTCGGCGTGTCGCTCAAAGGGAATGTCCAGCGACGGTGCGGCCATGACCGCCTGACAGAGATTGACCAGCCGCCGCTCGGCGTTATCCGGCATGGGAATCTTCAACAGCGAACGCTTCGCCCGTTTCAACTCCAGCAACGCCAGCCCCACCAGCGCCTCATAGTAATCCGTCGGCCCACTGTCGCCCTGTTCCACCAACCCGAGAATCAACTCGCGCAGCAAACCGCCGACTTCGATCACCTGAACGCTGCTGTCCAGCGTCGCAGCCAATGCTGGGCGCAGGTAGATATTGCGCATCTGCAGGTCCGAGACCACACGAATCCCGTGCACCACCCCCGGTGGCAACCAGACCGCCCGTTGCGGCGGCACGACCAATGCCTCGTCGGGTGTCTCGACCCACATCACACCGCTCATCGCATACAGCAACTGGCCCCAGACATGCTCGTGCGGCTCGATGTACCGGCCGCGCGGATAGGTGCGCGCCAACGGTTGCACCGGCACATCGGTGTCGCTGAGATCAGGCGGAGCGGCAAGGGCCATGGGCGGGATCGTGAAAAAGGGAGAAGGCCTCATGGTAACGAGACAGCGCGATTGCTGCCAGTTGACACACCCGCTCAACGTGGAGCACAAACGGCTCCACGTTCAGGCAGAAGTTTTCAGCCGTGAGCGCCCTTGGCGCATTGGCAACCCGCCGAGGTGCAGGCTTCGCCATGTTCATGATGCTTGGCGCAGCCTTCGCAGCAATAGTGTTTGCCGTGACGGACAATGGGGTGTTCACCCAGTTTGCAGTTACATTTTGGACAGTCGCAGGTCGTTGCTTTCATCTATCTGACTCCATGCGTGTGGTCGTCCAGAGGCGGCACCAATGCCGCACCTGAAGCAATGACCGCACATTGAAAAACGGTTCCGATGACGTGACAGGCGGCCCTCGCTCATCTCTTAGGGTAGTCGATGCACTCGCGACCATGACCTGCGATTGCGATCTGCGTACCCACGCTCGCCGGCCACATGACCTCACGTCGCCTCTCGCATCCTGACTCAAGAACGCGCTGGAGTGATCAAGGTTGGCCGTGGGATGATCGCCGCCACTGCGCGATTACCCCGGAGAGTTTGCATGTCGTTGAGTAAAAAAGCCGTTGTCCTGTTGCTGACAGCGGTCACCAGCTTCGCTGCCGTGAGCGTTTACGCCGCCAGGCAACCGGCCGCGAAAACCGCACCCGCCCAAAAAATCTCGGCACTGGGCGGAAAATTCGCTTTCACCCTGCCCCAGGGCTTCATCGCCAACCCGCTGCCCGGTGGCGATGCCGCCAAGGGCACTGCTGGTGCAACGGGCACCATGTACACCAATCAGGCGAGCAAAACCGTACTGATCATCGCTGAAAATACCTTGCCCAATGGCCTGAACGTCAAAGACAACGACACCGCGTTTCTCGACGAATCAGTGTCCGGTTTCGCCACTCAGCAACGCGAAGCCTTGCCTGACTTCAACAAACAAAGCGAGAAAAGCTTGACCGTCAAAGGTCTGGGTCTGCGCCAGATCGACAGCACCGCCACCCAAGGCGGCGGTCTGACGCTCGACACCAGCCTGCTGGCCGGCTCCGGCACACGCATGATGCTGATCCAGATCATCTCCCGCGCCGACGACAAGGCGGGGCATGCGGCATTGGTCAAACAGATCCTTGGCGATAAATAAGCCTTCAGGCTACTGATTGACCCGCAGCAACCAGGCGTTCAAATCCTGCATTTCGGTCACACTGATGGTGTGGCCGATGCCCGGATAAGCATGAAACTCCGGCATGAGCGCAATGCTCTGCAACAGGCTGTTGGCCTCGCTGCCATCGCTGTAGGGCAGTTTCAGATCGGCCGTCCCATGACCGATGAAAATCGCCAGCGGCTCTAGCGCTTTATCGGCCTTGAGCTGCGACCTCAAGACTGGCAAAACCTTGCCGCTCAACGCCGCAATCCCGCGCACCGTCTCGGGATGACGCAAGGCGACTTCATACGACATGATCGCCCCCTGGCTGAACCCCACCAGAAACACCTTATCGGCCTCGGTGTGATACTTCTTCGCCGCCTGCGCCACGAAGTCACGGATCAACCCCGCGCTAACGTTCAGGTCTTCGGTTTCACCGTCATAGGCGCCTTCGCCCTTCTTGCGAAACCACTGATAACTGTCCGCCTCCACCGCCTGCGGCGCTCGCACCGAGAGGTACGTGTACTGCGCCGGCAACTCGTCCTTGATGTCGAACAGATCCTCTTCGTTACTCCCCGAGCCGTGGAGAAAAATCACCAACGGCTGATTGCGTGAATCAGGATTGGACTGCTCAAGGTACGGCAACGGCAAATCATCGTTGAGCGCCGCATGGGCAACGGAAGACACCATCAACATCAACACAGCAAAAAAACGGAACATGGATCTTCCCTCGAATACGGCAAATTCGCGCCAGAGCCTAACACCACAAGAAGCGCTTTCGAAAACCACCCCAACCGCTCAGGCCAAAGGTCAGGCCGCCGGGATCAAAAGATCGCAGCCTGCGGCAGCTCCTACGAAGATCACCAGTGGCGTTCCCCCCACTCAACAGGCCGAGCGTTAGCTCGCCTGCCGCTTTTGATCTTGATCCACCCGCCCCTTCGGCAGGCCGAGTGGAGGTGTTCATCAGGGGGTGGGCGCGCAGCGCCGTACGGCGCAGCCGGACACATCGAGAGGAGGTCGTCGCGAAGCAGACCGTAGGCGATGCCCCCTGATGGACACCGGAGTGAGGGAACGCCGAGCCTAAGCGAGGTGCCGTACGCTTGGGGCGAGACCTTTGGTTACTTTGGGGCGTTTGCCAAAGTGACACGCTGTAAGAGCGGAACCATAAGCCGCCGTTACCGCAGGAATGGATATGTACACCTGCAAGAGACTGGTCGGCTGTCAGGCCGCCATCGCGAGCAAGCTCGGCTCCCACAGTAGATCTATGTACACCTGCGGGAGATGGGGCAGCCAGACCAGACTCAATCGTTGACCAACTTCCCAACCCGAATCGCTTCCCGTCCGGCCACCTTCGCCTGCCAGATCCCCGGCTGCGTATACCGCCCGCGATCCAGCGCAAACAACACCCCACTGGTCCCGGCACACACCACCGTCAACCGATCACTCAACGGATCGACCACCTCAAACAACGCATCGCCCTTCTCGACCCACTCCCCCGCCTCACGCAGAAAACTCACCACCCCGTGATGCGGCGCAAACAGATACTCGGTCCCCTCGAACGGCATCCCCTCACAGCACTCATCCGGCGCTTGCGGCCACTGCCCGGCAATAAAACCCTGCTCCGCCAGGAACCCGAGGATCGCCTCGCAACTGGCTTGAGCCTGATCAACCCGAGTGTCACCCATGCACCCCAACTCCAGCGTCGTCGCCAGGTTGGCCGGTGGAATCGCCGCCTCTGGAAACGCCTTGGCCAACCGCAACCACGGCGACGAACAGGACTCATCGAACGAACTGCCACCGGAGTCTTCGCACAACAACGCCACACCGGCCTTCAACCGCGCCGCCAGAGACTGCCATCGCGGCCAGTGTTGCGGCAGCGCATAAAGATGAATGGCCGCCTCGAAATCGCAATGCAGATCCAGGGTGATGTCGGCCTCACAGGCATGCCGCAACAACAACCGATGCAGGGCTTCCAGCTGTGAAGCCGGAGCCGGCAACCGGTCGAGGACCTGACCCATGGTCTGACGGATCAACGCGATGTTGGCCTCGGCGTCGGTACCCAACTGCGAACCGATCAACTCCCCCACCGGCCCGCTGAGTTCATAGAACGCCCGGTTGAAATTCTTCCCGCTGCCCAGCTCGAAACGGCCCATGTGGGCGCTTTGCAAATGCTGGTCCAGGCCAATCGGGTTGGCCACCGGCACCAGTTCGATAACGCCGTTGAGCTGGCCCAGGGCTTCAAGTTCGGTGAGACGCTTCTTCAGCTCCCAGGCCGTGCGCATGCCCGGCAGTTCATCGGCGTGCAGGCTGGCCTGAATGTAGACCTTGCGCGAACCCGCGCCAAAACGAAACACACTGAGGCTGCGCTCGGTGCCAAGGTGGCTCCAGGGCAATTGATGGTCGATACGTTGCATGGCGGGCTCCTGTATTGAACTCTGCCTGGTGGCCTTTGCGTTTGCCTTCAGACGTCTGTAACCGGCCTTCAGAAACGCCTCGTTTTCAGTCAAGATGCCACAGGTTCCGACGGAAAAGCCGACCGTACAACCCTTCGCCACCAGAGAGCCGCGCCATGCCCGAGCAATCGACCTCGCTGAACCTGATCCAGCACCACCCCGCCGAAGGCCCGGGCGCTATCGATGACTGGGCCGAGTCCCGAGGGCTGACGCTGAAGGTGTTTCGCGCGGACCTTGGTCAGCTTCCGCCCGCAGGCGCTGCGCCGGTGATCATTCTGGGCGGGCCTTATGAGGCCAACGCAGGTCCGCAGTGGCTGGCAGAAGAGCGCAAGTGGCTGGCGGCAAGCATCGCACAAGGTGCGCCGGTGTTCGCCATTTGCCTGGGCGCGCAATTGCTGGCCCTGAGCCTGGGTGGGAATGTGCGGCGAATGGCCCGGACCGAGACCGGCTGGACCCAGGTTACGTTCGCCGATGGGCGCGCATTGAACGTGCTTGAATGGCATGAGGATGCGATTGATCTGCCGCCAGACGCCCGGTTGCTGGCCAGCAGCGCCCAGTGTGAGCAGCAGATGTACGCCGTCGGCTCGACGCGTGTGGGATTGCAGTTTCATCCGGAATGGAACGCCGAGTCGGTAGCACTGCTTAACACCCACTTCGGCGAAGAATCCCCCCTGCCCCGCGATCAGGACGACAGCGCCGCTTACCGCCAGGTGTTCGATTGGTTGCAAGCGACGCTGGATGAGTGGCACGCGGCCGCGTCCAGAGCCTAGCAATTCCCCTCGCCACAAGAACTGACTCGACTACGTATCGCGATCAGCAATCGCATCCGATTGCAGCACTGGTTGGCCGTTCAACCGGGTGGCTCAGCTCAAAGCCTTCATCCAGCCATCCGGTCACTCCGCCGATCATTTCCTTGACCGGGTACTCCAGCGCCGCGAGCTTCACCGCAGCCTTGTTCGCGCCGTTGCAGTGCGAACCGGCGCAATACACCACGAACAGCGTGGTTTTCGCATAAGCCGCCAGGACCTCGGCGCTGATCAAGCGCCCAGGAATGTTGATCGCGCCCGGCACATGACCGCGCTCGAACGCCAGTGGCCCCCGTACATCCACCAGAACGAAGTCCACATCACCAGCCTGCTGGCTGCCAAAAACGTCGGAACAGTCGGTTTCAAAGGTCAGGCGATTGCTGAAATGCATCAGGGCAACGGCAGAGGGAGCGGCAGGAATTTCGCGAACCAGACTGGTCATGAGTGTTCTCCAAAGCGTGTGTGGGCGTGAGAGAACTGTATCCAACTCGCCGATACCGCTACAGTGGCGCACAAGACACTCACTGGGAATTTTCCGCCAAATGCATACCGACCCCGGATTTGTCGCGATTCTGGCCTACGACGGTCTCTGCACCTTCGAGTTCGGGATTGCCGTGGAGATTTACGGACTGGCGCGGCCGGAGTTCGACTTTCCCTGGTACGAACACCGGATCTTCGCTGTCGATCAGGGACCGATGCGCGCCATGGGCGGTATTCAGGTATTGGCTGACGGCGGCATGGAACTGCTGGAAACCGCGCGAACCATCATCATCCCCGGTTGGCGCAGCCGCAGCGAGCCGGTGCCGGAAGCGCTACTTTGCGCCTTGCGCCAGGCCCATGCCCGAGGTGCGCGACTGCTGTCGATCTGTTCCGGGGTATTTGTACTTGCGGCCACGGGGTTGCTCGACGGACTGAGCGCAACGACTCACTGGCGTTATACCGAGGAACTGGCCGAGCGCTTCCCGAACATTCTGGTCGACCCCGATGTGCTGTATGTCGATGCGGGTCAGTTGATCACCTCCGCCGGCAGCGCCGCCGGCATTGATGCGTGCCTGCATCTGGTGGCGCGGGACTTCGGCACCCAGGTGGCAAACTCGGTGGCACGCCGGTTGGTCATGTCGCCGCAACGTACCGGCGGTCAGGCGCAGTTCATTCCCGCCCCCGTCAGCCGCACACCCCGCAGCGATCTGTCGCGCGTCATGCAGTGGGCCCGCGAACGCCTGCATGAACCATTGGGCGTACGCGAACTGGCGAGCCAGGCGGCCATGAGCGAGCGAACTTTTTTGCGACGATTCAGTGAAGCCACCGGTGCCTCGCCCAAGTCCTGGCTGCAACAACAACGGCTGGCACGCGCTCGGGAACTGCTGGAAAGCAGCGCACACAACACCGAGTCCATCGCGCTGCAATGTGGTTACCGTTCGGTGGAAAGTTTTCGGGTGGCGTTTCGCAGCGTGGTCGGGCTGCCGCCCTCGGTATACCGGGAGCGGTTTGGTCGCGAGGTGAACGCGCTATAGGTGTGAGGGAGGACTGCAAATGCACTCACCCGCAAACGCAGCAGTACCGCGTTTGCGGGTGAGGTACAGCGCCGGGACTTAGTGCCCGCTGCACAGCATTTCTTGGGGTACGTATTTGCCGATTTCAAACTTGCCGATCGCTGCACGGTGCACTTCGTCCGGGCCGTCGGCCAGACGCAGCGTACGTTGCATCGCGTACATGTAGGCCAGCGGGAAATCGTTGGAGACACCCGCACCACCGTGGATCTGTATCGCCCGGTCGATCACCTTCAAGGCCACGTTCGGCGCTACCACCTTGATCTGGGCGATCTCGCTTTTCGCCACTTTGTTGCCCACGGTGTCCATCATGTAGGCGGCTTTGAGAGTCAGCAGCCGCGCCATGTCGATCTCCATCCGCGAGTCGGCGATCTTGTCGATATTGCCGCCCAGCCGCGCCAGCGGTTTACCGAATGCGGTGCGGTTGATCGAACGCTTGCACATCAATTCCAGCGCGCGCTCCGCCATGCCGATCGAACGCATGCAGTGGTGGATCCGGCCTGGGCCAAGGCGCCCCTGGGCGATCTCGAAACCACGGCCCTCACCCAGCAACACGTTCTCATAAGGTACACGGACGTTCTCGAACAGCACCTCGGCGTGACCGTGAGGCGCGTCGTCGTAACCGAATACTGGCAGCGGACGGACGATCTTCACCCCGGGAGCATCCACCGGCACCAGGATCATCGAGTGCTGCTGGTGACGCGGTGCGTCGGGGTTGCTCAGGCCCATGAAAATCAGGATTTTGCAGCGTGGATCGCACGCGCCGGAAGTCCACCACTTCTTACCGTTGATCACCCACTCGTCACCATCACGCACCGCTCGGGCGGCCATGTTGGTGGCGTCGGAGGAAGCCACGTCCGGCTCGGTCATGGCGAAAGCCGAGCGGATCTCGCCGCGCAGCAGCGGTTCCAGCCAACGTTGCTTTTGCTCTTCATTGGCGTAGCGCACCAACACTTCCATGTTGCCGGTGTCCGGCGCCGAGCAGTTGAACGGCTCAGGCCCGAGCAAGGAACGGCCCATGATTTCCGCCAATGGCGCGTATTCCAGGTTGGTCAGGCCGGCACCCAGTTGGGATTCCGGCAAAAACAGGTTCCACAAGCCTTCAGCCTTGGCCTTGTTTTTCAGTTCCTCCATGATCGCGGTCGGCTGCCAGCGATCGCCTTCAGCAACCTGGCGTTCAAACACCGCTTCGGCTGGATAAACGTAAGCATCCATGAACGCAGTCACGCGTTCACGCAGTTCCTGGACCTTGGGGGAATAGGCGAAATCCATGGGCAGCTACCTTTTTTGACGAGGTGTTGGAGACGTTGTTGAGGTCATGAATCGATGCTAGATCAGCGTTGATAATTTACCTAGCCTATTCTCGGCGTGTATTAACATTCATCACCGATATATGATCGACTGATCGAGCCCTCCTGCCCCTATAACAAGAGCCAGAGCAAAACGCCATGAATCTAAGCAAGGTCGACCTCAACCTTTTCATCGTCTTTGACGCGATCTACACCGAAGCCAACCTGACTCGCGCCGGGCAGATTGTCGGCATCACCCAGCCTGCGGTGTCGAACGCTCTGGCCCGCCTGCGCGAGACCTTCAACGACCCGTTATTCGTGCGTACCGCCCAAGGCATGGTGCCTACGCCCATGGCGCAAAACATCATCGGTCCGGTACGTAACGCGCTGTCGCTGCTGCGGGTATCGGTGCAGGAAAGCCGGATTTTCAACCCGTTGCAGGCGGCCAAGACCTATCGCATCAGCATGACCGACCTCACCGAAGCGGTGATCCTGCCGCCGCTGTTCCAGCGCCTGCGACGTCTGGCGCCGACGGTGATCATCGAGAGTTTTCTGTCCAAACGCCGCGAGACCACCAAGGAGCTCGCCGCCGGCCGCCTGGACTTTGCCATCGATGCACCGCTCAACACTGACCCGCAAGTGCGCCACGTCAAGTTGATGGAAGACCGTTATGTGTGCGCCATGCGCAAGGGTCATCCGATGGCGAGCAAGGAAAAATTCAGCCTCGACGACTACCTGTCACTGACCCACGTGCATATTTCCAGCCGCCGCAGCGGCCTCGGTTATGTCGACCTGGCCTTGGGCAAAATGGGCATCCAGCGCAAGATCGCCCTGCGCTCGCAGCATTACCTGATGGCCTCCCAGGTGTTGCAGCAAACCGACATGGTGATGACCGTGCCCGAGCGTTTTGCCCGGCGTCATGACCTGCACGCCTTCTATCTGCCGGTCAATGATGTGCCGCCGGTGGAGACCCACCTCTACTGGCACGAAAGCACCGATCAGGACCCGGCCAACCGCTGGATGCGCGAGCAGATCATCGAGTTGTGCCAGCAAGTGACGGCGCATGAGAAGAAGCTCGACAAGCAGTTGGCTTGAGGAAGGTTAAAAGATCGCAGGCTGCGCCAGCTCCTACACCGTATAGGCATATGCCTGCGATTTTTTCCTCCTTGACGTTTACGTCAACCTGACATTAGCTTAGCGCCATGACCTTTTTGCGAGCGCGCCCATGAGCAGCCAGACTTACAGCATTTCCGACCTCGCCCGCGAGCTCGACATCACCACCCGCGCCATTCGCTTTTACGAAGAGCAAGGCCTGCTCAGCCCCGAGCGTCGCGGCCAGGAACGTATCTACTCGCCACGTGACAAGGTCAGCCTGAAGCTGATCCTGCGTGGCAAGCGCATCGGTTTTTCCCTGGCCGAATGCCGCGAGCTGATCGAGCTTTACGATCCCTCCAGCGGCAATCAGAAACAGCTGCACAGCATGCTGGCGAAAATCACCGAACGCCGTGAACAGCTTGAACAGCAACTGCTGGACATCGAGCAGATGAAACTGGAACTCGACACCGCCGAAGAACGCTGTGTCCAGGCGCTGGAACAGACGATCAAGAGCCAGCAGGCTATCTGATCGTTCCCACGCTCTCATAACAACAGGTGAATTGCTTATGCCCCTCCCCACCCACGTACGCCTGATCGAAGTTGGCCCACGCGATGGTCTGCAGAACGAAGCCCAACCCATCAGCGTTGCGGACAAGGTGCAGTTGGTCGATGCACTCAGCGCTGCTGGTCTTGGCTATATAGAAGTCGGCAGTTTCGTTTCGCCGAAATGGGTACCGCAAATGGCCGGCTCGGCCGAGGTTTTCGCGCAGATCCAGCGCAAGCCCGGGGTGACCTACGGCGCACTGGCGCCGAACCTGCGCGGGTTCGAAGACGCAGTTGCTGCCGGGGTCAAGGAAGTCGCGGTATTCGCCGCCGCGTCCGAAGCCTTCTCGCAACGCAACATCAATTGCTCGATCAGCGAAAGCCTGGCGCGCTTCGTGCCGATCATAGAGGCCGCCCGGCAACACGGGGTCAGTGTGCGCGGTTACGTGTCCTGTGTGCTCGGCTGCCCTTACGAGGGTGACGTGGCGCCCGAGCAAGTTGCCCTGGTTGCACGCGAGCTGTACGCGATGGGCTGCTACGAGGTCTCCCTCGGTGACACCATCGGCACCGGCACCGCTGGCGCGACACGCAAGATGTTCGAGGTGGTTTCAGCTGACGTGCCGCGGGACAAACTGGCCGGGCATTTCCACGACACTTACGGTCAGGCCATGGCCAACATCTATGCCAGCCTGTTGGAAGGGATTGCGGTGTTCGACAGTTCCATCGCCGGCCTCGGCGGCTGCCCGTATGCCAAAGGTGCCAGCGGTAATGTCGCCACCGAAGACGTGCTGTACCTGCTCAACGGCCTCGGCATCGAGACCGGCGTCAACATGGATAATCTGATTCTGGCCGGCCAGCAGATCTGCAACGTACTGGGCCGTCCCACCGGTTCACGCGTGGCCAAGGCCCGCAGCGCGAAGTGATGTGTCGGGGGTGTTACCGCACCCGCAACAAAACGAGTAACACGGAAACAACCTGACCGAATTTTTATGAACGATTTGTCCTACAAAATGTTAATTTCTTGATTTTAAAGGACTTTAAAAAGTTGGCATGGCTTCTGCTATCTCTATGGCATAACAAGAATAAAAAGCAGCAAACCTAATAAAAATAAGACGTAACGACTCTGACATAACAAAAACAACACGGCAGAGACGCAGCTAACAGATTTTTTTGGAGAAGGTGTGCTTTTCAGGGTGCTGCTTGCAGTAACCCGCAACCGGGCAGAGAACAATAAAACTACCTTCAGGTAGCTCCCGAACTGGTTGGATCGCTTGGCGAAAAAGCAGATCAGCGCTCAAAAAAATACGTTTGCTCTTGACCCCGGATGGGGGTCGCCCAAAACAGCGGTAAAGGGTCACGGTTGCCAAAAACAACAACAGACCGCCCCTTAATAATAAAAAAAGAGCAGGCAACGACAAATTAAAGGGGAGCTTCGGCTCCCCTTTGTGCTTTCTGGCGTTTGACCAATCCTGTTGGAGCGGGGGGGGGGCGCCTAGCTCTTGCCCGCGATGGGAACGCCTTGATCCAACAGGGAAACCGCGTCATCGTTCATCGCAGGCAAACGGAACGCCTTCCGGCCGCTCCTACGGTTTATTGCGTAACTCCTCGATACTGATCTCACGCATCCGGAACTTCTGGATCTTGCCGGTCACGGTCATCGGAAACTCCTCGACGAACTTGAAGTAGCGCGGCGTCTTGAAATGCGCGATGCGCTCCTTGCACCAGGTTTGCAGTTCTTGCTCAGTGGCACTGTGGCCTGGGTGAAACTTGATCCAGGCAACGATCTCCTCACCGTACTTCTCGCATGGAATGCCGACGATCTGCACATCCGCTACCGCCGGATGGGTGAAAAAAAACTCTTCCAGCTCTCGCGGGTAAATATTCTCGCCACCGCGAATGATCATGTCCTTGTTACGTCCGGCGATGCAGACGTAACCGTCTTCGTTCATGGTTGCCAGATCGCCGGTGTGCATCCAGCCAGCCTGATCGATTGCCTCGGCCGTGCCTTGCAGGTTGTTCCAGTAACCGAGCATCACGCTGTAACCGCGGGTGCACAGCTCGCCGATGGTCCCGCGGGGCACCAGATTGCCCGCCTCATCAATGATTTTGCTTTCCAGCTGCGGCTGGGTGCGGCCAACCGTGGTGACGCGCAGTTCCAGGTCGTCTGACGGACCGGTTTGTAACGACACCGGACTGGTTTCCGTCATGCCGTAGGCAATCTGCACTTCGCTCATGTGCATCTCGCTGATGACCCGACGCATGACTTCAATCGGGCACGTTGCCCCGGCCATGATCCCGGTACGCAGCGTCGACAGGTCGAACTCTGCACGGCGCGGTTGATCGAGCATCGAAATGAACATGGTCGGCACACCGTACAACGCGGTGGCTTTCTCTTGCGCAACAGAGGCCAACGTCAGCAACGGGTCGAAGGCGTCGCTGGGGTAAATCATGGTACTGCCGTGGGTAACGCAACCCAAATTGCCCATGACCATGCCGAAGCAGTGATACAGCGGCACCGGGATCACCAGGCGATCATTGGCGGTCAGCCCGAGGCTTTCGCCAACCATATAGCCGTTGTTGAGGATGTTGTAGTGACTGAGGGTCGCGCCCTTGGGGAAACCTGTCGTGCCGGAGGTGTATTGAATGTTCACCGCCTGGTCGAAATGCAGGCTGCTTTGCCGAGCCTTGAGTTGTTCAACCGGCACCCCGGCGCCAAGATCCGCCAGTTGCGACCACGGCAAAAAGCCTGATGGCGGTTGCGCGTCGAGGCTGATCACGCCGCGTAAATCCGGCAGGCGCTCAGAGTGCAGACGGCCAATGGATTGCTCGGCCAGTTCCGGTGCCAGGCCTTGCAGCATGGCATGGTAATCGGACGTCTTGAACGAACCGGCACACACCAGCCATTGGCAGCCGGACTGCTTCAGCACGTACTCAAGTTCGGAACTGCGATAGGCCGGATTGATGTTGACCAGAATCACTCCAATCTTCGCGCTGGCAAACTGGCTGATGCACCACTGCGCACAGTTTGGTGCCCAGATGCCAAGACGGTCCCCCGTTTGCAAACCCAGCGACAATAACGCTCTGGCGTGCAAATCGACCGCTTCGGCCAATTGTGCCCAGCTGTAGCGAAGTTGCTGATGACGCACCACCAATGCATCGCCCTTGGGGTACTTCGCGACGGTGTTATCAAACGCTTGGCCAATGGTCATCACCAGCAAGGCTTTGTCTTGTGAACCACGGCTGTAGCTGTGCTGTGGGGGAACACTGTGTTGATCCATGACGACCCCTATTGTCTTTATTTTAGGAGCGAGGCTTACCTGCGACAGGACTGCCCCGGCGTTACTGAAAGTCCGCGCTATCGTTCATCGCGAGCAAGCTCGGCTCCTACAGAGTCGCTCAAGTTGACGTTAACGTAAAGGGTGATTGACAGCCATTCGTCACAGGCTTACGTTAACGTAAAGGTGACAGTCGATTCGGCGCGCTCTGCAGGCCGATTCTCCATTTATAAAAACAAGTTTGAAGGTGCCCCATGAGCTATCCGACCCTGAACTTTGCCCTCGGCGAAACCATCGACATGCTGCGTGACCAGGTCCGCGCCTTTGTCAGCAAAGAGATCGCCCCGCGCGCAGCACAGATCGATATCGATAACCTGTTCCCGGCTGACTTGTGGCGTAAATTCGGCGACATGGGGTTACTGGGGATTACCGTTCCAGAAGAATACGGCGGTGCCGGCCTGGGCTATCTGGCGCACGTGGTGGCCATGGAAGAAATAAGCCGTGGCTCGGCTTCGGTCGCCCTGTCCTACGGCGCGCATTCCAACCTCTGCGTCAACCAGATCAACCGCAACGGCACCCACGAACAGAAAACCAACTACCTGCCGAAGCTGATCAGCGGCGAGCACATCGGCGCCCTCGCCATGAGCGAGCCGAACGCCGGCTCCGACGTGGTTTCGATGAAACTGCGCGCTGACAAACGTGGCGACCACTATGTGCTCAACGGCAGCAAGACCTGGATCACCAACGGTCCGGACGCCAACACTTACGTGATCTACGCCAAGACCGACCTGGAAAAGGGTCCGCATGGGATCACCGCATTTATCGTTGAGCGCGACTGGAAAGGCTTCAGCCGCAGCAACAAATTCGACAAGCTCGGCATGCGCGGCTCGAACACCTGCGAGCTGTTCTTCGATGACGTTGAAGTCCCGGAAGAAAACATCCTGGGCGTGCTCAACGGTGGCGTGAAAGTGCTGATGAGCGGCCTCGACTATGAGCGCGTGGTGCTCTCCGGCGGGCCAACCGGGATCATGCAGGCCTGCATGGACCTCATCGTCCCGTACATCCACGACCGCAAACAGTTCGGCCAAAGCATCGGCGAATTCCAGCTGATCCAGGGCAAGGTCGCCGACATGTACACCCAACTCAATGCCAGCCGCGCCTACCTGTACGCAGTGGCTCAAGCCTGCGAGCGTGGCGAAACCACTCGCAAGGACGCTGCCGGCGTAATCCTTTACAGCGCTGAACGCGCCACGCAAATGGCCCTCGACGCAATCCAGATTCTGGGTGGCAACGGCTACATCAACGAATTCCCGGCAGGCCGTCTGCTGCGTGACGCCAAGCTGTATGAAATCGGTGCGGGCACCAGTGAGATCCGTCGCATGCTGATCGGTCGCGAACTCTTCAACGAAACCCGCTAACGGAGCTGTCCATGGCAATCCTGCACACCCAGCTCAACCCTCGTTCGGCGGAGTTCGCTGCCAACAGCGCGGCGATGCTTGCACAGGTCGACGCGCTGCACACCCGGCTCGCTCAAGTCCAACAAGGCGGCGGCGCCAAGGCCCAGGAACGGCATACCTCACGCGGCAAACTGCTGCCTCGTGAGCGAATCAATCGCCTGCTCGACCCCGGTTCGCCCTTTCTGGAAATCAGCCAACTGGCTGCTTACGGGGTCTACGGTGAAGAGGTTCCCGCCGCTGGCGTGATCGCCGGTATCGGCCGGGTCGAAGGCGTCGAATGCATGATCGTCGCCAACGACGCGACAGTGAAAGGCGGTTCGTACTACCCGCTGACGGTAAAGAAACACCTGCGCGCCCAGACCATCGCCCAACAGAATCGCCTGCCGTGCATCTACCTGGTCGACTCCGGCGGCGCCAATCTGCCGCGTCAGGATGAAGTGTTCCCGGACCGTGAACACTTCGGGCGGATCTTCTTCAACCAGGCCAACATGAGCGCCATGGGCATCCCGCAGATCGCTGTGGTCATGGGCTCCTGCACTGCCGGTGGCGCCTATGTGCCGGCGATGGCCGATGAAGCGATCATGGTCCGTCAACAGGCGACGATTTTCCTTGCCGGCCCGCCACTGGTAAAAGCGGCGACCGGTGAAGTGGTCAGCGCCGAAGACCTGGGCGGTGCCGATGTGCACTGCAAGATTTCCGGTGTGGCCGACCACTATGCCGACAGCGACGAACACGCATTGGCGCTGGCTCGGCGCAGCGTTGCCAACCTCAACTGGCGCAAACTCGGTGAACTGCAGCAGCGCACGCCGATCGCCCCGCTGTTCGCCAGCGATGAGTTGTACGGCGTGGTACCGGCCGACGCCAAGCAGCCGTTCGATGTGCGTGAAGTCATCACACGCCTGGTCGACGGTTCGGTGTTCGATGAGTTCAAAGCGCTGTTTGGTACGACGCTGGTCTGTGGTTTCGCACACCTGCACGGCTACCCGATCGCGATTCTGGCCAACAACGGCATCCTCTTCGCCGAAGCCGCACAGAAAGGCGCGCACTTCATCGAACTGGCCTGCCAGCGCGGGATTCCATTGCTGTTCCTGCAGAACATCACCGGCTTCATGGTCGGTCAGAAATACGAAGCCGGCGGCATCGCCAAGCACGGCGCAAAACTGGTCACCGCCGTGGCCTGCGCCAAAGTGCCGAAATTCACCGTGATCATCGGTGGCAGCTTCGGTGCCGGTAACTACGGCATGTGTGGACGGGCCTACGATCCGCGGTTCCTGTGGATGTGGCCGAACGCGCGAATCGGCGTGATGGGCGCCGAGCAAGCCGCTGGCGTGCTGGTGCAGGTCAAGCGTGAACAGGCTGAACGCAGCGGTCATCCTTTTTCCGACGCCCAGGAAGCCGAGATCAAACAACCGATCCTCGATCAGTACGAAGAACAGGGCCACCCCTATTATTCCAGCGCCCGGTTGTGGGACGACGGCGTCATTGACCCGGCGCAAACCCGCGACGTGCTGGCCCTGGCCTTGTCTGCATCGCTGAATGCACCTATCGAACCGAGCCGCTTCGGCGTGTTCCGGATGTGATCTGGAGAAAACCATGAGCGACTTCAATACCCTCGAACTACTGACCGACCCGCGTGGTTTCGCCACGCTGTGGTTGAGTCGCGAGGCGAAAAACAACGCCTTCAACGCCGAAATGATCCGCGAACTGATCCTCGCGCTGGACAAGGTCCAGAGCAACCCGAGCCTGCGCTTTCTGCTGGTGCGCGGGCGTGGCAAGCATTTCAGCGCTGGCGCCGACCTGGCCTGGATGCAGCAATCGGCCGAACTCGATTACCACACCAACCTTGACGACGCACGCGAGCTGGCTGAGTTGATGTACAACCTGGCCAAGCTGAAAATCCCGACGCTGGCGGTAGTCCAGGGTGCGGCCTATGGCGGCGCTTTGGGCTTGATCAGTTGCTGCGACATGGCGATTGGTGCCAATGACGCGCAATTCTGTCTGTCGGAAGTGCGCATCGGTCTGGCGCCGGCGGTCATCAGCCCTTTCGTTGTGCAAGCCATCGGCGAACGGGCCGCGCGCCGTTATGCACTGACCGCTGAACGATTCAGTGGCCAACGTGCTCAAGAAATCGGCCTGCTCAGCGAAAGCTATCCGGCCAGCGAACTGGAGTCGCAGGTCGAACAATGGATCAACAATCTGTTGCTCAACAGCCCCCACGCCATGCGTTCAAGCAAGGAGTTGCTGCGTGAAGTCGGCAACGGTGCCCTGAACCCGGCGTTGCGCCGCTACTGTGAAAACGCGATCGCCCGAATTCGCGTCAGCCCTGAAGGCCAGGAAGGTTTGCGAGCGTTCCTGCAGAAACGTCCGCCAAGTTGGCAGCCCGAATCCACTACCAAGGAGCTGCGTTGATGAGCGCCCCTGTTCTCACCACCTTGCTGGTGGCCAACCGTGGCGAAATTGCCTGCCGAGTGATGCGTACCGCCAAGGCGCTGGGCCTGACCACCGTGGCCGTGCACAGCGCCACCGATCGTGATGCGCGGCACAGTCGCGAGGCAGATATCCGCGTCGACCTGGGTGGCAGCAAAGCGGCTGACAGCTACCTGCAAATCGACAAACTGCTCGCTGCCGCCAAGGCCAGCGGCGCTCAGGCGATTCACCCGGGTTATGGCTTTCTCTCGGAGAACGCCGGATTCGCGCGCGCCATTGAAGCCGCCGGCTTGATTTTCCTCGGCCCACCCGCTTCGGCCATTGACGCCATGGGCAGCAAATCGGCCGCCAAAGCCTTGATGGAAACCGCTGGTGTACCGCTGGTACCGGGTTATCACGGCGAAGCTCAGGACCTGGAAACCTTCCGCGATGCTGCCGAGCGCATCGGCTATCCGGTGCTGCTCAAGGCGACTGCCGGGGGCGGTGGTAAAGGCATGAAAGTGGTCGAGGACGTCAGCCAATTGGCCGAAGCCCTGGCCTCGGCGCAGCGTGAAGCCCAATCTTCGTTTGGCGATTCGCGGATGCTGGTGGAAAAGTACCTGCTCAAACCACGGCATGTGGAAATTCAGGTCTTCGCTGATCAGCACGGTAACTGCCTGTACCTCAACGAACGTGATTGTTCGATTCAACGTCGTCACCAGAAAGTCGTCGAGGAGGCGCCGGCCCCCGGCCTGAGCGCGGAACTGCGCAAAGCCATGGGGGACGCGGCAGTCCGTGCGGCACAAGCGATCGGTTACGTCGGCGCAGGCACCGTGGAGTTTCTGCTGGATTCGCGCGGTGAGTTCTTCTTCATGGAGATGAACACGCGCCTGCAGGTCGAGCACCCGGTCACGGAAGCCATCACCGGTCTCGATTTGGTGGCGTGGCAGATTCGTGTCGCCCAAGGCGAGCCGCTACCCATGACTCAGGCGCAGGTGCCGTTGCTCGGCCATGCGATTGAAGTGCGTTTGTACGCCGAAGACCCGAGCAATGACTTCTTGCCGGCCACCGGGCACCTGGCGCTGTACCGCGAGTCAGCCGCGGGCCCGGGCCGGCGCGTCGACAGCGGTGTCGAGGAAGGCGACAGCATTTCGCCGTTCTACGATCCGATGCTTGGCAAGCTCATCGCCTGGGGCGAGGATCGTGAACAGGCACGTTTGCGGCTGCTGAGCATGCTGGATGAGTTCGCCATTGGCGGGCTGAAGACCAATATCAACTTTCTGCGCCGAATCATCGGACACCCGGCCTTCGCTGCGGCTGAGCTGGATACCGGATTCATCCCACGTTATCAGGAACAATTGCTGCCAGCGCCAAACGAACTCAGCGATGAGTTCTGGCAAGCCGCCGCTCAAGCCTTTGCGCAAGGCCAGACACACCACATACGCGCTGATGACCCGGGTTCACCGTGGGCCGTCGGCAGCGGTTTCCGTGCCGGGTTGCCAGCAGAAACCACGCTGCACTTAAGCTGCGAAGACCAGGATCGAGCAATCACCCTGCCCCCCGCCGACACCCGCAACGCCGAGCTCAACGGTGAGCAATTACTGGTCGAACATCACGGCTTGCGCCGTCAGCATCGCGCCATCCGTCAGGGTGAAACCCTGTACCTGCAATGGGAAGGTGACCTGCGCTGCATCAAGCCTTACGACCCTATCGCCGCGGTGGAAGCCAGCCATAGTCATCAGGGTGGCCTGACCGCACCAATGAATGGCAGCATCGTCCGTGTATTGGTAACGCCAGGGCAAACGGTCGAAACCGGTGCGCAACTGGTGGTACTGGAGGCGATGAAAATGGAGCACAGCATTCGCGCACCCCATGCAGGTGTGGTCAAAGCCTTGTATTGCCAGGAAGGCGAGATGGTCAACGAAGGCAGCGCGCTGGTGGAGCTGGAATAATCGCGGCCTGATGACAGGTCCTACGCCGTAGGACCTGTCTGACTAGAACTTGGCAGTTGCCTGCACCACCACACCAATGATTCGGCACTCGTCGGTAAACAGGGCTTTCGGATAAGTCGGGTTCAGCGGCACGAGATACCGTTGACCGCCCTCTTCGATCAACATGCGGAATGTCGCTTCGGCGCTGTCTGGCCACTGCGCGATCACCAGTTTGCCGGGCACGGCTTCAACGGCCGGATCGACCAGAATCAGCATGTCTTGCGCAATACTGATGCCGCTCGGTGCGGTCATCGCATCGCCGACCACGACCAGCCAGAACGCCGGACCTTGGGCGTGATAATCCGATAACTCGTGACGCCCCTTGGCATAAACAGCCGGCGCAGCCTCACGCACCTCACTGATGCCACGCCAGTCACTGACCGGGTAGCGGAAGTACGGGTTGTACTTTTGCGCCAGCGACACCTCGTAATCGCCCTCTTGCGCCTCGTCATCCGCGAGCTCGGGCTCCCTGATCACCAGGGCGACTTCGAGAAACCCCAGCCCCAACTCCCGAAGCACCCGGTTCATGTCCTCGAGGCTGGGTTGGCGACGCTTGTTCAGCCAATGGCCGACGCCGCCCTGAGACATTGCGAGACGCTCTGCGAGCTTTTCCTGAGTGATTTTGAGCTCACTCATCTTGGCCTTGACCAACTCAATCCATTTATCCATGGGCGGAACAATACTTCGCGTAGTCGGACCCTCAACACACACATTGTAGTATTTAATTTTTCGTCATGAATACAGTTTGTACTAGGATTCAAATTACTCAATCGCCCCACCCACGGAGCATTACCCACCATGGATATCACCCGCAAAGACACGGCCGAACAAGAAATCGACGCGAACTTCACCTCGCTCAAGGGCTGTGCGGCAGCTCAACGCGCCTTGGATTATTACTTGAAACCAACTGTTTCAGAGTTCGAAGTCGCGGAGCGATTCTTCGATGTAAACCGTAACATCAGCAGCGAAGAAGCTCTGGTCCATGCATCGGACTTACTGCGCTGTGCCGCTGCGACCGCTTATGAATCGGCAGACAACCTGCATGGCGCAAGCCGCGATCTGGCATTTTCAGTCGTACACATGATCGACATGGCCAAGGCCATGGTGGACAGGTCCCTGGACGGTGACCAGAAAGGATGAACAGGAAAACACGATCAGAGAACGCTGCGATCTGACTCAAGCCACAGACGTTTGGGGCAGCCACAGGAAAAATTCTTCCTATAAGGCAGGTGAAAACATTTGACTTGCAAATGATAATGATTATTATTGCATTCAGCTGGTCGCGAGATCAGTCGATAGACCAAGAGACCTTAGGTCGGACTCCTGGAATATCTCCTCATCAGGCTAATCACGGTTTTTGACCCGGCTTTTTGCCGGGTCTTTTTTTGCCAGTTATTCTGGCTATGGCTTCAGGCTAATGAAGACTGGTGCTGCTGAATTCGATGGCGCGGATGATATCAAAAGAGCATCTTTTTGCAACAAACCGCTCAAGCACGGGCTTTAAGCCGCCAAAAATAGCACTTGAGAATCAATCGCATAAACACTAAGCTGCGGCTGCGTCAAGGACGACGCCCCCCATTTTATCCCCCCGCAAATTGCCCTCGGTTTTCCCACCCTTGCGTGTAAAGTAACAGCCATAAAAATCATATTCAGGAATAGATTATGACCGTGGCCCACCGCTCCTTTGAGATCACCGCCAACTTCGACAGCGGCAACATCGAGGTGCTGGACATCAGCAATCCGTTACAGGCCTTGCTGGCCATCAAACCCGATACCCGCAGTCAGCATTTCCAGTGGTTTCACTTCAAGGCCAGTGGTCTGCACGTCGGCCAGGAACATTGGTTTCGACTGAACAACGCCAGTAAATCCTCCTATCACAAGGCATGGGACGGTTACCAGGCGGTGGCCTCGTATGACCACGTCAACTGGTTCCGTGTGCCGACGATCTTTGAAGGCGACTGCCTGCGCTTCAGCCTCGAAGCCACCGAGACTCACGCCTGGTTCGCCTACTTTGAACCCTACAGCCGCGGACGCCACGATTGGCTGATCGACCAGGCGTTGAGCAAGGCTGGCACCGAACTGCTGGCCACCGGCAAAAGCGTCGAAGGCCGGGATATTCAATTGTTGCGCAAAGGCAGCGGCGCCGAGGGCCAGCGCAAGGTCTGGATCATCGCCCAGCAGCATCCCGGCGAACACATGGCCGAGTGGTTCATGGAAGGTGTCATTGAACGTCTGCAACAGCACAATGATCCTGAGTTGAACAAACTGCTGGCCAGTGCCGATTTGTACCTGGTGCCGAACATGAACCCGGACGGCGCCTTCCATGGTCACTTGCGGACCAACGCCATGGGCAAGGATCTCAACCGCGCCTGGCAGAGCGCGAGCCAGGACACCAGCCCGGAAGTACTCTTCGTTCAACAGCAAATGGAGAAGTACGGTGTCGACCTGTTCCTCGATATCCACGGCGATGAAGAAATCCCCTACGTGTTCACTGCTGGCTGCGAAGGCAACCCGGGCTACACGCCGCGAATCGCAAAACTCGAAGAGCACTTTCGCAGTCATCTGAAACACCTGACCCGCGACTTCCAGACCACCCACGGCTACACCCGCGACCTCCCGGGCAAAGCCAACATGACCCTGGCCTGCAACAGCGTCGGCGAAAAGTTCGATTGCCTGTCACTGACCCTCGAAATGCCATTCAAGGACAACAACGACGCACCGAATGCACTCACCGGCTGGTCGGGCAAACGTTCGATGCAGTTGGGCAAGGATGTGTTGTCGACGATCGCGGAGATGGTTGGCACCCTGCGTTGATGCCTCTCAATGGCTGCATGCCGAAAGGTGTGCAGCCATCTTTCACTCGGCGGCGCTGTTCCATGGCTGGGCGCGGGGATCAACGCCGTGGCGCTGGTCTATTGGCTACTGACACTGAAAAGCAGTGCACCTGAGCGATGCGCCGTGCCAGTCGATCAGTGATCCTTGCCGTGCAACATGCTTTGCAACACCCCATCACGATGCACCCAGCCATGGAACAACGCCGCTGCCAGGTGCGACAGAACGGTCAGAAACAGCACGTACGCCAGATAACCATGGGCCCTGCGCAGAAAGGCAAACAGCAGCGCATTCGCCGGCACAATCGCGGGCAATTGCCACGAACTGCCGAGCATCACCGGGTCCCCTGCCGCCGAGATCATCGCCCAACCCAGCAACGGCAAAATCAGCATCAACGCGTAAAGCAGCACATGCGATGCCTTGGCCGCCAGCGCTTGCCAGCCCGGCAAGTCTGTCGGCAACGGCGGTTGGCGAGTCGAGAAGCGTACAAACAGACGCACGATCACCAACAACAAAATCGCAATACCCAATGGCTTGTGCAGATGGATCAACCATTCATGACGCTCGGAGACTGACGCGACCATGCCGGCACCGATAAACAACATGGTAATGATCATCACCGCCATCAGCCAATGCAGCAGCCGCGCCAGTGGAGCGAAATGATGAGGGTGCGCGCTCATTGTGGCGACTCCTGTTTGGCGGTGGGTAACTGGTCGACTTGAGCGGTTCGACGCAGGTAAGAACGGGCATAAGCTGCCGAACGTGCGGCCAGCAACGGGTCCTCGGAACCCTCGATACCGCTCGGCAAGACCAACGGGTCGTAATTGATGTCGCGGCATTCGCCATCGTTTTGTGCCTGGGCGCTTTCCAGCACCAGCGTCCCAGCGTTCAGGACCTTGCGCTCACCCAGCCAGGCCTTGCTGGCGTCGTTGGTCGGATCAGCAGCATTGGCCAGCGTCATATTCAGTTGCCAACGCAGCGGCCCGCTCTTCAAGCGCTGGAGCAGATCCTTTTCAAGAAAGTCCGCACCTTCAGGGGCGCTGGCGCCGACCGTATCTCGCGCCACGGGGACCACGCTCCAGCGCACCGCCTGACGCTGACCCGCGGCGTTGACCAGATAGAAAGCGTTGATGCCGTTGTAGGTCTCGGTCACGTAACTGGCCGACGGCTTGGCGGTCTTGACCCATTGCAGGAAAGGCGCGGTTTCCGGGTGTGTGGCAAAAAACGCCGGGACGCTGGCAGGATTGGGTTTGCCGGTGGCCGGGTCCGGTGTCTGGGCTTGTTGTAACTGATAGAACGCTTCAGGTGTGCCCACAGGGAACACCGGCATGCTGTTCATTCCCGTGCGCCATTGCTGACCGTTGGCCTGTTTGAAGCGCAACGCCAGGCTGCGGATCGGCACGCTGCTGTCCGGCGCATAGGGATTGCCGCTGGGTAACGCAAAACGCCCGACAACCGGCGTTCGTGCCGCACTGAAGACCTCTGCGGTTGAATACGGACGCGCCTCGCTGCTGCTTTCAAAATACCCGACCACGCACACGCCCTTGGCGTGATTGCGCCGAAACCCCGGGTGTACGCCATTGTTTTTCTCCAACACGTCGACCAGCGCTTTGGGTGTCAGACGCTGCGGGTCAAACGTGCCATTGACATAGGCAAGGGCCCCGGCCAGTGCGGTGACTACCGCGCCGATACCTGCCAGGCGCAAGGCCAGGCTCGCGCGGCTCAGGGGGATTTTGTCAGGCCGTGGCGGTGGTGAACGATCAACCATGTGAACATCTCCAGGGCCGTGGGCCACCGGTGGAAAGGATCAATCAGACGAAGCCCGCGGAGGTTTATTCCATGGCCCGGTATTTATTTTTCCAATGCTGGAATAACCTCCCCTGCCGAGCGTCTTCCTGATCCAAAGCGTAATGACTAGCCAGCATTCCATGAACGATCTCGACGAACCGTTACGTGAACTCATCCCCAGGCTACGGCGTTTTGCCGTCTCGCTGACGCGCAACCCCAGCAACGCTGACGATCTGGTGCAGTCGTGCCTTGAGCGAGCGCTGTCAGGTTGGGGCAACAAACGCCCGGACGGCGACTTGCGCGCCTGGCTGTTTTCAATTCTGTATCGACAATTTCTCGACGCCCATCGACGCTCAAGGCGTTATGCGCGAATGCTCGAATTTTTCACCGGTCGCGACGATGCACAGCCCTCGGTCGAACGCACGGTGTTGGCGCAATCAACACTGCAAGCCTTCGATAAACTGACCACCGAGCAACGCGCGCTGTTGCTCTGGGTCTCGGTGGAAGGCTTGAGTTACAAGGAGGTTGCCGAGATTCTCGGCGTCCCCACCGGCACCGTGATGTCTCGCCTGTCCCGCGCTCGCCAGGCCTTGCGCCTGCTCAGCGACGGCGAAATCACCAGCCCTTCTTTGCGGATACTCAAATGATCAGCATGCCCCCAAGCGTCAGTGACCTGCACGCCTACGTCGACCATCAACTCAACGACGTGGACCGGCGATTGGTGGAAACGTACCTGGCGGCCAATCCGCACGTTGCCGAGCAGGTTCAGGCCTGGCAACAGGACGCCCAGCAACTGCGCGCTGCCTTGAGCGGTGCCTTGCAGCAACCGCCCAACCCGAACCTCGACCCCAGCGTGATTCGCCAGCGTCTGAAACAACAGTCCCGCCGCCACTTGGCCAGCGCCGCCGTGTTGCTGATCGCGGTCAGTATTGGCGGCCTCAGCGGCTGGCAAGCGCGAGAAATGACCATGGTGGGTGCAATACCACCGATGACCGATGCACTGCAGGCCTACCGGATGTTCGCCCAGCAAGGCATCCTGCCGGCTGATTACAAGATCACCGATGCCGGCGATATGCAGGGCTGGCTCGACCGTTATTTTTCCCGGGCCGATCGCTTGCCGAACCTCGCCAACTCGGGGTTCAAACCGGTCAGCGGACGGTTGCTGAGCACCGAACAGGGCCCCGCAGCGATGGTGATGTATGAAGACCAGAGCGGCCGCAAGATCAGTTTTTACATCCGCCCGCCAGGCCCGAAGAACTACCTGCTGCCACGTGGCAGTCGTAGCGACGGTGAGTTGCAGGCCGAGTACTGGTCCGGGGCCGGGTACAACTATGCGATGGTTAGCGAAACCCGGGATCCGGCGACGCCAATGCTCAAGCAGATGCAGCGGTTTTAAAGCTTCAAAGCTGAATGACAGGTTGTAACGCTGGCTGCCGGACGTGCCACCGGGACCGTATCCGCCCCAGGGTTTGTTGCCCAACCCGCTCTACCACACACGTTTCAAACCGGTCATCGACCTGATCCAAGCGCGCATGCAGGTCATGGAAGTCGGCGGCCCTCGCGATTACTGCAGCCAGTAGACGTCGGGCCGGCGCTATAAAGCGTCCAGCGCAGCAGCTTTTGTCGTTATCATGGCGGCGTTTTTTGTGGGCGACTTGCCGTTCTCTTCTCATTGGTTGGATGTGTTCATGCATACCCTTGCACAACTGCGGGCCGGCGCGCTTGCAGGGCTCAAACGTCTGGATCTGTCGTGCGGCCTGACCGAGTTTCCCCGGGAAATCTTCGACCTGGCAGGCACCCTGGAGGTGCTCAACCTCAGCGGCAATGCCTTGAGCAGCTTGCCGGATGACCTGCATCGCCTGACGCATCTGCGCGTGCTGTTTTGCTCGGACAATCAGTTCCGCGAGCTGCCGACCTGCCTCGGTCAATGCGCGCAACTGACGATGATCGGCTTCAAGGCCAATCGCCTTGAACGAGTCCCGGCCGCCGCGCTGCCGCCACTGCTGCGCTGGCTGATCCTGACCGACAACTGCATCAGCGAATTGCCAAGCGAATTGGGCGAACGGCCGCACCTGCAAAAATTGATGCTCGCCGGCAACCACCTGCAAAGCCTGCCCGCAAGCTTGAGCCAGTGCCATCAGCTGGAGCTGATCCGCATCGCCGCCAACCGCATGACCGAGTTACCGCAATGGCTGCTGACATTGCCAGGGCTGGCATGGCTGGCGTACGCCGGCAACCCGCTGGAAACCGAGGCCGATGCCGCCGCGCTCGAAGCCACGCCGAACATTCCCTGGTCGCAACTGCACCTGCAGCAACAATTGGGCGAAGGCGCTTCCGGGGTGATTCACCAGGCCGTGTGGGAGCAACCGTCGCAGCCTGAGCGCAAGGTCGCAGTGAAACTCTACAAGGGGCACATGACCAGCGACGGCTCACCGCTGCATGAGATGAATGCCTGCATCACCGCTGGTATTCATCCCAACCTGATCAAGGTCGAGGGGCGGATCGTCGGGCATCCGCAGGCTCAGGCCGGGCTGGTCATGCACTTGATCGAGCCGAGCTATCGCAACCTGGCGGCGTTACCGAGCCTGGCGTCTTGCAGCCGTGATGTGTACGCAGAGGACACCCGTTTCAGTGCAGCGGTGGCGCTGCGGATCGCCAGCGGCATTGCCTCGGCCGCTGCGCACCTGCATCAGCAGGGCATCACCCACGGCGACCTGTACGGCCACAACACGTTGTGGAATGAGCACGGTGATTGCCTGTTGGGTGACTTTGGCGCCGCATCCTTCCATGCCACGTCTGACACGCTTGAAACGCGCGCGCTGCAACGCATCGAAGTGCGGGCCTTCGGGATTCTGTTGGGTGAGTTGCTGGAGCGGATCGACTCAGGCTTGAGCGTTGAACGCCGTGAGCGTTTGATGGATTTGCAGAGTCGCTGCTGTCAGCCGGACGTGCTGGCGCGTCCAGGATTCAGCGAGATCATGCAAGAGTTGGCCGCCTGTAACTCAAATCACTAACGGCAGATACAAAACCCGTGGCAAGGGAGCTTGCTCCCGCTGGACGGCAAAGCCATCCCAACAACGACGGCGGCTACGCCGCCGAGCGGGAGCAAGCTCCCTCGCCACAGGTCAGATCACAAATTAACCCGCCAACCCGACAAACATGTCCTGCACGTCGTCATGGTTATCGAGGCCTTCGAGGAAGGCTTCGACTTCTTCCATTTGTGCGTCGGTCAGGCCGCTGACCGGGTTCTTCGGCTTGTAGCCGAGCTTCGCCGACAGCACCGTGAAACCCTGCTCAGGCAAGGCTTTCTGTACCGAGTCCAGATCAGTGGCTTCGGTGATAAACAGGGTCGCGCCGTCTTCGCCCGGCTCGAAATCCTGTGCACCGGCTTCGATAGCGGCCATTTCCGGATCGGCATCCGGGCTGTCCGGAGACGCCTCGATCATGCCCACGTGGTCGAAGTCCCAGGCCACGGAACCGGAAGCCCCCAGCTGACCTTTACGGAACGCCACACGGATTTCCGCCACGGTACGGTTGATGTTGTCAGTCACGCATTCAACGATCAGCGGCACCTGATGCGGGGCAAAGCCTTCGTAGGTCACGCGGTGGTACTGCACGGTTTCGCCGAGCTGGCCCGAGCCTTTCTTGATTGCACGCTCCAGGGTTTCACGCGGCATCGAGGCTTTTTTCGCCTGTTCGACCACCAGACGCAGGTGCGCGTTGGTGCTGATATCTGCGCCGTTACGTGCAGCAATGGTGATTTCCTTCACCAGTTTGCCGAAGATCTTGCCCTTGGCGTTGGCTGCCGCTTCTTTGTGTTTAACCTTCCACTGTGCGCCCATTACTCACTCTCTTGATCTGTGGCGCCGAGACATCTATTGGCCGACGCTTTGTGCAAGTTTATACGGCAAAAAGTTGGCAATCGACCAAAAAGTGTTGTGAGCGATCGACATCTTCACAACCTGTTGTAGGGCTTTTCTGAAAAGCAGGTTTACGGTGACTATTGAGCGCCGGTGTTTCGTAACCTCTGTGCCCCGTACTTCCTGGTAGAAGAGTGTTTGATGCACAACGACATGGAAAGCCCCTTCATCCTGACGCTCACCGAGCTCGCCTTGAGTTTTCAGGTCCGACAATTCAGCGGTAGCGAAGCCCTCAATCAGGTCTATCGATTCGACATCGAAATGCGCGGCCCGCAGCCCGCAATGAATCTGGACCTACTGCTGCATCAACCGGCCTTCCTCAGCCTGAGCCCCACCGCCGGCATCCATGGCATCATCCACAGCGCCGGCCTGCAATACTGCGGCGCGCAGCAGATCGGCTACTGCCTGAACCTCGCCCCCCACCTGCTCGCACTGGAGCAGCAGCACCGTCGAAGGGTATTCCGGCAACTGAGCGTGCCAGAAATCTTGCGCCGGCTGCTGGCCGAGCATCGACTACCGTCCGACAGCTACCGTTTCGAGTTGCCAAACGGTGAATATCCGCAGCGTCCGTTCTGCATCCAGTACGACGAAACCGACCTGAACCTGCTGCAACGACTGTGCGAAGAGGAAGGCATCCACTATCACTTCGAACATCAACACGACCGGCACGTGCTGGTGTTCGCCGATGACAGCGACAGCTTTGCACAGCGACCGGTCGAGAGTGCTTTTCACCCCACAGCACGGGATGCCGGACAGCCGCGGATCAGCCAGCTCTTTCAATGCCATAGCCGGCCGACCACAGGGCCGCAAACCACCTTTGTGCAGCACGCCAACGCTGACCGCACACCCCTCGAACCTGACGCCTGCGCCAACCAGACCTACCTCGACAGCTTGCACCCAACGGGTCGAATCGACCCGGCGCAAGCCCGTCGTAACCAGCTCGGTCGCCGCGAACTCGAGCGTCTGCGCAGCCTGCATCGCCTGGTTCAGGGCCACAGTAGACTGCCCGAACTGCTCAGCGGCCGGCTGCTGCAAGTCACCGGACATCCCGTCCCGGCGTTCAACGATCAATGGTTGTTGAGCGAAGTGCTGCACCAGGGCGAAACGCCTGGCGCGGACAAGGTGTTGTCCAAGGCAGCGGGTTATCGCAATCAGTTCAAGGCCATTCCCTGGTCGACCGCGTTCCGCCCGGCCCTCAAACATTCCCGACCGAGTATCCGCGGTTACCAGACGGCTGAGGTCCTCGGTCCGGCAGGAATACCGCCGCACCTCGACGAACACGGGCGAATCAACGTCTGCCTGTGGCCTGATGCGCACTCCGACAGGCAAGGTTCCTCAGGCATCTGGTTGCCGATCGCTCATACGGGGACGGGGCGCCCGACCTTGCCACTGGCCGGCAGCGAAGTGCACGTGAGTTTCCTCGACGGCGATCCTGATCGACCTGTGCTTTGTACGGGTTTCGTTGGCGTACAAGCGGGCGAACCGCAACCGGTAGTGGCGGCTGAACAGAAGGCGTCGCCGATGGGCTGGAGCGGCGAGATCTACTTGTTCGAGCGGCCTTGCGCTACCACCGAACGCCTGGCCGACACCACGTGGTACATCGTGCGCATGCCGCGTCCCCGGCTCAAGGAACTGGGGAGCCTCAACCGTGACGATGTGCTGATGAGCGGAAGAAGCCAGGCACTGGGCAACCTGTCGCTGACGATAGAACAGAAACAGCGCCTGGCCAGCGAGTTCGCCCGTACTCCCGAACAACTCTGCCTGCTGTATCCCGGGCAATGCGTGGCGCTGGCCGATTATTTCCAGCAACACTGGAACAGCGAACAACGCCTGAGCTTCATCGACAACGCCAACCCCACCAACGCTCAGTGCCAACCGCGTGAGGCGCGTCTGCTGTTCGACTGGCTGGTGAACGGCCCGGACGCTACTTCCTAGGTTCTATTGACGCTCAATGATCGTTCCCACGCTCCGCGTGGGAATGCCGCCCTGGATGCTCTGCGTCCGCGTTTGAATTGTGACGCGGAGCGTCACCGGATGCATTCCCACGCAGAACATGGGAACGATCGGGTGGTTAGGTCGGTGCGAGATCGAAAAACGCCTGTATCAACCGCAAGTCCCGCCGCCGCTCCATGCAACCAATCATGTGCCGGTTGACCAGTCCTTCGCCAATAATCGGCACCGCCTGCACGCGCGGGTCGTGGCTGACTTCCACCGAAGACACCACGCCCACCCCCAGCTCGGCCGCCACCGCCTCGGTCACCGCCTCCCGACTGTCCAGCTCCAGCAGCACCCGCGGATTGATCCCGGCCTGAGCGCAGGCCTCATTGAACGTGCGACGGGTGATTGAGCTTGGCTCACGCAAGACCATGATCACCTGATCCAATTGCTTGAGCGCAACCCCATCACGTAGCGCCGACCATGGATGCCCGGCCGGCACCAACGCGCAGATCCGCGACTCGCTCAAGGCTTGCAGGTGCAAACCTTTGCGCGGCTCGAGCTCGGTCAGCACCGCCACGTCGGCGTGCTCGGACAACAACGCCGCGAGGGTTTCCTGGGCATTGCCCAACCGCAGGTTCACGGTGATCCCCGGATACCGCGCTCGCAGGCTGGCGAGCATCGGCATGACCAGGTGCGGACCGTCCGCCGCCACTTCCAGCCGACCGGTCAACAACTGCCGATTGGCCTCAAGCATCACTTGCGCCTCTTCGGCCAGGCCGAACATCGCCCGGGTAATCGCCGCAAGCCTGGTGCCCTCCTCCGTCAGCTCGACCCGCCGCGCGGTGCGCCGCAGCAGAGTGATCTGATAGTGCTCCTCCAGCGCCTTGATATGTCCGGTGACCGCCGGCTGGCTGATGAATAAACGGGCAGCGGCGCGAGTGAAGCTGCCTTCGCGGGCCACGGCATCAAATGCACGGAGTTGGAACAGATTCATAGCTATCGGCCTTACTGATGGCAGGCATAACAACAAACAATTTGATTGATGGCACGGCAAATTGCAATTTATCTCCCGCAGCTTCATCCCACCGATTGCGAGAACACCCGAATGAGTACTGCCGAACCCATCCTGCTCACTCCCGGCCCATTGACCACCTCGCAGCGCACCCGTCTGGCGATGATGGTGGACTGGGGTTCGTGGGATGAGCGCTTCAATCAATTGACCGCCAGCGTCTGCGAGCAGCTGCTGGCGATTATCAACGGTGCCGATAGCCACCACTGCGTGCCGTTGCAGGGCAGCGGCACTTTCGCCGTCGAAGCGGCCATCGGCAGCCTGGTGCCTCGCGACGGCAAAGTGCTGGTGCTGATCAACGGTGCTTACGGCAAACGCCTGGCGAAGATCTGTGAAGTCCTCGGCCGCTCTTACAGCACCTTCGAAACGGCCGAAGACCAACCGACCACTGCCGCCGACGTCGACCGCCTGCTACACGCTGACAGCAGCATCACCCACGTGGCGCTGATCCACTGCGAAACCAGCACCGGGATTCTTAACCCGTTGCCGGAAATCGCCCAGGTCATCGCCCGGCACGGCAAACGTCTGATCATCGACGCCATGAGTTCTTTTGGCGCGCTGCCGATCGACGCTCAAAAAGTGTCGTTCGACGCACTGATCGCCGCCTCGGGCAAATGCCTGGAGGGCGTACCAGGCATGGGCTTCGTCTTCGCCAACAAGTCCGCCCTGGCGAATGCCGCCGGCAACTCCCACTCGCTGGCGATGGACCTGTTCGACCAACACGCCTACATGGCCAAAACCGGCCAATGGCGCTTCACTCCACCGACCCACGTGCTCGCGGCGTTGCACGAAGCACTGCTGCAATACAACGAAGAAGGTGGCCTGCCGGCGCGGTATCAGCGTTATGCAAACAATTGCCGGGTGCTGCTTGATGAGATGACCAAACTCGGCTTACGCAGCTTTCTGCCCGCGGCGATCCAGGCGCCGATCATCGTCACCTTCCATGCGCCGAAAGATCCGCGTTACCAGTTCAAAGCATTCTACGAACGTGTGAAGGCCAAGGGTTTCATCCTCTACCCGGGTAAGTTGACCCAGGTAGAAACCTTCCGCGTCGGCTGCATCGGCCATGTCAATCAGGCCGAGATGCATGCGGCAGTGGCGGCCATCGCCGAGGTGCTGCACGAAATGGAAGTCCTCGATATCTGACTCACCACTGCCCCCTGTGGGAGCGAGCTTGCTCGCGATAGCGGACTGTCAGCCAACACATTTGCTGAATGTCAGGCCCACATCGCGAGCAGGCTCGCTCCCACCAAAAACAGCTCCCCTATTAGCCAGTTGCCACAGGATTTGATTACCATGAACTACAACAACCCAACTCGGCTGCAAGCCGCCATCCTCGACTGGGCTGGCACCGTGGTCGACTTCGGTTCTTTCGCACCGACCCGGATCTTCGTCGAAGCCTTTGCCGAATTCGATGTCCAGGTGTCCATCGAAGAAGCCCGTGGGCCAATGGGCATGGGCAAGTGGGATCACATTCGCACGCTCTGCGATCAGCCCGAAGTGGCCGAGCGCTATCGCAAGGTTTTCGGTCGTACGCCGAGCGACGATGACGTGACGGCCATCTACAAACGCTTTATGCCGCTGCAAATCGAAAAAATCGCCGAGCACTCGGCGCTGATCCCGGGAGCCCTGGACACTATCGCCAACCTGCGCCAGCAAGGGATCAAAATCGGCTCGTGCTCCGGTTATCCGAAGCAAGTCATGGATAAAGTCGTCGAGTTGGCCGCCATCAACGGCTACGTGGCTGACCATGTAGTCGCCACCGATGAAGTGCCGAATGGCCGCCCATGGCCGGCTCAAGCCCTGGCAAACGTGATCGCACTGGGCATTGACGATGTCGCCGCCTGCGTAAAGATCGACGACACCGTGCCAGGCATACTCGAAGGTCGCCGTGCCGGCATGTGGACCGTCGCGCTGATCTGCTCGGGCAACGCGCTGGGCCTGACCTACGACGGTTATCGCGCGCTGGGCAGCGACAAACTGACCCGCGAAAGCAAGCGTATTCACGCCCTGTTCGAAGGTTCACGTCCGCATTACATGATCGACACCATCACCGACCTGCCGGAAGTGATCGCCGACATCAACAAGCGCCTGGCCAACGGTGAGATGCCGCAAAGCAGCTGATTACCGCGTCAAGCGCAAAAAAAGCGCCAGCCCCCGAACCGGGGCTGGCGCTTTTTTTCTACCCAATAGTCTGTCGCAGAGCGTTCGATAAGGCACGAAGCCTGATCTGACTCAGGCAAATCCTCGCAAACAGGATTACAGTTAACTCACTCCGTCATACAAGAACGGGGGCTTCAGACCTGATAAGCGAGGAAAAACCGTATGCCCTGGAAGAATTCCGAATCACGCTACAGCACCGTATCAATCATGCTGCATTGGTTGATGCTGGTACTGTTGGCGCTGGTTTACGCCAGTATCGAACTGCGGGGGATGTTTCCCAGGGGCAGTGGCGGTCGAACCCTGATCACGGAAGCGCACTACATGTTCGGCCTGACCGTGTTCGCACTGGTCTGGTTACGGCTGTTCGCCCGTAGCCTGGGACGCGCTCCGCAAATCTTCCCGGCATCGCCCCAATGGCAAACCTTGCTTGCCCGGCTGATGCACTGGGCGTTGTATATATTCATGATCGCCACACCGATTCTCGGTTGGCTGGTCACCAGCGCCAACGGTCATCAGGTGATGTTCTACGGCATCGACCTGCCGTTGCTGATCAGCGAGGACAAACCGCTGGCCAAGCAGATCAAGGGCTGGCATGAACTGGCAGGCACCCTCGGCTATTGGCTGATCGGCCTGCATGCTGTGGCCGGGCTGTATCACCATTACGTGGTGCGCGATAACACCCTGCTGCGGATGATGCCCAAGCGCATCAGCCCTGACTGATCGGCGCAAAACCCCGACGCCCCTGCAAGCCGCCGGTGTGCACGAAGATCAAGCGTGTGCCGGCGGCAAAACGTCCAGCATCAACCTGTTGCTTGAGTGTCCATAGCGCTTTACCGGTGTACAGCGGCTCCAGCGGGATACTGCTGGCCTGCTCGCAGCGTTCGATAAATTCCAGCAACGTCGGGTCGACTTTGGCAAAACCGCCGCAACTGCCGTCGAACAGCTCATATCCACCGTCCGGCAAGCCGCATTCGCCGAGAATCGCCTCGACCTGCTGCGCTACCCCATGATCATCGGGCACCGCCAGCACGCCATACACCGGATGCCTTCGGGCCTCGGCCAGCACCAGCCCGGCCAGCGTGGTGCCGGTTCCGCAGGCCAGCCACCAGCCGTCATGGTCATTCCAGCCCAACTGGTTCAACTGTTCGCCGACCTGAGTCAGTAACTGCCCGCAACCACGCGCACCGAGCAGACCGCCCCCGCCTTCGGGGATCGGATGCAGCTGCGGGTATTGCGCTTGCCATGGTTGCCAGAAACCCGGCTCGTGGCGCGCACGATAACCGCCGTAACCCAACCAGTGCAGTTGCATGCCAAAGGCCTGTAAATCCTCCACGGTCGGGGTGTCTTGCGGATGCCCGCGCAGCAGGCCGACGGTAGGAAAACCAAAGCGCTTACCGGCTGCCGCCAGCGCATGCAGATGATTGGACCAGGCACCGCCCAGGCTGATTACACCTTCGGCACCGGCCTCGCGGGCCACCCTTAGATGATCAATGAGCTTGAACCACTTGTTGCCGGAGATCAGCGGGTCGATCCGGTCCAGACGCAGGATCGCCACCTCGATACCGGCGCTGGCGAGCCAGTCGAGATGAAGACGTTCAAGCGGGGCATGGGGCAGCCAGTCGCTGGGAGGAGAAAGCATTGATGCCGGCTCTTTGGGGAAGAGCCGGCATCTTAGCAGCAGTCAGAACGCCATCGCGGGCAAGCCCACTCCCACAAGGGTTCAGAGATGAACCACTATTCGGCGAACAACACAGAACCTGTGGGAGCGGGCTTGCCCGCGATGGCCATTGGTACGCTTAGAGCTCGGCAGCCAGTCGCGACCCCTGATTGATCGCACGCTTGGCATCCAGCTCGGCCGCTACATCCGCGCCACCAATCAAATGCACATTCTGCCCGGCAGCTACCAGGCCGTCGTGCAATTCGCGCAACGGATCCTGCCCGGCGCAGATCACGATGTTGTCTACCGGCAGTACTTGCGGCTCACCGGTTTCACCGATGCGGATGTGCAGGCCTTCGTCATCGATCTTCAGGTACTCGACGCTGTTGAGCATCTGTACGTGCTTGTTCTTCAGCCCCGTGCGGTGAATCCAGCCGGTGGTTTTGCCCAAACCGTCGCCGACCTTGGATTTCTTGCGCTGCAACAGGAACACCTGACGTGCCGGCGCGTGAGGTTCGGCCTTGATCCCGGCGACACCACCACGGGCCTCAAGGTGAGTATCGATGCCCCACTCTTTCCAGAACGCTTCGCGGTCCTGGCTGGTGGCGACGCCTTGATGCACGAGGAACTCCGAGACGTCAAAACCGATACCGCCGGCGCCAATCACCGCAACGTTCTTGCCGACCGGCTTGCGCTCGAGGATCACGTCCAGGTAGCTCAGCACCTTGGCATTCTCGACACCCGGAATCGCCGGCACACGCGGCGCGATACCGGTGGCCAGAATCACCTCGTCATAACCGCCGTCCACCAGCTGCGCGACATCGACCCGCGTATTCAGGCATACCTCGACATTCGTGGCCTGCAACTTGCGCTTGAAGTAGCGCAGGGTTTCAAAGAACTCTTCCTTGCCCGGCACACGCTTGGCGACGTTGAACTGGCCACCGATTTCGCTGGCAGAATCGAACAGTGTCACTTGATGGCCACGCTCGGCAGCCACGGTGGCTGCAGACAAACCCGCGGGACCTGCGCCCACCACGGCAATTTTCTTGATCTGCTGCACTGGCAGGTAGTTGAGCTCGGTTTCATGGCACGCCCGCGGGTTCACCAGGCACGAGGTCAATTTGCCGCCGAAGGTGTGGTCCAGGCAGGCCTGGTTGCAACCGATGCAGGTGTTGATTTCATCAGCGCGACCGGCGGCGGCCTTGTTAACGAACTCCGGGTCGGCGAGGAACGGCCGTGCCATCGACACCATATCGGCATCGCCTTCGGCGAGGATCTGCTCGGCGACTTCCGGGGTGTTGATGCGGTTGGTGGTGATCAGCGGAATACCTACCTCCCCGCGCAACTTCGCCGTGACCTTACTGAAGGCTGCACGTGGAACCTTGGTGGCAATGGTCGGAATCCGCGCTTCGTGCCAGCCGATCCCGGTGTTGATAATGGTCGCGCCGGCCC
The DNA here is from genome assembly GCF_003732175.1 of Pseudomonas brassicacearum. Lineage (GTDB taxonomy): Bacteria > Pseudomonadota > Gammaproteobacteria > Pseudomonadales > Pseudomonadaceae > Aquipseudomonas > Aquipseudomonas brassicacearum_G. The sequence continues at coordinate 50,221 of NZ_MOBI01000016.1, forward strand.
GTTCAATGGCCTTGGCCAACTGAACGATTTCTTCCCAGGTGCTGCCGCCCTCCACCAGGTCGAGCATCGACAGGCGAAAGATGATGATGAAATTCGGGCCGACCGCTTCGCGTACGCGGCGAACGATTTCCACCGGCAGGCGCATACGGTTTTCATAGCTGCCGCCCCAGCGATCGGTGCGATGGTTGGTGTGGGCTGCGAGGAACTGGTTAATGAAATAACCTTCCGAGCCCATGATCTCGACACCGTCGTACTCGGCTTTTTGCGCCAGGGTCGAACAGGTGACGAAGTCGCTGATCTGCTTCTCGATGCCTTCCTCGTCCAGCTCCTTGGGCTTGAACGGGTTGATCGGTGCCTGGATCGCACTCGGCGCGACCTGTTTCGGGCTGTAGGCATAACGCCCGGCGTGCAGAATCTGCATGCAAATCTTGCCACCTGCCTCATGCACGGCACGGGTGACGACCTGGTGCTTGAGCGCCTCATCGAGAGTGGTCAGCTTGGCGGCGCCGGAGTAAACCCCGCCCTCATCGTTCGGACCAATACCGCCTGTCACCATCAGGCCAACGCCACCGCGAGCACGTTCGGCGAAGTACGCCGCCATGCGCTCAAAACCGCCAGGCTTCTCCTCAAGGCCAGTGTGCATCGAGCCCATCAGGGTGCGGTTGCGCAGCGTGGTAAAACCCAGGTCCAGCGGGGCCAGCAGGTGCGGGTAATGAGCGGCAGTCATCGGTAGCTCCACAACGAACAATCACGAAAATAGTGCGGGAGCTCTTTGGCACCCATCGGTCATGTGCCACAGACTAAGAGCAGGCCTGTCATCGCTCAATGACCGTAACTGACAACTTATTGATCCAAACGCGCAGCACCTCTTGGCATTCATCAGCATGGGGCCTACCCTAGTCGGCGAATCCTGCACCAGGCCGCTGACTGTTTCCCCATGCGCAAACTTCTTTATCTGACCGCTTCCATGGCGTTTGTCGCCGTCATCGCCGCGTACGCGATGTGGACCGATGATCGTCCGGTTGGCCATTATCTCTCGGACCTGCGCATCAACCTCGCCGTTAACCAAGGCGTTCCTGCCGATCGCGGCAACTTGCTGGGCATCCAGCCCGAATTGTTCCCCACCGATTATCAAAGCCCCGAGCACCTGCACCGCAAGCTCGCGGCCTATCTGCAGCAGGCTCGCGAACAAGGCCTGCTGAACGAAAAGACCATCGTCGTTCTGCCGGAACACATCGGTACCTGGCTGATGGTCAGCGGCGAGAAAGACGAGCTGTATCAAGCCAGCACGCTGGACGAAGCCATGAACTGGCTGGCAGTGAGCAATCCCCTGAGCTTTTTGCGCGCGTTGATCAGCGCCAAGGGCGACAGCCGCCTGGATGACGCGCACCTGCGCATGAAAGCCAAGAGCATGGCCAGGCAGTACCAGGCGCTGTTCGGTGGGCTTGCCAACGAGTTCGACATCACCCTGGTGGCGGGCAGCATCGTGCTACCCGAACCCAGTGTCAGCGACGGCACACTGAAAATCGGTCGTGGTGCGCTGTACAACAGCAGCCTGGTGTTCGGTCGCGATGGCTTGCCGATCGGCCAACCGCAGCGCCAGCTGAGCCCGGCCTTCGATCAACGGGGCTTCATCCAGCCCAGCACCGATCAAATGATCAATGTCATCGACACCCCGGCCGGACGCCTGGGCGTATTGATCGGCAACGACAGCTGGTACCCGGACAACTATCGCAAACTCAACGATCAGGGCGCTCAACTGATCGCCGTGCCGGCCTTTGTCATCGGCCGAAATACCTGGGACAAACCCTGGCGCGGTGACAAAGGCTCATCGACCCCGAGCGAAATCGGCCCCCAGCCCGGCTCGCTCAGCGAAGGCCAGGCCTGGCATCGCCTGACGTTGACCAGTCAGCGCCCGGTCAGTCAGGCCAGTGCTGGTGTCAGCGTGTTCCTGCGTGGACAATTCTGGGATCAGGGCAGCGCCGGCCAGAGCTTTCTCAGCAGCAACGGCCAACACTTCGCCGACCGCGAAGCCCGCGGCGCACGTTTGCTCAATATCTGGTTGTAAGTGATGAAACCACAGCCGATGCGTCTCGGAGATCTGTCGGTCGGCTTCGTCCATAGCCTGGCTGACGCAGTGTCCAGCCACGGCCTGGACCCGCAGCCGCTGCTGGAACAATACGGACTCGACTCGGCCCGGTTAGCCGAAGCCGGCGCGCGGCTGTCGATCCCGCGCTACATGCGCCTGGGCCACGCGGCCATTCAACTGACAGGCGATCCGGCGCTGGGTCTGCGTATGGGCCAACTGAGCCGCCTCAGCCAGGTCGGGCTGGCCGGCGTCACTGCCGCTCAGGCGCCAACCGTGCGCGAAGCGGCGCGTTGCCTGATTCGCTTCGAGGCCTTGTACGGCTCCAATTACCGCGGCCAGTCGAGTTTCCATGAAGATGCCCAGGGCGCATGGCTACGGTTCTATTCCATCAGCCCGTACAACGCCTATAACCGCTTTGTGGTGGATTCGATCATCGCCAGCTGGTTGCAGCAGTTATCCAGCGTGAGCCGCCAGCCGCTGCACGCCGAACGCATCGACATCGAGTTCGCCGAGCCGGATTACCGCGAGCGCTACGCACTGCTGGGTGATTGTCCAATCCAGTTTGGTGCCGAGCACAACCAACTAAGGCTGAGTCAGGCCAGCCTGGCACTGCGCAACCCCGAGCACTGTCCGAGTACCTGGCGTCTATTGCTCAAGCTGTGTGAGCGCGAACTGGAGCAATTGACCCGCACCCGCAGCCTGCGTGAACGCATCACTCAGTTGCTGGGGCCGTTGCTCAATGGAGGTCGCGAACCCGACCTGGAAGAAGTGGCGGCACGCCTGAAGCTGCCGACCTGGACCTTGCGTCGCAAGCTCGCCGAAGAGGGTACGCAATTTCGCGCCATTCTCAACGACACTCGCCGCGATCTGGCCATGACCTACATCCGTGACACGGAACTGGCCTTTGGCGAGATCGCCTACCTGCTAGGGTTTGCCTCGGCCGAAGCCTTTCAGCGCGCCTTCAAACGCTGGAACAACCAGACACCTGGCGAGTTCCGTCGCAGTCACAGGCAATCAGCCTGACGGCTCCTGCAGCTGCTTTGTTACAACTCGGTGGCGTCTTCGGCTGGTTCCAGAGGGTCCAGTTCAAACGCCTGGTATTCAAGCAGCTCTTCTTGATAATCGTCCATTGAGATGTCCTTTTGAGTCGAGTTAAACCGTTATACCAATGACCTTCGCCCTCAGCATAAAGTGCCCGCATGAAAGAAAAATGACGCGGGCACAGCACAACGTTCCTGCTAGTAAAACGTAGCAGGCACTCAAGAATTTATCACGGGATACTATGAATAAAAGCTGAAGAAAATCAGCCTCTGGCAGTGCAGATGCGTCTGAAGAAACACTGCAGGATCAGCCATTGACCCCACAGTGCTCGACCTCAGATTACTTGCCGGACGATGGCAGTGCCGGAATTGGCTCGGTCGGCGCCGGCAACGAACTCGGATTCGCCGGTGGCGTGACGACTTCAGACACCGGTGTCGGCTCGGCATTGCTCGCAGGTTCAACCGACGCCGCAGGTGCCGATACGGCGGATATAGGCTCTATCGGCGCACTCTCCGCTGGCGCTGGTGCAGCCTTCGCCGGCTCGGCCGCCGCTGGCACGGCAGGCGCTGGAGTTGGCGCTGGCGTCGCTGCAGGCGTGGATGTTGGCGCTGCAGGGGCTGCCGTGGGTTCAGGCACACCCAGATCGGCCTTTGGCTTCTCGACGATATGCGCCTCTTTCTTCACCTCAGGCGGCAGGAACAGCTCGACCAGGGTGAAAAACCGCTCGTAGAACTTCCCGGAGGACACGGTTTCACTGGCGACCTTGACCATCGAATCATCGGAAGAACCAATCGGCATCGACACCGAGCCCAACACACCGACGCCGAGGCTGGCGGAGTTGTTGGTTTTCTTCAGCGCGTAACGGTCCTGCAAGGCATTGGCGAACATCGTCGCGTGATGCTTGCTGTCTTCGGCGCAGACCACGTTGAAGCTGATCTCCATATGCGTGTCGCCGGTCTGCTGAAAGCTCTTGTGACCGCTGACCAGTTTCGGGTCAGTGCTGGTGATGATGTAGCCCTGGCTCAACAACGCCCGACGGGCGGCCTCGCAGGAAGCGACATCGGTAACCGGGTATTTGCGCGAAAACGTCCCGGAATCATCGAAATTTTCATGCTCATAGATGGCCTGGTCCTTGGTACAACCGGCTGCTGCAGCCAGTACCAACGCCAGCCCGGCGGCACGCACATGGAATGATTTGAACATTGAACATCCTGAAGAAAACGATCCGGGGCCTATTGTGCAACAGATCACCCCGTAACGGCGTATGGATTAGTGTCTTGTAAGCGATACAAGTCTACTGACCATCGTTTACCGGAAAAAGTCGCAGCCACAAATGATTGATGAACACCCGTAATTTGGCCGCTGCGCGCTGACTGGATGACCAAAGAATTCAGTCAGCCGTTGAACCGCACAAAACAAAAGACCCCGGCCTTTCGGCCAGGGTCTTTGTTTACCACCAACGGGTCAGTCAGGCATCAGTAACGCTTGATGTCCGCCTGGCTCTCCAGCTGCTTGCGATAGGCCGCAAAGTCTTGCTGGCCAACGCGCGACGCGAGGAAGCGACGATACTGAGCCTTCTCTTCTTCAGAAGGCGCTGCGGCTTCGCTCACACCGTTCAGACGCACAATCACCAGACTACCGTCAGTCAGAGTCACGCTGCTGAAAGTCGGCTTGTCCTTGGCTGCAGGCTTGGGCATGCGGAACAACGCTTGCAGCACGGTTGGATCAACCCCTTCCTGAGCACGAGTTGCCGCGTGGGTGACTTTCCAGCTCTGGCTATCAAGCGGCGTCTTGCCATCACGCAGACTGGCAATCAGCTCATCAACCTTGGTCTTGGCAGCAGCACTGGCGTGCTCCTTGGTCAATTGCACGCGAATGCTCGCAGCGACGCTTTCCAGTGGCAGCTGTTCAGGCTTGCGATGCTCTTTGGCACGCAGCACCACAACAGTTTCCGGATCCAGCTCGATGCCGGTGCTGTTCGCACCTTCATCCAGAACTTCCGGGCTGAACGCAGCAGTGACCACGGCACGGTTGGCCGCGATACCTTCGCCACCTTCACGGCCAAACGGTGCAGACGTGTGGACGGTCAGTTTCAGGTCCGCAGCTGGTTGAGCCAGGTCGGAGGCTTCGAACGCGGCATCTTCCAACTGCTTGGTCGCATCCACAAAACGCTGCTCGACCTGTTGGGTTTTCAGTTCCTTGGTCAGCTTGTCTTTCAGGCTGGCGAAGCTTGGCACTTGCGGTGCTTCAACGCCCAACAGCTTGATCAAGTGGAAACCGAATTCAGTGCGCACCGGCGCCGACACCTGGTCCTTGCCCAGCGCATACAGTGCTTTCTCAAAGACCGGGTCGTAAACGCCCGGGCCAGCGTAACCGAGGTCACCGCCGTTGGCAGCCGAACCTGGATCCTGCGAGAACTCCTTGGCCAGGGCCTCGAAGCTTTCACCTTTGGCCAGACGCGCCTGAATCTCTTCGATCTTCGCCTTGGCTTGCGCCTCGTTCACCTTGTCATTCACTTCGATCAGAATGTGCGCAGCCCGGCGCTGTTCGGCCAGGTTCGCGGTTTCTTTCTGATACAGCGCTTGCAGGTCTTCGTCCTTGACGGCGACCTGATCGAAGAAGGAAGCCTTCTTCAACTCGAGGTAATCGATGACCACCTGATCAGGCGTCATGAACTCTTTGGCGTGTTCGTCGTAGTAAGCCTTGACCTCTTCATCAGTCAGCTTCACCGCCGCTGGATCTGCCTTGACGTTCAGGGTCGCGAAATCGCGGGTCTGTTTTTCCAGACGAGCGAAAGCCTGCACCTGTGCATCGGTGACGAAACCGCTACCTGCCAGACCGGCGCGCAACTGGCCGATCAGCATTTCCTGAGCCAGCATCTGGCGGAACTGCATACGGCTGTAGCCCAGCTGACGGATCACCTGGTCGAAACGCTCAGAACTGAACTTGCCGTCGACCTGGAATTCAGGCGTTTGCAGGATCACTTGGTCCAGTGCAGCTTCGGAGAAAGCGAATTTCGATTTTTCTGCGCCTTGCAGCAACAGTTTGCGGTCGATCAGCCCTTTCAAAGCAGCTTCGCGCAGCATTTTTTCATCAAGCAAGGATGCATCGAAATCCTTGCCCAGCTGTTGCATGAGTTGACGGCGTTGCATATCAACCGCCTGACTCAGCTCGTTCTGGCTGATTTCTTCACCATTCACCTTGGCCGCATCATTACGGTGGGTAGTGGCCTTGAAGATGGCGTCGAAACCGGTCAAAGCCATCAGTGCAACGATGACCCCGATAATGGTCTTGGCAATCCAGCCTTGTGAATTGTCCCTGATATTCTGCAGCATGCGTCCCCCAGAAACGGTTGAACTTCAAATTAGGCAACCGTGGAGCGTGGGTAGAATCCGGATAGAAGAAAGGCGCATCCGAGGATGCGCCTTCTCGTAACTGGCGGAGCGGACGGGACTCGAACCCGCGACCCCCGGCGTGACAGGCCGGTATTCTAACCGACTGAACTACCGCTCCGCTGCCAAGTCAGGAATGACCCCGACCCGGATAGGCAAAAAACCGAGTGAGGCTTAGTTAACAGCTTCTTTCAGTGCTTTACCGGCTTTGAAACCTGGTTTTTTGGCTGCTGCGATTTCCAGCGTCTTACCGGTCTGTGGGTTACGACCAATGCGAGCTGGACGATCAGTAACGGAGAAAGTACCGAAACCAACCAGAACAACAGAGTCGCCAGCCTTGAGAGCGCCAGTGACGGATTCGATTACAGCGTCCAGCGCGCGGCCAGCAGCAGCTTTCGGGATATCAGCGGATGCAGCGATAGCATCAATCAGTTCCGACTTGTTCACTCTAAGTCCCCTTATATCTATTTGAGATGATTCTAAGTTTTTTGGTGAAAGCAAAAACGAGTGCTGAATGGCCTACAGACACTTAAGAGCCGCTTTATAACAAGGGCTCTAAAAAGCTGTCAAGAAAGCCCCCCAGGCTAATACGTACTAGTGCGTGCTAATTCTTTCCTTAGAGTCAGACTCGCGTTTCTCATCCTTTGCAACTATCTCGGGAGCCACATCCGGCAAGGGCTCCGGCGCGTATTGCAGCGCAATTTGCAGGACCTCGTCAATCCATTTAACCGGTTTGATCTGAAGATCTTGCTTGATATTGTCAGGAATTTCCTTCAAATCGCGAACATTCTCTTCAGGAATGATCACTGTCTTGATCCCGCCACGGTGTGCCGCCAGCAGTTTTTCCTTAAGTCCACCGATCGCCAGAACCTGGCCGCGCAAGGTAATTTCGCCGGTCATGGCAACATCAGCGCGTACAGGAATCCCGGTCAATGCCGACACCAGTGCCGTACACATGCCTACACCCGCACTAGGACCGTCTTTGGGCGTCGCCCCTTCCGGCATGTGGATATGGGTGTCGCGCTTCTCGTGGAAGTCCAGCGGGATCCCCAGGCTTTTCGCGCGGCTGCGAACTACCGTCAATGCAGCAGTGATCGATTCGACCATCACATCGCCCAGCGAACCGGTCTTGATCAGTTGCCCTTTACCCGGCACCACCGCAGCTTCGATGGTCAGCAATTCGCCGCCCACCTGAGTCCAGGCCAGGCCAGTCACCTGCCCCACCTGATCCTGCTGCTCCGCCAGGCCGTAGCGGAATTTGCGCACGCCAAGGAAGTGCTCCAGCATCTCGGCCGTGACTTTCACCGAGAAGCGTTTTTCCATCGCATGCTCTTTGACCGTCTTGCGGCAAACCTTGGCAATCTGGCGCTCAAGCCCACGCACACCGGCTTCCCGGGTGTAGTAACGAATGATGTCGCGGATCGCCTCGGCGTCGAATTCCAGCTCGCCTTTTTTCAGGCCATTAGCCTGAATCTGCTTGGGCGAAAGGTATTTGACAGCGATGTTGATCTTCTCGTCTTCGGTGTAGCCCGGCAAACGAATCACTTCCATCCGATCGAGCAGCGCCGGTGGAATGTTCATCGAGTTCGAGGTGCAAAGGAACATCACATCGGACAGGTCGTAGTCGACTTCCAGATAGTGATCGTTGAAATTGTGGTTTTGCTCAGGATCGAGCACTTCCAGCAAAGCCGATGCCGGATCGCCACGCATGTCGCTGCCCATCTTGTCGATTTCATCGAGCAGGAACAGCGGGTTGCGCACGCCCACCTTTGTCATCTTTTGTATCAATCTTCCTGGCATCGAACCGATATAAGTCCGGCGATGACCACGAATTTCCGCCTCATCGCGCACGCCGCCGAGGGCCATGCGTACAAATTTGCGGTTTGTCGCGTGAGCAATCGATTCCGCCAGAGAGGTTTTACCCACACCAGGAGGACCGACCAGGCACAACACCGGACCGCGGATTTTCTTCACGCGTTTTTGTACGGCGAGGTATTCGAGAATCCGCTCTTTGACTTCTTCCAGACCATAATGGTCGGCATCAAGAATGTCTTCTGCGCGCGCAAGATCCAGACGAACCTTGCTTTGCGCCTTCCACGGCACCTGAACCAGCCAGTCGAGGTAGGAGCGCACCACGGTCGCTTCAGCAGACATCGGTGACATTTGCTTGAGCTTGTTCAGCTCAGCCTGGGCCTTGATCAGCGCGTCCTTTGGCAAGCCTGCGGCATCGATGCGCTTTTTCAGCTCTTCGACTTCGTTATGGCCTTCTTCGCTATCGCCCAGTTCTTTCTGAATGGCCTTCATCTGCTCATTCAGGTAGTACTCGCGCTGGCTGCGCTCCATTTGCTTTTTGACGCGGCCACGAATGCGTTTTTCGACTTGCAGCAGATCGATCTCGGCGTCCAGCAATGCCAGAACGTGCTCGACCCGGGCCGACAAATCGATGATTTCGAGGATTTCCTGCTTCTGCTCGATCTTCAGCGCCATGTGCGCGGCCATGGTATCGACCAGGCGGCTTGGCTCATCGATGCTATTGAGCGACGACAGGACCTCAGCCGGGACCTTCTTGCCCAGCTGAACGTATTGTTCAAATTGAGACAGCAAGCTGCGAACAAACACTTCCGATTCGCGCTCGGGAGCGTCGACTTCGTCAATCAACGAAACCTCGGCACGGCAATGGCCGTCGACTTCGCTGAAACGCTCGACCGCGCCACGCTGCTCGCCCTCAACCAGCACTTTGACCGTGCCGTCAGGCAGCTTGAGCAGTTGCAGAACCGTTGCGATCGTACCGACACGATAAAGTGCGTCTTCACCGGGATCGTCGTCGGCAGGGTTTCTCTGGGCCAGCAGAAGGATCTGCTTGTCGCCCGTCATCGCCGCCTCGAGGGCTTCGATAGATTTCTCGCGCCCCACGAACAGCGGGATAACCATGTGCGGATAAACCACAACATCACGCAATGGCAGGAGAGGCAATTCGATGGTTGTCTTCATGATTTCGCCTCTACGGCGGCCATAAGGCCGGAAACAGATGGAAGTAAGCTTGAAACCAAGATGGGGGCTGCTTTCGAAAAAAACAAGCTGATTAAAAGACCGCGGTAAAGATCGTCCAAACGCGGCCCAAACCTTCGGCAGCTCCTGCAAAAGCAAAGGGGCCCGAAGGCCCCTTCTTTTAATCCGGCAGTGCGACGCTTACGCGTCTGGCGCTGCCTTGGCAGCCGGCTCACTGTTTTCATAGATATACAGTGGCTTGGACTTGCCTTCTATAACGCTTTCATCGATCACTACTTTACTCACCTCGGACTGCGAGGGGATTTCATACATAGTGTCGAGCAGCACACCTTCGAGAATCGAACGCAATCCACGAGCACCGGTTTTGCGTTCCAGTGCGCGCTTGGCGACCGATTTCAGTGCATCGGCCCGGAACTCCAGGTCTACGCCTTCCATCTCGAACAGCTTGGCATACTGTTTGGTCAGAGCATTTTTCGGCTCGGTGAGGATCTGCATCAGCGCAGCCTCGTCGAGCTCGTCCAGCGTTGCAAGAACCGGCAGACGACCGACGAATTCCGGGATCAGACCGAACTTGACCAGATCGTCAGGTTCGACTTCACGCAGGGACTCACCCACCTTCTTGCCTTCTTCCTTGCTGCGAACTTCTGCGTTGAAACCAATGCCGCCACGGGTGGAACGGTTTTGAATAACCTTTTCCAGACCGGAGAACGCACCGCCGCAGATGAACAGGATGTTACGGGTGTCGACCTGAAGGAATTCCTGCTGCGGGTGCTTGCGACCACCTTGAGGCGGAACGGAAGCGACCGTACCTTCGATCAGCTTGAGCAGGGCCTGCTGCACGCCTTCACCGGAAACGTCCCGGGTGATGGACGGATTGTCAGACTTGCGCGAAATCTTGTCGATTTCATCGATGTAGACAATGCCCATTTGAGCTTTTTCTACGTCGTAATCGCACTTCTGCAACAGTTTCTGAATGATGTTTTCAACGTCTTCACCCACGTAACCCGCCTCGGTGAGGGTGGTTGCGTCAGCGATAGTGAAAGGCACATTCAGCAAACGGGCCAGTGTTTCAGCAAGCAGGGTTTTACCCGAGCCTGTAGGGCCGATCAGCAAGATGTTGCTTTTGCCGAGTTCGACATCGTCATTCTTTTTGTCACGCTGGTTGAGGCGCTTGTAGTGGTTGTACACCGCTACGGCCAAAACCTTTTTCGCACGCTCCTGACCAATCACGTACTGATCAAGGATGCCGCTGATTTCTTTAGGCGAAGGCAATTTATGCGCGCTGCTTTCGGCCTGTGCTTCCTGCACCTCCTCGCGGATGATGTCGTTGCACAGGTCGACGCACTCGTCGCAGATAAAGACCGAGGGGCCGGCAATCAATTTGCGCACTTCATGCTGGCTTTTGCCACAGAAGGAGCAATAGAGCAGCTTGCCGTTGTCCTCGCCGTTGCGGGTGTCAGTCATTCGATCGATCCAAATCCGATAGGCTTGCAACACAAGATGAAGGCAATTGCGGGCTTTTTCAAGCCCGCTGGTGGCCAGTTAAACCAACCACCTGCATTTGAGCTGCTTAGGCGGGCATTTTACGCTTGTCGATCACCGAGTCGATCAGGCCGTATTCAGCCGCACGCTCTGCGCTCATGAAATTGTCACGCTCGGTGTCGCGCTCAATGGTTTCGAGGCTTTGACCGGTGTGATGAGCCAACAACGAGTTCAGGCGCGAACGAATATGGAGGATTTCCTTGGCATGGATGTCGATGTCCGACGCCTGACCCTGGAAACCGCCCAATGGCTGGTGAATCATCATGCGCGAATTCGGCAGGCAGTAACGCTTGCCCGCAGCACCACCGGCAAGCAGGAAAGCACCCATGCTGCAGGCCTGACCGATACAGGTGGTGGAAACGTCAGGTTTGATGAACTGCATGGTGTCGTAGATCGACATGCCCGCAGTCACCGAACCGCCTGGTGAGTTGATGTAAAGATGGATGTCCTTGTCCGGATTTTCCGCTTCAAGGAACAGCAGTTGCGCGGCGACCAGGTTGGCCATGTAGTCTTCTACCGGGCCGACAAGGAAGATCACTCGTTCCTTGAGGAGGCGCGAGTAGATGTCATAGGCACGTTCGCCACGGGCGGACTGCTCGATAACCATCGGGACCAGACCACCTGCGGCCTGGATGTCAGAGCTCTGCTGATAATAAGAATTGCGGGACATGTCTCGCAGTCACTCCCAAATAGTTATGTCTTGAATACGCATAAGCCAGCTCGAAAGCTGGCTTATGGTGTGTGCTTCTAACGCAAAAACAATCAGTCGGCTTGTGGAGCTTCTACCGGCTTGACCGCTTCTTCGTAAGAGACCGATTTATCGGTCACGCTAGCTTTCTGAAGAACAGTATCCACAACTTGCTCTTCCAGCACAACCGAACGGACTTCGTTCAGTTGCTGGTCGTTCTTGTAGTACCAGGACACGACTTGCTCAGGCTCCTGATAAGCCGAAGCCATTTCCTGAATCAGCTCGCGAACGCGGGTTTCGTCAGGCTTGAGGTCGTATTGCTTGACCACTTCAGCCACCACCAGACCCAACACTACGCGACGCTTGGCTTGCTCTTCGAACAGCTCCGCCGGCAGTTGGTCAGGCTTGATGTTGCCACCGAACTGCTGAACAGCCTGAACGCGCAGACGATCAACTTCGTTGGACAGCAGGGCCTTTGGCACTTCGATCGGGTTGGCGGCCAGCAGACCGTCCATTACCTGATTCTTGACCTTGGATTTGATCGCCTGACGCAGCTCGCGCTCCATGTTCTTACGAACTTCGGTGCGGAAACCGTCGATACCAGACTCTTTGATACCGAACTGAGCGAAGAATTCTTCGGTCAACTCAGGCAGTTTCGGCTCGGAAACAGTGTTCACGGTTACGGTGAACTCGGCTGCCTTGTTAGCCAGGTCGAGGTTCTGATAGTTCTCAGGGAAGGTCAGGTTCAGAACGCGCTCTTCGCCCGCTTTAGCACCAACCAGGCCTTCTTCGAAGCCAGGGATCATGCGGCCGGAACCCAGAACCAGCTGAGTACCCTTGGCGGAACCACCGGCGAACACTTCACCGTCAACCTTGCCAACGAAATCGATGTTCAGTTGGTCTTCGTTCTGAGCGGCACGATCGGCAATTTCAAAACGAACGTTCTGCTTGCGCAGGATTTCCAGCATTTTGTCCAGATCGGCGTCCGCCACGTCAGCGCTCAGGCGCTCGACAGCGATGGATTCGAAACCGGCAACGGTGAACTCGGGGAACACTTCGAACGTTGCAACGAATTCCAGATCCTTGCCCTTCTCCAGGACTTTAGGCTCTACCGAAGGAGCGCCAGCCGGGTTCAGCTTTTGCTCGACAATTGCTTCGTAGAAAGAAGCCTGGATCACATCGCCTACAGCTTCCTGACGCGCATCAGCTTCATAACGCTGACGGATCACGCTCATTGGCACTTTGCCAGGACGGAAGCCTGCAATCTTGGCCTTTTGGGCAGTCTGTTGCAGACGCTTGTTGACTTGAGTCTCAATGCGCTCAGCTGGCACGGTGATGCTCATGCGGCGCTCTAGAGCAGAAGTATTTTCAACAGAAACTTGCATGGATATTCCTCGTTGCACAGACGTTAGCCGGCCGTTTCCGACCACAGAATCAAGGGCATGCATTCTAGTGGGTCAAACTCAAGAAGTCACCCTACTGAAAACGGGTAAAAACGCAGCAGGCAATTTATAGGTGCGAATGCACGAATGCACCTCGCCCCGGAGGCAAATACAGCCAATCACGCCAGGGCTCTGCGCCAACCCTTCTATATATAGAAGGAGCGCCAATTATCTCCCCGGCAGCCGGCCTTGCGAGCAAGCCCGGCGGGCAATGCGGCATCATCAAGCAACATGAATACGACGAAACGCCCTGCCCTGGCGACCCGGAACCTGCAGTCGCTGAACATACAAACGCTGAAACAAAAAAGGCGCCAGACTGTTAAATCTGGCGCCTTTCGAAATATGGGGTGGACGATGGGGATCGAACCCACGACAACGGGAGTCACAATCCCGTGCTCTACCAACTGAGCTACGCCCACCATATTGCGTAACAAAGAAGCCAAACAACTTCTTTGCTGAACTCCAACTCGGCCAATGACCTGACTGAAGCTTTAATTGGTGCGGATGAAGAGACTCGAACTCTTACGCCTCGCGGCGCTGGAACCTAAATCCAGTGTGTCTACCAATTCCACCACATCCGCGGTTCAATACTGTTAAAGCAAAGGCGCCAGACGGTTAAATCTGGCGCCTTTCGAAATATGGGGTGGACGATGGGGATCGAACCCACGACAACGGGAGTCACAATCCCGTGCTCTACCAACTGAGCTACGCCCACCATATCGCGTTACTTGTGCCAAAGCTGCCTAATGGCGCACCCGGCAGGACTCGAACCTGCGACCATCCGCTTAGAAGGCGGATGCTCTATCCAGCTGAGCTACGGGCGCCTTATTAGCTGTACCCTTGAAGGACTACAAACTAAGTGCTTTTCAGCCTTGCAGAACCGTAATTCCACTTGACCTTCTTAACCAGTGCTAGGCTGTGCCCGACAAGTGCGACGAATAGTATAGGCCCCCCTGGAAACCGTCAAATCCTTTTTGAAAAAAATTCATTTAATTAAAGGGCTTAGGGGAATTTGCAGACCAAGCGCCTTTGCCCTCACGTTCTGACATGCGAGAATGCGTTCTCTTTTCTTCCCCCTCTCGATGGTTAATCACGCGCAATGACTGCACAACTAATCGACGGCAAATCGATCGCCGCCAGCCTGCGCCAGCAGATCGCCAAACGTGTTGCCGAGCGTCGCCAGCAAGGTCTGCGCACGCCCGGCCTCGCGGTGATCCTGGTCGGCAGCGATCCCGCCTCTCAGGTTTATGTCTCGCACAAGCGTAAAGACTGTGAAGAGGTCGGCTTCCTCTCCCAAGCCTATGACCTGCCCTCCGACACCACCCAGCAGGCCCTGACCGAACTGATCGACCGTCTTAATGACGACCCGAACATCGACGGCGTGTTGCTGCAACTGCCTCTGCCTGAGCACCTGGACGCGTCCAAACTGCTGGAGCGCATTCGTCCGGACAAAGACGTGGATGGTTTCCATCCTTATAACGTCGGCCGCCTGGCACAACGCATCCCTCTGCTGCGCCCCTGCACACCTAAAGGCATCATGACCTTGCTGGAAAGCACAGGCGCAGATCTTTACGGGATGAATGCAGTGGTTGTCGGCGCTTCCAATATCGTCGGTCGTCCGATGGCGATGGAATTGCTGCTGGCCGGTTGCACCGTAACCGTGACCCACCGTTTCACCAAGGATCTGGCCGGCCACGTCGGTCGCGCCGACCTGGTTGTAGTCGCCGCAGGCAAACCTGGCCTGGTCAAAGGTGAGTGGATCAAGGAAGGCGCCATCGTCATCGACGTCGGCATCAACCGCCAGGAAGACGGCAAGCTGGTAGGCGATGTGGTTTATGAAACCGCCCTGCCCCGCGCTGGCTGGATCACACCAGTACCCGGCGGTGTCGGCCCGATGACTCGCGCCTGCCTGCTGGAGAACACGCTGTACGCAGCGGAAACCCT
Source organism: Pseudomonas brassicacearum (assembly GCF_003732175.1). GTDB lineage: Bacteria > Pseudomonadota > Gammaproteobacteria > Pseudomonadales > Pseudomonadaceae > Aquipseudomonas > Aquipseudomonas brassicacearum_G. The sequence continues at coordinate 65,368 of NZ_MOBI01000016.1, forward strand.
GCACGGCTGATTCAAGCTACACCCGCAAGCACAAACCAGAACCCCGCCAATTGGCGGGGTTCTTTGTTTGATGCCAACAAGCCGTTTCGTCATACGCCAAAGCAACCCCATTACTTACCTCCCGAGCATCGGCGAAGCCACTGAATCAGACCGTTACAGAACCGATACACCCTAAAATATTTTTCATCTGAAGCACCTCTACAGCAGGCGTATAGCGCTTTCCTAGCACATACTCATAAAATGTTACGTTTCTCCCAGAAAGCCCGTTGCAGAACGGCATATTCATACCTTACCGAGTCCGCCCGCGTGAAAATCCGTCTATCCATCCTGAGCCTATTTTTTGTACTTACAGGCCCTCTTGTCACCTCAAACGTCTACGCACGTGACACCACCGCGGCACCTCGAGACACCTCACAACTGCGCATCGCCTCCGGCAGTGCGATGGTGATCGATCTGCAAACCGACAAAGTCATCTATGCCAGCAATCCGGACGTGATCGTGCCGATCGCCTCGGTGACCAAATTGATGACCGGGCTGATCGTGCTGGACGCCAAGCAGAACATGGACGAATACATTTCCGTTACGATCAGCGAAACCCCGGAAATGAAAGGTGTGTTCTCCAGGGTCAAACTCAATAGCGAACTGTCGCGCAGGGAAATGCTGCAGATTGCACTCATGTCCTCGGAAAATCGCGCTGCCGCGAGCCTGGCCCACCACTACCCAGGCGGTTACGCAGCTTTTATCGCCGCAATGAACGCCAAAGCCAGGGCGCTGGGCATGACCAGCACCCATTACGTCGAACCGACCGGCCTGTCAGTCCACAACGTTTCCACGGCCCGCGACCTGAGCAAACTGCTCCAGGCTGCACGCAAATACCCGATGCTGAGTGAACTGAGCACGACCAAGGAAAAAACCGTGACGTTCCGCAGACCCAGCTACTCCTTGGGCTTTCACAACACCGACCACCTGATCAACAAGGCCGACTGGGACATCAGGCTGACCAAGACCGGCTTTACCAACCAGGCTGGCCACTGCCTGGTATTGGTGACGAGCATGGGTAATCGCCCGGTTTCGCTGGTGATTCTCGATGCCTTCGGCAAGTACACCCACTTCGCCGACGCTGCACGGATTCGTCAATGGGTTGAAACCGGCAGGAGCACCTCTGTGCCGAGTGTTGCCCTGCAATACAAAGCCGAGAAAAATCTGCAACATCGCCAAGGTAGCGGCATGGCGCAGACCGGCAAATAAGCGCACGAAAAAAGGCCCGCGACGTGAATCGGGGCCTTTATCGATGACGGCGCCTCAAGGCGCCGTTTTTTTTCGGTTCGATTAATGGGCCGCCAGTGCTTTGGTTGCCTTGGTTGCTGCCTGCTCCTGTCCCGCCCGAGCCAGATCGTCAGCAGCCTTGAGCCAGCGCTGCGAGTCAACCTTGGCCGGAATCTGGGTCGGCCCCTGAATCAACACCGCCCACCCGCCAGCATTTTCGAACGCGGACTCGAACGACGTGAAGCTCATCAGCAACCGGCGGTCCATTCCGGAACGCAGCAGCACCGTCTGCTTGTGACGGTTGTAGCCGGCGAGAATCGCGTACCTCGGCTCTTTCCAGAATGCCGAGCCCTCACTGAAGCGCAGCAGCACCGGGTAACCCGCCGCGACCTGGGTCAACAGCGCCGGCAGATTGCTGTCCAGCGGATACACGACCATCCCGTATTCACGCGCCAGGTTCTGCATGTTTTGCTGCAACTGCGCCTCGGCGCCCGGCAAATGCAGCGGCTTGTCGAGCAGCCCTGGGGTAATCACGATGCCTTGCTGGGAAAGCATGCTGGCCAGCGATTGCGGCCCGCTTTGGTAGGCTTCGCCACGGTAAAACGGCATTCCACTGAGCTCGACGCGCTCAGGCAGACGCTGGATTTCAGGTTGTACGCTCCCGGCACAACCGGCCAGGCTCAAGACGCAGGCCGCGGCCAGCACGGCGCAGCGGAATCGGGAAAGTACCGGCAACATCATCACTCACTTGTTCAGGCGCCGGGCAATCGGTCTCCCGGCTTCGCCCATGATCATAGCAGCGGTATAGCCTTTAACGGCAGTCGCGTGCAGCTGATAGAGCGAACTGGTTGGAGACTCACCACTATCGGTCAATTGCCTGCAACACATCAGCGACTAGACTGACCCTTGCACAGAGTGTGTGCCCGAAGCAGGGCAAAGAGGAGGCACTGAATGAGCCTGACAATGATAATACTGATGCTGATCGGTGGCTGGCTGGCCGTTGCCGCCGCGATGCTGTGGGGTGTGTTGCGCATTACCCGCAGACACCAGCATGCCTATATTCCACCTGCGGCACCCGGCAAAGTCGAGAAACCTGCCCGGCACCACGCTACAGCGCACTGATCGATTCGGTTTAAATCCCCCACAAATCAAAACGGCCGCCTGCACGCTTTTACGCGCAGACGACCGTTGCATTTTTACCTTACCGCTTACGCTTGCGCAGCGATCCGCTTCTCCCGGGCCCGGCGTGACAGCATGTTCAGACCTTCAATCGTTGCCGAGAATGCCATGGCCGCATAGATGTAGCCTTTCGGTACGTGGGCGCCAAAGCCTTCGGCGATCAGGGTCATGCCGATCATGATCAGGAAGCCCAGGGCCAGCATCACCACCGTCGGGTTGTCATTGATGAATTTGGCCAGAGGCTCGGCCGCCAGCAACATCACCATCACCGACACCAGCACCGCGATGATCATGATCGGTAAATGCTCGGTCATGCCGACAGCGGTAATGATGCTGTCGATGGAGAACACCAGGTCAAGCATCAGAATCTGACCGATTGCCGCGGCAAAACCCAGTGTCACGCCAGACGTTTTCGACGTTGGATCCTCGGCTGGCGGATCCATGCTGTGATGGATTTCAGTGGTCGCCTTCCACAACAGGAACAGACCACCGGCGATCAGGATCATGTCTTTCCACGAGAACGCGTGGTTGAACAGTTCAATCACCGGCTCGGTCAACTGCACGATGAACGCAATGGTGCTCAGCAAGCCCAGACGCAGGACCAAGGCCATGCTGATACCGATGCGGCGTGCCTTGGCACGGTGCTGCACGGGCAGCTTGTTGGTCAGGATCGAGATGAAGATCAGGTTGTCGATGCCGAGCACGATTTCCATCACGATCAACGTAGCCAGGGCGACCCAGGCTGTAGGGCTTGCTGCAAGTTGTAAAAGATAGTCCATGGGTCAGTCCTGACTCGGTGTTAGACGGATTAGATTTCCTGCGACGAACCGGGTGTTTTCTCGCTGTCGTCAGCAGGTTTTTCCTTGTGGCCAACAATGTTCCCGGTGGCATCACTCAGCGCTTGTTCTGCCGCCTTATGCGTATCGTCGATCGCCTGCCTGGCGGTTTCGGCCGCTTTGCCCATCAATTGCTGGGCGCTTTTTTCGGCCTGGTCACAGCCCGTCAGCAACAGTGCAGAGAGGGCCAGCAACGAAGCGGCGGCCAGGGAGTTGAGTTTCATCATGCTTTCCTCGATAGAGCGGACTCGGCCAAGGGAGTGGCCCGTCGATAGCGAGGCATTCTAAGGAGGCAAACACTTCAGGAAAATTCGTATTTTTAGCAGCTATACTTCGGTTTTTACGAATCGGCAAAGCGCATGCTCAATTATCGGCAATTGCATTACTTCTGGGTCGTGGCCAAAACCGGCAGCATCGTGCGTGCGTGCGAGCAATTGAACCTGACTCCGCAGACCATCAGCGGGCAGATCAGTCTGCTCGAACAAACCTATGGGATAGAGCTGTTTCAACGGGTTGGCCGGCAACTTGAACTGACCGAGGCCGGACGGCAGACACTGCCTTACGCCGAGCAGATGTTTCAGCTGGGTGGCGAACTGGAGGCCATGCTCCGGGCGCAGCCCAACGAGCAACAGATTCTGTTTCGGGTGGGTGTCGCCGACGTGGTGCCCAAATCCATCGTCTATCGCCTGATTGCACCGACCATGGAGCTGACTGAGCCGCTACGCATCACCTGTCGCGAGGACAAACTGGAACGCTTGCTGGCCGATCTGGCCATTCAGCGGCTGGACCTGGTGATCTCCGACAGCCCGATGCCGTCGCACCTGGACATCAAGGGCTACAGCCAGAAGCTCGGCGAATGCGGCATCAGTTTTTTTGCCACCAAGGCGCTTGCACAACGCTATGGCAAAGACTTCCCGCGTTGCCTGCACGGCGCGCCCCTGCTGATTCCAGGACAGGAAACCGTGGTGCGCAGCCGCTTGCAGCGCTGGTTCGCCGAACAGCAGATTCAGCCACGCATTGTCGGTGAGTTTGATGACAGTGCCTTGATGCAGGCGTTCGGCCAATCCGGCAGCGGGATTTTCATCGGCCCGAGCGTGATTGCCGACGAGGTGAGACGCCAGTACGGCGTCGAGTTGATCGGGCAGACAGATGCGGTGACCGAGTCGTTTTACGCGATCTCGGTAGAGCGCAAGGTCAAGCACCCCGGCATTGTCGCGATTACCGAAGGTGCCCGACGCGAGCTGTTTACCGCGCTTTGAAGCCTCAGGCGCAGACGGCCGGGGCTTTGACCTTCATCAACAACAATGCCAATACAATCGACACCAGGATAAAACCGGCCGCCGCAAATCCCAGGCTACCCAGGCCCAAGGTGTCGATCACGTGCCCGCCGACCATCGCCCCCAAGCCAATCCCCAGATTGGCCCCGGCGATGTTCAGCGACGCGGCAAAGGCTGGCGCCTGCGGGGCGGCTTTCATCAAGCGCACGTGACTGACCAGGAATAACGCGGCCTGAGTCACGCCCCAGATACCCATCGCCGCGGCCAGTCCCAGCGTCGAATGGATACTCGGCACCAGAGCCACCATGCCGCCGATCATGAAGCCACAGAACACCATCGACGCGATCAACGGATGGCGATCGACCATGCGCCCGCCCAGCGAGTTACCGATCAGCCCGACCGCACCAAAGCCCATCAGGCACCAGCCGACCACGGTGCCGTTGAAACCGGCGAGCCGCTCAAGGATGTCGGCCAGGTAGGTGTAGGCCGTAAACATCCCGCTGAAAACCAGAATCGACAACAGCACATGCCCTTGCATCAGCGGGCGACGCAGAATCTTGAACTGTGAACGCAAGCTCACCTGCTGGTTGTGCAGGTTGGTTTTCGGCAAATAGATAAACAGCAGCAGCGCCTTGGCAAAGGCAATGACCGCGAGAATGCCGAACGCCGTGCGCCAGCCGAACGCATCGGAAATCAATGTACCGACGGGAATCCCGAACACGGTCGCGCAGACAATCCCGAAACCGATCTTGGCAATCGCCCGCCCGGCATAGTCCGGCCCGACGATGTCCACTGCCGTTTCACTGGCCAGCGCCCAGAACACCGGCAAACCCAGCGCCGGTATCAGCCGCGCGACAGCCATCACACCGATATTCGGCGCCATCGCCGCCAGGGTATTCGCCAGTCCGAACATGATCAGCACGCTGATAAACAGACGCCGACGTTCAAAACGCGCGAAATACGCGGTCAAGAAGGGGCCGAAGGCGGCAACGGTAAACGCAAACAAGGTCACCAGCAGTCCCGCCTGGGAAACGCTGACGTCGAGGTCGCGAGCAATCGACGGTAACAGACCGACAATGATGAACTCTGTGGTCAGCACGGTGAAACCGGCGGCTGACAACAACAGGATGGGCAACAGCATGGGGTAACTCCAGAAAACGACAACGCCAGCGACAGCCCAAGGGCTCACTGAGGGGAGATGAAAAAGTGGATGGCGAAGCTTAACAGAGTGTGTCCGACAGCGCTGGCACGAACCTGACATATCCGCTTAAACACTCGGGTGGCAGATCGTCACAGGTCCGAAGGATCACGCCTACGCTGTGATAAAGTCCGCGCCCGCAAAAAATTCAACCTTGCTCATCCGCCACCGCAGGTGACGCAATGTGCGCTTGCCCGGTCAGCCTGCCCGTTTGTTGCTCACCGGGTTTCTCGATTCACGGCACCTTAAAAAAAACAGAGATACCGCTATGACTGCTGCTCCGCCTACTCTTTTGCAAAGACTCAAACACATCAGCCTTGTCACGCAAATCGTCATTGGCCTGATCGCTGGTATTGCCTTGGCACTGTTTGCGCCTGAGGTGGCGAAATCCACCGCGTTTATCGGCAAAGTGTTTGTCTCGGCACTGAAAGCCGTCGCACCGGTTCTGGTATTCGTGCTGGTGATGGCCTCGATCGCCAACCACAAACACGGTCAGGAAACCCACATCAAGCCGATTCTGTTCCTGTATCTGCTGGGCACCTTTGCCGCAGCCGTGGTCGCAGTGGTGGCCAGCAGCCTGTTCCCATCAAGCCTGGTGCTGTCCACCCACGACGTGGCGATCAGCGCGCCCGGTGGAATCTCCGAGGTCTTGCAAAGCCTGCTGCTGAGCGTGGTCGACAACCCGATCAGCGCGCTGATGAATGCCAATTTCATCGGCATTCTGGCGTGGGCAATCGGCATGGGCATTGCCATCCGTCATGCCGGCGAAACCACCCGCACCGTACTCGGCGACCTGTCCAACGGCGTCACGGTGATCGTGCGCCTGGTGATTCGTTTTGCTCCGCTGGGGATCTTCGGCCTGGTCGCCTCCACGCTGGCCACCTCGGGCTTCGGCGCGCTGATCGGCTACATGCATCTGCTGGCCGTATTGCTGGGTTGCATGCTGTTCGTGGCGCTGGTGATGAACCCGGCCATCGTGTTCTGGAAACTGCGCCGCAACCCTTACCCGCTGGTGCTGACCTGCCTGCGGGAAAGCGGAATCACCGCGTTCTTCACCCGCAGTTCGGCGGCGAACATTCCGGTCAACCTGGAACTGAGCAAGCGCTTGGGCCTGCATGAAGACACCTACTCGGTATCGATTCCGCTGGGTGCGACCATCAACATGGCCGGTGCGGCGATCACCATCACAGTGCTGACACTCGCGGCCGTGCACACGCTGGGGATTGCCGTGGACATCCCGACAGCCGTGTTGCTCAGCGTCGTCGCGGCGATCTGTGCCTGCGGCGCTTCGGGTGTGGCCGGTGGTTCGCTGCTGTTGATTCCGCTGGCGTGCAGCCTGTTTGGCATTCCGAGCGAGATCGCCATGCAAGTGGTGGCGGTCGGCTTCATCATCGGCGTGCTGCAGGACTCGGCGGAAACCGCACTGAACTCCTCCACTGACGTGCTGTTTACTGCTGCGGCGTGTTTGGCTCAGGAAGAGAAAACCGTACAAGCCGCCTAACAAACCGCCCTTACAAAAAAACCCGCCAAGGTTCACACCTTGGCGGGTTTTTTGTTGCTGGCAGGTTTAGAACGCGCCCATGTAATCGCGCTTGCCGACTTCAACACCGTTGTGACGCAGGATCGCGTAGGCGGTGGTGACGTGGAAGAAGAACTGCGGCAGGCCGTAGGTCAGCAGGTAAGCCTGGCCACTGAAGCGTTTTTCTTTCGGGGTGCCTGGGCGGGTAACGATCTCGATACCTTCCTTGCCGTTGATTTGTTCAGGCTTGATGCCATCGATGAAGGCCAGCACCTTGGTGATCAGGGCTTGCAGCTCGGCGAAGGTCACTTCGGTATCGTCGTACTTCGGCAGTTCGACTTCGGCCAGGCGGGCAGAAACGCCTTTGGCGAAATCAACGGCGATCTGCACCTGACGCACCAGCGGGAACATGTCCGGGTACAGGCGCGCTTGCAGGAAGGCATTCGGGTCGATGTTTTTTGCCGTGGCGTGAGCTTCGGCCTTGTTCAGAACATCGCTCAACGCATTGAGCATTTGCTTGAAGACCGGAACGGAAGCAGCGTACAGAGAAATAGTCATGGCAGTCTCGTAGGGTGGAGGGTGTTGTGAAAGGAGTAAAACGTGGGCGCGATTATAGCCCTGCTTGCAGCGACGTGCGGCGTGTCTTTGATCTCGCAGCAGCGCTAACCGGTCGGCAAGTGCATCCATTCACCCTAGCGCCCTCGAACAAACTGCACGATGACTTCAAAGCCATCTTGTTTACCCATCGCGGGCGACACGAGCGTCATCGTCGCGTTGACGCCTTGGGCAATCGTCAGCGCAATGGCCAGGCCAAGCCCCGAACCCTCAGCGCCGCTTTCACCTCGCACAAAACGCTCGGTCAGGCGTTTCAATATCGGCTCAGGCACCACCGGACCGGCATTGACCACCCTCAAAAGTGCCTGACTGGAAAGGCTCACCTCAATGGGTTGATCCGGCGCGCCGTGCTTCATCGCGTTCTCGATCAGGTTGCGTACAAGAATGGCAAAAGCGTCAGGATCAATTGCCGACAGCACGCTTTGCACGGCGGGCAGAACCAGATGAACCTGCTGACCGGCCGCGTGATTGCACTCATCCACCACATGCGCCAGTACGGGAATGAGGTCTTGCGGCACTTCGGACAGAAGCCCGCCGCCTTCGGCCTTGGCCAGTTGCATCAGCTTTTCCGAGAGTCGCGTCAGCGCCTGGAGAGAGGCCTCGATCTTCGCGGCGCGCACTTGAAGCGGGCCCTCAGGCGCCTCGCGACGTAACCGCTGAATGTGTGCCAGCGTCGCCGCCAACGGGGTACGCAGCTCATGGGCACTGTTGGCCGTAAAGCTGCGTTCCGTCTCCAGTGCCTTGCGCAGTCGCTCCATCAGATGGTTGACCGCCTCGGCCAACGGGTCGATCTCCGCAGGCAATCGATCCACCTTGATAGGAGACAAGTCACCGCCCCCGCGCGTCTCGATGGCTCGGCGGTACGCCCGAACGCTGCGCAGGCTGACGTGCACGAACAACCAGGTGCCCAGCAAGCTGATCGGAATCAGTGCCAGCAACGGCAGGAGCAACGCGAACAGGGCCTCCTGAGCGGCTTCGCGTCGATGGGCCAAGGGCTCGGCCATCTCGATAAAAACGCCTTCGCGCGGTGCGCTGGTCCCGTACAAGCGGTACCTGGAAGTGGTCGTGAAGCCCTCCACCGGCAGCGGATTGAATATGTCAGGGTCGGCATCATGAGATTGCATCAGTATCTCGCCCCTGGCATCGCGGACCAGGTACGTCAGGTATTCCTTGCGCACTTTGAGCGGTGCAATATGTCGAGCCTGGCGAGGCTCATCACGGCTGCCGATTTCGAGCACGGCCAATGGCAGGATTCGCTGTGCCGTCTCCTCCAGTGCACTGTCGAAGGCCTCGTTCAATTCGTGTTGCACCACGACCCAGGCGCCGACGGTCGCCCCCAGCCAAAGCAGGGTCATGCCCAGCGTCAGCCCCAGCCCCAGGCGCTTTTGCAGACTCGACGCCGGCTTCATTCCGGCATCAACCGGTAGCCCATCCCACGGACCGTCTCAATCATCTCGCGGCCCAGTTTCTTGCGCAGACGGCTGATATAGACCTCGATGGTGTTGCTTTCAATTTCGGCGCCGAATGCATACAGGCGATCTTCCAGCTGGGATTTCGATAACAACGCGCCAGGGCGCTGGATAAAGGCTTCGAACAATGCCCACTCGCGAGCGGTGAGGTCCACCGTCATGCCGGCGCGCAGAACCGTGCGAGCGGCCATGTCGATCTGCAGCCCGCCCACTTTGATTTGCGGATTGGGATTACCACTGTATCGCCGCGCCACCGCCGCGACTCGGGCGGACAACTCGAAGAGATCGAAGGGTTTGACCAGATAGTCGTCAGCCCCCGCATTCAGGCCCTCGATGCGGTCGGATATCTGGTCTCGAGCCGTGAGAATAATCACCGGTGTGACGTCCCCTGCCCCGCGTTGCTGGCGCAAAAAATCCAGCCCTCGCCCGTCCGGCAGCATCAGGTCAAGCAAGATCAGGTCATAACGCGTCGTTCGCACGCTGCTCTGAGCGTGATCGAGGCGCTGCACCCAGTCCACCGCGTGGCCGTCATCCGCGAGTTGCTCACGCACCGCCTCGCCGAGCCCCACAGCGTCCTCAACCAATAAAACCCGCATTGCCACCCTCCCGTGATGGTTCGCCGTACAACACCTTGGCTGACGAACCTGACAAAGGCCTGAATTCCCCTTCAGGTTGCTGTCAGCTTACAGGCGCAGGATTGAGCCACAACGCTTGAACGGGAAATCCACCATGAAAAAGCTGACTGCTGCGATTTGTCTCGCCACCGCCATTGCGCTGCCGGGTCTGGCCCAGGCGCGGGAAGTCACCCTGACCACCCGGCTGAAAAATTACGACGGCAATGACGCGTACCTGGCGTTTTACGTGACCGACGCCAACGGTAAATACCAAAAAACCCTATGGGTGGCCGGCAAAAAGGCCAAGTACTACAGGCATTTGTCCGACTGGGCACGTGGCAACGGCTTGAACCCCAGCGAGTTTGACGGGGTCAGCGGCGCCAGCGTCGGTAGCGGGCGCACCCTGAAAGTGAGTGTTGAGTTGGCAGACACGCTGATTGATGCCGGCTATCAGATCCGCGTCGACAGTGCTGTCGAAAACCAGCGTGAGGCCCGCTCCGATATTGCCGTGCCATTGACCACCCAAGGAGCGGGAAAACCTTCGGCCGGCAGCGGTTACATCGAGTCCTTTACCTACGACATGTGACACCGGCACCCCTTGGAGGCTGACCATGCTACGCCCGTTTCACTCACTGCCAGGCCTTGTCGCGGCCCTGCTGGTCATGCTGCTGGCGATCAGCGGTGCGATCCTGTCGATCAATCCGGCCCTGGAAAGACTGAACGCGACCGTACCGGCATCCGGTCAGGTAAACGTTGCCGAGTTGGCCGGTCGAGTGGCGAACCACTACTCTGAAGTCGAAAAAATCCGCCGTACCCCCTCGGGCTCAGTCATCGTGTATTTCACCCAGGACGGTCAGAGCGCTGCCGAGCGCGTCGACCCGCTGACCGGAGCAGGTGTTGCGAGCTATACGCCCTCCGCGTTCACCCGCGGGGTAAAAGACCTGCACCGGTCATTGCTGTCAGGCACGCCGGGACATGCGGCAGCCGGCATCGGCGCACTGTTCATCTTGATACTGTCGATTTCCGGGGCTGCGCTGCTGGCACAGCGCCTGGGCGGCTGGCGGCGCGTGATGCGGCCACTGCACGGCAGTTTCAATCAGCGTTGGCACGCTGAAGTCGGGCGCTTGGCGATTCTGGGCTTACTGTTGTCCGCGTTGACCGGGCTGTACATGTCGGCCACCACCTTCAACCTGATCTCGGACGGGATGCAACGCGAGCCGGTGTTTCCGACCACGATCAGCAGTGGCCCGGCAGCACCGGTCGCGACCTTGCCAGCGCTCCTGGCGACTGACCTGAACGACCTGCGCGAGCTGGCCTATCCCAGCGTCGGCCATCCCGAGGATTTCTTTTCGTTGAGTACCGCGCAGGGCGACGGCTATGTCGATCCCGTCAGTGGGGCGCTGTTGTCTTACGTGCCCCACGACCGCATGCGTAATGCCTACGAATTCATCTACCAACTGCATACCGGCGAAAGCCTTTGGTGGCTGGGCCTGTTCCTCGGCGTTTGCGCGCTCAGCGTGCCGTTGATGAGCGTCACCGGTGCGCTGCTGTGGTGGCGTCGTCAGTCGCTGCCGAAAATCCGTCACAACAGTGGCGCGCAAAATGCCGACACGGTGATTCTGGTCGGGAGCGAAAGCAACACCACCTGGGGTTTTGCCAACACCTTGCATGAGGCTTTGCACCAGACCGGCCACCGGGTCCATACCGCGCCCATGAACCGGCTCGCGGTGGAGTATCGCAACGCCCGACGACTGTTCATCCTGACCGCCACAACCGGCGACGGTGACGCACCCGCCTCGGCTTCGCAGTTCTTGAATCGACTGGCGAATGCCCGCGTAAAGCCTGGCCTGGGTTTTGCCGTACTGGGATTTGGCGATCGGCAGTTCCCGAAGTTTTGTCAATTTGCCAAGGACACTCAGGCGGCTCTGCTTGCTTCAGGCGGATCGCAGCTGCTGGAACTTGAAACCATCAATCGCCAATCCGCCCAGGCGTTCACCCGCTGGGGCAGCGCCGTTGGCCGATTGCTGGGCCATGAACTGACGCTGGTACACACCCCGCGACTGCCGGATACCACGACCTTGGCGTTGATCGATCGCACACAATACGGCGAACACGTGAACGCGCCCACCCAGATCCTACGTTTCAACGCAGTCGCAACACCCCACTCGACGGGCGAGTTCAAACACAAACTCAAAGGCAACGGCCTGCCCCGGTTCCAGGCCGGAGATCTGGTTGGCGTGCTGCCGCCCGGTTCAAGGGTGCCGCGCTACTACTCGCTGGCCAGCGGATCGGATGACGGCGTTCTGGAAATCTGTGTGCGTAAACACACTGACGGCGTGTGTTCCGGATTGCTGCATGACTTGCCACTGGGAGGACAGATTGAAGCCTTCATACAGCCCAATCCCGAGTTTCGCCCCGGCCCTGGAAAACAGCAGGTGATTCTCATCGGTGCCGGTACGGGGATCGGCCCTTTAGCCGGTTTTATCCGCAACAATACAGCCAGGCAGCCCATGCACCTGTACTGGGGCGGACGTCACCCGGCGTCCGACTTTCTCTATGAACCCGAGCTCAACCGCTATCTGGCGGATCAGCGCCTCACCCGGTTGCGCGCCGCCTTCTCCCAAACCCATGAGCGCAGCTATGTGCAGGACCGCCTGATCGCCGACGCCCTGGCACTGCGCCGCTTGATTGAAAAAGGCGCCCACGTATTGGTGTGCGGGAGTCGCGAGATGGCCAAAGGGGTGATGAACGCCCTGGATGAAGTGCTGGCCCCGCTAGACTTGAATGTGCTGACGCTCAAATCACAAGGACGCTACCGTGAAGATGTCTACTGACCCCCGGCGCCATAGCCTGAGCGGGGAGACCATGGGCACCCGTTACAGTGCGGTGTTTTACGCCGAGCCATCGGTGGATGAGACCGCCATCAACAAGAGTCTGTTTGCGGCGGTCGACAAAGTGGATCAACAGATGTCGACGTGGAAGGCCGATTCCGCGCTCAACCGTCTCAACGCAGCACCCGAACAGCAATGGCTGCCCATATCCGAGGAACTGGCCACCGTCCTGGCCACGGCGCTGCGGGTGAGTCGTCAATCCAGCGGGGCGTTTGATATCGCCGTGGGCGATCTGGTCAATGCCTGGGGCTTTGGGCCTGGCGAACAACGACCCAGCTCAGCGCATATCAGTGCCTCGGATCGTCAGGCGCGCGTGCCAGCCACTCAAGCGCTGGAGATTGATCCGCTGCGCAACCTGGCCCGTAAACGCTCAGCGACTACCCTTGATCTATCAGGCATCGCCAAGGGCTTTGCGGTGGATGAAATGGCACGTTGCCTCGATGGTTGGGGGATAACGAACTACCTGGTGGGGATCGACGGTGAAATGCGTGCGCATGGGGTCAAGCCGGGTGGAGAGTCCTGGGTTGTTGCGATTGAAAGACCCCGCCGCGGCATTCGTGAAGTCATGGGGGTGATGGAAATCAGCGATGCGGCGATTGCCACGTCCGGGGACTATCGTCACTGGATCGAGGTCGCGGGGCGGCATTACTCGCATACGATGGATCCGGCTCTCGGAGCCCCCCTGTCCAACTCACTCGCGGCAGTGACCGTGGTCGCCGCCACCTGCATGCTCGCCGATGCATGGGCCACCGCGCTGATGGTCCTGGGAGAGAAAGCCGGTCCCGAGCTGGCGCAGGAGCGCGGCATGGATGCATTGTTCGTGGTACATGATGGCGAGCACTTCAGGGAAATATCGGTTGTTGCCGGACGGCTCCAGGCGCAGATTGAAACTCGCTGAAACGACCAGGCCAGCGGTTGATTTTTTCAGGCATTTTTTGATCGGCATCGATTCAACGACAGTGAGTAGATTTCAACGATGAAGTTCTTTCGCAGACACGCTGAATCCCATAAACATGAGCGGATCGGCTGGCTTCGGGCCTCGGTGTTGGGTGCCAACGATGGCATCGTATCGACCGCCAGTCTGTTGATCGGCGTCGCCGCCGCCAATGCCACCCACAGCACCTTGCTCGTCACGGGGGTGGCCGGGCTGGTGGCGGGTGCGATGTCGATGGCGGCGGGCGAATACGTCTCCGTGCATTCCCAGGCCGATACCGAACGGGCTGATCTGTTGCGCGAACAAACGGAGCTTGAGACGGCGCCGCTTGCCGAGCACCGGGAGTTGGCGGCCATCTACGTGGATCGCGGCGTTGAACCCGAGCTGGCCAGTCAAGTCGCCACGCAGCTCATGGCACACGATGCACTGGGCTCGCATGCTCGTGACGAGCTGGGCATTTCCGATGCGCTCAGCGCAAAACCGCTGCAGGCGGCAATGTCCTCGGCGGCCAGCTTTATTGTGGGCGCTGCATTGCCGCTGGGCGTAACCATCCTCGCGCCGGCTCACAGTGTGATTGCCTGGATATCCGGCATGTCACTGATATTCCTGGGCGCTTTAGGGGGCATTGCCGCCAAGGCAGGCGGCGCCAATCTTCTGATCGGCGCATGGCGGGTGACGCTGTGGGGCGCACTGGCGATGGCCATTACCGCAGCAGTCGGTATTTCATTTGGTGCCGCTGCAGGTTGAAAAAGCACAATCTCGCATTCACAGCCGTGTCCATTCGACTGGTTGCCCTCCTTCTGATCTAAATCAAATCCCGATAGGTCATTCACGTAGAAATTGAGAGCCAGTGTTCACACCACTGAATTCGCGGTGAGCGCGAAATCTCTCGTCTCGTGGAGGCTTCCATGGCAACACATGTGCAAGGCACCCAACCGACTATTCCAGGCATTTCGCCCCGCCCTGAAGCGGGAAGCTTGCGCCAACTGGAGCCCAGAAGACTGTCCTTGAGCCTGTTGATCGCTCTGGTGGTCGGCTCGATGATCGGCAGCGGAATTTTCAGTCTGCCGCAGAACATGGCCGCCAGCGCCGGTGCCGGTGCGATCCTGATCGGCTGGTTGATCACCGGCGTCGGCATGCTGTCACTGGCGCTGGTTTATCAAACCTTGTCCAACCGCCAGCCCGAACTGGATAACGGCGTGTTTGCCTATGCCCGCGCATTGGGCGGCGAATTCCTCGGTTTCAACTCGGCCTGGGGTTACTGGATCAGTGCCTGGATCGGTAACGTCAGTTACCTGGTGATTCTGTTCGCGGCGCTGAGTTACTTCTTTCCGCTATTCGGTGAAGGCAATAACAAAGCGGCCATTGCTGCGGCGTCCCTGGTGCTGTGGTCCTTGCACTGGATGATTCTGCGGGGCATGCGCACCGCAGCGCGGGCCAATGCGCTCACGACCCTGGCCAAGATCGTTCCGTTACTTCTGTTTATCGGCCTGGTGATCGCGGCGTTCCAGCGCGAAACCTTTATGGTCGATTTCTGGGGCGCGCCGGCACTGGGCAGCACCCTGGATCAGGTCAAAAGCACGATGCTGGTGACCGTCTGGGTATTTATCGGCATCGAGGGCGCCAACGTGTTCTCAGCCCGCGCGGCGGAGCGGGTCAATGTGGGACGCGCCACCGTCATCGGCTTTGCCCTCACCTTGTTGCTGCTGATTGCGGTGTCGCTGTTGTCACTGGGCATTCTCAGGCAACCGGAACTGGCCGCCCTGAAAAACCCGTCGATGAGCGGCGTGCTTGAGGCGGTGGCCGGCCCTTGGGGAGCGATGCTGATCAGTATCGGCCTGATCATCTCGGTCGGCGGCGCCTTGCTCGCCTGGACGCTGCTGGCGGCAGAGTCGGTGTTCACACCGGCCAAGGAAAAGGTCATGCCGGGGCCGCTGGCCCTGGAAAACACCCATGGTGCGCCTGCCAATGCCTTGTGGATTACCAACGGCTGCATTCAGCTGTTCCTGCTACTGACGCTGTATTCGAGTGCCAGTTACCTGGCCCTGATCTCCCTGGCGACTTCGATGATTCTGTTGCCGTACCTGTTCAGCGGCCTGTATGCGTTGAAGCTGACGTGGCAGGGCGCGACGTATGCCGGACACAAAGCCCTGCAATTGCGCGACATGGCGATTGCCTCGGTCGCAACCCTGTATTGCTTCTGGCTGCTATACGCCGCAGGGCCGAAATACATGCTGCTCAGCGCCCTGCTCTATGCCCCCGGCTCACTGATTTACCTGGCCACCAAACGGGCTCGCCAGGATCAAGCGCTGAACGGCTTTGAGTGGGGATTGTTGATCGTTATCTGGGCCGCGGCAGTCTTCGCCGGCTGGATGTTGTGGGCAGGGAAACTGGCCTTGTAAGGCCACATGAAAGGATCTGTTTTTTCTCGAGGCAGGCGCGGGCGTCCAAAAAGCTTGCAGCCCACCCCGACATCACCCAAGAGGAGAAGTGAAAAATGTCCAACTCCGTGAAGAAAGTACCCGTACATACTGAAGACAAATCCAGTCAGCCCCCAGTGACGACTGACCTGTGGCGTCCTCTGCAAAAACTGCGGCAACAGGTCGACCACCTGTTCGAAGACTTCAATCGCGGTTCTTCAGGATTATCGCCGTTCGGCCGTGGGCTGTTCGATGTCGATCCGCTCTGGCGTCGGGAACTGATCGGCCACAGCATTCCTGCGGTGGATATTACCGAGAAAGATAAAAGCTTCGAAATCACTGCCGAACTGCCCGGCATGGATCAGAAGAACGTTGAGATCAAACTGTCCAACGGCAGCTTGATCATCAAAGGCGAAAAACAGGAAGACAAGGAAGAAAAAAGAAAGGGCTATCACTTGTCCGAGCGTCACTACGGTTCCTTCGAGCGGGTGTTCAACCTGCCAAAAGGCGTTGATGCCGAGAAGATCGAAGCGAGTTTCAGCAAAGGTGTGCTGCACATATCGCTACCGAAGAAGCCCGAGGCCATGAAACCGGAAAAAATCGTGCCGATCAAAGCCGACTAGCCGGTGGCCGCCCTGCCCCCTTGCCGGGAAACCGGCAAGGTTTTTTTTTGCATCGAACATCATGACGGGTCACACACCGCCCCCTATTAGCAGCCCGTCTATCCGTTTGCCCGTTCGTATGCCGGTTTTCTGATGTGGATCAGATTCTCCCTATGACCGACTCCTATTCTCGAGTTGACCCCCACGGTATCGAGAGGAGCTGGAGATGAAGAAATCAGGTTTGATCGGCCAATACATATTGATGGCGGCAAGTGCCTTACTGTTGCCATCAGCCAGCGTTTTTGCCTACCCGCCCATGTCATCACCCGGCGGCATGTCCAGTTACCACTCGGATTTCGACTGGGTCAAACACACGCAGCAGACCCTGGATGATCTCAAGGGCAAGCTCAATCTCAAGCCGGAGCAAATGCCAGCGTGGGATACATGGGCCGCGGGAGTGATAGCAGATGCCAATCAGCAACTGGAAAAGGACAAGCCCGGAGGCGATGAAACGACGAGCACGCCGAAAGCCCTGATTGATCAAACGACACCGCAAAGAATGGCCAGGGGGATAGAGCGTCTGCGCGCACATACCAACTGGATGCAGGCGCAGTTGGCGCGTCTGGATGCGGCTCAGGTGCGCACCAAAACCTTCTACGACGTCCTGGACCCGCAACAAAAGACCATTTTCGACCTGTTCTGGACGGTGATGCATCACCGATTCTCCGGCCATGACGGTGGGCAGATGCCAATGCACATGTTCAAACACCGGATGGATAGCGACCAGGACGAAACAGGCAAACAGTAAACGTTACTCACTGCACTATTGGGTAGACATCATGAATATCAACTCGGTAAAACGTTGCACGCTGATAGGGGCAATCCTGATCGCCACGTGCCTTGCATTACCGGCCAACGCCGACCGACACGGAGGCGGTCATATCGGCGCTCCGTTCTGGTGGGGCATCGGTCTTGGCTTGGGACTGGGCTGGGAAGGCGCGTACCTTCGTGGTCCGTATTACTACCCCTCCTACCCGGTTTACTACTACCCGCCCCCTGTTTATTACTACCCGGCCAACCCGCCCGTGGTGGCAGCGCCCCCCAACACCCAGCCTGCGCCCAGCTGGTATTACTGCCCTTCAGCCAAAGGCTACTACCCTTATGTGCACCAGTGCCCTGAAGCGTGGCGCCTGGTTCCGGGGACACCCTCCGGCCCCATACACTGAGTAGGCGCAGCTGATTTCGCAAAGGTCATCCGGCACGTTACTGACGAAAAGGAATGGAGTGTCTCAATCCCTCATCAACAGCCGCTCATCCCCGGGCGGAACAGGAGCTCAGGAACGCCTTGAGCTCCTTCAGGGAACGGGTGTTGAGCACATCGGGCTTTTCCAGCCAGGCACGGCGTGCCTGAGCGACCCCATACTGCAAATAGGCGAAGTCAACGGTGCGATGCGCATCCGAGTTGAGCGTTCACGCCGCATTGCGGTAGGCCCGGATACGAAAAGGATTGGCGTCCCGTGCCGCAAAGGCCCTCATTATTTTGCCCCAAGTGCCGCAATGTAATGAGCGACAGATTCGGCATCGGCATCAGACAATGAATGAGTGACCTGTTTCATCATGGCGCCACGCGGGCGCTGGTCGGTCTGTTGAAAAACCTTGAGCTGGCGAATCATGTAATAGGCATGTTGACCCGCCAGGCGCGGAAACTGACCATTGCCCTGGCCGTCGGCACCATGGCAGGAACTGCACTGAGCGACGCCCGACTCAGGCAAGCCTTTGCGAAAGATCAACTCACCGCGCGCATCAGGCTTATCGGCGTCAGCCTTCATGGGGCTCTGACTGGAAAAATAGTCGGCCAGTTCGCTGATCTGGGTCTCTGTCAAATGGGTAAACCCCCACATGTATTGAGTCCCGGTTACATCGCTGCGTGCATGGCCCTTGAAGTCCGCCAGCTGCAACTTCAGGTACTCTTTTTGCTGGCCGGCCAACTTGGGAAACATCGGCGAGATGGACTCCCCCGTCAGCCCATGGCACATGGAACAAACCTTGTCGACCATGGCGATACCGGGCATGGGCGAGGTTTTTTCCGATGCCTGCTCGGTCGTACCGGTGCAGCCCGTGAGCGCAACCACGCAGAGGGCAAGAAATAAATGCGATCGATTGAAAGAACTCTTCATGCCCATTGCGTTCATGGTCTACGCCCCTGCGTTCAACTGATCAAAACGCGTACCACATATAAAGATACGTAGTGTCGTTCTCACTGGCATCACGGCCATTGCCGTCATAGTTGTTCGTTGCGCCTAAATAGCGGGTGAAATAGTTGTACTGGAGCCCGACCCTCAGGTTCTGCATCGGTAACCAGAACACCTCTGGCGTCCACATTCGTGTATCGGGTGAAAAGTTGGCGCTGTCCGGGTACGCCGTGGCGTCCGAGCTGCCATTGACATTGGTATACGCCAGACTCGCACCATATTTGGAACGGTACACATAACTGCCCTTCAGTTTGAAGGATCGCAGGGTTGCAGGTCCGTCGAAGAGTGTCTGGGTGTCATCCCTGATTTCTTCCTTGACATAGCGTATCTGTGCCGTGAATGCATGGGGCTCAAGGAGGTACTGATACTGGCCATCGAAGCCGACGTCCCGGTACTCGGTGCTGCCCTGGCCGTGGATCGGATTGTTGGAATCATCCATGGGCAGAATTTTGGCATTCATCGCAAAGGCGCCCACCATCACGTTTTGGGCCCCCCACTCGTAGGTATAGGCCAGCCTTGCATAAGGGCTTGAGCCATCCATGTACGTCAGCGGATGGTAGGTGTCACCCTTCTTGTTGCCCAGGCTCAGAAACTGCCATGTGTCTTTGGCGGTCTGGTAGGAGGTCAGCTCCAGATACAACGACTTGTTCAAATAAACATAGGCACCGATACCCGCCACCTGTTGAGCCAATCCCCCCTCAATCAGGGTAGAGGTCGGGACCCCGCCGAAGGCGCCCAAGGTTGAACTGACATAGGGATAGCCCCAGGCCGGCGTGCTGTTCCAGACATCCTGAACCGTGGGGTTGTTATTCAATGTAACCCCCCAGATGACATCACTCGAGGTATCCACCCGGCGGTCTGCATAACGCAGGTCGAAGTTGTCCGAGCCCAGGTGACTGACCCAATTACCCGAAGCATCCTGGTGGTCATACGAGCTGTAGGTGAACTGGGCGAAGCCGCCGATGACGTCAGTGATTTTTCCACCGAGGAACACGCTGCCGAAATCAATGATGAATTGCTTGTCTTTGGGTGAAATCGAGCTGCCCGCGCCGTCGCTGTTGTTACGCGTTGAGGTAAAGTCGCCGACGATCATGGCCGCCAAGGGGTTGGTTCGTACGCCATTGGTATACCCCGTCAGCTTGAACAGGCGCCCATAAGGTGTCAGTTCAGGAAACTGCCCACCGGCATGACAGGCAACGCAACTTTGCCCTGTCTGACGTGCAAAGGAAGGCAAGGCCTGCGCTGACTGACAAAACAGCAGCACTAATAGCGCCCCCAACAGGGTGCCCGGTCGCCGGAGCAACTTGATTAAAAAAGCTGACCCGGAAAAAAACCACCGCTCCACCGCCGTCTTCCCGCCTGCCTCGCCGTTCTTCACATACATTTCAGTTCCCTCTGAAGAGACTGTCGAACGATTCAACTTTGAATGGAGCCTAGCCAGACGCTGGCCATTTACAAATTCAGCAAAGCGCTGCGCCGCTCAAGTCTGCAACGCGCATCATGCCCATGGCGTCAGGTCATATTCAGTGGCCTGCGGGCGTGTGATGCGGACACTGTCTCTTGGGGCATTGCATCCTTTGTTGACGAAACTCAATGAATCCTCTGGATCAAGGTGTAGGAATGATCAAAGAGGCAGCCCAGAGTGCTGCACGTCGGGTAACCCCTCTCTTATAGGGACGACACTCATGACCTCAACTTCCCAACGCTTGCTGGAAAAACTGTACGGCCCGCGCAACAACGTTTCGAGGGTGTCTATTGCCCCTCTGTTACGTCAATACGCGGAACCGCTGCCGGATTTGAATTCAGACGCCTTCGGCAAAATGTTCGACCGTTACGCCGATGCGCGCGTGGTGATGATCGGTGAAGCCAGCCATGGCACCAGCGACTTCTACCGAACCCGGGCGGCGATAACCCAAAGATTGATTGAGCAGCACGGGTTCACGATTGTGGCGGTTGAAGCTGACTGGCCAGACGCCGGTCATGTTGACCGTTACGTCCGCGGGCTGGCCCATTCGGCCTGGAAACGGCACATCTTCAGCCGATTCCCGACCTGGATGTGGCGCAATACCGATGTGAAAGCATTCGCCCACTGGCTTCATCAATACAACCACAAGCAAGCCCCCGAGCATCGAGTCGAGTTTCGCGGGTTGGACGTTTACAGTTTGCGCAACTCCATTCACGAGGTCCTGAGTTATCTGGACCGGGTCGACCCGCAGTTGGCACACGAAGCACGGCGGCGCTATGGCTGTTTGACCCCCTGGCAGGATGAGCCAGCGTTGTACGGCCACTTTGTTGAACAGGGCGGCTTGATGCCCTGTGAGCAAGCGGTGGTCGAGCAGCTCAATGCCATGCTCGCCGAACAACTGGCGGGGCTTATCCGCGATGACGATGCCTTCTTCGACGCCACGCAAAACGCCCGGGTCGTTCGGGCGGCGGAACACTACTATCGAGCGATTTATCGAGGCTCGACCACCTCCTGGAACCTGCGCGACCAGCACATGTTCGACACGCTGCGGACGTTGCTTGAGCACCGAGGCCCTCACGCCAAGGCCGTGGTCTGGGCACACAACTCCCATATCGGCAATGCCGCTGCCACGGAAATGGGCTGGAAGGGCCAGTTCAATATCGGTCAACTGTGCCGCAGCGCCTATGGGCGCGATGTCGTTCTGATCGGCATGAGCACCGACCGTGGCCAGGTGGCGGCAGCCGATGACTGGGACGCCGATATGCTCATCAAGGACATCCGGCCGTCTCGTGCAGACAGTTGGGAGCATCAGTTCCTTAAAGCCGGTGTCCCCGCGTCTTTGACCGACTGGCGAGATCCCCAGCGCAAAGACCTGCGCAAGGCGCTGTCCGAGCCCCTGCTGGAACGGGCCATCGGGGTGATTTACCGTCCCGAAAGCGAGCGCAGCAGCCACTACTTCGAGTCGGTGCTGGCCGAGCAATTTGACGCCATGGTGTGGATTGAACAGACGCAACCGGTGACGGCACTGCCTCTGCCGAAAAGTCAGGCGCTGGAACCGGAAGACGAAACCTTTCCGTTTGGCGTCTGATACCGGTCAAAGGCTGCCAGTAGTCTTTGGACGAGTGCTGCGCAGATGCCTCTCGAACCAGTCGCCAGCAAGTCTGGCGACTTCTTCGAGGGTGCCTGCTTCTTCAAAAAGATGGGTAGCACCCTCCACGATTTCCAGACGCTGTTCACACCGCAGAACATGACCGCTTTGGACGTTCAGACGCAATACCACCGGGTCCTCTGCTCCGACGATTTGCAAGGTCGGCGCCCTTACCCGGGACAACGCCGCGCCTGCCAGGTCGGTCCGCCCTCCTCGGCTGACCACCGCATGGACCACGTCCGGACGCTCGGCCGCCGCCAACAGCGCCGCAGCGGCCCCGGTGCTTGCGCCAAACAGACCGATCCGCAGCGATTGCAGTTCAGCGTCCCGGCCAATCCAGTCGATCACCTGCACCAGTCGCCGGGAAAGCATCGCGATATCGAAACGCAGTTCCCGTGTCACGTTATCCAGGCGCTGCTCCGGCTCCGTGAGCAGATCGAACAACAACGTGCCCAGCCGCCGTCTTCCCAGAGACTCTGCAACCTGCTGGTTACGTGGGCTTGAACGACTGCTGCCGCTGCCATGGACAAAGACCACCAGACCGATAGCGTTCATCGGCAGACGCAGGTCGGCTGACAGTTCCACGTCCTCCAGGCCTAGCTTTCTATAGTGAGACTCAAGCATCGGAATTCTCCTGAGGGGCAATGCCCGTACTGGACTCTCGTTGCCAGGCTCGCTGCAAAAGATCGATAACTTCTTCGTCCGAGGTTTGGGTGAAGTTCATGTACCAATAGCCGATCGACATCAGCCACTCGGGAATGAGCGGACACACCAGCTCATCTATTTCGCTGCGCAGCGCCTCGACCGTCTCAAGCGGCGCCACGGGCACAGCGACGACAATGCGCGACGGCGCTTGCAGGCGCACAGCATGGATCGCGGCCATCATCGAGGCCCCTGTCGCCAGGCCATCGTCGACCAGAATCACCACCTGGTCCTTGAGTACCACTGGCGCACGCGTTGCCCGGTACAAATGCTCGCGACGCAACAGTTCCCGGGTTTCCCGTGCGACCACGGCATCGAACGTGTCCTGATCAATCGGGTGAAGCCGTAGCGCCTCTTCATTGACAATTTGTATGCCGCCGCTGGCAATGGCGCCCATGGCGAACTCCTGATGGGACGGAACGCCCAACTTGCGGACCAGCATCAGGTCCAGGCGAACCTCCAGGGCAGTGGCCACTTCATAGGCCACCGGGACACCGCCACGGGGCAAGGCAAGCACGATGACATCGGGCCGATGAGCGTATTTGAGCAGCGGTTCCACCAAGGTTCGACCGGCAGCAGTCCGGTCGCGCAAGATGGTATTCAGTGAGGAACTCTGTGTCATTTGGAAACCTCCTAAGGCAATCGAGCCACATCCGCACCGGCTTCAAGGCACCTGTTACAGGGCATGTTCAGGCGTACTGCCGAGAAACTTTTCCAGGCCATGAGCGCGTGGGAGGCGTTCAGCCGTGTGTCAACACCCGTTTTTATTCAGGTTCCTCCCCTGAAGTCTCCCCGGTCTTGATTTATATCAAGTCCCCGTCACCGCCATCGGCAACACAGTCCCTGCGCTATGATTAATCCATCGGCTCTCGACGGGAGACTGCTATCTGCGCGTATATGGCGCAACTCGGTGCTCGTCTGGTCTACACAGCAGTAGACCGTAAGCCGTCCAGGCGAGGCGTGTTCGATGAGTGCCTCGAAGGAGCCAATACATGCTCACTGAACGCCCGCTTCTGTTTGCCCTGCAAGGCAGTGAGCACTACGCGAGCCGCGTCGCGCAGCGGCTTGGCTGTCAACTGGCGCGCCATGAGGAGCGCGACTATGAAGATGGCGAGCATAAATGCCGACCGCTGGAGTCGGTCAACGGTCGTGAGGTCGTGGTGTTCCATTCCTTGTATGGGGATGACCGGCAGAGTGCAAACGACAAGCTGTGTCGGCTGCTGTTTTTTTGCGGTGCACTCAAGGATGCCGGCGCTCGCCAGGTGCAGGCCGTGACGCCCTACCTCTGCTATGGACGCAAGGATCGTCGCACCCAACCTCAGGACCCCACGATCACCCGCTACGTGGCGGCGATGATTGAAGCCTGCGGTGTGGATCGTCTGGTGGCCCTGGAGGTGCACAACCCTGCAGCGTTTGACAATGCGTTCCGCATTCCCACGTGGAACGTGCAGTGCGCGGAATTGTTCGCCCGGCATTTCGCCGGGCTCGTCGGCGACGCCGAGGTGGTGTCGGTTTCCCCGGATGCCGGCGGCACCAAGCGGGCCGAGCAATTTCGCCAGGCCCTGGAGCAGCAACTGGGACGCGCGGTGGGCGCTGCGCTAATGGAAAAGCACCGTGGTCAAACGACGTTCACCGGCACCCTGCTGGTCGGCGAAGTGCTGGGCAAGACCGCGATTATTTTCGACGACCTGATCAGCACCGGTGAAACGCTGATGCATGCGGGCCTCGCCTGCCAGCAGGCCGGTGCCACCCGGTTGTTCGCAGCCGCCACCCATGGTTTGTTCACCGGTGGCACCGATCTGCTCGACAAGCCACTGTTTGAACACCTTGCGATCGCTGACAGCGTGCCGCCGTTTCGTCTGCCAGCCGACTGTGTGACGCGCCGTTTGCACGTACTCGACAGCACCGCCCTGATTGCCACCTTACTGGCTGAAAACGGAGCGTTTGGTACCGTCTGAGCACGGGAAGCCTCCTGCTCAGCCAATCCAGCGAATTTCAGGGTCCTTGTGCTGGACGGGCGCGGGCGCGGACTTAGGATGGCCAACGATGATGGGCGCCACTGGCCTCGATCCGGCAGGGAGGCCCAGTACATGCTTGCCCTCCGGCGTATTGAGAAACCCCTGGGCAAAACCGATCCAGCAGGTGCCGAGTCCTTCAGCGTACGCGGCAAGCCTCAAATACTGTCGTTTCATACAGTGGCCCGCCAACGAAGATCTACTATTGATTTAGATCAAATCAAGGCAAAACCTGCCAAACGGGGGGCTTATATGACCAGCGCGATCCGGCTTCTGGTGTGCGCTGTGCTGGTGTGCATCTGGGGTCAAGCCTTGGGCGCGGACAACACCGGGCAAAACGCCGAACCGCGCGTCACGATCCTCGTTTACCACCGTTTTTCGCAGACACTGGACGACTCGATGACCGTGCGCATGAGCACCTTCGAAACCCAGTTACGCGTCCTGCACGAGCATGGCTACCACATCGTGCCGCTGCGTGAGGTGGTCGACTGGTTGCGCGATCCCAATGCGACGTTACCGCAGAAGCCGGTAGCGATCACCGTCGACGACGGGCATCGCTCGGTATTCGAAAAGCTGCTGCCTATCGTGCAGCGCGAGCGTTTTCCGGTCACGCTGTTCATCTATCCATCGGCGATCTCGAACGCGTCCTATGCAATGACCTGGGAACAATTGCGCAGCCTGAAACAGACCGGGCTCTTTGACATCCAGGGGCATACGTACTGGCATCCCAATTTCAAGGTCGAGCGTAGACACCGTACACCGGAAGATTTCCAGCAATTCGTGCGCATGCAACTCGACAAATCCCGTCAACGCCTAGAGGCGCAAACCGGTACGCATATCGACATGCTCGCGTGGCCTTTCGGCATCTACGACGACGAGTTGATCGCACTCGCCTCCAACGACGGTTATGTCGTCGCCTTCACACTGGACGCGCACAAGGCGGACCGGCACGCCCGGCTGCTCGCGCTGCCGCGCTTTCTGATGACCGATGCCTACGGCGCCAGCGCATTCGCGCACCTGCTTGGCGAACCGAACACCCCGGCGACGCCCGCAATGGAGAGCGCGCAATGACCTTCACACGCGCAATGAGGCGCTATGCAATTGCGACGCTACTCGCCGTCACGGCCCTGCTGACCGAACGAGGAGCCCTGGCCGTCACCGGTGTCGTGCTCGACTCAAGCACGCAGAATCCACTCGCCGACGCGATCATCACGACATCGGCGGGTGTGATGCGGACCGACGAACACGGCCAGTTTGAAATCGCTCAGGCGGTCGAGAGCGTTGCGGCCCGCGCTCCAGGGTATCTGCGCACCGAGGCCAAGGTGTCCGGCGATACGCCCGTGACGCTCGAGTTGACCCCGTTTCGCCCGAAAGCGCTGTATTTGTCGGTGTTCGGCGTGACCAGCAAGGCGCTGCGCAATAATGCCCTCAGCCTTGCCGAAAGCACCGAGATCAATGCGCTGGTGATTGACGTCAAGGGCGACCGCGGCCTGACGCCGTATCGCAGCACGGCGCGCGAGGCCATCGGCGCGGCTGCCCGCGTGACGGTGCGCGCACCACAGGACCAGGACTTTGCGGCGCTGCTTGCCCGGCTGCATGCGCAACACCTGTATCTGATCGCGCGCATCGTGGTGTTCAAGGACGACCCGCTCGCCAGCGCGCATCCGGAGTGGAGCGTGCACACCACAGAAGGCCAGCCGTGGCGCGATGGCGAGAGCCTGCAATGGATGGATCCGTTTTCGCAGGACGTATGGCAGCACAATCTCGATGTCGCCGAGGAAGCGGCGCAGATGGGCTTCGACGAGGTTCAGTTCGACTATGTGCGCTTTCCCGACAAGAGCGGGCTGCACTTTGCCCTCTCCAATACCCGGCGCAACCGGACCGAGGCGATCGTCGGTTTCCTGCAGGCCGCACGCACACGGCTGGCGCCCTACAATGTATTCGTCTCTGCGGACATCTTCGGCTACGTTTGCTGGAACCTGGACGATACCGCGATCGGCCAGCAAATCGAATTGCTCGGCGAGCCGCTCGACTATATTTCGCCGATGCTCTACCCGTCCGGTTTTACCTGGGGGCTGCCGGGTTTGACCAACCCGGTCAGCGATCCCGCTCAGATCGTCAGACGCTCCCTGACAGAGGCGATGAAGCGCACCCATCTGTCGGGTGTGCGTTTTCGTCCGTGGCTACAGGCCTTTCGCGACTATGCGTTCGATCGTCGCCTGTTTGATGCGGCGGCGATCAGTGCCCAGATCAACGCCGCCAATGCAGCCGGCACCGATGGATGGATGTTATGGAATCCACACAATCACTACAACGCCGCCGATTTGCCGCACCCTTGATCGGTGTGCTGAAACGCTGGGCGATGCTGCTTGCAATGGTGGCGGCGCAGTTCGCGGGTGCCGCCGATTTCGATGCGGCGGCGCGCCTGCAAGCCGCACAGATCGTCGAAGGGCAGATCACCGCCGGACGCGTTCCGGGAGCTGTCGTCCTGATCGGAGACGCCACGCACGTGTTCTATCGCCAAGCCTTTGGGCTACGCGCGACAACGCCCGACCCCGAACCGATGACGCTGAGCACCGAGTTCGATCTCGCGTCGCTGACCAAGGTCATCGCGACCACCACGGCGATCATGCAACTGGCCGAAGCGCGCCGCATCGACCTGGACGCACGCGTTGCTCAGTACTGGCCGGCCTTTGCGGCCTTCGGCAAGGACGCGGTGACCGTTCGTCATCTGCTGGCGCACACCTCAGGGCTGCTGCCAGACCTGCCTGTGCGACCGCTGCATTCGGACCGCGAAGGTGTGTTGAGCGCCATAGCGGCGCAAAGACTGCGTAGCGTGCCAGGTGAGCGCGTCATCTACAGTGACCTGAATTTCGTGGTGCTGGGCGAACTGGTCGAGCGCATCACGCACCGCACGCTCGACGCGTATTGCCAGGCCTACATCTTCGGGCCGCTCGGTATGCGTGACACAGTCTTTGTACCGGACGCCGGGCGAGCAGCCCGCAGTGCGCCGACACTCGCGAACAAGGCCGGTATCCGTCGCGGCCGCGTGCACGATCCGACGGCCGAATGGATGGGCGGCGTCTCCGGCAACGCCGGGTTGTTTTCCACGGCGGATGACCTTGCCCGCTTCGCGCAAATGATGCTCAACGAAGGGCGCGCGGGCGGCCTGCAGATTCTGCGGCCAGCGAGCATCGCCGCGCTCATGAGTGCCGCCTCGCCGCTCGCGACTCCACCGTGGCGCGGACTCGGCTGGGATCTGTCTGCACCGTTCGCGTCGAACCATGACCGTCTGCCGCCGATTGGCCTGATCGGCCACACCGGATATACCGGCACGGGCCTGTGGATCGATCCGCTGACGCGCCAATTCATCGTTATCCTGACCAACCGCGTGTACCCGGACGACCGCGGTGACGCCCGCCCGCTTCGTGCGCAGTTGCTCGCGCTGCTGGCAAGCCGGGCCGCGCCTGCGAGCGTCGCGCAAATCGGCCAATGGCTGCCATCGACGTTACCGGCGCTGAGTGCCGCCGATCGCCTGCCGATCTCGACGGGCCTGGTGCAGACCGGCATCGACGTGCTCGAGGCGCAGCGGTTTGCGCCGCTCGCCGGCAAGCGCGTGGGCTTGATCACCAATCGCAGCGGCTTCGACGCCGAGGGCCGGCGCACCGTCGACGTACTCGCGCACGCGCCAGGCGTCAAGCTGGCGGCGCTGTTCTCGCCGGAACATGGGCTGAATATCGATATGGACGAGCGGGTCGGCGACACCCTCGACACCGCGACGGGCCTCACGGTACACAGTCTCTACGGCGCGGCACGGCGCTTTCCGGCCGGTTCGCTCGCTGGACTGGACGCGCTGGTCTTCGACATTCAGGATGCCGGCGTGCGCTTTTTCACCTACGAGACGACGCTCGGCTACGCACTCGAGGCCGCTGCGGCGCGGCGCATTCCGCTGTTCGTGCTGGACCGGCCCGATCCGCTCGGTGCGCAGCAATTCGGCGGGCCGGTGCTGGACAGCGGCCACGAATCGTTCACCGGTTATTTCCCGGCGCCGCTGCAGCCGGGTATGACGGTCGGTGAATTGGCGAGTCTGTTCAACCGCAACAAGCACATTGGCGCGGATCTGCGCGTTGTGCCGATGCTGGGCTACCGGCGCGCGATGACCTTCGCCGACACCGGGCTCGGTTGGGTGCCGCTCTCGCCAAACCTGCGCACACTGTCCCAGCTGGACCTCTACCCGGATGTCGGTTTGCTCGAGGGCGCGAATCTGAGTGTAGGACGCGGCACACCGCATCCGTTCGAGTGGATCGGCGCGCCGTGGATCAACGCGACTCAGCTCGCACATGTGCTGAATGCGCTCGATATCGGCGCGCATTTCGAGCCGATCGACTTCGTGCCCACCGAATCGACCTGGCACGGTCAGCTCTGTCATGGCGTGAGCATCACTCGCGACCAGATGGCTGAAGGACGTCCCGTCGCGCGCCTGGGATTGGCACTGCTCGCCACACTGCATGCGCTCTATCCGGGCACGTTCGATCTTGCGGCGACCCGCGGCTCAATCGGCTCGCAAACCGTCTGGCAAGCCATTCGCGATGGCGTAGCGCCTGACGCCGCGCAAGCGCTCGATGCTGCAGCGCTTGAACGCTTCGCGCGACTGCGGCAGGAGAACTTGCGCTATTGACCTCGACACAATGTGCCACAGCCCCTAGACCGCGAGAACGCTGCAAGGCACCTGATACAGGATATGTTCGGTCGTACTGCCGAGAAGCTTTTCCAGTCCGTGGGACTGGACTCTGCCCATCACGATCACATCCACCTGTTGCTCGTCGGCAAACTCACTCAACACCGAGACGGGGCTCCCCAGCAGGAAATGTCGACGGTCAGAGGGCACACCGAATCGGCCGGCCACCCGAAGAAATGATTTTTCCAGCTCTCTGCGCAGTTCCCGGGTAAG
The DNA here is from genome assembly GCF_003732175.1 of Pseudomonas brassicacearum. GTDB lineage: Bacteria > Pseudomonadota > Gammaproteobacteria > Pseudomonadales > Pseudomonadaceae > Aquipseudomonas > Aquipseudomonas brassicacearum_G. The sequence goes on from NZ_MOBI01000016.1 coordinate 95,221, forward strand.
GTCCGCCAGCGTCAGCCCACCGCCGCCCATATCCCCGAGATAGGCCGCCGAAATGTCACAGGCATACAGCAGATGCAACTCGGCATTGCACTGCAGCGCAAGGCTGTTGGCCTGCTGGATGATCCGGTCATTCAGTTCGCTGTTCGAAGACTCGGTATCTGAAGCGTCAACCGCTGCCACCACTATGCGCGGCAACGCATGACCACTCGCGCCCACCAGATACATCGGTATTGGACAGTGGCGCAGCAAGTACCAGTCCAGGGGCGTGAAGAATGCGCGCTTGAGCGCTGACTCATGCTGCACTTGCTTGATCAACAGATTGGGCTGCATTTCGCTGACGTGATCAAGGATCGCCTGCTGCATGTCATCGGCCCATGCCACCTCGGTTGTCACCTCGACCCCCCTGCCGCGCATTTTTTCCGCCTGGTCCTTGAGCCAATCGCTATGGTCCTGGAGGTAACTCTCCCGGGCCTTTTCCCGGACGCCTTCTTCAAGCAGTGCAAGAATGTCCAGCGACTGTACTAACGCGGCAATATGCAAGCTCGCCCCGCTGGCCTTGGCCAAGGCGGCGGCATGGTGTATCGCAGGGGAATGGCGCAGCACCGGGTTGATGATCAGTAATAACCGTTGATACTGGCTCATGGTCTGAACTCCAGACAGGTTGGACTTCGACGCCTGCCGCTGCCCCTTGCCGGTGGTCAGCCATTGCGTCCTCGCTGGATCAAATCACCAGCGTTGACTCAGCGTCCTCCCCTGACGCCTGCTTGACGTTGATTTATATCAAGTCACCGCGCACCGCCGCAGCGCGGTGCGCGTCATTCAGGAAACGGTGGCTGGGCAGGTGATTCCTTTTCCGGGATATCAGTCATGGTCGCCTCGGTCAGCAGCAGGATACTGGCGACTGAAACGGCATTTTCCAGCGCAATACGCACCACCTTGGTCGGATCGATGATGCCGGCTTCATACATGTCCACATAGACATTGGCTGACGCGTCGAAGCCAATATTCCCTAGCTCCGCAAGCATACGAGCAACGACCACGCCGGCATCCACCGCCGAGTTTTCCGCGATCACCCGGGCCGGCGCTTCGAGCGCTCGGCGAAGTATCTGCAAACCGGTTTTGGCATCGCCCTCATAGCCGGCCTCCTCGGCCGCGATAATCGGTACAGCCTTGAGCAATGCCAGCCCGCCCCCCGGAACGATGCCCTCGGCAATCGCCGCCCGAGTCGCTGAAATGGCATCATCCAGCGCATCCTTGCGTGCCTTCATCTCGGCCTCCGACGGCGCCCCGACCCGGATCACCGCAACGCCGCCAGATAGCCTGGCCAGTCGTTCCTGGAGCTTTTCACGGTCGTAATCGCTGGTTGTAGCGTCCATTTGCACGCGGATCTGTTGCAGGCGCGCCTCAATTGCCTCGCGCTTACCGGCGCCGCCGATCAGCGCTGTGCTGTCTTTTTGCACCACCACGCGATGCGCTCGCCCCAACTGGCTCAAGTCCACCTGTTCGAGGCTGATGCCCAGCTCATTGGAGATCACCGTTGCCCCGGTCAGGACGGCAATGTCCTGGAGCATTTCCTTGCGTCGATCACCGAAGCCGGGGGCCTTGATCGCCACCGAGCGCAAAACGCCACGGATCTGGTTAACGACCAGCGTGGTCAGCGCCTCGCCCTCTATGTCGTCGGCGATCAGCACCAGTGGCTGGCCACTTTTAGCAATCAACTCAAGCAGTGGCAGCAAGTCTTTGAGCGCGCCGATCTTATGGTCACAGAGCAGCAGGTAGGCATCATCAAGCTCAACCTGCATTTTCTCGGTATCCGTCACGAAATACGGCGAGACATAACCACGGTCAAAACGCATTCCCTCCATCACCTCGACCACCGTTTCCGTGGTCTTGGACTCCTCGACACTGACCACGCCTTCAACGCCGACCTTTTCCAGAGCGTCTGCCACCAGCTGGCCGATAACCGCATCGTTATGCGCCGACAGCGTGGCCACCTGGGCCTTTTCCTTGGGGGTACTGACCGGACGCGATTGGGCTGCCAGCGATTGCACCACCAGCAACAGCCCTCGGTCCAGGCCGCGCTTCAAATCGATCGCACTGGCACCGGCGACGACGTTGCGTATGCCGTCGGCCAGGATCGCATGGGCCAGCACCGTTGCCGTGCTGGTCCCGTCCCCGACCGCATCGCCGGTCCGCTCCGCCGCCTGACGCAGCATCTGGGCACCCAGAGCCTCCTCGGGGTCTTGCAGATCGATCCGCTTGGCAATCGTCACGCCGTCGTTGCAGACCGTCGGGTTACCCCATTTGTTCTGAATCAACACCGATTTCGATTTGGGCCCAAGGGTCACCCGAACCGCGTCCGCCAGCTGTGTGGCACCGCAGAGGATTTTCTCGCGAGCGGCAGCACGAAACAGAATTTTACTGTGAGCCATCAGGTTGCTCTCCCGAGTCATTCTGCAACAGGCAGGTACTTGCAGCTTCCATGATATGGCTCGCGCGACGTTGACTTTTATCAACAAAGTCACGACGTCGCGGGGCCTTCAGCGGTGCCTGCATGTGGTGCGCTTTTTTCGACGGGTCTAAAGCGTGCCGGTCGGCTCAACACTATCGCGGTACTGCGCCACCGCTATACGCCATCAAGACGGCGGCTTGACGATCATCAAACTGCAGGGCGCCCGGTTCAGGGTGTTCTCGGCGGTACTGCCGATGAACACGTTCACGCCCCGATAGTGCACGGTTCCCATCACAATCATGTCGAAGTCATTATTCGCCGCAAAACGCTCGATCATCTTATGCGGGACCCCGGCCAACAGATGCCGTTTCGCCTCTGGAATCTCATAGCGTTCAGCGAGCGTATCAAAGGCTTCAATCTGGGCGTCGCTGACCGCGTCTCTCAAGCTTTCTCGCATGGTCAGGTTTTGCAGGTTCACGCCAGAATCGCCCGACACAATCCAGCCGCTGACATTGAGCAGGTGCAGCTTCGCACCACAGGACACGGCCAGCTTCGACGCAATGTCGAGGATCTGGTCATTAAGCCCCTGCGTCAGCTCTTCAAGATGGGAAAGGTCGACAGCCGCCAGTATTTTCAAGGGCAACGGGTTTCTGGCATCGGTGACCAGGTGCAAGGGGGCCGGACAGTCGCGCAGTAACAGCCAGTCCAGGGGTTTGTAGAAAACCCGTTTGAATGCCGATACGCGCTGTACATCCTTGATCACGATGTCTGCCCCGAAGTCGTTCACGTACTCAAGCATCTCCTCGATACTCGGTTTGGCCCAGACCACTTCGGTGGTCACGTGCAGGCCTTTGCATTGCCCGAACCGGGCCTGCTGCTCAAGCCAGTGACGGTGCACCTGCAAATATCCCTCGCGCGCCTGCGCCATGGCCTGATGGTCAAACAGGCCAGCGACCGCCAGCGCTTCGACATAATCGAATGCCACGATATGCAGTATCGCGCCTGTCGCTCTTGCCAGGGACTCCGCCCGATCAAACGCGGGGGTACGGGACATTTCGCTCGGAGCGATCAGCAGTAAACGGAGAATTTCAAACATTACACACCTCGTCTACAGATGCTTGGTCGGTTGAACCTGATGAGCAGCACTCCTGTGTCGGCTTTCCATCAGCAAACGAATCGACGAACACCCTCTCTGGTTAATGTCGATAGTGAGCGGGCAGGTGCTGGCCGGGGTTGATAAAAATCACAAAAAACTGTCGTCATGCGCTCAAGACAAGAAGTCCCGAGACTGTCAGCTCAGAGGAAAGCGTAAAACCCGGCGTTCGAGCGGGTGGCGTCTAAAATCCTATTCAAATGCCCATGGGGGTTAAGGATTGAACCGCCACGCATCGTGCCCCCTTATCCTTTGAGCCAAGGCCATGAAAAAGAATCACCAGTGGAATCTTTCCTACTTCGCGATCACCTTTCTGGTCCTTGCACTCGCCCAGCTGTTCTTTGTTGACCGCCATTCGGTGCAGAGCATCCCCTACAGTCAGTTCCTGCAACTGTTGGGCGAGCACAAGGTCAGCGAGTTACGGGTCGAGAAGGAGCAGATCAGCGGCAAGCTGCAAGAGCCCATCGACGGCCACGACCTGTTCACCACCGTGCGGGTCGACCCCACGCTGGCGACCGAGTTGGCCCAGTCAGGCGTCGGCTTTTCCGGCATCAGCGAAAACACACTGCTTAACGCGCTGCTGGGCTGGTTGCTGCCCTTTGCCATGATCATGGTGCTCTGGCATTTCCTGTTTCGCGGCATGGCCGAAAAACAGGGCCTTGGCGGACTGATGAACGTCGGCAAGTCGCGGGCCAAAGTGTTTGTCGAGCGTGATACCGGGGTGACCTTCGCCGATGTCGCGGGCATCGATGAAGCCAAGGCCGAGCTGGTGGAAATCGTCTCGTTCCTGAAGGACAAGGCCAAATACGCACGCCTGGGCGCGCATATTCCCAAGGGCACCCTGCTGGTCGGCCCACCGGGCACCGGCAAGACCCTGGTGGCCAAGGCGATCGCCGGTGAAGCCGGCGTGCCGTTTTTCTCGATTTCCGGTTCCGAATTCGTCGAAATGTTCGTCGGTGTCGGCGCCGCTCGAGTGCGCGACTTGTTCGAGCAGGCACGGCAGGCGGCACCGTGCATTATCTTCATCGACGAACTCGACGCCCTGGGCAAAATGCGCGGTGTCGGCGCATTTGGCGGCAATGACGAAAAAGAGCAGACCCTTAACCAGCTGCTGGCCGAACTGGACGGTTTCGACCCGCGCGAAGGTGTGGTCCTGCTGGCGGCGACCAACCGGCCGGAGGTCCTCGATCCGGCGCTGCTGCGGGCCGGTCGCTTCGACCGCCAATTGGTGATCGACCGCCCCGATCGGAAAGGCCGACAGGCCATCCTCAAGGTCCATCTGAAAAAAATCACCGTAGCGCCCGACATCGACTCCGAACGTATCGCCGGAATCACCACGGGCTTCACCGGTGCGGACCTGGCGAACCTGATCAACGAAGCCGCCATCGTGGCCACCCGCCGGGGAGGCGAGACCGTCAACCTCGACGATTTCACGGCGGCGGTGGAGCGCATCGTCGCGGGTGTCGAACGCAAGAGCAGCCTGTTACGGCCTGACGAGCGCCTGGTGGTGGCCTATCACGAAATGGGCCATGCCCTGGCCGCTGGCACCTTGCCCGGGATGGACCCGGTACACAAAGTCTCGATCATCCCCCGCTCCATTGGCTCGCTGGGTTACACCTTGCAGCGACCGACCGAGGATCACTTCCTGATCAGTTGTCAGACGCTCAAGGACCGAATCGCCGTACTGATGGCCGGTCGGGCTGCCGAGTACATCGTCTATGGCCAGATTTCCACAGGTGCAGCCGACGACCTGACCCGGGCGACCGACATCGCCCGGCAGTTGATCACCCGTTTCGGCATGAGTGCCGAACTCGGTCAATCGGTACTGGAACGGCAAACTCCTGCTTATTTGGGCGAACACATGGCCGGACTTGGCCAGAAAGACTATTCGGAACAAACCGCGCGGGAAATCGACCTGGGCATCCGCGCCTTGCTCGAAGAAGCCTATAACCGGGCCAAGGCGCTGCTCGACAGTCGTCGGGCCGACCTCGATGCCGGCGCTCATTTACTGCTGGAAAAGGAAACGCTGACGCCAGAGGAGTTTGCGCCGCTGCTACCGCTCAAGGCCGCCCCCGATGGATCGCCATGATTGAGGTGACGCTGATCAATACGCTGGTGGTAATCGTTGCCGTGGTGATCCACTACGAATGCCTGTCACGCCTGAACGACTGGCTACCCAGGCTCAGGGCCTGGAGTCGATTCAGAATTGTCGTCGGGGTATTTGGCGCGATGCTGGCCCATGCGCTGGAAGTCTGGTGCTTTGCGCTGGTCTATTACCTGATGACACGCTCCAGCGAATGGGGAAGCCTGAGCGGCAATTTTGACGGCTCGCTCATGGACTGTGTGTACTTTTCCTTCACCACCTTTACCACCATCGGTTTCGGCGACATATCGCCCTTGGGCAAGCTCAAGTACCTGACCGGGCTGCAGGGACTGACCGGCCTGGTACTGATCTCCTGGACAGCATCGTTTCTGTTTCTCGAAATGCAGAAATACTGGAAGAGCAAATAGTGATCTCGAGCAGATGACTGCTGCCACAGGACCTGAGGCCACCTCCCCGTTCGTCGTACACCCGCCTCCGGTTTCTGCATTAAGGGCCTGCCCAGGCTTTCAACGCCTATGCTTGATACATTTACAGAGGGGCGCGTCATGTCACCGTTTGAAGTCCAACCCCGTCAGGCCCATTACTTAAAGGCTGCCTGTTCCAACTGCAGCGTGCTGGAGTTGTGCCTGCCGATTGGCCTGACCGGTCGGGAAGTCGAGCAACTGGACACCCTGATCGTCCAACGCGTGAAGGTTAAAAAAGGCGCCGCGCTGTACCGCACAGGTGATCCCTTGCGCTCGCTTTACGCGGTACGCATAGGCTCTTTCAAGACCAATGTGCTGACTATTGACGGTCGCGAGCAGGTGACCGGCTTTCAAATACCCGGCGAGATGCTTGGCCTCGATGCCATCAGCGCAGACCAGCACGCGTGCAATGCTTTCGCCCTTGAAGACAGCGAAGTGTGTCCCATCCATTTCGCCCAGCTGGAGAAGCTCGCCCATGAGCTGCCGTCACTGCAGCACAACCTGAATAAACTCCTGAGCCGTGAAATCGTCCGGGATCAGGGCATGCTGATGTTGATGGGCAATATGAACTCGGACGAACGCCTGGCGGCCTTTCTGCTGAACCTGTCGCAGCGGTTTAACATGCGCGGCTACTCGTCCAGGGAGTTTGTATTGAAGATGCGGCGCGAAGAGATCGGCTCCTACCTGGGGCTGCGTCTGGAAACCATCTGCCGAGGCATTGCTCACCTGCGGGATCAGGCACTGGTCGAGATTTCGGGGCGTAACGTCACAATCCTCGACATGGACAGGCTCAAGCAACTGGTCACCGGCTGCCATCGGGACGCGCCAGTTTGACAGCCTGAATGCCTTTGATTCTACTGGTGCCGTTGGCGCTGGAGGCCACTGTCAAGGGTGGCTGTGTGATATGCGCCGGCATCCACATGAGCGACATCCCTGCGTTTCCCTATCGACTGCTCTGGGGTGAGCGCAGCGTGCGTTCGGTGGCCAACCTGACACGCGAAGACGGCACGGCGTTTTTCCAGGAGATCCGGCACACGCCCGTGCACAGCGATGTCACCTGCTTTGCACTGGACGATGCCAATCAAGCGCTCGCACACCTGAGGAGCGGTCAGGTCAAAGGCGCCATCGTGCTCACCCCCTGACCGTCAAACCGGGTGACCGGACCGCCAGAATGCTGCCAGGCACCGAGTAAAGCGCCCGTTCAGTGGTGCTGCCAATCAACCGATCCAGCCCGACCCGGTGCACGGTACCCATCACCACCACGTCGGCCAGGTACTCTTCGACAAACTCAATCAATGCCCGAACCGGCTGGCCCATGATGAAGTGCCGTCGTTCGGGCGGTACGCCATAGCGGTCGGCCAGGGTCACAAATGCCAGGTGCAGGGATTCACGCAGCTCCTCCATGTAATCCATGCTCCAGCCGCCGCTGACCAACGGTGCATCGCCATTGAACGCTGGCGACAGGTCATAGGCGTACAGCAAATGCAGCGGTGCATCGCACTGCAGGGCCAGTGCGTTCGCGCTTTGAATAATGGTGTCATTGAGGTCACTGATCTGGGTTTGCGGGTCGAAGGGGTCCACCGCCGCCACGATCCGATGAGGTAAACCATAACGGGCCTGGTTGACCAGGTGCACAGGCGCCGGACATTCGCGCAGCAGGTGACAATCGAGTGGCGTGATGAATACCCGCTTGAGCACCGGCTCCAGCGTGGCGTCCTTGATCAGCAGGTCAGGCTTGAACTCCTCGACATGCTTCAGGATATCCAGCAGCGGATGGGTGGTGAAGACCACCTCCACCGAGACTTTCAGTCCCTCACCGCTCAGCCGCTGGATTTCCTCCGACATCCAGCGGCGATAGCGACGCAGGTAGCTGTGAAAAGCCGCCTCATCGACATTTTCATCCCACAAATGAACGATCGGCACCGGCTCGACAAAGGCACACACGTGCAAGACCGCCCCACTCGCCTTGGCCAGGGCGACCGCGCGCAGCAAGGCTGGAGATTGATGCAGGGTTCGGTCGGCGATCAGCAGTAAACGTTGATATTGACCCATCACACACCTCGGCTCGGCGCCGGTCTATCCCGCCGGCATGTTCCAAGACTGCGCTCATTGCCCCCAACGCGGTTGATTTACATCAAATCCGGGCCTTTGAGGACGCCTGTGCCGAGTGTCTGATCCAGATCAGATTCGAGTGCCGCCGTTGGCGTAAAAAGGTATGAACCGCGGGACCTTCTGCTACACGCGGACCTTTTTTCCATCAGATGGAGGATTGCACCATGCTCACTGTCAAGGACCACAACGAACGGGCTGCCGCCGCCTATGCCGCGGTCTCCGGGCAATACTGGATCGAAGCACTCAGGGACGGTCGGCATGTACTGATCCGGCCATTGACGGATAAAGACCGCGAGCGCGAATACGCATTCATCAAACGCCTGTCCCCGGAATCCCGTCATATGCGCTTTCTGGCGCAAATCAACGAACCCGGTAAAGCCATGCTCGACCAGTTGATGGACATCGACTGCAAGCAACGCATGGCTTACATCGCGCTGGTCCACGAAGACGGTAAATTGATCGAAATCGGCGTCAGTCGCTATGCCGCCACCGCCGAACATGAATGCGAATGCGCGATCACCGTCGCCGATGAATGGCAGCACCTGGGGCTGGGTACGCTGTTGATGGAGCACTTGATCAAGACCGCCCGCAAGAACGGCTTTCATCAGATGTATTCCATTGATGCCTCAAGCAATGCGCCCATGCGTGATTTGGCAAAAGCCCTGGGATTTGAAGTCCATAACGATCCTGACGATGCCCGCCAGGTCATTCACCGCCTTATGCTGTAAAAAAACGCCCCTTGGAGCACCAGACACTGGCGCGCCAAGGGGCGATTCAACACTTATGACTGCAACGACTCACCCGGTTTGATCGCCAGCACACTGCACGGAGCCCGGTGCAAGAGATGTTCGGCGGTACTGCCCAAGAGTTTGTTCAAGCCCCGATGCTGCACCGTCCCCATGACGATGACATCGATCTGATGATCAGTCGCAAACTCGCAGATGCTCTGCAGCGGCGCGCCTTCAATGAAGTGGCGACGATCAGCCGGCACGCCATGGCGCTCGGCCAGGGCCGCAAATGCCTCATGTTGCGCTTCTCCCAATGCTTCGTAGATGCCGGTGGCGAGGGGCAATGCACCAACGCCCATGTCCGTGGCGTACACCGCTACCCAGTCATACACATGCACCAAATCAAGCTGGGCATTGCACTGTTCGGCCAGCTTCACTGCCGCGTCGACAATCTGATCGTTGAACACCAGGTCCTGGTCTTCACTGCGCAACACATCGATAATCGCCAGAACCTTGTGCGGCCGTGGGTGGCTGGCGTTGGTGACCAGATGCACCGGTGCCGGGCAATTGCGTAGCAACTGCCAGTCCAGCGGAGTAAAGAAGATCCGCTTCAACGCGGACTCCTCCTGAGCGTCCTTGATGATCAGGGCCAGGGACATCTCGTTGACGAAGTGAAGGATCTCTTCATAGGGGTGCTGGACCCAGACCACCTCACTGGTGACCTCGACCCCGTGCTTCTTAGCCATCCCGGCTTGCTGCTCAAGCCATTGTCGGTGGTTTTCCAGGTAGCCATCACGGGCTTGCCGGATTTGCTCCGGGGCGAACAGACCGGCCATCGCCAAGGCTTCGATGTAATCGAACGCCACGATATGCAAGGGCAATTGCGCCGCCAGAGCCAGGGCCGTAGCGCGTTCGAACGCCGGAGTACGGGTCATCGCGGGCGGGGCAATCAGCAATAAACGTTGAGTCTGCGACATAAGACACCTCGGCGCTCGGCCATTTCAATGCAATCGGTAGGACTTTAGATTGAACGTTCCAGCTGCAGGCGACTTGATCTTTATCAGCTCTATGCACTGTTTGCAGGAGCTCGATTGATACGAGCCGCATCAAACGCTTCAGTGCAGCAAGGTGCCCGCCCACATCGCCGCCGTCATCAATACCTGACCCGGGATGACATAAGTGGCGAACGGCCGACCGCCGCTGACCCACGCCACCACACATTTGCTCAGCGAGTTGCCGGTCCCCGTCGATCTGGGAAGCATCAAGCAAACGCCATACAACCCCGTGACGAAGAGTCCGGATAGCAACGGCCCCCACATGCTGCGCAACAGGCCAGGGTCGACCGTTCCCAGGATCAAGCCCACCTGAATCACGGTCGCCAGGCACGGCTGTCGCCCCCGCCCTTGTGGCGCTCGCGCTCAAGACCGACCAGCATGCCGATGCCCAGCGCAGCGGCTGCATTGGTCAGGTCGAAGGTTTCACTCATTGGATACGCACCCGGTCATCCCCCCTGACCTCGGCGCTTATCTCGCGAGGTCGGTCAGCATCCTTTGCTCGACAGCCGGGTCGGATCGAGCGCCGGCGGGCGGTCGGGTCAACGGCTTCGTGACAGTGTTTGCCGGCCAGGCATGCGGCGCATTGATGCGCGCCTTGAGTTGCCTGACGAACGCCTCTGCTTCATCCCGACTGTCGAAACCCACCTCCCACACATCCATCTGTACGAGCCAACGGTGTCTTGCCAGTAGTTCTGTTATCTCAATAATCATAGCCGGCCTCGGATCAAGCCTCGCAATCGGGTCTGCGGGTAATGCGTCCTGGCGTCCAAACACTCCATCACGGTGTAACACGACCTTGCTTTGGCCGCTGAGAATGACGGCAGATGATCTCTCCTGCCCTGTACGCGAGCGTGAAAAGCGTACGAATTTCAGACTGCGCCGTGTTCGCGGACGAGAGATTGATCATGGTCAATAATCAAGAGATTGGAGGCGCAGCAAGCGACCGTATGTCGGACGACAAGACCGGCCTCTCGCCCGTTTGATACAGATCAAGCTCGGGCACCTGGCCAGCGGCACGATCAGGCCATGGTTTCAGGAGCTGACAACTCATCGTGCCTACCGTACAGCCGCAGGCTTTGTGTCTACTCAGGAGAGGTTTGTCATGTCTGGTCAATCACGTTTCATGCTGATCGTCTCGCCGCTGATGCAGCACAGCCCGGCCTTTGACAGGGCCGCCGCACTGGCCAAGGCCGAAGGTGCGGCGCTGCACATCGTGGCTTTCGACTATCTGGAAGGCCTGGCGACCGCCAGCCTGGTCAACGACCAGGCCCGCGAAGAGATGCGCCAGGGTTATGTCGAACGTCACCGCCTGTGGCTGGAGGAGCAGGCCAGGCCCCTGCGCAAGACTGGCCTGGCGGTCACCACCGAAGTGGTCTGGGTCGAACGCCCGCTGCAGGAAATTCTGATCCACCTCAAAGAACAGCCGATCGAGTTGCTGATCAAAGCGCTGCAGCATGAATCGCTGCTCTCGCGACTGATGTTCACGCCGCTCGACGTGCATTTGCTGCGCGAATGTCCAGTACCGCTGCATTTCGTCAGTAACGCCATCCATGCCTTGCCTCGCAAGGTTGTTGCAGCGGTCGACCCCTTCCATCGCGATAAACAGTACCAAGGCTTGAACGACCGGATACTCCACGAAGCGGTCAAACTGGCGAGTGCCTGCAATGCCGAGGTCGACGTCGTCTATGCCTATGACCTTTCCTCCATCAGTGCCGACGAATTCGACTTCAACAACGTTTCGACCTTCTTCTCTTCAGGCCAAGCCAAGACCCTGTTCGACGCTCAGGGGGAGGCGTTCAACGAACTTGCCGAGCGCAACGGCATCCCGCCGCAACAGCGTCACATGATCATGGGCAACCCGGGCAAGGTCCTGGTCAACTATGCCAACGTCAATCAGGTCGATGTTATTGTCATGGGCCGGATCAGCCATCGAGGGCTGGACCGGCTGGTCGGCAGCACGGCAGAAAGCCTTTTGTACAAAATGCCATGCAGTGTCTGGATCGTGTCGCCCGAAGAACTTGCTGAGTGAGGCAAATGGCACGCTCTACGATAGCGATGCCGACTGCGAGAAGAACCGTGTCTGCGCCAGAAGATTGAGCAACAGTGCGCTAAGATTGCCGCACTCGCCTCCTCCGACGAGGTTCTGCGTCAAACAGAACGACGTGAAAGGAGAGCGATCTGACCCACAAACAAGGGTCTGTTGCTAAATCAGGGAGTCAACAATGGAAGAAACGGTTAGCAAGGGCCCGGAAAGCATGAGCGCAGAGCCAGAGACGTCCACCGATGCACTGCAACTGAGCAGCACGGAGCTGCGCATTCTCGGCTCTTTGATCGAGAAACAGGCGACCAGCCCGGAGACCTATCCACTGACCCTTAATGCGCTGGTCATCGCCTGTAACCAGAAAACCAGCCGGGAACCGGTGATGAACCTCAGCCAGGGCCAGGTCGGGCAAAGTTTGCGCGCCCTGGAAGGTCGAGGCTTCACCAAGCTGGTCATGGGCAGCCGCGCCGATCGCTGGGAGCATCGGCTCGACAAGGCGCTGGAACTTGTCCCGGCCCAGGTTATTCTGACCGGATTGCTATTTCTGCGCGGTCCACAGACGGTCAACGAACTGCTGACACGCAGCGGCCGCATGCACGACTTCGAAGATGCCGAACAGGTTGTCCATCAGCTGGAACGCTTGATTGCCCGCGGGCTCGCGATGTTGCTGCCGCGCCAGTCGGGCCAGCGCGAAGACCGCTATATGCACGCACTGGGCGACCCGGCAGATATCGAAGCGATCCTCGCCGCCCGCCAGAACCCGGCGGAGCGTGGCGCCAGCAGCGGCGTGTCGGTGGAGCGCATCGAAGAACTCGAAGCGCGGATTGCGGCGCTCGAAGAGCGCCTGGCGCGCCTCGAGTAACCTAGCCAACCTGCCCCGCAGCGCCTGATCAGCTGCGGGCGAACGCCACGGCCTTGTGGAACTGCTCATCGCTGGGACGCACGCCGGTGTACAGCACAAACTGCTCAAGCGCCTGAATGGCAATGACTTCAAGCCCGGTGATGACCCGTTTTCCTGCGGCACGAGCGCGCACGATCAGCGGCGTTTCCGAGGGGATCGCCACCACATCGAAGACAGTCTCGGCAGCATCAATGGCGTCAGCGTCAAAGGACAGTTGATCGGCCTCCGCGCCACCGCTCATGCCAATCGGCGTGACATTGACCAACATCCGCGGACGCTCACTGCCGAGCGCTGCTTGCCAGCGATAACCCAGCGAGTCGGCCAAGGCGCGCCCAGCACTTTCGTTACGCGCCACGATCAGGCCGTTTTGATAGCCACCGTCGCGCAAGGCACTGGCCACCGCTTTGGCCATCCCGCCGCTGCCGCGCAAGGCGAACGTCGAGTCCTGCGGCACCGCATGGGTTTTCAGCAATTGCTCGATGGCGATGTAATCGGTGTTGTAAGCCTTGAGGTGACCGTTGGTGTTAACGATGGTGTTGATCGAGGCAATGGCTTGCGCCGACGTGTCCAGCTCATCGACCAGTGCGATGCAGGCTTCCTTGAAGGGCATCGATACGCCGCAGCCGCGAATACCCAGGGCACGAATCCCGCCAATCGCCCCCGGCAGATCCTGACTGCTGAACGCCTTGTAATAGAAATTCAGGCCCAGTTGCTCATACAGATGGTTGTGGAAACGCAGGCCGAAATTCCCGGGGCGCCCAGACAGTGACATGCACAGCTGGGTGTCTTTATTCGGGTTCATCAGCATGTGGTTCTCCTTCAAATTACACTTTCAGATGGACGGGATTGGCCATGGCATCGGGTTTATCCGATCATAGCGAGGCCTCTGGCCCGGCGGGTATGTAAAGGTAAAGATGCCGGTACAGACCTTACACAATATTTACTCTGACGCGTCGCAGATTCGCCAAAAAACGCTGTCATAGAGTTATCCCCGCAACTATCCTTGAACCTATTGAAGGCTCAAGCGCGTTGGGGCGAAAACACGAGGAATTATCATGATCCGCAAACTCCCTGTAATAGCCTTGCTGATCGGTGCATTTGCTGTCGCAGGACAGGCGCAAGCCCATGGCTACTATTATGGTCATGGCCGTGGCGGCGGCTGGGGCTGGGGTGCACCGCTCGCCGTCGGCGCTGTGGTAGGCGCGGTGGTCGCGGGATCAGTCATGGCCAACGAGCGTCCGGTTTACGTACAACAACAACCGGTCTACGTTCAACCGCAGCCAGTCTACGTTCAACCGCAGCCGGTGTACGTCCAGCCCGCACCGGTTTACGTCCAGCCACAGGGGTATTACGTTCAGCCCCGTTACTGAAACCCAGGCTGGTAATCACTGCCAGTTACACAACACAGGCTCCGTCTCGACGGGGCCTGTTTTCGTTCTGCGCTCAGAACAATGTCTGAATAAATCTCGCCAAGGTCGCTACCGGGACAGTGACTGCAGTTAAATTTGGCATGATTGATCCGACGAATGCCCTGGCTTGTGCGCTATAACCGTCATATTTATGTCATGACAGTTCAGCAAGCTTTGAATTGTCCGTAATAAACGGTTCATAACAACAAGGACGACCCTTATGCCCACGCAAAACCCGCACCGCATTGTTGGACTCTGTACCTCAAGCAAGGTCTATAACGCATTGACTGAGCTCAAACACCTGGAAGGCCATCGCAGCGCCAAGTTTCTCTCGCTGCTCGCCGAAAACCTGGTGCGCAAAGGCCTGCTCAATGATCACGAAGTGATGAACATGCTCGACCAGGTCGTCGACTGACAGCGGCCATTCGCCACGTTGTCGTCAATGTCCACTATCGAGCGCGTTGATTTTCCGTTGAACCACCGGGTCAGTAAGGTAGCTCCATAGATTGATGGAGGTACTTATGCCCAAGGTTCAGATCATGTCCGTTATTGGTAGCGCCGTTCCCGCACCGCTCAGAGAGCTGGGATTGCTCGCCTGTTGGTATCTGGTTCAGGACGGCGTCGCGATCAGCGGCCCGCTCACTTCACTGCCCGCCGCCCAGGCCCTGTCGCAACGTATCGGCACCTACGCGCTGGGCGCTTAAGGCAACTGCACGCGTGGCCTGGTTTCGATGTACAAGTCCCAACTCGACATGAACAGCGCGGCGATCAACGGCCCAATGACAAAACCATTGAGCCCGAAGATCGCCAGACCGCCCAAGGTCGAGATCAGGACCAGGTAATCCGGCATCCTGGTGTCTTTACCCACCAGGATCGGCCGCAGCAGATTGTCCACCAGACTGATCACGAACACCCCGAACAAGCCCAGCACCACACCCTGCCAGATCGCGCCGCTGAGCAGGAACCAGGCAGTCACCGGCACCCAGACAATCGCCGCCCCCACCGCTGGCAACAGTGACAGAAACGCCATTATCACCGCCCAGAGCAATGCACTGGGAATGTCCAGAAACCAGAAAATCAACCCACCCAGCGCGCCTTGTGTGATCGCCATCAGCAGGTTGCCTTTGACCGTGGCTCGTACCACGCGATTGAACTTGAGCTGCAGGCGGCGCTTTTGATGTTCCGCCAACGGCACGGCCGCGCGGACATTGCGCGCTAGTTCGGCACCGTCGCGCAGAAAGAAGAACAACAGGTAGAGCATGATAAAAAAGCTCACCACAACGTCGACAGTGCCCTGACCGAAGCTGAACGCCTTACTGGCGAAAAACTCGCTGCCCTGCATCGCGGTCTTGACGATTTTTTCGCGCAAAGCGTTCAGCTCTCCCATGCCGAAGCGATCCAGCAGATGCTGAAAATACGGCGGCAGGCTGTGTTTGAACTGCGCCAGATAGCTGGCGATGTCTAACTGGCCGCTCTCGATATTCTTGTAGATGCTCGCACCCTCCTGCACCAGCAAGATGCTGGTAATGACCACCGGCAAAATGGCAATGACCAGACAGATGCTCAAGGTGCAGAGGGCCGTCAGGTTACGGTGCCAGCCGAACTTCGCTTGCAGCCGACGCTGCAAGGGCGCGAAAACAATGCCGAGAATCACTGCCCAGAACACCGCGCCGTAGAACGGCAGCAGAATCCAGATGAAAGCGGCGGTCACCAACACCAGCAGCACCAGCAGTGATTTGTCTCGCCCAACGGTTTCATTCATGTCCGATCCCTGCCAGTAACACGCAGACACTGACTGACTCTTCAAAGTCAGTCGACTCGCCCGAGTGCCCTCTTTTGTTCACTCAGCATAGATCCAGATCAATAAACGCCCCGCGCAACTGCTCTACCCTCGCGAGCTTTTGTGATCGAGCCCCTCATGCCCCTCGCCACGCCTGAACTGCTTGCCCCTGCCGGCACCCTGAAAAACATGCGTTACGCCTTCGCCTATGGCGCCGATGCGGTCTACGCCGGCCAGCCGCGCTACAGCTTGCGTGTGCGCAATAACGAGTTCGATCATGCCAACCTGGCCCTCGGTATCCGCGAAGCCCAGGCCCAGGGCAAGCGATTCTATGTGGTGGTGAACATCGCCCCACACAATGCCAAGCTGAAAACCTTCCTCAAGGATCTTCAGCCGGTCATCGCCATGGCCCCGGATGCGCTGATCATGTCCGACCCCGGGCTGATCATGCTGGTGCGCCGGCATTTCCCGCAGATGCCGATTCACCTCTCGGTGCAAGCCAACACGGTGAACTGGGCCAGCGTCGAGTTCTGGCAGCAGCAAGGCTTGAGCCGGATCATCCTGTCGCGGGAGCTGTCGCTGGAAGAAATCGCCGAGATTCGCCAGCAAGTGCCCGCCATGGAGCTGGAAGTGTTCGTTCACGGCGCATTGTGCATGGCCTATTCCGGGCGCTGCCTGCTGTCGGGTTACATGAACAAGCGCGATGCCAACCAGGGCACCTGCACCAACGCCTGTCGCTGGAAATACTCCGCACAGCCGGCCACGGAAAACGTCGTGGGCGAGATCGTTCAGGTGTTCATCCCGGAGCCAACGCTGGGCATCGGCACGCCCACTGATCAAGTGTTTTTGCTACAGGAGGCCAACCGCCCCGATGAACTGATGCCGGCCTTCGAGGACGAGCACGGCACCTACATCATGAACGCCAAGGACCTGCGCGCCGTGCAGCATGTCGCTCGCTTGACGCAGATGGGCGTCCACTCGTTGAAGATCGAGGGCCGGACCAAATCGCACTTCTACTGCGCCCGGACCACTCAGGTCTACCGCCGCGCCATTGACGATGCCGTGGCCGGTCGCGAGTTCGATCGCAGCCTGATGACCGACCTCGAATCCCTGGCCCAGCGTGGCTATACCGAAGGATTCCTGCGCCGCCATGTGCACGACGAATACCAGAACTACCAGAACGGCAGCTCGGTGTCGGAGCGTCAGCAGTTTGTCGGTGAGCTGACCGGTGAGCTGACCGGTGAGCGCCGTGATCGGCTGGCCGAGGTCAAGGTGAAAAACCGCTTTGGTTTGGGCGATCACATGGAATTGATGACGCCCAAAGGCAATTTCCACTTCGACTTGCATCAGTTGCAAAGCGCTAAAGGCGAAGCAATTGAAGTGGCCCCGGGGGACGGGCACACCGTGTATCTACCGATTCCGGATGCGGTGGATTTGAAGTTCGGGTTGTTGATGCGCGATGTGCGTGAAGGTTGAAACCCACTCTAATTGATCGTTCCCACGCTCCGCGTGGGAATGCATCTCGTGACGCTCCGCGTCACTTTCAAAGCGGACGCGGAGCGTCCATGGCGGCGTTCCCACGCAGAGCGTGGGAACGATCGGGAAATATTTTCAGATCCTGAACTGCCCTACCAGCTTGCCCAACCGCTGGCCCAAATCCGCCAGGCTGCGGGAGGTTTGTGCGCCGAGCTGGGTTTCGTCGGCGACGCTGTCCACGGCGACAGCAATCTGATGCACGCTGCGGTTGATCTCTTCGGCCACCGCGGTTTGCTCTTCGGCAGCGCTGGCGATCTGCGCGTTCATCGAATTGATGGTTCCGATCAACTGCGCCATGGTGTCCAGCGAAGCGCCCGCCTGATTAGCCTGCGCCGAGGTGCCGTCACCGGCCTCGCTGGAGCGGCGCATGGCATCGACCGCCGACTGGGTGCCGGCCTGCAAGCGGTCGATCATGCCCTGAATTTCCTGAGTGCTTTGCTGCGTGCGACTGGCCAGCGCGCGCACCTCATCGGCGACCACCGCAAAGCCACGCCCGGCCTCACCGGCGCGAGCGGCTTCGATGGCAGCGTTCAGCGCCAGCAAGTTAGTCTGATCGGCAATCGAACGGATCACCCCCAGCACGCTGACAATCGACGACACGTCCTGCTGCAAACTGTCGAGAGAAACCCCGCTGCTGCGAATATCCTTCACCAGCGCATGGATCTGCGAAATGCTCCCGGCCACCACGCGCTTGGCCGCCTGACCTTCTTCGTCGGTTTGCTGGGCCGCAACCGCAGCGCCTTGGGCGCTTTTCGCCACTTCCTGCGCTGCCGCCGACATCTCGTTGATTGCCGTGGCCACCTGATCCGTCTCGTGACGTTGGCGCTCCATGGCCTGATCCGAACGCTGGGCCTGATCGGAGACCTGATTGACCAGCCCGGTCAGCTGCGACGTCATCTCGGTAATCTGCCGCACCAGGCTGTGAATTTTGTCGACAAAACGGTTGAACGAACCGGCCAGCTCGCCCAGTTCATCTTGAGAGGTAATCGCCAGCCGCCGCGTCAAATCGCCCTCGCCTGCCGCGATGTCATCCAGATTGGCCTTCATCAGGTGCAGCGGACGCAAAATGGTATTGGCCACAAACAGGCCGACCGCCGCGATCACCAGCAGCACCACCGCCGCGACGCCGACGATGCTCAGCAGCACGCCTTCCATGCGCTCGCGAACCTCGGTCTGGACCACGGCGACCTGGGCTTCGACACCATCGAGATTCACCGAGGTACCGATAGCCATGTCCCACTTGGACAGGTATTCGGTGTAACCCAGCTTGGGCACCAGGACTTTGCTATCGCCAGGCAACGGCGAGCTGTATTGCAGGTAGTGCGTACCGTCCTTGGCGACTTTCACCAGGTCACGGTTGACGTACACGCCGTTCGGATCGCGATTGTCCTTGAAGCTCTGGCCAACACCTTCCGGGCTGTTGGCCTTGAACAGGCGCACGGTGTTGGAGTCGTAGCCGAAGAAGTAACCGTCCTTGCCGTAGCTGATGCTCGACAGCAATTTGACCACTTGCGCGCGAGCCGCATCATCGCCAGGCGCTGCGGCGTCATACAGCGGTTTGATCGCCGTCATCGCCACCGCAACGTAACTCTGCAGGGTGGCCTTGGCATCGTTCATCAACCGCTGACGGGTTTCTTCGACTTCTTTACGGGCCTGCTCTTGCAAGATGAAGGCAGTGGTCAGACTGATCACCAGCGCAAAGAGCAACACCGGAAGGACGGAGAGGGACAAGACTTTGGCTTTAAGGCTCAGGCGCATGTGTTGTTCACTCTGGATATTATTGGCGTGGTTAAAGCATTAACGGCAGAGCAACGTAAAACTGTAGGCGTTGTCAGAGGATCATCGCTGCTACCCAGCCAAACGCCAGCAGCGGCAGGTTGTAGTGCAAAAACGTCGGGACCACGGTGTCCCAGATATGGTGATGCTGGCCGTCGATATTCAGACCGGAGGTCGGGCCCAGGGTCGAATCGGACGCTGGCGAACCGGCATCGCCCAAGGCGCCGGCAGTCCCGACGATGCAGACGATTGCCAACGGGCTGAAACCCAGTTGCACGCACAACGGCACGAAGATCGCCGCGAGAATCGGCACCGTAGAAAACGATGAACCGATGCCCATGGTCACCAGCAGGCCGACCAGCAACATCAGCAATGCACCGACGCCTTTACTGTGACCGATCCACGAAGCTGAGGCCTCAACCAGGGTTTTCACGTCGCCCGTGGCCTTCATGACCTCGGCGAAACCCGAGGCGGCGATCATGATGAAACCAATCATCGCCATCATCTTCATGCCTTCGGTGAACAGGTCGTCAGTCTCGCGCCAGCGTACGACGCCCGATACCGAGAAGATCAGAAACCCGGCCAGCGCGCCGATAATCATCGAGTCCAGCAGCAACTGAATGATGAACGCCGCGGCAATCGCCAGCCCCGCGACCATCAAGGTCAGCGGGTTGTATTGCACCGCGACCTGCTCGACCCGCTCGATTTTCTCCAGGTCATACACACGCTTCTTGCGGTAGCTGACGAACGCCATCAACAATCCGAACACCATGCCCAACGCAGGAATCCCCATGGCATGAGTGACGTTGACACCACTGATGTCCACCCCGCTTCGACTGACGTTGGCCAGCAAAATCTCATTCAGGAAGATGTTGCCAAAGCCCACCGGCAAGAACATGTACGGCGTGATCAGGCCAAAGGTCATGACGCAGGCAATCAGTCGGCGATCCAGTTGCAGCTTGGTCAGTACATAAAGAAGTGGCGGCACCAGCAGCGGAATGAAAGCGATGTGAATCGGCAGGACGTTCTGCGAAGCGATGGCCACGACCCAGAGCAACGCGATCAGCAGCCATTTGACCTGCCCACCACCCTCGGCGTCCTGCCGGTCGACCAGCAGCAAGGCTTTGTCCGCCAAGGCGTGGGCCAGGCCGGATTTGGCAATCGCCACCGCGAAAGCGCCGAGCAACGCGTAGGACAAGGCCACGGTCGCACCGCCGCCCAGGCCACTGTTGAAGGCCTTGAGCGTGGCATCGATACCCAGGCCGCCGGTCAAACCGCCCACCAGCGCGCCGACGATCAGCGCGATCACCACATGCACGCGGGACAGGCTGAGCACCAGCATGACGCCGACCGCGGCAATTACTGCATTAATCATCGTTACCTCAAAACATGGCGACGGGTAAATCCGGCGCAAACAGGATGAGTCCGTCCAGCCAGCTGCGTGAGCCGACGGCGGATTGAAGAGAGGGTTTTATTAGAGGGCGCGCACTGTGCCGCAGAGGGCCTGGCTTGTCAAAACCAACACCGATCCCGTAGGAGCTGCCGCAGGTTCGGGCCGCGTTCGGACGATCTTTTGACTTCACGGTGCTGGAAGATCAAAGGATCGCAGGCTGCGATCTTTCAGCGCTTAGGCAATAAAACCACCACCTTCAACCCGCCCCACTCGCTCTCCTGCAACACCAACTCCCCGCCCCACGCCTCGACGATATCGCGCACGATGCCCAATCCCAAACCATGCCCGTCAGTCTGCTCATCCAGGCGCGTGCCGCGACTGAACACCTGATCACGCTGCGCTTCGGGAATTCCCGGGCCATCGTCTTCTACCGCCAGCACAAACCCTTCAGCCGTCTCGACGATGCTCAAGCGCACCTCGGCATCCGCCCATTTGCAGGCGTTATCCAGCAGATTGCCGAGCAGCTCCAGCATATCCTCTCGATCCCAAGGCAAGTGCAAACCGGCCGGTGCGGTGGTATAGCCGAGGTGCAGGTGGTCGCCGTGGATCATGTTCAGGGTCGCCAGCAATCCCGGCAGCTCGGCAGCGCAATCGAACTGCGCACCCGGCAAGGCATCGCCGGCCAGGCGCGCGCGATTCAATTCGCGATTGAGTCGCTGCTGAACCTGTTCGAGTTGCTCGCGAAGCATCTTGCGCAGTTCGGGATGGGCCTCGAGTTTTTCGCACGCCGCCAGGCTCAACAGCACCGCCAGTGGTGTCTTCAGCGCATGACCGAGGTTACCCAGGGCATTGCGCGAGCGCTTGAGGCTGTCTTCGGTGTGCGCGAGCAAATGGTTGATCTGCGCCACCAAAGGCACCAATTCCAGCGGCACTTGATCGTCCAGTTGCGAGCGTTGCCCTTGTTGCAGCTGAGCGATCTGCTCGCGGGCGTTTTCCAGCGGTCGCAAAGCGCGCCGCACGGTGACACGCTGCAACACCAGAATCAGCAGCAACCCCGTCAGGCCCAACCCGAGCCCGACCTGGCGCATGCGCTGGAAGCTCTCGCGCACCGGGGTGTAGTCCTGCGCCACGCTGATGGAAATTGACTGCCCCAACCGCCGGTAGTCCGAGCGTAAAACCAGCAATTGCTGGCCTTCCGGGCCCAGTTGCAGGTTGCTGTGCAGCCCGGGATGATCGAGCAGCGGTAATTCCTGATCCCACAACGAACGTGAGCGCCAGTGATTGTCGGCAAAGTCGATATGGAAATAATGCCCGGAGAACGGTCGCTGGTAAGCTGGTGACAGACGTCGTTCATCCAGTTGCAAACCCTGCGGCCCCCGCACCAATGCCATCAGCAGGTTTTCGCTGTCATTGCGCAACCCGGCTTCCAGATAACGCTGCAAGCCCACTTCGAACAGCCACAAACTGGTTTGCGCCAGCACCAGACCGACCACCACCATGACGCTGATCAGTCCCAGGCTCAAACGCCGCTGAATCGACCTCACCGGGTTTGCCCACCGAACAGGTAACCCTGACCGCGACGGGTGTCGATCACGCTGCGGCCGAGTTTGCGGCGCAGGTGATTGACGTGAACTTCCAGCACGTTCGAGTCGCGTTCGGTTTCACCGTCGTAGAGGTGTTCGGCCAGGTGGCTTTTGGAAAGGATCTGCTCCGGGTGCAGCATGAAGTAGCGCAACAGGCGGAACTCGGCAGCGGTCAGCTGAATGTCGGCGCCGTCGCGAATCACGCATTGACGGCCCTCGTCCAACTGCAACCCGGCCGCCTTGAGCGTCGGTTGATTGGCGTGGCCATGGGAGCGTCGCAGCAACGCTTGAATCCGCAGATGCAGTTCTTCCGGGTGAAACGGTTTGCTCAGGTAGTCGTCGGCGCCAGCCTTGAGCCCTTCGATGCGTTCGGCCCAGGAGTCGCGCGCGGTCAGCACCAACACTGGCGTAGCCAGGCCCGCCGCCCGCCATTGGCCGAGCACCTCAAGCCCCGGCAACCCCGGCAGGCCCAGATCGAGAATGATCAGGTCGTAGGGTTCAGAGCGACCTTGATACACCGCATCGCGGCCATCGGCCAACCAGTCGACGGCGTAACCCTGGCGATCAAGCCCGGCCATCAATTCGTCGGCCAGCGGTACGTGGTCTTCCACCAGCAGCAGGCGCATCAGTCATCGTCCTTGTCTTTGATCAAGCGCCCAGTGGCGGCTTCGAGGTTCAGCTCCCGCACCACGCCGTCGGCGGTCAGCAACTCGACTTCGTAAATGTAGAC
This sequence comes from Pseudomonas brassicacearum, assembly GCF_003732175.1. GTDB lineage: Bacteria > Pseudomonadota > Gammaproteobacteria > Pseudomonadales > Pseudomonadaceae > Aquipseudomonas > Aquipseudomonas brassicacearum_G. The sequence goes on from NZ_MOBI01000016.1 coordinate 118,438, forward strand.
CTCATGCTTTTCTTCAAGCCCGGCCTCGAGCAATTTAGCGCCGGGGTGGCGGTCCATGGCCTGCTGCAACAGCTGTTCAAGCGGTAGAATCACGCCTTTCTGACGCAGGCGCAGCGCTTCGTCCTGATCCAGGTCACGGGCCACCACCACCGAGCAAAATGCCAGGAGCGTCAGGGTCGCCAGACCATACGCGCGCAGATTAACCTTCATTACATATCCTGAGCATGGAGTGCCTGCGTATTCTTCATAAATTACCCGGGGCGTCACCCTAGCGGCATCAACTTAACTGAAACTGAATTGCCATCATTGCAGCGTTCACACTCCATTTCTGCCTATACAAACTCGTAGGAGCTGCCGCAGGCTGCGATCTTTTGATCTTTCACCCAATACTCAAGTGACATCGACAGTAAAGATCGCAGCCTACGGCAGCTCCTACGCCGAGTACGCCTTATAATCACCCGCTCGCCCGCACAGAGACCGGTATGACCGCCATCCACATCAAGTTCCCTGCCCTGACCCTCAAGGCCGGCCCTCGGGCTTTTACGCGGATTCGCGAAAACGGCTTGAGCGCCCAGGATGTCGGCACGCTACCCGGTGCCGCCGGTGGACCGAAAGCCCTGGGGATTCAAGGTCTGGACCTGGCGCTGTTCGGGCAGTGGCTGCCGGCCGCCCCGCGTGAGCGCTCGTTGATCGGTGCCTCGGTGGGCTCCTGGCGCTTCGCCAGCGCCTGCTTGCCAGACGCTGCCGAAGGCATCAGACGTCTCGGTGAGCTGTACAATGCGCAGAGTTTTGCCAAGGGCGTGAGCATGGCGCAGATCAGCCAGAGCTCGCGGCGCATGTTGCATGACTTGCTCGACGGGCGCGATGCGCTGCTGCTGGACAACCCGCTCTATCGGCTGAACATCATGCTTGTGAAAAGCCACGGCCTTCTCGCCGACGACCATCGCGGACGGCTCGGGCTGGGCTTGTCATCGGTGATCGCCGACAACCTGCGCGGACGCTCACGGTTGTCGCGGCACTTCGAACGGCTGATCGTGCATGACCCACGCCTGGCGCCACCGCTCAACGCGCTGAATGACTTCCCGTCGCGTTTCGTCCCGCTGAACGCCGGTAACTTGCGTCAGGCCTTGCTCGCGTCGGGTTCGATCCCGATGGTCATGGAAGGCGTACGTGATTTGCCCGGTGCGGGCGCGGGAACTTATCGCGATGGCGGCTTGCTGGATTACCACCTCGACTTGCCGTACAGCGGTGACGACATCGTGCTTTACCCGCACTTCACCGATCGGGTGATTCCCGGCTGGTTCGACAAAACCCTGCCATGGCGACGCGGCAATTCCGGGCGTTTGCAGGATGTGCTGCTGGTGGCACCCTCGAAGTCCTACCTGTCGCGCCTGCCCTACGGAAAATTACCCGACCGGAACGACTTCAAGCGTTTCATGGGGGACCCGGCCAGCCGCCAGAAATACTGGAAAACCGCCATGGACGAGAGCCAGCGGCTCGGCGACGAGTTCCTCGAACTGACTGTCAGCGGGCGTTTGGGTGAGCAGCTGCTGACCCTTTAGTCAGTGTTTTCCCGCAACCCGGAACCCAAGCTGTTAAACTCGCGACCTGCCCCATCGCCGCGGGCGATAGCCACCTGACAGAGCTCAAACCACTGTGGAAATCTTCAAAGAGTTTACCTTCGAATCCGCCCACCGCCTACCTCACGTCCCGGAAGGCCACAAGTGCGGCCGCCTGCACGGTCACTCGTTCAAAGTGGCGATTCACCTGAGCGGCGACCTCGATCCGCACACTGGCTGGATCCGCGATTTCTCGGAAATCAAAGCGATCTTCAAGCCGCTCTACGAGCGTCTGGACCACAACTACCTGAACGATATTCCCGGCCTGGAAAACCCGACCAGCGAAGTCCTGGCCAAGTGGATCTGGAATGAGTTGAAGCCATTGCTGCCGGAACTCAGCGCGATTCGCATCCACGAAACCTGCACCAGCGGTTGCATCTACCACGGCGAATAAGCCTGGGGATCAAAAAAACCACCGAGACCGGTGGTTTTTTTATGCCTATGATTCAGGCACTCACTGACGCTATCGATCGAGAAAAGGACCCGCCCCCATGCACATCATCAACGCCCGCCTGCGCAATCATGAAGGCCTGCATGAACTGCACCTGGAAAACGGCCTGATCACCAACATCGCCCGTCAGACCGAAGCGCCGACCCTCGGCCCCGAAGACCTCGATGCGGGCGGCAATCTGGTGGTGCCGCCCTTCGTCGAGCCGCACATTCACCTCGACGCGACGCTGACCGCCGGTGAACCGCGCTGGAACATGAGCGGCACGTTGTTCGAAGGCATCGAATGCTGGGGTGAGCGCAAGGCGACCATCACCGCTGAAGACACCAAGACCCGCGCCAAAAAGACCATCAGCGCCCTCGCCGCCCACGGCATCCAGCATGTGCGCACCCACGTCGACGTGACCGATCCTGCACTGACCGCGCTCAAGGCGATGCTTGAAGTGCGTGAAGAGAGTCGACACCTGATCGACCTGCAAATCGTCGCCTTCCCTCAGGAAGGCATTGAATCCTATCGCAATGGCCGCGATTTGATGGAGGAAGCCATTCTCCTCGGTGCCGACGTGATCGGCGGGATTCCGCATTTCGAGTACACCCGCGATCAAGGTGTCAGTTCGGTGAAATTCCTGATGGACCTGGCCGAGCGCACCGGCTGCCTGGTGGATGTGCATTGCGACGAAACCGACGACCCGCACTCACGCTTTCTAGAAGTGCTGGCCGAAGAAGCGCGCAGCCGCGACATGGGTTCACGGGTGACCGCCAGCCATACCACGGCCATGGGCTCCTACGACAACGCTTACTGCGCCAAGCTCTTTCGCCTGCTCGGGCATTCGGGGATCAGTTTTGTTTCCTGTCCGACCGAAAGCATTCACCTGCAAGGGCGCTTCGACAATTTCCCGAAACGCCGAGGTGTCACCCGGGTCAACGAGTTGCTCGAAGCCGGAATGAACGTGTGTTTCGGTCAGGATTCGATCGTTGATCCGTGGTATCCGCTGGGCAACGGCAACATCCTGCGGGTGCTCGAAGCCGGCCTGCACATCTGCCACATGCTCGGTTACCGCAACCTGCAAACCGCGCTGGACCTGGTGACCGATAACAGCGCCAAGGCCATGGCCCTGGGCGATCGTTACGGACTGGAGCCGGGGCGTCCGGCGAACTTGCTGATCCTGTCGGCGGACAGCGATTACGAGGTCATCCGCAGCCAGGGCTTGCCGCTGTATTCGATTCGTGGCGGGAAAGTGTTGATGAAACGGCAGATGCCGGTGGTCGAGTTTTTCGGCTGACCGGGCTGACGCCATCGCGAGCAGGCTCGCTCCCACAAGGGAACTGCGGCGATCACAAACACTGTGAACGACATAGAACCAGTGTGGGAGCGAGCCTGCTCGCGATAGCGATCTGACCGGCACCGCAGAATCAGGGCATCAACCGCGCCGTACCAAACAAACTGACCCGGCTGAGTTCTCCACCCTGCTCTTCGAGCAACACCGGCGCCGTACCGCCGGGCATAACCACCGCCACAGTCCCCGCCGTCACCCAACCGACACTCCACGCCGCGCAGGCCACCGCACTGGCGCTGGTGCCGGAAGATTCGGTCGGCCCTTCCCCACGTTCGAAGACTCGAGCGGCAATGCGATTCTCGGATTCCAGCCTCGCCCATTGCAGATTGACGCCCGCCGGACAAGGCTCGCCAGTCCCACTCGGTGGCGCGAAGGCGATGCGCGTGAGGTCGGTCAACAACCCAGGCTCGCGCATCTGCTCATTGCTCGGCAACGCCTCGGCATCCGCCACCAGCGTCACACAATGGGGATTACCGATCCGCACGAACTGGCTGTGAGCCCAAAGTGGATTCAGCCGCGCGAGCGGCGGCACATGGCTCAACTCACGTTGATTCAGTGTCCGCGTCTCGACCGCCAGAGCCCCCACAGCATTCGGCCCGAAGGCCGGTTTGCCGAGGTCCAGCCAGAAACCCTGTACGCCGTCGACCTGCGCCGGCTCGACCGAGGTTTCGACAGGAGACACGGTATCGCCTTGGTCATGGTGAACCTTGAGCAGACAACGCCCCTGCGCCGGCATCAAGCCCTGCTCGGTCAGCGCCTGGGCAAAAATCGTCAGGCCGTTGCCACTGCGCTCGGCCAACGTCCCGTCGGTGTTGACGATCAACAGGTCAAACGGTGGCGCCGCCTGAAACGGGCCGACCAGCAAACCATCTGAACGATGCTCCTTGGCACCGGCCGGTTGGGTGCCGGGGGCCCAACTGCAAAACGCTTCCACCGCAGACAGCGCCCAGTCGGCACGGTTTTGCGCCGACTGGCTGGCATCCTCCGGCAGATTGATCCCGCGCTGGCGCAAATCGTGTGGGCTGACAACGGCGTAGATATTCCCGCGGGCATCGAAAAGCGAGGTCATGGACAGGTCCTGAGTGAGGTCTGGAACACGACGCTACTGTAAGCGCTGGCGACTCGAATCACACCCGCAGAACCTCAAGGTCGTCTGACGGTCACTGATGTGCAAGGATGTGACCCTGATCACAGCCTCCCCCGAAGTACCAAGGATTTTCATGACCGCCATCATCCCTCCCGTCTCCGTCCGTCCCGGACGCCTCGAACAGAGGTCGACGCGCATCGCCTTCTTTATTGCCGGGTTCGGCATCGCCGCGTGGGCGCCGCTGGTGCCATACGCCAAAGCCCGGGCCGGGCTCGATGACGGCACGCTCGGCTTGTTGTTGCTGTGCCTGGGAGTCGGTTCGATTCTGGCGATGCCGATGGCCGGTATGCTGGCCTCGCGCTTCGGCTGTCGACGGGTGCTCAGTGGCGGCACGCTGTTGATCTGCCTGGCACTGCCGCTGCTGGCGACGGTGTCGTCGATCCCGCTGCTGATCGCTGCGCTGTTCCTGTTCGGTGCCGGGTTGGGCACGGTGGATTCGACGGTGAACCTGCAAGCGGTGATCGTCGAGCGAGCCAGCGGCAAGACCATGATGTCGGGCTTTCACGGCTTGTTCAGCCTCGGCGGGATCGTTGGCGCGGCCGGTGTCAGCGCCCTGCTCGGCCTGGGTATTTCGCCGTTGGGCGCGACCTTGGTGGTGATCGTGTTTCTGCTGGTGTCGTTGCTCAAGGCTGCGCCCCATCTACTGCCCTACGGCAGCGAAAGCACGGGGCCGGCGTTCGCCATTCCCCACGGCGTGGTGCTGTTTATCGGCAGCCTGTGTTTTATCGTGTTCCTGGCCGAAGGCGCGGTGCTGGACTGGAGCGCGGTGTTCCTGACCTCAGAGCGTCATCTCGACACCGCGTATGCCGGACTGGGCTATGCCGCGTTTGCCTTGACCATGACGGTCGGACGGCTGACGGGCGATGCCATCGTGCACAAGCTGGGGGCCACGCGCGTGATTGTGTTTGGCGGTTTGACCGCGGCTGCCGGTTTGCTGCTGGCAACGTTGGCACCGGCCTGGGAAGCCGCGCTGATTGGTTACGCGCTGGTCGGCGTCGGCTGCTCGAACATCGTGCCGGTGCTGTACACCGCTGTCGGCAAACAGAACGTCATGCCGGAAAACATCGCAGTGCCCGCCATCACGACGTTGGGGTATGCGGGCATTCTGGCAGGGCCTGCAGTGATCGGCTTTATCGCCCATGGCAGCAGCTTGAGTTTTGCTTTCGGATTGATAGCGGTGTTGCTGCTGGCGGTGGCGGTCGGTGGCAAGGCGTTGAAGGTTTGAATCAATAAAGCAAAAGATCGCAGCCTGCGGCAGCTCCTACAGTGGTGTACACCATCCCATCGTAGGTGCTGCCGCAGGCTGCGATCTTGAACAGCGGGCTGTTTAGAAACGCAGCGTGGCACCGGTGGCAAGCCACTGTTCGCGGTCATTGTTCAGGTGGCGTCCGACCACCAGATCGATATCAACCTTTTTGCCCAGATGCAGACGAGGTCCGGCCTGCCAGCCCTGGTCTCCACCCTGCTGGCCGAAGCGTTCGGCAATCAGCGTCAGGGATTCGGCCAGCGCGTACTCAACGCCTGTGCCCCAGGTCCAACTGCGTTTCTGTCTGCCGTCGTCGTATTCATGGGTCCAGCCGGTACTGACGTTCAGGCGCAACGACTCGACAGGTTGATACGTCATGGGCAGGGTCAGGTCGGCGCCATCGAAGGAGTGCCGGCGGTTGAGGGCAAAATGCGCGCCTGCGGCAAGGGCCACCTCCAGCCCCAGATCGTCATCGCTGAAGACCTGCGCCTTGATCTTCGGGCTGACTTGGGTCTCCCTGTCGCCATCGTCGTGACCGTGGGACACCGCGGCGCCGAACTGCACCGAGGGCAGTGCCTTGAACGTGCAGTCATGGGACAGCTCCGTTTCATGGTTCGATTGTTGGTGGCGCTGGCTTTTGTACCAGACGTCGACGTTGCATTCGCCGGGGGCGTTGATCGAACCGTCGTCGACCACATAGGGGCCACCGGCGGCATGGGCTTTGGACGACAGTATCAACAGGAGGGAGACGCCAACGGCCACACCGACAAACACCAGGTTTTGCCGCATGACCCCGCGTTTGTGGGGAGACAGATCTTGAAGAAAAGCAGTGAATGAAACGGCCTCAACGGCCTGCGCAGTGATTTTCGAGTGGGCGGTCCGGACGGTGCGGCAAGGTGTGGAGTTTGGCATGATCGACCTTGAATACTTGTTCACGAAAACGCTCCTCATGGATATAGCGAGGAGGGTTTGCGACGGCTAAGGTTAATGTTTTCAACAATAAGGCAGTGTTCAGGCATTGAGAGTTACAACTAGGTTCTTCGGTCATCTTCGACGCTCCTGATCTTTCATTAATGGCCATAACAAGGCACGACTACCCAACTTGGCCGAACAGAATTTATTTCAATTTGTGACAACTTCACTTCATCCGAAAATGTCTACCACCGGCAACCAATCCCGCCTTTAAACCCAAGCAGGCCGTCACCAACAGCGCTTACCATCAAAAAACCAGTTACACACACTGATACACATCACGAAACATCAGCACACTTATTTCTGATAGGCGCACGCACAAACAAACACTACCCAAGTGCTTGATCAGCGATATCTTCTCAACTAAAGATTCGTTCTTCGGATGCGCCGGAGTATATCCACCGAGTTACTGACTTGTCCGCACTCAACAGAGCATGCGCACTGTTTTCTGAATAATGTTCAGGTAGCCGACAGAAAAACAAACCCGGCAACTTATTAGTGGCCGCCGTCAAAAACAAAGCCCCCCTCCTGTTGCCAGGAGAGGGGCTTTGTCGTTAGCGCAAGGCCAGTGACACCGGTCACCGGCATGAGCCGGCTTAGAGAGTTTTCTCGTCGATACCGGCTTGCAGCACCTGGGTCTCGTAATGGCCACCGGCGCTCAGCGGGCCGAGGTTGAACTTGCGATCCTTGGCCGTGGCGGCGTCAGGCGTTTGGGTGAGTTCGTCCTTGGCGCCGGTCGCCAGGTTGACCGCAGACTTGGACAGGTTGAGGCCAACATCGGCCCGGTAGTCGCTGCCGCTGAGGCTAGAACTGGTGACCCTGGAACCGCCCAGATCCACCGAACCTTCTTTGGCAGAAATCCGCGCGCCGGTCAGTTGTGTTTCCCCGCCTACCTGAAGGTCGACGCCTTGGCTGCCGCTGATGCCGGACGCCTGGGTAACGCTGTTCTTGCTGGTGTGGCTGACGTCCAGGTACAGCGTCGGGGTGTACGACGTTTCACCGCTCTTGTCACCAAACAACGCGCTTTGCGTCGCGTCGGCGACTTTGCTGCCGGTGGAGTCTTTCTCGTTGAGCGAGTAACTGCCACTGCGGGTCAGTGAGTCCTTGGCCGAGGCCAGACCCTCAACGCTTTTGTCGACGGCGGTTTCCAGCTTGCCGCGATGGCTGTCGAATGCCTCCTGGGCCTTGCCCTCAACCTTGTCCTTGAGCGGGCCGGTGGTCTTGGCCAGTTTTCCGACAGCGCCCGGCTGGTTCTTTTCCGCGTTCAAACGCAGATCGATACCGACCTTGACGCCGCTCTCATGGTCTTGACGGCTTTCGACAGTGAGATCACCGCCGATCTGGCCGCCGACCTGTTTGGCATCGATGCGGGCACCGGCCAACCGGGTGTCGCCAGCGCTGTTCAGCAGCACGCTGTCAGCCTGGATGTGGCTGTTTTTCTGGGTGGTGCCGGTGCGGTTGTCGACGTCGATTTTCGCCCGCGCGTCGAAGCCGTGGCCGCTCTTGGCAACGTCCTGATCGTTGGTCGCCGACGGCGCGGACTTGCTCGCATTACCGCCAGCGCCGAGGGTCAGTCCCCAGTTGTTGATGGCCTGAGTCGATTGCGCCGACTCCTGATAGATCCCGCCTCGTTGTGCATCAAGGGTCACGCTTGGCGCATTGACCTGAGTGCCTTGCAGGTGGATCGCGTCAGCAGCGCTGGAGCCGCTGCTCAGCAGGACCGGGCCCTGACTGTTCAGGCTGCCGCCCTTCAGGCTTTGGCTGTTTTCGCCCACCCGACCGATATTGAAATTGGCACTCAGGTTGCCGTTCAGGCCACTGCTTTGTTCGGTGCTGCTTTTACCGCCACCGAGATTGAGGCCACCGCCCAGATTGCTGCCAGTGGCGCTATGGGTATCCGTCGCGGCTTGCAGATCGAGCTTGCCGCCGGCGTTCAACGAGATATCAGCCGCCTTGTTCACCACCGTGCCGATGGTGGTGCCTTGCAGCACTTGATCACCGCCACTGCTCAACTGCACCGGACCTTTGCCCTGAATGCTCGCGACGCGGGCCTGACTGTCGTCGGTCTGGCTGGCCTTGTGATCGAGTTGGAAACCGGCGCCCAGGTTGACGTTGGTGCCTTCGGCGCCGGGATTGGTGCCGACCGTCAGCGAGCCATCGCCGCGCAGGCTGGAGGTGTTGCCGCTCTGATGGTCATTGGCCTGATTCAGCGCCAGATTGCCGCCGGTCTTGATCGCCACACCGCCCTGCCCGCCGTTGAACTGACTGCCTTCGTACTGGCCGTCACCGCGCAGATCGATCTTCACGCCCTGATTACCGGCGTAACTACCAACCACAGCTTTGGATCTGGTCTCGGAAGTCTGGCGGCTACCGCCCGCCCCGCTGCCGCGCACGTTCACGTCTTCGCCGGTGGTGGTGTAGACACGAACGCCGACCTTGGCATCCACCGCTTGCTCGCTGCTGCTGTGAGTGTTGGCGGCCGCCGTCGCGACCTGACTGTCAGCCTTGATCGTCAACGCGCCGTCGGTTGCACGGTATTGGCTGCCCTGATCCTTCAATTCACCGGCCACCTGGACATCAACCGCCCCGCCCTTGAACTGGCTGACGACAGCGTTGCTGTTTTGTTCGCTACGGCTGTTGTTCGAATGACCGACCTCGACATCGATGCCGACATTCGGCTGCGTGAGGTTATCCAGCAAACCCGGTTGCTGAACCTTGCTCTGGGCCACGCCTTCAATGGCTTTGGCGACAGGACGGGCGATGCCTTTGTACTCGACGTTCGCACCGACATCGGCCGACCAGTTGTTCTCTTTGTGGGAACTGCTGTCGGTGTTATTGGCAGCCTGATTGTCGACCCGCCCAGCCGTGACCTGAAGCGTCGAACCGGCGGCAATCTGCGCGCCCTGGGTGGTCAGCGTACCGTTGCCGGCATTGATCTGCAGCTTGCCGGTACTCTCGACACCGGTGGTGCGAGCCGTGGTTTTGGCGGTGCTGTCCTGACTGCTGCTGTGGGCGAAATCCACCCCGCTGCCAGCGCGATCCAGACCACCGGTGTAATAGAAACCGCCGCCATTACTAGTGGTTTCCGTGGAACTGGACTTACTGTCGTGCTCAGCCAACAGCGCAACGTTCTGCCCACTGAGGCTGACATCGCCGGCACTGGCCTTGACGTTGGCACCTTTGAGGGTCAGGTCGCCGCCCGCCGTCAGTTCGACGTTGGCGCCGGTCAGGCTTGAGCCCTGCTGACGGGTTTCATTGGCAGTGCTGGTTTGTTGTTTGTCTTCGTAGTGAATGCCGGCACGGTACTGACCGGCGCCTGGCGCGTTCTCCTTGGCGTAAGCGTTGAAACCACGATTCTCGCTCGAGGCGCTGCTGTCGGAAGTGTTCTGGGCCGAGCTGACCGTCAGCTTGCCCGCCGCGTGCGCACTCAGCGAACCACCGGCCGCGACCGTGGCGCCGACTACATCAATGTCCTTGGCGCTCTTGAGCGCAAGGTTACTGTCGGAGCTCAGTTGACTGTTGACGGTGGTGCTGCCCTTGAGGTTCTGGCGACTTTCATCCTTGGTGATGCCAAAGAATTTGCTGTCCTTGTCATGGCTGTTGCTGTGCGAGGTGTTCTGCACGCCGTCGATGGTCAACGAGCCTTTGTCACTGATGACACTGGCCTCGGTCCGACCGCGGACCTGGCTGCCGCTGATGCGCACATCGTCAGCCTTGACGATCAATTTGCCGTCGGCGTTGATCTTGCTGCCCTGATTCAGGGTCTTGCCCTGATCGGCATCGCCGGTCTTGCCGAAGAACCCGCCACCGACCAGATCGCCCGAGTAAGCGTTCTTGCTGCTGCGTTGCGTACGGCTGGCGCTGCCGATCTCGACCTGTTTGCCAGCAAGGTGAATGTCGCCCTTGCTGCTCAGCTCCGCGCCTTGGGAAGACAGCAACTCGCCGCTGCTGATCGCAATGTTTTTACCCGCCTTTAACTGGCTGGTGACGCTGCGTTGTTCTTCGCTGCTGTTGTTCCAATCGGCCTTCCACAAGTGCTTGCGGTGCTTACCCTGATCGGTGTGGGTACGGGTTTCGGTGGCTGCCGTCAGGCGCAGATCAGCACCGCTGTCGACCTTCAGGGTTTCACCGGCCTCGACCTTGGCGGCCTTGAGTTCGGTCCGGGCGCCGGACGACAGCTGCGCATTGTGACTGGCCACGACCTGGCTGCCGTGCTGGCGCGAGTCGCTGTCGGTCTGGGTCCGCTCGTAGGTTTCCCAGGTGATGCCGATGGTGTTGTTGTTCCAGTTCTCGCGTTTCTCCTGAAGCTTGCGCGCTTCAACGCTGCTCAGCGTGAGGTTGCGCCCGGCGTCGAGCTTGACGTTGCGGCCACTGACATCCGCCGCCGCCAACGTCAGGTCCTTGTCACCGCGCAACACGACATCACCCTGGCTGCTGCGTACCGCGCTGCGGGTGACGTCAAGGCTGTTGGGCAGTGCCTGGCCGCTGATCTGCAAGTCACCGGCGGATTGAATTTTCACGCCATCACGGCCTTCAACCTGGACCGGGCCGACCCGCACACCGGCGCCTTCGGCGGTGCTGACAATGTTGATGCGTCCGGCTTGCATGGCACCGAACAGGCTGGCATCGATGCGCGAATCCTGAGTGTTGCCGGCCGGGTCGACGCTGCGCACCTGACCACTGGCGTAATCCAGCTGATTGCGGCCGGCAGTCAGGTTCAGTTGGTCGCGCGCATCGATGCGGCCCTGGCTGTCGATACGCGGGGCAATCAGGTTGATGCTGCCTTCGCGGTTCGTCAGGCCCTGGCCCTGGATCTGCAGATTGCCGGTGGCGTCACGGGTGTTGAGCCCCTGCAATTTACCGTCGTTCAATTCGGGACGACCGACCACCAGGTTGGCATTCGGGGTGTTGATGAAGCTGCCGCCATTGACCGAGATACCGTTCGGGTTGGCCAGCACGTAGTCGGCCGAGCGCCCGAAAATCTCCTGCGCGCCGTTGAGCGCCGAGGCGTTACGGCTGATCACTTCGTTGAGGATCACGCTCGCCGCCTGCCCCTGGAACTGCGGGTTAGCAGCCAATTGCCCGGCGAGTTGTGACTGCCCGGCTTGCAGGGCGTTGTTCAACACGACCCCCTGACGGTCGACGTTGTAATCGAGAAACTGGTTATGCGACAGACCGGCGCCATTGGGCGCAACGATATTGACGATCGGCACACCGGCCTGATTTTGCAGTTGCGGGGTGCCGCCCGGACCGGGGGCGACCGTCAAGCCACCGGCAAACGCCTGAGGCAATTGGGCAACGAGAAACAGGCTGGCAATCGCCCAACGCAATTTGCCCCGAGGGGAAAGGTGAAACGCGAACTTTTCTATCGGCATGAGAACCTCTCAATAAATGGGCTGAATCCGGTTGCGCGTTGGGGAGTACGCCGCTGCTGTCGCGCTCAGATATCGCGGCTGTTTCAGGCTGTCGGGGATGGCGGTTTTCATATCTGCAGGCCCAGGCGCATCAGCCAGGTTTCGGGTTCATGGACAAATCCTTTGGGCGTGTTGAGGCTGCGCTGGTAGTCGATGTCGACTTGCAGGTTTTTCCAGCTCAGGTTGAGCCCGGCACTGGCACCGCTCAGCCGTTGGCCTGGAGCGCCGTGATCGGCCTTGAGCCAACCGTTGTCCAGGCCCAGGCGCGGGGTGATTTGCACCGGCAGGCCGCTGTTGAGTGGCAAGCGCAAGGTGTTGCGCCAGATCGCGCCGGTGGCGCCGGATGCGCTGTTCTCTCGGTAGCCACGAACAGCGGAGTCGTCGGTGCCCAGCAGTTGCTCGATGGCGGGCAGCGGATCGGGGCTGTATTGCAGCGAGAGCTGGCTCTGCCACTGCCAGGCTTGCCCGGCGAACTGGCCATTGCGCCACTGACTGAGGTTCGCGCGGTATTTGTGAAACTGCGCTTTGGGCAGGTTGCTGTTCTGGCGCTGGGCATCGTCGTCGGCGCCCCACCCACTTAGCCCCTGGGCATAGTTGATGTCGAGATTCCACACCGCGCTGTTGAGCCAGAACAGGTTCAACCCGGCTTCGGCCACGGTTAGCGTCGGGCTTTGAATGTCCAGCCGAGTGTTGACGAAATAGCTGTCGACGTCCTTGTGCGCCAGTTGCAGGTTGGCGCTGAGCTGGTGGCCTTGATCACGCCACAGCACACGGTCGGCGCGCAGGCTGAGCTGGTCAGTCAGCCCGCTGCCGTAGAAGGTGCCTTGGGGCAGTTTGAACGGTGCACGGTATTCGGCATGGCTGGCGAACAGGCTGTACGTCCAGTAACCGTACGGGATGGCGTAATACAGGCTGGCGTTGCGGCTATATCGCGGGCCGTGGTTGAGGGTACCGCTGAGATTGATGCTGAGCAGATCGTTGAGCTGCAACGGGCTGTCCAGACTCAGGCTCAAGGTCTCTCGATCGCGTCCGGTGCTGGCGCTGCCGAGGTTGTCCAGGCCCAGCCCCAAGGCCCAGCGCGAGGCGGCGTTGCTGCGAGAGCGCAAAATGATCCGCGAGGCACCGGGCTGGCTACCGGGGGCGATGTCGGCCGTCAGATCCAGTGAGCGCAAGCGGTTCAACTGATCCAGGCCCTGCTCCAGATCACGCAGGTTCAGCGGCTTGCCGAGCATGCCGGGAAAGGCCCCGCCCAGTGCGACCGGCAAACTCTGATCCTGCAGTTCGATGGACTCGACGTAACCTTCATCGACGCGGATATCCAGCGACTGACCGGCCGCCGGGGCGCTGACCAGGTACGGTCGACTGGCGATGTAACCAGCGTCCACGTACAAACGGGTAATGGTCGCCAGCAGATGATTGATCTCGCCGACACCCATGCACGAAGCGATCTGCGGCTTGAGTTGCTCATTCAGTTCACGGCGGTTCAACAAGGTGACGCCGCCGATGCGCGTCCCGCTCAAGGGCCAGCAACGTTCATCGGCAGTGACCTGCACGGGCAACGCCGGAGTATTTGGCGCCGGTCCAAAGCTGCCGCGTTCCAGTTGGCGGCGACGTTGTTCCAGTTGCAGTTGTTGCAGATCGCGTTGTTGCTGCTGTTGCTGACGCAGCCCTTCCTGGCCAAGTGCCGAGGGTTCTGCAGCCTGGAGCGGAGCTATACCCAGGCTCAGCGACGCGGCCAACAAGCGTGGAAAGAATGGGCTGAAAAAACGCGGAACAACAGAAAGCGAAAACGGCACTCAACATCCTTGCATTCGATTAACCGGCCTAATGCCACGCTATCAATTGGCGTGATAGTCAAACCCTGACCACACAAATGCAAGGCGCTGCCTACGTCGTATTTAATAATTAAACATCACTACAGTTTTTGCCGATCAGGTCGTGCGCGCTCATCCACCCGCTCAAGAATACTGCCAGAACCCCACACATCAACAGCGTCCCACCCAAAGTTTGGCTCCAGGCCGCAAGTATCAGACCGCTGCCGATTAGCAGGTAATACATCAAGCCAAACAGCGCACCGGCAGTACCCAACCGATCGCCATAACCGGTCAACGCTGAGCCGAGGATATTCGGTATCGCCATCCCGAATGCCAGGACCACCAACAGCATCGGCGCGATAAACCAGACGCTGGCGCGCAATCCCACTACACCCAGCGCGCCGAGCAATGCCGCCACGGCCGCAATGACGATCAGTTGCGTACCCTTCACGCCGCGGTTGAGCAAATGTTTGTTCAACGCCGCCCCCAACCCCGATCCCAGCGCCAGGACCACACCGCTATAGCCGAACAATTCAGGACCCAATCCCAAACGCTGAAACTCAAAAGGGCCCAGGCTGTAATAGCTGAACAGAGCGATGTTGAACACTGCCACCAATAACGCAGCACGCCAGATCGCCACGTCTTGCAGCATCTGCCGCAAGGTAGCGAACAATGGTGGTATCGAAACGTTGTCCGGTCGGGTTTCCGGCAAGGTCCAGGCGCTCCAGCCGAACAGGATCAATGCCAGTATCAGCAGGCAAACCAATACGCCTCGATAGCCAAACCCGCTGACCAGGCTGGTGCCGATAAACAGACCCAACGCCGGACTGATCGCCAGCGCCATGCCCACCATCGAAAAAACTCGGGCCAGCGCCGGGCCACTGAAGCAGTCGCGCAACAAGGTTTGCGTCACTACCGAACCGACCGCTGCACCGAAGGCCGCCAACGCTTGCGCCGCCAGCAGACCACTGAAAGTACTGACACCCAGCGCCATGACCGAGGCCAAGGCATACAACGCCAGACCGGCGAGCATCGCCGGTCGTCGACCGATGCGATCACAAAGCCGCCCCCACACCACTACACCTGCAGCGAACGCCAGGAAATACACCGACAGGACCTGCGCAGCGGCTGCGGGCGTCACGTCAAATGCCTGGCCAATATCGGCCAGCGCGGGGCTGTAGAGGGTTTGCGCGATCTGCCCGAACATCAACAAGGCAACGGCCAGGCGCAACAGGTTGTTTGAATTCATGACGGCTTACTCACCAAGCAGGACTGGCGGTGATTTTAAGGAGCCGTCACTGACGTATTATCCAGACCCGGACAACAAACCACTGAAATCGGACAAACTCATGGCCTGGCTTGAAGCACAAACCCCCTTCGACCCGGACACACATGAGGCCGATGTCATCGGTATTGCCGCAAGCCTGGGCGACCACGACTCGGGCCTGCACCAGCATCAGCGCGGGCAATTGCTGTTCACCCGCCGGGGCTGCACCCGGATTACCCTGGCCGACCAACTCTGCCTGTTACCGCCGTCGCGCGCGGCATGGATTCCACCACGGGTACGCCATCGTGCGGTGATGCAACAGAGCGTCGATTACCGATCCATTTACCTGACGCCGCCACTCTCGACTCAATTACCCCATCAGGTCTGCGTGATCGAGGTCAGCCCATTGCTGCGTGCGGTATTGGAGCCGATTGCCATGGCCCCGTTCGACACAGACTGGCGTCAGGGCAAATTCGTGCATTTGCTCGGGCTGTGCCTGAGTGAAATCCGCGAAGCGATCCACCAACCGATGCTGCTGCCCTTGCCTCGGGATAAACGCCTGGCGTCTTTGCTGAGCGTCCCCGAACAACTGCCGCCGCAATTGCAGGTATTGGCGACAAGGGTCGGCGCCAGCAGCAAAACCATCGGGCGAATTTTCCAGCGGGAAACCGGCATGGGTTATCAGCAGTGGCGACAGCAGTGGCGACTGATGCGCGCCATCGAACTGCTCGCTACCGGTCGCAACATCAGTTACAGCGCTTTTGAACTGGGCTTTGCCAGCGACAGCGTGTTCATCGCCTTTTTCAAGGCCATGACCGGCAAGACGCCAGGCACTTATTTCAAATGATCATCGGCAATCGACGAGTGGCCGGAAAAATCATTTGTCAGGAAATATTACCTGCGTCATATTACACCCGTAATAACGACTGATACCCCATAGGGGATTGCCATGACCAGCCTGAACGCCGTTGATCCTTCCCTTGCCGTGCAACCTGCGCGCCCTCCTTTGCTCAAGCGCTTACTGCTCGCCGTTGCGGGCCTCATTGCTCTGGCGTTGATCGCCCTCTACGGTTCGCACTGGTGGACCAGCGGCCGCTTCATCGAAGAAACCGACGACGCCTACATCGGTGGCGACGTGACAGTCATCGGGCCGAAAGTCGCCGGTTATGTCGAAGAAGTGCTGGTGACCGACAACCAGCGCGTCAAAGCTGGCGACCTGCTGATCCGCCTTGATTCACGCGACTATCGCGCCAGCCTGGCCAAGGCCGAAGGCGCCGTTGCCGCGCAAGAAGCGCTGCTGGCCAACCTCGATGCGACGGAGCAATTGCAACACGCGGTGATCGGTCAGGCGCGTGCCGGGATCGATGCCGCCGGTGCGGAAACCGCCCGTTCGCGGGATGACAATGCCCGCTACAAAAAACTGGTCGGCAGTAATGCGGTGTCGGTGGAAAGTGCGCAACGCGCCGATGCCACCTTCAAGACGGCTCAAGCGCTGAGTGCCCGGGCACAAGCTGAGTTGCTCGCAACGCAACGACAACTGGACGTGATCGCTACCCGTAAGCAACAAGCCAAAGCTGCGTTGATGCAAGCGCGTGCCGAACGTGACCTGGCCCAGTTGAACCTCGGCTACACCGAACTGCGCGCACCGGTCGACGGGGTGATCGGCAACCGCCGGGCGCGGGTTGGCGCCTATGCCCAAGCCGGTTCGCAACTGCTCTCGGTGGTGCCGGCCAGCGGACTGTGGGTCGATGCCAACTTCAAGGAAGATCAGCTGGCGCACATGGTGCCGGGGCAGCGCGTGAGCATTCATGCCGACGTGCTTTCGGGCCGCGAATTCCATGGCCATCTGGACAGCCTGGCGCCCGCCACTGGCGCGCAGTTCAGTGTGTTGCCACCAGAAAACGCCACCGGTAACTTCACCAAAATCGTCCAGCGAGTGCCGGTGCGCATCCTCCTTGATCCGGCCGACGGCGTACTCGGCCAGTTGCGTCCGGGTCTATCGGTGACCGCATCGGTTGATACCAAAACCGCACCCAAGGAATCAACCGTTGCCATAACCCAGGCCAGCGCACCATGAGCAGCGCCCTCACCGCCCAGGCTCAACCGTTCAATGCCGCGAACATGGCGACGGCGACCAAGGTGTTTGCCTTCGCCACGATGTGCATCGGCATGTTCATCGCGCTGCTGGATATCCAGATTGTTTCAGCCTCGCTGCGTGACATCGGCGGCGGACTTTCGGCCGGCACCGACGAAACCGCCTGGGTGCAAACCAGCTACCTGATCGCTGAAATCATCGTGATTCCGCTGTCAGGGTGGTTGTCGCGGGTGTTTTCCACGCGCTGGCTGTTCTGCGCTTCGGCGGTCGGTTTCACCCTGGCCAGCCTGCTCTGCGGCGCGGCCTGGAACATCCAGAGCATGATCGCCTTCCGGGCCCTGCAAGGTTTTCTTGGCGGCTCGATGATCCCGCTGGTGTTCACCACGGCGTTCTTTTTCTTCACCGGCAAACAACGGGTGATCGCCGCCGCGACCATCGGCGCGGTGGCCTCATTGGCGCCGACTCTCGGGCCAGTAATTGGCGGCTGGATCACCGACGTGTCGTCCTGGCACTGGCTGTTCTACATCAACCTGGTGCCGGGGATTTTCGTCGCCGTCGCGGTGCCGATGCTGGTGAAAATCGACCAGCCGGAATTGTCCCTGCTCAAGGGCGCGGATTACCTGAGCATGGTGTTCATGGCGCTGTTTCTCGGTTGCCTGGAATACACCTTGGAGGAAGGTCCGCGCTGGAACTGGTTCAGCGACCAGACGATTCTGACCACCGCGTGGATTTCCGGGCTGGCGGGCCTGGCGTTCATCGGCCGGAGCTTGCACGTGGCCAACCCGATCGTTGATCTGCGGGCGCTGAAAGACCGCAACTTTGCCCTCGGCTGCTTCTTTTCGTTCGTCACCGGGATCGGCCTGTTCGCGACCATTTACCTGACACCGTTGTTCCTCGGCCGGGTACGCGGTTATGGCGCACTGGACATTGGTCTGGCGGTGTTTTCCACCGGGGTGTTCCAGATCATGGCGATTCCGCTGTATGCCTTTCTGGCCAACCGCGTCGACCTGCGCTGGATCATGATGACCGGCCTTGGGCTGTTCGCGTTGTCGATGTGGGACTTCAGCCCGATCACCCATGACTGGGGCGCCAGGGAGTTGATACTGCCGCAAGCGTTGCGCGGAATTGCCCAGCAATTGGCGGTGCCACCGGCGGTGACGCTGACCCTGGGCGGGCTGGCCCCGGCGCGGTTGAAGCACGCATCGGGGTTGTTCAACCTGATGCGTAACCTGGGAGGTGCGATTGGTATTGCCGCCTGCGCGACGATCCTCAATGACCGCACCAACCTGCACTTCACGCGACTGGCCGAGCACCTGAACAGCAGCAATGAAGCGATGAACCAGTGGCTGTCACAGGTCGGCAGCAACTTCGCCGCCCTGGGTCAGAGCGGCGACGCGGGCGTGACAGCCAGCCTGCACCAACTGTGGCTGCTGACCTACCGCGAAGCCCAGACGCAAACCTATGGCGATGCGTTCCTGATGATCATGGTCTGCTTCATTTTCGCCACGCTGATGGTGCCCTTGATGCGCAAGGTGCAAGCACCGGCCGCGCCGTCAGCGGATGCTCATTGATCCCGACTCAGGCCTGGGGCATTTTGCGAAAGCCCACCGCCAGGCGGTTCCAGGCGTTGATAGTGGTAATCGCCACGCTGAGGTCGACCATTTCCCTGGCGTCGAACTCGTCGCTCAACAGGGCGTAATCCTCGTCCGGGGCGTGAGTTTCACTGATGCGAGTCAGGGCTTCGGTCCAGGCCAGCGCGGCGCGTTCACGCGGGGTGAAGAACGGTGTTTCACGCCAGACCGACACCGCATACAGACGGCGTTCAGTCTCGCCACCTTTGCGCGCATCGGCAGTGTGCATGTCGACGCAAAAAGCACAGCCATTGATTTGCGAAGCGCGCAGCTTGACCAGTTCGATCAGCGACTTTTCCAGCGGCAGTTTTGTCACCGCGCTTTCCAGCGCGATCATGGCTTTGAGGGCATCCGGCGAGGCGGTGTAGAAATCGACGCGAGATTGCATGGTCAGCTCCGTAGCAAGTGGGGATGCGCCATACGGTAGCGCTGCCGGCGATTGGCACAAATAGCCAATTGTTCAGAAGTCGAGGTAGCCAATCCGTGGGAAGCGGCTTGCCTACGAAGGCGTTACAACAGGCTACAACGCCTTGCGTCACGGCCTACACCTACGCCAGAATCCGCCGGCTTGTGCGCTTTGGGCTTGCCCCCTATTGTTTCCGTGTCGCTGCTCATTCAGCGACCGGGTTTCGCAGCCCGGGTAATCTCTAGACGCACAACATCCCAGTTCATGAGCAGGTGTCCCGTATGCCTGTCAGTTCATGTTATGGCGGTTGTGCGTGGGAGACCTTCGGGTCTGCCGGTTCTAGAGTCCCGGTCTGCGAACCCGCGTACAGCTGCCACCTCCCTTTGCTTCGCAGCGAATCGTGGCAGCTCCATGACTCTAGGAGCATCAGCATGTTCAAAGCCACGCCCAATCCCCCCGAAACTGACCCCGTTTCCCCCTACGCCTCCCTCGATTCAAAAGAGCTCCACGCCGCCGCGCACCGTGCGCTCGATCATTACCTGGTATTGCCCGAGACCAAGGCCTTGTTAGCCGACCGACGTCCCGGCTGCATTTTCGTCATCGCCCCCGATGTCGACAGCGAAACCCTACTGGCCCATGCCTGCGAAACCCTCGCCTCGGCCAACGTCATGGCCAGCGACCTGGCGTTCGACCTCGAAGGCCCCAAGCGCAATACCGCGCTGGCGATTCAGCAGATGATTTCCCTGGCCGAGTTGGCGGTGAATCGCGCACTGGACCACCTCGATCCACCGGATTCACCGCAGTAGCAAGCAACACCGTGGAGCTCCTGTGGCGAGGGGGCTTGCCCCCGTTGGGACGCGAAGCGACCCTAAAACCGGTGTCCGCGGTGTATCTGGAAGTTCCCGTTGCCCGAGGGAGCGGCTGCTTCGCAACCGAACGGGGCGGTGCGGCGTTCCGACAAGCCCCCTCGCCACAGGTTCTCGGCCGTGTCAGCGAACAACCCAAAACCCGCCACCTTTTCACAAGGCTGGCGGGTTTTTGATTGCTCCCACGCGTGAGAACAATGTGAAGGCGCCGAAAGGCCTACGCACGGCTGCGCAACCACTGCAAAAAGCCCTTCTTCTCCACCACTTTCGGCACTTCCTGAGTCAGGGTTTGTGCGGTGTGCAAGCGGAAATCCAGCAACGCCTGCATCGCCTGGCTGATGTCGTGGCGGGCGTCGAGACAGGGTTTGAGGTATTCCTTTTCGATCCGGTACAAGGTGCAGAAGGTCTTGGCGGTAAAGTCCGCCGGCACCGATTCATCCGAGAGAATCCCGGCCTCGCCGATCACCTCGCCCGGGCCCATGCGCCCGGCTTCGAACTTGTTGCCACCACGGCTCAAGGCTACCGAGACCACGCCGGATTCAATGATGAACAGATGATCGCTGACCTCACCGGCCGGCAGGATCATTTCCCCGGGACGGAAGGTGATGAGCGTCATGTTCTGGCTAAAGGTGTCTTTCTCTTCCTGGCGCAACGTCGAGAAAATACCCGAACTTTCGAGCAACGCCCGTGGCCGCGAAAGGCCCGGCGGTGTTGTGGTTTCTGCGGTCGACAACAGGCTCACGCCCGACGCACGCAAATGCCGGAAGGCCAGATCGAACAGCAGATTGCGCACTTCGCGCTTTTGCCCCATGGACGATACAAATCCGATGATCTCGTATTCCACGCCGCTGGCGCTGGAGCTTTTCAAGGAGACGCTCGGTGCCGGCTTGCTGAGCAGTGGCCGGCAGCCCTGCATCGCCCGCTCCAGTGCTTCGATCACCGTGTGCGGGCGCGCATGAGGGCTCAGTTGCAGGCTGATGGTAATGCCGAAAATATCTCTGGGCCGGCTGAAGTTGATGATCTTGGCCTTGGCCGCCAACGAGTTGGGGATCACCGCCATGCTGCCCTGTGAGGTTTGCAGCCGCGTGGCCCGCCAGTCGATGTCGGTGACCCGGCCTTCGGTGCCATCGATGGAGATCCAGTCATCCAGTTGATAGGGTTTGGTGGTGTTGAGCACGATGCCGGAAAACACATCGCTGAGGGTGCTCTGCAATGCCAGGCCGACGATGATCGCCAGGGCACCGGAAGTCGCCAGTACGCCTTTGACCGGCAGGTCGAGCACATACGCCAGGGCGGCAATGATCGCGATCAGGAAAATTACCGCACCGAGCAAATCCTGCAACAGCCGGCCGGTATGCCCAACCCGTTGCATCATTACCGTGCCGAGCAACACCGTCAGGGTTCGCGCACCAAACAGCCACCAACCGATCTGCAATCCGGTCGCGGCCAGGTGCAACGGCACGTTCTCCGGCCAGGGCGCCACGTCCATCGGGTTCATGCCTTCGTTGAACAGCACGGCGCTGAACAACGCAAAAATCACCACCCGCACGACCAACTGCCAGTGACTGACACTGACCAACCGCCACAGCAGGATGTCGAGCAAAATCAGCGCCAGGGCGCAAAACAGCGGGTGATCGGTGAGCAGTGACAACATCAAGCAACTCCAGCAAGACCAATGGCGTGAAGATCGCACAGATTGGCACAGTGTAGGAGGGTTTGATTGCGAGGTGAACGCTACCCGCACAACACCACAAATCCAATGTGGGAGCGAGCTTGCTCGCGATAGTGGTCTGACAGTCACTGTATAGGTGTCTGTTCCACCGTTATCGCGAGCAGGCTCGCTCCCACAGTTGGTTGGTGGCGTATATATAGAATCCGTGTACGCCACTAACCAGTGTTACTTGCTGTTGGTCAGGGTGTTGTAGTGGGTCATCTGGTTGCGGTAATCCGACCGAACCATTGCCTGGAAGCTTGCAACCGCTTCTATGATTCGTGATTTTCAGTAAAAAGTGCTTTGCCGATTCAGCGGTTTTTCTCAAGGATGCAGACCGGGATACTCGCGCCATTCCCGTCACACTTCCTGGAGTTACACATGCCTGTTCCCGCCTTCGGCCTCGGTACGTTTCGCTTGCAAGGCCAGGTGGTCATCGATTCGGTGAGCACTGGCCTTGAACTCGGTTACCGGGTGATCGATACCGCGCAGATCTACGACAACGAAGCCGATGTCGGTCAGGCCATCGCCGCCAGTGGCATTGCCCGCGAAGAACTGTTCATCACCAGCAAGATCTGGATCGCCAATTTCGCCAAGGACCAACTGATCGCCAGCTTGAAAGACAGCCTGCGCAAACTGCAAACCGATTATCTGGACCTGACGCTGATCCACTGGCCGTCCCCGGAAAACCAGGTGCCGGTGCATGAATTCATGGGCGCCCTGCTGGAAGCCAAAGCGCTGGGCCTGACCCGGCAGATCGGTGTGTCGAACTTCACTGTCGACCTCATGCAGCAAGCCATCGACGCGGTCGGCGCAGACAACATCGCGACCAATCAGATCGAGCTGCACCCTTACCTGCAAAACCGCACAGTGGTCGAGTTTGCCCAGAGCCGGGGTATTCAGATCACCTCCTACATGACTCTGGCCTTTGGCGAAGTCCTCAAGGACCCGGTCATCCAACAGATCGCCAAACGGCATCGGGCAACCCCGGCACAAGTCACGCTGGCCTGGGCCATGCAGCAGGGTTACGCGGTGATTCCGTCGTCGACCCAGCGGGCCAACCTCGACAGCAACCTGGCGGCCCGCGAGCTGACATTGAGCGAAGCCGATATGGCGCTGATCGCAGGGCTTGAGCGCGGCCAGCGCCTGACCAGCCCGAAAGGTATCGCTCCCGACTGGGATTGAGCAGAACCGCTCAGCGTTGCTCCAGGTGCAGAGCCAAACGCTCCATGGCGTCTTGCAAGGCCTGCACCGCCTGGCTCAATACGTTGTTGTCACGCTCAGCACAGGCGACTTCCAGTTGCTCGCAACAGCGGACCAGGCGCCGGGCCTTGACCATTTGCGCGCCACCCTTGATCCGATGGGCCAGCTCCCGCAAGCCCATGCGGTCACGTTGGCGGTAAAAGCCCTGCAATTGCGCCAGGTCCTCGGCATTACTGCTGGCCAGCTCAGCCAGCAGTTTATTGATCAGGCTGCGGTCAGGTCCGGCCAGTTGTTCCAGGCTGCTGAGGTCGATCTCGGCAGCGCTGGCAGGTAGCGTTTCGAGCGGTTGTCGCGTATTCGTGTCCGGTGTCACGCCGGCCAGTCGAGCACTCAGGTTCTTCAGGCCAATGGGCTTGAACAGGCAATCGTCCATCCCGGCTTCCATGCAGCGGACCTTCTCTTCGGGCTGGGCATTGGCGGTGAAACCGAGAATCAGGCACGGCAGGTGCCTATTGGCCCGCTCCTCGTCACGAATCGCCATGGCCAACTCGTAACCGCTGCGGTTCGGCATGTAGCAATCGGTGATCACCACATCGAACGTAGCTTTACGCCAGCATTCGAGCCCCTGCTCACCGTCCTGGGCATCACACACACGGTGCCCAAGACGGCTCAGTTGTTGTACCAGCAACAGCCGATTGGCCAGGTAATCGTCAACCACCAGAATGTTTAACGAGTGCCCCCGCTCCGGCGCCGCAGTCTCGACCGGCGGCGGCGCGGCCAGCGGCTGTAATGCCAGTACATTGAGGCTGACGTCGATTTGCGTACCCGCGCCCAGCTTGCTGCTCAATTGCAATCGGCCACCCATCATCTCGCACAGCGAACGGCTAATGAGCAAGCCCAGCCCGGAGCCACTGCGGCCATCCTGCGGGCTATTGCTGGCCTGTACAAACGGACTGAACAATCGCTGCTGGTCGAATTCGCTGATGCCTATCCCGCTGTCCTTGATCCGCAGGCTGATCGCCAGGTACCCGTGAACGGCGGCGGGCTCTACTCGCAGCGTCAGGCTGATCTGTCCGGTGCGGGTGAACTTGATCGCGTTACTCAGCAGGTTGGAGACGATTTGCTTGAAACGCATCGGATCGATCAATACATCGCGGTCACTACGGGCGTCCAGTTCGACCTGCCAAAGCAGGTTCTTTTGCCGCGCCAGACCTTCAAACACTTTGCTCACCGAGCCGACCAGCACCAACAGATTCGCGCGTTCCGGGGTCAGGGACAAATGCCCCGACTCGATCCGCGCGATGTCCAGAATATCGCCGATCAGCTCCAGCATCTGCTGCGCTGCATTCCACGCCACCTCTATTGCAAGATGGTCCGTGACGCCCTCTTCAGCTCGCAACATCGCCAGTTCGAGCATGCCGATCACAGCGTTCATTGGCGTGCGAATTTCATGGCTCATGGTTGCCAGGAAGGTGGTTTTGGCACGGTTGGCATCGTCCGCCGCGTCCCTGGCTTGCTGCACCTGTTGCAGCAATTGCTGGCGCTTGCGGATCAGGTTGCGCTGGTAGGCAATCCAGCCCAGCGCCAACAGCAGCAACAGTCCTGCGGCCAAAAAACCCTGAAGGATAGACGTGCGGTGACGCGACCAGTAGCTGTCATCCACCGGCAGTTCATTGCGCCAGCGGTTGGCCAATTCGTCCATTTCTTCCGGGGGAATGCTTAACAGGGCTTTATTGAGGATTGAGTAGAGTTCAAGAGCTCCACGGTTCGTCGCGAAGCCGATGTGTGCCGATTCGGTGCCCACGGTGCTGGTCACTTGAAGCGTGTTGCGGTAGTACCGGCCAATCATGTAGCGCCCACTGATCAACGAGTTCAAGGCAGCATCAGCCGCCCCGCTGGCCACCATTGCCATCGCCTGGGCGGGACTTTGTGCCTCGATGAAGAGCACACCCGGTGCGTTGGCCCGAATGAATTCATGTAGAGCGTTACCACGGACAATTGCCAGGCGTTTACCCGGTAAATCGTCCAGGGTCTTGGGGGCTTTGGCGCCCACGGCACTGACAAGCACAAAGGGGCTGACCAGATACGGTCGAGTGATACGCAGCTCTGCCTGACGTTCGATGCTCGGCGTCATCACCGCCAACAAGTCGACTGTTCCGCGTTTGAGTTGATCGAGTTGCTCACTCAACGACTCGCTGCGCAGCGGTTCGAATTTCAACCCGGTGAGCAGGCTGATTCTGTCCAGGACCTCTGCGCTAAGGCCACTGAACCGGCCTTCTTTTTCATAAAACGAAAGTGGTTCAAAGTCGCTGATAACCCCGACACTGGCACGTGGATGCTGGTCGAGCCAGCGTTGTTCGCTGGCGCTCAACTGTATGCGCTGCGGGTTGCTGAAACTGCCGCCGGAGCTCCAGCGACGCAGGATGGTCATGCGTTCCTGCTCTGGGATCACCGCCAGAGCCGCATCGATGATGCGGCGCAAACGGGTGTTCTCGGCACTCACGGCGAACCCGAATGTGTTGACTTCCATTCGGGCAAATTGCGTCAACCGCACATTATTCAGGTAATTGTTGTTGATCAGGTAGCGAGCGCTGATGGAGTCGCCGAGGTAGACATCCGCGTGCCCGAAGGCCACGGCGCCAATGGCACCCAATGTCGAGGGATAGAGTCTTAACCGGGCTTCTGGGTAACTCTCCTTGACAGCTTCGGGTCGCAGATAATGATCGAGCATGGCCACCCGCAACCCTGAAAGATCCTCTGTCAGCCTGGCGCTGTCCCCCTCCTTCGCGACCAGAACGGGAGCATCTTCTGCATAGGCACGCGACATCAGAAGCTGCGGATCGGCCGCTTCAAAGTTGTTGGCGGTCCCCAGCAGATCAATCTCTCCCTGCTTTAATGCGCTAATGACAGCCCCGCGAGACTCGTAACGCGTCACCTCAACCTTGATGCGCAGCAATTGGGCGAGCAGGTCCGCAAAATCAGCTGTGATGCCCTCAAAATCGTAGTCGTTGATCGTGCTCTCGAACGGCGGGTAATCCGGCGCCGAAGCGCCCAATCGCAAGCGGCCCTTATCCCTTAACCAGCGCCAGTCGGCCGGTGCCAGTTCGACGCGATAACCCTCAACGGTCGAGCGTCCCAGTAGATGCAGGGGCTCAGGTTCGTGCGCAAAGGTGTTCGCCGTGTACCACGGACTGAGCAACGTCAATGCAACCAGCCATACACGCAGGCGCATATGCATTCAGATCAGCTGATTGCGTTTGGCGAATTCTCTCAAGTGAACCAGGGATTTCACATTGAGCTTTGCGATCAAACGGGTTTTGTAGGTACTGATGGTCTTGTGGCTGAGGTTCATGGCTTTAGCGATTTCCTTGTTGCTAAAGCCGAGCGCCAGATATCGAAAGATGCTCAGTTCACGGTCGGAGAGTTTCCCGATCATCTGCCGTTCGTTGAGTTGCAGCGGATCCAGACTCACTGAACTGGTGTCCAGTTGAGGGAAATACATATAGCCAGACTTCACCGCCTGAACGGCTTTACGCAGCTCTTGCAGGTCATTGGTTTTCGAAACGAAACCCAAGGCCCCTGCTCTCATGCAGCGATCGACATAAAACCTCGGCTCATAGGAAGTGAAGACCACAACCCGAGAAGGTGATTGATCGCGCTGTAGACGACTCAGCAATTCCAGCCCGCCAAGCCTGGGAATATTCAGGTCCAGCACCACCAGATCAGGTGACTGGGTAAGGATCGTTTGCAGGGCCTCAACACCATTGAATGACTCCAGAATGGTCTGGAACATCTCTCTGCCATTGGAATCCTTGAGTGCCGCAAGCAGCATTTTGACGGCGGCCACAACAACCGGATGATCATCTGCGATCAGCACTGACGGCATGGCAACTCCTGTAGAAACGCCCAAAAACCCCGGCGTGCCGCCCATGGCATTTGCCAAGGCTGACACAACGGCTGCGCAACGACTGTTGCACGAGGAACGGAGCGAAACTACCTGTCAAAGTTGACAGTTCAGACCAACGGTCGTGTGCCTCAGGCGCGCAAACCACCCTGCTGCCGGGTGTGTCCACGCCGGGAACCGTGAGCCGGTACATCGACGCGACTCATTAGCCCTTCGAGGGTTTCCTGGTCCGGTACGCGAGCCTGGCTGATCCGCACGTTGTGCTGCTGGACGGCGAACAACGCAGGCAGGCCGGCTTTCTGGGCATCGTAGATCAATGTATGACAGATCTGCTGGTTGTCTTGGCAGAACGCCACCAGGTCCAGGCCGGTCCCGGTACACAAGGTTGCATTGATGATCACCAGGTCAAACGGCTCACAGCCGTATTCGACAACGCTGAGCAGCTCTACAAGGGAGTGCACGGGGGCAATTCGGTAGTAACCGAGCTGATTCAGCTTGCGCTCGATTTTCATGCGATGAAAATGCTGCTCATCGGCGATCAGGATACGTAACGCTTTATTCGGCATGGTTGATTGACCCTACAATGACGGTGCGGCTGTTTACGCCCACCCTTATCAAGAGCGCCTCAGACTAAGGGCAATGCCGCGGGGTTTCTGTAGGACCTTTCTGAAAGCAACAGTTCCATCCGAGTTTAATTTTTTTGCTGTGACACCGATGAAAGCTGCAGCCAGCGCAGCAAATCAGTGCCACTTTTCGGTCGTATTCCTGAGTTTTTCATTTCCGCTTGAACAGATCGCAGCCTACGGCAGCTCCTACGTTGGAATGGTGTACATACCCGTAGGAACTGCCGCAGGCTGCGATCTTGCCGACTTCAGGCAGTAATGCCGTGCCCGGCCAAAAACGCGACGAACGCTTCTTCGTCCAGCACCTTCAACCCCAGCTCATTGGCCTTGACCAATTTGGAGCCGGCACCAGGCCCCGCCACTACACAGTAGGTCTTGGCCGACACCGAACCCGCCACCTTGGCGCCGAGGCTTTCGAGCTTGTCCTTGGCGACGTCACGACTCATCAGCTCCAGAGAGCCAGTGAGCACCCAGGTCTGGCCCGCCAGCGGCAAGCCTTCGACGACTTTTTTCTCGCTTTGCCAGTGCATGCCGAAATCGCGCAACTGCTGTTCGGCATCCAGCGCCAACTGACGGTTCTGCTCGATGGCGAAGAATTCCCGAACAGCGTTGGCCTGCTTCTCCGGCAGCGCTTGACGCATGTCCAGCCAGTCGGCGCTGATGATCGCTTCCAGCGAACCAAACTTGTCGGCCAGCTTCTGCGCCCCGCCCGGCCCGACCGAGGGAATGTTGAGCTTGTCGATCATTCCGCCCAGCGTGGTACTGGCGGCAAACTCGGCGCCCAATTCGCCCTGATCCTGAATCTCCAGGCCATGCTTGAGCAGTTCTTCGATCACCTTCCGGTTGTGCGCGTCTTCGAAGAAGCTGTGAATCTCGTAGGCGACTTCCAGCCCGACATCCGGCAAGTACGTCAGCACTTGCGGCAATGCCTGCTGAACCCGCGCAAGCGACGCCAGCGAGCGCGCCAGGACCTTGGCCGTCTCTTCGCCGACATCCGGAATACCGAGGGCGTAGATGAAACGCGCCAACCCCGGTTTCTTGCTGTCGGCAATCGCGCTCAGCAAGTTCTTGCTCGACAGCTCGGCGAACCCTTCCAGGTCGACGATCTGCTCGAAGCTCAAGGCATACAAATCCGCCGGCGAACTGACCAGGCCTTCGTCCACCAACTGCTCGACGCTCTTCTCGCCCAGGCCCTCAATGTCCATGGCCCGGCGCGAAACGAAATGGATGATCGCCTGCTTGAGCTGGGCCCCACAGGCCAGACGCCCGACGCAGCGATATACCGCCCCTTCACTGACCGTTTCGCGACCCTTGCTGCGCTTGACCAACTGCGTGCGCTCGACATGCGAACCACAGACCGGGCAGCACTCGGGAATCTGCACGGGACGGGCGTTTTCCGGGCGACGCTCGGTAACCACTTGCACCACTTGCGGGATCACGTCACCGGCGCGGCGAATGATCACCGTATCGCCGATCATCAAGCCCAGGCGCGCGACTTCATCCATGTTGTGCAATGTCGCGTTGGACACGGTCACACCCGCCACTTTCACCGGTTTCAACCGTGCAACCGGAGTCACCGCACCGGTTCGGCCGACCTGGAATTCCACGTCGAGCAACTCGGTGAGTTCTTCCATCGCCGGAAACTTGTGGGCAATCGCCCAGCGCGGCTCGCGAGCACGGAAGCCCAGCTCACGCTGCGAGGCGAGGCTGTTGACCTTGAACACCACACCATCGATTTCATAAGGCAGCGCATTACGGCGCTCGCCGATATCGCGGTAGTAATCCAGGCATTCACCAATACCCTTGGCCAGTTTCAACTCGTGACTGACCGGCATGCCCCACTGCTTGAGTTGTTGCAGATTGCCGATGTGCGTGTCAGCGATCTCGGCGGAGACCTGGCCGAGACCGTAGCAGCAAAACTCCAGTGGGCGACTGGCGGTAATCTTCGAATCCAGCTGACGCAAGCTGCCCGCTGCGGCGTTGCGCGGGTTGGCGAAGGTTTTGCCGCCGGCTTCCAGTTGCGCGGCGTTAAGGCGATCGAAACCGGCCTTGGACATATACACTTCGCCCCGCACTTCCAGGGTCGACGGCCAGCCGCTGCCCTGCAGCTTGAGCGGAATGTTGCGCACCGTGCGCACGTTGACGCTGATGTCTTCACCGGTGGTGCCGTCGCCGCGAGTAGCGCCGCGCACCAGCATGCCGTCCTGATACAGCAAGCTGACTGCCAGGCCATCGAGCTTCGGCTCGCAGCTGTACTCCACCTCGGCGCCACCACCAAACAAATCGCCGGCCGGCAAATCCAGACCTTCGGTGACCCGACGATCGAACTCGCGCATGTCGTTTTCTTCGAAGGCGTTGCCGAGACTGAGCATCGGCACTTCGTGCCGCACTTGAGTGAACGCTGCAAGCGCCGCACCGCCAACCCGCTGGGTCGGCGAGTCGACAGTGACCAGCTCAGGGTTTGCCGTTTCCAACGCCTTGAGCTCATGGAACAGCCGATCGTATTCGGCGTCCGGAATGCTCGGCTCGTCGAGGACGTAGTAACGGTAGTTGTGCTGATCCAGCTCTGCGCGCAGCTCTAGAATGCGTTTTTCAACGGCGATCATGGGTGCTCTCTCATAAAGCAAAAGAGCAGCCGAGGCTGCTCAATCTTCAAAATACGATAGCGTAAAGACGCAAATTCTGTGGCGAGGGAGCAAGCTCCCTCGCCACAAGAAGCTCTCTAGTCATAGAGAGCTTGACCATTCAATATCAGCGCTTCTGGGTCAGGGCGCGGCGCTCGAATTCGACGATTCGCTGACGGTAGTGCTCGATGGTCTGAGCCGTCAGTACGCTGCGCTGATCGTCTTTCAGTTCGCCATTGAGTTCCTGAGACAGTTTGCGGGCAGCCGCAACCATCACGTCGAAGGCCTGTTTCGGGTGGCGCGGGCCCGGCAAGCCGAGGAAGAAGCTGACAGCCGGGGTGCTGAACAGATCAATGTCGTCCAGATCGAACACGCCAGGCTTGACCGCGTTGGCCATGGAGAACAGCACCTCGCCGTTGCCGGCCATGCTTTCGTGACGATGGAAGATATCCATCTCGCCAAAGCGCAAACCGCTTTCCAGGATGTTCTGCAACAGGGCCGGTCCTTTGAAACCGCCAGGGTCACGGCAGATCACGCTGATGACCAGGACTTCTTCTGCCTGCGGCTGTTCTTTATTGACTGCAGCGCTCGACGATTTGGTTTCGTCCGGGAAATCATCACGGCTGCTGAAGCTCGGGCCGCCATCCAGGTCCAGATTCAAATTCAAGTCGCCCTGGGATGGCTCGCCGCCCCGCTTGCCGCGCTTGGAACCCGATTCACGCGGCTCACGGGCAGGCATGCTCACCGACGGCAAGTCATGCTCGTCGAGTTGCGGTTCTTTATGGGTATCCAGTACGCGTGGCGGGCCCAGCAGCTCGGCACCACTGTCCTCGTCCGGCAGGTTGGACAGGCTTCGGTCCAGGCGAAACTTCAGCTTGCCCTTGCCGCCGCGCATGCGCCGCCAGCCATCAAAAAGAATACCGGCAATGACAATAATGCCGATGACGATCAGCCACTCGCGCAGACCGATTTCCATGTAATCCCGTGCCTCTATAAAAAATGCTGAAAAATAAGGGGTTTACAAGCTGTAAACCGCTTTAAAACGTGGCGCCAACTCTATGTTCTGAATGGCGTTTTGCCCACGCATACGAAAAATTGACATTAAACTAGCACGACCAAAGATAACTTTACACCGTCAGTCACAATGGCTTCAGCCATTATGTCGATTGGCCAGCATTCTATGCGGGTAAATATCCCTGCTTCCCGCAAATATTTGGCCTACGCGCCATGACTCAGGCGTCCACCATCGCCATCGCCTCCTCGACATCCACGGCTACCAGACGCGAACAACCGGGCTCGTGCATCGTGACCCCCATCAATTGGTCGGCCATTTCCATGGCGATCTTGTTGTGGGTGATATAGATGAACTGCACCGTTTGTGACATCTCTTTCACCAATCGGGCATAGCGTCCAACGTTAGCGTCATCCAGAGGTGCGTCAACTTCGTCGAGCATGCAAAACGGCGCCGGGTTCAGCTTGAAGATCGCAAAAACCAGTGCCAATGCCGTCAGGGCTTTTTCACCGCCGGACAGCAAATGGATGGTGCTGTTCTTCTTCCCGGGCGGACGCGCCATGATCGTCACCCCTGTATCGAGTAGATCTTCGCCCGTCAGTTCCAAATAAGCGCTGCCACCACCGAAAACTTTTGGAAAAAGCGCCTGCAATCCACCGTTAATCTGATCAAAGGTATCTTTGAAGCGATTGCGGGTTTCCTTGTCGATCTTGCGAATGACGTTTTCCAGGGTGTCGAGCGCTTCCACCAGGTCAGCGTCCTGAGCATCCAGATAACGCTTGCGTTCGGACTGCTGCTGGTACTCGTCGATGGCCGCGAGGTTGATCGCGCCCAGTCGCTGAATTCGCGCAGAAATGCGCTCGAGCTCTTCTTCGGCTTCTTTTTCGTTCGCTTCAGCCACCAGAGTGGCGAGCACCCCGTGCAGGTCATAGCCATCTTCGAGCAATTGATCCTGCAAGGTTTTACGGCGCACGGTCAGGGCCTGCCATTCCATGCGCTGCTGTTCAAGTTGACCACGGATCAGCTGCGATTGCTGCTCGGCCTGGCTGCGGCGCTTCTCGGCATCTCGCAATTCACGGTCGGCATCTTCCAGGGCGATCTGCGCAGTTCTGAGTTCTTCGTCGACGCTCATGCGCTTGTCGAGCAACTCTTCAAGCTTGAGCCGCAACTCTTCCAGCGGCGCTTCGCCCTCCTCCAGATTAAGGCTGAGCTGCTCGCGCTTTTCAGTCAGGCGCTCGGACTGCAATTCCAATCGTTCCAGTGCCTGACGGGTTGAATCGTGCTGCGCCTTGAGCGAGCCCAGGCGCACCGCCAATTGGTGCGCGTGGTCTTTATGCTGACGGGCCTCCTGCCGCACCCGATCCAGGCGCTCGCGCAAGCTGTCGCGCTGAGCCAGCAGCAATTCGCGCTGCTCGGTGTCGATCGCCATGCTGTCGAGGGCTTCCTGCAATTGCAGGCGAGACTCGCCGATCTGTTCATGTTCCAGCGCACGCTGCTCCGCCAATTCACCGAGCTCTTCGTCGAGCCGTGTGCGGCGCAACATCAGTTGCTCGGCTTTCGCCTTGCCGGCAGAAAGCTGAGCTTTCAACTCACCTTGCTGGCGCGCTTCGTCCTGCAGCAAACGGCGCAGGTGTTCGCGACCATTCTCTTGCTGGCGCTGCTGGGCGCGCAGGTTTTGCAAGGTGGTTTCCAGCGTCTCGACGGTGGCTTCGCGCTCTTCGCGCTCAAGCCCCAGACGCTGGATTTCCTGCCCGCGCGCCAACATGCCGCTCTCGGCCTCACTGGCGCGGCGCACCCGCAAAAAGTGCCGCCCAACCCAGTAGCCATCACGGCTGATCAGGCTTTCGCCGACCGACAACTGGCCACGCAGCGACAGCGCTTGTTCAAGACTGTCCACTGGCTTGACCTGTCCCAGCCACGGCGACAGATCGATCTGCGCCTCAACCTTGTCGAGCAGACTGCCGGGGATCCGCACACCATCGCTGGCCGGGCTGAGCAAGCGCAGATCGCCCTGGGCAAAACCGGACAGATCGAAGCCCGCGAAGTCATCGACCAGCACTGCTTGCAGGTCGGCACCGAGCACGGTTTCCACCGCCAGCTCCCAACCCGCCTCAACCTTCAAGCCTTCGGCCAGGCGCGGACGTTCGGCCAGGTGCTGTTCACGCAACCACTCGGCGGCGCCGGTGCCCGGATCGAGCGCCGCTTGCTGCAACGCCTCCAGCGAGGCCAGACGCCCGTTGAGCCGTTGCAAGTCGCCCTGCGCCTGCTGCTGGTTTTGCAGGGCCAGTTGCAGTTCCTGACGCAACTGCTCAAGCCGCTCGACTTGCGCTTCTTCGCTGGCCTGCAAATCTTCGAGGGTCGCTTCACTGGCGGCGAGCTGTTCGCTGAGATCAAGAATCGCCGCGTCTTCCGGGGCTGCCGACAGCAGGTCGCGTTCTTCGGCCAAGCGACGCTGGCGCTCGGCCAGGCGTTCCATGCTGGTTTCCAGCTGCTGGATTCGCGACTGCTGGACTTCGGCCTGACGCCGTGGCTCGGCCGAGCGCAGGTTGAAACTGTCCCACTGCTCCTGCCAGCCGTGCATGGTGGTTTCAGATTCTTCCAGCGCGGCAGCGGCCTCTTCAGCGGCAGCGCTGGTGACTTCCTGCTCGGGCGTGAGCATGTCCAGCTCTTCGCCGAGGGTCGCCAACAAGGTGCGGTCGTGGCCCAGGTGCGACTCGGTTTCCAGGCGTGAACGCTCGGCTTCCTTGAGGTCGTCCTGCAACTGACGCAAACGCTGCTGGCCGTGCTGGATGCTTTGCTCGACCCGGGCGATGTCGCCGCCGACCGAATAGAAACGTCCCTGCACCAGATTGAAGCGCTCAGACAGGTCGTGATGACCATCGCGCAGCCGTTCGATGCTCGCATCGGCATTGCGCTGTTCAGCGACCAGGGCTTCGAAACTGATTTCCTGGTTGCCAATGATTGCTTCGCGCTGGCCAACCTGTTCGTTCAATTCCTGCCAGCGTAGCGCCGACAGTTGAGCCTTGAGCTGACGCTCTTCGGCTTTGTATTCCTGATACTTCTCGGCCGCCTGGGCCTGACGATGCAAGCGTTCGAGCTGACGTTCCAACTCATCACGCAGGTCGGTCAGGCGTGCGAGGTTTTCGTGGGTGCGACGGATGCGGTTTTCGGTCTCGCGCCGGCGCTCCTTGTACTTGGAGATCCCCGCCGCTTCTTCGATGAAGTTGCGCAGGTCTTCGGGCTTGGACTCGATCAGCTTGGAGATCATCCCCTGTTCGATGATCGAGTAGCTGCGCGGACCCAGGCCGGTACCGAGAAAAATGTCGGTGATATCGCGGCGACGGCATTTGGTGCCGTTGAGGTAATAAGTAGTCTGGCTGTCGCGGGTGACTTTGCGGCGAATGGAAATCTCCGCGTAAGCCGCGTATTCGCCGATCAACGTGCCGTCGGAGTTGTCGAAAACCAGTTCGATACTTGCCTGGCTCACCGGTTTGCGACTGGTAGAGCCGTTGAAGATGACATCGGTCATCGACTCGCCGCGCAAGTTCTTGGCCGAGCTCTCGCCCATCACCCAGCGTACGGCGTCGATGATGTTCGACTTGCCGCAACCATTGGGCCCGACCACCGCCGCCATGTTACTGGGGAAGTTCACCGTGGTCGGGTCGACGAAGGATTTGAACCCCGCCAGTTTGATGCACTTGAGCCGCACGCTCAGGCAACCGGCAAGGCAGACAACACCAGATCGCAACTGCGCCGGGCATAAGCCGAGAGCACGACGCGAATCTCTGGCAGATCACGAGCCAACACGGCCGCGAGCAAGCGCTCGAACAGTTCGAGGAACTCGCTCATTTCGGCCTTGCGCTGTTCCAGGGCGAGAAAATACGCACGACTCATGGCCGGTTGCAGGTTCTCGACGGTTTCCTGCAAGTACGGGTTATTGGCGAATGGGTACGCCGCACGCATCACGCTGAAGCTGTCTTCGACAAAGGCGCGGATGTCCTGACGCTCGTAACTGGCGGTCAGGCGCTGCTGGATTTGCAGGAACGGCGCCATGTCGGCCTGGACCTGCCAGCCACTGGCCACCGAATTACCGAGCAGGACGTACAGCTCGCTCATCAGCGTGCACAGGCTCTGCACCTTGTGTGCGGTGAGTTCGGTCACATGAGCACCACGACGCGGCAGGATGGCGATCAGGTGCCGGCGCTCGAGAATCAGCAAGGCTTCGCGAACCGAGCCACGGCTGACATTGAGGGCCAGCGTGACCTTCTGTTCCTGGATGCGCTCTCCCGGCTTGAGGTCGCCGCGAATGATCCGTTCGGCGAGGTGGTGAGCGATTTGCTCGGCGAGGCTGTCCGGCGCCTTGAACGTCATGGTTTTCCTTCAAACTCTTCGATCTGTACAAGCGGCGCAGTGTAGCGCACTTGCGGGGTGATGGCGCAGGGCCCATCCAGCGGAATGTGGCACGATTTAAGCAAAAAGCGAGGTATCCCGAGAGGGTCAATAATGAAATAAGCCACTGTTGATCGGCAAAAGCGAATTTCCTGACCTTTAAGTCAGAAATTCATTGACCGAAAAGTCAGACCTGATAAATTCAGGTTCGTCGGTTAACAACAATAATGAGTCTGCGAGGCCTTCCGTGATCCAGTTTTTACTTAACCAGGAACTCCGTAGCGAGCACGCCCTGGACCCGAACCTGACCGTGCTCAACTATCTGCGCGAACATTTGGGTAAACCCGGTACCAAAGAAGGTTGCGCCAGCGGTGACTGTGGCGCGTGTACGGTGGTGGTCGGTGAATTGCAAACCGATGACAACGGCCGCGATCACATCCGCTATCGCAGCCTCAACTCATGCCTGACGTTTGTTTCGTCGCTGCACGGCAAACAGCTGATCAGCGTCGAAGACCTCAAGCATCAGGACCAATTGCACAGCGTGCAAAAAGCCATGGTCGAGTGCCACGGCTCACAGTGCGGCTTCTGCACACCGGGCTTCGTCATGTCGCTGTTCGCCCTGCAGAAAAACAGCGATCACGCCGATTCCCATAAAGCCCACGAAGCCCTAGCCGGCAACCTCTGTCGCTGCACCGGCTACCGGCCGATCCTCGCCGCCGCCGAACAAGTGTGCTGCGCCAAACAGCCCGACCAGTTCGATGCCCGCGAAGCCGAAACCATCGCTCGCCTGAAAGCCATTGCGCCGACCGACACCGGCGAACTGAACAGCGGTGACAAACGCTGCCTGGTGCCACTGACCATCGCCGATCTCGCCGACCTCTACGATGCCTATCCGCAAGCCAAACTGTTGGCCGGCGGCACCGATCTGGCACTGGAAGTGACCCAGTTCCACCGTACGCTGCCGGTGATGATCTACGTCGGCAACGTCGCAGAAATGAAGCGCATCGAGCGCTTTGACGATCGCCTGGAAATCGGTGCCGCCACCGCCCTCTCCGACTGCTACGACGCCCTCGAGGCCGAGTACCCGGACTTCGGCGAATTGCTGCAACGTTTCGCCTCCTTTCAAATCCGCAATCAGGGCACCCTCGGCGGCAACATCGGTAACGCCTCGCCGATTGGTGACTCGCCTCCGCTGCTGATCGCTCTGGGCGCACAGATCGTGTTGTGCAAAGGCGAAACCCGTCGCACCTTGGCGCTGGAAGACTATTTCATCGATT
Organism: Pseudomonas brassicacearum; assembly: GCF_003732175.1. Lineage (GTDB taxonomy): Bacteria > Pseudomonadota > Gammaproteobacteria > Pseudomonadales > Pseudomonadaceae > Aquipseudomonas > Aquipseudomonas brassicacearum_G. Next base: position 155,442 of record NZ_MOBI01000016.1, read on the forward strand.
ACCGGGTCACCGCGCGCCAGGAAAGCGAGTTCATCGAGAAGATCATCGTGCCGCGTGCCAGCGCTGAACAGCTGTTCCGTGCCTACAAGGTTTCCAAGCGTCTGGACGATGACATTTCCGCGGTCTGCGCGGCGTTCAACCTACGCATCGAAAACGGCGTGGTTGCCGACGCCCGCGTTGCGTTCGGCGGCATGGCCGCGACACCGAAACGCGCGAAAAGCTGCGAAGCCGCGCTGCTCGGCGCGCCATGGAACAACACAACGGTGGAACATGCCTGCGCCGCCCTTGCGCAAGACTTCACGCCGCTCTCGGACTTCCGTGCGAGCAAGGAATACCGCCTGCTCAGCGCGCAGAACCTGCTGCGTAAATACTTCATCGAACTGCAAACACCGCACATCGAGACTCGGGTGACCGCTTATGTCTAACCATCACAAAGTCGAGAAGACCCAAGCCGAACTGGCCGAACTGTTTGCCAAGGACCTGACCACTGGTGTCGGTCGCAGCGTCAAGCACGACAGCGCCGACAAACACGTGTCCGGTGAAGCGCAGTACATCGACGATCGACTGGAATTCCCGAATCAACTGCACGTTTACGCACGGCTCTCGGACCGCGCCCACGCGAAAATCATCAGCATCGACACCCAGCCCTGCTACGCTTTCGAAGGCGTGCGCATCGCCATTACCCACGAAGACGTGCCGGGCCTGAAAGACATCGGCCCCTTGTTGCCAGGTGACCCGCTGCTGGCCATCAACGACGTGCAATTCGTCGGTCAACCGGTGCTCGCGGTGGCCGCAAAAGACCTGGAAACCGCACGCAAAGCGGCCATGGCCGCGATCATCGAATACGAAGATCTGGAGCCGGTACTCGACGTGGTCGAAGCCTTGCGCAAACGCCACTTCGTGCTGGATAGCCACACCCACAAGCGCGGCGATTCGGCCACTGCGCTGGCGACCGCCGAACATCGGATTCAAGGCACGCTGCACATCGGCGGCCAGGAACACTTCTATCTGGAGACCCAGATCTCTTCGGTCATGCCGACCGAAGACGGCGGCATGATCGTCTACTGCTCGACCCAGAACCCCACCGAAGTGCAAAAACTGGTGGCGGAAGTGCTCGACGTTTCGATGAACAAAATCGTCGTCGACATGCGCCGCATGGGTGGCGGCTTCGGCGGCAAGGAAACCCAGGCCGCCAGCCCCGCGTGCCTCTGCGCAGTGATCGCCCACCTGACCGGGCAGCCGACCAAAATGCGTCTGCCACGGGTCGAAGACATGCTGATGACTGGCAAACGTCACCCGTTCTACATTGAATACGATGTGGGCTTCGACGACACCGGACGCCTGCACGGCATCCAGCTGGAACTGGCCGGCAACTGCGGTTGTTCACCGGACCTGTCGGCCTCGATCGTCGACCGGGCAATGTTCCACTCGGACAACTCGTACTACCTGGGCGATGCGACCATCAACGGTCACCGCTGCAAGACCAACACCGCGTCGAACACCGCTTATCGTGGCTTTGGCGGCCCGCAAGGGATGGTCGCCATCGAAGAAGTGATGGACGCCATCGCCCGTCATCTAGGCCAGGATCCGCTGGCGGTGCGCAAGGCCAACTACTACGGCAAGACCGAGCGTAACGTCACCCATTACTACCAGACCGTCGAGCACAACATGCTCGAGGAAATAACCGCCGAGCTGGAAGAAAGCAGCCAGTACTTTGAGCGCCGCGAAGCGATCCGGCGCTACAACGCCAACAGCCCGATCCTGAAAAAAGGCCTGGCGCTGACCCCGGTGAAATTCGGTATTTCCTTCACCGCCAGCTTCCTCAATCAGGCAGGTGCCTTGATTCACGTCTACACCGACGGCAGCATTCACCTGAACCACGGCGGCACCGAAATGGGCCAGGGCTTGAACGTCAAAGTCGCGCAAGTCGTGGCCGAGGTTTTCCAGGTTGAAATTGACCGCGTACAAATCACCGCAACCAATACCGACAAAGTGCCGAACACCTCGCCGACCGCCGCGTCCAGTGGTGCCGACCTTAACGGTAAGGCTGCGCAAAACGCCGCCGAAATCATCAAGCAACGCCTGGTGGAATTTGCCGCGCGCAAGTATGCGGTCAGTGAAGAAGACGTGGCGTTTCACAATGGCCACGTGCGGGTTCGCGATCAGATCCTGACCTTCGAAGAGCTGATCCAGCAGGCGTATTTCGCCCAGGTGTCGCTGTCCAGCACCGGTTTCTACAAGACCCCGAAAATCTACTACGACCGTAGCCAGGCGCGCGGACGACCGTTCTATTACTACGCGTTTGGCGCAGCCTGCGCCGAGGTGATCGTCGACACCCTGACCGGCGAATACAAAATGCTTCGCACCGACATCCTGCATGACGTCGGCGCCTCGCTGAATCCGGCCATCGACATGGGTCAGGTCGAGGGTGGTTTCATCCAGGGCATGGGCTGGCTGACCATGGAAGAGCTGGTCTGGAATAACAAGGGCAAACTGATGACCAACGGCCCGGCCAGCTACAAGATCCCGGCGGTCGCCGACATGCCGCTGGATTTGCGGGTGAAGCTGGTGGAAAACCGCAAGAACCCGGAAGACACGGTGTTCCATTCCAAGGCCGTGGGCGAACCGCCGTTCATGCTCGGTATCGCGGCCTGGTGTGCGATCAAGGATGCAGTGGCGAGCCTGGGCGATTACCGACATCAACCGAAAATCGACGCACCGGCCACACCGGAGCGGGTGTTGTGGGGCTGTGAGCAGATGCGCCAGTTGAAGGCGGTGAAAGCTGTCGATTCCATGGTCGAGGTCGTTTGATGATCGTTCCCACGCTCTGCGTGGGAATGCAGCCCGCGACGCTCTGCGTCGCATTGTGAAGAGCGGACGCGGAGCGTCCATTGATGCATTCCCACGCAGAGCGTGGGAACGATCTGAAGAGGTGGGACATGTACAACTGGATCGACGCCCTCGCCGACCTGCAAACCCAGGGTGAACCCTGTGTGTTGGTGACCATCATCGAAGAGCTCGGCTCAACGCCGCGCAATGCCGGTTCGAAGATGGTCGTCAGCGCCATGCAGGCGTTCGACACCATCGGTGGCGGGCATCTGGAATACAAGGCGATGCAGGTCGCACGGGAAATGCTTGCCAGCGGCAAACAAGACACCCATCTGGAGCGTTTCACCCTCGGCGCCAGCCTCGGCCAGTGCTGCGGTGGCGTCACCGTGTTGCTGTTCGAACCCATGGGCCAGGTACAGGCACAGATCGCTGTATTCGGTGCCGGCCACGTTGGTCGGGCGCTGGTGCCGTTGCTGGCCAGCCTGCCCTGCCGCGTGCGCTGGATCGATTCGCGGGAAGCCGAGTTCCCCGAACAGATCCCCCACGGCGTGCGTAAAATCGTCGCCGAAGAACCGGTGGACGAAATCGATGACCTGCCTGCGGGCAGTTACTGCATCGTCATGACCCACAATCACCAGCTCGATCTGGAGCTCACCGCGGCGATCCTCAAGCGCAACGACTTTGCCTACTTCGGCCTGATCGGTTCGAAGACCAAACGGGTGAAATTCGAACATCGCCTGCGCGACCGCGGTTTCGACAACGCCGTGCTGCAACGCATGCGATGCCCGATGGGCCTGGGCGAGGTCAAAGGCAAATTGCCTGTAGAAATCGCCATCTCCATCGCCGGCGAAATCATCGCCACCTACAACGCGAATTTCGGCCAGCACAGCGCGAAAGCCGAGCCTATTGCCAAACTGCTGCCCGCCTCACGCCGCAGCCACGCTTCGAATTAAAAAAGCCACGAACCGAGAACGACAATGCCTTTGACTCGCAAAGCCTACCGCGCCGCTATTCTGCACAGCATCGCCGACCCTGCCGTGGTGGGTATCGAAGCCTCCTACGAGTATTTCGAAGACGGCTTGCTGGTGACCGAAAACGGCCAGATCAGCGCCATTGGCCCTGCCTGCGAACTGCTCGCCAGCCTGCCATCCGACATTCAAGTCACCCATTACCAGGATGCGCTGATCACTCCAGGCTTCATCGATACGCACATTCACCTGCCGCAAACCGGCATGGTCGGCGCGTACGGCGAACAACTGCTGGACTGGCTCAACACCTACACCTTCCCGTGCGAAAGCCAATTCGCCGACAAGGCCCACGCCGAAGAAGTCGCCGGTATCTTCATCAAGGAACTGCTGCGCAACGGCACCACCACCGCACTGGTGTTCGGCAGCGTGCACCCGCAATCGGTGGACTCGTTCTTCGAAGCCGCACGGACGCTCGACCTGCGGATGATCGCCGGCAAGGTGATGATGGACCGCAACGCACCCGACTACCTGACCGACACCGCCGAATCCAGCTACGTCGATAGCAAGGCGCTGATCGAGCGCTGGCACGGCAAGGGTCGCCTGCACTACGCGGTGACGCCACGTTTTGCACCGACCAGCACCCCGGAACAACTGACCCTGGCCGGCCAGTTGCTCAGCGAATACCCCGACCTGTACATGCAGACCCACATCAGTGAAAACCTGCAGGAAATCGAATGGGTCAAGGAACTGTTCCCGGAGCGCAAGGGCTACCTGGATGTCTACGACCACTACAAATTGCTCGGCGAACGCTCGGTATTCGCGCACGGTGTGCACCTGTGCGATGACGAATGCGCGCGCCTGGCCGAAACCGGTTCGGCGATCGCTTTCTGCCCGACCTCGAACTTCTTCCTTGGCAGTGGCCTGTTCAACCTGCCGATGGCCGAGAAGCACAACCTGAACGTAGGCCTGGGTACGGACATCGGTGGCGGCACCAGCTTCTCGCTGCTGCAAACCCTGAACGAAGCCTACAAAGTCATGCAACTGCAAGGCGCACGCCTGAGCCCGTTCAAATCGCTGTACCTGGCGACCCTCGGCGGTGCCCGCGCACTGCGCCTGGAAGACAAGATCGGTACCCTGCAACCGGGCACCGACGCCGACTTCCTGGTGCTGGACTACAACGCCACGCCGCTACTCAGCTATCGCCTGAAACAGGCCAAGAGCATCGCCGAGACGCTGTTTGTGCTGATGACGTTGGGGGACGACCGGACGGTGTTACAGACTTACGCGGCGGGCAACCTCGTTCACCAGCGTTAAGTTTTGCAGACATAAAAAATCCCCCGCAGCCATTAGGTTGCAGGGGATTTTTTTACATCTGTCAGGCCGCCATCGCGGTCTATCAAAGTTTGGCGGTTGGCCGCCCTGGCTTTTTGGTCTGCAACAGGTGCGAGAACACCGCATGCAAATCGTCCGAGGCGCTTTCTTCGTCGAGGTTGAGCTTGCTGTCGATGTGATCCATGTGATGCATCATCAGGTTCACCGCCAGGTCGGCGTCGCGGGCCTCGATGGCATCGATCAGCTGAGTGTGTTCATCGTAGGAACAGTGCGAGCGGTTACCGCTTTCATACTGGGCGATGATCAACGAAGTCTGCGACACCAGGCTACGCTGGAAGCTGATCAGCGGGGCGTTCTTCGCCGCCTCGGCCAGCTTCAGGTGGAACTCGCCAGACAGACGGATACCGGCACCGCGGTCGCCACGGGAGAAGCTGTCGCGCTCGTCGTTGACCATCTGCCGCAACTCGGCAATCTGTTCAGCCGTCGCGTGTACGACTGCAAGCTCGGTGATCGCCTTCTCGACCAGGCGCCGCGCCATGAATACCTGACGGGCTTCTTCGACACTCGGGCTGGCAACCACGGCGCCACGGTTAGGACGCAACAGCACCACGCCTTCGTGGGCCAGACGCGACAGCGCGCGGCGAATGATGGTGCGACTGACCCCGAAAATTTCTCCCAGCGCCTCTTCGCTCAACTTTGTACCGGGCGCCAGGCGCTGCTCGAGGATGGCCTCGAAGATATGCGCATAGACGATATCGTCCTGGGTTCCGCTACGGCCGGCTTTGCCTGCTCGCGGTTGTTTCTTGAGGGGCTGCAACTGTTCGTTCATGGGCACTCGAGTCGGGAGAACTGCGGCGAATTGACTGTGACTGTAATACGGCACAGAGGGTCGCTGGCAAGTATTGCGTAAAAAACACAGCACATTGTACACAACCGCTGGTGGCAACACGACTGTACGGCCATATACGCCCCCGGCTGTATTGCAACGAGCTGCCACGTTTAAGTTTAGGCTTGAACACATGGCACGTGACTCATACCCCCCGCGTAGGAGCTGCCGAAGGCTGCGATCTTTTGATTCTGGCTTTTGCGGTGTTGCCGAGAAAAAGATCGCAGCCTTCGGCAGCTCCTACGCGGGCAGTGCCATCGAGATTTTCAACAGAACAAGGAACACCGCGCCATGACCGACGCCACTCACGCGCAACTTCGCCCATTGGCCGACACTTCACCTTCGGCCATCGTCGCCGGTTTTATTGCCATGATGACCGGCTACACCAGCTCACTGGTGCTGATGTTCCAGGCCGGCCAGGCGGCGGGCCTGTCCAGCGGGCAAATTTCGTCGTGGATCTGGGCGATTTCGATTGGCATGGCCGTGTGCTCGATCGGTTTGTCCTTGCGCTATCGCACACCGATCACCATTGCCTGGTCGACGCCCGGTGCGGCGCTGTTGATCACCAGCCTGTCGGGCGTGACCTACGGCGAGGCGATTGGCGCCTACGTCACTTGCGCCGTGCTCGTCACCCTTTGCGGCATGACCGGCAGCTTCGAACGTCTGGTCAAACGCATTCCTGCATCACTGGCGGCGGCGTTGCTGGCGGGGATTCTGTTCAAGATCGGCAGTGAAATCTTCGTCGCCGCCCAGCACCGCACCGGACTGGTACTGGGGATGTTTTTCACCTATCTGGTGGTCAAGCGCCTGTCGCCGCGTTATGCGGTGCTGGCGGCGCTGCTGATCGGCACTGCATTGTCCGGCGTCATGGGCCTGCTGGATTTCAGCGGTTTTCATCTTGAAGTGGCAAGCCCGGTCTGGACCACCCCGCACTTTTCCTTCGCGGCGACCATCAGCATCGGTATTCCATTGTTCGTGGTGGCCATGACCTCGCAGAACATGCCCGGCATCGCCGTGTTGCGCGCCGATGGCTACAACGTGCCGGCCTCGCCGCTGATCACCACCACCGGCATCGCCTCGCTGTTGCTGGCGCCATTTGGCTCCCACGGGATCAACCTGGCAGCGATCAGCGCCGCAATCTGCACCGGGCCACACGCCCATGAAGATCGCAACAAGCGTTACACCGCGGCCGTCTGGTGCGGGATTTTCTACGGGATCGCCGGGGTCTTTGGCGCAACGCTCGCAGCGCTGTTCGCCGCCTTGCCCAAAGAGCTGGTGCTGTCGATTGCCGCGTTGGCGCTATTCGGTTCGATCATCAACGGCCTGAGCATCGCCATGAGCGAAGTGAAGGAACGGGAAGCGGCGCTGGTTACCTTTATGGTGACGGCATCGGGGCTGACGCTGTTTTCCATCGGTTCGGCATTTTGGGGAATTGTGGCGGGCGTGGTGACGCTGATGATTCTGAACTGGCGCAATGCCTGAAATGCAAAAGATCGGGCCGCGTTCGGACGATCTTTTGATCTTTGCAAAAAAAAACGGCGACCCTCAGGTCGCCGTTTTTTTGAACATCAGGCTACCGGATTGATCGGCTTTTCCGGGTACCAAACGTCCAGCAATGGGCTGACTTCTACGCTGGTCAGCTCGGTGCGGGCTTTCAGCCAGGCTTCAACGGCGGCGCGTTGTTCAGCGCTGACCGAGCCACGTTTTTGCAGGCAAACCAGACCGTAGTCGTCGCCGCCAACGTAGCCAAGGCCGTTAGCTTCCATGGCTTCTTTCAGAAACGCGTCGAGGAAAGCGTCAACAGCCTCATCAGCCAGATCTTCTTTGAAATCCAGGTTCAGTTCGAAACCCAGCTCTTGAAATTCATCGACGCAGAGTTTTTTGCGCAGACGCTGGGAACGGTTAGTCGCCATTGGAACAATCCTCAAAAGTAATAACGGGCGGCACTTTAGCAGTTTAAGCCGTTGTTTGCCCGACTCTCTGGGACCTTGTGCCTACCGCCGGTAAAAAAATAGCGGATTCGGCCCTCTATGTACGGCACAAGGCGCTATTCCTTGGGCATAATGCCGACACTTTTGTGACCACTGGGGGAATTTATCTTCATGCCCTCATTTTTTCCCCTCGGCTGTAGGGTTTTATTTCAGATGATCAAGTCTTTGCGTCCATTGCTTCTCGCCAGCCTGCTTGTGCCGCTGGCCTTTCCTGTTTCTGCTGCCCCGACCAACACCACTCTGCCACCGAGCGTTGAAAAAGCGCTCAGAGCCAGCAAGTTGCAGGACAGCGCCCTGTCGCTGGTGATGATTCCACTCAACGGCCCGGGCACACCGACGGTCTTCAACGCTGACGTTTCAGTCAATCCGGCCTCGACCATGAAACTGGTCACCACCTACGCCGCACTGGAAATGCTTGGCCCGAACCACCAGTGGAAAACCGAGTTCTACACCGACGGCACCCTCAATGGCGGCATCCTGCACGGCAACCTGTACCTGAAGGGTGGCGGCGACCCAAAGTTGAACATGGAAAAACTCTGGTTGCTGATGCGTGACCTGCGGGCTAATGGCGTGCAGCAAGTCACCGGTGACCTGGTGCTGGATCGCAGCTTCTTCGTCCAGCCGCAATTGCCGGAGTTCAATGACGACGGCAAAGACGAAAACAAGCCATTCCTGGTCAAACCCGACGCGTTGATGGTCAACCTCAAGGCCCTGCGCTTCGTAGCTCGCAACGACTCGGGCAAGGTACTGGTGTCGGTCGAGCCACCGATCGCCAGCATTCGCATCGATAATCAGGTCAAAGCGCTTAGCGGCAAACAGTGTTCCGGGGGCGTACGCTACAACCCGGTAACCCAGGCCGACGGCAGCGTGTCCGTGACGGTTGCGGGCCAGTTGGCCGACGGTTGCAGCTCGCAGACGTACCTTTCGCTGCTTGATCATGCGACCTACACCGCCGGCGCCGTACGGGCGATCTGGCAGGAACTGGGTGGCAGCATCCAGGGCAAGGATCGTCTGGCCGCCGTACCAAAGGATGCCAAGGTACTGGCCCGGGCGTTCTCGCCGGACCTGGCGGAAATCATCCGCGACATCAACAAATACAGTAACAACACCATGGCTCAGCAGCTGTTCCTCAGCCTGGGCGCGAAATACCGCACCGATGCCGATGCTGACGATGCCAAAGCCGCACAACGCGTAGTGCGTCAATGGCTGGCGAAGAAAGGCATCACCGCGCCGCACCTGGTAATGGAGAACGGCTCGGGCCTGTCGCGTGCCGAACGGGTCAGCGCCCGTGAAATGGCGACCATGTTGCAAGCGGCCTGGAGAAGCCCGTACTCGGCCGAGTTCGTCAGTTCGCTGCCGATCAGCGGCATGGACGGCACCATGCGCAAACGCCTCAAGACCACCGCGATGCGGGGTGAAGCACACGTCAAGACCGGCACCCTGAACACTGTGCGCGCTATCGCCGGTTTCAGCCGCGACAATAACGGCAACACCTGGGCAGTGGTCGCGATCCTCAACGATCCGGCGCCGTTTGGTGCGCATACTGTGCTCGATCAGGTGCTGCTGGATCTGTACCGCCAGCCGAAACTGGCGACAGCCGAGTCGGCGCTTTAAGCCGATCTATCAAACGTAATAGTTCCAGTGTGGGAAGAGCCGGGCGACGTTCGTCTGCTCGCGATGCGGGCAATGCGGTGTATCAGGATGACCGTGTCATCGTTCATCGCGAGCAGGCTCGCTCCCACAAAAGCTTGTGTACAACGAACTTACACCAGTTCCATCTCAACCCGATCCCGCCCGGCCTGCTTCGCCGCATAAACCCCCGAGTCAGCGCGCAGCAGCAAGGCATCAGCCCCCTCCCCGGAACGCCAACTGGCGATACCAAAGCTGGCAGTCACCGTGCCCAGGCCGTCGATCGGCGTATTGCGCAAGCTCTGCCATAACTCGACGGCCAACGTATGGGCATGCTGCGCGTTGGTGTCCGGACACAGCACCATGAACTCCTCGCCTCCCAGGCGACAGAACACATCGGTGCGCCGCAAGCGTTGGCGAATGCGCTGACAGATTGCCTGCAACACCCGATCGCCTGCCGCGTGGCCGTACACATCATTGATACGTTTGAAGTGATCGATATCCAGCATGATCACCGCCAATTCCCCGATACCTCGCTCGACCCGGGCCATTTCCATGGTCAGCCGTTCCTGGAAATAGCGTCGATTGTGAATGCCGGTCAGCGAGTCGGTGACCGACAAGGCGCGCAGCTCTTCCTCGACCCGCTTGAGGTCGGAAATATCCGAAATGTAGCCATGCCACAACACCCCGCCGCCGGGTAGTTCTTCCGGCGTTGCTTCACCGCGTACCCAACGCAGACCACGGACAGGCAACTGCACGCGGTATTCTTCGCGCCATGGACTGAGCTTTAGCGAAGAGACCCGGATCGAGGCACGCACCCGAGCGACATCCTGCGGATGGATCCGCTCGAAAATGGCCTCAGGGTTCTGTTGCAGCACGTCCGGCTCGATCTCGTAAATATCGCGAATGCCATCACTGGCATAGATCACACTGAAGCGCCCGTCTACCGCCATCTTGAACTGATAAATGCCGCCCGGCACATGAGCGCTGAGTTTCTTGAGCAGCAAATCGCGCGCCGCCAACGCTTCATGCACCCGCTTGCGCTCGGTAATGTCGATGCAGATCACCAGATTCCCGACCCAAAGCCCCTGCTCATCAAGCATCGCGGTGGCGAGCATGTTCACCGTCAGATGGCTGCCGTCCTGACGCACCAAGGTCCATTCACGCGCTTCATGCCCACCCGCTTCACCACCTTCCACCAGCATCGCCTGGCAGCTCGGCACCGGTTTGCAGTAACGCTGACTGAGCTCCACGGCCCGCGCTTCCAGCTCAGCGGGCAGATGCAGGCTTTCCAGGGTCGCATGCCCCAACACATCGTCACTGCGATAGCCAAGCATGTGCTCGGCACCGGCATTGAAGGTGGTGATCACACCGCGCAGGTTGGTGGCGATCACCGCCACTTGGGTCGCCGCGTCCAGCACCCCGCGTAACTGCCCATGAGCGCCGCTCAACTCCTGTTCTCGCAGGCGCAACTCACGGGTGCGCTGCTCGACCAGCGCCAGCGCTCGTTGCCGCTGACTGACCAGAATGTAGAGCAAGGCACTGAGCAGCACGCTCAACAGTGTCCCCATCACGATCAGGCTGGCAACCGCCGAATGAGTGGCATGTTCAAACACGGTACTGGTACGAATATCGAGATCGTAGACATGATCGCCCAGTCGCAACATCGAGCTGTAATGCAACGGCTGGTTCGCCACCGGGTTGGTAGATTCGTAGAGCGCTTGCGCCTGACCGTCCTGCGCCCGACCGCGAATCTGCACCACAAGGTTGTCCTGCCCGGGCAACGGAAAACCATCGACTACCAACTGACGCATGCTGATCACTGCCAGCACGTAACCAAGGGGCGCGGCATCATGAGCGGACGCTGCGGTATCGCGAAAAACCGGCTCGACCAGCAGCACGCCACGGGCATATTCAGGATCGACGCCAATCAGCAGCGTGGGCTCGGACACCGCCATCGCGTTGAGGGTGCGGGCCCTTTCCAGGGTTACCCGACGTGTCGGTTCCGAGAGCAAATCAAAACCCAGCGGCGCGGCTTTTGAACCTAGCGCCTGGCTGTACAACACCGGCGCGTATTCATCGCGCTCGGCGGCAGATTGCAGCGTTGCAGAAGGTGTCAGATCGCGGATGGAAAACCCTGCTTTACCTTGCTCACGCACCCGTTGCTCGAACACGGAACGTTCACTGCGGGCAACCAGCGGCGCCCAGGCGTAGGCCTGAGTTCTGTGCAACAGGGCTTTGGTAAAGCCGTCGAACTCTTCACGGGAGACCGACTCGGAGTTGACGAAGAATCGCCGCAGGCTATCAAGGCGCTGTTCCTGATCGTCGAAACGCTCGGTAATCCGGCTCTTGCGCTCGTTGACCAGCATTTGGAAACGCTGCGCCATCTGCTGATGCTGCGCATTGAAGCTGGCCCAGGCGAGCAGCCCCGTCAGTACGCCGCCGGCCAGTAACACCAGCAGCGCAATGAGCCAGGCCGAAACATCTTCACTGATCAAGCCCAGGATCTTGGGTCGTACGGCGTGCAACGGCATAAGCAAAACTCAAAACGCCGGCGTGCTTAGGCGTCACCTTGGCTTTGAGTGAAGTTATAGCTATTAGCCATTAGATTAGCCAGCGCAAAAAGACCACAGAACCTCGAAAAATCAAGGCTCTGTGGATCCAATCAGGCCTCAGCGCGCCATGATTTTCCAGGCGCGATGGATCTTGCCGTTACGGGCAAAGTCCGGGTCGATGGTTTGTGCGGTGATCTCCTCGACGGCATAGCGCGCCGTGAGGTTTTCTTCGAGCTGGAACTTGCGGAAGTTATTGGAGAAATACAACACGCCACCCGGTGCCAGACGGGCCATGGCCAGGTCCAGCAGCTGCACGTGGTCGCGCTGCACGTCGAAGATCCCTTCCATGCGCTTGGAGTTGGAGAAGGTCGGCGGATCGATAAAGATCATGTCGAACTCGTCACGGTTGGCTTCCAGCCAGGCCATCACGTCGCCCTGCTCCAGACGGTTCTTGTCGGAGAAACCGTTCAGCGACAGGTTGCGTCGCGCCCAATCCAGGTAGGTTTTCGACAGGTCGACGCTGGTGGTGCTGCGCGCGCCGCCCTTGGCTGCATGAACACTGGCCGTCGCGGTGTAGCAATACAGGTTGAGGAAGCGCTTGCCGGCGGCCTCTTTCTGAATCCGCAGACGCATTGGACGGTGATCCAGAAACAGGCCGGTGTCGAGGTAGTCGGTCAGGTTGACCAGCAACTTCACGCCGCCTTCGTTCACCTCGGTGAACTTACCCTGCGCGCTCTGGCGCTCGTACTGCTTGGTACCGCTCTGACGCTCGCGACGTTTGACGACCACGCGGTTTTTGTCGATGTTCAAGGCCTGCGGAATGGCTGCCAGCGCATCAAACATCCGTGCCGAGGCTTTTTCCGGATCGATCGACTTCGGCGCCGCATATTCCTGAACGTGGACCCAGTCGTGATACAGGTCGATGGCCATGGAGTATTCCGGCATGTCGGCATCGTAAACGCGGTAGCAGTCGATACCTTCACGCTTGACCCACTTGCCCAGCGCCTTGAGGTTTTTTTGCAGGCGGTTGGCAAACATCTGCCCGCCTTCGCTCAGACGTGGCTGCTCAACAACCGGAGCCGGCGCCGGTGCAGGTTTGATCGGGTTGCCGTTCTTGTTGTACTGACGCTCTTGCGGCTCGGCCGGCGACTGATCGTAGGCCGCCTGCTCACGTTCGGCCTGACGCTGCTCCGGGGTACGACGCTCCCCTGTGACGAACTGGTCCGGCAGTACTTTGATCAGCAGCAATTTGCACGGCAAGGCGCCGTTCCAGAACGAATACTGTTTGTGGCTGCGAATCCCCATGCGCTTGCCCAGATCCGGTGCGCCGGTGAACACCGCCGCTTCCCAGTTCAGGCAGGCCTGACGCAGACGCTCGCCGAGGTTCTGGTAGAGATAGAGCAAGCTTGCCTCATCGCCCAGACGCTCGCCGTACGGAGGGTTGCAGATCACCAGGCCTTTCTGGTTCTGGTCCGGACGCGGCTCGAAGGTTGCGACTTCGCCCTGGTAGATCTTGATCCACTCACTCAGGCCTGCGCGCTCGACGTTATTGCGGCCCGGTTGAATCAGCCGTGGGTCGGCTTCGTAACCGCGAATCCACAGCGGTGGCTTGGCCAGACCTGCAGCGGCGCGGGCGACGGCTTCTTCGTGAAGTTTTTTCCACAGCGCTGGCACATGACCGAGCCAGGCGGTGAAGCCCCACTGCTCGCGACGCAGGTTCGGCGCCATGTCGGCAGCGATCATCGCGGCTTCGACGAGGAATGTACCGACACCGCACATCGGGTCAGCCAGAGCGCCACCTTCAGCCGCAATGCGCGGCCAGCCGGAGCGGATCAGAATCGCCGCCGCGAGGTTTTCCTTCAGCGGCGCCGCCCCTTGCTGCAGGCGGTAACCACGCTGGTGCAGGCTGTGGCCAGAGAGATCGAGGGACAGAATCGCTTCGCCATGGTCCAGGCGCAGGTGAATGCGCAGGTCCGGATTGAGTTTGTCGATGGACGGACGCTCGCCCGACGGGGTGCGCAGCTTGTCGACGATGGCGTCCTTCACTTTCAGGGCGCCGAAGTGGGTGTTGTCGATGCCCGAGCCGTGACCGCTGAATTCGACGGCCAGGGTGCCGTCATTGAGCATGTGGTCTTGCCACTCGATATCCAGTACGCCGTGGTACAGGTCTTCGGCATCCTTCATCGGGAAACGCTTGAGTACCAGCAGCACCCGGTTAGCCAGACGCGACCACAGGCACAAGCGATAAGCCGTTTCCATGTCGGCCATGCCGCGCACAGCCGACGTGTGCTCGCGCGCTTCCTCAAGGCCAAGCCCGACGGCTTCCTCGATCAGCAGGCCTTCGAGGCCCTTGGGGCAAGTGAGGAAGAGTTCGTAACGATCCGACATGGGAGTTCCAGGGCCTTTAGCAATAAGTGAACGGGCAACGCATTGACCGCTCGGTTTTCAATCAAGCGCTTTTCTTGAAGAGCGCTCGCGTGGCACGAAAGTGTGCCGCCCCACCCTGGCCACTCAGCCAACCAACCGGTTGAATGAGCTTAGATGCCCGGGCAGATAAAAAATTCTGTGCAACAAAATGTCATAACTCGACCCTTCGTCGAATAGTACCCGAGTGCAACGGGCGGACATTTTTACTAAAGCATTAGCCTCATCATCAAGTGAAAGGCTGATCATAGCGAGCTTTGGTCAATGAACACCGGAATTACATCGTGTTACTTATGGCCTTAGCATCATTATCGTTACGTCCTTATGACAAAACGATCATTCCCTCGATGTGACGCATTGGTTAGAACTCAATACAGGTTGACGTCGCAACGGCGTCAACACCTTGGCTCGTGACGCCGGCAGCGAGCCACCAACGGCAGAATTTTTTCTGCCTGACCTCGATCGAGGTCGACGCGACAAATACAGTCAACAAGTGAGGGAAACACCCTATGAGAAGACTTAAGCGTGATCCGTTGGAAAGAGCATTTTTGCGCGGATATCAATATGGCGTTGGTGGAAAATCCCGTGAGCTTTGCCCCTTTACTCTACCGTCGGTACGCCAAGCCTGGATCAACGGCTGGCGAGAAGGACGCGGCGACAACTGGGACGGTATGACCGGCACTGCGGGAATCCATAGACTCAACGAACTTCACGCCGTCGGCTAAAACAGGGCACACACTCCGACACGAAAATCTGAATATGTAACGACTTAACCATGCACGTCCTCTCCGGACGGCGGGCTTCGGCCCAGGGGCTCCTTCGAGGAGCCCTTTTTTATTCCTGCAATCAACTCGAACCAAACCTGCGAACACTTTTGTGGCGAGGGGGCTTGCCCCCGTTGGGTCGCGAAGCGCCCCCCCTATCCAGACACCGCGTTATTCCTGACACTCCGCATTTGCTGGCTTTAGGGCCGCTTCGCTGCCCAGCGGGAGCAAGCTCCCTCGCCACAAAGGCCTCTCACCACGTGGGTTGGGGTTATCTCAAGGCTGCGATCGCGTCTACAGATTCGCGAATCAGCGCCGGGCCTTTGTAAATGAAGCCCGAATACAGCTGCACCAGACTGGCGCCCGCAGCGATTTTCTCAGCCGCATGCTTGCCTTCGGTAATACCGCCCACCGCGATGATCGGCAAACGCCCGGCCAGCTCGGCCGCCAGGACCTTGACCGTGTGAGTGCTCTTGTCGCGCACCGGTGCGCCGGACAACCCACCCGCCTCGTCACCGTATTCCATGCCTTCGACGCCTACGCGGCTCAGGGTGGTGTTGGTCGCAATGACCGCGTCCATCCCGGTGTCGATCAGCGCTTGTGCCACCTGAACGGTTTCTTCGTCAGTCATGTCCGGTGCAATCTTGATTGCCAGCGGTACACGCTTGCCGTGGCGTTGAGCCAGATCTTCCTGACGCTGACGCAAGGCTTCGAGCAGTTGCTTGAGCGAATCACCAAATTGCAGGCTGCGCAGGCCCGGAGTGTTCGGCGAGCTGACGTTGACCGTCACGTAACTGGCGTGGGCGTAGACCTTGTCCAGGCAGATCAGGTAGTCGTCGACCGCACGCTCAACCGGCGTGTCGAAGTTCTTGCCGATGTTGATCCCCAGCACGCCCTTGTATTTGGCCGCTGCCACACGTGCCAGCAAATGATCGACGCCGAGGTTGTTGAACCCCATGCGGTTGATGATCGCCTCGGCTTGCGGCAAGCGGAAAATCCGTGGCTTGGGATTGCCCGGTTGCGGACGCGGGGTGATGGTGCCTATCTCAACGAAGCCGAAACCCAACTGCGCAAACCCGTCGATCGCTGCACCGTTCTTGTCCAGACCGGCCGCCAGCCCCACCGGGTTCGGGAAGTCCAGGCCCATGACATTCACTGGCAAATGCGCTGGCGCCTTGCACAGCAAGCCATTGAGACCCAAACGCCCACCTGCGCCGATCAGGTCCAGGGACAGATCGTGGGAGGTTTCCGGGGAGAGTTTGAACAACAGTTGGCGGGCCAGGGTATACATGGGCGGATTTGACTCGATTGGCGGCGAAATTAGGCGGCGATTATAGCCGTGCATCGGGGTCGCAAGCGAGGTGCGCGATGAAATCAGCCATCAGTGCAGGCCGTGTGAAAACGTAGCGAGCGAAGGCAAGACAAGGCAAAAACAGGCGAGGAACGGCTGGGGTCGCACCCGACTTTACGGGTTGTAAATGAGCATTCCGAGCCTGTTTTTAACGCAGGATTGTCGAGTGCAGTAGTTTTCACACAGCCTGCATGGCATATGCCTTGCACTGGTACTCACATCTGCACCCATGCCAATGGCGGGATGCGTGCCAGGTTGCGATTAAAAAGGACAACGGCGTCGTCACCTGGCCTGGTTTGCACATGGGGCCTGGGTACGGCGCTTTTTTCATGCAAGGTGCTTATGTGATGACTGAACCTGAAGCAGGACCGCTGGCCTGGGTCGACGGCAGCGATGCCCCGGAAAAAACCACAATCAACCTTGGCTTCATGGCCCTGAGCGACTGCGCGTCAGTGGTGGTTGCGGCGACTCAGGGCTTCGCCCAACCCTACGGGTTGACCCTGAACCTCAAGCGCCAGTCGTCGTGGGCCAACCTGCGGGACAAACTGGTCAGCGGCGAACTGGATGCCGCCCACAGCCTCTATGGCTTGATCTATGCGGTGCACCTGGGCATCGGCGGCATCGCCGCGACGGACATGGCCGTGCTGATGGGGCTGAACCAGAACGGCCAGAGCATCAACCTTTCTCATGGCCTACAGGCGCTGGGTGTGACCGGTCCTGAAGCGCTGGACCGTCACGTGCACCAAAGTCGCCCAAAACTCACCTTCGCCCAGACCTTCCCCACTGGCACCCACGCCATGTGGTTGTATTACTGGCTGGCGAGCCAGGGCATCCATCCGTTGCAGGATGTCGACAGCGTCGTGGTGCCACCGCCACAAATGGTCGCGCACTTGCAGGCCGGACGGATCGACGGTTTCTGCGTCGGCGAACCCTGGAGCGCCAGTGCGGTGAAGCAAAACCTCGGTTTCACCCTGGCAACGAGCCAGACCATCTGGCCCGACCACCCGGAAAAAGTCCTCGGCTGCACCCGCACCTTCGTCGAGCAATACCCGAACACCGCACGCGCGCTGGTCATGGCAATCCTGGAGGCCAGTCGCTTCATTGAACAAAGCCCGGAGAACCGCCGCAGCACCGCGCAACTGTTGAGCGCTGCCGAATACCTGGACGCCCCTCTCGACTGCATCGAACCGCGCTTGCTGGGCGATTATGCCGACGGCCTGGGCAATCGCTGGCAGGACCCTCATGCGTTGCGCTTTCACGGCGGCGGCGACGTCAACCTGCCGTACCTTTCCGATGGCATGTGGTTCATGACCCAATTCCGGCGCTGGGGCTTGCTGCGCGAAGACCCGGACTACCTGCAAGTGGCACGTCAGGTCCAGCAACTCGGCGTCTATCGCGATGCAGCCGCCGCGCTGGGCATCGCGGCCCGGGATCAGGAAATGCGCAGCAGCCAGTTGATCGACGGTAAAATATGGAATGGTTCGGACCCGGCGGCGTATGCCCGCAGTTTCAAGCTGCACGCCATGGCCGACACCCCCGCCCTTCTCGCCCGCCGCTGACAGGAGGCTGCAAATATGTTGCGTATCCTGCTGATCAACGACACCGCGAAAAAGGTCGGGCGCCTCAAAGCGGCACTGACCGAGGCCGGGTTTGAGGTGATCGATGAATCTGGCCTGACCATCGACCTGCCTGCGCGCGTCGAAACGGTGCGTCCGGACGTGATCCTGATCGATACCGAGTCACCGAGCCGCGATGTAATGGAGCAAGTGGTACTGGTCAGCCGCGACCAGCCTCGGCCGATCGTGATGTTTACCGACGAGCACGACCCGGACGTGATGCGCCAGGCGATCAAGTCCGGCGTCAGCGCCTACATTGTCGAAGGCATTCATGCCGCACGCCTGCAACCGATCCTCGACGTGGCCATGGCACGTTTCGAAAGCGATCAGGCCCTGCGTGCCCAACTCCAGGCCCGCGACCAGCAACTGGCCGAGCGCAAGCGCATTGAACTGGCCAAGGGGTTGCTGATGAAAATGAAGGACTGCAATGAAGAGCAGGCCTACACCCTGATGCGCCGCCAGGCCATGAGCCGCCAGCAGAAGCTGATCCAGGTGGCCGAACAGATCATTGCCATGAGCGAATTACTGGGCTGAAGCCTTCTGGCGCCTGTAGGGGCGCCAATCGCGAGCAGGCTCGCTCCCACAGGGGAATTGCGTCGTACACAAATCAACTGTGGGAGCGAGCCTGCTCGCGATTGGCCGCGACTCGGTTTCGCCTGTTGGCACAAATCTCGCTACGTAAACCACACAGGTAACCAACGGCGGTTGCCCCACCTACGACAAAGACGTCGCATACCCCTTTCGCGCAAGTGCAGCGGGTTGCGGCGTTTTTTCGTTTTGGCCCCACAGCCCGGGGCCGGTGGTGCGGCCGTCGCGGCGCGCCACCGCAAAGCTCATGACTCCCTTCGAGACTCTTCACAGCTGAGGTGCGCGATGAATTCAAGCTTCTGGAAATCCGGCCATACCCCGACACTCTTCTCGGCCTTTCTGTATTTCGACCTGAGCTTCATGGTCTGGTACCTGCTTGGCCCGCTGGCGGTGCAAATCGCCGCTGACCTGCACCTGACTACCCAGCAACGCGGGCTCGTGGTGGCCACGCCGATTCTGGCCGGGGCGTTCCTGCGCTTCGTGATGGGACTGCTGGCAGATCGTCTGTCACCGAAAACCGCCGGGCTGATCGGTCAGGTCATCGTGATCTGCGCCCTGTTTGGCGCCTGGAAGCTGGGCATCCACAGCTACGAGCAAGCGCTGCTGCTGGGCCTGTTCCTCGGCATGGCCGGCGCCTCGTTCGCAGTGGCCCTGCCCCTGGCCTCGCAGTGGTATCCGCCACAGCATCAGGGCAAGGCGATGGGTATCGCCGGCGCGGGTAACTCGGGCACGGTGTTCGCTGCACTGATCGCCCCGATGCTGGCGGCCTCATTTGGCTGGAGCAACGTCTTTGGCTTCGCACTGATCCCGCTGATCCTGACGTTGATCATTTTCGCCTGGCTGGCGAAAAACGCACCTGAACGGCCCAAAGCCAAATCCATGACTGACTACTTCAAGGCCCTCGGTGACCGCGACAGTTGGTGGTTCATGTTTTTCTACAGCGTGACCTTCGGTGGTTTCATCGGACTGGCCAGCGCCCTGCCCGGCTACTTCAACGACCAATACGGCCTGAGCCCGGTCACTGCTGGCTACTACACCGCAGCCTGTGTGTTCGGTGGCAGTTTGATGCGACCACTCGGTGGTGCACTGGCGGATCGTTTCGGTGGTATTCGCACCTTGTTGGTGATGTACACGCTGGCCGCGACCTGCATTGCTGCCGTGGGTTTCAACCTGCCCAGCTCCTACGCTGCACTGGCGCTGTTCGTCTGCACCATGCTCGGCCTTGGCGCGGGTAACGGCGCGGTGTTCCAGCTGGTGCCACAACGCTTTCGCCGCGAAATCGGCGTGATGACCGGGTTGATCGGCATGGCGGGCGGCATCGGCGGTTTCGCTCTTGCGGCGGGCATGGGTGCGATAAAACAAAGCACCGGCAGCTATCAACTGGCCTTGTGGTTGTTCGCCAGCCTCGGTGTTCTGGCCTGGTTTGGCCTGCACGGGGTCAAGCGCCGCTGGAGAACCACGTGGGGCTCGGCCGCTGTAACCGCCGCGCGGGTATGATGCACCGATGAGCCTGCAATTGAGCTTCGCCGAGGCCAGCGCCATCGGCCCACGGGACGAAAACCAGGACGCCCTGCGCCTGGTCACGCCCGCCGCTGAACTGGCGGCGAGCAAAGGGTTTCTGTTCGCCATCGCCGACGGCGTCAGTCAATGCGCCGATGGCGGGCTCGCAGCCAGGGCAACCTTGCAGGCCCTGGCCCTCGATTACTACGCCACGCCGCAAACCTGGGCTGTGGCGCAAGCGCTGGACCGCCTGCTGCTGGCACAAAATCGCTGGTTGCAGGCCAATGGCGGCGGCCAGCCATTGCTCACCACCGTCAGCGCGCTGGTGCTGCGCGGTCGTCGCTTCACGTTGGCCCATGTTGGAGATTGTCGGGTGTATCGCTGGCACGCCGATCAGTTGCAGCGCATCACTGAGGACCACGTCTGGGAACAACCGGGCATGCAACATGTGCTCAAGCGCGCATTGGGACTGGATCAGCATCTGGTGCTGGACTTTCTCGACGGCGAGTTGCGCGCGGGCGAGAGTTTCGTCCTGCTGAGCGACGGCGTTTGGGCAACGCTGGGCGACACCGCCATCGCCGCCATTCTGCGTGATCAACCCGACCTCGACAGCGCGGCGCAAACGCTGATCAACGCCGCTCACCTGGCTGGTAGTCAGGACAACGCCAGTGCGCTGCTGGTGCGAGTCGACGCCCTCGGCGAAACGAGCATCGGCGATACGCTGATCCAGCTGCAGCAATGGTCATTGCCACCGCCGCTCAAACCCGGTCAGGCTTTCGAAGGCTGGCACATCGAGAGGCTGCTCGGGCAGAGTCAGCAGTCGCTGATTTACCGTGTACGTGACGGGCAGCAACAGCCCTGGCTACTGAAGACGCTCCCCTCATCGTTGAACAACGACACCACGGCCGCCCAGGCGCTGCTCTGTGAAGAGTGGTTTCTCAAGCGCGTTGCTGGTCGAAGTTTTCCGGAAGTTCACCCGGCGGCGCAACGTCAGCACCTGTATTACGTGATGCGCGAGTATCCGGGGGTGACCTTGGCCGAGCTGTTCGCGCAAAACGGCCCGTTGCCGCTGCCCCAATGGCAACAACTGGCCGAACGTTTGCTGCGGGCAGTGGGCATGCTGCATCGGCGGCAGATTTTCCATCGCGACATCAAACCGGAAAACCTGCTGCTGGCAGAGGACGGTGAGTTACGGCTGCTGGATTTCGGCCTGGCGTACTGCACTGGCTTATCCGAAGACCAATCGAACGCGCTGCCGGGCACCCCGAGCTATATCGCCCCGGAAGCGTTCAACGGGAGTCCACCGACACCGCAACAGGATCTGTATGCAGTCGGCGTGACGCTTTATTACCTGGCCACCGGGCATTATCCCTACGGGGAAATCGAAGCCTTTCAACGTCCGCGCTTTGGCTCGCCCGTCGCAGCCAACCGCTATCGGCCGGATTTGCCGGACTGGCTCGGGCAAAGCCTGGAGCGCGCGGTATGCGCCGACCCGGCGCAACGCTATGAAACGGCGGAGGAATGGTTACTGCTGTTGGAACAAGGCGAACGGCGCAGTTTGAGTGTACGGCCCAGGCCGCTGCTGGAGCGTGAACCGTTGAAGGTCTGGCGGACCTTGGCGCTGGGGTCGTTGCTGATCAATCTGGTGTTGTTGTATCTGCTGCTCCATTCCTGAGTCAAACACGACTCCCTGTGGCGAGGGGGCTTGTCGGAACGCCGCACCGCCCCGTTGGGTTGCGCAGCGACCCCAAACCTTCAATCGCGGTGTTTCAGGCAGACCATGGTCTCAGGTTTTACGAGTGCTGCGCACTCGAACGGGGCGGTGCGGCGTTCCGACAAGCCCCCTCGCCACAGGCCCTCACCGCGCTATGACTGTGCGTCGCGCCTTGAATTGGTGCAGAAACTCAAGACACACACTGACTGACAGCACCTGCCCCCCAACAAAGCCGCGCCCTCCCCCGATTTGGCACGACCACTGCATTACCTTTTACACCATACATAAAGCCCGGCCTTCAACGACGAAGGGCGTGCTTCCCGATAGAACGGGACCAGGACAAAGGCGTCCTCGCTAGGCAACTAGCGGGACGCCTTTTTTTGTTTGCGCAAAATTTGTCGAGCCAGCCTGACCGCCCTGATGAGGCAAGCCTGAGCTCCCCGGAGAACCTGATGAAAAAACTAAAACTGGTGATGATCGGCAATGGCATGGCCGGGGTTCGCACCCTGGAAGAATTGCTCAAGCTGAGCAGCGAGCTGTATGACATCACGGTCTTCGGCGCCGAGCCCCACACCAACTACAACCGCATTCTTCTTTCGCCGGTGCTGGCAGGTGAGCAGACCTTCGACGAAATCGTGCTCAACGATCTTGATTGGTACCTGGAAAACAACATCAAACTGCTGCTAAACCGCAAGGTGGTGGAGATCGACCGGGTGAAACGCCGGGTCATCGCCGAAGACGGCAGCGAAGCCGAATACGACCGGCTGCTGATCGCCACCGGCTCGACGCCGTTTATCCTGCCGATTCCGGGCAATACCCTGGAAGGCGTCATCGGTTACCGCGACATCGCCGACACCCAGGTCATGATCGACACCGCCAAGACCCACAAGCACGCGGTGGTCATCGGCGGTGGCCTGCTGGGCCTTGAAGCCGCCAATGGGCTGATGCTGCGCGGCATGCACGTGACCGTGGTGCATCTCGGCGAGTGGTTGCTGGAACGGCAACTGGACAAAACCAGCGGCCAGTTGCTGCAAACTGCCTTGGAAGGTCGCGGCTTGCACTTTCGCCTGTGCGAACAGACCCAGGCCCTGCACGACGCCGGCAATGGCCGGGTCGGCTCGGTGCAGTTCAAGAACGGCGACATCATTCCCGCTGATCTGGTGGTGATGGCCGCCGGCATTCGCCCCAACACCGAACTCGCGGAAAAATCCGGCATCCCGTGCAACCGCGGGATCCTGGTCAACGACACCCTGCAAACCTATGACCCGCGGATCTACGCGATCGGCGAATGCGCCAGCCACCGCGGCATCGCCTACGGCCTGGTGGCACCGCTGTTCGAACAGGCCAAAGTCTGCGCTAACCACTTGGCGCAACTGGGGTTTGCCCGCTATTCGGGCTCGGTGACCTCGACCAAATTGAAAGTCACCGGCATCGATCTGTTCTCCGCTGGCGACTTCATGGGCGGCGAAGGCACCGAAACCATCACCCTCTCCGACCCGATCGGCGGGGTCTACAAAAAACTGGTGATCAAGGATGACGTGCTGGTCGGTGCCTGTCTGTACGGCGACACAGCGGATGGCGGCTGGTATTTCCGGCAGATTCGTGAGAACCACGCCATCGGCGAAATCCGCGATCACCTGATGTTCGGCGAAAACGCTCTGGGCGATGTAGGCCACCAAGGCCAGGACAAAGCCATGAGCATGGCTGACAACGCCGAAGTCTGCGGCTGCAATGGCGTCTGCAAGGGCACCATCGTCAAGGCGATTCAGGAACACGGGCTGTTCAGTGTCGACGAAGTCAAGAAACACACCAAAGCGGCCAGCTCCTGCGGCTCTTGCGCCGGACTGGTGGAACAGATCCTGATCAACACCGTCGGCGGCGCGGCGGACGTCAAACCGAAAAGCGAAAAAGCCATCTGCGGTTGCAGCGACCTCAACCACGGACAGATCCGCCAGGCGATCCGCGAAGAGCATCTGCTGACCATCGCCGGGACCATGAGCTACCTGAACTGGCGCACTCCGAATGGCTGCGCCACCTGCCGTCCGGCGCTCAATTACTACCTGATTTCCACGTGGCCAGGCGAGGCCAAGGACGATCCGCAATCACGACTGATCAACGAACGGGCCCACGCCAACATTCAGAAAGACGGCACCTACTCTGTAGTCCCACGGATGTGGGGCGGTGTGACCAATCCTTCGGAGCTGCGGCGCATTGCCGACGTCGCCGACAAGTACAACGTGCCCATGGTCAAGGTCACGGGCGGCCAGCGCATCGACTTGCTGGGGATCAAGAAGCAGGATCTGCCCGGCGTCTGGAAGGACCTCGACATGCCGTCCGGCCATGCCTACGGCAAATCGATCCGCACGGTCAAAACCTGCGTCGGCAGTGAGTTCTGCCGCTTCGGCACGCAAAACTCCACGCAACTGGGCATCGAACTGGAGCATGACCTGTTCAACATGTGGTCACCGCACAAGGTCAAGCTGGCGGTCTCTGGTTGCCCGCGCAACTGCTCGGAAGCCGGGATCAAGGACGTAGGAATCATCGGCGTCGACTCTGGCTGGGAGATGTACATCGGCGGCAACGGCGGGATCAAAACCGAGGTTGCGGAATTCTTCGTCAAACTGAAAACCGCCGAAGAAGTGCGCGAGTACAACGGCGCGTTCCTGCAGCTGTATCGCGAAGAAGCCTTCTACCTCGAGCGCACCGTGCACTACCTGCAACGGGTCGGCATGGAACACATCAAGAAAGCCGTACTGGAAGACCCGGAGCGTCGCAAAGCGCTTAACGACAGGCTGCAATTCTCCCTGTCGTTCGAGCAGGACCCATGGAAAGAACGCCTTGAGCAGCCGTTGCTGAAGAAGGAGTTCGATGTCATCCCCGTGAAAAACCTGGAGGTGTCGGCATGAACTGGCTGGATATCTGCGCACTGGAAGAAATCAACGCTTTGGGCTCGCGCATCATCAGCGGCCCCAAAGGTGACATCGCGATTTTTCGCACCAGCGACGACGAAGTTTTCGCTCTCGACGACCGCTGCCCACACAAGGGCGGACCGCTGTCCCAAGGACTGATCTACGGCAAACGCGTCGCTTGCCCGCTGCACAACTGGCAGATCGACCTGGAGTCCGGTCAGGCCCTGGCGCCTGATGTCGGTTGCGCCCATCACCATCCGGCGCGGGTGGAGAACGGTCGGGTCATGCTGGCTCTGCGGGAAGCAGGCTGATGAGCCGCCAGACGACCGCCTCGACCTGCTGTTATTGCGGGGTGGGCTGCGGCGTACTGATCGAGCATGACGGCGAGCAGATCCTCGGCGTCAGCGGCGACCCGACGCACCCGGCCAACTTCGGCAAACTGTGCAGCAAAGGCTCGACCCTGCACCTCACCGGCGACCTCGCAGCGCGGGCGTTGTACCCGGAACTGCGTCTCGGCAAAGGGATGGCCCGCAGCCGTACCGATTGGGACACCGCCCTCGATCACGCCACCAGCGTTTTCGCCGACACCATCGCCGAGCACGGTCCTGACAGCGTGGCGTTCTATATCTCCGGGCAACTGCTGACCGAGGACTATTACGCCTTCAACAAGTTGGCCCGAGCGCTGGTCGGCACCAACAACATCGACAGCAATTCGCGACTCTGCATGTCGTCGGCAGTGGTCGGCTACAAGCGCAGCCTGGGCGCCGACGCCCCGCCGTGCAGCTATGAAGATCTTGAGCTGAGCGATTGCGTGATGATTGTCGGCAGCAACATGGCCTACGCTCATCCGGTGCTGTTTCGCCGACTGGAAGAAGCCAAATCCCGCCGACCACAGATGAAAGTCATCGTCATTGACCCTCGACGTACTGACACCTGCGACCTCGCCGACCTGCACCTGGCCATTTTGCCGGGCACCGATGTCGCACTGTTCCATGGGATTTTGCACCTGTTGTTGTGGGAAGACTGGGTCGACCGTGAGTTCATCAAGGCGCACACCGAGGGCTTGGCCGAGCTGAAGAACCTGGTGCGCGATTACACCCCACAAATGGTCGCGCAACTCTGCGGGATCAGCGTTGAACAGCTGCAGCAATGCGCCGAGTGGGTCGGCACCTCAACGAGTTTTCTCTCGCTGTGGTGCATGGGGTTGAACCAGTCCACCGCCGGCAGCGCAAAAAACAGTGCACTGATCAACCTGCACCTGGCCACCGGGCAAATCGGCAGACCTGGCGCAGGCCCCTTCTCGCTCACCGGTCAGCCAAATGCCATGGGCGGGCGTGAAACCGGCAGTTTGTCGAACTTGCTGCCTGGCCATCGCGAAGCGGCCAATGCGCAACATCGCGCCGAAGTGGCGGCTTACTGGGGCGTCGAAAAATTACCTGACACCACCGGGCTAACCGCCATTGAACTGTTCGAACAGGTCCAGAGCGGCAAGATCAAAGCATTGTGGATCGCCTGCACCAACCCGGCGCAGTCGTTGCCGGATCAGCAAACCGTGCGCGCTGCATTGCAGGCTTGCCCGTTCGTGGTGCTACAAGAAGCTTTCCGCACCACCGAAACCGCCCCCTTCGCCGACCTGCTGCTGCCTGCCGCCAGTTGGGGTGAGAAGGAAGGCACGGTAACTAACTCTGAACGGCGGATTTCCCACGTTCGCCGCGCCATCAGCGCACCGGGTGAAGCGCGCCCGGACTGGGCGATCACTGTGGATTTCGCACAACGCCTGGAGTGGCGTCTGCGTCCAGGACAGCCCAGCCTGTTTGCTTTTGAACAACCGGCGCAGGTCTTCGATGAATACAAACAACTGACGCGCGGACGCGATCTGGACCTCTGCGGGATCAGCCATGCGCTGCTCGATCGCCTCGGCCCACAGCAATGGCCGTTCCCGGACGGCGCCTTGAGCGGAACGCCACGGCTTTATATGGACGGGATTTTCCCTACCAAGAGTGGCCGCGCACAGTTTGTCGCCGACCCGTATCGCGCCGCCAAGGAGCAACGTGACGCACGCTTTCCGCTGACCCTGATCACCGGGCGCCTGCGCGATCAATGGCACGGCATGAGCCGCACCGGCACGGCTGCACAATTGTTCGGCCATGTCAGCGAAGCCCTGTTGAGCCTGCACCCTGATGAACTGCGTCGGTATCGGCTGCAGACCGGCGACCTGGTCAACCTCAAAAGCCGTCGAGGCAGCGTGATCGTTGCCGTCGGCAGTGATGACAGTGTGCGCCCGGGCCAGGCGTTTCTGCCGATGCACTGGGGAGATCGTTTCCTCAAGGGCGGCGTCAATACGCTCACACAGCCGGCATTCGACCCCTTGTCGAAGCAACCCGAACTCAAACACAGCGGCGTGCGTATCGAACCGGTAAAGCTGCCATGGCATTTGTTCGCACTGGTTGAGGGTGATGTTCAGCAGCATTTCGAGACCTTACGACCGCTCTGCGAGGACTTTGCCTACGTCAGCCTCAGCCTGACCGGCCGTGAACGCCCAGCGCTGCTGATACGCGCTGCCAGCGCCCAGGCACCTGACCCGCAACGACTGCATGACATCGATCAACAACTGGGACTCAACGATGGTCCTGTCCTGGCTTACGACGATCCACGGCGCGCCATTGGCAAACGCGTACGCATCGAACAGGGCCGGATTACCGCCATTCGCCTGGCCGGTGAAACCCTTGCACAACACTGGCTGCAAAACCTCTGGCTGGAAGGTCGGGCCGACGAACAACTGCGGCGCTGGCTTTTGGCGCCGTTGAGCACACCACCCAGCAGTGCGGGCTCATCCGTCAGCGCCACGAAAACTCTGTGCAACTGCAAGAACGTCAGCGAAAGCACGGTGTGCGCCGGCATTCGCAGTGGCCTGGATTTGCAGGGCCTGAAACAACAACTCGGTTGCGGCACGCAATGCGGCTCCTGCGTCCCGGAAATCAAGCGTCTGTTGGCGGCCAGCGTGCAGCCCATCGCAATCACCTCGTGAGGAATAGAACATGAGCGCAAAAGTCTGGTTGGTGGGTGCAGGTCCCGGTGACCCTGAATTGCTGACCCTCAAAGCTGTACGGGCGCTGAACGAAGCCGATGTGGTACTGATCGATGACCTGGTCAACGACGCGGTGCTGGTGCATTGCCCGCAGGCGCGGATCATTGCGGTCGGCAAACGTGGTGGTTGTCGCTCTACTCCGCAGGCGTTCATTCATCGCTTGATGCTGCGTTATGCCCGCCAAGGCAAGTGTGTGGTGCGGCTCAAGGGTGGTGATCCGTGCATTTTCGGACGTGGCGGTGAAGAAGCGCAGTGGCTGCGCGAGCGCGAGATTGAAGTCGAGTTGGTCAATGGCATCACCGCAGGCCTGGCCGGTGCAACGCAATGCGATATTTCCCTGACCCTGCGCGGCGTTGCCCGCGGCGTAACTCTGGTCACCGCGCACACTCAGGACGACAGCGAGCTTAACTGGCGAGCCTTGGCCCAAAGCGGTACGACGCTGGTGATTTACATGGGCGTGGCGAAATTGAGCTCAATTGGCGAGCAATTGCTCGCCGGTGGGATGGCGGCTGATACGCCCGTGGCGATGATTGAAAACGCTTCATTGCCTCACCAGCGCGAATGTCGGAGCAACCTGACGGCAATGCAGGAAGCTGCCCACAGCTTCCAACTGAAAAGCCCGGCGATCCTGGTGATCGGTGCGGTGGCTGCCAGTGACAATGTTAAAAGATCGCAGCCTGCGGCAGCTCCTGCGGAGGAGTATTGGAACGCCAATCTCGCGTAGGAGTTGCCGAAGGCTCGGGCCGCGTTCGGGCGATCTTTCAAAAAGCTAAATCGCAGACAAAGAAAAGCCCGGCCTAAGCCGGGCTTTTCCGAACTACCAGGCTAATTACTTAGCGGTAGCTTCAACCTGCGCTTCTACGCGACGGTTTGCAGCGCGGCCAGCGTCAGTGCTGTTGTCAGCAATTGGGCGGGACTTGCCATAACCAACCGAGTGAACGCGGTTAGCTTCAACACCATCCTTGACCAGAACTTGTTTCACAGCGTCAGCACGACGCTGGGACAGTTTCTGGTTGTAAGCGTCAGGACCGACGTTGTCGGTGTGACCTTCAACAACGGTGGTGGTGTTCGGGTACTGCTTCATGAAGTCAGCCAGGTTCTTCACGTCGCCGTAGCTGTTTGGCTTAACAACAGCCTTGTTGAAGTCGAATTTCACGTCCAGTTGAACGCGAACAACTTCAGCAACTGGTGCTTCTGGAGCTGGCTCTGGAGCCGGTGCTGCAGCTACTGGAGCTGGAGCAACTTTGCCGCCAGTGCCGCCGAAGTTAACGCCCAGGCCGATCAGAGCCTGGTAGTCCCAACGACCGCTGTCCAGCTTGTAGTCGGCTTCAACGCCAGCACGAGCGTACAGGTTGTCGGTCATGTACCACTTGGCGCCAGCACCAGTGGTCAGGTAGGTGGACTTGTCACGACCAGTGTGGCCGTCAGCAGCGACGTTGGTCATGCTGCCGTGTTGAACACCGCCTTCAACGTAAGGACGGATGGCATCGCCAACAGTACCAAAGTGGTACTGGGACTTCAGACCAAAGTGATCGCCACGGATTTTCTGGCTACCAGTGTCGGAGTCAGAACGAGTGTAGTCATCCGAACGGTAGGTGGCATTCACAGAAACGTCGTCGGTCAAGAAGTAACCGATCGAGTAGCCAGGACCAGTGCGGCCGTTCTCGTAAGAGTCAATACTGTGGTTGAAAGTCTTGCCGTAGAACAGCTCACCTTCGACCGCGCCTTGGCCTTGTGCCAGAGCGCCGAACGAAGTAGCGGCAATAAGAGAACCAATGGCAAAGCCCAAGGTGTTTTTCAGTTTCATCCGTTAAATCCCCATCTGGTGATTGTAAAGCAGTCCCGCAAACCGGGGGACAACTCGGCGGCAAGTCTATCAGAACTTGCCTACACGTAAGAAGTATTTGCGCTGAACTAAGTTTCAGCGATGCCTGCAAATTTCTCACGCAATTTGTCAAGAGCGCGTTTGTACCGCATTTTCGTTGCACTCAAACCCATGTGCATGATGTCCGCGATCTCCTGAAACTCCAGCTCTGCGACAAATCGTAGCACCAGAATTTCTCGATCAATCGGGTTCACATACACCAACCAGCGATCAAGTCCACCCTTTTCCTCAGGTTTCGGCGCCTTCTCTTCAGACGCTTCCTCAAGGGGGTCCAGACTCAAAGCGTCCATCAAGCGACGCTTACGCCGTTCCTTCCGATACTGTGTGATGCATTCGTTGTACGTGATGCTGTAGAGCCACGTTTTGAACTTCGATTTGCCCTCGAAGTTCTTCAGGCCGTACAACACCTTCAACATCACTTCCTGACAGACATCATCTGCATCACGATCGTTCCCAAGATACCGTGCACAAACGTTAAATAATGTTCTCTGATAACGCCGCATCAGCTCTTCGTAGGCGCGCGTCACGTGAAACAGCTCCGTGTGCGAGCGCGCGACCAACTCCTCATCAGAGAGCTCGCGGGGGTCGTAGCGCATGGATAGCGATTGGGCTTTATTCAAAACAAGTCGGGCCGACAGTCAGGTCAATGTCCGCCGCAGCCCATCGTATCGGGCATTTTGCGGCGGCATACATTAGCAGGGTTTGCCGGGTTAGCGGCTACTAACATGCTGTTCCAGGAGGATCCGATTGGAAAGTGAGACTAGCTCACCCTCATCGGTCAGCAATGTAGTTTTAACCGTGCCGATCTCTTCGATCTGACCTTCGACCTCACCAACACGCACTTGTTGCCCAACCTGATACAACTCACGCACATAGATTCCAGCAAGAATCTGACCGGCGATATCCCGGCTTCCCAACCCCATGGCCAAGGCAACTGCCAGACCAACGGTAATCAAGACAATCACGATCACATGGTTCAGCAGGTCTGTTTTGACCTCAAGCTGACTGATCGCGACCGAAATACTGATGATGATCACCAGGCCTTGAGCGATACGCCCAAGGCCCGATGCGTAATCCAGGCCTACGCCTTCTGCAGCGCCGCGCACCAGCCCGTTGGCCAATTGTGCGAGCAACACGCCCACCAGCAACACCAGCGCGGCACCAAATACTTTCGGTAAATACAGTGCCAGCATGTCGAGCGTAGCCGAAACTCGCTCCAAGCCAAGGGATTCTGCAGCAGAAACCAGAAAAATAAGCAAAACGAACCAATAAACGATCTTGCCGATCAAGGTAGAGATCGGCACCTGCAGCCCTGCGCGGGACAGCAGCTTGGTCAAGCCGGTACCGCCCATCAAGCGGTCCAGGCCCAGTTTTGCGAGCAATTTCGACAGCAGGGTGTCGAGCAGCTTGGCCACGACAAACCCCAGCAGAAGCACTACCAGTGCGCCAAACAGGTTCGGAATGAAGTTCGCTACCTTGGTCCACAACGCGGTCATTGCCGTGACGAGGCTCTGAGTCCAGAGATCAAGTTCCATATTCAATCAGCCTTATCAGCAGTGCGGGCAGCAGGTTTATGACGGGAAACCGGCATGACATGGGCCGATCCGTTATTCAGGGCGATCATCAGCGCGGGCAGCCAGCGGCCCAGCAGGCTGAACAGATCACCGGCACCAACCTGGCGGTTGGCGGTTTTCAGCACACGCCCCAGACAGGCATCGTCGTCACGGGTGGACGGTGATGCCTTGAGCATGTCGCGCAAGGACTGTTCAAACGGATCGTGCATACGCACCTCTCGTGATATCTGTGAAAGACGCGATCAAAATTCTTCGGGTCACATGGCTCTCCCTCATACCCAGCGCAAACGCCGGAACAACCACCATTGCCCCACCGCCACTGTCACCATCATCAGGCAGGCAATCACGAAGCCATAAGGGTTCCCGGAAAAAGGAATTCCACCGACGTTTATGCCGAGCAAACCGGTCAGAAAACTCATCGGCAAAAAGATCCCGGTGATGATCCCGAAGCGGTACATGATGCGATTCATGCGCACGCTCAAACGTCGGTCTTCGGTCTCAAGCACCAGCCCCACGCGCTCTCGGGTCAATTCCAGCTCTTCCAGATAACGCGTCAGGCTGTTGTTCAATTCATTCCAGTAGTCGCTGTCATCGTCGACAAACCATGGCAGTTTTATCCGCGTCAGCTGACCGAAGATATCCCGCTGCGGTGCAAGGAAGCGCTTCAGTCCTGCCGCTCGCCGGCGGATCTGCAAAATGGCGCCATGCTCCGGAGTATACCGTTCGTCGGAATCCAGCTTTTCTTCTTCATCATCAACGATTTCGGAGAGATCGCTGACCAGATCCTGCACTTTATGGGTGAGGTACTGAGCCATATAAAGGACCAGTTCGGAGGTGGTTTTCGGCCCCTTGCCCTCAGTCAGTTGCACCAGCAACTCATCGGTGGCGCGCAACGGGCGTAAACGCAGGGAAATGACCCGCTGAGCTGAGGCGAAGATCCGCACCGACACCATGTCTTCAGGCTCGGCACCCGGGTTGAGGTTGATTCCGCGCAAAAACAGCAACAACTCGGAGTCCGGCAGCGCCAACAGGCGCGGCCGGGTGTTCTCTTCGAGTAGCAGGTCACAGCTGAACTCACTCAGACCGCTGGATTTACGCAACCAGGTCTGAGTTTGCGGGTGACTACGGTCCCAGTGCAGCCAAAGGCTTTCATGGGGTTGCAGTTGCAGGTCATCCAGTTCAGTCCGGGCAAGCCAACGCGCACCACCTTTACCATCCAGCACCAGGGCATGCACCAGCCCCCACTGCGCGTTTTCTTCCTCGAACATCCTCACCCCTGGCTTGAATCAGCTGTTTATTCTGGCATTTTCAACGGACTTGGCGAGACGATCACGCCGTTATTGTCCGCGTAGATGTATTCACCCGGACGGAAAGTCACGCCGGCGAAGGTTACCGCAATGTTCAGCTCACCGACGCCACGCCTGTCGGTTTTCATCGGGTGACTGGCCAGCGCCTGCACGCCCAGGTCGGTTTGCGCGATAACGTCGACATCACGGATGCAGCCATAGATGACCAGGCCTTCCCACCCGTTTTTCACGGCTTTCTCGGCGATCATGTCGCCCAGCAATGCGCGGCGCAGCGAACCACCGCCATCGACCACCAGCACCTTGCCATTCCCTTTGTGCTCGACCTGCTCCTTGACCAGCGAGTTGTCTTCGAAGCACTTGATGGTAACGATTTCGCCGCCAAAGGAGTCACGGCCACCAAAATTGCTGAACATCGGCTCAATCACCTGCACCAGTTCCGGGTAGGCATCACACAGGTCGGGAGTAAGGTAATGGTTCATCGAGAAACTCCTGTAAGAGAAAGAACAGATCTTGGGCTGTCGAAAATCGCAGGGGTTACGGTACTGAACGGGAAGAGGTACGAACATAAGGTCGACTCAACAACCGTTTGTGACCAGAACAGTTCAATGCGTCATATGTTAGCCGTTCGCTGATCGGAGCGAAACGCTCTTGTCAGAGCATCCGTACTCAAACGGCTGTCGCCAAACTCGGCTTGTCAGCCAACAACGGCGCCTGCGGATCTGTCAGCCAGCGCTGCACCAACGGCCATACTTCGGCCTGAGCAGCTTTGCTGACAAGCATTTCAACATGCCCGAAATTGTCCGAAAAACCCTGCTCGCGCCCTAGGCAGATGAACTGCTTGTGCTCGGAACCGATCTGATCGAACAGCTTGCGACACGCCCAATCCGGGTCCTGATGATCGCTGGTCGCGCTGACGCCCAAGACCGGCACCTGAACCTCGGCCAGCCCGGCCCACCAGTCTTTCTCGGCATCACCAAAGCGCCCGAACAAGCCGTACCAGCGCATGCCCTCCAGCGCCAGGCCTATCGGCTCGTCCTCCGGACCACGCTTGAGGCGAGAGCCCGAAATTTGTGCGAAACGCTTCAGGATGAACCGCCCGCTCCACTCCACCGGGGGAATTTTCAGCGGCCAATAGGTGCGACTGACCTGCGTACCAAAAAATGCCGCAGAGGCCACGGCAGGCTCACCCAGGTACTGACCACCCAGCGCTGCCGCCAGAGTGATGCCGCCCAGTGAATGACCAATCCAGTGCGGAACCTGAGCGCTTTGCTCACGAACGAACGCAGCAATCGCCGGCAGATCGTAACGGGCATAGTCGGCAACGCGGTTCTTTCGATAGTTCTGGTTGCGCTGGGACAAGCCGTGACCGCGCATTTCCGGTATCCACACATCAAAGCCGGCGCGCGCCAGATAGGCGCCCAGACCAAGGCCTTTGGGGGAAAACCAGAAACGCCGGTTGGAAAAGCTGCCATGAAGCAAAATCACCGGAACGCCACGCACGGCGGGCTCATCGGCCATACCCAGGCGGGTAACCGCCAGTTCGACGGTGCCGTCCGGGCTGTTGCCGGGTTTCAAACGATAGACGTCCTCGCTCAGATCGCCGCGACGCTCGGCGCTGATCAAGGCGACAGGAAATAGGTTGCTGCTGCTTTGCATAATGCTCTTGCACAAAAAAGGGCGGGCTCCATCTGGATGCCGCCCTACTCGAATCTTAAAGCCCCGGTCAGCGGCAAGCCTGACCGGGACTTCATTCACGGATCAGACCGCAGCCTGACCTTCAGCCAGGAAGAACCAGGTTTCCAGTACGGAATCGGGGTTCAACGAAACGCTTTCGATACCCTGTTCCATCAGCCACTTGGCCAGGTCTGGGTGGTCGGAAGGGCCTTGGCCGCAAATACCAATGTATTTGCCAGCCTTGTTGCAGGCCTGAATCGCGTTGGACAGCAGCTTCTTGACCGCAGGATTACGCTCGTCGAACAGATGCGCGATGATCCCGGAGTCACGGTCCAGGCCCAGGGTCAGCTGGGTCAGGTCGTTGGAACCGATGGAGAAACCGTCGAAGAACTCGAGGAACTCTTCAGCAAGGATCGCGTTGGACGGCAGTTCGCACATCATGATGACGCGCAGACCGTTTTCGCCACGCGCCAGGCCGTTCTCGGCCAACAGCTCCACAACCTGGCTGGCTTCGCCCAGGGTACGGACGAACGGCACCATGATTTCGACGTTGGTCAGGCCCATCTCGTTGCGCACGCGTTTCAGCGCGCGGCATTCGAGCTCGAAGCAGTCACGGAACGACTCGCTGATGTAACGCGAAGCGCCACGGAAGCCCAGCATCGGGTTTTCTTCTTCCGGTTCGTAGAGCTTGCCACCGATCAGGTTGGCGTACTCGTTGGACTTGAAGTCCGACAGACGCACGATGACCTTTTTCGGCCAGAACGCAGCGGCCAGGGTGCTGATGCCCTCGACCAGTTTCTCGACGTAGAAGCCGACCGGATCGTTGTAACCGGCAATGCGCTTGTCGACGCTTTCCTTGATTTCCGACGGCAGGCCGTCGTAGTTCAGCAGTGCTTTAGGGTGCACGCCGATCATGCGGTTGATGATGAACTCCAGACGGGCCAGGCCCACACCGGCGTTCGGCAACTGCGCGAAATCGAAGGCGCGATCCGGGTTACCGACGTTCATCATGATTTTGAACGGCAGTTCCGGCATGGCGTCGACGGAGTTTTTCTTGATGTCGAAGCCCAGCTCGCCTTCGAAGATGAAGCCGGTGTCGCCTTCAGCGCAGGAAACGGTCACGCCCTGGCCGTCTTTCAACAGCTCGGTGGCATTACCGCAACCCACGACGGCCGGGATCCCCAGCTCACGCGCAATAATCGCCGCGTGGCAGGTACGGCCGCCACGGTTGGTGACGATGGCGCTGGCGCGCTTCATGACCGGTTCCCAGTCCGGGTCGGTCATGTCGGAAACCAGAACGTCGCCCGGCTGGACTTTGTCCATCTCGGAAACGTCTTTGATGATGCGGACTTTACCGGCGCCGATGCGCTGGCCGATGGCGCGACCTTCCACCAGCACGGTGCCGGTTTCTTTCAGCAGGTAACGTTCCATGACGTTGGCGTGGGTACGGCTTTTCACGGTTTCAGGGCGAGCCTGAACGATGTACAGCTTGCCGTCGTCGCCGTCTTTGGCCCACTCGATGTCCATCGGGCACTTGTAGTGCTTCTCGATGATCATCGCCTGCTTGGCCAGTTCGCTGACTTCAGCATCGGTCAGGCAGAAACGTGCGCGCTCGGCCTTGTCGACATCCACAGTCTTGACCGAACGACCGGCCTTGGCTTCGTCGCCGTAGATCATCTTGATGGCTTTGCTGCCCAGGTTGCGGCGCAGGATCGCTGGGCGACCGGCTGCCAGCGTGCCTTTGTGGACGTAGAACTCATCCGGGTTCACCGCGCCCTGTACGACGGTTTCGCCCAGGCCGTAGGCACCGGTGATAAACACCACGTCACGGAAGCCGGATTCGGTATCGAGTGTGAACATCACGCCGGCAGTGCCGGTTTCCGAACGGACCATGCGCTGCACGCCAGCCGACAGGGCAACCAGTTTATGGTCGAAGCCCTGGTGCACGCGGTAGGAAATGGCACGGTCGTTGAACAGCGAAGCAAACACTTCCTTGGCAGCGCGAATGACGTTTTCGACGCCGCGGATGTTCAGGAAGGTTTCCTGCTGACCGGCGAAGGAAGCGTCCGGCAAGTCTTCGGCCGTTGCCGAGGAGCGCACGGCCACAGCCATGTCCGGGTTACCGGCCGACAGCGTGGCGAACGCGGTACGGATTTCGGCGTTGAGCTTCTCCGGGAACTCGGCTTCCATGATCCATTGACGGATTTGCGCACCGGTTTTCGCCAGGGCGTTCACGTCGTCGACGTCCAGCGCGTCGAGGGCTGCGTGGATCTGGTCGTTCAAACCACTTAATTCGAGAAAATCACGATAAGCCTGAGCCGTCGTGGCGAAGCCACCCGGGACCGATACACCGGCACCTGCAAGATTACTGATCATCTCGCCCAGGGATGCGTTCTTGCCCCCCACATGCTCTACATCATGGACGCCGAGCTTATCGAGGGAAACTACGTACTCTACCAAGGTGATCTCTCCACTAACTGTGTTGGAAAAGCTCAGGGCGCCGGCAGCTCATCAGGAGCATTTGCCAGCAATATGGCCTGGACCTGGAAAATAAGTGAGAATGCGGGCCAATCCAGGCCGACAAACCGCGCCTATCATATCCAAGAATCGTCACCAGCTTAAGGCCCAAGGCGCAAATGAAACGATCTGCTTTCTTTATCTCCGATGGCACGGGCATTACAGCCGAAACCCTGGGTCAAAGCCTGTTGGCGCAGTTCGAAAACATTACCTTCAGCAAAGTCATACGACCGTACATCGACAACGTGGACAAAGCGCGGGCCATGGTACAACAAATCAATATGGCCGCCGAAAAGGACGGATTTCGTCCGATCATCTTCGACACGATCGTCAACCAGGATATTCGTGAGATCCTCGCGACCTCCAATGGTTTCATGATCGACATTTTCTCGACCTTCCTCGCGCCGCTCGAGCAGGAGTTGAGCGAACACTCGTCGTATTCGGTCGGCAAGTCCCACTCCATTGGCCACAACTCCAATTACATGGAGCGTATCGAGGCAGTGAACTTCGCCCTCGACAACGACGATGGCGCCCGCACCCACTATTACGACAAGGCCGACCTGATCCTGGTCGGCGTGTCGCGCTGCGGCAAAACCCCGACCTGCCTGTACATGGCGATGCAATTCGGTATTCGCGCGGCCAACTACCCGCTGACCGAAGACGACATGGAGCGCCTGCAACTGCCAACGGCATTGCGTGCCCACAAGCACAAGCTGTTTGGCCTGACCATCGATCCGGACCGCCTCACCGCGATCCGCAACGAACGCAAGCCCAATAGCCGCTACTCGAGCTACGCCCAGTGCGAGTTCGAAGTGCGTGAAGTCGAAAACCTGTTCCGCCGCGAGAACATCGCGCACATCAACTCCACGCATTTTTCCGTGGAAGAGATTTCGGCGAAGATCCTGGTGGAAAAAGGCGTCGAGCGGCGCTTCAAGTAGTTCCTTGTTGCCAGGTCTACCGCCATCGCGAGCAGACGGAACGCCGCCCGGCTGCTCCCACAGTTGATCTTCAGTGAACACGTTACTTGTGTACGACAATGTGGGAGCGAGCCTGCTCGCGATGAACGATTACACGGTCTGGCTAGATCACCCACAAATCGACAAAACGGTTAACCGGCGTGACCTCAAGTTTCGCCTGATCCTTGCACAAGGCAAAGATCTGCGCCGACCGTTGCGCGGTGAATCGGGTTGCCAGATTGGCCTTGAACTTGTCTTCCAGCAACGGGATACCCTCGGCGCGACGCCGCCGGTGGCCGATAGGGTATTCGACCACCACTTGTTCGGTGCTTGAGCCGTCCTTGAAGAACACTTGCAGGGCGTTGGCGATAGAGCGCTTGTCGGCCTCCAGATACTCGCGGGTGTAGCGCGGGTCTTCGACAATGACCATCTTCTCGCGCAACTCGTCGATGATCGGGTGCGCCGCGTGAAACTCATCTTCGTACTGTTCAGCCACCAAAGTGCCAAAGGCCAGCGGCACGGCGGTCATGTACTGGATGCAGTGGTCGCGATCCGCGGCATTGGCCAGTTGGCCGACCTTGGAAATGATACGAATCGCGGACTCGTGAGTGGTGATAACGATCTTGTCGATTTCATCCAGACGATTGCTCACCTGTGGGTGCAGGGTCACCGCCGCTTCGCAAGCGGTTTGCGCGTGAAACTCGGCCGGGAAACTGATCTTGAACAGCACGTTTTCCATCACGTAAGTGCCGTATTTCTGCGAGAGGCTGAATGTACGCTTATCTGCGGGCTTGAGCGCCAGATCCTTGTTCGTATGGCTGAACAGCACGTCGTAGAACCCCCATTGCGGCGCCGTTAATACGCCCGGAATGCCCATCTCGCCACGCATGGCGATGTCAGCCAACCGCACGCCACGACTGGAGGCGTCGCCCGCCGCCCAGGACTTGCGTGAACCGGCGTTCGGCGCATGACGGTAAGTTCGCAGCGCCTGACCGTCGACAAACGCGTGGGACAGCGCCGCCAGCAGTTGCTCGCGATTGGCGCCCATCAGTTTCGCGGTCACCGCCGTCGAGGCGACTTTGACCAGCAGCACATGGTCCAGGCCGACCCGGTTGAAGGAATTCTCCAGGGCAATCACGCCCTGAATCTCATGAGCCATGATCATTACGTCCAGCACCGCTCGCATGGTCAGCGGTGCATCGCCGTTTGCCACGCACTTCTGCGACAGGTGATCGGCAACCGCGAGTATTCCGCCGAGGTTGTCCGACGGATGGCCCCACTCGGCAGCCAGCCAGGTGTCGTTGTAGTCGAGCCAGCGGACGATGCAGCCGATGTCCCACGCCGCTTTCACTGGATCGAGACGAAAACGGGTGCCGGGAACACGTGCGCCAAAAGGCACGAGCGTGCCTTCAACGATAGGGCCCAGGTGTTTGGTGCATTCAGGAAAGCGCAGGGCCAGCAGGCCGCAACCAAGGGTGTCCATCAGGCAATTGCGGGCGGTGTCCAACGCCTCTTTGGACTCGATCTTGAAATTGAGAACGTAATCGGCAATGCCCTGCAGGACCTTGTCGTAGTCGGGACGAATGTTCAGGTCGACGTTGGCGCTCATGTTCGATTCACTCTGGTAGTGGTTCGTAAATGGGACCTCGGTTCAGGATCAATCTCGGGGGCTAATCTTTCTTATTGTAGGAATGCGATCAAATGTGGGAGCGAGCCTGCTCGCGATAGAGCCAGCACAGTCAACATTGATGTCGCCTGACACAACGCTATCGCGAGCAGGCTCGCTCCCACATGGGCTCGGTGTCGGGATCAGAAAGAGTCACCCGGGACGCGCACCCAGCCTTCCATCAACACCCGCGCACTGCGGCTCATGATGGCTTTGGTCACGGTCCATTCGCCATCGACCAGATTGGCCTCGGCGCCAACGCGCAAGGTGCCTGACGGATGGCCGAAGCGCACCGCGTTGCGTGGAATACCACCCGCGGCGAGGTTGACCAGCGTGCCATCAATCGCTGCCGCGGTGCCAATCGCTACGGCAGCCGTGCCCATCATCGCGTGGTGCAACTTGCCCATGGACAGTGCACGGACCAGCAGGTCGACATCGCCTGCTGCCACCGGCTTGCCACTGGAAGCGAGGTAATCGGCAGGCCGTGCGACAAACGCCACCTTGGGGGTGTGCTGACGCTTGGCGGCGTCGTCAAGATTCTGGATCAGTCCCATGCGCAGCGCCCCATGCGCACGAATGGTCTCGAACATCGCCAGCGCTTTCAGATCGCCGTTGATATCGCCCTGCAACTCGGTGCCGGTGTAGCCGATGGCTTCGGCGTTAACGAAGATGGTCGGAATACCGGCGTTGATCATGGTCACCTTGAGCGTGCCGACACCGGGCACTTCCAGGTCATCGACCAGGTTGCCGGTCGGGAACATCGAGCCGCCTGCACCCTCTTCCTCGGCCGCTGGGTTCATGAATTCAAGCTGCACTTCAGCGGCCGGAAAGGTTACGCCATCGAGTTCGAAATCACCGGTTTCCTGCACCGCGCCGTCAGTGATCGGCACATGGGCGATGATGGTCTTGCCGATATTGGCCTGCCAGATGCGCACCACCGCCACACCGTTACGCGGAATGCGACTGGCCTCGACCAGACCGCTGCTGATAGCGAACGAACCGACCGCCGCCGAGAGGTTGCCGCAGTTGCCGCTCCAGTCGACAAAAGGCTTGTCAATGGAGACCTGACCAAACAGGTAATCAACATCGTGATCGGCCTTGATACTCTTGGACACGATCACCGTTTTGCTGGTGCTGGAGGTCGCCCCGCCCATGCCGTCGATTTGCTTTTCATACGGGTCAGGGCTGCCGATCACTCGCAACAACAGCGCGTCGCGGGACGGGCCCGGCACCTGTGCCGATTCAGGCAGGTCTTGCAGGCTGAAGAACACGCCTTTGCTGGTGCCGCCCCGCATATAGGTGGCAGGGATCTTGATCTGAGGTACGTGGGCCATATTATTCCTTCATGCGCCGGAGCAGGACGTCACCACCCTGCCCCGGCAAGTCGCGTTAGACAGCAACAGCCGATTCAAGGAAGTCCTGGGCGAAACGCTGCAACACGCCGCCGGCTTCGTAGATCGAGACTTCTTCAGCAGTATCGAGACGGCAAGTAACCGGCACCGACACCTGCTCACCG
The DNA here is from genome assembly GCF_003732175.1 of Pseudomonas brassicacearum. GTDB lineage: Bacteria > Pseudomonadota > Gammaproteobacteria > Pseudomonadales > Pseudomonadaceae > Aquipseudomonas > Aquipseudomonas brassicacearum_G. The sequence continues at coordinate 196,681 of NZ_MOBI01000016.1, forward strand.
TTCTTGCGGGTGATGACCAGGGTCAGCGTGGCCCGCGGCGTGCGCTCGCCGATCACATCGAAAGTTTCAGTGCCGTCGATGCCCAGCGTCTTGCGGTCGGTGCCCGGCTTGAACTCCAGCGGCAACACGCCCATGCCCACCAGATTGGTGCGGTGGATGCGTTCGAAACCTTCGGCAGCGATGGCTTCGACTCCGGCCAGACGCACACCTTTGGCAGCCCAATCGCGGGACGAACCCTGACCGTAGTCGGCTCCGGCGATGATGATCAGCGGCTGCTTGCGTTCCATGTAGGTTTCGATGGCTTCCCACATGCGCATGACCTGGCCTTCCGGCTCGACACGCGCCAGCGAACCCTGCTTGACCTTGCCATTTTCCTGAACCATTTCGTTGAACAGTTTCGGGTTGGCGAAGGTCGCGCGTTGCGCGGTCAAGTGGTCACCGCGATGCGTCGCGTAGGAGTTGAAGTCCTCTTCCGGCAAGCCCATTTTCGCCAGGTATTCGCCAGCGGCACTGTCGAGCATGATGGCGTTGGATGGCGACAGGTGATCGGTGGTGATGTTGTCCGGCAGCACCGCCAACGGGCGCATACCCTTGAGCGGACGCGCCCCGGCCAGGGCGCCTTCCCAGTACGGCGGACGACGGATGTAGGTGCTCATCTCGCGCCAGTCGTACAGCGGTTTGACTTTCGGGCCGGTGTCTTCCTGGATGGCAAACATCGGAATGTAGACCTGACGGAACTGCTCCGGCTTGACCGATGCCTTGACCACCGCGTCGATCTCTTCGTCGCTTGGCCAGATGTCCTTGAGGCGAATTTCCTTGCCGTCAGACGTCAGGCCCAACACGTCTTTTTCGATGTCGAAACGGATGGTCCCGGCAATCGCATACGCCACCACCAACGGCGGCGAAGCAAGGAAAGCCTGCTTGGCGTACGGGTGAATCCGCCCGTCGAAGTTGCGGTTACCCGACAACACGGCGGTGGCGTACAGATCGCGGTCGATGATCTCTTGCTGGATCACCGGGTCCAGCGCACCGGACATGCCGTTGCAGGTGGTGCAAGCAAATGCCACCACGCCGAAACCGAGTTGCTCCAGCTCGGTGGTCAGGCCGGCTTCATCGAGGTACAACGCCACGGTTTTCGAACCCGGCGCGAGGGACGATTTGACCCACGGCTTGCGGGTCAGCCCCAACTTGTTAGCATTACGCGCCAACAGGCCGGCGGCGATGACGTTGCGCGGGTTGCTGGTGTTGGTGCAGCTGGTGATGGCAGCAATGATCACCGCGCCGTCCGGCATTTGGCCGGGCACATCGTCCCACTGGCCGGAGATGCCTTGAGCCGCGAGGTCAGAAGTAGCGACACGGGCGTGAGGATTGCTCGGCCCCGCCATGTTGCGCACCACCGAAGACAGGTCGAAGGTCAAGCCGCGCTCGTATTGCGCGCCCTTCAGGCTATCGGCCCACAGGCCTGTGGTCTTGGCGTAATTTTCGACCAACTGCACCTGCTCGTCTTCGCGACCGGTGAGTTTCAGGTAGTCGATGGTCTGCTGGTCGATGTAGAACATCGCTGCGGTGGCGCCGTATTCCGGGGCCATGTTGGAAATGGTTGCACGGTCGCCGAGGGTCAGCGCGGAGGCGCCTTCGCCGAAAAATTCCAGCCAGGCCCCAACGACTTTTTGCTGACGCAGGAATTCGGTCAGCGCCAGCACCATGTCGGTGGCGGTGATGCCCGGTTGCAGCTTGCCGGTCAGTTCGACGCCGACGCTTTCCGGCAGACGCATCCAGGAGGCGCGGCCGAGCATCACGCTTTCCGCTTCCAGACCACCGACACCGATGGCAATCACGCCCAGGGCATCGACGTGCGGGGTGTGGCTGTCGGTGCCGACGCAGGTATCCGGGAAGGCCACGCCGTCACGCACCTGGATCACCGGCGACATTTTCTCCAGGTTGATCTGGTGCATGATGCCGTTGCCTGGCGGAATCACGTCGACGTTCTTGAAGGCCTTCTTGGTCCAGTTGATGAAGTGGAAACGGTCTTCGTTGCGACGGTCTTCGATGGCGCGGTTCTTTTCGAACGCTTCCGGATCAAAGCCACCGCGCTCGACGGCCAGGGAGTGGTCGACGATCAATTGCGTCGGTACCACCGGGTTCACTTGTGCAGGATCGCCACCTTGCAGGGCAATGGCATCACGCAGGCCAGCGAGGTCGACCAGTGCGGTCTGGCCAAGAATGTCGTGGCACACCACGCGGGCCGGGAACCACGGGAAATCGAGGTCGCGTTTGCGCTCGATGAACTGTTTCAGGGATTCGGTGAGCGTGGCCGGGTCGCAGCGGCGCACCAGGTTTTCTGCCAGTACGCGGGAGGTGTACGGCAGGGTGTCATAGGCGCCGGGCTGAATGGCCTCGACTGCCGCGCGGGTGTCGAAGTAATCCAGATGGTTGCCGGGCAGCGATTTGCGGAAATCTGTGTTCATCGTCAGGACTCGGTCACGGTAGTTACAAAAAGTGGGGCCTGGCACCGGATTTGAAGTAGTACCCAACCACTGTGGGAGCGAGCCTGCTCGCGATAGCGATGCAACTGGCAACATCAATGTCGAATGTCAGTCCGTCATCGCGAGCAGGCTCGCTCCCACAGGGTTCTCCGTCGCTCCAAAAATCGGCGGTCAGGCCTCCACCATTCAGCGTTGTTCGATTGGCACGAACTTGCGCTGTTCGACGCCGACGTATTCGGCGCTCGGGCGGATGATGCGGTTGTTGGCACGTTGTTCGAACACATGCGCCGCCCAGCCGGTCAGGCGTGAGCACACGAAAATCGGCGTGAACAGCTTGGTCGGAATGCCCATGAAGTGGTACGCCGAGGCATGGTAGAAGTCCGCATTGGGAAACAGTTTCTTCTGCTCCCACATGGTCTTGTCGATGGCTTCGGAAACCGGGAACAACACGGTGTCGCCGACTTCGTCAGAGAGTTTTTTCGACCAGCCCTTGATCACTTCATTGCGCGGATCGTTGTCTTTGTAGATCGCGTGACCGAAGCCCATGATCTTGTCTTTGCGCTCGAGCATCGCAAGAGTGCCTTTGATCGCCTCTTGCGGCGACGCGAAGCGCTCGATCATTTCCATCGCCGCTTCGTTGGCGCCGCCATGCAGCGGGCCGCGCAGGGAACCAATGGCTGCGGTAACGCAGGAGAACAGGTCGGACAAGGTCGATGCGCAAACGCGGGCGGTGAAGGTCGACGCGTTGAACTCGTGTTCCGCATAAAGGATCAGCGAAACGTTCATCACCTTGACGTGCAACTCGCTCGGCTTCTTGTCGTGCAACAGGTGCAGGAAGTGCCCGCCAATCGACTCTTCATCGGTCACGCAGTTGATGCGTTTACCGTCATGGCTGAAGCGATACCAGTAGCACATGATCGCCGGGAACGCGGCCAGCAGCCGGTCGGTTTTGTCGTGTTGCTCGGAGAAGTCATGCTCCGGTTCAAGGTTGCCGAGGAACGAGCAACCAGTGCGCATCACGTCCATCGGATGCGCGTCGGCCGGGATGCGTTCGAGCACTTCCTTCAGGGCTTGCGGCAGGTCACGCAGCTTGCTCAGTTTGTTGATGTAGGCGGCCAGTTGCGCCTTGTTCGGCAGTTCGCCGTACAGCAGCATGTACGCCACTTCTTCGAAATGCGCCTGGGCCGCCAGTTCGCGAACGTCATAGCCGCGATAGGTCAGGCCTGCGCCTTCTTGGCCCACGGTGGACAATGCGGTTTGCCCGGCCACCTGGCCACGCAGCCCGGCGCCACTCAATACTTTTGCTTCGGCCATTGCTGTCTCCAATCTTGAATTTGTTAGGGAAACTTGTGGGAGCGAGCCTGCTCGCGATGGTGGATGGCTCACCTCGGTGCATCAGGAACACCGCGTTATCGTTAACGTCCATCGCGAGCAGGCTCGCTCCCACAGGGTTTGATTCAGTTCTTCTTCTGGGCAAACAACGCATCGAGCTTCTGCTCGAAGGTGTGGTAATCGATGCGATCGTAAAGCTCCATGCGGGTCTGCATGGTGTCGATAACGTTCTGTTGCGTACCGTCGCGACGGATCGCGGTATAGACGTTTTCCGCCGCTTTGTTCATCGCGCGAAAGGCCGAAAGCGGGTACAGCACCAGCGACACATCGGCAGCTTTCAGTTGCTCGGTGGTGTACAGCGGCGTGGCGCCGAACTCGGTGATGTTGGCCAGGATCGGCGCTTTGACGCGGCTGGCGAACAGCTTGTACATCTCAAGCTCGGTGATGGCTTCCGGGAACACCATGTCGGCGCCGGCTTCGATGCACGCCGCGGCGCGATCCAGTGCCGACTCCAGACCTTCCACCGCCAGGGCGTCGGTGCGAGCCATGATCACGAAGCTGTCATCGGTGCGCGCATCGACTGCCGCCTTGATCCGGTCGACCATTTCCTGCTGGGAAACGATCTCTTTATTCGGGCGGTGACCGCAGCGCTTGGCGCCGACCTGATCTTCGATGTGAATCGCTGCCGCGCCGAACTTGATCATCGACTTCACGGTGCGCGCGACGTTGAATGCCGAGGAACCAAAACCGGTGTCCACGTCCACCAACAGCGGCAGGTCGCAGACGTCGGTGATCCGGCGTACGTCGGTCAACACGTCATCGAGCCCGGTAATCCCCAGGTCCGGCACACCGAGAGAGCCGGCAGCGACCCCGCCACCAGACAGATAAATAGCCTTGAAACCGGCGCGCTTGGCCAGCAGCGCATGGTTGGCGTTGATCGTGCCGACCACTTGCAAAGGATGCTCGCTGGCAACCGCATCGCGGAAACGCTGGCCTGGTGTGCTCTTGTTCGAACTCATGACTCACCTCGTGGAGTGGCTGTCTGATGGGCACCGTCCTGATAGTGACGGGCGATATTGCGTTTTGAAGCGCCGATGTGACGACGCATCAACAACTCGGCCAATTCACCGTCACGGTCGGCGATGGCATCGAGAATCCGGTGGTGCTCGGCAAACGCCTGGCGCGGCCGATTGGGCGTGGCGGAAAACTGGATGCGGTACATGCGCACCAGTTGATACAGCTCGCCGCAGAGCATTTGCGTCAGTGTGCGGTTGCCGCTGCCTTGAATGATTCGGTAGTGGAAGTCGAAATCGCCTTCCTGCTGGTAATAGCCGACACCGGCCTGAAACGCCGCATCGCGCTCGTGGGTTTCCAGCACCCGACGCAACTCATCGATTTCTTCGGTAGTCATGCGCTCGGCGGCCAGACGACAGGCCATGCCTTCCAGGGACTCGCGAATTTCGTAGAGTTCAAGCAGTTCGGCATGACTCAGCGACACCACCCTGGCCCCTACGTGCGGGACGCGGACCAGCAGGCGCTGACCTTCGAGACGATGGATCGCCTCACGCAACGGCCCACGGCTGATGCCGTAAGTGCGCGCCAGTTCGGGCTCGGATATCTTGCTGCCCGGGGCGATCTCGCCTTTGACGATGGCCGCCTGAATGCGCCGGAAGACGTTTTCGGAAAGGGTTTCCGAATCGTCTGACGCCATCACCGGGGGATCGAGTTGATCCAGCATATTGTCGACACCTCATAAGCCAATGCGCCAAAAACTAACCAATATCGCGCAACCAGTCAAAGGGAAAAGAACTATTGTCGACAATCGTCTAATAAACGCCATAAGTAAAACCTAAGTAAAGGACAGACCCGCGGCTGGCGCCATAAAACCACCGTGCTAGAATGCCGCCCGCATTTGTCTGTCATCTTTTTATGGCAGGCACGAGAAGGAGCTTGTGCAGCAATGCCAGTCGCCTTGAACTGAAGAACGGACGGCACCGCGCCAGGATCTATGAGACTCAAGCCCTTCACCCTGTTGATCTGTCTACTCTGCCTGTCTGGACTCGCTATCGCGGGCGAAAAGACCGTGTATGGTCTCAACGAGTACGCTCAGCTGGCCGGGATTAACCTGGAAGTCGCAGCCAAACTCGACACCGGGGCCAAAACCGCTTCCCTCAGTGCCCGCGACATCAAGCGCTTCAAACGCAATGGCGAATCGTGGGTGCGCTTTTATCTGGCCATCGACACCGCCCACTCGCACCCGATTGAGCGCCCGTTGGCACGCGTCAGCAAAATCAAACGCCGCGCTGGCGACTTCGATCCCGAGGAAGGCAAGCAGTACACCGCTCGCCCGGTGATCGAGCTGGATATCTGCATGGGCACGGCGCTTCGCAGCATAGAAGTGAACCTGACCGACCGAAGTGCATTCCAATACCCGCTCTTGATCGGTTCCGAAGCCTTGAAACGCTTTGATGCGCTGGTCGACCCCAGTCTCAAATACGCTGCTGGCAAACCCGCCTGCGCCACCGACGCTCATACCGCAGAGTAATGCCCATGCGCTCCCTTACCCTCCACCTGAAAATCCTGATCGCCATATTGGTGGTGCTGGGCATTTCAGTTACGGCCTATCAGATTTTCGTGTTGGGCATTCCGGTAACCGAAGACGCCACCGACGACTTGTGGAACATCGACGCCAAGGTCGAGTTCGTCGCCAGTGCCAAGGACCCGGTCAAGATCCAGATGTTCGTGCCACCGCTGAGCCGCGACTACGTCAGCCTCAATGAAAGCTTTATCTCCAACAACTATGGCGTTGCGGTCAACCGCGTCGACGGCAACCGCAAGGTCACCTGGTCGGCACGTCGGGCCAAGGGCAACCAGACGCTTTACTACCGCCTGGTACTGACCAAGCGCTACACCGGTGAAAAATCCAAAGTCAAAGGCCCGACCTTCCGCGATAGCATCGCCGTCGAAGGCCCGGAGAAAGTCGCCGCCGATGCCCTGCTCGCCCCGATTCGCCAGCACTCGGCAGACGTCGAGACCTTCATCGGCGAAGCGATCAAACGCGTGAACAACGCCAATGACGACAACGCAAAACTGCTGCTGGCCGGTGACCCGTCACCGGCGCACAAAGCGAAAATCGTCGAGCTGCTGCTGTCCATTGCCCACGTACCGATGGAAAAGGTCCACACCATCCGCCTGGTCGCCGATCAACCACAAACCCCGGAGCTCTGGCTGCGTAGCTTCAACGGCACTGACTGGCTGTACTTCAACCCGGAAACCGGCGAGCAAGGCCTGCCCACCGATCGCCTGCTATGGTGGACCGGCGATGACAACCTGATCACCGTCGAAGGCGGCAAGAAAGCCAACGTCACCTTCAGCCTGAACAACAGCGAAATGAACGCCATTCGCCTGGCCAAGCTGACCGACGAAAACACCGACGCCAGCTTCCTTGATTACTCGCTGTACGGCTTGCCGCTGCAAACCCAGCAAACCTTCATGATCATGGTGATGATCCCGATCGGCGTACTGGTTATCCTGATCCTGCGCAATCTGATCGGCTTGCAGACCCTCGGCACCTTTACCCCGGTGCTGATTGCCCTGGCCTTCCGCGAAACCGGGTTGGGCTTCGGGATAGCACTGTTTACAGTGATCACGGCACTGGGGCTGTCGCTGCGCTCCTACCTTGAGCACCTTAAGCTGCAAATGCTCCCGAGATTGTCGGTAGTGCTGACCTTCGTCGTGGTGTTGATTGCCGCCATCAGCCTGTTCAGCCATAAACTGGGCCTGGAGCGCGGGCTATCGGTGGCGCTGTTCCCGATGGTGATCCTGACCATGACCATCGAACGCCTGTCGATCACCTGGGAAGAACGCGGCGCCGGCCATGCGTTGAAAGTCGCGATCGGCACGCTGTTCGCCGCCTCTCTGGGACACCTGATCATGAGCATTCCGGAACTGATTTATTTTGTGTTCACCTTCCCGGCGATCCTGTTGATCCTGGTAGGTTTCATGCTGGCCATGGGTCGCTACCGCGGCTATCGCCTGACCGAGCTGATGCGCTTCAAAGCCTTCGTCAAGGCCGATTCGTAATGTTCGGTTTCTGGAAGACCTGGAAGGCCCTGCACGCCCGGGGCATCATGGGTATCAATCGGCGCAACGCTGACTACGTACTCAAGTACAACAAGCGCAGCCTGTACCCGATTGTCGATGACAAGATCATCACCAAGGAACGCGCAATCAAGGCCGGCATTCACGTGCCGGAGATGTACGGTGTGATCTCCACCGAGAAAGAAATCGAAAAACTTGGCGAGATCATCGGCAACCACAGCGACTTTGTGATCAAACCGGCACAGGGTGCCGGCGGTGACGGCATCCTGGTGATCGCCGACCGCTTCGAAGGCCAGTACCGCACGGTTTCCGGAAGGATCATCAGCCATGAAGAAATCGAGCACCAGATCTCCAGCATCCTGACCGGCCTGTATTCCCTGGGCGGTCACCGCGACCGTGCACTGATCGAATACCGGGTGATTCCCGATCAAATCTTCAAAAGCATCAGTTATGAAGGCGTGCCGGACATCCGCATCATCGTGCTGATGGGTTACCCGGTGATGGCCATGCTGCGCTTGCCCACCCGGCAATCCAGCGGCAAGGCCAACCTGCACCAGGGCGCTATCGGCGTCGGTGTCGACCTGGCCACCGGCATGACCTTGCGCGGTACCTGGCTGAACAAATTCATCCTCAAACACCCGGACACCACCAACGCGGTAGATGGCGTGCAACTGCCCTACTGGGACGGTTTCATGAAACTCGCCGCCAGCTGTTATGAGCTGTGTGGCCTGGGCTACATTGGTGTCGACATGGTGCTGGACCAGGAAAAAGGTCCGCTGATTCTCGAACTCAACGCGCGGCCCGGGCTGAATATTCAGATTGCCAATGACTGTGGGTTGACCTCGCGCACTCATGCCGTCGAGGCTCGTCTGGAAGAGCTGAAGGCCAGAGGGATTACCGAAACGCCGCAAGAACGGGTCGAGTTTGTTCAGGAGATGTTTGGGCGCGTTCCCTCGGTTGACGGCTGATTCGAGACCGAGGCGAGCTCATCGCGAGCAGGCTCGCTCCCACAGTGGATTTTCGGTGTTCACAAACCCCTGTGGGAGCGAGCCTGCTCGCGATGGCGGCCTGATATTCACCAAAGCCTTCAGCCCTGCCTCCAACCTGCCAATCACCAACATCCCCTCTAGGAGCAAATCCCGCAGAGGACTACAATCGCCACCCCGCCTCGATGGCTGATCTGCCCCGCTCATGTTGACCTGCTCCGTATACCCGCTTCCCTATCGCGCCAACCCCGCCGAGTATTTCGCGGCGATTCGTCATGCCCCGGGCAGCGTGCTGCTCGACAGTGGCCGACCGAGTGCCGAGCGCGGACGCTATGACGTGCTCAGCGCCTGGCCTCTGGCAACACTGGCGGTATCGCCTGACGAAAGTGGCGGCGCATTCCTGCAACGCCTGCGCGCCACGCTGGCCCGGCTCGGCGATGCAGCGATCCCGGCTCCCTACGAATTACCGTTCGCGGGCGGCTTGATCGGCTACCTCAGTTACGATTTCGGCCGCCACCTGGAGGCCCTGCCCTCCCAGGCTCTCGATGACCTGCAACTGCCCGATGCGCGCTTCGGCCTGTATGACTGGGCATTGATCAGCGATCACCTGATCGGCAGCAGTCAGTTGGTGTTCCATCCCAACCTGATCGAATCCGAGCGCCAACGTCTGATCGAACTCTTTAGCCAGCCAGCGACTGCGGCTGCCGCGCCGTTCACCCTGAACGGCGCCATGAATCCCGACCTCAGCGCCAGCGACTATCAGCAGGCGTTCGTGCGTATTCAGCAGTACATCCAGGCCGGCGACTGCTATCAGGTCAACTTCGCACAGCGCTTTCGCGCACAGTGTCAGGGCGATCCGTGGGCCGCGTATTGCGCGCTGCGGGCAGCTTGCCCAACACCGTTCTCTGGTTTCCAGAGCTTGCCCGACGGCGGCGCGGTGCTGAGCCTGTCACCAGAGCGTTTCGTCAAAGTCAGCAAAGGCCACGTGGAAACCCGCCCAATCAAAGGCACCCGTCCGCGTGGGCAGAACGCCACCGAAGACGCGGCCAACGCCGCCGAACTGTTGGCCAGCCCCAAGGATCGTGCGGAAAATCTGATGATCGTCGACCTGTTGCGTAACGATCTGGGCCGCACCTGCCGCATCGGCTCGGTGCGCGTACCCGAGTTGTTCAGCCTGGAAAGCTACCCCAACGTGCATCACCTGGTGAGTAGCGTCACCGGCGAATTGGCTGACAACAAAGACGCCCTGGACCTGATCGCCGGCAGTTTCCCCGGTGGCTCGATCACTGGCGCGCCGAAAATCCGCGCCATGCAAATCATCGACGAGCTGGAACCAACCCGCCGCGGCTTGTACTGCGGTTCGCTGCTGTACCTGGACGTACGCGGGGAAATGGACAGCTCGATCGCCATCCGCAGCTTGCTGGTCAAGGATGGTCAGGTCTGCTGCTGGGGCGGTGGCGGGATCGTCGCCGATTCGGACTGGCAGGCCGAGTATCAGGAATCGATTACCAAAGTGAAGGTGTTGCTCGAAACCCTGCAAAACCTCTAGCAGATGATCGTTCCCACGCTCCCGCGTGGGAATGCAGCCCGTGACGCTCCGCGTCACATTCAGAAGCGGACGCAGAGCGTCCATTGAGGCATTCCCACGCAGAGCGTGGGAACGATCTTCAGGTGTTTACAGGCTCAACTCGCGGTTCGAGGCCTTGAGGAATTCCTGCTTCAGCTCGGCAAAGCTGTGCACCGCCGGGAACTGCGGGAATTCGCGGATCACGTTGTCTGGCGCGTGGAACAGGATCCCGGCGTCCGCCTCGCCCAGCATGCTGGTGTCGTTGTACGAATCACCGGCGGCGATCACCCGATAGTAGAGGCTCTTGAAGGACAGTACCGACTGACGCTTGGGATCTTTCTGACGCAGTTGATAACCCGTCACTCGACCCGCGTCATCCGTAATCAGACGATGGCAGAGCAAGGTCGGGAAGCCCAGGTGACGCATCAGCGGTTGGGAAAATTCGTAGAATGTGTCGGAAAGAATCACCACCTGGAAACGCTCGCGCAGCCAGTTGACGAACTCTATGGCACCGTCCAGCGGCTTCAGGGTGGCGATCACCTCCTGAATGTCGGACAGCTTCAAGTCGTGCTCGTCGAGGATGCGCAAGCGCTGCTGCATCAGCACGTCGTAATCGGGGATATCCCGGGTGGTTGCCTTGAGGGATTCAATCCCGGTTTTTTCGGCAAAGGCGATCCATATCTCCGGGACCAACACACCTTCCAGATCGAGACAGGCAATTTCCACAAGACACTCCCATTTGTACTGATTATTGAGTTGAGCGAGCAAAAGGACTGCCGAACTCTAGCGAGTCGTACCGAGCGACGCAACGCAGACGAGCGCCCCCGTCTTCTCGGGATTTTGCTACCATCGCCACCATATAGAGCGCTTAGCGCCACCGACCTGTAGGAAACCGCCCTGATGAGCCCATCGTTCGACGTCACTGAACTTGCCGCGACCTATGCCACCAAATCCGCCCAGGACATTCTCAAACTCGCCTTTGCCGAGTTCGGGGACGACCTGTGGATCTCCTTCAGCGGCGCCGAAGACGTCGTGCTGGTGGACATGGCCTGGAAAATCAACAAGAACGTCAAGGTCTTCAGCCTCGACACCGGACGCCTGCATCCGGAAACCTATCGCTTCATCGATCAGGTACGCGAGCACTACAAGATCGAGATCGAACTGGTCTCGCCGGACCATACAAAGCTTGAACCGTTCGTCAAAGAAAAAGGCCTGTTCAGCTTCTACAAGGATGGCCATGGCGAATGCTGCGGCATCCGCAAGATCGAACCGCTACGGCGCAAGCTGTCCACTGTCAGCGCCTGGGCCACCGGCCAGCGTCGCGACCAGAGCCCGGGCACCCGTAGCCAGGTTGCCGTGCTGGAAATCGACAGCGCGTTCTCGACGCCAGAGCGCACCCTGTACAAATTCAACCCGCTGGCACAAATGACCAGCGAAGAGATCTGGGGCTATATCCGCATGCTGGAGCTGCCGTACAACAGCCTGCATGAACGCGGCTTTATCAGCATTGGCTGTGAACCGTGCACCCGCCCGGTGCTGCCAAACCAGCACGAGCGCGAAGGTCGCTGGTGGTGGGAAGAAGCCACGCAGAAAGAATGCGGCTTGCACGCGGGCAACATCATCCAGAAAGCCTGATCCCCGCCCTGCGAAATTCCCCCTGTGGGAGCCACGCTCCCACATCAGCTCCGTGTCGTATGCAAAATTTGCAATCAATGGAGATCCCATGTGGGAGCGTGGCTTGCCCGCGATGGCAGCACCTCGATCCTGCACCAAGCTCAAACAGCACTGAACCGCTGCGCCAACTGCTGCTCGGCGAACTGCTCGATGATGAAATCCACGAACGCCCGCGTCTTGCCCGGCAACAGTTTGTGTTCGGCGTAGTAGATCGAGATATTGCCGTCATCGACGTACCAGTCCGGCAGCACGCGCTGCAAAGTGCCGGCATTCAGGTAGCCGACCGCAAACGGCATGCTCACCAGTGCAATACCCAAGCCTTGCGCCGCAGTGGCGCAAGCCGCTTCGGAGTCACTCATGGTCATCCGCGCCTTGAGGCTCAGCGGGCTGTGTTCCTGACGACGGCTGGTCAGTTGCCAGGAGCGCACGCGGCCCGTCTGCGGTGAACGAATCAGAATCCCGTCGCAGTCGCTTAAATCATCCGGCTCGCGAATCGCCTCGCGTTGCGCCAGATAGTCCCTGGATGCCACCAACACTCGATGGGCCGGCGTCAGCTTACGCACCACCACTCCTGGCGGCAGTTCAAAACCGCCACCAATCGCCGCGTCAAAACCTTGGCCGATCAAATCGACCTGGCGGTTATCAAAATGCCAATCCGGATTGATCGCCGGAAAACGCCGCAGAAACTCACCCAGCAGCGGCACGATGTACAGCCGCCCAAACACCGTGCCCATGCTGACTTTCAGCGTCCCGGCCGGACGCCCTTCGGCACTGGCCAGATTGGCCACCGCGTTCTGAATGGTGTGCAGACTGGCACTGACTTCGCCGAGAAACAGCTGACCGGCTTCGGTCAACGTCAGGCTGCGTGTACTGCGCTGAAACAGCCGAACACCCAGGCGCGACTCAAGCTTGGCGACACTTTTGCCGACCGCCGCCGGGGTCAGGCTCAAGCGCCGCGCGGCTTCGGCGAAGCTGCCGACCTCGGCGCTGCGCACGAAGCATTCGATACTGCTGAAGGTTTCCATGGCCGCCACTATAAACTTTTGGTTTACACAGACTATAGCAATGACCGTCTACACAGGGGGTAATCCAGTATCGATACTAGGCTCCATCAACCGAGACATCTCGCCTCGGGACTTTGGAGATCGACATGACCACTCAGAACCTTAGCGGTAAAGTAGCGCTGATCCAGGGCGGCTCCCGCGGCATCGGCGCCGCCATCGTCAAACGCCTGGCCGCTGAAGGCGCTTCGGTTGCCTTCACTTATGTCAGCTCGGCAGCCAAGGCTGAAGAATTGCAGAACAGCATCATCGCTACCGGTGGCAAAGCCCTGGCCATCAAAGCCGACAGCGCTGATGCAGCAGCCATTCGCAATGCCGTCAACAGCACCGTCGAAAGCTTTGGTCGCCTCGATATTCTGGTCAACAACGCCGGTGTGCTGGCCGTCGCCCCGCTGGAAGACTTCAAACTCGAAGACTTCGACCAAACCCTGGCGATCAACGTACGCAGTGTGTTCATCGCGACTCAAGAAGCGGCCAAACACATGACCGCAGGCGGTCGCATCATCAACATCGGCAGCACCAACGCCGACCGCATGCCCTTCGCCGGTGGCGGCCCTTACGCCATGAGCAAGGCGGCGCTGGTCGGCCTGACCAAAGGCCTGTCCCGCGACTTGGGCCCGCGAGGCATCACCATCAATAACGTGCAGCCTGGTCCGGTCGATACCGACATGAACCCGGCTCACGGTGAGTTCGCCGAGAGCCTGATCCCGTTGATGGCCGTTGGTCGTTATGGCACCGCCTCCGAGATTGCCAGTTTCGTTGCTTACCTGGTCGGCCCCGAAGCCGGCTACATCACCGGCGCCAGCCTGAGTATCGACGGTGGTTTTGGCGCCTGATTCAGCGTTTTGGCAGCATAAAAAAACGCCGGGCAACCTTTGATCAGGTTGCCCGGCGTTTTGTCGTTCAGCGTTTGCCCGTTACATCTGTTCAAGTGCCGGCAAGCCATACGCGTGCGGCTGGAACGCTTTCAACGTACGAAGAATGCTGTCGGCATGCGCGTATTTTTCGTCGGCCATGGCCGCATCCGGCACAGCAATTGCGGTCATCCCCGCCGCTTTTGCTGCTGTGACGCCAAACGGCGAGTCTTCAAACACCAGGCAATCGCGCGGCGCCACACCCAAACGTCGCGCGGCGGTGAGGAAAATATCCGGCGCTGGTTTCGCCGCGCCGACCTCAGGGTCATCAGCGGTCACAATGGTGTCGAATAGCGCAAACCAATCGCCATGCAATGTGGTTTTCTGCCCGAAGGACTGACTCGAAGAGCTGGTGCCCACGGCAATCGGAATATTGTTCGCCTTCAAATGCTCAACCAGCTCCCGCGCTCCCGGCATCGCCAGCGCACGCGGGAAACGTTCACGCATCAACGGCTCGCGGATCAGCAGAAACTCTTCGGCACTGATCGGCAGCTCCAGCGCCTCGACGACATAGCGCGCCAGATCACCAGCACCGCGGCCGATGATGTTCTGCTTGATGTGCCAGTCGAAGGTTCGGCCGTAGCGTTCGGCAATGATTTGCGTGACCTCGGTGTAGATACCCTCGGTATCGAGCAGCAAACCATCCATATCGAAAATCACGGCCTTGATCGGGCCGAAGTCGAGCGGTGCATTCATCGCATCTGATCCGTTATCAACACAACATTCCGGGAGGCGGCTCAGGTACGGCCAGTGCCTTGATCGATCAAAGACGGATCAATCGAAGGGCTCAGCAGCATAGCGAGCGCTGTTCACATGCGGCAACTGTTTGCCGCCCCCCGCCCTCGGATCACGACCTAGGGTGTGTAGTGAGCGCAAGGGAAGCGCCACGCGGTTACTTATAGAAATATAAGAAAACCATTGCATAACTTATGGAAGACTTATTAAGCTCTCATGAACGAAATCTACTGGACCCGCAAAGCCGTAAAGCAATTGCTCAGGGTACACACGGAGCACCGGGCACAAATCCGCGATGCCGTGACGCAACTGGAGCGCATGCCCGACGTAGTCAACGTCAAGGCGCTGGCCCTGCACGATTGCGGGTATCGCCTGAGAGTCGGTAGCTACCGGGTTCTGTTTGACTGGGACGGCTCAGTCCAGGTAGTCAGCATTCAAGAGGTCAAAAAACGTGACGAACGCACCTACTGACATACAAATCATCAACGGCCCGGACGGTGAGCCGGCCTTTGTGGTCATCCCCTACCAGCAATATGTCGCTCAACACGGCGGCACCGAGCTGATTCCTCATCAGGTGGTCAGCCGTATTGTCGACGGTGCTACCCCAATCCGCGCCTGGCGTGAACACTTGAACCTGACTCAGGAAGAAGTGGCAAAGCGGATGGGGATTTCACAACCTGCGTTCGCCCAGCAAGAGGCGGTGAACAAACCGCGTCGCGCCACTCGGGAAAAGATCGCCATGGCGTTCGGGATCAGGGCTGATCAGCTGGAGTTGTGAAGTCCGGGTCATTGCAGGTTCTGAATTCAGGCAGCGCACTAGCATGGGGTGCCAGGGGTCGAGTGCCCCAGAATGAAAAAGCCCGGCAATCAGCCGGGCTTTTTCAAATCGTACCGCTGGTATCAGTGCGCTTACTTGCCCATGAGCGCGCCGCCGGCTGCGCCACCAAGGCCTGCACCGATGGCGGAGCCGGTCTTGCCGCCCAGCGAGTTGCCGATGACCGAACCACCCGCCGCGCCTACACCACCGCCGATTGCAGCTTTGGCTCGGTGACCTTTGCGTGCGCCGGCAGCACTGCCTGCCGCGCCTGCAACGCCAGCACCGATCGCCGCGCCGGTGCTGCCACCGAGCTTCTGACCGACCACATTACCCAGCGCACCACCCAGGCCGCCGCCGAGCGCTGCGCTGCCATCACCAGCCATTGCGCCTTGAGCGACCAGAAGACCCAGAACCAGAGCAGGCAAAGTTAAACGCATGACATGAACCTCAAAAAGGGTACTGATTAGTAAAAAACCGGATGCTTAAAAAGGCCGTCGGTTCAGTCGAAGAACCGGCCCAACCCTCATGAGCGCGAGGGTTGGACAGTTTATACGCAAAGAGTTTTATCGCAGGCAAAAAAAAGCCCGCTGGGGAGACGGGCTAATGGAATTGCTTTTTAACGGATCAGTTGAGCCTACGGATAGGCTTGTGAAAGAAGCGTGAAAGAAACGCCCGAGAATCAATAATGTTGATACCGCGCATGACACGTCGCAAGCCTCCACTCCCCCTGCGCCACGCCGCACGCTCATACATCACTCACAAAAAACCCCGTTCAATGGCGGGGTCTGCATACCTTTCGATTACTTGCGTACAGGCACTGAGACCTTGGGCATGAACGGCTTTGCGGTGGTTTTTGTCACCGCCGGCAGCCTGGCCTTGCCCGGCTTGGTCGGCGTTTCACCAAACCCCGCCACATAATCCGTCTGACCACATTGCACACAATTGTTGACCGGATACTCAGCGCCATCATCTTCAATGTAAGGAATGCTCATCTATCAGTCCCTCCAGACAGATCGATACCGGCAAGCAACTGATTGCCTAAAAAAAATACCGACCTTCAAGGTTTCTGAGACTAGTCGGTCATTCCCAGACCAATAATTCAATTGTCCAACACCCGACGAACGGCCAGGAAAAGCCTCTGACTTCCTCGACCTGTTTCTGACAGATAAAACGTCAATCAGCCTATTTGAGCGTCACCGCCGTTCCGGTCACAAACACCACCAGCATGCTGCCCCTGCCCGAGGGCATACTGATCTCGAAGTCCACCCCGACCACCGCATCCGCCCGAAGACTCTGTGCACGCTCCTTGAGCTCTTCCGTTGCCTGGGCTCGCGCCTCCTTCAACGCCCTTTCCAACGTCTGGGAACGCCCGCCGAAGAAATCCCGCATTCCGGCGAACATATCCCGCACAACGTTGATGCCCTGCACGGATTCGGCGCTGACAATGTCCAGGTAGGCTGCGATCTGACGGCCTTCGATGGATTGGGTGGTGGTGATGATCACGTGGCATTCCTTTATTGACTGAGTATCAGCCATGCTGCTGACTGAGGCTGGAGAGACATACATACTAAGGACTAAGTTCAACCCGCGGTTTTGATGTTGGGTGCACAGGAGGCTGTATGACGGTATTTTTACTGCTGTACCTATGCACTGACGCCACCCGCACTGACTGCCAGGTGATACCCGTCGAACACTGGGTACGCGCTGACGCTTACAAACAATGCCTTGCTGCTGCCAAAAAGCTGACGGTAGATCTCACGGCCAAGAATCGAAAGAGCAATTACTTTGTCTGCGAAACTCAAGTCGGTCAGTGACCACCAATGAAGACACCTGTTAGCGCTCTTGCATCAGGAAAAAGTCGCCAAGCCGTCTCGTCGAATACACCCCATGCCCACCAACGCCGCTTCGACAGCCTCATCCAACGGCGTATGCGGTTCGCTCCCCAGCACCTCGATCAATCGCGCATTGTCCATCTGCAACGGTGTGCTCCACAAATAACGCATCTCCAGCATTTCACGGAAGGTCACAACAAAAGGCGAAGCCATTTTCAGCAACCACCACGGAAACGCTGTCACACGCGGCTCGATGCCCGTGTGCCGATAAACAACACGCTGGATAGCACGGCTCATTCGGGTACCGTCGGTATCCAGATGACCAGCCATATGAAATCTTTCAAAGGCTTGAAGTGTGGTGCGGCGCTCCAGCAACTCGACTATGGTCCGCGCGACGTCAGGCAGATAGGCCCACTGATGAGCAACGCCCTGCTCGCCAGGATAACTCACTGCTTTGACGGGCTTCCCCGGCTTGATCAAGCCTAGGGAAAACCAGTTGCTACCGGCTCGCGGCCCGAAAAAATCTCCGGCGCGAACGATCAGCGCACGAGCACCATTGTCAGCAGCCTCGCGCAAGCGTTGCTCCATCTCCACCCGAATAGCACCTTTTCGGGTAAGCGGCTGCTGCGGTGAGCTTTCATGCACTACCGGAAAAGCATCAGGGCCAAAGTTATAAACCGTGCCGGGCAGCACGATGGTTGCACCCTCGACCACGGCCGCAGCGATGGTGTTGTCGAGCATCGGCAACACCAGTTCCGGCCATCGACGATAGCCCGGTGGATTGACCGCATGCACAATCACCGAGCAGCCCTTCGCGGCCTCGATAACATCCTGCCGATTCAGCGCATCACCGCGTAACCACGTGATGTCCGCTTGTTGATTGACAGCCTTTTCGAGATGACGTGTTAGCGCGCACACCTCCCAACCGGCGTCTTTCAATTGACGCGCCACTTCCCCGCCAATCCCTCCTGTCGCTCCCAGTACCAGCACTTTATTGCTGTTCATGCCTGACGCCTCAAGGTTATAGAGGGCTTGATCCTGAGCGAATGGACGCTATAGATAAATTGCAGAAGATCAGTGAGACGCTATACATTTATGCATGGCATCGAATATTGGTTGGGAGCTCTATCGATCCTTCCTGGGCGTACTCAATGAAGGATCGCTGTCGGGCGCGGCGCGCTTGCTCGGCATCACACAGCCAACGGTCGGCCGGCACATCGCCGCGCTCGAAAAGGCGCTGGGTGTTGTTTTGTTTACACGATCACAAACAGGGCTGATACCCACTGAAGTGGCACTGACCCTGCGCGCCCACGCACAAACCATGGAAAATACAGCGGCCTCGATTGAGCGAGCCGCCTCAAGTCAGGGCGCGGCTGTACACGGGATTGTCCGTATTTCAGCCAGCGACGTGATTGGCGTCGAGGTGTTGCCGCCTATCATCACCCGGCTTCGCCAACAGCACCCGGCGTTGAAAGTAGAACTCGTACTGACTAACCGCGTGGTCGATCTCTTGCAGCTCGAAGCGGACATCGCCGTGCGCATGATGCGCCCCCGCCAAGAGCAACTCGTGGCACGCCGGATCGGTCAAATCGAACTCGGGCTGCATGCGCGCGCCGAGTACTTGAGCCAACATGGCATGCCGCGCGACCTCAACGAACTGGCCGGCCATTCGATCATCGGCTACGACCAGCCGAACGCCTTTATCCGCAGTATCAGCAAGTCCATCAAAGGCATTGACCGCCAGCTCTTCTCACTGAGCAGCGACAGCGATCTGGCGCAGTTAGCATTGATACGCGCGGGGGCCGGTATCGGCTTCTGCCAGGTTCCGCTGGCCAAGCGTGATGCAGCATTGCAACGCGTGCTGTCGACGTCGTTTTCGCTGGGACTGGAAACCTGGGTCACCATGCACGAGGACTTGCGCAATAGCCCGCGATGCCGCACGACCTTCGACGCATTGGTTGAAGGGTTGCAGCACTATGCCAATCAGGACGCTCTGGATTATTGAATTGCTAAAGGGGACGGCTTACTCGGTGTAGCTTTTAATAAGCACTGACGTTACTGACGTACTTCAAATCGCAACTGGCAAACCCTGCTCGCGCAGAATTCACCAGCCTTCAGCACACTATCCGACGGGTTAAGCTTTAGTGTTGATGAGCTCGCCGGTTATCTGCCCATTACCATTCACAACCCCGGTAGCAGGCGCTTTGGACGGCGTTGCAGCACCTACGTGCAGGTGTTTGTGTTGATGCTTCTGCATCAATAGTTGAGCTTGATGATCACCATGCCCAGCCTCTTGAGCAGTTTGTGCTGCGGTCTCGTTGGCTTCTTTCGATGCTGCCGCAACGTTACTGGCAACGCTGGTGGAGCTGGTGGATGCAGTTGCCTGATCGGCTTGCGCCTTGGGCTGACTTTGGGCAGAACTGAGCCCGTTGATAGTCACTGGGTTGGAAGCCGAAATTGCTCCGATGGACATAGGTAACTCCTGAATAAGTGGATTACACACGCGTGAATCGTTAAGGCGATTTGCGTCAACGTTACCCTTTGAGTCCTGCCCTTTGCCTGTACCTCCTCACTCTCAGTCAACGGCGCCGCAGAGCTTGGGTTTCGGGTTGTAGGGTTAGCGTCGGATAGAGGTGAAAACTTCGTGGTTTCCCGAATAAAAAATCCGAAAGCGGCGCATTGAGGTAGCGCCTTTGACAAACACTACCGTTACAATTTGACACTTATTCACTCCCCAAAGATCAAAGTCATGACTGAAGACTTCGAAGTCCCTAGTCCGCACGAAAAGCATCTGGAACACGCTACCGAACACGCCCAGGCCCGCGGGGACAGTTTCGCCAGCAAGATTGCGGTGATGACGGCAATCATGGCAACCATCGGTGCCATGCTCAGCTATCAGGCGGGCTCCACGGAAAGCGAAGCGGCCATGGACAAGAACAACGCCGCCATCAAGAAAACCGAAGCCTCCAACCAATGGAATTACTACCAGGCCAAATCCAGCCGACAAAACCTGTCTGAACTGGCGATACACATCCCCGGCCTCGATGCTGCGCACTACACCGCCGAAGCGCAACGCTACAAAACTGAAAAAGAAGCGGTGCGCAAGCAGGCGGAGATACTCGAAGCGGAAGCTCGCGAGTGGGATGCAAAGTCAGAATTGGTATTGCACCAGCATCACCGCTGGGCACAGGCGATGACGGCGATTCAGATTGCCATATCACTGGCGGCGATCACCTTGTTGACGCGCAAGGAATGGCTGAAACGGGTGGCGTACAGTGCAGCAGGCATTAGCGTCGTGCTGGGTTCGCTGGCGTGGTTGCATCTATAAGTTTTTGAGGGGGGCGACGTCAGCTCCCCCCGCCACCCTGACTTTTGAGCGCCTATCGAACGATTTCGTGGGAAACAAGGCGCCCAGGATCGAGATCACGGACTCCTTGTCGCTGCATAAGACTTATGAGCTACAAACAGTCGTGCACCGACTTCATCAGCGCACTGGACTTGGCCCACGGCGGGCCTTGATACAGCGAAATGCGGCTCCCATTCTTGTACTTCACGATATCCAGCGTCTCATCGGCCGTCACAACGCTTGGCGCAGTAATCCTGTAGCCGTTTGAAATCGTAGTCTGTGTGGTTTTAGGGATCTCGCGCTGCCAGGCCGGCAGAACGCACTGGGCGTAATCCTTGGGAACCTTGGCAGTGATCTCGCTGACATTCGGTTCTCCCGGAACCAAGGAGGCCGGCAAAGAGCACCCAGCCAACGCTGCAACAGCAAGCGCACCTATCAAAACTCGCATAATTATTCTCTGCAATAAAATGTGGCAAATGTAACGCGAGGCCGGGTAGACATCCAGCGTAATTGAGGGAACGCTCTGTTGCAAAATTGAGAACAAATCTATCGAAAAGGAACCTTTTCGCGCGCATCTGAAAGTCGTTCCTGCTCCTTTTCGCAAGTCCCGCATTCTGGCTTGACGCTTCGTCGCCTCGTCGTTGATAGCCTCTGGGCCCAGGAGCACACTCCAAATCGCTGACGGAACCAGCCCCCAAACAAAAAGCCCACCACGCGTGGGCTTTCTGTTATCTGCCTTTCCCTCGCACGCCAATGCCTCAGCCCTGAGAATATTTGGCGCGCACCGCCGAACTTGACTTTACTTCTATTGATGCACCCAGGAGTTTCTTCACGACACTCATTATCGGGAGCCCAGTCATGAACACCCCTCTATTTGCGCTGGTCGTCGTGCTGTCCGCGGTGGCTGGATGCAGCTCCGAGACATCGGTCTATCGAGAGCAACCGCTGGTCGCAAAGGTAGAAATGGGCATGAGCAAGGATCAAGTCCAGCAAATCGGTGGCAAGCCTTTATCAATCAGTGATCGCACCGTCGAGCCTGGCACCTGTTTTGACTACATGCTCACGCAAGCCGGCCAAAAGCACACGTTCAATGTCAGTTTTGATGGCCGAGGCAAAGTCGACCACAAGAGCTTTATGACGTGCGCGGAATGGAGTCATGTGCAACAAAAAGCCAGAGAGCCATCCGGCAGCATGGGAGGCGGTGGCGGGTACTAAAGTTGATGCAATGCAGCAACACCTGCCCCAACAAAAGTAGCGCAGGGTTTCGGCCGGACGCTTGATCGGCTCCGGCCTTTTACATTCTGGTCCTGTGCAATCCCTGCCGTTCATGGGTGGCCTTGAGGTCGTGCCCTCGGCCAGTGACCGGTTCGAAAATCTGAGCATGCAGCGATCCGCCCGGATCAACTCGACATTGGCAGGAAAGGGGTAGGAAAGCTGATTCGATGAGGTGACGTAACTCAATGATGACGCCTTTCAGAACAGGAGCCAGCCGAGGTGCTCTTGTTTGATGTTGTGGCAGGGGCCAGAAGCATTAATGCCTGAACACAGACCTCAAACCACCGTGCGCAGTGACGGTGTTTTCAATCTACGCCTCGAGTAGCCGACTGTTAGACCGTTTCGCAGTGGTGGGTAACCTTAACGTCTACGCTTATCGCAGGTGGACGGCATTCATCTTCGACGGTGTCCCTCAATCCACACTCCGCCCGTCACAGTACTATCGAGGTGTATCAATGGAAGTCGAGAGCACTCAGCGCGCGAATGTCTTTCGGGTTCTGTGGGGACGCCTGAAAGAACATCCTCTGGCGAAGCTGGGGCCTGGACTCATTACCGGCGTGGCCGATGACGACCCCAGCGGCATCGCCACCTACTCACAAGCGGGCGCTCAATTCGGCCTGAACATGCTGTGGACAATGCCACTAGCCTTTCCTTTGATGGCCGCCGTTCAATCGATGTGCGCAAACCTCGGCCGAGTGACCGGAAAGGGACTCGCCGCCAACATCAAAACAGCGTTTTCGCCGACCGTACTACAAAGCGTGGTGCTGCTACTGCTCATCGCCAATACGCTGAACATTGCCGCCGACGTGGCTGCCATGGGAGAAGTTGCGGAGCTGGTCAGCGGCGTCAATCGACACCTGATGACTGCAATCTTCGTGTTCGGGACGCTGGCGCTACAAATGTTCGTCCCTTACCACCGCTACGTTTTTTTCCTGAAGTGGCTGACGCTTTCGCTGCTGGCTTACGCAGCCGTGCTGTTTACGGTGCATATCCCGTGGGAGCAGGTCGCCTTGCGCACGGTCTGGCCCAGATTCACCCCGGACGCTACCGCCGCCGCAGTCGTCGTGGCGCTTTTCGGCACGACCATCAGCCCTTATCTGTTTTTCTGGCAGACCTCTGAAGAGGTCGAGGACATGCAGAGAACCCCTCGCAGTGCACCGCTCAATCAAGACCCGCGCAGCGCGCGCAAGGAACTGCGACGCATCCGCTGGGACACCTGGAGCGGCATGCTCTACTCCAACATCACCGCCTACTTCATCATTCTCGCGACGGCCGTGACCCTTAATGTGGCGGGCGTGACCGACATCAACACTGCGGCGCAAGCAGCCAGCGCATTGCGGCCACTCGCCGGCGACTTCGCCTACCTGCTCTTCGCCCTTGGCATACTGGGCGTGGGCATGATCGGCGTGCCGGTGCTGGCGGGTTCTGGCGCCTACGCCCTTTGCGAAGCGATGGGTTGGAACGAAGGCCTCGAACGCAAAGTGCGCAACGCCCGAGGCTTCTACAGCATCATCGCCATCAGCGTGCTTGCTGCACTCGCCATCCAGTATTCGCCCATCAGCCCCATGAAAGCATTGTTCTGGAGTGCCGTGATCAACGGGATCGTTGCGGTACCGCTGATGGTCGTCATCATCATGACGGTTTCGAAGAAGTCGGTGATGGGTGATTTCACGGTGAGCCGGCCGTTGACCGTTCTGGGCTGGGTTGCGACGGCTGTCATGGGTGCGGCGGCGGTGGCAATGTTTATACCGGGGTGAGTCTGGCCGGGGTGTGGCGAAGGGGTTGGTTGCGCGGCCATCAACGGCGACATAACCCGCCAGCATTAAGGGACGTGGATCAATAGGGCCTGATAGTGTTTAGAGAAGCTTGATCAACACCGCAGTGACTGCCGCCACCGTGCCGATCAGGCCCGTCGCAACAGCTACCGGATACCAAAAAGTTTCACGGGTCATCTTGCCGGCCTCGGCGTTCAGCTTGCGCTGCTCAGCCATCAGCTTGACGATTTCCACATGTACCTTTTCCAGCTCGGCCTGTTGCAGGGTCAGTTTCTGCATAACGTTCGTCCTTTCGGGTGGCGGATTGCGTCGGGTGTGCTGCGCTTTGATTCATTTTCTACCCTGAAGGTGTGAAATGAATACCCCCTCCCCGGCTTGCTTCGTGTGAAGCGCTGAAGCCCATGGAAGCGCACAAGCACCTGGCTTTGCAGCGTTGCTTCCTACACCGCCATCATTTGCCCTACAGCAATTTCGGAAGCACCTTCGCCTATACCGTGAACGTATTTACCAAGAAATATATCCGTTCCCATTGTTTGAGTGCGGATAGCAGGGAGACCGGGTTTGACGACCCGATCCATGCATGAATCAATCCATGGCACTCCATCGCGCAATCCAAACGAATCTGCCCTGCGCGTCTTGTGCCACGCCAACCCCACCTGCTTCGGGATCGGCGTGGCACTGTTGCCATATACGCAGAGAATCAGGCTATCGATTGAACCGCTCGACCAGTGAGTACTGGGTGGCCGCCGTTTTCGTCAGCTCGTTGCTGAGCTCTGCCGAGTGATGGGCTTGCTCTGACGTCTGATCTGCCAGGTGTGCAATGGTGCTGATATTGCGGCTGATTTCCTCGGCAACGGCGGTTTGCTCTTCAGTCGCAGCCGCAATCTGAGTGGTCATGTCGGTGATATTGGCTACCGCTTCACTGATACCCACCAACGCCTTGTCTGCCTCAAGTACCCACGCCACGCCCTCTTCGGCCTGACGATGACCGTTTTCCATGGTCTGCACAGCGTTATTGGAGGACGCCTGGAGCTTGGTGATCAGGCCATGGATCTGTGTCGTCGACTCGGTCGTGCGCTGCGCCAACTGACGAACCTCGTCAGCCACCACGGCGAAGCCTCGACCCATATCGCCGGCACGTGCCGCTTCGATCGCGGCATTCAGGGCCAGCAGGTTCGTTTGATCGGCAATGCCCTTAATCACGTCGACGACTGTTCCGATTTCATTGCTGTCCTTGGCCAACTGCGCCACCGTTTGCCCGGTTTCACCCACCACGGCGGAGAGTCGCTCGATGGCTTCGCGGGTGTCTCTGGCCACATCGCGTCCGCGCCCGGTCAGCTGGTTAGCCTCCTGGGTGGCATCAGCGGTGCGCTGGACATGGCTCGCGACTTCCTGTGTGGTCGCCGCCATTTGATTGACCGCGGCGGACACTTGCTCGGTTTCGACACGCTGACGATCAAGACCTTGTGAGCTATCGGACGCCAGAACGTTGGATCTCCCGGCAAGCCCGCTGAGTTGCTCTGCAGTGTCTTGAAGGCGTGTCAGGCAGGTTTTCAGGCGCGCATCCTGGCTGACAAAAGCCGTTTCCAAACGTGCTTGAGGTCCACACTCATCGCTGTACATCTGCGCGATGAGTTGATCGGACGTGGAAGATTCAGCCATCTGCAACAGATGCAGAGTGCCTCGCTTTTGCCAGCGGGACGTCATCAGGCCGAGCGGAACCGAGACGCCTGCCGCGACGACAAAAGCCAGCGTGGAATTGAGCAACATCCCCCCCAAAGTGCCCGCCAGCCCCATAACCAGATACGGCAGGCAATCCTGGAGGACAGGTTGCCATTTGTCTCGAGCGGGAATGGCCGGTTTCCCCTGACTGATGCGCTTGTAGAGAGCTTCGGCGCGGCGGATCTGTTCGGCGGTGGGTTTGACCCGGACCGACTCAAAACCAACCACTTGGCTGCCTTCAAAAATCGGCGTGACATAAGCGTTGACCCAGTAGTGATCGCCATTCCTGGAACGGTTCTTGACGATCCCCATCCAGGGATTCCCTTGCTTGAGAGCACCCCACATATGGGCAAAAACGGCGGGTGGCACATCAGGATGGCGAACGATGTTTTGAGGGGCGCCAATCAGATCGGCGCGGTCGAAACCACTGATCTCGACGAAGGCGTCATTGCAGTAAGTGATGACGCCTCGGGCATCTGTTGTCGAGATCAGTTTTTGTTGCGGTGCAAGCGCGATTTCACGTTGCGTAACGGGTTGGTTGTTTCTCATTCCTGCAGCTCCCTGTGTCCTGTAAAAGTGCCATCGGCAGACACCAGGAAAAGGTTAGCTGTGCTTTATTAAAAATCCCTTTAATAACAATGAGTTGCATTATACCAACTCAGTTAGATCGGATCCAAATCAGCATGTCGCTATATCGTTGAATACCCTGGATAAATAGCATTTCAAACAGGCTGGAGACTTTCATGGACGACCTGAAAGCTCGCCTCATCTCTAACAACGCGGAATGAGATATCAGCCCTGCCCACCAAATAGTTGCGAGCGCGTGACGCGTGGGGCGACGCATTGGAGTGACAGTGATCAGAGTAGGATAAGATGCCTGTAAATCAGGCTCGCTATGAGTAGCCCCGCATGACAGATAACAGTCGGAACACCACCCGTCTGATCAAGAAGTACCCGAATCGCCGTCTATATGACACGCACACCAGCAGTCATTTGACCCTTGCGGATATACGCCAATTGGTCGTCGATAAAATCCCGTTCGAGGTGGTCGACGCCAAGACCGGCGAGGATCTGACCCGAAGTATTTTGCTGCAGGTCATTCTGGAAGCCGAAAGTGGCGGTGAGCCGATATTCTCCAGTGAGATGCTCATGGGGATTATTCAGTTCTACGGTCCCTACCAGAGCGTCCTCGGCAGCTACCTGGATAAAAGCATCCAGACGGTTATCGACATCCAGTCCCAGACCGGAGCTCAGTCCTCTGAAGCCTGGAGCGAGTTCATGCACCAGCAAGCACCGGTCATGCAGGATTTGATGCGCCAGTATGTCGACCAGTCAAAAGCCCTCTACCTGAACACTCAGAACCTCTTCGGCCTGTTCGGCGGCATGCCACCAGGCAAGCCAGCTGCCGGTGGCGGGACGAAAAAAAATGGCGATGGGGAGTAAACCCATCGCCATCAGTTCAACCGCTCTAATGTGACTTACTTGTTGCCGCTTGTGGCCTTGGCACCTGGAGCGGTTTTGCCGGCTGCTGCGGTCGCTGCGTCAAAACCGCTCTGGGCAACGTCAGCAGCCTGTTTTACGGCTTTCTGTGCGCTTTCAAAAACGGTACCGGCATTCGCCAGCGACGACTTGAATGCGGCCACAACAGGCTCGGAGCCAGCCGGTGCATTCTTGCTGATCACGTCAACGAACTCTTGCACCTGCTGGGTGCCCGCCTCGACCTGACGCGAGGTCAGTTTGGTGATTTCCGAGTGAGTGCCGACAATCAACGCTTGCACTTGGCGATTGAACTCAGCCAAGCGTTCGGCTTGCACATTTGGCTGGGTGAAAGAAGCCTGGAGCTCAGCGAACCCTTGTGGATCACGGACTGCCAGCAGCTTGCGAAAGACGTCGAATTGTTCCTCGGTGGAGGCCTGCAGTGTCTTGAACTGCAGTTGGCTGAGCTGTTCAACACTGGAGAAGATTTTGCCGCTGATTTGCTGCAGGAGGTCTAGGTTGGCTTTCTGAGCGTCTTGCAATTTTTCCGAGTTGAAAAAAGACATGCTTGAATCTCCTGATTCTGGAAGGCCGACACGGGCCTGAGGACGCGATAGCGATCCTGCTGGTCATCGCGCTAGATTTAATTTTGCAGCGCACATTTTTTTTTGGCAATGGTTTTTTGTGCAGCGCACAAAAGTTTTTCCTCTACTGCCGATATTCGCTATAGACTCCTGACATCAAGCGGACAGCCAAGGTTTCATTCATCAATGAGCCGCAGGCCGCTGCTTCGCACGCATAACCCCAGGAGATCACCATGGGCCAGGAAGATATTATTGCATCGCAATATGAAAAACTCTCCTCTCAACGCGGCCTGTTCGAACACCTGAGTCATCTGCAGCGCCTCAATGCCCTGAACATCCTTGATGCTTTGCGCCAGCGCCAGGAAAAAACCCTCGCTCCGCTGAAGCAGGGTCAACTAAGACAACCTACGCCCGCTGAATGGCAGGAATATGTCACCGACCTTGGCCAACGTTGCCTGCTGTTCTGGGACACCCTGCGCCTGCGCGGCGACAATACGCTGGCGCATGAACGCGCCGGGTATCCGCTGCTGCTCAAGTTCGATCATGAAACCCTGATCGCAGGCTCCAATCTCCCACGCCCGGTCAACTATTCACTGCTGCGAATCCTCCCCGGACCAGAGCAAAGAATCGACAGCAACGGCCAGCCGGTGATCATCATTGACCCACGCGGCGGCCACGGCTCCGGAATCGGCGGCTTCAAACAGGATTCGGTATTAGGTGAAAGCCTCAGAGCCGGCCACCCCACTTATTTCATCTCTTTCAGCCACTCACCACAGCCTGGGCAAACCCTGGCCGATATCGTCGAAGCCCAGGCCCGGTTCATCGAAGTCGTCAGCGCCCTTCACCCGGCCAACAGCAAGCCGATCATTATCGGCAACTGCCAGGCCGGCTGGGCCTTAATGGGATTGGCGGCAACACGGCCGGAACTGCCGGGATTGATCATTATCAATGGTGCCCCCTTGTCGTACTGGGCCGGTGTCAATGGACGCAATCCGATGCGTTACACCGGTGGCCTGCTGGGAGGCGGCTGGATGGCTCGCCTGGGCAGCGATTTGGGCAACGATCGTTTCGACGGCACCTGGCTGGTCAGCAATTTCGAAAACCTGGACCCGGCCAACACCTATTGGGGCAAGTACTACCAGTTGTTCAGCCAGATCGACAGTGAGGCTGCGCGCTTTCTCGACTTCGAACGCTGGTGGGGCAGCCCGACCCTGCTCAATGGCGAAGAGATCGAGATGATTGTCGATGACCTTTTCATCGGCAACCAGTTGTCTGGCGGCCTTGGCCGCAAGAGCTCCGGTATTGACCTGAAACGGATCGAAGTACCGGTGGTGGTGTTCTGCTCCTACGGAGACAACATCACCCCTCCCCAGCAGGCGTTGAACTGGATCGCCGATGTCTATCCCAGCGATCTCGCTTTGCATGATGCAGGACGTACCATCGTCTACCTGCGACACGCCAGCATCGGCCATTTGGGCATCTTTGTTTCCGGCAAGGTGGCGCGGCGTGAACACCGTGGATTGCTCGGTGCGGTCGAAGCCATCAATGCGCTGCCGGCAGGGTTATACGAAATGCTGATCGACGATCTGCCGGCCCCCTCAGGCAGCGGTGACGTGCAATACAGCGTGAGTTTCGAATCAAGGCGAATCGCTGATATCCATGAAGACGTCGAGCCAGCCCGTGATGACGACCGCGAATTCTCTCTGGTGGAGAATGCCTCTGAAATCAACAGCGAGTTTTACGACATGTTCATACGCCCGTGGCTGCGTCAGGTCGTCAATGAGCCCATTGCCGAACTGATGCGCAGGACGCACCCCTTCCATCAGCAACAAGTACTATGGAGCAGCCTGAATCCGGCGCTGTGGTGGTTAGCTGGGGCCGCCTCCCAAGTGAGCAGTGATCGTCGTCCCGCACATCAGGACAACCCGTTACTGGGGTGGCAGGAGCTGTTCTCCAACCAGATACAAGACGCCCTGAATGCTTATCGCGATGTGCGTGACGCCACTCAGGAGCTGTGTTTTTACGGTATCTACGGCGCACTGGGTGCCCTCACCAGCAACAAGCCGGTGCGAAATCTCCAGGCACATGCCGACCAGCAGGACCTGGCCCTGATCGAACGCCTGCAGGATGCGCTGCCCCATGGCGGCCCCTTGGAAGCGTTGGTGCGGATTCTGTTTTTGCTGGGCCGCGACAGCGACAAGGCGGGCAAGGAAAGCATAGAGAAACTGATCCAGCAGGTGCACTTGCTGGTCCAGGACTACAGCACTGAGCCCACAGCCCTGCGCGAAGCCATCCGATTGCAGAACCTGCTGGTTTTTGCCCACCCGCAAGAAAGCTTGCGCAGCCTGCCCTTGTTGCTACCCGAGGCCAAGGAACGCCAACAGGTGCTGACAGCCGTTGGGCAATTAATGCCTGAATTGCTCTCGACTGCTGGAACCGAAGGCGAATTCTGGCGTGAACTGCACACGCTGCTCGAAGTCCCCCTGCCCGGTTTCAGCCTCACCCAACCGCCCAGTGAAACAGATGTCATCCCGCGGGAGGCCCCTGCACAGCCATCCCCGTTTGTAGTAACACCGCCGCCGGAAATCACACCGACACCCGCTCCCGCCATCGTCGTTAAAGCCCCAAAGCGCAAAGGGACAAAAGGTCCAACGCCTCAATGACCCTCCACAGGAGATTAGCGGTGTATCCGTTCGGCGTAGGTGCTGGCGAAGCCTGCGACCTTATGGTCTCTGCGCAGACCGACGGAGTTCATGGCTCGGACGGGCACGGGCACGACTTCCTCGAGCGCAATCAACGACTCATCGGTTCGATACTGACCGGGGGGCATGCCGAACCAACGGGTGCATGCCTTATGGAAGCTGCTGTGATCATGAAAGCCGAGCAGATACGTCACATGCTTCATGTTGAAACGAGAATGGCGCAAATAGAAGTCGGCCAACTGCCGGCGCACATCGCTCAGGACATCCTTGAATTGCGTGCCATCCTTCTCAAGGCCTCGCTGAAGCGTTCGCTTGCTGATGTTCAGTGCCGCCGCAATCGATTCCATATCACATTGCCCTTGGCCCTGCCCCTGGCTCAGGCGCTCGATAATCAGCGCGCGAATCCTGCCAACAATAGAGCCGCCGGACAACTGGTCCAATTGAGCCTCGGCATAACTGTCATGGAGTATGGCGAGCGCCTCGTTGGCCATACTCAAAGGACTCAGAAGCTCCTCGCCATCAAACAGGATGCTGTCATAAGCTGCCCCGAAACGCAGCGGACAGCCAAAAAGCCGCTGATGCTCCGACGTGTCTTCAGGCTCGGGATAAGTGAACTCTACACTCAACGGTTGCGGCGACTTGCCACCCCCCAGCCAGCGGCAGAAACCCAGCAGCGAGGCCAGGCCTGCATCCGTATATTGCCGGGGTTTGACCGAGCCACGTTGCTGATGATCGAGGCTGGCCAGACGGAAATGTTGCTGCTCCTGGACAAAGAAAAGGCTGAATCCGGTACTTATCAACGGGCTGAAACGAACCAGGCGTTCGAGCGCCCTTTTCAGATTCGAACTGGACATCATCGTGTAGCCCACGATCTGAAAAACGCCGGGGTGGAAACTCCCGTAGGCTTTCAAACCGATGTTCGGATCATCCGAGGCCTGAGCAGCCAGATCCCAAAGACGATAGATAACGCTTCGCTCGCAGTATGCTCCAGGTTTATTCACGAGCTCGACGTCCAGTCCCGCCTCCTGGCACAGACCGGCAACGTCCAGCCCCTGAGCCAACAGCGTATTCGCCAGCATGCCTGCATAACCTGAACTCATTCTATACATAGCGCCCTCAATAACCTGTGGAACCGAACATCCTGTCCGGAGCCGATATTGACCTACGCTGAACATATTTCAGCCATGTTGCACGAATATTAATTATCCGTTCCGTTTCAAGTATTGATCCCAGTATAGGTACTCCTCATTTTTTGCAAGCGGTCTAAAACGCCTGTGTGGCACCGATGGACACGAATACGTCACCTACAAACACTTCCGCACGAACCGTTGATATCGAACAATCTTCTCTCCTGCAGCGCAAAAAAAAAGGGAAGTAGAAATATGGAGTCGCGTAGTCGTATTGCGGTAGTAACAGGTGGTATGGGCGGCATTGGTACAGCCATCAGCCAACGTCTGTACAAGGAAGGCTTCAAGGTTATTGTCGGCTGCAGTGCCAATTCCGGCCGCAAGGATGACTGGATGGCAACACAGCTTGCAGCAGGCTATCAATTCGAATGCGTCGAAACCGACATCACCGATTGGGAATCGACCCGCAAGGCCTTTGAGATGGTGCGGGAACACTTCGGGCCGATCGACGTACTGGTCAACAATGCAGGCATCACTCGTGACGCGTCCTTCCGCAAGCTCACCCCGGAAGACTGGAACACGGTGATCGGGACCAACCTGAACAGTTTGTTCAACACCTCCAAGCAAGTCATCGAAGGCATGCTCTCCAAGGGTTGGGGGCGGATCATCAACATCTCGTCGATCAACGGCCAGCGTGGCCAGTTCGGTCAGACCAACTACTCGGCAGCCAAGGCTGGCATCCATGGTTTCACCATGGCACTGGCCCGGGAAGTTTCCGGCAAGGGCGTGACCGTCAACACCGTCTCCCCAGGCTACATCCAGACCGACATGACTGCGGCAATCCGCAAGGACATTCTGGACGGCATGATTGCCGGCATTCCGGTTGGTCGCCTTGGCCAACCCGAAGAGATCGCCTCAATCGTGGCCTGGTTGGCCTCCGATGAGTCCGCCTACAGCACCGGTGCCGACTTCTCGGTAAACGGCGGCATGAACATGCAGTAAGCCCAACCAGGGTATGAATGCCCTGGTGTGTTCGACGAATTTTGTCTTTTCAATGAGGTCACGCATGAACGAAGTCGTAATCGTTGCCGCTACTCGTACCGCCATCGGCAGTTTCCAGGGTGCTTTGTCTGCAATTCCCGCGACCGAACTGGGTGCCGCAGTGATTCGCCGCTTGCTGGAGCAGACGGGTATCGATGCTGCTCAAATTGATGAAGTGATCCTCGGCCAGGTACTCACTGCCGGCGCTGGGCAAAACCCGGCCCGCCAGACAGCGATCAAGGCCGGCTTGCCACACACCACGCCAGCCCTGACCTTGAACAAGGTCTGCGGCTCGGGCCTCAAGGCGGTCCATCTCGCCGTCCAGGCAATCCGTTGCGGCGATGCGGAACTGGTGATCGCTGGCGGTCAGGAAAACATGAGTCTGGCTCCCTATGTTCTGCCCAAGGCACGCACGGGTCTGCGCATGGGCCATGCGCAACTGCAAGACAGCATGATCCAGGATGGCCTGTGGGACGCCTTCAACGACTACCACATGGGTATCACCGCTGAGAATCTGGCGCAAAAGTACGAGATCTCTCGTGAAGCGCAGGATGCCTTCGCCGCCGCCTCGCAACAGAAAGCCGCCGCTGCCATTGAGGGCGGGCGATTCCAGAGCGAAATCACCCCGATCCTGATTCCTCAGCGTAAGGGCGAACCACTGGTCTTCGACACCGATGAACAGCCGCGTATCGACAGTACTGCGCAAGCCTTGGCCAAACTCAAACCGGCATTCCAGAAAGACGGCAGCGTGACCGCCGGCAATGCTTCGACCCTCAACGATGGCGCCGCCGTACTGTTGCTGGCCAGCGCCACCAAAGCACAAGCGCTGGGCCTTCCGGTACTGGCACGGATCAAAGCCTATGCCAGCGCCGGTGTGGACCCGTCGATCATGGGCATCGGCCCGGTCCCGGCTACGCGTCTGACCCTGCAAAAGGCCGGCTGGAACGTCGAGGACCTGGACCTGATCGAAGCCAATGAAGCCTTCGCCGCCCAGGCGCTGGCCGTTGGCAAAGAGTTGGGTTGGGACACCAGCAAGGTCAACGTCAACGGCGGCGCGATCGCCCTTGGCCATCCGATCGGCGCGTCGGGGGCACGGATTCTGGTGTCGCTGGTGCACGAACTGATCCGTCGCGACGGCAAGAAGGGGCTGGCCACTTTGTGCATCGGTGGCGGACAAGGCGTCGGCCTGGCTATCGAGCGCTAACCAACGGCATCTGAGTAGCCAATGCGCGGACTTGGGACCTTGTTCCGCGCATCAGGTTGGCGTCAGACAATGCTGCCCGCATTCCTGCCGTCGCTACGCCGGAGTCCGGTAAAGCGCGGCTTTTTTCTGCCCGGCTCATCGGTATGGGCAAGGAACTTTAATGGACAACAACGCGCATACATTCAAGACCTATTGGTCAGGCCAGGTTCCGTTCATCGCGTCCTTGGCAGTGCAACAATTGCGCCTATGGGTCAGCACTAATCCCTGGTTTTCCGGACATGAGCACGGCGCCTGGTTCGAGCTGCCTCGCGAAACGCTGGACAGCCTTCAAGCGGACTACCAGGTTCAATGGGGCCAACTCGGCCAAAAACTGCTGACCGGCCAATCCTTCAGCTTCGATGATCGACGTTTCGCCAGCGGCAACTGGAGCGAGCCAGTGTTCGGCTCCCTCGCTGCGTTTTACCTGCTCAACTCCAGCTTTCTCCTGAAACTGCTCGACAAGCTGCTGATCGACGATAAGAAACCGCGCCAACGCCTGCGCTATCTGGTGGAGCAAGCCATTGCCGCCAGTGCGCCAAGCAATTTTCTGGTCAGTAACCCTGATGCGCTCCAGCGTGCGGTTGAGACTAAAGGTGCCAGCCTGCTCACAGGTCTGCAGCATCTGGCCAGCGACATGAACGAAGGCAAGATGCGCCAGTGTGATAGCGGTGCCTTCAAGGTTGGCGTCGATCTGGCCAACACCCCGGGGGAAATCGTCTTCGAGAATCACCTCTTCCAGCTCATTCAGTACTACCCGCAAAGCGAGACCCAGTACCGACATCCAGTATTCGTCGTACCGCCGTCGATCAACAAGTACTACATCCTTGATTTACGCCCGGACAACTCGATGGTCCGCCATCTGCTGGAAAAGGGACATCCCGTATTCCTGATGTCCTGGCGCAACTTTGACGAGGAACACGCGGGCACCACCTGGGATGACCTGATTGAGCACGGGGTAATCGACGCCCTGCAAGTGACCCGTGAGATCAGCGGCGAGCAGCGACTCAATTGCGTGGGTTTCTGCATCGGCGGCACCCTGCTGAGCACGGCGCTGGCAGTACTTGCGGCACGCGGCGACCGGGAGATCGCCAGCGTGAGCCTGCTCACTACGTTCCTTGACTACCTGGATACCGGTCCCATCGACATATTCGTCGACGAAGAACTGGTGGCCTATCGAGAGCGCACCATCGGCGGCATGAATGGCCCCATCGGCCTGTTTCGTGGCGAGGACATGGGCAATACCTTCTCCCTGCTGCGCCCCAACGACTTGTGGTGGAACTACAACGTCGACAAATACCTCAAGGGTCAGAAGCCGATTCCACTTGATTTGCTGTTCTGGAATAACGACAGCACCAACCTTCCGGGCCCGATGTACTGCTGGTACCTGCGCCACACCTATCTGCAGAACGATTTGAAATCAGGTGAGCTTGAGTGCTGTGGGGCCAAGCTGGATTTGCGTGCAATCGACGCTCCCGCTTACATCCTCGCCACCCATGACGATCACATCGTGCCCTGGAAAAGCGCCTACGCCAGTACCAACCTGCTCTCCGGGACCAAGCGCTTTGTACTGGGCGCTTCCGGGCATATCGCCGGTGTCATCAATCCACCCGCCAAGCAGAAGCGCCATTACTGGACCAACAATCGGGTCACTAAAAACCCGGAGACCTGGTTCAAGAATGCCGAGCAGCAACCCGGTAGCTGGTGGAATGATTGGTTCAACTGGCTGGCGGGACACTCCGGCGAGCGCCAACCCGCGGTTGCGCACACCGGGAATGACAAATTCCCGCCTCTGGAGCCGGCGCCAGGTAGTTATGTAAAGCAATGAAAGTTGGCGGCACATCATTTGTTTGGGTACAAGGAGAGACGACCCGTGAGCACCCCGTTCCGCATCAACGAAGCACTTTTGATTGCCAGCCACGCATTCAAACCTTTTCAATGTGTCGCCTGGGCCCCACAAGAGGGTAATGGCGAACTGAGCCTGACTGTCATCGACCGGGCCAACACTCGTATTTGTCGCAAGCTGGTTCCAAGCAGCGCCTATTCCGACCCGGCGCAGCTGGAACGTCTGCTGGAAGAGGTGCGCACCGAGTTGAGCCAGGAGGGTTACAAGCTGCAATCCTGGACAATGCCAGAGTAAGCATTCTCGCGGATCGCCAACGGTGATCCACCTAATACCGGAGCAGTAATCCTGCACCGCTGAAAGCTTCCCCTGCCCGGTGTACTTTCCCATGAAACACCCCATCGGTTATGTCTAACCTTTGGGGTGCAGTCCAAAGTCAGGTGGACACCATTGCCTTTGGTGTCGGGGTCAGGAAGGCGTGTTGGCCGGACGGTTACCAGGATTTTCCTGAAGGCGTCGGTACGCCCAACGCATTCATATTAATGACTGGAGGGTGCTGTAACCATGATTGAAGGATGCGGCATGACATCTGGCTTTTGGGATGAGTTTCAAATCGTCAGCATTAAAACAACGAACTGATAAACCCAATCGCGACGATCGAATAGAAGGCTGCGCAGATCATCCCGAACGATTTTCGCGTTCGAGTGAAAAACGGTTCAGCCGAATGGGCTGAAAACGCCAACGCGTAAGTACTGAAGATCAGGAACCCGAGTACGGCACAACCGGCCACCAGGACAAAACTGGCCCAGGCAGGTGCATTCGCGCTAAGCCCGACGGTGGTCACGGTGAACCAGGTCAAGGCAGCTTTGGGGTTGGTGAGGTGAATACCCAGTCCTTGCAAATAATACCCAATGTTCCTGGTCTGTTTGGCGCGAACTCGCGCAACCGTGGTGGCATTGTGTGCCAGTGCACCGCGAATCGACTTGTAGGCCAGAAAGAACAAATAGCAGGCGCCAAGGACTTTCAGCCAGACCAGAATCTGCGTGTAGGAAAGCAGCAACGCCGATACCCCCGCCGCAGTCATTGCCCCCCAGCACAGCGAACCGGAAATGACCCCCGCCGCCAACGACAGCCCAGGCGTACGCCCAAAGTTCAGGGAGGTATTGGCAATCGCCAGGTTACCCGGACCGGGGCTGGCGGTGCCGATGACGTAGACCGCCAGCGCGGCTCCGAAGCTCGAAAGATCAAACATATGACGGTCTCTTATCAGTCTCGCGCCAACGCGCGCAATGCACATCCTTCAAGCCGCTATCGGCCTGAAGCCCTCCCCAAAAAAAGCACTTATTTGAAGCAACGATGATCCGGCTCCTGGGCGCGAATTTTTTCCATCCAGGGTTTCAGCTCGGACTGCTTGTACAGCCGCTCGCCCCAGCGCTCCGGTGAAACCGGCAACGACCGCCCTTGCAGGATGTAATCGGTGAGCAGATGAATAAACTGCTGCAAGCAATACGCGCCCACATGCAAACGGAGCGAAGACGCCGTCTCGGCCGGAGCAACGTTAAAGCGCGCGACATGGATGATCTGCCCGCTGTCGACCGAAGGTGCCAGGTGATGGCAAGTCGAACCGTAGGTTTCATCGTTGTGGTAAATCGCATAGTGCTGGCTGCCCAGCCCACGGTATTTAGGGGGGGCTGGGTGCAGGTTGATCGCGCCCTTGCGTGCGTTCTTATAAATACTTTCCGGGAAGATAAAGTCGCCGCGATAGGAAATGATCCAATCGCCTTCCCAGTTATCCAGGTGATAGGGATAAGGATCGCCGGGGTCCCAGCAGAACACTTCAAGGTTGGAAAACACGGTTTTGGCGAACTCGACTCCGTGATCGCACCAGTCCATGGTGCACACCGAAAGGAGGACTTTGTCCTTGCATGACTCAATCATCTGCATCTTCTATTCCCCATCAACGAGTAGTAACGGTGAAACCGGCATGCGCTGAACGACTGTCGCGAACGTGCTCGCGCCTGCGCAAAAAGGGCGAACCGTCATTGACCGACGGCCCTTACAACTGCACTGAAACGTTCGACCATCTCGGCGACTTCGGCCTCGCTGGAAATAAATGGCGGCGCAAACAGCACATGATTGCCGTGAGTGCCATCGACGGTTCCACTGCCGGGATAGATCAGCAGACCGCGTTTCAAGGCTTCATGCTTGAGGGCGGCTGCATACGCCCCACCACCACGAAACGGCTCTTTACCCGTGCGGGTTTCGACGAATTCGAGGCCGACAAACAAACCACGGCCCCGCACATCGCCAACGGTATCAACGTCAGCCAGGCTTTCTTTGAGCCAACTGCGCAATTGCTCGCCACGGGTGCGAACCGTTGCCAACAGGTTTTCTTCAGCGATGACCTTCTGTACTTCCAAAGCAATCGCGCACGCCAGCGGATGGTTGACATGGGTTTGGCCGTTGCCCAGCACCCCGGAACCCTGGGCCATGACCGAATGCACCCGGTCGCTAATGAGCAACGCTGAAATGGGCATGTAACCGGCCGCAAGCCCTTTGCCCACGGCCACCATGTCCGGCACGATCCCGTCGTCGGCATAGGCGTACATCTGGCCGGTGCGGCCCATGCCCGCCATCACTTCATCGAGGATCAGCAGAACGTCGTGACGCTCGCAGACTTCCTTGATTTTGCGAAAGTAGCCGGGGACGGGAGGAACCGCCGCGTTGGTCGAGCCGACAACGGTTTCAGCGAAAAATGCGGCGACATTTTCGCTGCCCAGCGCGTTGATTTTGTCGTCCAGCTCCTGGGCCAGACGCGTGGCGTACTGCTCTTCGCTCTCGCCTACGCGCAGTTCGCGATAGGCATAACACGGCGAAACAAATTCAGCGGGCGGCAACAGCGGCCCGAACACCGACTGACGTTGGGCATTCCCGGAAATACTCAGGGTGCCCAAGGTGCTGCCGTGATAGCTC
Source organism: Pseudomonas brassicacearum (assembly GCF_003732175.1). Taxonomy (GTDB): domain Bacteria; phylum Pseudomonadota; class Gammaproteobacteria; order Pseudomonadales; family Pseudomonadaceae; genus Aquipseudomonas; species Aquipseudomonas brassicacearum_G. The sequence goes on from NZ_MOBI01000016.1 coordinate 235,290, forward strand.
TGGCGCCGCGAAATGAACGTCGACTTGGTGGGCAAGCCACGCTCACATTGATATTGGTAGGCGATTTTCATCGCCAACTCCATGACCTCCGAACCGCCCGACAGAAACTGCGCCCGCGCCAAGCCACCGGAAGCGCCCACCAGTTGTTCAGCCAGCTCTTCGGCGGCTGCCGTGGTGAAACTGCCGGCATGGGCCCAGGCGAGCTTTTTCGCTTCGCGCTCGAAAGCCGCCGCGATACGCGGATGCGCATGCCCAAGGCTCGACACCGCTACGCCACCACAGGTATCAAGGTAACGCTTGCCTGAAACATCTTCGAGCCAGACACCGGCCCCCTTGACGGCGAGGATCGGTGAGATATTCAGGTTTTTGTAAATGACCTTTGACATGGGCGTGAGTCCTTGGGCTGTTGGGGCTATTTTCCCTTTGCAGGATGATCCCATGCCGTCGGGGCCTGGTGAAAATTCCGGCCAAAACGGGATGAATGAAAGACCGAGCGGGTCAGTCCAATGGGCAGCAGTACAACGATGAACATAAGAAACGCGAGGAACCTGAGCACGAAAAAATCTCCTTATTGTTAAAGGTGAACATCAATCCAGCGGGATTTCGCTGCGCCAGTCGACTTCTTCAACGAACGCTGGCTGACCAGGACGCTCAAGCACGAAACGGCCGAGCACCAGCACGTCCATTTCCGTACGCATGAAGCAGGCATAAGCTTCTTGCGGCTTGCACACGATGGGTTCGCCACGCACGTTGAACGACGTGTTAACCAACACCGAGCAACCGGTACGCGCTTTGAAACTGCGCAACAGATAAGTGAACGGTGCGTTATTTTCTTCGGTCACGGTTTGCACCCGAGCCGATAAGTCGACGTGAGTCACGGCCGGCAACTGCGAGCGAATATTGTTGATGCTGCCCAACCCACGCGCGGGACCGCCCTCTTTGAGCGAAGTCGCGGACTTGATCGAGTCGGTCACCGGCGCGACCATCAACATGTACGGACTGCTTTCACAGATATCGAAATAAGCCCCGGCGTCTTCGGCCAAGACCGCTGGCGCAAATGGCCGGAACGATTCGCGATACTTGATCTTCAGGTTCATGGTGCGCTGCATCTCGGGGTTGCGTGCATCACCGAGAATCGAACGTGCGCCCAAGGCCCGCGGACCAAATTCCATACGCCCCTGGAACCAGCCGACTACCGCACCGTCAGCCAGACGGCTGGCGACCTGGTCATACAGCTGGGCATCGTCGTAGCGGGTGTAGGGGTAGTTGTTTTCGCGCAGGAACGCTTCGATCTCTTCGTCGCCAAATCCTGGTCCCAGCAGGCTACCGCTCATGGCGTCAGTCTTTCTCCCGGTCAGGTGTGGACGCCCGGTACGCTTGACCGAATAGTCCATCGCCGCACCCAGCGCGCAACCGGCATCACCGGCCGCCGGCTGGATCCAGATCGAGTCGAAACGCCCGGAACGGCTGAGCACGCCGTTGGCCACGCAATTTAACGCCACGCCTCCGGCCAGGCACAGATTACGCTTACCGGTCTGCTTGACCGCAGCGGTCGCCAACCCCAGCACCACCTCTTCCGTGACTTTTTGGACCGAAGCCGCGAGGTCGCACTCACGCTGGGAAATCGGGCTTTCCGGTTTACGGATCGGTCCACCGAACAGCTCTTCGAAGGCCTCGCCCACCATGCGCTCGCCGCGCAGGTATTCGAAGTACTTCATGTTCAGGGTGAACGAGCCGTCAGGACGGATATTAATCAGCTCATCGCGAATCTTGTCGGCGTAGATCGGCTGACCGTAAGGCGCCAGGCCCATCAGTTTGTATTCGCCGGAATCGACCTTGAAGCCGCAGTAATAGGTCATCGCCGAATAGAACAGGCCCACCGAATGCGGGTACGAAATCGAGTTCTTCAGCTCAAGCCTGGAGCCCTCGCCCTGCCAGATGGTGGTCGAGTGCCATTCGCCGATACCGTCGATGCACAGTACCGCGGCGTTCTCGAACGGCGACGGGTAGAACGCCGCAGCGGCGTGGGAGCGATGGTGCTGGGACGCCTGGGTGCGCGGGGCTTTGCCTCGCTCCAGCTCTTCGAGTTTTTCATCGACGAACTTGAGTACGTTCCACTTCCAACGAATCCATTCCGGCATCGCGTTGATGAACGTTCGCGCGCCACCGATGCCGCCACTGGCAAAGGAGGAAATGACCCGTGAGAACTTCTCCTGGGGGTCTTCGTAATAGACCACGGCCTCCAGGTCATCCAGGGTAATACCCTCGGCATCCAGGCAATACTGAATCGCTTGGGCCGGAAATGCCGCGTCGTGCCGCACGCGGGTGAAACGTTCTTCCTGGGCAGCTGCAACCGGAACGCCATCTTTCACCAAGGCGGCAGCACTGTCGTGATAGAAGGCAGAGATCCCTAATACATAAATAGCCATTTAAACGTGCATCCTCTTAGCATCATGCCAATACATGGAATCCCTTTCGCCAGCCGCATCTACTGGCGTCTCGGTAACTCTTGCTTTTATAAATACCTTCAAGACCACCACTCGCCGAACGGCAAGCTTTTCAATACCGGTATCAATGACACCACCAGCACCAGGCTCATGGTGATATTGAACGCCTTCAAACGCTGCGGGTGTGTCAAGAAGCGCCGCAGGTATTGCCCAAAAAACACCCAGACCATCGAGCACGGCGAGCCGAACAAAAAGAACAGCAGCGCGATCAGCAAAATCTGAAAACCGTAGGCATCGACCGGCGAGGTATACGTCAGCACCGCACCCACCGCCATCACCCAAGCCTTGGGGTTGATCCACTGAAACAATGCCGCATGGGTGAAGCCCAAGGGCTTTCCAGACTTGTCGTTAAGGTCCACGGTCGGCGCGCTGGCGATCTGGTAGGCCAGGTACAACAGGTACAGCGCACCCACCACCTGCAACACATCGTGAAGCCTGGGGTACTGTTGAAAAATCGCCCCGGCCCCTACCCCGACGGCAATCAGCATCAGTGGAAAACCGATGTTGATCCCCGCCACGTGGCGCATCGTGCGCCCGATGCCAAAGTTCGCTCCCGACGACATCAACATGACGTTGTTAGGCCCCGGCGTGACGCAGGTGGCGATGACAAACAAAATGATCGAGTAGTAATCCAGGGTTTGCATCGTCACCCCCTTATCAACGGTAATCTTCCAGCGTCCCGCGCCGACGGATGTCGACCGACACACAATGGAAACCACCACTCAAACTGCGGGCATGGCGCATCTTCAATGGCGCCACGTCGACGCCATGTTTTTCCAACGCGCGGATCAACGGAACCTGCTGGTCGTTGATCACCGCCAGTGACGGGTTGACCATGATGAAGTTCATGCCCTGCCAGATCGACGCACGCGGGTAGGACCAGCAATAACCGGTATCGACCATTTCCGGCGACCAGATGATGTCCCAATTTTTGAAAATCTCCGGGATCTGGTCTTCGCGAATTCGCTCGGGGTTCAACACCACCAGCCCTGGACGCACCAGGGTGATGGTAGTGTCCAGGTGCGTGCCGTCATAAATCCCACTGACCGCGTGCACCCGATACTGATCGCCGAGCACACGCTTGAGCCATTCGTACCCCTGCTGATTGCCGCTGCGTGACACTAAGTAAAGAATGTCGCGCCCGATCCGCAGCACATTGGCGGCATCGAAAATAGGCTCGTCGTTGGCGATGATCGACCCCTCGGAGGGGTTGACCCGATAAGTGGAATCGGCCAATTGCGGCTTGGGGGCCGAGATCCAGTTAGCGCCGCTGGCGAAATAGTCCTGCACATGTTTGCGATAGGCGAAGGGTTCAAAATACCGGCTACGCAAGGCCATCGGCGCTTCGATGATGGTCTGGCCGATCGGCAGTAACACATCGCGCGGACAGTAATTGTATTCACCATCGGTTTGCCATTCGGGGGTCCCGAATACTGCTGCGTGATCGGAAGTCTCCGGCCGGCGCACGGTCACGCCGTGGGAGACCAGGAACGCGGCGAAGGCATCGAGGTCCTCAGTGGCTTCCTCGATCACTTGCTCTGGATACGGGCCGGAAGGAATTTCCTCTTGATAGGTGTGGTGCTCACTATAGTCGAGGGCGAATAAGCCCTTATCAGGCAGTGGCACCCGCGCGCCAGAGGCGACGCCGACAATCATTTCTTCGAGGGGATCCCACTCGTTGTGCACATTGACCAGAGACATGTGTAGCTCCTTGTTGTTTTTATTAACCGGTTATTAGTCGGCCACTTCCACCAATGTTTCGCGGGTGATCGGCAAATGGTGGAAGAGCTGTTGCGAAGAGGCCTGGCGTCCGGCCCGCGGCAATACGCCCCCAGCGGACCCGACTCCCAGCCGGCGCAACACCGAAGTCCACTTGCCCGGCATCGGTGCCAGGGATTCATAGCCCACCCGCACCCGCTGCCAGTGCTCGGCCAACGACTGCGCGCCGCCTGCGGCAATCTTGCGCATGTAGGCGTCAATCGCATCGGCGGCCCAGGCCGAGTGCCCGGTGGAGACGTTGTCGATGGTGTTGTGCAGGTCCACGAAGGCCGTGCTGAAACCGTAATGGCGCAGGAAACGCCGCGCCAAACGGTAACTACCGCCCACGCCAGATAATTCCATCGCCAGGTTCATGCCGAGCGTCTCCGGCATAAACGTCACCGGCAATTTGCCCAGGCACAGCCAATACACCGGCAAGCGGAACGAGTCCTCGTCCAGACGCGGGTCTTGGGCAAACTCACGACTGCCGGTCGGCGCCAGCTCGATACCCATCTGACGCAAACCGTCGCGATAAATCTTTGGATGATTCAACGCGTAAACGCCGTTGCCCAGTTCATCCCAATAGGTTTGAAACAGCGCATAGCCAATATGCGAGGACGCCAGGTCAAAGTCGGTGAAACCCTGCAACCAAGCGCCATCGATTAACGTCAGGGGCGCCAACTGTAGGGTCGACTCGACAATTTCTTCGCGGGTCGGCAGTTGTTCCGGGTCGCTTTCATCGAACTGCTCGCCGTTCTGGTCATGTTTGTCCAGCAACCAAGAGCGCAACACGTTCATGCCCCAGTACTCTGGTAGCGGACGCCCGGAAGTCTCCAGCGAACGGCTTGAGCGCTCCAGCCAACGCGTCACATAGGCGTGGGCAAAGGCTTGGGTGGTTGGCCCGAGCGCGCGCCCCTGCAAGACAAAATAGGCCTCGCGCAGGCTTTGCGGCCAGTGACCGAAAGACGCGTGGCGGGTCTCGGCCAGGGTGCGGATAGCGCTTGCATCGGTAGGGTTGATTATCGACTGTCGAGGTAAGGGTTCGCTGTGTGCTGCTTGGGGCAGCCAGTCGATCCATTTACGAATCACGCTCAGGTCGGCGTCGCTGAAGATCCGGAACATACGCCCGGTCGGCGCAACCAGGCTGGTGACCAAGATACTTTTTTGCGCATTGCCGGGCACGATCAAGCGGCTGCGCGACAGGACGTCCAACAGCGGCAGCGGATCGGTTTGCGCATCCTTGAGCCACTCGGAAAGGCTACGTCCTTCCACCAGGTAATTCTGGTGATAAACCGCACCAACCCGAGCCAGCCGCTGGATCAGTTGCGCCATCGCATGCTGCGGTGACGAGGCTACCAGTGCCGCGTTGTAGAGCTGGGCATTCCAGCGCCGCAGCGCCGAGAACAACCAGGTGGCGCCCCCGATCAGCTCGGTTTGCCGGGCTTCGCCTTGAGCGGCGACCTGATTGCTGATCCACTGCGCGATCGCCAGCGGCGAGGTCTCGTCCAGTCCCCCGAACGGCTCGTTCAAATCCAGCCGCCGGATGTCCAACGGCAGGCTGTCAATCTGCCCCAAGACGACCCAGCCAGGGCAAAGGCCAACCGTACGCAGCGCCCAATCAATGCCGCAAAGCACATCGCCAAACTCATCGCTGCGACGGCTGAGGGCCAACAACAGCGCGGGCAACTCAAAGGCCTCATCGCTTAAGTCCGGTAACATCGAAAGTTCGAAAGGCGCTACCGCATAGGACTTCAGCTCCAACTGACCAAGCAGCGCCTTGAAGTGATCGGCGCGTGAGGCCTGGGGGTGGCCCACGCCGACGTCATGAGCAAACAGCTGCATGATTTTCAGCTGTGCATTGTCTTCGAAGACCCCGGGCGCACTCATGCCCTGCAGCCAGCAACCTAGAATCGACGCCATCGGCGCCGAGTAAATAGCCAGCGCTTGGGCAAATGCCTTGGCATTCCCTTGTTGCGCAGCGACAGCGGCCACGGCGCGATAGGCCGTGCCCTGTTCGACCCGCCAGCGGTCGATCTGTTGCGCCAGTTCCGACAAGCCAAGACTGGCTTCACCGGTAGCCGGCGCGCACGCCTGCATCAGGCTTTTGAGACGCACGTCATCCAAGAAGCTTTCGGGACTGATCGCCGAGCGATACAGCTGGCGCCACACATCCCCTGCCCTTGCGTGAATTGAAACCGAGCCATCCATTGCCAACATCCTGTTCAGTGCAAGTGACGTTATTAAGCGAACGTCAGAACATCGGATAAATGGAGGAGTCCGGCTTTTTCTTCTTTTTACCGAAGAGGCGTTGGATAAGCTTTTTGATAGATTTCATCACAGTTTCCCTTTAGTGAGTGGCATCAAGAATGAGCTTTGAAACGAGGTCATTGCCTTTGTCAGTGAAGTGAATCCGGTCGACGAACTGCCAGTCATCCGGGCCCAGCGCCTCAGCCATCAACGGCGTGATATCGACAAAGCCCACACCCATTTTGTGCGCCCCTTCGCGCAACTGCGCGGCATAGGCTTCACGCACACGGGTCTGCAAAATATCGCCATACACCTCAGTGAAATTTCCGGCCTGATCCAGTTCGGCAAACAGTTGCTCCTCTTCACTGCAACCTTTTGCCCGAATCCAGCCGGCCAGCGGTTGCAAAATGAAGGTCAGCTTCGCGCCCATATCCTTGGCCAGGGCGCGCCAGATATCCAATTGTTGCAGCGTCAGGTTGGCCGCGTAATCGATCTGCTCTCCCATCGACGGCGGAGCCGGTGGCTCTGGCTCCTGGGTCTTGCCGAACAGGTTGGTCAGGCTCCACGAGCTGTGCGTTGGCTGCTCGGGCGCGAATGCATTGAAGAACTGATGGCAGTTGAAAAAAGCCCCGTGCTCGCCACGGTACTCCTTTGGCTGGCGCGCCAAGCCGAGGTTGTTGAACCCGGAAAACAGCACGATCTCATCCACCTTTGGCAGCAGGTGGCGGTTGAGCGTGAAGAGCATCAGTTCTTGGGTTGAGTTGAAACTGCGACCGCCGAAGTTCAGCCAGCGCTGACCGCGCGGATCGTTCGCCGACAGGCGCGAAGACAAGGTCCAGCTGTCGGAACTGGCACCGATACCGAATACCGTAGAACTGCCAGCCAACAGGCGAACACTGCTGTTTTTGTCGCAATCAGCCGCCGAATATTCGACGCCCAGAGATTCGGAGTAGCGGAAGCCCACACTGTCGGTGTTGACCACCGGCGAGCGGTGGTTGGCCGGATGGAAATACATCAAATACGGTAACCAGCGGACTTCGCCGCCGTCAGTGAATTTTTGCTCGTATTCAGCCATCTGCGGAGTGAGTGTCATCCTTGCCGTCATGCCGCCTTCATCCTCATCGGTAATCGCTGGTCATGTGCCGGAAGCGTTCTAAGCCGCTGCCAGACGCCTGAATTTGTAGGATTTTTCCAAAAACATGGGGTGCCGTCTTAGAATTTTGCGACGAGCGTCTTTACTGGACCTCGTATACCCCAGGAGAACTATCATCCCAAGGTGCCTGGGTGTATTGCAGATACAGCGCCGGCTATTTTTTTTAATACAGTTGGCTTTTTTTGGCGAAAAATATTTCAAAATAAGTCCAATCTGTAGCTTCTTAAGCTACAGATGACGCGCTACAGTCAGAGCCATGACTCTCTATCTGAACCTCGCCGAATTCATCAGCAGCCGCATCGAGCAGGGCCTTTATGGGCCAGGCGAGCGCCTGCCCTCTGTGCGTACGCTAAGCCAGGAACACGGCGTCAGCCTGACCACCGTACAACAGGCCTATCGCGTACTTGAATGTTCGGGGCTGGCGATACCGCGTCCCAAGTCCGGTTACTTCGTGCCGGCCGGCCGACGCATGCCGGAACTGCCGCAGATGGGCCGCCCGACCTTGCGGCCGGTGGACATTTCCCTGTGGGACATGGTGCAGGAGCTGATGCGCTTCGAACAAAGCGCCAGCGTCGTGCAGCTGGGTTGCGGCATGCCGGATGTCACCGCCCCTACCCTCAAGCCGCTGCTCACCGCCATGGCGCGCATCAACCGACGCAGCGACAGCCAAAGCCTGCAATACAACCACATCCAAGGGGTGCCGGTCCTGCGCGAACAAATCGCCCGGCTGGCCATCGATTCCGGCTGCCGCCTGACCCCGGCCGAGATCATCGTCACCAGCGGTTGCCAGGAAGCCCTGTCAACCGCCATCCGGGCGATTTGCGTGCCGGGCGACATCGTTGCCATCGCCTCGCCGAGCTACCACGGGATGATGCAAATCCTCAACGCCACCGGTTTGAAGGCCCTGGAGATTCCCACCGATCCAGTGACCGGCATCAACCTGGAAGCCCTGGAAATGGCCCTCGAACAGTGGCCGATCAAAGCCATCCAGGTGACCCCCAACTGCAATAATCCGCTGGGCTACATCATGCCCGACGACCGCAAGCGCACTCTGATCCGCCTGGCCCAACGCTTCGATGTACCGATCATTGAAGACGACATCTATGGCGACCTGTCCCATCGTTATCCACGGCCGCGCTCGCTGAAGTCCTTTGATGAAGACAACCGCGTGCTGCTGTGCAGTTCATTTTCCAAGACCCTGGCGCCCGGCCTGCGCGTCGGCTGGATTGCACCGGGGCGCTACCTGCAACAAGTGCTGTACATGAAATACATCGGCTCCGGCGCCACCGCGACCCAGCCACAACTAGCCGTCGCTGAATTCATCGCCAAGGGTAATTACCTGCTGCACCTGCGACGCATGCGCAAGCAATACAAACGCAACGGCGACCTGATGACCGAATGGGTCAGTCGTTACTTCCCGGCGGGCACCCGTATCAGCCAGCCGCAGGGCGGCTTTACCTTGTGGGTCGAACTGCCGGAAGATTTCGACGCCTATTCCCTCAACCGCCTGCTCGAAGCCCAAGACGTGCAAGTCGCCAACGGCAACATCTTTTCGGCAGCCGGCAAATACCGCAACTGCATTCGGCTCAACTTCGCCAACGCACCTAATCGAAAAATCGAAATGGCCGTGAGCAAGGTCGGCCAGACCATCAGCCAACTGATACAGCTGGATTCAGGTTTCGGGCCTCCGGCACCCAACGCTTAGCGTTAAACAGACCGCACGGCGTCGAAGACGGGACACAGCCCCGAAAAAAAGCCCTGTCTCTCAGTGAGAGACAGGGCTTTTTTAAATCGCAGACATGCTGTGCACCTGGATCGTGGGGACAATCAAAAAATCACGCGGTACGATGCTGCTCGAGCATTAAACGTACCGCGAGCCCCGCCAGCACAAACCCCATAAAGTAGCGCTGCACTGCCAGCCACAATGGGTTGTGGACGAACCACGCGGCAATCCCGGAGGCGAACAGCGCGATCAGCAGGTTGACCGAAAAGCTTACGCTGATCTGGGTCAGGCCGAGGACGATACTCTGGGTGAACACTGAACCGTGCTCGGGGTTGATGAACTGCGGAAACACCGACAGGTAGAACACTGCGATTTTCGGGTTCAGGGCGCTGGTGAGAAACCCCATCAGGATCAGTTTCTTCGACGAGTCCGGCGGCAGTTGCTGGGCCTCGAACGGCGAGCGGGCCCCAGGTTTGAGCGCTTGCCAGGCCAGCCACCCCAGGTACAGCGCACCGGCCCATTTCAGCACTTCATATGCCATCGGTACGGCGAGGAACACTGCCGTCAAACCTGCGGCGGCGGCAAATAGATGCACGAAGAAACCCGCCACCACCCCCAGCAAAGAGGTGACGCCGGCCCTGCGGCCCTGACAGATCGAGCGGGAAATCAGGTAGATCATGTTCGGCCCGGGGGTGAGTACCATGAGCAGCGCGGCGGCAACGAACACGACTAGGTCTTGAGTGGGAATCATGGGGCAGTCCTTTGTCCTCTGGAGATCAACTCGATGGCGATAGCTCGGATGGTGATGACTAGGCTACCGATGCGCAACCCAGAAGTCACGAGCGGTTAGCGCGGGTCGTTGGGCTCCGAGTTTTTGTTGGCGATGATGTAGGGGGGTGGCGATCATCGAAGAGATCGAACATCTGCTACATGGAGTCGACGTTTTTGGAGAGCCTGGTCCTTTGTACCCGTTCGTATCCAGATTGGGTTTGGATGATCTCGAAAGCTGGCTTGTCAGTACGCTCAATAGACTGAACGAGAGGGTGGGGGAACAGAAACCGCAGAATGCAAAAAGGCCCCATAAAATGGGGCCTTTAAGTTAAAATTTGGCGGTGAAGGAGAGATTCGAACTCTCGATACAATTTCTTGTATACACACTTTCCAGGCGTGCTCCTTAAGCCACTCGGACACTTCACCGTATCTCTTCAAACATGTTCTGTCTGTCGAGGCGCGCTAATGTAGTCGAAAGCTTTTCCGATGGCAAATATTTTTTTCAGAATTTTCATGCGGTTAAGCGATTTGCGCGTTCGGACGGGTTTCTAGGCAGGGCAAACCTGCCAATCTTCGGCCGGGTGAATGCGTCTATATAGTGGGCAATGCGCGGTACGTATGGCCGGCTACGCTGGGCGGGCGCGAATTGGCTGACTGGCCGGTCAGTCATGGCGCTTTACCTGGCCTACGACGGTGGGTAACGTCTGCCGCACTTCAATACAAGGAATAGCGTCATGAGTGAGTTGATTTCCTACCACCTCGAAGACGGTATCGCGACCCTGACCTTGAGTAATGGCAAGGTCAATGCCATCTCGCCGGACGTGATTGCCGCGTTTAATGCTGCGCTGGATCAGGCGGTGACGGATCGTGCGGTGGTGATCATCACCGGTCAGCCGGGCATTCTGTCGGGCGGTTATGACTTGAAGGTGATGACGGCAGGTCCTAAAGAAGCAGTGAGCCTGGTGACCGCCGGTTCGACCCTCGCCCGTCGTCTGTTGTCGCACCCTTTCCCGGTGATCGTCGCGTGCCCAGGGCATGCGGTGGCCAAGGGCGCTTTCATTCTGTTGTCGGCTGATTACCGGATTGGTGTCGACGGCCCGTTCAGTATTGGCCTGAACGAAGTGCAGATTGGCATGACCATGCACCACGCCGGCATCGAGCTGGCCCGTGATCGTCTGCGCAAGTCGGCGTTCCACCGTTCGGTAATCAACGCCGAGATGTTCGATCCGCAGGGCGCTGTGGATGCTGGCTTCCTCGACAAGGTCGTTTCTGCCGAAGAACTGCAAGGTGCCGCACAGGCTATGGCGCGTCAGTTGAAGAAGATCAACATGACCGCGCACAAGAACACCAAGCTCAAAGTACGCAAGGCCCTGCTGGAGACACTGGACAACGCGATCATCCAGGATCAGGAACACTTGGTTTAACCCGAAAGCGCTACAACGAAAAGCCCGACCGCAGAGTCGGGCTTTTTCTTGGCTGATCTGTTTAAAGTCCTTCAGCTGCTCTACTCCGCATCTGACGCTATCAGTCTGAAACATGCGCTTAAACATCGCCTATCCCCTACCTCTATAGCAGCAATTGCCGAATACAGTGCACATCCGTACACTGCGCCACCTTTTGTCCCGGCGGGCTTGTAGATGCTGTATCTGTTTCGCATGTTATTGATGGCCCTGCATTTTGCTGTAGCGGGTGTGCTCGGTGTAGTGCTTGGCCTGTGCCGGCCGTTCAATCCGGATAACAGCCGTTTGTGCGCGCGTCTTTATGCCTGGCCGGCGATGTGTATTTTGCGTTTGCGGGTGAAGGCCGACGTCGACGGGCTGAAGAACAAGACGCAAAGCTGCGTGGTGATCGCCAACCATCAGTCCAACTACGATTTGTTTGTGCTGGGTAATGTGGTGCCGCACCGCACCGTGTGCATTGGTAAAAAGAGCCTGAAATGGGTGCCGCTGTTCGGGCAGTTGTTCTGGCTGGCCGGCAATGTGCTGATCGACCGTGGCAATGCGCACAAGGCTCGGCAGTCGATGCTCACCACCACCAACACCTTGCAACACAAGGACACCTCGATCTGGGTGTTCCCGGAAGGCACGCGCAACCTGGGCGAAGAATTGCTGCCATTCAAGAAAGGCGCGTTCCAGATGGCGATCGCCGCCGGGGTGCCAATCGTGCCGGTGTGCGTCAGCAGCTACATCAACCATATGCGCCTGAACCGCTGGCGCAGTGGCAAGATCCTGATCCGCTCGTTGCCGGCGATTCCTACCGCCGGTCTGAGCCTGGACGACATGCCGATGCTGATCGCCCAGTGCCGCGAACAGATGCGCGAGTGCATCGAGTCGATGGATCGACAGCTGCAAGCTGCCTGAATGAAGCCCGCCCTGTGCGGGCTTCTTTTTGCCGACGAACTTCACTGATTTTGCTGACTCTCAAGCTTAAGAGCAGGATAAGCTGGACACTGCCTGTCATTACCATTTGCCAAGAAGAAGTGAATAAGAATTATGGGTAGAGTCGTTGCGGCTGCGGTCTACAGTGCCGGTAAGAGAGTCACCGATATCACCCTTGACGAGGGTGCCGCCTGGGCTGCAAAACCAGGCCACTTTGTATGGATCGGCCTTGAAGAGCCGAACGCCCAGGAGCTGGCCAACCTGCAACGTCAGTTCGGCTTGCACGAACTGGCGATTGAAGACGCTCTGGATAAACACAGCCGATCGAAGCTGGAAACCTTTGGCGATGCGCTGTTTATCATCACGTACTCACCGGTGCGCCATGAGGGCAAACTGGAGTTCATCGAAACCCACATCTTTGCCGGCAAGGGTTACATCATCACCTGCCGCAACGGTCACTCGGCGTCCTACGCCCATGTGCGCCAACGCTGTGAGGCGCGTCCGCTGTTGCTCGAGCACGGCGAAGATTTCGTGCTCTACGCCCTGCTCGATTTCGTCATCGCAAACTATCAGCCAGTGGGCGAAGCGATCCATAGCGAGATCGATGAGCTGGAGCGCAACGTGCTGTGCAGCACGCTCAACGAAAAGGACATTCAGAACCTTCATGGTTTGCGGCGCGACGTGTTGCGCCTGCGCCGTTATGCGGCGCCGATGGTGGAGATCAGCGAAGAGCTGCAGAAGCTGAACTTCCCGTTCATCGACAAGAACATGCGCCCGTATTTTCGCGATGTGCAGATCCATGTCACGCGACAAATGGAGGACCTGACGACGTTACGCGACATTGCCAGCCAGACCATCGAGATCGGTGTATTGCTGGAAGCGGCCCGACAAAGCGTGGTGCAGCGCAAGTTTGCGGCCTGGGCGGCGATTCTGGCGTTCCCGACGGCGGTGGCCGGGATCTACGGGATGAACTTTCAGAACATGCCGGAGCTGAGCTGGCACTACGGCTATTTTGTGGTGATGGGGTTTATGACCGTGGGATGTTTCGCGTTGTGGGTGAGCTTCAAGCGGTCGGGGTGGTTATAACAGCAGGATGCATGGCGAGCGCTTCGCGCTCGATCGCGGGCAAGCCACGCTTCCACAGGTACACCTGAACCCTTTGGGAGCGTGGCTTGCCCGCGATGCTTTCAGGATTTAAACCGATTTGGTCTCGGGTTTGTGGGCTACAAACCGCATCATCCATTCGGCAACGGTGGTGCCGTGGTGCTCATTTGTCAGGCTTTCAATGCCTTTTTGATAGACCTGTTCGCCAAGGTGTTGCTGGCGGATTTCCAGCAACGCCCGCGAGTAATCGTGAATGAACTCCGGGTGGCCCTGGAAGCACAGCACCTGGTCGTTGATGTGATACGCGGCGTACGGGCAAAAGTCGCTGGACGCGATCACCGTAGCGTTTTCCGGTAGCGCAGTGACCTGATCCTGGTGACTGATCAGCAGTGTCAGTTCTTCCCGCACCGGGCTCATCCACGGCGCTTTGGCGGCCAGTTTGTACTTGTGGGTGCCGACACCCCAACCCTGGGTCGCGCGCTCGCTTTTGCCACCCAGCAGCAGCGCCAGCAATTGATGGCCAAAGCACACGCCCAGCAGCTTGTCGCCGCGCTTATAGCGCTCCAACAGGTAAGTCTTGAGAGTTTGAATCCACGGGTCGGTGCCGAATGAATCAGCCTTGCTGCCGGTCACCAGATAGGCATCGAAACTCAGCTCATCACTTGGGTATTCGCCCTGCATGACGTTGTAGACGGTGAATTCGGCAGCGATGGGTTGCTGCGAAAACAGACGCTGGAACATCTGCCCGTACCCCTGATATTGATCGACCAGTTCTGGACGCAGGATGTCGGTTTCCAGAATGCAGATGCGTAACGACATAAAAAATACCTGACACGATAGAGGCGATAGTGCACACCCAGAGCCTGCCTTGAAACGCGGGGTCAGGCAAGCCCGGTGCGCACCGCCAATCCGTCAGAGCGACTCCCTCAGAACAACGCGCCCTTCGCGGCTTTTTCCAGCAACAAAGCCGGCGGTGTGAAGCGCTCGCCGTACTGTTCGGCCAGGTATTGGGCACGGGCGACAAAATCCTTCACACCGTATTGGTTGATGAACTGCAACGCCCCGCCCGTCCAGGCGGCGAAACCAATGCCGAAGATCGAACCGATGTTGGCATCGGCCGTCGACAGCAGCACGCCCTCCTCCACGCAGCGCACGGTTTCGATGGCTTGCACAAACAGCAAGCGATCGCGTACATCCTGTGGCGATATCTGCCCGTCAGCTTTCTCGAAACGCGTTTTCAGCTCTGGCCACAAATGTTTCTGTCCACCGGCCGGGTATTCGTAGAAACCGCCACCCGCGGCTTTGCCGGGGCGCAGGTATTCGTTGAGCAGCAGATCGATCACGGCAAATGCCGGGTGCGCTGGCAGCGGTTTACCTTCGGCTTGCAAGTCCTTTGCGGTTTGCTGACGGATATGGCTCATCAGGCTCAGGGAAACTTCGTCGGAGATCGCCAGCGGACCGATCGGCATTCCGGCCTTGCGCGCCTCGGTTTCGATCATCGGCGCCGAGATGCCTTCGCCGAGCATGGCGATACCTTCATTGGTAAAAGTGCCGAAGACTCTCGAGGTGAAGAAGCCACGGCTGTCGTTGACCACAATCGGGGTTTTCTTGATTTGCAGGACGAAATCGAAACCACGGGCCAGGGTTTCATCGCTGGTATTGGCGCCTTTGATGATTTCCACCAGCGGCATTTTGTCGACCGGGCTGAAAAAGTGCAGGCCGATGAATTTCGACTGATCGGGAACGGCAGTCGCCAGACCACTGATTGGCAAGGTCGAGGTGTTGGAAGCGATGACCGCATCGGCACCGACGACTTTTTGTGCGGCCGACGAGACCCTGGCTTTCAGTTCGCGGTCTTCGAACACGGCTTCGATGATCAGGTCACAGCCCGCCAGATCGACGTCCTGCTCGCTGGTCTTGATCCGCGCCAGGGAGGCGTCACGCTGCGCTGCGCTTAGCTGACCACGGGCGACTTTTTTGTCCAGCAGTGCTACCGAGTGAGCCTTGCCCTTCTCGGCTGCCGCCAGGTTGATGTCCTTGAGCACTACGTCAATACCGGCCACGGCACTGACGTAGGCAATCCCGGCACCCATCATGCCCGCGCCGAGCACGCCGAGTTTTTTCGTCACATGCGGTGCAAAACCCGCAGGACGCGAGCCGCCAGCGTTGATCTCGTTGAGCTGGAACCAGAAGGTGCCGATCATGTTCTTCGCCACCTGACCGGTAGTCAGCTCGGTGAAGTAGCGGGTTTCGATCAACTGAGCCGTGTCGAAATCGACCTGAGCGCCCTCAACCGCGGCGCAGAGGATCTTCTCCGGCGCCGGCAGGCAACCCTGAGTTTTGCTGCGCAGAATCGACGGTGCGATGGCCAGCATCTGCGCGACTTTCGGGTTCGACGGTGTGCCGCCGGGAATCTGGTAACCGCTCACATCCCAAGGCTGTTTGACCGCTGGGTTGGCAACAATCCACGCGCGTGCCTTGGCCAGCAGTTCATCACGATCCGCCGCCAGCTCATCAACCAAACCGGCTTGCAGGGCTTGTTGCGGCCGGACTTTCTTGCCTTCGAGCAGATACGGCAGCGCCTTCTCCAGACCCAGCATGCGCACCATGCGCACCACCCCGCCGCCGCCCGGCAGCAGCCCCAGCGTGACTTCCGGCAAACCGATCTGCACCGACGAATTATCCAGCGCAACGCGGTGATGGCAGGCCAGACAGATTTCCCAACCACCCCCCAGCGCCGCGCCGTTGATTGCCGCGACCACCGGTTTGCCGAGTGTTTCCAGCGTCCGAAGCTGAGCCTTGAGCAGCAACACCATGTCGTAGAAAGCTTTGGCTTGAGGCTTGCCGACGTTGATCAGCTCGTTGAGATCGCCGCCAGCAAAGAAGGTTTTTTTCGCGGAGGTGATGATCACTCCGGCAATCGATTCCTTGTCAGCCACCAGACGCGCAACGCAATCAGCCATGGCCTCGCGGTACACCGCGTTCATGGTGTTGGCGCTCTGGCCCGGCAGGTCGATGGTCAGGACGACAACCTGGTCCTGTCCTTTTTCGTAACGAATGGCATCGGTCATGGCAATTTTCCTTGAATTCGGAGGCTCAGAGGCGTTCGATGATGGTGGCGATGCCCATGCCGCCGCCGACACAGAGGGTCGCCAGGCCGTAGCGCAACTGCCGCACTTCGAGTTCATCGAGCAAGGTGCCGAGAATTGCGCAACCGGTGGCGCCCAGCGGGTGGCCCATGGCGATAGAGCCGCCGTTGATGTTGACCTTGGCCGGATCGATGGCCATATCCTTGATGAACTTGAGCACCACTGAGGCGAACGCTTCGTTGACCTCGAACAGATCGATGTCCTCGACCCGCAGCCCGGCCCTGGCCAAGGCCTTGCGAGTGGCCGGCGTCGGGCCGGTGAGCATGATGGTCGGATCGGTGCTGGTGACCGCCGTGGCGACGATCCGTGCCCGCGGCTGCAAGCCCAACGCCCGACCTTTTGCTTCGGAGCCGATCAACATCAGCGCCGCACCGTCGACGATCCCCGAGCTATTGCCCGGCGTGTGAACGTGATTGATTCGCTCCACGTGGCTGTAGACCCGCAACGCAGTAGCGTCGAAGCCCATTTGCCCGATCATCTCGAAGCTCGGCTTGAGCTTGCCCAAACCTTCCAGCGTCGACTCGGCGCGAATGAACTCATCATGATCCAGCAGGACGATGCCGTTCTGATCCTGCACCGGCACCAGGGACTTTTTGAACGAGCCGTTCGCCCGTGCCCGCGCAGCTTTCTGTTGAGAGTGCAGCGCGTACGTATCGACGTCTTGACGGCTGAAGCCCTCAATCGTGGCAATCAGGTCGGCGCCCACGCCTTGCGGGGTGAAATGGCAGTGCAGGTTGGTCTGTGGATCCAACGCCCAGGCCCCGCCGTCGCTGCCCATCGGCATCCTGGACATGGACTCGACGCCGCCGACCACCACCAGGTCCTCAAAGCCGGAACGCACTTTCATCGCCCCAAGATTCACTGCTTCCAGCCCGGACGCGCAGAAGCGGTTTATTTGCACACCTGCGACGCTAACGTCCCAGTCGGCCACCAGCGCTGCGGTTTTGGCGATATCGGCGCCCTGATCGCCAATCGGCGTGACACAGCCGATCACGATGTCATCGACTTCACGAGTATCGAGTTGCGTCCGCTGTTGCAGAGCGCCGAGCAAGCCTGCCAGCAGGTTCACCGGTTTGACGCTGTGCAAGGCGCCATCAGCCTTACCACGGCCACGGGGCGTGCGTAACGCATCGAAAATCAAAGCTTGGGTCATGACGTCCTCGTACCGCTGGGCAGGTGAATAATTGGCGAGTTCTCACCTTAGGCTCAGCAGCGGCGGATTCAATGACCGAAGCGCTCAACGGCCTTGACGGTCACGCTCAGACGAACGGTAGTGAGCTATCGGATTAACCGATTCAGGTCACCGAACTGTCTAGCAAAAGGCCGGCAAAGCAGCTGGCAGTATGCCTCATGCCTTTTTTGAAGCAGTTTGCTCTTACTTCATACGAAATGGATCTAAAGCACAGTCTGCGGGGCCCCTAAGGTAAACCGTACGGGGTTGTCGTCGGGTTTTGCCGAGGCGCCCGTGAGAAAAGCACTACAGCGCTTTGCCGTCATGGAGAAATGCAGGCAAGCATTCGACGCTCAGGAAATAACAAAAAAAGGCAAACAGCCATGTTCAAACATTCGAAAGTGCGTCAAGCCGGGCTCATTTTATTCGCCACTACGCTGTTACTGATTTTGCCGAACCTTACCAAAGTGATCGGATAATCAAGTGTGGTTGTTGACGACGCCTCACTAAAAAACTGACTCGCTCGCTTTCCGGGTCTGCGTGCGTGTGCCAACCTCTACGGCATACCTTCGACAGGATGGCGATCACTTGAAAGCTCTACTTTTGCTCGGGGCCTTGCTGCTCAGCACGCCCTCGTATGCCGCACAGCTGGTGCTTGACCTGGGCACCAGCAGCCGAACCTGGAAAACCGAGGAGTTGCTCAAGCATCCTCAGGTTCAGACGATTCAGATCACCGACGATGTTTCCTACAAAAGGAACATGAGTTATCGCGCGGTGCCGCTGGCGGCGTTGTTGACTGGTATCAAAGCTGACGACCACTTGCAAGCCGTGGCCCTGGACGGTTTCGCTGCCGAACTGACTGCTGCGCCGTTGCTCAATACGGCAGGCGCACAGGCGTGGCTGGCCATTGAAGACCCGGCCAACCCTTGGCCAGCGCTGGCGGAAGGAAAACCCGGCGCCGGACCGTTTTATCTGGTGTGGACCAACCCTCAGGCCGGCCATATCAGCCCCGAGCAATGGCCATTCCAGATCGCCAGTATCAAACGCCTGGCGGCGGTCGGCGTACGCTTCCCTGCCCTGCTTCCAGACCCGGCGCTCGCCGCCAATGACCCGGTGAATCTGGGCTATGCGTTGTTCCAGAAAAACTGCCTGGCGTGCCACCGCCTGAACGGTGCGGGCGATGCACAGTTTGGTCCGGACCTGAACATCCCCTTCAGCCCTACCGAGTACTTTGGCGCTGAATACCTCAAGCGCTATATCCGCGACCCGCAAAGCTTGCGCCAATGGCCACAGGCAAAAATGCCGGGGTTCTCGACACAAGTATTGTCGGATGAGGAGCTGACGTTGCTGGTGGGGTATTTGAAGCATATGGCGGGGCGTAAGCAGCAGCCCTGATGATTTGAGCGGTGCGGCGCCTGAGCTGGCCTCTTCGCGAGCAAGCCCGCTCCCACACTGGATCTCCTGTGTACCTGAAATCCTGTGGGAGCGAGCTTGCTCGCGATGCGGTATCCCCTGTCTTACTGCTGCTGAACGGAGATCACCGGGGTTGGCGCGACGAACACCTTGGCGTGCATCTGCTCCCCGCCACCGCCACGACGCATGCCGCGTACCGGGCAGGCATCGAGATAGTCGAGGCCTACCGCCAGTTTCAGGTGACGCTCGGGCTTGGCCAGTTCATTGGTGACATCGAAGCTGTACCACGCGTCGTCGAGCCAGGCTTCAGCCCAGGCGTGACTGGCCAGGTGCTCGCTGTTTTCGCTGTACAGATAACCCGACACATACCGCGCTGGAATCCCCAGGCTACGCGTGCAGGCGAGAAACGCATGGGCGTGATCCTGGCAGACCCCGGCGCGCCCGGCGAACGCTTGAGCTGCACTGGTGTCGACTTCGGTGGAACCCGGCGTGTAGGTCATGTGCTGGTTGAGGCCATGCATCAGGTCGATCAACGCTGTGCGATCACGGCGTTGGCGACACTCCTTCTCGGCGAATGCACGTAGCGCTTCATCCGCCTCGGTCAGTCGAGTGAAACGCAAGAACGGCAGCGCCGATTGGCTCTCATGCTCGGCCTCGCGCAACTCATCGATGTCCACCTGCCCCCTCGCGCCGATGACGATCGCCGCATGGGGCTCGTCCATCGTCAGCACATGCAGGATGTTGCCAAACGGATCGAGTTGCGCCCGCACCGGTCGTGGCAGGTCGAGCTGCCAGCTCAGCACGTGCTGACGCTCGCTGTCGTGAGGCGTCAGTCGCAAATACTGGATGCTCGCCCGCACCTGATCTTCGTAGTGATAGGTGGTCTCGTGGCTAATTGAAAGTCTCATGCAGCCTCCAGGTAGGAACTGTGTATGGCGTTGCCCAACTGGCGCACCAGCGGGATGAACTCGGTCAGCCAGGCGTGCAGGCCTTCGTCGAGGATTTCGTTGATGCCGGTGTAACGCAGCCGTGCGTCCATTTCTGCCGCCAAACGCTGGGCGGGACGGCCGTTGACCCCCGACAGGCTGGCGAGGATCTGGTCGATTTCTTCAGTGCAGGCACGCAGCGAACGCGGTACGTCGGCGCGTAGCAGCAACAGCTCGGCGACGTGCCTCGCGCCAGGCGCGTCGCGGTAGATCTCGGTGTACGCCTCGAACGACGACAAGGCCCGCAGCAACGCGCTCCACTGGTAATACGCGTGGGCCGTACCGTCGCTGACCGCTTCGGCCTGATCGCCGGCCATTTCGTAACGTGCATCGAGCAGGCGCAGCGTGTTGTCGGCCCTTTCGATGAAGGTCCCCAGGCGAATGAAGCGGAAGGCATCGTTGCGCATGATGGTGCCGTAGGACGCGCCCCTGAACAGGTGCGAACGTTCTTTGATCCACTCGCAGAAACGGCTCATGCCATAACGACTGAGGCCCTGTTCGGCGATACCGCGAATCTCCAGCCAGGTCGCGTTGATGTTCTCCCACATGTCGGCGGTGATTCGCCCACGTACTGCGTGAGCACTGGCCCGCGCGGCGCCGAGACAACTGTAGATACTGGCCGGGTTCGCCGCATCCAGGGCGAAGAAGTGCAGCAAACGCTCGGCGTGCAATTGACCGTGGCGCTCAAGGTAATCGTCCAGCGTGCCGGTGATCAGCAAGGGCATCGCTAATTCGTGCAGACCATCACCGCGCCCATCCTGTGGCATCAATGACAGCGAATAACTGATGTCGAGCATCCGTGCGAGGTTTTCCGCCCGCTCCAGGTAACGCGACATCCAGTACAAATCCGAGGCAGTTCTACTTAACATGGCAGGCTTCCTTCAATCCTCGACCACCCAGGTGTCCTTGGTTCCGCCACCCTGGGACGAGTTGACCACCAGGGATCCTTCGCGCAGGGCTACACGGGTAAGGCCACCGGGTACGACCCGGGTTTCGCGGCCAGACAGGACAAACGGACGCAAGTCGATGTGCCGCGGCGCGATGCCGTTTTCGACAAACGTCGGGCAGGTCGACAGGGACAACGTCGGTTGGGCGATATACGCGTGGGGCTTGGCCTTGATGCGTGCGCGGAACGCTTCGATTTCGGCAGCGGTGGCAGCGGGCCCGACCAGCATTCCGTAACCACCGGAACCCTGGGTTTCCTTGACCACCAGCTCAGGCAGGTTCGCCAGCACGTGAGAAAGTTCTGACGGGGTGCGACACTGCCAGGTCGGCACGTTCTTCAGGATCGGTTCTTCGTCCAGGTAGAAACGGATCATGTCGGTCACGAACGGATAAACCGACTTGTCGTCCGCGACACCGGTGCCGATGGCATTCGCCAGTACCACATTGCCGGAGCGATAGGACGACAGCAGTCCTGGAACGCCAAGCATCGAATCCGGGTTGAACGCCAACGGATCGAGGAAGGCGTCGTCGAGGCGACGGTAGATCACGTCGACGGCTTGCGGGCCGTCGGTGGTGCGCATGAACACCTTGTCGTCACGCACGAACAGGTCCGCGCCTTCCACCAGTTCCACACCCATCTCCCGCGCCAGAAACGCGTGCTCGAAAAACGCACTGTTGAAGCGGCCGGGAGTCAGTACCACGACACTTGGATTGTCCAGCGGGCTGGAGCTTTTCAGCGTGTCGAGCAACAGGTTCGGGTAATGATCGATGGGCGCGATGCGCTGGGCGGCGAACAACTCGGGGAAGAGCCGCATCATCATCTTGCGGTCTTCAAGCATGTAGCTGACGCCGCTGGGCGTGCGCAAATTGTCTTCGAGTACGTAATACGTGCCGTCGCCATCACGCACCAGATCGACGCCAGAGATATGCGAATAGATATCGCGATGCAGATCCAGCCCTTGCATGGCCAGCTGGTATTGCTCGTTGGCCAGCACCTGCTCGGCCGGAATGATGCCGGCCTTGATGATGCGCTGCTCGTGATACAGGTCGGCGAGGAACATGTTCAATGCCTTGACCCGCTGAATACAGCCGCGCTCGACGATCCTCCATTCACTGGCGGGGATGCTGCGGGGAATGGTGTCGAAGGGTATCAGACGCTCTGTCCCCTGCTCATCACCATAGAGCGTGAAGGTTATTCCGGCACGATGAAATAACAGATCGGCCTCGCGTCGCCGTTGTGCCAAAAGCTCGTCAGGCGTTTCAGCTAACCAACGGGCGAACTCCCGATAGTGCGGGCGGACCAGGCCGCCAGCGTCGTACATTTCATCAAAATAGGTGCGAATCATGCCGTACTCCTTGTCACCCGGACACCTGGACTTCGCAAGGCCCGTGCCAGCGGCATAAACGCTTTACTATCAATCGGTTGGATAATCACCGAAGACGCGCCGCACCAATCCTGTGCGGCAAATGCCCCAACCTGATCGTCCCCGCTTCTTTGCGAAGCGATGCTCATGGTCATTCGCGCATAGCCAGAGTTGATTTCACGGCCTGTGTGCAGCTGCGATCCTTTGATTTTCTGATATCCGAAAACCAAAACGGCCAACCCTGAGGTCAGCCGTTGCTGCGTGTTGTCGCTGTTCATAGTGTTATGCGAGTAGCCCTCGTACCTCCTGCTTGACGCCCCATCCTTCGATAATCCCACCTAAAGGCTCGACCACCGCCTCAAAGTCCTGTTCGAAGTCGCCGATGCCGCCGTAAGTGGCGTACATCACCTTGCTCAACTCCAGATGCCAGGCACCGTCATCCCGCACGCTGACCTGCGCATTCAAGGATTCACCGCGAAAATGCCCTGCCGCCCTGCGTGCCCGCTCCTCATCCGGGAAAATTGCGTAGAACTCGATGGGATGGAACCGTGAGAAATCAAAACCGCCCTCTTTCATGCGGCGCAGCACACTGCTGCTGATGTCTTCTTGATAGGCTGTGCTCATGAATCGTCCTCCTCAAACTGATGGATAGACTTTCCGTACTCCCTGCGCCCGCAACCGAATGGTGAGGGCGATACGGCAATCAGATTGCCGCCGGGAAACAAGCATGTAGCTGACAAGACCAGACCTTAGCGATTCATTCGCTGATCTCGATTGCAGAGTAGCCCCAAGTCAGAGCTGCTGCCAAGGCCTGTTTGCGAGTCGCATCAAGTGGTTATGCAATTGGAGTGATACTGAGGATTTCAATGCTGTTCTGATCTTTCAGGCTTTTGACCGTCGGGTCATCGGTCCGCCCCTCCAGATCATTGAGATCGAGCTCGGCCGAAACAGGCAGGAGTTTTGCCCGAATCAATTGCGCGGCCCGCTCCATCGTGGGTTCTTGTTCGCATTCGAACTGCTCCACGGTCTGCACACCATGATCATCAACAAAGGTGACTTCCCACTTTTGCATCGGTGCCTCCTTGGTAAAACCCACAGATGGGCTTACAACATCTCGACCCCGAATACCGGAAAATCGTTCCTCCTGAATCCATCGGTTTAATATGAAAAAGGCCGCCGGTTGGCAGCCTCTTTGCAAAAAAGCGCGGGATTACTTCTCGGCGCGCTCTTTTAGGGCTTTCAAGGTATTGAAGGGTGCGTCGACAACAAACTTGTTAGCCAACCACGACGGCACGCTGCCACCCGGGTCTGTGTGAACCTGATAGGTCACTTCGACCTGGTCCGTGCCTTTTGGAACAAACTTCCAGAAGCCTAGAACCTGGGCGACACGAACAAAGCCTTTTTCTTCAGGAATGTAGGTCGGCAC
This sequence comes from Pseudomonas brassicacearum, assembly GCF_003732175.1. Classification (GTDB taxonomy): domain Bacteria; phylum Pseudomonadota; class Gammaproteobacteria; order Pseudomonadales; family Pseudomonadaceae; genus Aquipseudomonas; species Aquipseudomonas brassicacearum_G. Next base: position 259,385 of record NZ_MOBI01000016.1, read on the forward strand.
ACCTTCAAGCTTGCGCGTCAGGCTGCCATCGGCGCCTTCGACAGTGGTCACGTGCAACACCGAGTCACGCGCAGTCACCGGCCATGGGGTGCTGAACTGCGTGTAGGTCCAGCTTTGATCGCCTTCGTGCTTGAGCAACTTCTGCACCTTGCACTCGTGAATCCAGGCACACGCGCCAGGCACATCTTCCTGAAGAGCGCGCAACTTGGCCACGGAGGTCTTCATCACGGTCACACCGCGGTAGGCCTTGTACTGAGACCCGGCGACTTCACTCAGGGAAACCTTGATACCGTCCTCATCCTTGGCAGTTTTCCAGTCTTCAGCCTGGGCCGTCGTGGCCAGCAGAACCGTCAAACCACACAACACAGCGATACGATGCAGCGAACCCATAGTCTTATTCCTTATTGTTGAAGTTCCGTTCGTTGAACACACTACGCCGCGGTCATTTGCTCCCACCAACCGATCAACTTGATGGCTTCTTCCCGGCTGTCGCCGCACACCTCGACATCCGCCTGAAATGCGCCACATACCGCCGGCCGTTCGGGCTTGCCGAAAATACTGCACAGATTATCGACAGACAGTTGCACACAACGTTCTCCCGCCGCTTTGCCGTTTGGCATGCCGGGGATAGGTGTGCTGATGGAAGGGGCAATGCAACAGGCGCCACAGCCTTCACGGCAGTTCATGACGACACGCTCCTCGCGACGGGTAATGTGTTGAATAACGTGGACTAGAGTACCCGCTAAAACAGCCGTTTTAAATTGGCCGGATAGAGGTTTTTCGCTCAAACACGCGTGACTGACCAGTCTCCGACAAAGCGTCAGGTACGCGGGTCACAGATCAATGCGAGTTTTACTGTTTGAACTGAAATTCCAGCGCCGCACCTTCGACTTCCCGGTGCTCTTCTTTGCGCATTTGCAACTGCATTTCGTTGCTGAGCAGGCGACCGTTGAGCTGGAACGGGCTGTCATCCCTGGTTTTTTCACCAAACATGGGTGGCAGTAACGGAGCATGTTTGACTAGCGGAACGGTGCCAACAGGTTGCAACTGCTTGACCATGTCCGACGGCAGGCTCAAATCCAGCGTGGCCGGAGGCAAGTAGGTGGTTCTGACCACTTCACTCGCGGATTTTGATTTTGAAGCAATCGGTGGGCGTTTTTTCGCTGGCGTCGGCTTCTTTGTCACTTTGGGCTTTTTGACCGGAGTAGGGTTCTTCGCCGGTGCAACGGGCTTCACTTTTGCTTCAGACGTGCTGACGCCCCCTTTATCCAGAGCAGTCGCAGCCATCGCGCTGCCTGGCATGAAGACACTCAAGAGGCACGCCAACATCAAACCAGCAGGGAAAATCGCTTTCATGAACACTACAGCGCTAACGGCAGAGGGCCATATGCTCGCTTGTTGCAAGGCCCCTGACAAGCTCGCATAGCAATCCAGCCCCCGGTGCGCGTCAAAAACCGCCTGCCGTCTCCTGACAAAGCTGAGTGGCCAGCATCCCGAGTGTCATCAACGCGCGCTCGGCTTCACGATTCCACGGCGTGCCGCAGTTCAAGCGAATGCAGTGATTGAATTGCTCGGTGTTACTGAAAATCAGCCCCGGCGCGATGCTGATGCCCTGCTGCAACGCACGTACATGCAATTCCTGCGTATTGACCCGACCCGGCAGGCTGACCCATAGAATGAAGCCGCCTGTGGGCCGGGTTATCTGCGTTCCTTCAGGGAAGTACTGCTGCACCGCCAACTGGAAGGCGCTGAGGTTCTTGCGGTACTCCTGGCGAATGTAGCGCAAATGACGATCGTAGCCACCGTTCTCCAGATAGGCCGCAATCCCCATCTGCGTCACGCTGCACGCCGAATGGGTGCTGAAGGTCTGCAGCCGCTGGATTTCCTGCTGGTACTTGCCGGCAATCATCCAGCCGATGCGTACACCGGGTGACAGGGTCTTGGAGAAACTTGAGCAATAGATGACCCGATCCAGTCGGTCATAGGCTTTCAGCGCTTTGGTGCGGCCCTGCTCGAACATCAACTCGCCGTAAATATCGTCTTCGACAATCTGAATATCGAAGTCCGAAGCCAGACGCAGCAGCTGTTTTTGCCGCTCTTCCGGCATGGTGCCGCCCAGCGGGTTGCTCAGGCGCGTGGTCAGTACCAACGCCTTGATCGACCACTGGTTGGCAGCCAGCTGCAAGGCTTCCAGACTCATGCCCGTCGCCGGGTCACTGGGGATTTCGATGACTTTCAAACCCAACAAGTCGGCGAGCTGCAACAAGCCGTAGTAGGTCGGCGACTCAGCCGCGATCAGATCGCCGGGACGCGTCAGGACACGCAACGACATTTGCAGCGCATCGACGCAACCATGGGTGATGACCACTTCCGATGGGTCGACCACTACACCGGCATCACGCATGCGGATCGCCACCTGGCGACGCAACGGCTCAAAACCCGGGCTGAACATGTAACTGAACGCCCGCGGGCTGTGGAACCGCGTGACCTTGGCCAATTGCTGGTGCAGTGCCCGTACCGGCAGATAGTCGACACTGGGCACCGCCGCGCCTAGCGGGAACACCCCTTCGCGACGCGACTCGACCAACACTTGCTGAATGATACTGCTGCGCGTGACCAGGCCGGGACGTTCGACACGCGCGATATCCGGCGTCGGCGCGGTCAGTGCCGGGGTCTGGTGGACGTAGTAACCCGACTGCGGGCGTGCGCGAATCAGCCCCTGATCTTCGAGGTTGGCATATGCCTGAAGCACCGTCGCGTGGCTGACATTGAGCTGCGAACTCATCTTGCGCACTGAAGGCACGCGTTCGCCGGGCTGATAGACACCACGCCGGATATCCTCAGCCAATTGCTGAGCGATACGTTGATAGAGCAATAGATTGGTCATGACGCAGCACTCGATTTCACGGGCATTTTATTCTTGTGTGAAACATTACCGGAACAGTTTAGAAGTGTACTGGGACAGTTGCCACAATAGTCGACCGTACAGTGCAGTGACAGCAAAAACTGTACTGTTTTACGGGCTATTTCGCAGGTATAAAAAAACCCGGCACCGCTGAGGGGCCGGGTTTTCCAGTAACGCTGACCTTAGCGGGCAGCGCCGAGCTGGCCTTTTTCGTCGGAGAACACAATTTCGACCCGGCGGTTCTGCGCACGCCCCCGCTCGGAAGCGTTGGCCTCTACCGGGTATTCATCGCCGTAGCCTTCGACCTGAATGCGCTTATCTTCGATCCCCAGATCGATCAGCATGTCCGCCACCGACTGGGCGCGATCGCGCGACAGTTTGAGGTTGTCCTGCTTGCCACCAGTGCTGTCGGTATAGCCTTCGATACGCACTACACGCTTGGGGTTGAGCTGCAGGAACTGGACAATTTTCAATACGGTGCGGTTTGCCGAATTTTTCAGCTCGGCTTCACCGGTGTCGAACAGTACATCCCCCAGGGTCATGACCAGACCGCGATCGGTCTGGGTCGTGGCCAGGTTGATGATTTGCTCTTCCAGCCATTTACCTTGTTGTTGCACGCTGAGCAGTTTGTTCTCGCGCAACGCCAACTGCAGGCGCTGACGCTCCAGTTCAAGCTTCGCCCCACGTTCGTCATTCAGCGCTTGCTCGGTGTGCTGCCGGGCAATTTCGCTGTAACGCTGACTCAGGTAAGCGTAATGCTTAACATCCGGGCCGCTGCCCCAGTAGGTCGACAGGCGATCAGCCCGGGCAAGGGACTCACCTGCCCGAATCACGTCCTTGGGCGCGATGCGCAGCACATTCGAATCTTCCTTGACCTTCTGAAAGTCAGCGCTGGCTTGTTGCAAAGCCGCCGCACTGTGTTGACCTGCGCAGCCGGCAAGCCCCGCGCAACCGACTAGCAGCAAACCGCCCAGAATGGTGTTTTTCAGGCTCATTGGGCATCTCCCAGTTGCTTGCGCAGGCGAGTGATGCGGGTGTTGAGCACGTTCAGTTTTTCCTGACTTTTCACTGTCAGAACCTTGGCCTCGGCCAGACGCGCGTCCAGTTCTGCCTGTTCGGCCTGCATACGCGCATCCTTGAACGCTTGAGTGGTCATGTCGGCCTGAGCCTGAGCGAACTTGCCTTCAGCGAGTTTCAGCTCTGGCACGTCTTCAGTCGTTGCCCCGACAGCGGCGGCCTGTTCCAGGGCCCGCTCGGTCAAACGCAATTGTTCATTCGGCGCCGGATCGGCAGCACAACCCACCAGGGCCATAACGGCCATGGCAGCGAAAAGAGGTCGAAGAGTCACTAAAAATCCCTACTGTTTTGGGGTGCTGACGGGTTGCTGCAAGTGTGCTTTCCAGCGCTCCAGATTGCGCTGCAGCACGGCCTGCGTCAGGCCGGACGCGGGCAATTCTGTCATCTTTTTCGACAGCTGTCCGCGTAACCATGGATCGTTGCAGGCAGAGTTGCGGGAAATGGCGAGGAACAGCCCCGGTCGGTCGATCGGTTGCGGATACGCCTGCACATCGTTGGCCATGCCCAATGTCTGCGCCATGGCCATTCCGGTATAACGCCCGGCAAGCACATAGTCCGCGTCACCCAGCAGCAACTTCTGAAAAGCCTGTGTCAGGTTCGGCAGACTCATCAAGGTCAATTGCTCTTGTGCGTAGGCCTCGAAAGATTGTGTCAAACGAGCCTTTGCCGAGACTGCGCCAACATGCCCACGCAAATCCTGCGCCTCGTTGTAGACCAATGCCGAGCCCTTGCGGGTCCAGACCAGATAGTCGTTTTCCAGCAACGGCGGCTGGATGTAATCCAGTGATTCGAGTTGATTGTCCATCAGAGGCGCATCGGCCAGCATGTCGATACGCCCGCTACGCACTTCATCCAGCGCTTGAGATCGATTGCCGGCGTACAGCAACTCGACCTTGATCCCCAACTCCCCCGCCATCTGCTGCAACAAGTCGGCGCTGGTACCGATCAAGTGTGTCGGGTCTTGCGGGTCTTGCCACAGATACGGTGGTGCATCCGGGCTGCCGGTCACCACCAGCCGCTCGCATTTGCCCGCGGCGACTGACAGCAAGGGCAAAGCCGACAGGCTCAGCAGCGCGCACAAGCCGATCAAGCGACGCAAATCCATGGCGTATTTCCCCACACTCAAATCGCAGACAATAAAAAGCCCGGCCAAAAGGCCGGGCTCTTTATAAGTCAAGCCGCTGGATTAGACCAGCTTCTCAAACTCGGGGATGGCTTCGAACAAATCCGCCACCAGGCCGTAATCGGCCACCTGGAAGATCGGCGCTTCTTCGTCCTTGTTGATCGCAACGATCACTTTGGAGTCTTTCATGCCGGCCAGGTGCTGGATCGCGCCGGAGATACCGACGGCAATGTACAGCTGTGGTGCAACGATCTTGCCGGTCTGACCGACCTGCATGTCGTTCGGTACGAAACCAGCGTCGACCGCGGCGCGGGAAGCGCCAACAGCAGCGCCCAGCTTGTCGGCCAAGGCGTACAGGTGCTTGAAGTTGTCGCCGTTCTGCATGCCGCGACCGCCGGAAACGACGATCTTGGCAGCGGTCAGTTCCGGACGATCGGACTTGGCCAGTTCTTCGCCAACGAAGCTGGAAGTGCCAGCGTCGTGAGCCGCAGCAACCGCTTCAACGGCAGCCGAACCACCTTCAGCGGCCACCGGGTCGAAACCGGTAGCACGCACGGTGATGACTTTTACCGCAGCGTTCGATTGAACGGTCGCGATGGCGTTACCGGCATAGATCGGGCGCTTGAAGGTGTCAGCGCTTTCAACCGAGATGATCTCGGAGATCTGGTCAACGTCCAGCTGAGCGGCAACGCGCGGCAGGATGTTTTTACCGTTGGACGTCGCAGCCGCCAGGATGTGGCTGTAGCCCTTGCCCAACTCCGCGACCAGCGGAGCAACGTTTTCTGGCAGTTGGTGCGCGTAGGCAACGTTGTCGGCGACCAGCACTTTGGCCACGCCAGCGATTTTCGCGGCAGCTTCAGCTACAGCGCCAACGCCCTGACCGGCAACCAGAACGTGGATGTCACCACCGATTTTGGCGGCAGCAGCCACGGTATTCAGCGTGGCCGGGGCCACTACTTTGTTGTCGTGTTCGGCGATTACCAAGATAGTCATGATTCGGCTCCTTAACTCAAAGCACCTTCGCTTCGTTTTTCAGTTTCTCGACCAGTTCAGCCACCGACTTGACCTTGATGCCTGCGCTGCGTGCAGCCGGCGCTTCGACTTTCAGGGTTTTGTTGGTAGAGGCGGTGGAAACGCCCAAAGCGTCAGGAGTCAGCACTTCAAGCGGCTTCTTCTTGGCTTTCATGATGTTTGGCAGGGACGCGTAGCGCGGCTCGTTCAAACGCAGGTCGGTGGTGACGATGGCCGGCAGTTTCAGCGAAACCGTCTGTGCGCCGCCGTCGATTTCGCGGGTCACGGCAACTTTGTCGCCAGTGACTTCGACTTTCGAGGCGAAGGTGCCCTGACCGTAACCGCTCAGTGCAGCGAGCATCTGGCCAGTCTGGTTGTTGTCGCTGTCGATGGCTTGTTTGCCAAGGATCACCAACGAAGGCTGTTCCTTGTCGACAACAGCCTTGAGCAGCTTGGCAACGGCCAGGGAAGTCAGGTCTTCGGCGGATTCGACGAGGATGGCGCGGTCGGCACCCAGAGCCAGCGCGGTGCGCAGTTGCTCTTGAGCGGTGGACGGGCCGATGGAGACGACGACGATTTCAGTCGCAACACCTTTCTCTTTCAGGCGTACGGCTTCTTCCACTGCGATTTCGCAGAAAGGGTTCATCGACATCTTGACGTTAGCGAGATCGACGCCGGAGTTGTCCGCTTTGACGCGAACCTTGACGTTATAGTCGACCACTCGTTTGACAGCTACAAGAACCTTCATGGATTCCTCGTTACTCTCCGGTGAAAAGAAAGTCGCCTAGGCGAACCTGGCGGTTGATGCTCATCGGGTACAAGGGCACCTCTAAAAACGCCGGCATTTGTAATGGGTGACCCTGCTCACGAAGCGTAATGACCGTTCGTCAGTCGTGACTAACGAGTCATTCTTTGTCGCGACGTGTAAACTTCGCGCCAAACCTGCGCTGCGCGTCACCTTGTACCGCCTTCGCCCTGTTTTTAGAGGTGCTCTTGAAACCAACAGTCAGCCTACGGCGAGCGCAAAACCGCCCGTATCTTGACCGGAACACCTATTCCGGTCAATACGCCAAAATGGCCAGTCATAAGCCGCGCTTCTTTGATTTCTCTGGGCTGGAGCAAATTCAAACAAACGTTTGTATTGGACGCTAAGAGTGGTGTAGATATAATGCGCCACCCAGAGAGAAAGGTGGTTCATCGATTGTCCTCTCCCAGCGTTGTGCCGGGGTTCATGGATGCGACACCAAACCTCCAATTAGAAAAAAACTGTTGAGCCTTGAGTAGGAGATAACCTGTGGAACGCGAATACATGGAATTCGACGTGGTCATCGTCGGTGCCGGCCCCGCTGGTCTTTCCGCTGCCTGCCGATTGAAGCAGAAGGCCACCGAAGCCGGTAAGGAAATTAGCGTCTGCGTGGTCGAAAAAGGCTCCGAAGTCGGCGCTCACATCCTGTCAGGCGCGGTGTTCGAACCTCGGGCGCTGAATGAACTGTTCCCTGACTGGAAAGAACTCGGCGCGCCGCTCAACACTCCGGTCACTCGCGATGACATCTTCGTTCTGAAGAACGCCGATGGCGCGATCAAGATTCCAGACCTCTTTGTGCCCAAGACCATGCACAACGAGGGCAACTACATCATCTCCCTGGGCAACCTGTGCCGCTGGCTGGCGCAGCAGGCCGAGAACCTGGGCGTAGAGATCTACCCAGGCTTCGCCGCTCAAGAAGCACTGTTCGACGAAAACGGCGTGGTTCGCGGGATCATCACTGGCGACCTGGGCGTTGACCGCGAAGGCAATCCGAAAGAAGGCCTGTACACCCCAGGCATGGAACTGCGTGGCAAGTACACGCTGTTCGCCGAAGGCTGCCGTGGCCACATCGGCAAGCAACTGATCAAGCGCTTCAACCTCGATACCGATGCCGACGCCCAGCACTACGGCATTGGCCTGAAAGAAATCTGGGAAATCGACCCGGCCAAACATCAGCCTGGCCTGGTGGTGCACACCGCCGGTTGGCCGCTGGACATCATGGGCACCGAAAACACCGGTGGCTCGTTCCTCTATCACCTGGAAAATAACCAAGTGGTGGTCGGCCTGATCGTTGACCTGTCCTACAGCAATACTTATCTGTCGCCGTTCGACGAGTTCCAGCGCCTCAAGCATCACCCGGTACTCAAGCAGTACCTGGAAGGCGGCAAGCGCATCAGCTACGGTGCCCGTGCCATCTGCAAAGGCGGCCTGAACTCGCTGCCGAAGATGGTCTTCAAGGGCGGCGCACTGATCGGTTGCGACCTCGGCACCCTGAACTTCGCCAAGATCAAAGGCAGCCACACCGCGATGAAGTCCGGCATGCTCGCCGCTGACGCCGTGGCGGATGCCCTGTTCGCAGGTTCCGAAGGTGCCGATGAACTGAACAGCTACGTTGAATCGTTCAAAGCCAGCTGGCTCTACGAAGAACTGTTCGCCAGCCGCAACTTCGGCCCGGCGATCCACAAGTACGGCGCTATCGTCGGTGGTGGTTTCAACTGGCTCGACCAGAACATCTTCGGCGGCAAACTGCCGTTCACCTTGCACGACACCAAGCCGGACTATGCGTGCCTCAAGCTCGCGGCCGACAGCAAGAAGATCGACTACCCGAAACCCGACGGCAAACTCAGCTTCGACAAACTCAGCTCGGTGTTCATCTCCGGTACCAACCACGAAGAAGAACAGCCTTGCCACCTGAAGCTGGCCGACGCGAGCATCCCGATCAGCAAGAACCTGCCGCTGTACGATGAACCTGCCCAGCGTTACTGCCCGGCTGGCGTGTATGAAGTGATCACCAAGGAAGACGGCGAGAAGCGCTTCCAGATCAATGCCCAGAACTGCGTGCACTGCAAGACCTGCGACATCAAGGATCCTGCGCAGAACATCACCTGGGTAACGCCGGAAGGTTCTGGCGGCCCGACTTACCCGAACATGTAAGTCGTTCACTTGAACATCAAGGCTCCCGAATGGGGGCCTTTTTGTTGCTCACGATTTGTCAGCCAATACTGTCCCCATACTATCAAGCCACCCGCTCATCCCCCGGATTACGCTCGAAGTAGCGCTTGTACTCGCGACTGAACTGCGACGTACTCTGATAGCCCACACGATGCGCAACCTGCGCCACTCCCAACCCTTCCGACAGCAACAACTGCTGCGCCTTAAGCAAACGCAAGCGCTTCAAATACTGCACCGGCGACAACAAGGTGCTGCGCTTGAAATGCTCGTGAAAGGTCGACGTACTCATGTTCGCGCAACTGGCCAGCGTCTCGACGTTCAGCGGCTCGGTGAAGTGCGCATGCAAATGACTCAAGGATGCCGCAACCCGGGCAAATTGCCCCTGCTGCTCGACCAACGCCCGCAGCACATCAGCCTGCGGACCGCGCAACGCCACGAACAGCAACTCACGCAACCGCGCCTGCCCCATGACCTGACACTCCAGCGGATCGTGCAGGCAGTGCAACAAGCGCTCGACACAGCCGCGCATGCCGTCATCGAGTACCGCCGAGCTCATCGATTCGGGGGTTTGCGCCGGTGTATTGCGGCCAGACACCAGCCCCATGGCCAACACCAGCTCGCCCAAAAGCGCGCGATCGATGGCAACGGAAACCCCGAGCAATGGCGCATCAGCCATGGCAAACGTTTCGCATTCGAAAGGCACCGGCAGCGCCTGAATCAGGTAGTGCCCGGCACCGTATTCCAGCGTACGCGCGCCCAGATAGGCGACTTTGCTGCCTTGGACAATGATCATCAGGCTCGGCTCATAAATCTGCGGGCCTCGCGCCACATCACAACTGGCTCTGAGTACGTGCACGCCGGGCAGACGCGTCGGCACGAAACCATCACGGGTCGCCAACGGCTGAATCAGTGCAACCAGCGCGGCATTGGCATCGAGATGACGGGTCAACAACATGGCAAAAACTTCACGAAAAAAGGGATGAAAGCATCATCGCAGGTCTGAGCGCCAATGCGACGGGTTCACTGAGGATGCCGGAGGAATAGGCATAAGACGCGGAGGAATCGTCATGGCCGGTGAGGCGGACGGCGCGGAAAATGGCCCACCTCACCCGTCACTGCTTTTGCGAGGTTCACCATGTACACCGCCATCGGTTACGCCGCCCAGTCGGCCACCACTCCCCTCGCCCCGATGACCTTCGAACGTCGCAGCCCGCGCGCCGACGACGTAGCGATCGAGATTCTCTACTGCGGCGTCTGCCATTCCGACATCCACCAGGCCCGCAACGAATGGGGCATCGCCGTTTACCCGCTGATGCCCGGCCACGAGATTGTCGGCAAAGTCACCGCCATCGGCGCCAATGTCACCGCCCACAAGGTGGGTGATCTGGTTGGCGTCGGCTGCATGGTCGACTCGTGCCGCCACTGCGAAGCCTGCCATGCCGATCTTGAGCAATATTGCCTCGAAGGTCCGACCATGACCTACGCGACCCCGGACCGGGTCGACGGTAGCAACACGATGGGCGGCTACTCGGATAGCATCGTGGTCAGCGAACACTTCGTCGTACGTATCCCCGAGACACTCGACCCGGCCAGCGCTGCGCCGATTCTCTGCGCCGGCATCACCACCTACTCGCCGCTCAAACACTATGGCGTGAAAGCTGGCGATAAAGTCGGGATTCTCGGCATGGGTGGCCTCGGTCACATGGGCATCAAGTTTGCCAAAGCCATGGGCGCTGAAGTGACGCTGTTCACCCGTTCGGCGAGCAAGGCTGAAGAAGGTCGCCGCCAGGGCGCAGACCATGTGATTGTCTCCACCGATGCCGAGCAGATGAAGGCCGCAGCCGGACAGTTCGACTTTTTGCTCGATACCATTCCGGTGCAACACGATCTCAACCCGTACCTCGATACACTGCGCTTCGACGGCGTGCACATCCTGGTCGGTCTGATCGAACCGATCGATCCGCCCATCCACGCCGCCAAACTGGTGCTGGGTCGTCGGGTGCTGGCCGGCTCGTTGATCGGGGGTATCGCAGAAACCCAGGAAGTGCTGGATTTCTGCGCCGAGCACAACATCACCTGCGACATCGAAATGCTCGACATCCGCCAGATCAATGAGGCTTACAGCCGCATGATCGCCGGTGACGTGAAGTACCGCTTCGTCATCGACATGGCGACCTTGAAAGTCTGAGCAGACTCTAGTGGCTTAGACCCTGGCCCCTAGCTGCGCCGACAGCCGAGCCGTGACCCTTTTGATCAGGGGAATCAGCTCGGCCATTTTCTCCAGCGGCATGTACGGCACAGTGCTGGCGATGCTTTGGCTGGACACGAAGACCTCATCGGCGAAAACGGCCCGCTCAAACAACCCACCGGGACGTTGGTCGAGCCGGCCCTCTACGCCGAGCACAGAGGGGACTATTGTTCACTGCCCTTGATACAGCCGTTTTTTTGAGGGCGCCCCAAACGCCTAGACCCAACCACCATCAACGATGAAGTTTTGCGCCGAACACATGGAAGACGCCTCGGAGGCCAGGAAAAGCGCCATGTTTGCTATATGGAAAGGTTCCACGCTACCCGGCAGGCATTGGCTGCGGCTAATCAACTCCCTGGCGGCATCGTCAACCCAGAGCGCGAGCTGCTTTTCTGTCATCACCCATCCTGGAACCAGGGTGTTGACCCTGATGCGCCATGGCCCCAACTCCCGTGCCAACGCCCTGGTCATGCCGTGGGTTGCCGCTTTACTGGCCGCGTAGACCGGGTATCCACTGGAGGCCATCATCCAGCCAATGGAACCCAGATTGATGATCGCGCCTTCCCCGGCGGCCTTCATCATGGGGACCACCGCCCGGGCGGCAAAAAAAGCATGCTTCAAATTGACGGAAATCAGCTTGTCGAAAGTCTGCGAGTCAACTTCATCCAAGGTGTGCCTGACATCATTGGCGGCATTGTTCACCAAGACAGTCACTGGCCCCAGGGTGTGCGCAAAGCGTCCAATCGCCTCCTTATAGGCGCTCTCGTCAGTGATATCACAGTGAGCGAACTCGACCCTACGGCCCTCAGCCAACAATTGGGTCGCCAACCGCTCACCTTGGCTTTTGGCCATGTCCACGAAAGCAACCTTTGCTCCCTGCCGGGCAAAAGCGCAAACCATGGCCTCACCGATCCCCGAGGCACCGCCGGAAATCAATACGGTTTTATCTTTGAGGTCGGTGTACACGGCCGGCACGCCGGCGCCTGTTTCATTAGTCATATGACGGTTACTCCACAGTAGGCACTTCGATTCAAGCAGCGGAGCTCAAGGTGCGCGCGGGCACTCATGGATCATTTTCGCCAGCCGCCAAATTAGTCTTACTTTATATTGTAAAATAAGCGTTTCAGACTATAAATTTACTGCTATTTCGACAAAATATCGCTAATTAGTAGAACTATTATACTCAAAACAACAAAAGGACGTTCAACCATGCCGCAATCCCGACACCTGCTTTCCGGCCTCGGCCTTTCCTTGATGATGGCCAGCCTCGGCGTCCAGGCCGGAGGCCTGTCCAGCGAACACAAGGTTTTTGGCAAGACCCATGATGGAACCGCCATCGAGCAATATGTGTTGCGCAACAACCATGGCATGCAAGCCACGGTCATTACCTACGGCGGCGTCTTGCAATCGTTGAAAGTGCAGGACAAGAACGGCAAGTTCGAAGACGTGGTACTGGGCTTTGACGATGTCCAGGGTTATCAGAGCGGCAAGGCATTCTTCGGCGCGACCATCGGACGCTACGGCAATCGCCTGGCCCAGGGTGCCTTCGAACTGGACGGCAAGCGTTACCAGATGCCGCTCAACGATGGCCCCAACTCGCTGCACGGTGGTGCGCTGGGTTTCGACAAGCGCGTCTGGAAAGCACAACCGGTCAACAGCAAGGACTCGGTCGGCGTGACCTTGAGCTACCTGTCGCCAGACGGTGAGATGGGCTTTCCCGGCAACCTGAAGGTCGAGGTCACCTACAGCCTCAACGACCATAACGAGCTGCGCATCGAGTACAAGGCCTCCACCGACAAACCCACGGTGCTGAACCTCACCAACCACAGTTACTTCAATCTCGCCGGGGCCGGTAACGGTGATGTGCTCAAACAGCTCGCCACCTTGCACGCCAGCCATTACACACCGGTCAACAGCACCTTGATTCCAACCGGTGAACTGGCCCCGGTAGCCGGCACACCGATGGACTTTCGGCAACCGACCGCCATCGGCCAGCGCATCAAGGACGATCATCCGCAACTCAAATTCGCCGAGCCGAAACAAGGCGGTTTTGACTTCAACTGGGTCCTGGATGCCAAGGGTGATGTCAGCCAACTCGCCGCCGATGTGCGCGACCCGCAATCCGGCCGCCGCTTGCAGCTCTACACCAGCGAACCCGGGGTGCAGTTCTACACCAGCAACTTCCTCGACGGCTCAGTCAAGGGCAAGGCTGGCAAGGCCTACGGACACTGGAGCGCTTTCACACTGGAGACCCAGCACTACCCCGACTCGCCGAACCAGCCGGGCTTCCCTAGCACACGGCTGGATCCAGGCCAGACCTATGCCCAGAACACCGTCCTGAAGTTCTCGGCCGACTGAGCCTGACCCAGAACCTCGCCTTGCAGGAGCTGTCGAGCCTTGGCGAAGCTCGACATCTCCTACATTGAACAACAGCGATCAGCGTTGTTTCATGCGGTCGATCACCACGGCCAACAGCAGGATGGAACCCCGAATCACGTACTGGTAAAACGTGTCGATGTTTTTCAGGTTCATCGCATTCTCGATGATCGCCAGAATCAACACCCCGGCAATCACGTGACGAATCATGCCGATCCCGCCGCTCAACGACACCCCACCCAGCACGCAGGCGGAAATCACCGTCAATTCGAAACCCTGGCCGATCATCGGCTGGCCGGAGGTCATGCGCGAAGCCAGGATCACTCCGGCCAAGGCTCCGATGACCCCGTGCACGGCGAAGATGATGATCTTGGTCCGGTCGACGTTGACCCCGGCCAGCAACGCCGCTTCCTGGTTGCCGCCAATGGCCATGGTGTTGCGCCCGTAGGTGGTGTAATTGAGCAGCCAACCAAAAAACAGGAAACAGCCGATGGTGATCAGGATCGGCACCGGCACGCCGAACAACTGGCCATTGCCATAGATGAAGAACTGATCCTGGGACACGCCGACTGCCTTGCCGTTGGCAAAGATATAGGCTAGGCCACGCACAATTTGCATGGTCGCTAACGTTGTGATCAGCGCGTTGATCCGCAGCTTGGCAATCACGATCCCGTTGATCAGCCCGACAAGCAGCCCCAGCAGCAGCGCCGCGCCGATACCGAGCAAGACGCTGTCGGTGTCGCGCATCACCACCGCGGCAACGACCCCGGCACAGGCAATCACCGAGCCCACCGACAAGTCGAAATGTCCGGACGCCAGGCAATACAACATGGTGCACGCGGCGATGCCCGTGGTGGAAATCGCCAGCCCCAGACCGCGCATGTTCAGGGGCGAGAGGAAGTTGTCGATGAGCAGGGTGCAGAGCACAAAGATCCCCAGCGCCGCCAACAGCATCGCCCAATTGTCGAGCAGGGCGCGCACATCCAGGGGTTTGTGCGTCGTCGGCAACGCGTTGTTTTGGGTTGTCATAGTCACCTCTCAGTTCACCTGGCCGTCAGCGCGTTGGCGCGGCAAGGCCAGTTGCAGCAAGTTGGATTCATTGGCCTGTTCGCGGCTCTTCTCGCCCCGCATCACGCCTTCGCAAAGCACCAGGACACGGTCGGAGACGCCCATCACTTCCATCAGGTCGCTGGACACTACGATCACCGCAATCCCGCTAGCGGCCAGGTTATGGATAATCTGGTAAATCTCGGCTTTCGCGCCGATATCGATACCGCGCGTCGGCTCGTCGAGCAGCAGCACCTTCATCGGCATCGACAGCCAGCGACCCAGAATGGCCTTCTGCTGATTGCCCCCCGACAGGTACATGATTTTCTGCGCCGCATGGGGCGTTTTCACTTTCAACGCCTTGATCTGCTTCTCGGCGTTGCTCCTCTCCCAACCGTCGTGCAACAGCCAGCCAAACCGGGAATGAGCGCTGCGTGCGCTGATGTTGATGTTCTCGGCAACGCTTGCAAGCGGCACGATGCCCTCTTTCTTGCGGTCCTCGGGACACAGCAGGACACCGGCGGAAATGGCATCGCGCGGCGAGCGCAGCTTCAATTCCTCACCGCACAGCTGCAGGCTTCCGGCCGTACTGCGTTCAAGACCGCCAAGCAGGCGCAGTAGCTCGGTACGCCCGGCACCGACCAGCCCGAACAGGCCCAGAATCTCGCCTTGATACACCTCGAAACTCACTGCAGAGCGTAAGCCAGGCCCCAACAGACCATCGACCTTGAGCGCCACCTCGCCCTGTTGACGAGGGCGGTAGTCGTAGATGTCCTGAATGTCGCGACCGACCATGCAGGTGACCAACTGATCGTGGGTCAACTCGCTCATGTCCTCGAACGTGCGCACGTAACGACCGTCCTTGAACACGGTCACCGCATCGCAGATACGGAACACTTCCTCCATGCGATGGGAAACGTACAGCACCACTTTGCCCTCATCCCGCAGGCGTCCGATGATTGCCATCAAGCGCTCGATTTCCCGGGCCGACAGGCTGCTGGTGGGTTCGTCGAAGGCAATCACATGGGCGCCACGGGACAACGCCTTGGCGATCTCCACCAACTGCCGTTGCCCCAGGGACAGACGGCCGAGCTTTTCCAGCGGATCGATTTCATCAGCCAGGCCCTTGAGACAGGCCAGTGCCTGCTCGCGCAACGCACGGCGGTTGATCACACCGAAACGGGTCGGCAAATGCCCGAGAAACAGATTTTCCGCCACGGTCATTTCCGGCACCAGGTGCAACTCCTGGTGGATGACAGCCACTCCGCAGGCAATGCTGTCGGCGGCGCACTTGAAGACCATCGTCTGCCCGCCGATCTGCAGGCTTCCGCTGCTGGGGCTGTAGGCGCCACCGAGGACTTTGAGCAAGGTCGACTTGCCTGCGCCGTTTTCGCCCATCAGGGCATGCACCCGCCCCGGGTGGGCAGTAAAGCTGATAGCGTCCAGCGCCTTGACCCCCGGAAAGGTTTTGCCAATGCCGTTAAAGCACAGACTGGCGCCGGCACTGTGCTGTTGTTTGTTCAATTGCGCATGCATAACCACCTCATCACACCGATCACGCAGCCTTGTCGCCAAGGCCGCCGAGGAAAGCAACCGACCTCAGTTCCACAGACCGATCTTTTCCAGTTCCTGCTTGAAGTTGTCGCGCGTGATCAGTGTCACCTTGTCCATCGCGGTGTATTTCGCGGGCTCCTTGCCGGTGGTGACCCACTCGAACATCATGCTCGCGGTGTTGTAACCCTCAAGGTGCGGACTGGGCAGCATCGAGCCGAAGAAGCCACTGTTGGGCTTCTTCAATTCGCCGATGGCGTCGGTACCATTGATACCGATACCAATGACATTGGCTGCGGCAAAACCGGCGCTTTCGGTGGCGCGCACGGCGCCCAGTACGCTGTTGTCGTTCATGCCGCCGACGATCAGGTTTTTCGCCGCACCCGGCAGCTTCACCAGTGCCGAGTTGGTGGCGTCCATGCTGCCCGGCACGTCGAGGGTCTTGAGCGGTGCAAACAGGATGTGGTCTTTCGGCAGGCCGGCGTCTTCAAGGGATTTGACTGACCCATCGATACGTTTCTTGCCGGTGTCGAGTTCGTTGTAGGTAGTGATCACCGCGTAGGTGTCTTTCCACTCCCAACCGCGCTTCTTCGCTTCGCCAGCCATGGCGGCGCCCTGCTGCTGGCCCACTTCGAAGGCGGCCATGCCG
This sequence comes from Pseudomonas brassicacearum, assembly GCF_003732175.1. Lineage (GTDB taxonomy): Bacteria > Pseudomonadota > Gammaproteobacteria > Pseudomonadales > Pseudomonadaceae > Aquipseudomonas > Aquipseudomonas brassicacearum_G. The sequence continues at coordinate 276,349 of NZ_MOBI01000016.1, forward strand.
AGGTAGGGCACGTCCTCCATGAACTTGCCGCCGGCATCGACGAAGCGGTCATCCACCGCGATCACTTTCAAATCATTGGCCTTGGCCCTGGCCACGATCGCAGGGCCCAGGGACACATCCGGCGCGCAAATCACGAAGCCCTTGGCGCCGTTGGCGGCGAGGCTGTCGATGGCCGAGAGAGTTTTCTCGCCATCCGGCACGGCGATCTTGATCACGGTGAAGCCCTTGTCCTTACCGGCCTTTTCAGCGAAAGCCCATTCAGTCTGGAACCAGGGCTCCTCCGCTTGCTTGACCAGAAACCCGATCTTCGCGGGCTCGGCGGCCAGCAACAGACTGCTCAGGCTGACGGACGATGCTGCCAGGGCGATACAGCACAGGGAACGGATTACACGACGACGATTCATAAGGTGACTCCTTGTTGTTTTTGTGAGTACGAGCTGTGAACCAGTGCAGCCTGATGCTTGAAATTTATCCTGCAAATCGGTGACAGATTTTCCCGGCGATATCGACCTCGATGGCCAGCACCGCCCCGTCCAGCGGATGATTGAGCGGGCTTGCGGCGCTGGTGACGTACAAGGTTCGCAGATCCTTGCCACCGAACACGCAACTGGTGGGTCGGTTGACGGGGAGCTCGATCACGCGGTCGACCTCGCCGTCGGGTGCCAACCTGAGCAGGCAACCGCCGTCCCAGCGGGCGTTCCAGAGATAGCCTTCGGCGTCCATGGCCGAACCGTCCGGGACGCCGCGCGGGTGCGGCCCGAACCACTTCCGGGGCGGATCGAGTTGGCCGTCGATACCGATCGAATACCGATACAGCGTACCGTCCAGGCTGTCGCCCAAATACACCTGCGTGGCGTCCTCGCTCCAAAGCAAGGTATTGGGAATACCCAGGCCACGCAGTAGAGGCATGACTCGCGCATCGGCGTCGATACGGAACAAGCCACCGGAACGCCGCAGGACCGGCAGGTCTTCGCCCTGCTCCCCGATGTTGTTCTGCATGGTGCCCAGCCAGAGCCCGCCCCCGGCATCGCAACGGGCCTCGTTGGGACGATTGCCCGGTTGCGAATCGGCGACGCAGAGCAAGGTCAGGCGCGGCGCCGCTTGCGTGGAGCTCAGGTCAAGGCGATACACGCCGCTGCTCAGGGTCACCAACGCATCGCCGCTTTCGCAGGGAATGAACGCCGACACAGGCTCCGGCAGTCGCCAGACCTGCAGATTTTCGCCACTCAGGCGTAATGCCTGTTGGCCGGCAATATCGACCCAATACAGGGCCTGCCCCGGCGCGTCCCAGAACGGCCCCTCGCCCAGTTGCGCACGGTGTTCGGTCACTGCGGTCCACACCATGAAGCCTCCTGGATAGTTACTGTTTTTCGGGCGCTGACGAGCTTGCTCGCGTTACAGCCGGTCACGCGATGGTTGTCCATCCACCAGACGTTGAATGCGCAACGGGTTGGCATTTTTCAATGCGTCCGGGAGCAAACTGTCGGGGTAGTTTTGAAAACACACCGGGCGCAGGAAACGGTCGATGGCCAGGGTCCCCACCGACGTACCACGGGCATCCGAGGTCGCCGGAAAAGGCCCGCCATGCACCATCGAGTCACAGACCTCGACACCGGTCGGATAACCGTTGAGCAAGATGCGACCGACCTTCTGCTCCAGTAACGGCGTCAGCTCGCTGAACTGCGCGAAGTCCGCGGTTTCGCCAATGATCGTCGCCGTCAGTTGGCCGTGCAGCCCGTGCAATGCAGCGCTGAGTTGCGCCTGATCGGCCACTTCAACGAACACGGTGGTCGGACCGAACACTTCTTCCTGCAGCACTTCATCGCCATTGACCAGCAAACTCGCATCAGCCTTGAACAACTGTGGCTGCGCCTGATTACCCGCTTGTGGATGGCCGGCCAGGTGCTCGATGCCAGGGTGCGCAAGGAGCCTTTGCAAAACTTTGCCATAACTGCTCAACGTGCCGGTGTTGAGCATGGTCTGGGCGGGCTGGTCGCCGATCAGTTGTGCGACCTGCCGAGTGAACGCAGTGAACTGCGGCGAACCGATGCCGATCACCAGGCCCGGGTTGGTACAGAACTGACCGCAGCCTTGCACCACCGAGGCGGTCAGGTCACGGGCGATTGTGTCTGCCCGCGCTTGCAGCGCCTGGGGTAACACGATCACCGGGTTGATGCTCGACATCTCGGCGAACACCGGGATCGGTTGCGGGCGTGCCGCCGCCATGTCGCACAGCGCTCGACCGCCCTTGAGCGAGCCGGTGAAACCGACCGCCTGGATCGCCGGATGCTTGACCAACGCCTCGCCGACCCCGGCGCCATAGATCATGTTGAATACGCCGGCGGGCATCCCGCTTGCCTCGGCCGCCCGGATGATCGCATCGGCGACCCGTTCGGCGGTCGCCATGTGCCCGCTGTGTGCCTTGAAGACCACAGGACAACCGGCCGCCAGCGCCGCAGCCGTGTCGCCGCCGGCAGTGGAAAACGCCAGCGGAAAATTGCTCGCGCCAAACACCGCCACCGGCCCCAGGCCAATGCGGTACTGACGCAGATCCGGGCGCGGCAACGGTTGGCGATCAGGCAGCGCCCGATCGATGCGCGCTCCGTAGAAATCGCCACGACGCAGCACATCGGCGAACAGGCGCATCTGGGCACTGGTACGCTTGCGCTCGCCCTGGATGCGTGCAACGGGCAGCGCGGTTTCACGGCAAACCAGGGCGATGAACTCATCGTCCAGCGCATCCAGTTCATCGGCCACCGACTCCAGGAAATGCGTGCGACGCTGCGCACTCAGGGCTCGATAGACCGGGTAGGCCGTCGCGGCAGCATTGGCGGCGGCATCGACCTCCTGCGTCGTCGCCTGCTGGAAAGCATGGGGTAATGCTTCGCCAGTCTGCGCGTCGAAGCTCTGAAGGGTCACGGTACCGGTCGCACTGCGCCGGCCGCCGATGTAGTTGTGACCAAGAATCCGAGTCATGCCTGTCTCCTTAAAGAGTGCCTACCTGACCTGGGGCCAGCACCGCGTCGTCGCTGGCGATACCATTGATCAAGGACGCGCCGAACTCCGCCTGGCTGATTTCGAATACATCGCCCGGCTGCGTACGGATACCGTCCGCGAAAGACAGGGTCGCGGTGCCGAAGAAGTGAATGTGTACATCCCCCGGTCGCAAGAACTGACGGTATTTGAAGTGGTGGTATTCAAGGTTTTCCAGGCTGTGGCACATATTGGCTTCGCCACTGAGGAACTCGTTCTGCCACACGACCTTGCCATTACGCAAAATGCGACTGCTGCCGGCCAGGTGCCGGGGCAGTTCACCGACCCGCAGTTCAGGACCATAGCTGCAATTGCGTAATTTGGAGTGGGCCAGGTACAGGTAATTCCTGCGCTCCATCACGTGATCGGAGAACTCGTTGCCCACGGCAAATCCCAGGCGATAAGGCTTGCCGTCGTGGCCGATGACATACAGGCCGCCAATTTCCGGCTCTTCGCCGGCGTCTTCGGCGAATGGCGGCAGCGCGAATGCCTGACCCGGACGCACGACGGTGCTGCCGTCGCCCTTGTAGAACCATTCCGGCTGCACACCGACCTGACCGGCAGCGGGTTTACCGCCTTCCACACCCCACTTGAAGATCCGCATGGTGTCGGTCATCGCGCTGTCGTCACCGGCCTGCTGATGCATCTTGTCCCGTGCCGCCGCACTGCCCAGATGGGTCAGACCGGTGCCGCTGACCAGCATATGCGCCGGGTCCGGGTGATCCAGTGGCACCAGGATCCTGAGTTCGGCGAGCAATTGCGCATAATCGTGACTGCTGCCCAGGCCGAGGCGCTGGACCTGCTGCCGCAGATCGACGCCCGTCTCGATGGCGGCCAGCGCCAGCTCGCGCACCGTGCGCGCGGATCGCACTTCACGGACCAGACCGTCCTCGACCACGCCGACCCGGCGCTCGCCGTTACTCAATTCGAGCTGAACTAAACGCATGAGCCTTCCCCTGATTGCGGGTTCAGGAAAAGCTTTGGTTTCAGCGTGATGCGACAAATCGGTCGCAGCTCCTGCCCCATGGGATCGATCTCCAATTGTTGTTTTTATGGAAGCTCGGGGACGCCTCTCGCGGAAAACCGCCAGGGTCATACCTCAGTTGCAAACGACTATATAGTATTACTATTTACTCAACAAGACTTCCAAATCTGAGATTTTGCGCTTAAGTTAAGACCAGAAAATAACAATATAGTCTTACTATAAGAGATCTAGCCATGTCTGATAAAACCCCCGACCTGCGCTCCGCCCAGTGGTTTGGTACCGCCGACAAGAACGGCTTCATGTACCGCAGCTGGATGAAGAACCAGGGCATTGCCGACCATCAGTTCCATGGCAAGCCCATCATCGGGATCTGCAACACCTGGTCGGAGCTGACCCCGTGCAACGCGCACTTCCGCCAGATTGCCGAGCATGTCAAACGCGGAGTGATCGAGGCCGGCGGCTTTCCCGTGGAGTTCCCGGTGTTCTCCAACGGTGAGTCGAACCTGCGCCCCACCGCCATGCTCACCCGCAACCTGGCGAGCATGGACGTCGAGGAAGCCATTCGCGGCAACCCGATCGACGGTGTGGTGCTGCTGACCGGCTGCGACAAGACCACGCCGGCGCTGCTGATGGGCGCCGCCAGTTGCGACGTCCCCGCCATCGTTGTCACCGGCGGGCCGATGCTCAACGGCAAGCACAAGGGCCAGGACATCGGCTCGGGTACCGTGGTGTGGCAACTCAGCGAACAGGTCAAGGCGGGCACCATCAGCCTCGACGACTTCCTGGCGGCCGAGGGCGGCATGTCTCGCTCGGCGGGGACCTGCAACACCATGGGCACCGCCTCCACGATGGCCTGCATGGCCGAGGCACTGGGCACCTCCCTGCCCCACAACGCGGCGATTCCGGCAGTGGATGCGCGCCGTTATGTCCTGGCGCACATGTCCGGGATGCGCGCGGTGGAAATGGTTCGCGAAGACCTGAAACTGTCGAAGATCCTCACCAGGGAAGCCTTCGAAAATGCCATTCGCGTCAACGCCGCCATCGGCGGCTCGACCAACGCGGTGATTCACTTGAAAGCCATCGCCGGGCGCATCGGCGTCGAGCTTGAACTGGATGACTGGACCCGCATCGGTCGCGGCATGCCGACCATTGTCGACCTGCAACCGTCCGGGCGTTTCCTAATGGAAGAGTTCTACTATGCCGGGGGCCTGCCGGCCGTCCTGCGCCGCCTCGGCGAAGCCAACCTGATTCCCCATCCCGACGCCTTGACCGTCAATGGCAAGTCGATCGGCGACAACACCAGAGAGGCACCGATCTACGGCCAGGACGAAGTGATCCGCCCCCTCTCCAACCCGATCCGCGCGGACGGCGGCATCTGTGTGCTGCGTGGCAACCTGGCCCCTCTCGGTGCCGTGCTCAAGCCTTCCGCCGCCAGCGCCGAACTGATGCAGCATCGCGGCCGTGCGGTGGTGTTCGAGAACTTCGACATGTACAAGGCGCGGATCAACGACCCGGAGCTGGACGTCGACGCCCACTCGATCCTGGTGATGAAAAACTGCGGTCCCAAGGGTTATCCCGGCATGGCGGAAGTCGGCAACATGGGCTTGCCGGTCAAATTGCTGGCCCAGGGCGTCACCGACATGGTGCGGATTTCCGACGCGCGCATGAGCGGCACGGCGTACGGCACCGTGGTCTTGCACGTCGCCCCGGAAGCAGCTGCCGGCGGACCTTTGGCCGCCGTGAAAGAAGGCGACTGGATCGAACTCGATTGTGCCAATGGGCGTCTGCACCTGGACATCCCGGACGCCGAACTGGCGGCGCGCATGGCCGACCTGCAAGCGCCACAGAAACTGATCGTGGGCGGCTATCGTCAGTTGTACATCGACCACGTGCTACAGGCGGACCAGGGCTGCGACTTCGACTTTCTGGTGGGTTGCCGCGGTGCCGAGGTACCGCGTCACTCACACTGATAGTGAATCGGTTCAGGCGTGCAGGAGCGCCTGATAGAGACGGCAGCGATGTTATGATGCCGTGTATTTCGTCAGAGCAGCGCCCCTGTCATGGATCAGCAGTCCCCCAAGCCACGCAAGAGCATGCATGCCCAGATCGTCCAGGAACTGGGCATGCACATTGTCTCCGGACGCCTCAAGCCGGAAGAACGATTGCCCCAGGAGGCAACGCTGTGCGAGACCTATCAAGTCAGTCGGTCGGTGCTGCGCGAAGCCACCCGGGTGCTGAGCGCCAAGGGGCTGGTGTACTCCAAGCCACGGGTCGGCGCGGTAGTGCGCCCACGCTCGAAATGGCACTTGCTGGATCCCGACGTGCTGTCCTGGCTGATGCAGTCGACGCCTCACAGCGAGTTCTTCAACACCTTGTCGGGCGTGCGCCGAATCCTTGAGCCGGAAATCGCCGCCATGGCCGCCACCACGGCGACCGACGCCGACATCGCGATCATCGAAAAAGCCTACCAGGCCATGGAAACGGCAACGACCCACGAGAACCTCTTGCAGGCGGACCTGGATTTTCACCATGCGATCGCCGACGCGACCCGCAACGACTTGCTCGCCTACATGTGCAACATGCTTTCGCTGCCACTGCGCGAGTCAATCAGTATCACCAACCGGCGCCCCGACATTCAAAGGCTCAGCCTGCCCCGGCACAAGGCGATACTGACCGCCATCAAGAATCGTGACGCCCTCGGTGCCCGGCATGCCTCGCTGGTGCAACTTGACGATACCCGTGTCGCCCTGGATACCGTGATGAACGTCCTCACCCCGTTGTAACGCAGGCCCGGCTCAGGCCTTGGCCCCCAACTCGGCGGAAAGCCGCGCGGCGACCTGCTTGATCAACGGGATCAGCTCGGCCATTTTCTCCAGTGGCATATAGGGCACAGTGCTGGCGATGCTGATCCCGGCGACAATCCGCCGGCTGGCATCGCGTACCGGCGCCGCGACACAGCGGATCGACGGTTCATTGTCTTCCAGGTCAAAGGCGTAGCCGCCCGCCACGTACTCCAGCATGCGTTGCTGGAATTGCTCCCAGGATGGCTCCGGGCGCTGCGGCCATAACACATTTTCCCCGCCCGCCGGCAAGCTGATCCGATACAGGCGCTGCCACTCCTGCGGCGAGCAATCGAGCATGAGCGCCTTGCCGATCCCGGTGCGCGCCAAGGGCATGCGATGGCCGACCCGCGAACGCATTTCCGGACCATTGCGCCCGGGATTCTTGTGCAGGTACAGCACGTCGTCGTCTTCACGAATCGCCAGGTGAATGGTATCGCCGGTCAACGCCGACAACTCGTCCAGATACGGCCCGGCCAGGGTCACCAGCGGCAGCGCTTCTCGCGCCTGGAAACCCAGCTCGATCAGCTTGGGCCCCAGCAGGTAACCGATTTGCGGCACCACCCGCAGATAGCGCTCCTCCACCAGGCAACTGGCCAGCCGGTGGGTGGTGCTGCGGGTGGTACCGATCAGCCGGGCAATTTCCTTGAGGTCGCGAGCACCACTGGCCACGGCCTGAACCACTGCCAGGCCGCGTAGCAGCGTCTGGGTACCTGTCGGCGCGGCGTCCTTGGCGTTTTTTGCGACGTCTTCCTGCATATCTGGCCTTCAACAATCAGCGAGGGAACCGGCGGCATTATGGTCGTCCGGTCTTGCGCTTGCTAGAGTTCGATCCGCGCTACCTTGCCTACCAGCAACACATAGGACAAGGCGCCAATCAACGCCAGCACGGCGATGTAGGTGATCGCCGGGGCGAAGGAGTCGCCGCTGGCGAGAAAGCCGATCACGATCGGCGTAGCGATCGCCGCCAGATTGCCGATGCAGTTGAACACCCCGCCCGTCAGCCCCAACAAGCGTGCCGGTGCCAAGGTCGAGACCAGCGACCAACTGATCGAGGCCAACCCGTTGCCGAAAAACGCCAGCGCCAGGAAGGCAATCACCCACGGCGTCGATTCGACAAAGTTGGCACCGATGATCGAGGTGGAAATCAGCAGCCCGCCAATGATCGGCAACTTGCGGGCGAAACCGACCGTCGCGCCGCGGCGGATCAGCCAGTCGGAGAAGAACCCCGAGCAGAGCACACCAATGAACGCCGCGAGAAACCGCAGCGACGCCAGCAGGCCGGACTTGATGAAGTCCATGCCGCGATACTTCACCAGATAGGTCGGAAACCAGGTCAGGAAAAACCACAATGTCGAATTGAGGCAGAACTGTCCGAGGTAGATGCCCCACAACTTGCGCTGGCTCAACACGGTGCCCAGGTCCATCCAGCTGAACGGTGCCTTGCGCCGAGCCGTCTCGGCCTGGATATCGACCAGCCCGCCGCCCTCACGGATGAGCTCGACTTCCGCCAGATTGGCCCCCTTGAAATCACGTGGCTCGCGATACACCGCGTACCAGACGGCCGCCCAGAGAATCCCCACCGCACCGGTGCTGACGAACACCATGTGCCAGCCGTATTGCTGTTGCAGCCAGGCCAATACAGGGGTCAGAAAGGCCAGCCCGACGAACTGCCCGGAGGTGTAGAAGCCGATAGCGGTCGCGCGCTCACGCTCGGGAAACCAGGTGGTCACCACCCGGCTGTTGATCGGATAGGCAGGCGCCTCCAGCGCGCCCACGGCCATGCGCAAGACGAACAGCGCGATGAAGCTGGCGGCGAAACCGAGCAGCACCGTGGCCAGCGACCACAGCAGCAGCGCGACGCTGTAGAGGATCCGCGGCGGCACCCGGTCCACCAGCCAGCCACCGGGGATCTGCATGGCGGCGTAGGTCCAGCCGAATGCCGAGAAGATCAGCCCGACATGGATCGGATCGATACCCAGTTCGCTGGTCAGCGCCGGGGCCGCAATCGACAGGTTGCTGCGGTCCAGGTAGTTGATCACCACGGTGATGAACAGCAGCGCCATGATGAAAAAACGCTTGCGGCTCGGTGTCAGTAACGACGCCTGCCCGGTGAAAGCCTCAGGATGCATGGGGGTGCCTCTTCTTATGATTATTGAGGGCGATACAAAGACTTGCGCTGATACCTTGTGGGAACTGTGTTGGGTCAGACCACTATCACCACTCGGCAAAACTGCCATCGGCATGGCGCCAGATCGGGTTGCGCCAGCGGTGGCCGACGGCGGCGCGCTGAATCACGTATTCCTCGTTGATCTCGATGCCCAGGCCCGGGCCGTTGGGGATTTTCACGAAGCCCTGGTCATAGTCGAACACCCGCGGATCCTTGACGTAATCCAGCAGGTCATTGCTTTCGTTGTAATGGATGCCCAGGCTCTGCTCCTGGATAAACGCGTTGTAGCAAACAGCGTCCAGTTGCAGGCACGCCGCCAGGGCAATCGGGCCCAACGGGCAATGCAACGCCAGCGCCACGTCATAGGCTTCGGCCATGTTGGCGATCTTGCGAGTTTCAGTGATACCGCCGGCGTGGGAGGCATCCGGCTGGATGATGTCGACATAGCCCTCGCTGAGCACCCGCTTGAAATCCCAACGGGAAAACAACCGCTCGCCCAGCGCAATCGGCGTGCTGGTCAGCGGCGCCAACTCTTTCAATGCTTCGTAGTTTTCGCTGAGCACCGGCTCTTCGATGAACATCAGTTTGTAGGCGTCGAGTTCCTTCATCAGCACCTTGGCCATGGGCTTGTGCACCCGGCCATGGAAGTCCACGCCGATGCCGACATTCGGCCCCACCGCATCACGCACGGCGGCGACGTTGGCCAGCGCCAGATCGACTTTTTCGAAGCTGTCGACGAATTGCAGCTCTTCGGTACCGTTCATTTTCACCGCGGTGAAACCACGCTCGACGGCGTCCCTGGCAGCCCTCGCGGTGTCGGCCGGACGGTCGCCGCCGATCCACGAATAGACGCGAATCCTGTCGCGCACCTGACCACCCAGCAGATCGCTGACCGAAACCCCAAGCGCCTTACCCTTGATGTCCCACAGCGCCTGGTCGATCCCGGCCAGGGCACTCATGTGCACCGCACCACCACGGTAGAAACCACCGCGATAGAGCACGGTCCAGATATCCTCGATGTTGCGCGGGTCCTTGCCGATCAAGTAGTCCGACAGCTCATCAACCGCCGCCGCGACCGTGTGGGCCCGGCCTTCGACCACGGGTTCGCCCCAGCCGGTCACGCCTTCGTCGGTTTCGACTTTGAGAAACAACCAGCGCGGTGGAACGATAAAGGTCGTCAGTTTGGTGATTTTCATCTTTAGCTCTCTTGTTATTGGCGCTTGTAGGACCAGCGCGCACGGCGCCCAAAAGTCTTAACGCAGCGCGTTCCAGGCCTGTACATAAGCCTTGGCACGGACCGCCACTTCGTCAGGCGTCAGCCCCGATTTGAACAACCCGGAGCCCAGACCGAAACCGCTGACGCCCGCCTCGAGAAATACCTGCATGTTGTCCGGTGTGATCCCGCCCACTGGAATCAGCAATGTTCCTGCCGGCAGCACCGCCAGCCAGGCCTTGACCACCGCCGGGCCCATTTGCTCTGCCGGGAACATCTTCAAGACATCGGCGCCTTCGGCCAGTGCGGCAAAGGCTTCGGTCGGCGTGGCAACGCCAGGCGACAAGTACAAACCCGCCGCCCTGGCCGCACGCAACACCTTGGGATCACTGTGAGGCATGACGATCACCTGGCCGCCGGCCGCCTTCACTTGCAGGACCTGTTCCGGGGTCAACACCGTACCGGCGCCGATCAGGCAATCAGCAGGCAACGTGCTGCGCAGGATGCGGATGCTTTCGTACGGTTCGGGGGAGTTGAGTGGCACTTCAATGACGCGAAAACCTGCCTGATACAACACCTCCCCGATGGCCGCGGCCTCTTGCGGGCGCAGACCGCGAAGGATTGCGATCAGACCGTTTTTCGCCAGTGCTTGCTTGAGCATGTCAGACCTCTTGGTAGTTGAACGCAGACAGTTCAGCCGAGTAGCCCGGCCGCTTTCGCCAAGTACCATAAACCGCGTTCGGTGGCGTGTTCGACCAGGCTCACCTGAGCAAAACCGCAGGTATCGAGCGCCCGGCTGTAGCGGGCACAGAGTTGGGAGTTGCCGATAAGGATGATCGAGGGCTGTTGATCGCTGTGGCATCGACGACGCTGTACGCCGACAAGGGCCGAGAGCTCATGGCCGATCAACAGACCCGACAGATAGTCGGCTTGCTCGGCCGGGCTCAACTCGCCTGTCAGGCCGAGGCTACGGGCACTGAACAACGTCGAAAGAGGACCGATGTCGCCGTCAGTGGACAGCGCCACCCGCACACCGCGATCAAACGCCGCGCCGTCAAAGGGTGCACCGCGCTGCTGGGTACGCCCAAGAATGCTGTGTTCACTGAGCACAGCGAACAGCTCGCCGGTCATGAACGTGTCGAAGTGCACGATACAGCCGTCGGCCACTTCCACCCATTTCGAATGGCTACCCGGCAAGCCAATCAACAGATTGTCTCCCGCGCCGACAGGCAGACTCTGCAACACGCCGAGGACCTGGGTCTCTTCGCCACGCATCACATTCGGCAGCCGCGAGCGCTCAATTACACCGGGCACGATATGCACATCGACGCCGCGCAGGCTGCGGATGGTTTGTAGGGAAGTGCCGAGGTTGGCGACATTCGCCGGCGTATCGCAGTAAGCCGCTTCACGCCAGCCCTGTGCACTGCCGACCATGCCGCAGGCAATCACCGGAAGACCGGGCTGTGCATCGAGCCAATCACCGCAGGCCTCGTCGAATGCCAGTTCAAAACCGTCGGCACACAACTGGCCCGCGATCACCCGCGGCGCTTTCGGCAACTGCATGATCCCCGATGCAAGCGAACGCTGATCGAGGACGCATCCATTCGGGCCGAGCTTGTACGCACGAAGGGACGTCGTCCCCCAATCGAGCGCGATCAATTGCGCCAGCATCGCTTCACCTGTTTTGTTTTTGGTAGTGAGTGAGCTGGACTATAAACCTGGATACGTACATATCTCAATATATAAATATAATTCCCATATATTGGGATTACTTGAATCCAAATATGGTTTTGAGCGCTCTCGACCCCAAAAAAATCGCAGCCTTCGGCAGCCCCTACAAATCGGTGTAGGAGCCGCCGAAGGCTGCGATTTCTGACAGATGCCGCTTGCGATCAATTGCCCTCGGCAAACTCCCTCAACACCGCCCCATCCATGCGATAACGCACCCACTCTTCCTGTGGCTGGGCGCCGAGGGATTTGTAGAAGTCGATGGCCGGAGTGTTCCATTCCAGCACGCTCCATTCGAAGCGGCCGCAGTCGTTGGCGCAGGCGATTTTTGCGAGGTGGCGCAGCAGTTGTTTGCCGGCGCCGCCACCGCGTTGTTCGGGAGTGATGTAGAGATCTTCGAGGTACAGGCAGTTGCTGCCCAGCCAGGTCGAATAACTGAAGAAAAACACCGCAAAGCCAATCGGCAAACCGTCACGCAAGCAGATCAGGCCATGAGCCGTGGCGCCTTCGCTGAACAGGCTGCGCTCGATATCGGCAACACTGGCGATGACTTCATGCCGGGCGCGCTCGTAGTCGGCGAGTTCGGTGATGAACGCGAGAATTTGTGGCGCATCGCTGGGGGTGGCCGGGCGGATTTCGATCGACATGGATGTGCCTTGTGAACAGTTGAAACCGCCATACTATGTCGGCGATCAGTGCTCGTCACATATCACTTCAAAACTTAATCTACGGGCGTCACCACAAAAGTGCTCCACCCAAAAGGATTGTTATGAGCCTCGCGGCCTTCGCCCCACTGCAAAACCTCGCCTCAACCTTGCTGCCCCACGCGCTGGAGCCGTCCGAGGATGGCGCCCACGATCTGTCGCACTTGCAACGGGTATGGCGCAACGTTCAGCGGATTCAAGCCGAAGAAGGCGGTGACCTTGAAGTGCTGCTGGCAGCCGTATTGCTGCACGACTGTGTGGCTGTAGAAAAAAACTCGCCGCTGCGTTCTCGGGCATCGCGGCTGGCCGCAGAAAAAGCCTCGGCAATCCTCAGCCAGTTGAATTGGCCCAAGCACAAAAGCGCAGCAGTCGCTCACGCCATCGAAGCCCACAGTTTTTCGGCAAACATTCAGCCGACAACCCTGGAAGCAAAAATTCTCCAGGACGCCGATCGCCTCGACTCGCTCGGCATGCTCGGCGTTGCGCGCACGTTTTACATTGCCGGGCGGATGGGCAGCACGCTCTATGATCCACAGGATCCCACGGCGACATCTCGAGAGTACGACGACAAGCGCTTCTGCCTCGACCACTTCCAGACCAAGTTGTTGCACCTCGCCAATGGCTTCCAGACACCGACCGGCAAGCGTCTGGCGCAGCGACGCCACGAACGCCTGAAGTGCTTCATGGACGAATTCATCGAGGAGATCGGTTTATCGCCCAGTGCTGCCTGAGGTGATTACTCCGATTTGCGCCATCCTTGAAACCGTTAAACCCCGAAACACTCCGCAAGAGGCATAGACCGTTCGTCGTGATTACGGCACCAATCAAAACGCCAGCAACACCAATGTAAGGTAACGGCTCTGGTTTTCTGGAGCCCCCCTGATCAGACACGGGAGCATGACCATGACTCGTGGAAGCAAAGCCAAATACACTGCCGAACAGAAGCGCAAAGCTGCGCACATAGAAGCCAGTTACGAAGACAAAGGACTCTCCAAAGAAGAGGCCCAAGCCCGCGCCTGGGCGACAGTCAACAAACAATCCGGTGGCGGCGAGCGCGCAGGCGGGGCTGGTCGGACCAAACCTGCCGCCAAAAAAGCCTCCGACCGTCGGGAGTCGGCCAGACGCGCCGTCGCCACCCGCAAAGGGCTCTCACGAAACCGCAGCGCGTCACGCGAGACACAGACCAAGGACAGCCTGATGAAAGAAGCCCGGGCAAAGAACATTCCCGGGCGCTCGACAATGCGCAAACAGGAGTTGATCGACGCATTGCGCAAGGCGGGCTAGAGAGAACAGAAGGCGACTTCCAAGGCGTCCCGCTCCTGCGGGAGATAAATGTGCAGGAGCGGGTTTATCCGTGATAGCGACTGCGCCTGCCGTTCAGCCGTAGTTTCGGCCAACACGACACGAAGACCGGAACCCCGCCCGAAGCAATTTGTACCCTTGCGCTTTGTAAACTACGGTTAGCCGCGACAGATCAAGCAGTCAATAGCATCTGTTCCACTTGAATCCGCTATCGACAGGTATAAGCATGAACATGGATGCGTCTACGCAATACCCGATTGTCTTGGTTCACGGCCTTTTTGGCTTCGATACGATTGCCGGTTATCCCTACTTCTTCGATATCAAGGAAGCTCTGGAACACGCGGGCGCTCGGGTGTTTACCGTCAATATTCCAGCCGTCAACGGCAATGAGGAGCGCGGTGAAAAACTACTCGAACAGGTCAACCGCATTTTGCAGGAAACCGGCGCCGCCAAGGTCAACCTGATCGGCCATAGCCAAGGCCCGCTGTCCGCACGTTACGTAGCGGCACTGCACCCGGAAAAGGTCGCGTCGGTCACCTCTGTCAGTTGTCCCAACCACGGCTCCGAGATTGCCGACCAATTGCATAAGGCACTGACACCCGGAGAGTTGCCCGAAGCATTCGTGCTGGCCCTGTTGAGCGCAGTCGGCACGTTCATTTCGCTGATCAGTGGCCACCCGCAAAACCCTCAGGACGCTCAAGCAGCTTTCGAATCGCTGACCAGTGCAGGGTTGGCTGAATTCAATCGCAAATACCCGCAAGGCGTGCCAAAACAGTGGGGCGGTGAAGGCAACGAAATTGAAAACGGCGTGTATTACTACTCCTGGAGCGGAATCCTGCAGAACTTCCAAACCCCACAAATACTCGATCCGACCCACATCAACTGCATTGTGCTGTCGAAGTTATTTTATAAAGAGAAAAACGCCAACGATGGGTTGGTCGGACGATACAGCTCACACCTGGGGAAAGTGATTCGCTCGGATTACCCCATGGACCATTTTGACGCCGTCAATCAAATGGCCGGGATCACCAGCTGGAACGTGAGCCCGGTCAGTCTCTATCTGGAACATGCCGCCCGGCTCAAGAGCAAGGGCTTGTAAGCCCATGGCCCGGTTTGAATACCGGGCCATTTTCCAGAACACAGACGCACAGCGCGTTACGGCTCAAGGCCAATAGGGAAAAACTCGCCGCCGCTCCAGACACCCAACCAGCGCTGCCCGTCGATTTCGCGGGTCACGGCCAGTTCGACCAGTTGATAAAACACGTTGCGATGGATCAGCGCTTCAAGGTTGGTGCGTACATGCACGTAAGGCGCAGGTTCCTGGGTAACTGGATCGATCACTACCCGCAACGGATGCTCGGCACCCGCCTCGGCCTGCTCATCAACATTGGTGGTGAAGCGCAACCGCTGGGCCTCACCCTCGCCTTCGACCTCCAGCGTCACGGCAATGAAAGGCGCGTCATCGACCTTGATCCCGACCTTCTCGACCGGAGTAATCAGGAAGTAATCATCGCCGTCGCGGCGAATGATGGTGGAGAACAGCTTGACCATCGGCTTGCGCCCGATCGGCGTGCCCAGGTAATACCAAGTACCGTCGCGGGCGATACGCATGTCGATATCGCCGCAGAAGTCGGGGTTCCACAAATGGACCGGTGGCAAGCCTTTGGACTTGGGGATTTGCCCCAACAGATCGTTAGCTTTCTGCGGACCACTCATGCTGCTCTCCTGGTGAATTACTGATCGCTCATACCCAGCAGGCTACGAGCGTATTGCGCAAGCGGCTGAGCGATCAAGTCTTCTGGCTTGTTGTCGTGGAACGTCAGTAAACCGCCACGACTCTTGATTCGTGCAGTATCGATCAAATACTGGGTGCTGGTCTCGATCAGCATGATCTGAATCACACCACTGTCGAGCCCCAGGCGATCCACGGCGCCCTGATCGATCAATTCATCCGAGTTGCCGATACGGTCGTCGGCCTTGGCAAAACGAGTGTAGAGCAGGTAATGCGCGCCAGCCGCACGCGCCTCACCCATGGCTGTATCCAGGCCTTCGGGGGCGCGAGCACGGCGGACCATCGGGAAATATTCGATAAAGCCGTTGAAGGCTTCTTCAGCGACCACGTTCGGCCGCGGATAGGCACTGCCCGGCGGCGCAAAAGCGCCTTGGGCGATGTAGATAAACGAGTCCGGCTGAATGCGCAGATTATTCACGCGATGGCTGTCGCTGTGATCGAGCAGACCAGAGTCGCTCATGTGGTAGCGAACCCCTTCGCCCATGTCGCTGACATTCATGCAGCCGCCAAGCGCCAAAAAGGCCAGCAGCAAAACCAGGCTACGCATCCTATCCTCCAGAGGCCGGTGACGGAAAACCGGCGAATGTCGGCAGGATGCAGCTTCCGCGCCAGCTCATGAATGGTGGTGTGTCAGATGGTTTTCAGGGGAATGAAATTGCAATCGCGGGCAAGCCTTGCTCCTACAGATTTAGTGTCGATCACCAAATTGTGGGACCACACAAATCCGTAGGAGCAAGGCTTGCTAGCGATGAGGCTAGGCTAGCCGCCGATAATCTTCATGATTGTTGCGCCACCAGAGAATGCCACTTCCTGTTTATCGCCCAAGGCTTTCACCAGCAGACGCTGGAGCGCCGGCAACGCTTGATGACGGGGCTTGTCCAGCAGGTCACCGACAAAGTGGCGGTTGCTCGACGACAGGCAGCCATGCAGCCAGCCAGTGGACGATAGGCGCAAGCGTGAGCACGTGCGGCAGAACGGCACGCTTTCATTGGCGATCACGCCGAAATAGCCGCGCCCCGGAATTTCGTAACGCACCGCCGTGGCATCTACCGGCGCGTCGGCCTGCAGGTACTCATAGCGCTCACCGATCAAGCCCAGCAACTGCTTGAGGCTAACAAACTGCTGCAGGAATGCGTTCGAATCGCTGGCCAGATGGCCCATGCGCATCAGCTCGATGAAGCGCAATTCATAACCGCGCTCCAGGCAATAATCGAGCAATGGCATCACTTGATCGAGGTTCTGCCCGCGCAACGGCACCATGTTGACCTTGATCTTGATGCCCGCTGCGCGAGCCTGGTCCATGCCGTCGAGCACAGTCGCCAGATCGCCACCGCGCGCAATGCTGCGGAATGCATCGGCGTCCAGGGTATCGAGGGAAACGTTGATCCGCCGAATACCGGCGTCCACCAGCAAGGGCAGTTTCTTCGCCAGCAGCTGACCGTTGGTGGTCAGGCTGATGTCGGCAAGGCCCATCTGCCCGACAGCCGTCATGAAGGTTTCCAGCTTCGGGCTCACCAGCGGCTCACCACCGGTGATGCGCAATCGCTCGATGCCCGCGGCCTCGATCAGGTAGGCAACGCCGCGCGCCATGGCCTCGGCCGACAGTTCATCCTGCGCAGCCACCAGTCGCTTGCCATTGGGCACGCAATAGGTACAGGCGTAGTTGCAGGCGGAGGTCAGACTGACCCGCAAGTTGCGGAACTGCCTGCCTTGTCGGTCAACGATCATGGATCACTCCGGCGGAAGTAGATTCGGAAGCGCTAAAACTTGACTCACAAATCAAGTTTTAGCAATACCTAAGCCTGAGTATATTCCTGGGGCACTGCGCCATACAGAGAAAACATGGCGCAATAAGGCATCTGAATGGTTCAGCTGCTCGGCGTGTCGGTATCGCGCTTGCGCTTGTTGCCCATGCGCACGCCGATGTCCATCAGGAACTGGAAGAAACCTTCCTGATCTTCCAGCACGTTGCTCCAGAACGGCGAGTGATACAGCGCGACAGCGCCGTGCACCAGCGCCCAGGATGCGCAGTAGTGGAAGTACGGCGGCACGTCTTCAAGCTTGCCCTCGCTGATGCGGCCCTTGATCAACAAGGTCAGGCGTTCGAAGTTGGAGGCGCGAATCTTGTGCAACTCCTCGACCATCTCCGGCACCTGATTGCCCTTGACCACCTTCTCTTCCAGGCGATCGAACAACCGGTAACGTTGTGGGTCGCGCATGCGGAATTCGAAGTAGGCCCGGGACAGGGCTTCCTTATCCTTATCGACATCGGCAGAGTGCAGCAGCTCGTTCAGGTCACGCTCGTAATCGAGCATCAGGCGCAGATAGATCTCCGCCTTGGACTTGAAATGCTTGTAGATGGTGCCTTTGCCGATACCCACGGCATCAGCGATCATCTCGACGGTGACACTGTCTTCACCTTGTTCGAGGAACAGCTTGAGCGCGGTGTCGAGAATTTCTTGCTCGCGGCGACGAAACTCACGGACCTTACGAGGTTCTTTATGCATAAGAAAAGGTCTGTAGGGGTCAAAATTCGAAGCCGCGTATTATGCCTAACTTGCGCCAAATTGCACGGATCATCCGACCATGACTATGTTTCTTGATGAATTTGTACAGGCTCCGGGCCTGCGTTATTTGAATCATGCAGCCGTTGCACCCTGGCCAAATCGCGCTGCCACGGCGGTAACACGCTTCGCTCAAGAGAACGTTTTGCTGGGCGCGCGGGACTATCCGGACTGGATGGCACTTGAACAACGGCTGCGTGAACGGCTGATGCGCCTGCTTAACGCACCGTCGACGGATGACGTGGCACTGGTCAAAAATACTTCTGAGGCACTGTCTTTTGTCGCCTTTGGGCTGCCATGGCAAAGCGGTGACCAGATTGTCATCAGCGATGAAGAATTCCCGTCCAATCGCATCGTCTGGGAAGCATTGGCAGCACAGGGTGTGGAAGTGGTACAGGCCAGTCTCAAGGGCGATGACCCGGAAGGCGCCCTGTTGGCAGCCTGCGGACCGCGCACCCGCTTGATGTCGGTGAGCGCGGTGCAATTCGCCAGCGGTCTGCGCCTCGACCTGCAACGCCTGGGTGCCGGCTGCAAACAACAGAACGTGCTGTTTTGCATCGACGCCATCCAGCAACTGGGCGCCCTGCCCTTCGACGTCCAGAGCTATCAATGCGACTTCGCCATGGCCGACGGCCACAAATGGCTGCTCGGGCCAGAAGGCCTGGGGGTGTTCTATGTGCGCAGCGAATTGCGTGAGCAACTGAAACTGCACGAATTCGGGTGGCACATGCTCGAACACATGGGCGATTACACCCGCACCGGGTGGGAACCGGCCAAGAGCGCACGACGCTTTGAATGCGGCAGCCCGAACATGCTCGGGGCGATGGCGCTGGAAGCCAGCCTGTCGTTATTGGAAGAAGTCGGCATGGAGCACGTCGCCGCACTGATCGCCGAGCGCGTGAAATGGCTGCAGGACGGCCTGAGCGCAATTCCCGGCGTCGTACTGCATAGCCCGCTGAATCCAGCCCGGCGCGGGGGGATTCTTTCGTTCAGTATCGATGGCATCGATACTCAGACCGTTTACGAGGCCCTGAAAGCCGAGCAGGTGATCTGCATCCCGCGCGGCCCAGGCATTCGCTTTTCACCGCACTTCTACACCGAAAAGCGCGTGATTGACGAAACTGTCGCCATTGTCGCGTCGATCGCCAGGCAGTGAGAACCCAAGCGAAGCGCCTGTATTCCAAATATGTTTAAGAAACAGCAGGGGCAAACTGGACTCGGCGCAATAGTGATCAATACTTGAACTGTCGGCGTGACATCTCCCCCAAGTGTTGCGCCGATGAAGGTACCAAAGGACCGCGTACCTTTGTTTTACTCCTAATGGTCTTAACCCGGATTCACCCCCCAGAACCCGGGTTTTTTTTGCCTGCGATTTGAGCCAGCGGCTCAACCCTGTCAAATCGACTTGACGTGCGCCAACGGAAACAGCCGCTTGAAATTCTCCGTAGTCTGCTCGGCAAAGCGCTCATAGGATTCGCCGCGCAACATGGCCAGAAACTCCGCCACATCCCGCACGTACTGCGGAAGGTTCGGCTTGCCGCGATGAGGGATCGGCGCCAGGTACGGCGAATCGGTTTCCACCAGCAGGCGGTCCGCCGGTACTTGCCGGGCCACATCGCGCAAGGCGTCGGCATTGCGGAAAGTCACGATCCCCGACAACGAAATATAAAACCCCAGATCCAGCGCGGCCTTGGCCATGTCCCAGTCTTCGGTGAAGCAATGCAACACCCCGGCCTGCGGCAACGCAGCCTCACGCAATAACACCAGCGTATCGGCGCGGGCGCCACGGGTGTGGACAATCACCGGCTTGCCGGTCTGCTGGGCCGCTTGCAGGTGCAAACGGAAGGACTCCTGCTGCAACTCGGCCGCTTCCGGCTCGTAATGGTAATCCAGACCAGTTTCGCCGATCGCCACCACCCGCGGGTGATTGAGTTCCTGCAGCAGCCAGTCCAGCGCCGGCGCGGCGCCCGGCTGAACATCCAGTGGATGCACGCCCACCGAACAATCGACGTCGTCGTAACGCTCGGCAAGGGCTTTGACGTCCTTGGCGTTGTCAACACTGACGCCGATACAAAGGAAGTGCCCGACCCCGCACTGACGAGCGGCGGCAAGCGCAGCATCCAGCGAGCCGTCGTGTGCGGCGAGGTCGAGACGGTCAAGGTGACAATGGGAATCTACGAGCATAAAAGACGGCAACTACATCGTATGAGTGGGACGGTCGGACTTCAGGGCTCCGACCAGATAGGTTTCGATTCGGCTTCGGGCGGTGTCGTCGCCTTCATTGAACTGCACGCCGACACCGGCGGCGCGATTACCCTGAGCACCTTTGGGGGTAATCCAGGTCACTGTACCGGCCACCGGAATTTTTTCCGGCTCATCCATCAAGTGCAGCAGCATGAATACCTCGTCGCCCAACTTGTAGCTTTTGTTGGTCGGGATAAACAGACCGCCGTTCTTGATGAACGGCATGTAGGCCGCATAAAGCACGGATTTGTCCTTGATGGTCAGGGACAAGATGCCGTTGCGCGGGCCCAGACTGACGAGTTCGTTCATGCTGACCTCCATGGCTGATGATCAGAGTCTAGGCGCAGACGCTCACTTCGGGGCAGGCAAGGACACCCATTGCACCAACAGCGCTTCCAGCAACAATGCCGGATTGAGGTTGGCCTTGCTCATCACTTTCTGTCGCTGGGCGAGAATCCAGTCCTGAATATTCAAGACTTTTTCCTGGGCGGTTTTCTGCGCAAGGTACTGAATCACCTTGCGCATGTCCGCCAGGCCGAGCCCGGCTTCGTCCTGAGTCAGCTGATAACGCAGAATCAGGCTCGACCAGTCGCAGAACCAGTCGAACAGCTGCAACATCGGAATGGATTTCCACTCTTCGGCCAGCTGCGTTGGTGACTGTTGCTGCTTGAGTAACTTCTTCACACCCTCGACGACCAGCGCACGCTGCTCACGCACGCCCTGCCCTTGCAGCTTGACAGCCGCCAGCGGTGAACCCGCGGCCAGGGTCAACAGTTCGGCACGCTCTTCTTCAGTGCAATCGGGCAAGGCCTTAGCCAGCCATTGCAGGCTCATGGCTTCGCTCGGCAACGGACAGGCCTGTTGCACGCAACGACTCTTGATGGTCGGTAGCAGACGGCTGGTCTGGTGGCTGACCAGCAGCAACACGGTATCGCCCGAGGGTTCTTCGAGGCTTTTCAACAAGGCGTTGGCAGCGTTGATGTTCATCGACTCGGTGGGCTCGATCAACACGACTTTGCGCCCACCCATCTGCGCGGTCTGGACCACGAAGCTGACCAGATCACGAACCTGATCGACCTTGATCGCCTTGTCGGCCTCTTCAGGTTCCAGGATGTAGTTGTCGGGGTGGCTGCCAGCCTTGAGCAGCAGGCAGGATTTGCACTCGCCGCAGGCGCCCTGTGC
This sequence comes from Pseudomonas brassicacearum, assembly GCF_003732175.1. GTDB lineage: Bacteria > Pseudomonadota > Gammaproteobacteria > Pseudomonadales > Pseudomonadaceae > Aquipseudomonas > Aquipseudomonas brassicacearum_G. Next base: position 298,106 of record NZ_MOBI01000016.1, read on the forward strand.
GGTTGGACGCTGGCAGAGCAAACTGGCCATCAGCCGCTCGGCCAGCGCACGCTTGCCGATCCCGGCCGGGCCATGCAGCAAATAGGCGTGGGCGTGCTGGGCCCGGCCAGCCAATTGCTGCCAAAGGCTGTCTTGCCACGGATAGGCTTCAGCCACGGGCCAGCTCCAGCAGACGCGGCAGCAAGGCATCCAGCGACTGCTGAACCTGTGCCAACGGCTGCGAGGCATCCACCAACAGGTAACGCGCCGGATCAGCTTCAGCACGCTTCAAGAACGCGCTACGCACCGCCTCGAAAAACACTCGCCCCTCAAGCTCGAAACGGTCCAACCGACCGCGAGCGCTGGCACGCGCCATGCCGATTTCAATCGGCAAGTCGAACACCAGCGTCAGGTCCGGGCGCAGGTCGCCCTGAACAAAAGTTTCCAGGGTCGCGATACGCTCAAGCGACAATCCACGACCACCGCCCTGATAGGCGTAAGTCGAATCGGTAAAGCGGTCGCACAACACCACCGCGCCCCGCTCCAGCGCCGGGCAAATGATCTCGGACAGATGCTGCGCGCGCGCCGCGAACACCAGCAACAGCTCGGTATCCGGGTTCATGACCTCATCGACCGGAGCCAGCAGCACGTCGCGGATTCGCTCGGCCAACGGCGTGCCGCCGGGCTCGCGAGTCAACACGACTTCGATACCCTTGGCGCGCAGACGCTCGGCCAGGTATTCACGATTGGTGCTCTTGCCCGCGCCTTCCGGGCCTTCCAGGGTAATAAACAAGCCAGTCACAGGCAGTCCTTAGTCAGAGTCATTGCGGGCTTTGCGGCTCATCGGTACTCGGTGCCGGAGCGGCAGCTGGGGCCGGAGCTGGAGCCGGTTGCGATGGCGGCAGTTGCGGTGCCACCTCTGGAGCCGTGTCGGGCGACGCCGGAGGAGTCGGTGCCGGCGCATCAGGCGTCGCGCCCCCGTTGGCTGGCGCAGGGCTGGAACGGTAATCGGCGCGTCGTTTGATCTGGAACTCGCGCACCGCATTGTTGTGGGCATCCAGGTCGTCGGAGAACACGTGACTGCCGTCACCACGCGCCACGAAATACAAACTGCTGCCGGACACCGGATTCAGCGCCGCATGAATGGCTTCACGACCAACCATGGCAATCGGCGTCGGCGGCAGCCCGGCGATCAGATAAGTGTTGTAGGGCGTCGGCTCTTTCAGGTGAGCGCGAGTCAACTTGCCGTTGTAGCGATCACCCAGGCCATAGATCACGGTCGGATCGGTTTGCAGCAACATGCCGATCTGCATGCGCCGCACAAACACTCCGGCAATCTGCCCTCGCTCTTGCGGCACACCGGTTTCCTTCTCGACCAGCGAAGCCATGATCAGCGCCTGATAGGGTTCGGTGTAGGGTGCGTCAGGGGAGCGCTTGCTCCACTCTTTTGCGAGGACGTCGTCGAGGCGCTCGTATGCTTTTTCCAGCAGCTCCGCGTCCGTCATGCCCCGCACAAAACGATAGGTGTCCGGGAAAAACCGGCCCTCCGGAAACACTCCAGCGTGACCGAGCTTGTCCATCACATCGCTGTCGCTCAGCCCGGCAAGGGTTTGTTGGAGCTTGTCATTTTTTGCCAGCGCCGCACGGACCTGATGGAAGTTCCAGCCCTCGACCAGCGTCAGGCTGTACTGAACCACTTCACCGCGCTGCCAAAGACTGATCAAGCCCTGTGCATTCATCCCCGGCAGCATACGGTATTCACCGCTGTGCAGCGGCTGCGCGGCAAGGTTCAAGCGCCAGTACAGGCGCAGCCAAAAGGCGTCCTGAAGCACACCATCGGTTTCGAGGCGATTGAAGGTCCCGGACGGTGTCGCGCCGTTCGGTACATCCAGTAACTCCTCCTGAGTAATCTTGAGTGGCTGCTCCAGCGCCGAGTTGATCTTCCAGGCCGAAGCGCCCAGCAGTAGCCCTGCCAGAACCAGTCCGGTTTCCAGCAGCAGCAAGAATTTACGTCTCACGAATCAAGCATCCAGTAGCGCGCGGGCAATGCCTTGCAGTTTACGGGTGAGCGGCCCAACCGGCCAGCTCAGTGCAGCATAAGCGCGTACCGGCCAGATGCCGTACACGCTGTTGCAGACGAAAACTTCATCAGCCTGCTGCAGTTGATCAAGGCTGATGTCAGTGACATGCGTGACAATCCCCAGCCTCTCGGCCTGGGACAAGAGTTCGGCGCGCATCACTCCGGCAACGCCGCAACGACTCAGATCAGCCGTCAACAACGCGCCATCACGCACCAGGAACAGATTACTGAAAACACCCTCGATCACCCGCCCCTGAAGATCCAGCATCAAGCCTTCGGCATGCTCGCTATCCTGCCATTCAGCACGGGCAATGACTTGTTCGAGACGATTGAGGTGCTTGAGGCCCGCAAGTAGCGGCTGCTCGGAAAGTCGGGTGGTGCAGGGGAACAGCCTAATACCTTGCTGCGCATGGACAGTAGGATAAGCCGCAGGAGGATTGCCTTGCAGAATACGGCGCGGCGACACCGAAGGATCGGCCGCGTAACCCCGCTGGCTGTCGCCACGGGTCAGCATCAGCTTGAGCACACCTTCGCCAAGGGCGGTGGCGTACATCAGTAGCTCACTGCGAATCAATGCAGGATCCGCGTTAATCGCCAAGCGCGAGCAGCCATCGGCCAGACGACTCAAATGTCGATCCAGCAACAATGGCTGCCCACCCTTGACGGCGATGGTCTCGAACAGGCCATCGCCGTACGCCAGGCCGCGGTCTTTTAGCGACAGTGCGTCAGCCGGCTGACCGTCGACCCAGCTTTCCATCAATCGGCAAACCGACGGAACACCAGCGAGCCATTGGTACCGCCAAAACCGAACGAGTTGGACAGCACCACATCGATCTTCGTATCACGCGCCGTGTGCGGCACGAAGTCGAGGTCGCAACCTTCATCCGGCTCATCAAGGTTGATGGTCGGTGGTGCAACCTGGCCGTTGATTGCCAGCACACTGAAAATCGCTTCGACCGCGCCCGCCGCACCCAGCAGGTGACCGGTCATGGACTTCGTCGAGCTGACCGCCAGCTTGTAGGCGTGATCGCCAAACACCGACTTGATCGCGCAGACTTCGGCGAGGTCGCCGGCCGAGGTCGACGTACCATGGGCGTTGATGTACTGGACCTGGTCGACGTTCAGCTTGGCGTCACGCAGTGCATTGACAATGCAACGTGCAGCGCCTGCGCCATCGGCCGGCGGCGAGGTCATGTGGTACGCATCGCCACTCATGCCAAAGCCGATCAGCTCGGCGTAAATGGTCGCACCACGCGCCTTGGCGTGCTCCAGCTCTTCAAGCACCAACGCACCGGCACCGTCGGACAACACGAAGCCATCACGGCCCTTGTCCCATGGACGGCTGGCGCGGGTCGGCTCGTCATTGCGGGTCGACAACGCACGAGCAGCACCAAAGCCACCCATGCCAAGACCGCAAGCGGCCATCTCGGCACCACCGGCAATCATCACGTCGGCTTCGCCGTAGGCAATGTTGCGCGCCGCCATACCGATACAGTGTGTACCGGTGGTACAGGCTGTCGAAATGGCGTAGTTAGGCCCCTGCGTACCCAGATGGATGGACAGGAAACCGGAAATCATATTGATGATCGAGCCTGGCACGAAAAACGGAGAAATCCGCCGTGGCCCCGAATCATGCAGCGTGCGGCTGGTTTCTTCGATATTGGTCAGACCGCCAATACCCGAGCCCATGGCCACGCCGATACGTTCACGATTGGCGTCGGTGACTTCCAGGCCGGCGTTACGCACTGCCTGAAACCCTGCTGCCAGACCGTATTGAATGAACAGGTCGAGTTTGCGAGCTTCCTTGACCGACAGGTATTCCTCGACATTGAAGCCCTTTACCGAGCCGCCAAAATGGGTGGAATAGGCAGAAAGGTCGGTGTGTTCGATCAGACCAATGCCACTGCGGCCAGCCAGAATGCCCTGCCAGCTGCTCGGCACATCCGTGCCCAGTGGCGACAACATACCCATACCGGTGACTACGACGCGTCTACGCGACACAGCACTCTCCTTTTTTCAAATGACGACTTTGCATCAGGCCTAAAGAAAAAACCGCACGCCGAGATGGCAGTGCGGTTTTTCCATGACAGCTAACAACGGCTACAAACTATTACGCCTGATGGCTAGTAACGTAGTCGATGGCAGCTTGTACAGTAGTGATCTTCTCAGCTTCTTCGTCAGGAATTTCGGTCTCGAATTCCTCTTCCAGAGCCATCACCAGCTCAACGGTGTCAAGGGAGTCGGCACCCAGGTCTTCAACGAAGGAAGCAGTGTTCACAACTTCTTCTTCTTTAACGCCCAGTTGCTCAGCAACGATTTTCTTGACGCGCTCTTCGATGGTGCTCATACCTTGTTTTCACTCCTAATGGACAAATTCAGGCAGCTGGCCAGTGGGTAAGTGTATAGAAAGGCTTTTCAGTTTTTCAACTGAAAGCTTCACTCCTCAAACCCTGACGACCCTCTGCCTATAAATAGATTGCAGCTTTATAACGGATTTTAGACAGCTCGTATGACATTTTTTTGAAGCAATCCGTCACATTTGAATTACATGTACATCCCGCCGTTCACCGGGATTGTAGCCCCAGTAACGTAAGCCGCACCGTCCGACGCAAGAAAAGCGACCACGGACGCGATCTCTTGAGCTTGCCCCAGACGGCCCAGCGGAATTTGCGTCTGCAAGGCTTCACGCTGCGCCTCTGGCAGTTCGCGGGTCATATCGGTATCGATGAACCCAGGGGCCACCGAGTTGACCGTAATCGAGCGCGAACCTACTTCACGCGCCAGAGCGCGGCTGAAACCTTCCAGACCTGCCTTGGCGGCTGCATAGTTTACTTGGCCTGCGTTGCCCATGGCACCCACAACCGAACCAATACTGATAATTCGTCCCCAACGCGCCTTGGTCATGCCACGCAAAACACCCTTGGACAGGCGAAACAGACTGTTCAGGTTGGTGTCGACGACATCATGCCACTCGTCATCTTTCATGCGCATCATCAGGTTATCGCGGGTGATACCGGCATTATTCACCAGAATCGCCGGCGCGCCGAACTGCTCTTGAATGCTCGCCAGCACGGCCGCTACGGACTCGTCGCTGGTGACATTGAGCTCAAGGCCAGTGCCTTGAATGCCGTTTTCTTTCAGGGTTGCCGCGATGCGCTCAGCGCCCGAAGCGGAAGTCGCAGTACCCACCACGATAGCGCCCTGACGACCCAGTTCCAGTGCGATAGCCTGGCCAATACCACGGCTGGCGCCGGTAACCAGTGCAACTTTACCTTGCAGACTCATGCAGGCTTCTCCTTAGTTCAGGCCAACGCTGTGCGAGCAGCAGCGAAAGCATCCGGGGTGTTCAGGTTAGAGGTCGACACGCCTTCGGCGCAGCGCTTGTTCAGGCCAGCCAGGACTTTGCCCGGACCGCATTCAACCAGTTGAGTAGCGCCTTTGGCGGCCAGCGCCTGGACCGACTCAACCCAGCGAACTGGCTTGTAGAGTTGCTCGAGCAGATCGCGCGTGAGCGTTTCCAGGTCCGGCGCCACATCAGCGCTGACGTTCTGCACCAGCGGGATTTGCGGAGCCTGCCAGTTGATCGCAGCAATCGACTCGGCAAAACGCTCGGCAGCCGGGCGCATCAGTTCGCAGTGCGATGGCACGCTGACCGGCAGCGGCATGGCGCGCTTGGCACCACGCGCCTTGCAGCCTTCAATGGCGCGCTCGACAGCCGCCTTGGCACCGGCGATGACCACCTGGCCCGGCGAGTTGAAGTTGACCGCGCTGACGACTTCGCCTTGCGCCGCTTCGGCACAGGCAGCCAGCACATCAGCGTCGTCCAGACCGAGAATGGCAGCCATACCGCCCTGTCCGGCCGGCACCGCTTCTTGCATCAATTGACCGCGACGCTCTACCAGCTTCACGGCGTCACCCAGACTCAGGCTACCGGCCGCGACCAGCGCGCTGTACTCACCCAGGCTATGACCGGCGACGTAAGCCGGACGTGCACCGCCCTCAGCCAGCCACAGACGCCACAAGGCAATCGAAGCGGTGAGAATCGCCGGTTGGGTTTTGTCGGTTTGATTGAGCTGCTCTTCCGGCCCTTGCTGGGTCAGTGCCCACAGGTCATAACCCAGAGCATCGGAAGCTTCTTTGAAAGTTTCGAGGATCAACGGATGTTGCGCGCCCAACTCGGCCAGCATGCCGAGGGACTGCGAACCCTGTCCTGGAAAGACGAATGCGAGGGAAGCAGACATGTAACAAGCCCCTAATGATCTTGTCGTCGGAGAATTAACGTCCTGTACTGCTGGACGCAAGAAACTGACAGTTGGATGGCTAATTGAACTGAGCGGTCACATTTAAGCATTGTCGGGCGAAAATGCCTAAAGCAACAAATCCTCGAGACGACCGTGAAGCCGCTGCGGGAGGTTCTCCTGAATCTCGATCAAGGCGCGCTGAATGGCACTCTGGAAGCCCTGCACACCGGCCGAACCGTGACTTTTAACAACGATCCCCTGCAAACCGAGGAAGCTTGCGCCATTATGTCGTGCAGGCGCCAGATCGGCCTGCAGACGCTTCATCAGCGGCAACGCCAGAGCCCCGACCATTCTCGATGCCAGGTTTTGCTTGAACAACGCCTCGATCCGCCCGGCGATCATGGTCGCCAGCCCTTCGCTGGATTTGAGCAGGATATTGCCGACAAAACCGTCGCAAACCACCACGTCAGCCTCGCCACGGTACAAGCCATCACCCTCGACGAAGCCGATGTAATTCAGCCCGCGAGCGTTTTGCAGCAGCGTGGCCGCCAGCTTGACCTGTTGATTACCCTTGATGTCTTCCGTGCCGATGTTCAGCAATGCGACCTTCGGCCGAGCAATGCCCAAGGTTTCAGCCGCCACAGAGCCCATCACCGCGAACTGGAACAGGTGCTCGGCACTGCAATCGACATTCGCCCCCAGATCGAGCAACTGGCAATAACCACGTTGCGTCGGGATCGCCGCCACCATCGCCGGCCGATCGATACCCGGCAAGGTCTTGAGCACATAACGCGACAACGCCATCAGCGCACCGGTGTTGCCGGCACTGACACAGGCCTGAACCTTGCCATCGCGCAACAACTCAAGCGCAACCCGCATCGAGGAGTCCGGCTTGCCACGCAGGGCCTGGGAAGGCTTTTCGTCCATGCCAATCACGTCGCTGGCCGGCACAATCGTCAGGCGCGCGCGATCCACAGCCGACTGGCTGGCGATCAATTCTTCTAAAAGGGAGGGTTGACCGACGAGGGTCAGGTGCAGCGAGGGCGTAGCAGACAGACAAGCAAGGCTGGCCTGAACAATGCTGCGGGGACCGAAGTCCCCGCCCATTGCGTCAATCGCGATGACTTGAGCGGACAAGGATTACTCGTCAGCGCCCTTGTCGATCACTTTACGGCCACGGTATACGCCTTCTGGCGATACGTGGTGACGCAGGTGAACTTCACCAGTGGTCTTTTCTACGGACAGGGTGCTTGCCTCGAGAGCATCGTGCGAACGACGCATGTCACGGGCGGAGCGGGATTTTTTGTTCTGCTGAACAGCCATAATTGATTAACTCCTAAACGTTTGGGTCACGCTTTAACTGCGCCAATACACTGAACGGGTTGGACCGCGTTACCTCGTCCTCGCTCGGTTCGGGCTCATCGAGACCCGCCGGCTGCTGGCATTCTTCCGGATGATGAGCAGGCACAATGGGCAAGGCGAGCAGAAGCTCCTCCTCGATCAGTGACTGCAGATCCAAAGGATCTTCGCCCAGTTCCAGCACGTCATAACCTTTCGGCAACGACTGGGTATTCGCACCCTCCTTCACCACAGCATAACTGCATTCGCTGTGAATCGGCAGGGTGACCAGCTCAAGACAACGCTGGCAAACCATTTTGACTTCAGTGTCGATAAAACTGTGGATAACCACAGATTTACGTTCATCTCGTTCAAAAACGAATTTAGCCTGCACCGTACCGACAGTGTCGGAAAGCGGGTCGCAGAGTCTCTCCAAATCGGCCAGCAGCATTTCACCTTGAAGGGTGGTGCCACGATCAGCCAATTTGCGCGGGTCAACGTGAGGTGGAATCGGGTCATTCAACATAGGCGCAGCATTATAGGGATGCCCCCAGCCATGTCAAAGGAAATTCAGTCCTGTCCGTCACTTGGAAGCCCCGCTAGAATTTGCGACTGACTTTTGGAGAGCCGTATGCTGCCTTTATTACTTGCTTCAAGCTCGGTCTATCGCCGCGAATTACTGGCCCGCTTGCAACTGCCATTTACCTGCAGCTCACCGGATATCGACGAAAGCCACCAACCGGAAGAGTCAGCCATTGAACTGGTCAAACGCCTGGCCCGCGAAAAAGCCCAAGCACTGGCCGGCAGCCATCCTGCCCACCTGATTATCGGTTCGGACCAGGTCGCCGTGCTCGACGGAAGGATTATTGGCAAACCCCACACGTTCGAGAAGGCTCGCGATCAATTATTGTCCGCCAGCGGCGCCAGCGTGACCTTCCTGACCGGCCTGGCGGTGCTCAACAGCCAGACCGGCCATTGCCAGCTCGATTGCATCCCCTTCACCGTACACATGCGCAGACTGGATCAGGCACGCATTGAACGCTACCTGCGCGCCGAACAGCCCTACGACTGCGCTGGCAGCTTCAAGGCCGAAGGATTGGGTGTGAGCCTGTTTCAGAGCACCGAAGGCCCGGACGCCACCAGCCTGGTCGGCCTGCCGCTGATTCGCCTGGTGGACATGCTGCTGGCTGAAGGCGTGCAGATTCCTTGAGGCTGCGATCTTTTGGTCAAAAAAAACCGGCCACGCAGGCCTAATGCCAGTCAGTTAAGCTGACTGGCATTTTTATTTCTGATCGGATACTTC
>NZ_MOBI01000017.1:0-256001 GCF_003732175.1 Pseudomonas brassicacearum
TCGAACCGTTAAAAGAGCCAAACAACACCGCTCTTTCAACTCCTTCGGGCTTCAATGAACTGAAGCTTAACCGCTGTCGAAAACTGCGTAACTCTTTGTTTACCAAGGAGTTTTCCGTTTCGACTGCGCCGGAAGTGGGGCGAATTATAGACTTCCAGAATCTGCCGTCAAGGGTTAATTACGCTTTTGTTGCAGAAGGTGCTTTTCCGGTCATCATTCGAGAGATTCGGCGCATTACAGAGGGTGCTCGCAGCACTAACAGCAGTGCGCCTATAGATGCATACATCACCCACTCCTTTAGATCCGCCCGAACTATCCAGAGCATATGCAGCGACCCAAGACCAAGGACCACATAGACCAGGCGATGCAACTTCTTCCAGCGGACACCCAAACGTCGCTGACTGTAACGATTGGACGTTACCGCCAGCGCCAGCAAACACAGGAATCCCAGACTGCCGATAATAATGTACGGCCGCTTGCTTAGCTCTACACCCAACTGAGACCAATCAAGACCGAGTATGAAAAGCAGATAGGCACTCAGATGCAGAACAACATACGCAAAGCACCACAAACCGAGCTGTCGTCCAACAGCAATCCAGCCTGCCCACCCTGTCAGCCTCTGCATAGGCGTCATGCTCAAGGTGATCAATAGCAGAACCAACGCCCCCAACCCCAGTCGATCAACCAGCACCTTTCCCGGATCCGGCCCCAAAGCAAAGCTCCAGGCCTCATACAGCCAGAGTAACGGCCACACCGCCGCAACTATAAAGACGCTGATGCGCCACATTGGAAAACGCATCAGTAATTCTTCCGCAGATCGAGGCCCGTATAGAGAGAAGCGACTTCATCTGCATAGCCATTGAACATCTGTGTGTCACGCACATTAGGCTTGAACAACCCGCTCGGCAGGCGCCGCTCCCTGGCCTGAGTCCAACGCGGATGATCAACCGTCGGGTTCACGTTCGCGTAAAAGCCATACTCATCGGACGCGATGCTCTGCCAAGTGGTTTTCGGCTGCTCGCTGACCAGACTGATGCGCACGATGGATTTGACGCTCTTGAACCCGTATTTCCACGGCACCACCAAACGCAACGGAGCGCCGTTCTGGTTGGGCAACTCACGGCCATACATGCCAACTGCAAGAATCGCCAGCGGATTCATCGCCTCATCCAGACGTAGCCCTTCTACATAAGGCCAGTCGATCAAGGCGAAACCAGAACGCTGCCCGGGCATGGTCTTGGGGTCCTGCAAGGTTTCAAAACGAATGTACTTTGCCTTGGAGGTCGGCTCGACCTGGCGGAGTAACGCCGAGATGGGAAAACCGATCCACGGAATCACCATCGACCAGGCTTCTACACAGCGCAGACGATAGATGCGCTCCTCCAACTGATACGGCTTCATGAAGTCCTCCAGCGCATAACGCCCTGGCTTACCCACCTCGCCATCGACAACTACAGACCATGGCTCGGTTTTCAGCGCGCCAGCGTTCTGCGCGGGGTCGCCCTTGTCAGTACCGAACTCATAGAAGTTGTTGTAGTGAGTCGCGTCCTTGAATGGCGTGACAGCCTCATCCTTGACGGTCACCGCCCCCCATTTGGTTGCAGGGAGCTTTTCGGAAAACCAGGAAGACGCCTTGCCCGGCTCGACATCCGCGTACCGAGCCGCGCCGTCAGCGCTGGCCCAACGTGGCAGGCCGCTGACCGCCATACCGGCGATCGCCCCACCAAGCACACTGCGACGAGAGAGATAGAGAGACTCAGGCGTGACGTCCGACTCATGACAGTCGGACGACTTGGGAAACTTGAATAACATGACAACTCCGCAGAATTGGAGGACAGATGCACCAATAGACTGCGGAGTATGGGGGAAATTACATCACTCGGCGTTTTTGTGCCGACGAAGATGCAACAGGTACTGCACCGGGCCAGAAGCTGCATAGGCGAGAAAAACCAGCAGCAGAATGCGTGGCGGATCGCTGAAGACCACCGCAAACACCAGCACCACAGCCAGGATCGCCACGAAAGGTACACGCCCCTTCAGGTCCAGCTCTTTGAAGCTGTTGTACTTGATGTTGCTGACCATCAGCATCCCGGCGGCGGCAACCATCAGCGCAACCAGGAAGGACATCTTGGAGCCCTGAATCCCGTAATCACTGAATGCCCAGACAATGCCTGCGACTACCCCGGCAGCGGCCGGACTGGCCAGACCGATGAAGTAACGTTTATCCGCAGTCCCGACCTGAGTATTGAAGCGCGCCAGACGCAATGCCGCGCCCGCAACATAGATGAAGGCAACCATCCAGCCAACCTTGCCCATATCCCCCAGCGCCCAGCCAAACGCCAGCAATGCCGGCGCGACACCAAAGGCGACCATGTCCGACAGCGAGTCGTACTCGGCACCGAAGGCGCTTTGGGTATTGGTCATGCGCGCTACCCGACCATCAAGGCCGTCGAGGACCATGGCGACGAAAATCGCGATCGCCGCAAAAGCAAAGTACTTGCTCGCGCTTGCAGCATCACCGGCACTCAAGGCGCTCTGGGCGCTCATCGAGTTGATGATGGAATAAAACCCTGCGAACAGGTTCGCAGTGGTGAACAGATTCGGCAGAAGATAGATACCACGATGCCGGACTTTACGGCCTTCAGCGTCATGCCCTTCTTCGACATGCTCATCGATGGGTAGCAGGCTTTCGGCGTCAGAGGCCTGGTTTGGCTCTTCGGGACGTTCGCTCATGGACATTACCTTGCAACGGTGTGGAAAGTTTCGACAGGTGTCTGCGACAACGGTTCGGCCGCAAACGATGCAGCTTTATACCAGAACCGACCACTCAAACGAAAAAACGCGGCCTAAGCCGCGTTTTCTGTACAAACTCGCGACTTAGTTTTTGGCTTTGTCGACGATTTTGTTGGCGCCGATCCACGGCATCATCGAGCGCAGTTGCTCGCCGATGATCTCGATGCCGTGCGCAGCGTTGTTACGACGCTTGGCGGTCATCGAAGGATAGCCGGTAGCACCTTCGCTGATGAACATCTTGGCGTATTCGCCGTCCTGAATACGTTTCAGGGCATTGCGCATGGCCTGACGGGATTCAGCGTTGATGACCTCAGGGCCGGTAACATACTCGCCGTACTCGGCGTTGTTGGAGATCGAGTAGTTCATGTTGGCGATACCGCCTTCGTACATGAGGTCAACGATCAGTTTCAGTTCGTGCAGGCATTCGAAGTAGGCCATTTCTGGCGCGTAGCCAGCTTCAACCAGGGTTTCGAAACCGGCTTTGACCAGTTCAACGGTACCGCCGCACAGAACGGCTTGCTCGCCGAACAAGTCGGTTTCGGTCTCGTCCTTGAAGGTGGTTTCGATGATGCCGGTACGACCACCGCCAACGCCAGCAGCGTAGGACAGTGCAACGTTTTTGGCGTTGCCGGAAGCATCCTGATAGATAGCGATCAGGTCAGGGATACCGCCGCCTTTTACGAACTCGGAGCGCACGGTGTGGCCCGGAGCCTTCGGCGCGATCATGATCACGTCGAGGTCAGCGCGCGGCACAACCTGGTTGTAGTGGATCGCGAAGCCGTGGGAGAAGGCCAGAGTGGCGCCTTTCTTGATGTTCGGCTCGACTTCGTTCTTGTACAGGGCGGACTGGAACTCGTCCGGGGTCAGGATCATGACCAGGTCGGCTGCAGCAACAGCAGAAGCAACGTCAGTCACTTTCAGGCCGTGAGCTTCGGCTTTGGCAACAGTAGCCGAACCTTTACGCAGACCGACAGTAACGTCAACGCCGGAGTCTTTCAGGTTGCACGCTTGAGCGTGGCCCTGGGAACCGTAACCGATGATGGCAACTTTCTTGCCCTGGATGATCGACAGGTCACAGTCTTTATCGTAGAAAACTTTCATGAATTTCCCCTATATATCCAGGCCGTTCAGGCCATTCGCTAATTTGGTTTAGATGCTGAGTACTTTGTCGCCACGGGCAATCCCGGTGACGCCACTGCGTACGGTTTCCAGAATCGAGGCAGTGCCGATCGACTGAATGAAACTGTCGAGCTTATCGCTGGTACCGGTCAATTGAACGGTATACACGCTGGCACTGACATCGACGATCTGTCCACGATAAATATCGGTAGTGCGTTTGATCTCGGCGCGCTGGGCGCCGGTGGCCTTGACCTTGACCAGCATCAGTTCGCGCTCGATGTGAGCGCTTTCCGACAGGTCGACCAGCTTGACCACTTCGATCAGCTTGTTCAGGTTCTTGGTGATCTGCTCGATGATTTCATCGTGGCCAACAGTGGTCAGCGTCAGACGCGACAGGGTCGGGTCTTCGGTAGGTGCCACGGTCAGGCTCTCGATGTTGTAGTTGCGCTGCGAGAACAGGCCGACTACACGAGACAGAGCGCCCGGTTCGTTTTCCAGAAGCAAGGAAATAATATGCCGCATGATTACGTACGCTCCGTCTTGCTCAGCCACATATCGCGCATGGAGCCGTCTTTGATCTGCATCGGATAGACGTGCTCGCTGGTGTCGACCGAAATATCGAGCACCACCAAGCGATCTTTCATGGCGAACGCTTCCTCCATCTTCGACTTCAAATCCTTCGAGTCGGTGATGCGCACGCCGACGTGACCATAGGCCTCTGCCAGCTTGACGAAGTCAGGCAACGATTCCATGTAGGAGTGCGAGTGACGGCTGCCGTAACTCATGTCCTGCCACTGGCGAACCATACCCAGAACACCGTTGTTCAGGATGACGATTTTTACCGGCAAACCGTATTGCAGGCAGGTGGACAGTTCCTGAATGTTCATCTGGATACTGCCCTCGCCCGTCACGCAGGCGACGTCGGCATCCGGGAAGCTCAATTTGATGCCCATAGCCGCCGGAAAACCGAAGCCCATGGTGCCCAGGCCACCGGAGTTGATCCAGCGGTTCGGCTTATTGAACTTGTAGTACTGCGCCGCGAACATCTGGTGCTGACCCACATCGGAGGTCACAAAGGCATCGCCCTTGGTCACTTCGCAGAGGGTTTCGATCACGGTTTGCGGTTTGATGACGCTGCCGTCGCCCTTTTCATAAGGGAACAGGCCGCGATCACCGCGCCACTCGTCAACTTGCTTCCACCAGCTGGCAACGGACTCCTTGTTCGGGGTCTCGCCGATTTCCTTGAGGATCGCGACCATTTCGGTCAGGACGCTCTCAACCGGGCCAACGATAGGCACGTCTGCTTTGATGGTCTTGGAAATCGAAGCCGGATCGATGTCGATGTGAATGATCTTGGCGTTCGGACAGAACTTGGCCGGGCCGTTGATCACACGGTCATCGAAACGCGCGCCGACAGCGAGAATCACGTCAGCATGGTGCATGGCCAGGTTGGCGGTGTAGCTACCGTGCATGCCGAGCATGCCGATGAACTGACGGTCGGTGCCAGGGTAGGCACCCAGGCCCATCAGGGTGTTGGTCACTGGCAAGTTGAGCATTTGCGCCAGTTCGGTCAGCGGCGCGGAGCCACCGCCGAGGATCACGCCGCCGCCCGAGTACAGCACGGGACGCTTGGCCGCCAGAAGCATTTCTGCTGCCTTGCGGATTTGCCCGGAGTGACCACGAACAGCAGGGCTGTAGGAGCGCAGCTTGGCTTTTTTCGGGAAGACGTATTCGAATTTTTCGGCCGGGTTGGTCATGTCTTTCGGGATATCGACAACGACAGGACCAGGACGACCGGATTGCGCCAGGTAGAACGCTTTCTTCATGACTTCCGGGATTTCCGACGCGTGCTTGATCATGAAGCTGTGTTTCACGATCGGCCGGGAGATACCGATCATGTCGGTTTCCTGGAACGCATCGGTGCCTACCATGGTGCTAGGCACCTGGCCGGAAATGATCACCATCGGGATGGAGTCCATGTAGGCCGTGGCAATACCGGTGATGGCGTTGGTTGCGCCCGGGCCGGAGGTCACCAGTACTACACCGGCTTTACCGGTAGCACGGGCATAGCCGTCAGCCATATGGGTCGCAGCCTGTTCGTGACGAACCAGGATGTGAGTCACTTCCGGTTCTTTGAACAGGGCATCGTATACATGAAGGAGAGCACCGCCCGGGTACCCGTAGATATATTTGACGCCTTCGTCACGCAAAAAGCGGACGAGCATCTCACCGCCAGATAAAAGCTCCACGTTGTTCACCTCTAAAACGCCAGAATACCGCCCACATAAGGGGACGGGTCTTAATAGGTTTACTTCTCGGCAGAGCATGAGCGACGGTGGTCGCCGACTACGTCAGCACTGACTGAGCAAGTATTGGGATCGTCCCAAGTGTTGCGGGGCTTTCCCACCCAGCGCGAGGTAACGCGTTGCGGGTGTAACAGGTCGGCGCGGATGTGCGCCTCATGATCTGCCGAGCGGGCCTGCTTCTGGCAGTCCCTCTACAGCGGACTTTGGATTCTTCTGTTTCGCCCTCTGCAAGTCAAGCCGTCAATGTGCTTTATTCGAACTAAGCGCATGAGAACGCAAGAAAAAACCTATAAACAGCAGGTGTGTTAGCTTCAATTGCGCAACCCACGACAAGGAAACGGCATGCGAACGTTGATCTTCACGGCCAGTCTGCTGATTGGCCTGAGCCCTTTGTGCATGGCCAGTCCGATCTACACATGGATTGATGGCCAGGGCGTTACCCATTTCGATGCACAGCCGCCTCAAGGACAGGAAGCCACCACCGTAGTGAAACCCGCCCTGTCCGCTGGCAAACCGACCACTCCACCGCGCAACAGCGCGATAGGCGATCAACAGGCCATCGACAGCACAGTGAAAAAGCAGGTCGCAGAGCAGAAAGCCCAGCTCAAGACGTTCTGCGAACAGGCACGAACGAACCTGGCTCAACTGCAGAACAATCCGAGGTTACGCGAGGAAGTCGACGGTGAGATGCGCCGCCTGACAGACCAACAGCGTCAGGAACGCATCACCGAAACACAAAAACAGATCAAGGATAACTGCCAGTAGGCACTGGCAGCTTCCGGCTTAGCGGGAGGCCGTGATGAGCTGATCGAACTCTTTGAGCAAGGCTTGCAGTTGTCGATCCTTGCCTTGGACACTGCGCGCAGCGAAGACCATCTCGGCCATTTCCTGAATGCCCGAGGCATTCGGCAGCGGCAGGTTGTTCTCAAGGATGGTCTTCATACGTGGCAGGAAGATCCATTGCAGCCACTGCTCGAAATCCAGCGTATCGACGGAAAATGGCTCGACACTGGCCAGCGCCTCAGCGCTTGGCGAGACCTCGTCCCACCAGCCCTGAAGACGCAACTCACGCTCGATCAGCAGCAGCTGTTCAGCAATCTTCGGAAAACGGACATCCATCAGAGCGAAACCTTGGCCTTTTGACGAGCCTGCGCCGCGCCTGCGGAGTCGCCCTGCCTCTCACGCGCCTGGGCGATCAGCTCCCACAGGCTTGCCTGCAGATCCGGACGCCCATTGGCAAACGTCAAACCGCGGCGAGCGAACTGCTCGGCTTGCGCTGCATCACCTTGGGCCAAGCGCACCTGCGCCAGACGATAAAGCACTTGCGGCTCACGCGGAGCAACCCGTTGAGCACGCTCAAGGCTGGAAGACGCACCATTGAGATCGCCGCTCGCCTGTTGCTGCTGCGCGGTG
The DNA here is from genome assembly GCF_003732175.1 of Pseudomonas brassicacearum. Taxonomy (GTDB): domain Bacteria; phylum Pseudomonadota; class Gammaproteobacteria; order Pseudomonadales; family Pseudomonadaceae; genus Aquipseudomonas; species Aquipseudomonas brassicacearum_G. Next base: position 7,632 of record NZ_MOBI01000017.1, read on the forward strand.
GTCAGCAAGGCGAGCACCGGCCCGTCCAGCTGCTCGTCGGCAGACAAACCGCCGGCGCTGCTGGCGGAAGGAATCCCGCTCGGCGTCGATGGCATGCTGTAGTTACCCTGATTGATTGGCGCCGACTGCATCGGTCCGCTGTCAACTGGACCCGGCGTAATCGGACCATTGCTGATCGGGCCAGGGCTGATCGGCTGAGTGCTGATTGGCGTCGACGTCGTCGCGCCACCGCCCGGGATCATCACCACCACGCCAGTGTCACCCTGCGGGATCGCCTGAGTCTGGGCTTGTGCCGGACGTTTCACGGTGCTTTTACGGAAACCGCCATTGGCAGAGATCCGCTCACTGTTGGACACGGCCGTACCGGAGTCGACCACTGGAATCGAGCCGTGCTGCACATTGGAGCAACCGCTGAGCAAAGCCAGGGCTGTCACCGTAACCGCTGGAATAAACCACTTGTTCACTTGAATCCCTCTTTGCTTAATTCATCCAGCCCTTGACCCAATCCATCACCGATTCGCCTGGCGAGGGGCCTGAACCACCGCACGCAGCGCCAGGAGGCGGTTCGCTGCCGCGAATATACGGCATCTGCACCGCGCCTGGGCAGCTGGCTTCAGAACCCTGCCCGGTACGCGAATCGACCCAAGCCTGAACGATATTATCTGGCTGCGGCATATCCAGCGGCAACGGGTCGGCCTTGCGCATGAAACTGGTCCAGACTTGCAGCGCGCCCGTAGCACCGGTGAACGGCGTCTTGCCGTTGTCATCGCGACCCAGCCAGACCACTGCCAGCAGATCCTGGCTGAAACCGGCGAACCAGCTGTCTCGCGAGTCGTTACTGGTACCGGTTTTACCCGCCAGCGTCAGCGTCTTGGGCAGCACGTTGTAAACCGAGCTGCCAGTACCTTCACGCATCACGCGCTGCATGGCGCTCTGGATCAGGTAAATGGAAGCCGGATCGAAACGCTGCTGAATCTGGAACGGATAACGCTTGAGCGGCTGACCTTCGGCAGTCAGCACGCTGCGAATCCCGCGCATCGGTGTATTGAAACCGCCGTTGGCCAGCGTCTGGTACATGGTTGCCACTTCAATCGGCGTCATGCCACCCGCCCCCAGCAACATCGACGGGAAGGCCGGAAACTCGCGAGTGATGCCCAGACGCCCAAGGGTTTTCAGGACGTTCGGCACACCGACTTCCAGCCCCAGACGCGCAGTCGACAGGTTGTAGGAATGCGCCAACCCCTGGTACAGGAAAACCGTACCGTGGGAGCGACGATCATAGTTCTGCGGTTTCCAGACCTGACCATCTGCGCCTTTGACCGAGAAGGATTCATCGGACAGCCAACTGGTCAAGGTGTACTGGCTCGGCTTTTCAAGCGCGGTCAGGTATACCGCCGGCTTGATCAGGGAACCGATTGGCCGTACGGCATCCAGCGCGCGGTTGAAGCCGGCGAAGCTAGCCTGACGACTACCGATCATCGCCTGGACTTCACCGGTTTCAGGGTTGGTCACGACCATCGCCGCTTCAACGTCATCCGAACCTTTGCGGCCGGCAAGGCGCTTGAAGGTATCGTTGACCGAGGCTTCGGCTTTCATCTGCAGGATCGGGTCGAAACTGGTGAAGATCCGCAGACCTTCTTCGGTCAAGTCTTCGTCGCGGTAGTCTTCGCGCAGCTGACGCTTGACCAGATCGAGGAAGCCCGGGAACGAACTGTCGGCCAGGCTGCCGCGCTTGGTCACACCCAACGGCATCTTCTTCGCCGCGGCGACTTGCTCGGCGGTAGCGACCCCTTGCTGCTCCAGCAAATCGAGCACCAGATTGCGTCGTTCAAGCGCGCGTTCCGGGTAGCGACGCGGGTTGTAGTAGGACGGCCCTTTGACCATGCCGACCAGCAACGCGACTTGATGCAACTTGAGTTCGGACAGCGGCTGGCTGAAGAAGAACTGGCTGGCCAGCCCAAAACCGTGCACCGCGCGCTGACCGTCCTGACCGATGAACACTTCATTGAGATAAGCCTCAAGAATGTCCGGCTTGCTGTAGTGCAACTCAAGCAGCATCGCCATCATCGCTTCGGTCAGCTTACGACTCAGGCTGCGCTCGTTGGTCAGGTAGAAGTTCTTGACCAGTTGCTGCGTCAACGTACTACCGCCCTGACGCATTTGCCCAGCCGACGTGTTGACCCAAACAGCCCGCATGATCGATTTTGGCGATACACCGAAGTGGTGATAGAAGTCACGGTCTTCCACCGCCACCAGCGTATCGAGCAAATACGGTGGCACTTGATCGATCTTGATCAGGATGCGGTCTTCGAGGTTTTTCGGGTAAAGGCCACCGATCAACAGCGGCTCGAGGCGCACCACCGACAGTTTTGAACCGTTGGTCGACGACAGCTCGGCGACGTAATCGCCCGAGAAGCGCACACGTACCGGTTGAGCCTGCTCCAGGCCCTCATAGAACTGGAACCCACGGGTGTTCAAATCGACGGTATTGCCGTTGACCGATGCCGCGCCAGGTCCATTGGCCACACTTTCGCGGCGATAACCCAAGGCATCGAGCTCGGTGAGAAAGTCATCCTTGCTCAGCTTTTGTCCGACGAACAGCTCGAGCGGGCGCGCATAAACCTTGGCCGGAATGGTCCAGCGCTTGCCGGAGAACTTCTCCTGGACCACGGCATCGAGGTAAACCGCGAAGCCTGCCAGCACTACGAGGCCGACCAGACTGAGCTTGAGCGCCCAGCCTAACCAGGGGCGCAGGCCGCTAGAAGGAGGTTTTTTAGGGGTACGAGGGGATCGGGTACGAGTCATGGCGGCGGATTATACGCACTTTATTCCCGATCAACATGAGCCCGGCGAGGTTTGCGTTAACCCGGCTAGCCGCCATAATGTTGCCCTTGAATTTTCCCAGACTCTGAAGGATCACCTGTGAGCCAGTCCCTGATCGCTGCCCTGCAAAACCCGGCCCTCTACCCGCATCCTGTAGAGGGATTCCAGGTCATCGAGACGCACATCTCCTGGGTGCTGCTCACTGGCCCCTATGCTTATAAAGTGAAGAAGCCGGTCAATTTCGGCTTCCTCGACTTCACCAGCCTCGAGTCGCGCGAACATTTCTGCGCCGAAGAACTGCGCCTGAACCAGCGCCTGACCAACGATTTGTACCTTGAAGTGTTGCCGATCACCGGCAGCATTGAAGCGCCGCAATTGGGCGGCACCGGTCCAGTGCTCGATTACGCGCTGAAAATGCGCCAGTTCCCGCAAAGCCAGTTGCTCAGCAACCTGCAGGCCAATGGCGAACTGACGACTGCGCACATCGACGAGATGGCCAAGCAGATCGCCCGGTTCCACCTGAGCACCCCGAAGGTTCCGGCAGCTCATGAAGCCGGCACGCCCGAAAGCGTCATGGCACCGGTGCGGCAGAACTTCGAACAAATCCGCCCGTTCCTCAGCGAAAAAGCCGACCTGCTGCAACTCGACGCCCTGCAAGCCTGGGCCGAAAGCAGTTTCGAACGCCTGAAACCACTGCTGGTACAACGTAAGGCCGAAGGTTTCATCCGCGAATGCCACGGTGATATCCATTTGGGCAATATCACCGTGATCGACGGCAACGTGGTGATTTTCGACTGCATCGAATTCAACGAGCCGTTCCGCTTCACCGACGTCTATGCCGACACTGGTTTCCTGGCGATGGACCTTGAAGACCGTGGCCTGAAAAGCCTGGCTCGCCGTTTCATAAGCCAATACCTGGAGCTGACCGGCGACTATCAGGGCCTTGAGCTGCTGAACTTCTATAAAGCCTACCGCGCACTGGTTCGCGCCAAGGTCGCCCTGTTCAGCATGCCTGCCGAGGCCGATCCGGTGCAGCGTGCTACCACCCTGCGCCAGTACCGCAACTACGCCAACCTGGCGGAAAGTTACAGCACCATTCCATCGCGCTTCATGGCGATCACCCATGGTGTTTCCGCCGTCGGTAAAAGCCACGTAGCCATGCGTCTGGTAGAAGCACTGGGCGCGATTCGCCTGCGTTCCGATGTCGAGCGCAAGCGCCTGTTCGGCGAACAGCGCGTACCGAACGACCTGCAAGCCGGTATCTACAGCGCCGACGCCAGTGCCACCACCTATACCCGCCTGCATGAAATCGCTGGCGTGATTCTGCGCGCCGGCTTCCCGGTAGTCATCGACGCGACTTACCTCAAGCGTGAACAACGCGACAGCGCGGCAAAAATCGCCGAAGCGACCGGTGCGCCATTCCTGATCCTTGATTGCAACGCGCCACAAGCCGTGATCGAGAGCTGGCTCGCACAGCGTCAGGCAGACAACAACGATCCATCTGACGCCAATCTGGCTGTTATCGCAGCTCAACAAGCCAGCCGCGAGCCGCTGACTCCGGCAGAGATTCTCTGCAGCAAACGCGTTCAGACCAATGAAAGCGGGACCCTCGACACCGTGGTCGCGCAAATTCGCCAGCGTCTGCCGGGGCTGTAAGAAACTAAATTCAGGCGCGAAGCCCTAACCGGCTTCACGCCTGCAAAATAGTGGCACTATACTGGCGTCATAAAACCAACAGGTGACACCATGAGCCAGCCGAAACTTCTCGACACCCCGCTATATGCCCTGCTGCACAAAGACGACATCGAAGGCTTCAATCGCGAAAGGCCCAAGTCCGGGCCTATCGATATGGTGGGCGGCGACTTTCGTGGCCTCGACCTACGCGAGCTGAACGCCGAAGGTATTGATTTCAGCGATGCCTATTTCCGCTCTGCCGACCTGCGCGGCATTGATTTTCGTGATGCTTCCCTCGAAGGCGCGAGCTTGGCGCACGCACAAATCTCCGGTGCTTACTTCCCCTCCGAACTGAGTGCTGACGAAATTCTCATGTCGATGAATTTCGGCACTCGTCTGCGCTACCGCACCCGCTAACACCTGCCGTCACCTGAAGTCCGGTGCCCACGCTACGCGCCGGACTGCATGCTTGATCTTCCCAAGCCCTTTCCTGCCGTCGTTACTGCTCTTTCCAGAGCTATCTGGTAGAACGCCTTAGAAGCTTTTGCGTTCAAACTGACCAAACAACCACGCTTTTCCTACTGACCGCTACACTCCTTTGAGACTTGCCCACGCAATCTTCGGCTGTCGCAAGGAGGCTTGATGAATGATGAACTGCAACACCTGAAAAACCTTGGCAAGACGTCGGCGCAATGGCTGCATGCCGTGGGCATCCACAGTGCCTCGGACTTGCGCCGCCTGGGCGCGGTAGATGCTTATCGGGCGGTACGCACTCGCGGGTTTCGCGCCTCGAAGGTGTTGTTGTATGCAATTGAGGGGGCGCTGATGGATGTGCACTGGAACGATATCCCCGCCGATCGCAAGGAAGCACTCAATAAACAGCTTGAAGCCATTTCGTCACGTCACAAGGTCTAAAGCCCAGCATTTACAGGCGATCCAGACAAGTATCTGGCAAAAGAGCAAAGAATTCAGAAAACAGCGATTGACTTAGAAATGAGAATCGTTATGATTATCGCAACTGATCGCGAGATCAGCTGATCTTCTGAAAGACCATTGGTTCGGACTCTCAGATTATCTCCTCATCAGGCTAATCACGGTTATTTGACCCGGCTTTTGCCGGGTCTTTTTTTGCCTGTCGAAAAGCGCTTCGCGAGATTCGCTGACTGCTTGTTACTGACGCATTTGCGCGCAATAGTCCTGCACGGGGCGGGCGGCCGTGTACCAGACGTAATCAGCCGATGCCGACGAGACCACAGCCCCCTTTTCTGCCAGTATCACCACCACAGGCGCCGAATGCTCACCCAGATCCTGCACATGCAGCGGCACGCCAATGTCCAGCCGCGCATGATAAGCGCCAGCAAACAACAATGCCGGCGCGGGCGCTGCCAGCAATCGCTCAGCCATTTGCCGATCACGTTGTTGCTGAACCGCCAGCATGGCCGGCATCCCGCTTTCGGGTAACAACCCGCAATGAGACTCGCGGATTTGCGCCAGCAGCTCATTCCTGACCGTTGGCGCATTCGACCGGACTCCGCTCACGGCCGGCGCTTGCTTATAAATGCGCTGAATGTCAGCCGAGTCCAGATTCGCCGCCAGTAACGGATAAGGCTGAGCCAGGATATACCGCACAATTGGCCCATACAGGCTCCAGTCCCAACCCGATTGCCAGGCCAATGCCGCCGGCAAATCGGCAGGCCAGCGGGCGGTCTCCAACGCATGGACTTCATCGACACGCGCCTGCTGCTCCGGCGTCAGCATTTCCAGCAGCACGCTTCCCTGAGCCCGGCGCTGGGCCAATGCCTGCAATAACCACAGTTGCGCATGATGGTGATCGGGATTGTCATGCTGCTCGCCAACAATCAGTCGTGGCGCCCCGGCCAACCGTTCGACCAACGCTTGCGTGCTCAGACGCTGACCGCTACGCAGATCGCGAATCACCCCAGCCGGTTGATCCACGGCAGCGGGTGCCATGTTTTGACAGGAACCCAGTAACAACAGCGCCAGAATCAATATCCCACGCATGAGTTCACCTCAACGGGCGATGATCAGCGGATGCCCGCGCTCCGGGTGCGGCTGCACCAACACATCCAGTCCGAACACGGCTTTGAGCGGTTCCGGCCGCAGCACCTGCTGCGGTGTGTCCAGCGCATGCGGACGGCCACCTTCGAGCAACAGGATGCGGTCACAGTAACGCGCCGCCAGATTCAGGTCATGCAGAATCACCAGCACCGCCGCACCGCGATCAGCGAATTCACGAATCGCCTGCAAGGTGGTGTGCTGATGCAGCGGATCGAGCATCGACGTCGGCTCGTCGAGCAGCAAGGTTTGCCCGGCCTCCCCCGGCCAAAGCTGCGCCAGCACCCGCGCCAGATGCACACGCTGGCGCTCACCGCCAGACAGAGCCAGGTAACTGCGGCCACTCAAATGCTCGACATCGGCGGCCTGCAAGGCCGCAGCGACAATTTCGTCATCGCGCACCCGGCCTGTTTGATGCGGTAAACGGCCCATGCCGACCACTTCCTCGACGCGGAACGCAAAACCCAGGGTCGAGGTCTGTGGCAATACCGCCAGACGTTGCGCCCGTTGTGCGCCATCCCATTGGCTTAACTCGCGCTGATCGAGCCAGACACGCCCGTGATCAGGACGCAATTCGCCACATAACGCGCCGAGCAAGGTGCTTTTGCCTGCGCCGTTGGGGCCCAGCACTCCGAGGACTTCGCCCGGCTTGAGCTCAAGATCGATATCTGCCAGGACGATTTTCTTGCCGCGGCAGATCTGCAGATTTTCCACTCGCAGCATCAGGCGCGACCTCGTAACAGCAAATATAGAAAAAACGGTGCGCCAATAAACGCCGTAATGATGCCGATCGGCAATTCAGCCGGAGCCAGCGCCAAGCGCGCCACCAGATCGGCAAACAGCAACAGGCTGGCACCCGCCAGGACTGAAGCCGGTAACAGCACACGATGATCGGGGCCCGCCAACAGTCGCACCAGATGCGGCACCACCAGCCCGACAAAACCGATCATCCCCGCCGCCGCAACAGCAGCGCCGACGCCCAGCGCCGTGCAGAACACCAGCTCACGCTTGAGCCCTTCGACGTTGATTCCCAAATGACTGGCCTCGGACTCACCGAGTAATAGCGCATTCAACGCCTTGGCCCGGCGCGGCAACCACAGCGCTACCGCGGTGCTCACCAGCAACAATGGCCACAGCCGCGCATAGCTGGCGCCATTCAGGCTGCCCAGGTTCCAGAAGGTCAGCGTACGCAAGGTCGCGTCGTCCGCCAGATAGGTGAACAAACCCACCGCCGAACTGGCCAGTGCCGTCAGAGCAATCCCCGCCAGCAACATGGTTGCCACGTTGGTCTGGCCGTTACGCCGACCAAGACGGTAAACCAGCGCCGTCACCCCGAGCCCACCCAGAAACGCACACAGCGATAACAGGTAAGGGCCGACCGCCTCAGGCAAGCCGCCAAATATCGAGCCGCCGACAATCGCAATCGCCGCGCCCAAGGCTGCACCACTGGAAACGCCGACCAACCCCGGATCCGCCAGCGGGTTGCGGAACAACCCCTGCATCGCCACACCCGACAACGCCAGCACCCCGCCCACCGCCAAACCGAGCAAGGTACGCGGCAAACGAATCTGCCCGAGAATCAGTTCAGCCTGCTCCAGCCCTTCAGCAGGAACCGGCAGACCGACCATCCGCATCGCGGCGCGCAACGTATCGAGCAGCGGCAAGCTGACCGGGCCCAGGGCCAATGACAGCCAGATCGCCAGCAAACACAGTAGGCTCAGCCCAATGAACAACGAACGGGGTTTGACCAGAGTACTCATGGGGCGATGGTTGCCTTGGCCGATTCAGCGGGATAGAACCCGGCGGACAACTTCACCAGGCTCAAAGGCAAGCGCGGTCCCAAGCCGCCAACCAACAGCGTCGGGTCCAGCTCGAACACCCGCCCGGCCTTGGCCGCCGGCGTCGACGCGAGAATCGGGTTTTCCTTGAACAACGCGGCACGCGCGGCGTCACCGGTCAGCGCCCGGTCGGCAAACACCAACACGTCTGGCGTCAGGCCCGCGAGGGACTCAACGGAAAAAGGCTTGTAACCGGTATGGGTCGCCAGGTTATGCCCACCCGCCTGTTGCAACAGCCAATCGGCTGCAGTGTCCTTGCCGGCAATCAGCGGTTTTCCGCCAGCGTGCCCCAGCAACAGCAACACGCCCGGCGCTTTTTGTTTGGCCTGAGCCTGGCTGACCCAGGCTTTCTGCTGCTCAAGCTGCTGTTGATAACTCTGGAACAACGCCGTGGCCTGCGGCTCGCTACCGAGCAATTTACCCAGGTGCTGCAAGTTGCCTTGCAGGGTTGGCAAGTCAGGTTGTGCAGAGAACAGCTCAACCTGCACCCCGGCACTGCGAATCTGCGACAACACCGGCGGTGGGCCCATTTCTTCGGTGCCGACAAGAATCTGCGGACGCAAACTCAGGATGCCCTCTGCCGACAATTGCCGCTGATAACCGATACTCGGCAAGGCCTTGAGCGATTCGGGATGCTGGCTGGTGCTATCGACGCCGACCAGTTTCGACTCGCCGCCCAACGCACTCACCCACTCCGACAAAGCCCCGCCGGCACTGACCCAGCGTTCCGGCAATTGGGTCGCTTGAGCCCCATGATTGACCAAAAGTCCGACACAGAGCGCAATAGCGCTGGTACTCAGGCGCATAACAGGGTTTCCTTTATGGAGTTTTCCCGCAGGATCAAGGCGTCGTCAGCTACGCAGCCACCACGGGCGAAACACCCATTTGATAATTGTTTGCATTTGCACGTCAAGCGCAGACACATTTGCTAACCAGTGAGCACGCACGCATCACCGCCAGAGGCCAGAGCCTTTGGCACTTGAGGATAGTCATGAAGTTTCTTTGCTCCAGCGCCGAGCTGGTCGATGCCAGCAGCCGTGGTTTCGAGATCGACGGCCAGAAGTTGTTTGCAGTGCGCCGTGAAGGCCAGGTCTACGTGTACGAAAATCGTTGCCCGCATCGCGGTGTCAGCCTGGAATGGCACCCCGACCAGTTTCTCGACCCCAGCGCCAGCCTGATCCAGTGCGCCACCCATGGCGCACTGTTTCTGATCGAAAGCGGTGAATGCGTGGCCGGGCCCTGTGCCCGGCAGTCCTTAAGTGCCCTGGCGTGCCGCGAAGACAGCACGGGAATATGGGTTCAACCTTAGGAACGACTCTCTTCAAGCGCTCAGCAACACCTCCAGTCGACGGTCAACCCGCACTTCATTTGAGGTCAGGCTCACTCCGTACGCCAACACTTCAACCCCGGCCGCTTTCGCCTCACGCAAAGCGGCCGCATAACCCGGATCGATCTCCTCGGCCGGGCGCACCGAGTCAATGCCGGTCAGATTGACGCAATACAACTGCACCGCACGAATACCGTCCCGCGCCAGGCAGGCCAGCTCGCGCAAGTGCTTGGCACCACGCTGAGTCACCGCGTCCGGAAACGCCGCGACCGCTGAGCCATCGAAGCCCAGCGTGACGCTTTTGACTTCGACGAAGGCCGGGCCGCTCGGGTAATCGAGGCGGAAATCGATTCGGCTGTTTTCCTGACCGTACGGCACTTCACGCTTGAGCCCGGTAAAGCCATTGAGCTCAGCGATCAAACCGCCACGTAGCGCCTCTTCAATCAAGGTATTGGCCCGCGCGGTATTCACGCAGGCCAGCCGTCCTTGCGGGGTCTCGCTGATTTCCCAGGTACCGGGCAACTTGCGCTTCGGATCGTTGGAACGGCTGAACCAGACCTGCCCGCCTTCGACCATGCAATTGAACATCGACCCGGTGTTGGGACAGTGAATGGTCAGCAACTCGCCGCCAACGGTTTCGATATCGGCGAGAAAACGCTTGTAGCGACGAATCAGCCGACCTTCTTCGAGAGGAGGATTGAAATGCATCAGCCTTGCCAGCTCCGCAGGCCACGGGCAATCCGCTGAACCGCCTCCTGCAAACGCGGCAGGCTCTGGGTGTAGGCGAACCGCACGTGATGACCGGCCTGATACCGGCCAAAATCCAGGCCCGGGGTGAAGGCAACGTGTTCGGTTTCCAGAAAGTGCCGGCAGAAGGCAAACGCATCACCACCAAAGGCACTGATGTCGGCATACAGATAGAAGGCGCCTTCCGGCTCCACGGCGATCCCGAAACCCAACTCGCGCAAGGCTGGCAACAGGAAGTCACGCCGGCGCCCGAACTCGGCCCGGCGTTCTTCGAGAATGCTCAAGGTGTCCGGCTCGAAGCAGGCGAGGGCCGCGTACTGGGCCATGCTCGGCGCGCTGATGTAAAGGTTCTGCGCGAGTTTTTCCAACTCGCCGACAGCCGCCGCCGGGGCCACCAGCCAACCGAGGCGCCAGCCGGTCATGCCGAAGTATTTGGAGAAACTGTTCAGCACAAAAGCGCTGTCATCGACTTCCAGCACACTGGCGGCGTCGGTGCCGTAGGTCAGGCCGTGATAAATCTCGTCCACCACCAGATGACCGTGGCGCTCTTTGATTGCTGCAGACAGCCCGGCCAGTTCATCGCGGGTCAGGATAGTCCCGGTCGGGTTGGCCGGTGAAGCGACCAGTGCGCCAACGCTGTCGTGGTCCCAGTAACGCTCGACCAGGCCTGGCGTCAGCTGATAGCGCACGTCCGGGCCGACCGGCACCAGTTGCGCCGCACCTTCCACCAGCCGCAGGAAATGCCGGTTGCACGGGTAACCCGGGTCGGCCAGCAGCCAGTGTTTACCGGGATCGACCAGCAAGGCGCTGGCCAGCAGTAACGCGCCAGAACCGCCCGGTGTGATCAGGATGCGCTGTGGGTCGATGTTCAACCCGTAACGTTGTTCATAGAAGCCCGAAATGGCTTCACGCAGCTCTGGAATGCCGCGAGCCGCGGTGTAACGGGTTTTCCCCGCCGTCAGCGCCGCCTGGCCGGCCCTGATGATCGGCTCGGCGGTGGTGAAGTCCGGTTCGCCGATTTCCAGGTGAATCACGTCGTGCCCGGCCGCTTGCAATTCATTGGCGCGCGCCAGCAATGCCATGACATGGAAAGGTTCGATAGCGCGGCTGCGCGCACTGTAGGGCTGAGCCATTAGCCTTCCTTCAACGGGGAAAAGAATTGATTCTACCCAAGCCCGGGAACGAGCGAGAACCTAAAGCGGTCACAACCGCAAGTTCACCCGTAAAAGAGCTGATACATAAGGCTCAGGATTGACTAAAATCAATATCTGATCAGGCCTCCAGACCCACCAGACAAGGCTTTGCAAACATTTGCAAGCCTTACGGACCGCAGCCTCGACATCCGGGAGTAGCGCGCTCCGATTTGATCTGGTAAGTTCGCCCGCTTGCAGCCGCAGGGCCGGCAGGTGTCGGTGATGGAGCAATCCTGCGCAATGGATTACAAGAGTAGAGGCGGTCCATTTCATGCCCACCCAAGCAAAGCAACAGCAGAACCAGTCGATCAGCGGCTTCGAACCCTACAAAGAAGTGAAGGGCGAGGAGTACATGGGCCAGCCCATGCGCGCGCACTTCACCAAGATCCTGAACAAGTGGAAACAGGACTTGATGCAGGAAGTCGACCGCACTGTTGATCACATGAAGGACGAAGCGGCGAACTTCCCCGACCCGGCCGACCGTGCCAGTCAGGAAGAAGAATTCAGCCTCGAACTGCGTGCCCGCGACCGCGAGCGCAAGCTGATCAAGAAAATCGACAAGACCCTGCAACTGATCGAAGACGAAGAATACGGCTGGTGCGAGTCTTGCGGCGTCGAGATTGGTGTCAAACGCCTGGAAGCACGCCCTACCGCTGACATGTGCGTCGACTGCAAGACCCTTGCAGAGATCAAGGAAAAGCAAGTCGGCAAGTAAGCGTCGGCTTGAACGGCATCAACCTGAACAAAAAGCGGAGCGTGCGAACGCTCCGTTTTTGTTTCTGACTGTTTTGTTCTTTCAATTAACATCGCGCCCATGACTGCCATCAAATCCCCCGCCTACATCGGGCGCTTCGCCCCCACCCCCAGCGGGCACCTGCACTTCGGCTCGCTGGTCGCGGCATTGGCCTCGTACCTTGACGCCCGCTCGGTTGGCGGCCGCTGGCTGTTGCGCATGGAAGACCTCGACCCGCCTCGGGAGGAGCCCGGCGCCCAGGCGGCGATCCTCAAGGCACTGGAAAGCTACGGTTTCGAATGGGACGGCGAAATGGTCCGCCAGAGCGACCGTCACGACGCCTACGCACAGGTGTTGAATCAACTGTTCAACCACGGCCTGGCCTACGCCTGCACCTGCTCGCGGAAAAAACTGGCGCCTTATCACGGAATTTATCCAGGCCTGTGCCGCAACGCCGGTCATGCCAGCGAAGACACCGCAATCCGCTTGCGCGTCCCGGAACTGGAATATCACTTCACCGACCGCGTGCAAGGCGAATACCGCCAGCACCTGGGCCGTGAGGTCGGCGACTTCGTAATCCGCCGGCGCGACGGGCTCTACGCCTATCAACTGGCAGTGGTGCTCGACGACGCCTGGCAAGGCATCACCGATATTGTCCGCGGTGCCGACCTGCTCGACTCCACCCCACGCCAGTTGTACCTGCAAGAACTGCTCGGCTTGCCGCAACCGCGCTATCTGCACCTGCCGCTGATTACCCAGCCGGACGGTAACAAGCTCGGCAAGTCCTACCGCTCGCCGCCGTTGACCGAAGATCAAGCCACACCGTTGTTGCTGCGTGCCCTGCGCGCGCTGGGGCAAAACCCCGGCAGCGAACTCGACGATGCCAGCCCCAGGGAAGTATTGAATTGGGGTATCAGGCACTGGGATGCGAGGTTAATCCCGCGCACACTGACACTGCCCGAAGCGCAATTACGCTGACTAAGCTTGCAGGTTGGCGCCCATCCGTTACCATCGCCGCACGTTTTCGGGCACGCACACAATAAAGAGAGGCCGGGATGTACATCTATCGCTTGGTCCTGCTCCTGGTAGTGGGGATCTATCTGTTCTCCCCAGCCATCATGGACTGGTGGATCGACGCCACTGGCGCCTGGTATCGCCCGTATCTGCTGTGGCTGATTCTGATCGTCGTGACCTTCATCCTGCAGAGCCAAAAAGATGCCGATGAGCTTTAGCCTGACCCAGATGATCCTGATCAGTGCCGCCTACCTGGCGGTGCTGTTTGGTGTTGCCTGGATCAGTGAACGCGGAATGATCCCACGAGCGATCATTCGCCACCCGCTGACCTACACCTTGTCATTGGGTGTCTACGCCAGTGCGTGGGCGTTTTATGGCACGGTTGGTTTGGCGTATCAGTACGGCTACGGCTTTCTGTCCAGCTATCTAGGTGTCTCCGGGGCGTTTCTGCTGGCGCCGGTGTTGCTGTACCCGATTCTGAAGATCACCCGCACCTATCAGCTTTCTTCTCTGGCCGACCTGTTTGCGTTTCGTTTCCGCAGTACCTGGGCCGGCGCGCTGACCACCATCTTCATGCTGATCGGCGTGCTGCCGTTGCTTGCATTGCAGATTCAGGCGGTCGCCGACTCGATTGGCATCCTCACCCGTGAGCCGGTGCAGCATCGGGTCGCCCTGAGTTTTTGTGCACTGATCACCCTGTTCACGATCTTCTTCGGCTCGCGGCATATAGCGACCCGGGAGAAACACGAAGGCCTGGTGTTCGCGATTGCCTTTGAATCGGTGATCAAGCTGATCGCCATTGGCGGCGTTGGTCTCTACGCCTTGTACGGCGTGTTCGACGGCCCGCAACAGCTGGAAGTCTGGTTGCTGCAAAACCAGACCGCCCTCGCCGCCCTGCACACGCCGCTGCAAGAAGGCCCATGGCGCACGCTGCTGCTGGTGTTCTTCGCCTCGGCGATCGTGATGCCGCACATGTACCACATGACCTTCACCGAAAACCTCAACCCGCGCTCGCTGGTCAGTGCGAGCTGGGGCTTGCCGTTGTTCCTCCTGCTGATGAGCCTGGCCGTACCGCTGATTCTCTGGGCCGGCCTCAAACTTGGCGCCACGACCAACCCGGAATACTTCACCCTCGGCGTCGGCATCGCCGCCAACAGCAAGGCCCTGGCACTGCTGGCCTACGTCGGTGGTTTGTCAGCTGCCAGCGGCCTGATCATCGTCACCACCCTGGCGCTGTCCGGGATGGCCCTGAACCACCTGGTACTGCCGCTGTATCAACCGCCCGCCGAAGGCAACATCTACCGCTGGCTGAAATGGACCCGCCGCGCCTTGATCGTCGCGATCATCATGGCCGGTTATGGTTTCTATCTGCTGCTGGGCGCCGAGCAGGACCTGGCCAACCTGGGCATCGTCGCATTCGTTGCCACCCTGCAGTTTTTGCCCGGCGTACTGTCCGTCCTGTATTGGCCAACCGCCAACCGTCGCGGCTTCATCGCCGGGTTGCTGGCGGGGATTCTGGTCTGGCTGGTGACCATGCTGTTGCCGCTGGTCGGCAACCTGCAGGGCTTTTATATCCCATTGCTGAACATGATCTACGTGCTCGACGACACCAGTTGGCACATGGCGGCAATCGCGTCGCTTGCGGCCAACGTGCTGATGTTCACGCTGATTTCGCTGTTCACCAACGCCAGCACTGAAGAAGCCAGCGCCGCCGAAGCCTGCGCCGTAGACAACGTGCGCCGCCCGCAACGCCGCGAACTGCACGCCGCGTCACCCCAGGAGTTCGCCACCCAACTGGCCAAACCGCTGGGCGCCAAGGCGGCACAAAAGGAAGTCGAACAGGCCCTGCGCGACCTCTACCTGCCGTTCGACGAGCGTCGCCCGTACGCCTTGCGCCGACTGCGTGACCGAATCGAAGCCAACCTCTCCGGCCTGATGGGCCCGAGCGTTGCGCAAGACATGGTCGAAACCTTCCTGCCGTACAAGGCCGGTGGTGAAAACTATGTCACCGAAGACATTCACTTCATCGAAAGCCGTCTCGAGGACTATCACTCGCGCCTCACCGGCCTTGCCGCCGAACTCGATGCCCTGCGCCGCTACCACCGCCAGACCTTGCAAGAACTACCGATGGGCGTTTGTTCGCTGGCCAAGGATCAGGAAATCCTCATGTGGAACAAAGCCATGGAGGAGTTGACCGGGATCGCCGCGCAGCGCGTGGTCGGTTCACGCCTGGGCACCCTCGGCGAGCCGTGGAAAGAACTGCTGCAAGGCTTCATCAATCTTCCGGACGAGCATTTGCACAAACAGCACCTGGCCCTGGACGGCCAGACGCGCTGGCTGAACCTGCACAAAGCGGCGATCGACGAACCGCTCGCACCCGGTAACAGTGGCCTGGTATTGCTGGTGGAAGACCTGACTGAAACCCAGATGCTCGAAGACAAACTGGTGCACTCCGAACGTTTGGCGAGTATCGGTCGACTGGCGGCTGGCGTGGCCCATGAAATTGGCAACCCGATCACCGGCATCGCGTGTCTGGCGCAGAACCTGCGCGAAGAGCGTGAAGAAGACAGCGAACTGAAGGAAATCAGTGGGCAAATCCTCGAACAGACCAAGCGCGTGTCACGCATCGTTCAATCGCTGATGAGCTTCGCCCACGCCGGCAGCCACCAGCACAATGACGAACCCGTCTGTCTGGCCGAAGTGGCCCAGGATGCCATTGGTCTGCTGGCGCTGAACCGCCGCAACTTCGAAGTGCAGTTCTTTAACCTGTGCGATCCCGAGCATTGGGTCGATGGCGATCCGCAGCGGCTCGCCCAGGTGTTGATCAACCTGCTGTCCAACGCCCGCGACGCATCTCCGGCCGGCAGTGCGGTTCGAGTAAAAAGTGAAGCCAACGAACACACGATCGATCTGATCGTGGAAGACGAGGGCAGTGGTATCCCGTCGAGCATCATGGACCGATTGTTCGAACCCTTCTTCACCACCAAGGATCCTGGCGAAGGCACCGGTCTGGGCCTTGCACTGGTCTATTCCATCGTTGAAGAGCATTATGGACAAATCACCATCGACAGCCCGGCTGACACACAAAGCCAACGCGGCACCCGTATCCGGGTGACCTTACCGCGTCATGTCGAAGCGACGTCCGCTGTGAACTGAGACCGTCGAGAGTATCGAATCAATGCCGCACATTTTGATCGTCGAAGACGAAACAATTATCCGCTCCGCCTTGCGCCGCCTGCTGGAACGTAACCAGTACCAGGTCAGCGAAGCCGGTTCAGTGCAGGAAGCACAAGAACGCTTCAGCATTCCCACGTTCGACCTGATTGTCAGTGACCTGCGCCTGCCTGGCGCACCGGGCACCGAACTGATCAAGCTGGGCCAGGGCAAGCCGGTGCTGATCATGACGAGCTATGCCAGCCTGCGCTCGGCAGTCGACTCAATGAAGATGGGCGCGGTGGACTACATCGCCAAGCCTTTCGACCATGACGAGATGCTCCAGGCCGTCGCACGCATCCTGCGTGACCGGCAATCGGCGCAAAGCTCCGTGGGCGAACCTTCGGTCGGCAAGGCCGCCGCCGGCTCGGCGAAGTCCGCTGTCGATAACAGCAATGGCGAAATCGGCATCATCGGCTCGTGCCCACCGATGCAGGATCTGTACGGCAAAATCCGTAAAGTGGCCCCCACCGATTCCAATGTATTGATTCAGGGCGAATCAGGCACCGGTAAAGAGCTGGTCGCCCGCGCCCTGCACAACCTGTCCAAACGCGCCAAGGCGCCGATGATTTCGGTGAACTGCGCAGCCATCCCGGAAAGCCTGATCGAGTCCGAGCTGTTCGGCCACGAGAAAGGCGCGTTTACCGGCGCCAGCGCCGGACGCGCGGGCCTGGTTGAAGCAGCCGACGGCGGCACCTTGTTCCTTGATGAAATCGGCGAACTGCCACTTGAAGCCCAGGCGCGCCTGCTGCGCGTGCTGCAAGAAGGTGAAATCCGCCGCGTGGGCTCGGTGCAATCGCAGAAGGTCGACGTACGCCTGATCGCTGCGACTCACCGTGACCTGAAGAGCCTGTCCAAGATCGGCCAATTCCGGGAAGACTTGTATTACCGTCTCCACGTTATCGCCCTGAAACTGCCGGCCCTGCGTGAGCGTGGCGCGGACGTCAACGAAATCGCCAATGCTTTCCTCGCCCGCCAGAGCGCGCGCGTGAATCGCACCGACCTTAAATTCGCTCCGGACGCAGAACAGGCAATTCGTCATTACTCCTGGCCGGGCAACGTGCGCGAACTGGAAAACGCTGTAGAGCGTGCCGTCATCCTGTGTGAGAGCCCGGAGATTTCTGCCGAGTTGCTGGGCATCGATATTGAGCTCAGCGACCTTGAAGATGACGAGTTCATCGGCCTGGCACCGCAACAGGGCAGCACCGGCAACACCAGCCACGAGCCCACCGAAGACCTGTCACTGGAAGACTACTTCCAGCACTTCGTCCTCGAACATCAGGATCACATGACCGAAACCGAATTGGCTCGCAAACTCGGCGTCAGCCGCAAATGCCTGTGGGAGCGTCGTCAGCGCCTCGGTATCCCACGGCGCAAGACCGGCGCGACCAGCGAGAGCTGAACGTCACCTGTCGAGTGTGCGAGTAACACATGACCGTGTGAAAAAACTGTTACCGCAGCTTTTCCTCGTAACAGAAGCCGGGGCTTACGGTAACGAAGCCCCGGTTTTTTTGGCCCTGAAAAAGGCGACTCAGGCGCCTACCCCCTTGTTTTACTGGGGCCCGAAAAAGTTGGCACGGCACCTGCTATATGTTTGGTACAAGAACAATAACAAGCAATGCACAAGACAATAAAAATAAGACGAATCGACTCACGCATAACAAAAACAAGACGGCGAGAGGCGTAGCTAACTGATTCTTTTGGAGAGGCGTTGTATTTGGGGCTTGCCCCGCAACCAGGCCGAGAACAACAAAAACTGCCCTAAGGCAGAGCCTGAACTGGTTGGATCACACAGATCATTGCAACACAGCGATCAAAGCAATCCGTTTGCTCTTGGCTCCCGATTGGGAGGGTCATGAAGGAAACCTTCGTGACAAGGGCGTTACACAAAAACAAGAAGCCCGAAACCAAAAATAAAAATAGAGCATGCAACTACTTCTTGGGGAGCTTCGGCTCCCCTTGTGGTTTCTGACGTTTGGCCTCGCTGGCTCGACAGCTGCTACAGAGACCTTGCGCAGCTTCCTACACCATCCCCCGACTAAATGCTAGAATCCCGGCCCATCATGCGGTCATTCTTCGTTTTGGCCGAACATTCCTTCAAACAGTGCATCCCATGCTGAAGAAGCTGTTCCAGTCATTCCGTTCTCCCTTGCGTCGTACGCAACACATTCGTAGCACGCCTGAAGTGCTCAACAGCAGCCAACACTCGCTGCAACGGGCTCAGTTCAGCCGTTATGCGGTGAACATCGTCGAACGCCTGCAGAGCGCCGGCTACCAGGCTTACCTGGTCGGTGGCTGTGTGCGCGACATGCTGCTCAACATCACACCCAAGGATTTCGACGTCGCCACCAGCGCCACGCCGGAACAGGTTCGCGCCGAGTTTCGCAATGCGCGGATCATCGGTCGCCGCTTCAAACTGGTACACATCCATTTTGGCCGCGAAATCATTGAAGTCGCGACGTTCCGCGCCAATCACCCGCAAAACGACGAGGAAGAAGACAGCAACCAGTCCTCGCGTAACGAAAGCGGGCGCATTCTGCGCGACAACGTCTACGGCACGCTGGAGGAAGACGCGCAACGCCGCGACTTCACCATCAACGCCCTGTATTACGATCCGGTCAGCGAGCGCATTCTCGACTACGCCAACGGCGTACACGACATCCGCAATCACCTGATCCGCCTGATCGGCGACCCGACCCAGCGTTACCAGGAAGACCCGGTGCGGATGCTCCGTGCGGTGCGTTTCGCCGCCAAGCTGGACTTCGGCATCGAGAAGCACAGTGCCGCGCCAATTCGCAACCTGGCACCAATGCTTCGCGAGATCCCGTCGGCGCGCTTGTTCGAAGAAGTGTTGAAGCTGTTTCTTTCAGGTCATGCCGCAGACACCTTCGAGATGCTGGTCGACCTGCAATTGTTCGACCCACTGTTCCCGGCCAGCGCCGAAGCCCTGGAACACAACCCGACCTACACTCACACCCTGATCAGCGAAGCGCTGATCAACACCGACCTGCGGATCAAGCAGAACAAGCCGGTGACGCCAGCGTTCCTGTTCGCTGCCCTGCTTTGGCCAGCCTTGCCGGCCCGCGTACTGCGCTTGCAGGATCGTGGCATGCCGCCGATTCCGGCCATGCAGGAAGCTGCTCACGAACTGATCAGCGAGCAATGCCAGCGGATCGCGATTCCAAAGCGCTTCACCATGCCGATCCGCGAGATTTGGGACATGCAGGAGCGCCTGCCGCGCCGCAGTGGCAAGCGTGCCGACCTGTTGCTGGACAACCCTCGATTCCGCGCCGGTTACGACTTCCTGCTACTGCGTGAAAGCGCTGGCGAACAGACCAATGGCCTGGGCGAATGGTGGACGGACTATCAGGACGCCAACGAAAGCGAACGCCGCGACATGATCCGCGACCTCAGCGGCAAGGACGACGGTGCCAGCGGTGCGCCGCGTAAACGTCGCCGCAGCGGTGGCGCCAAGCGCAAACGTGCCGCTGGCGTACCGAGTGCATCGGGCGAGTAAATCGATGGAACGCATTTACATTGGCATGGGCAGCAACCTCGCCGCCCCCGCGGAACAATTGCGCAGCGCCGTCGAAGCGCTCGCACAGTTACCCAAGACAGCGCTGGTGGGAGTTTCGTCCTTCTATCAAAGCGACTCCCTGCTGCCGGGCCAGCCGCGTTATACCAACGCGGTGGCCGCGCTCGACAGCACGCTGACGCCGCTCGAGCTGCTCGATGCGCTGCAAGCCATCGAAATCGACCAGGGTCGCGAGCGTCATGAACGCTGGGGCCCGCGCACGCTGGATCTGGATATCCTGCTGTTCGGCGATCGACTGATCGACGAGCCCCGCCTCAAAGTCCCCCATTACCACATGCAGGCCCGAGCCTTTGTGCTGTACCCATTGGCCGAACTGGCGCCCGCCGATCTGCAACTGGCAGACGGCCGTCACCTGCGTGAGCTGCTCGCTGCGTGTCCGTTCGTCGGGCTGGAACGCCTCCCCCAGAGCTGACATGAATCACCAATGTGGGAGCGAGCCTGCTCGCGATAGCGGCTGAACATTCATCGAAAACGTTGGCTGATAGTCCGCCATCGCGAGCAGGCTCGCTCCCACATTGGTTTGTATTGCTCCTGAAGAACCTGCTGAATCGCATCAGTAACGCCGGTAACACCAACGGCGTAACATTGCGGTAACACATCCAATTGACTTCCCGAGTTCTCCTCACGACTATAGGCGTCCCGCTGCCGCCAACCCGGCACTACAGGGCGCAATCCAGGCTTTTCAAGCACGACACAAGACCGTGCGCCTGAGTAAATGAAGAATCACGCGCGTTACTCGCAGTAGTTTTCCAAGCGCCTGAATTCAGGCAGCGTGGAAACGTCGCGAGCGAAGGCAAGACAAGGCAAAAACAGGCGAGGACCGGCTGGGGTCGCACACGACTTTACGGGTTGTAAATGAGCAGTCCGAGCCTGTTTTTAACGCAGTATTGCCGAGCGCAGCAGTTTCCACGGTGCCTGACGAGGATTTTTTTCATGCCAGCTATTACCTTGACCACATTGCAGAGCCTCAAGCAAAAGGGTGAAAAAATCACCATGCTGACCTGCTACGACGCCACCTTCGCCCACGCTTGCAATGAGGCGGGTGTTGAAGTGTTACTGGTGGGCGACTCCCTTGGCATGGTATTGCAAGGACACGACAGCACCCTGCCGGTGACCACCGCCGAAATGGCTTACCACGTCGCGGCGGTCAAGCGTGGCAACACCGACGCCCTGATTCTCGCTGACCTGCCGTTCATGGCTTACGCCACCACCGAGCAGACGATGGCCAACAGTGCCCTGCTGATGCAAGCCGGTGCACATATGATCAAGGTCGAAGGCGCGCTGTGGCTGGCCGAGTCGATTCGTCTGCTGGCCGAACGCGGTATCCCGGTGTGCGCGCACATGGGGCTGACACCACAGTCGGTGAACATTCTGGGTGGCTATAAAGTTCAGGGCCGCAATGAAAACGAGGCGCGGCAGATGCGCGCCGACGCGATTGCCCTGGAGCAGGCCGGCGCGGCGATGCTGGTGCTCGAATGCGTACCGAGCGAACTGGCCCACGAAATCACCCAAGCGGTGAATATTCCGGTGATCGGCATCGGCGCCGGCAATGCCACCGACGGTCAGGTACTGGTACTGCACGACATGCTCGGCCTGTCCCTTACTGGCCGCGCACCGAAGTTCGTGAAGAACTTCATGGCCGGCAAAGACAGCATTCACGCCGCCCTGAGCGCTTACGTCACTGAAGTCAAAGCCGCGACCTTCCCTGGCGCCGAACACGGATTCTCTGCATGAATACTGTCAAGACCGTACGCGAACTGCGTGCCGCCGTAGCCCGCGCTCGCGGCGAAGGCAAACGTATCGCCTTCGTACCGACCATGGGCAACCTGCACAGCGGCCACGTCGCACTGGTCACCAAAGCCGCCCAACGAGCGGACTTTGTGGTCGCAAGCATTTTCGTCAACCCGCTGCAATTTGGCGCCGGCGAAGACCTCGACAAGTATCCGCGGACCTTGGCCGCCGACCAAGAGAAACTGCTGCAAGCCGGCTGTCACCTGCTGTTCGCTCCAACCGTCGAGGAAATGTATCCGGACGGCATGGCCGGCCAGACCCGCGTCAGCGTTCCACTGCTTTCTGAAGGCCTGTGTGGCGCCAGCCGCCCCGGGCATTTCGAAGGTGTGGCGACCGTGGTCAGCAAATTGTTCAACATGGTCCAGCCGGACTTGGCGATTTTCGGCCAGAAAGACTTCCAGCAACTGGCGGTGATTCGCGCGCTGGTGCATGACCTGAACATGCCGATCCAGATTATTGGCGAGCCCACAGTAAGAGCCACCGACGGTCTGGCGCTGTCCTCGCGCAATGGTTTCCTCAGCGAAGAACAGCGGGCCGTCGCGCCAATTGTGTATCGCACGCTGAGCGACATCGCCGAAGCAATCAAACAGGGCGAACGCGATTATCCGGTGCTCCTGGCTCGGAAGATCGAGCAGCTCCAGGCCGCCGGGTTGCGTCCTGATTACCTGGAAATCCGCCACGCGCTGACCCTGCGCCCAGCGACCGCGGATGACCGTGACCTGGTGATCCTGGTGGCCGCTTTCCTGGGCACGACCCGGTTGATCGACAACCTGCACCTGAACCTCGACGCGCCAGTCTGAACACCGCAAAACAATTGAGGGAGCGGGCTTGCTCGCGAAGCTGGCGACTCGGTGCATCTGATATACCGCGTCATCGTTCTTCGCGAGCAAGCCCGCTCCCACAGTAGATCGGTGTTGTTTTTGTAGATTGCAGTCGGTTTCTCACGCCGTATTGCCGGCCTCAAAAGCTTCGGGCAAACTGCCCGCCGTTCGGATCTGACCAAGGGAAACACTCATGCACGCCATCATGCTCAAGGCCAAGCTGCATCGCGCCGAAGTTACCCACGCAGTGCTCGACTATGAAGGCTCTTGCGCCATCGACGGCGAATGGCTGGACCTGTCCGGGATCCGTGAGTACGAACAGATCCAGATCTACAACGTCGACAACGGCGAACGCTTCACCACATACGCCATCCGTGGCGAAGAAGGCTCGCGCATGATCTCGGTCAACGGCGCCGCCGCACACAAGGCCAAGGTCGGTGATCGGGTCATCATCTGCGCTTACGCTCATTACAGCGAAGCCGAACTGCTCAATTTCAAACCGCGCATGCTCTACATGGCCCCCGGCAACGAGTTGAGCCATACCAGCAATGCCATCCCGGTTCAGGTCGCCTGAGCCCTCCTCCGTACTCCGAACACTGAAAACCCGCCTGCCTGGCTACCTGATGTGCCGGTACAAAAAAGTACCGGCCAAAGGACAGACAAAGCCAAGACAGATCACACCGCGAGGTTTACTGTAATCGCCCTGCGCTATTTAATCGTTTACTCGCAGTTCGACCGGAGGGTGCCTGTCATCAAGCAGGACATTCCGGGTTTTTCAGTGTCTTAAAGGCAGTCCAAGTAAAAAGGAAACCCGCAGCGATGGCGTACTACCGCACTCCTCATGACGTTACCACTCTGCCAGCCTGGCAGGCGCTGAATGATCACCGCCAAGCCATGCAGGATTTCAGCATGCGCGAAGCGTTCAATGCTGACCCGCAGCGTTTTACCCAGTTCACACTGAGCAGTTGCGGGCTATTTCTTGATTACTCGAAAAACCTGATCAACACCGAAACCCGCAAACTGCTGGTGGGCCTGGCGAACGAAGTCGGCTTGCAGGACGCGATCAAGGCGTTGTTCAACGGCGAAATCGTCAATGCCTCCGAAGGCCGCCCGGCGCTGCATACGGCCCTGCGCCGCCCGGTGGGCGACAAACTGTCGGTCAATGGCGTCAACGTCATGCCTGACGTGCACAAAGTGCTGAACCAGATCACCGAGCTGGTCGGACGCATTCACGACGGCCTGTGGCGTGGTTACACCGAGAAGCCGATCACCGACGTGGTGAACATCGGCATCGGTGGTTCGTTCCTCGGCCCTGAACTGGTTTCCGAAGCGCTGTTGTCCTACGCCCAGAAAGGCGTGCGCTGCCATTACCTGGCGAACATCGACGGCAGCGAATTCCATGAGTTGTCGGCAAAGATTCGTGCCGAAACCACACTGTTCATCGTTTCCTCGAAGTCCTTCAACACCCTCGAAACCCTGAAAAATGCCCAGGCCGCTCGCGCCTGGTATCTGGCTCAGGGCGGCTCCGAAGCCGAGCTGTATCGCCACTTCATCGCCGTTTCGAGCAACAACGCAGCGGCCGTGGCCTTCGGTATTCGCGAAGAGAACATCTTCCCGATGTGGGACTGGGTGGGCGGGCGTTACTCGCTGTGGTCGGCCATCGGTTTGCCGATTGCCCTGGCCATCGGCATGTCGAACTTCAAGGAACTGCTGTCCGGCGCCTACACCATGGACCAGCACTTCCAGAGCGCACCGTTCGAACAGAACATGCCCGTGCTGCTGGCATTGCTGGGTGTCTGGTATGGCAACTTCTGGGGCGCGCAAAGCCACGCGATCCTGCCGTATGACCACTACCTGCGCAACATCACCAAGCACTTGCAGCAACTGGACATGGAGTCCAACGGCAAGAGCGTGCGTCAGGACGGAACACCCGTGTCCACCGATACCGGCCCGGTCATCTGGGGCGGCGTCGGTTGCAACGGTCAACACGCCTATCACCAGTTGCTGCACCAAGGCACCCAGCTGATTCCGGCAGACTTCATTGTGCCGATCGTCAGCTTCAACCCGGTTGCCGACCACCACCAGTGGCTGTACGCCAACTGCCTGTCGCAAAGCCAGGCGCTGATGCTCGGCAAGACCCGCGCCGAGGCGGAAGTCGAGCTGCGTGAAAAAGGCGTGGCCGAAGACCAGGTGCAAAAACTCGCGCCGCACAAGGTGATCCCGGGCAACCGCCCGAGCAACACCCTGGTGGTCGAGCGCATCAGCCCGCGTCGTCTGGGCGCGCTGGTCGCGATGTACGAGCACAAGGTGTTCGTGCAGAGCGTGATCTGGGGCATCAACGCCTTCGACCAATGGGGCGTTGAGTTGGGCAAGGAGCTGGGCAAAGGCGTCTACAGCCGCCTGGTCGGCAGCGAAGAAACCCCGGCCGAAGACGCTTCGACCCAGGGCCTGATCAACTACTTCCGCGGTCGTCACCGCGGGTGATTTGAAACACTCTGCAAAACCTGTGGGAGCGAGCCTGCTCGCGATGACGGCTTAACATTCAACGAAAACGTTGGCTGAAAGTCCGCTTTCGCGGGCAGGCTCGCTCCCACATTGGTTTCCTGTACGACTTGAACCCGATAGTCACTCGGCGCATCTTTATAGCTTGTGCAATACAAGCATAAGGAACCGTCATGTTCGATATCAGCACGTTCCCTAAAGCCGATGCCGTCCGCCGGGCTGCGCAACTGAGTCAGGACGACTACCAGCGCCTGTACCGCCAATCCATCGAGCAACCCGACATATTCTGGGCCGAACAGGCCAAACGCTTTCTCGACTGGTCGAGCCCTTGGCAAAGCGTTCAACACTCGGATATCAAAACCGGCGCGGCACAATGGTTTGCCGGCGGCCAGCTCAACGTCAGCTATAACTGCATCGACCGCCACCTCGCCCAGCGCAGCGAGCAGACGGCGATCATCTGGGAAGGCGACGACCCGGCCGACTCGCTGCACATCACCTACCAAAAACTTCATCACTGCGTCTGCCGCTTGGCCAACGTGCTGAAAAGCCGTGGCGTAAAAAAAGGCGATCGGGTGTGCATCTATATGCCAATGATCCCTGAAGCTGCCTACGCAATGCTCGCCTGCGCGCGCATTGGCGCCGTGCACTCGGTGGTCTTTGGCGGGTTTTCCCCCGATTCCCTGCGTGACCGGATCCTCGACGCGGACTGTCGCACCGTGATTACCGCCGATGAAGGGGTACGTGGCGGTAAATACGTACCGCTCAAACAGAATGTCGACAAAGCGCTGCTCAGTTGCCCCGCCGTCAGCACCGTCGTGGTGGTCGAACACACTCAGCGCGAGGTCAATTGGGTCGAGGGCCGCGACCTCTGGTATCACCAGGCCCTGCGCGACGTCAGCGACAACTGCCCGCCAGAACCTATGGACGCCGAAGACCCGTTGTTCATCCTTTACACCTCCGGCAGCACCGGTAAACCCAAAGGCGTGCTGCACACCACTGGCGGCTATCTGCTGCAAGCGGCGATGACCTTCAAGTACGTGTTCGACTACCGCGACGGCGAAGTGTTCTGGTGCACCGCCGACGTCGGCTGGGTCACCGGCCACAGCTACATCGTCTACGGGCCACTGGCCAACGGCGCGACCACGCTGATCTTCGAAGGCGTGCCGAGCTACCCGAACAGCTCGCGCTTCTGGCAGGTCATCGACAAGCATCAGGTAAACATTTTCTACACTGCGCCAACCGCCCTGCGGGCCTTGATGCGCGAAGGCCTGGAGCCCTTGAAAGACAGCTCGCGCAGCAGTCTGCGGCTGCTGGGCAGCGTCGGCGAGCCGATCAACCCGGAAGCCTGGGACTGGTATTTCAACGCAGTCGGCGAGCAGCGCTGCCCGATCGTCGATACCTGGTGGCAGACCGAAACCGGCGGCATCATGCTCAGCCCGCTGGTCAGCGCACAACGGATCAAACCCGGTTGCGCAACCCGGCCGATGTTCGGTGTGCAACCGGTATTGCTCGATGAACAAGGCAAGGAAATCAGCGGCGCCGGCAGCGGTGTGCTCGCCATAAAATCAAGCTGGCCAGGGCAAATCCGCAGTGTCTATGGCGACCCGCAACGGATGGTCGACACCTATTTCAAACCCTATCCCGGCTACTACTTCACCGGGGACGGCGCGCGACGCGATGAACAGGGCGACTACTGGATCACCGGGCGCATCGATGATGTGATCAACGTTTCCGGACACCGCATCGGCACCGCCGAGGTCGAAAGCGCACTGGTGCTGCATGACAGCATCGCCGAGGCCGCCGTAGTCGGTTACCCCCACGACCTCAAGGGCCAGGGCATTTATGCCTTTGTGACCCCGATGAACGGCATCGAGCCCAGCGACGCGTTGCACAAAGAACTGCTGGCCCACGTCAGCCAGGAAATCGGCAGTTTCGCCAAACCTGATCTGATCCAATGGGCGCCGGCCTTGCCGAAAACCCGTTCGGGCAAGATCATGCGGCGCATCCTGCGCAAGATCGCTTGCAATGAGCTCGACAGCCTCGGTGACACCTCGACCCTGGCCGACCCCAGTGTGGTCGCCGGGCTGATCGACAAGCGTTTAAATCAATGAACCAATGAGCTAATCACCCAGGCGCGGCCGCTGACCGCGCACTTTTTAAATGCCATAGCCACCGAGTCGTCATGGAATTCATCCGTAGCCGTATCGAAACCCAGATCATGAGCCTGTCCGGCCTTTCGCTGGGCAAGCTCGACCTGGAAAATCCCAAGGGCGATCCCGGCCTCTTCGGCCCCGACTCGGTGAGCTGGCAAGTGCATGGCGACTTCAGCAGCATGCTCATCGGCGGCATCAGCGCCTTGATGCTGCAAGCCCTGCACCCGCTGGCGCTGGCCGGGGTCTGGGACCACTCGAACTTCCGTGAAGACATGCTCGGTCGACTGCGCCGCACCGGGCAGTTCATCTCCGGCACCACCTTCGGCTCGCGTCAGGACGCCGAATGGTTGATCGAGAAAGTGCGCACCATTCACCTGCAAGTAGTCGGCACCGCGCCCGATGGGCGCCCTTATGCCGCCAGCGATCCGGACTTGTTGACCTGGGTGCACGTGGCCGAAGTCAGCAATTTTCTCGCCGCGCATTTGCGCTACCGCAATCCAAATCTTTCGCCCACCGATCAGGACCGTTACTACGCCGAAATCGCCTTGGTCGCCGAGCGTCTGGGCGCCCGCGATGTTCCGCGCTCACAGCGAGAAGTCACCGAATACCTTGAGCGAATTCGCCCACAACTGCTCTGCGATGAACGCAGCCGCGAAGTGCTGCGGTTGCTCCTCGCTGCACCGGCACCCAGCCTTCTGGCCAGGCCCTTCGGTGGGCTGATGATGCAAGCGGGCATCGACCTGCTGCCCGACTGGGCCAGTGACATGCTCGGTGTCCGCCAGAATCCGCTACAACGCAAACTGATTCGCGCCAGCATCAATCGCAGTGCCCCGATGCTGCGCTGGGCGGTGCGCAATGGTTCAGCGCAGCGGGCCAAACGTCGTATGGGCCTGCTGACTTGAAAAAAACTTCAAAGCATCGCGAGCAGGCTCACTCCCACAGTAGATTTTTGTTGGTTGTATATTTTATGTACAACACAAAACCAATGTGGGAGCGAGCCTGCTCGCGATAGCAGCACCTCGGTTTGGCACCAAGCTGTTAAACTCTCGCGCCAAATTCCCCAGCAAGGCGCGTCCATGTCTTCCTTGAATCAGGCGCTGCGCGCCGCCCTCGATCATCGCCAAGACTTGCTCGCCGAGCTGCACTCGCAAGGCACCGACTGCTATCGGCTGTTTCATGGCAGCCAGGAAGGTGCCGGCGGCCTGACCATCGACCGTTACGGCCCGCAACTGCTGGTCCAGAGCTTTCACCAGTCGCTGGAACGCGATGACTTGCTCGCGTTGCACGAAGTCATCAATCAACACCTCAACCTCAACACCCTGCTGGTCTATAACGACCGCTCGCGGGGTAACTCGCGCATTGATCGCGAAGACACGGTCTACCGCGCCGAAGAGGCCGCGCTTGCCGACATGATCGGCCACGAATGGGGCCTGAACTACCGGGTCCGCGGTCGCCACGCCGGGCAAGACCCTCTGTTGTTTCTCGACCTGCGCAACGCCCGCGGCTGGGTCAAGGACCACAGCGCCGGCAAAAGCGTGCTGAACCTGTTCGCCTACACCTGTGGCGTCGGCCTTGCCGCGGCGGCTGGCGGTGCACGCGAGGTGTGCAATCTGGATTTCGCTGAAGGCAACCTGGCCGTCGGCCGCGAGAACGGCCTGCTCAACCCGCAGTTGCCAACCATGCAGTTTGTGCAGTCCGATTACTTCCCGGCCATCCGCCAACTCGCCGGCCTGCCGATCAGCCAGCGCCGCGGGCAGAAACTGCCCAGTTATCCGCGCCTGGAACAGCGTCAATACGACCTGGTCCTGCTTGATCCACCAGCCTGGGCCAAGAGTGCATTCGGCACCGTTGACCTGCTGCGCGACTATCAGAGTCTGCTCAAGCCGGCGCTACTGGCCACCGCCGACGATGGCGTGCTGATCTGCTGCAACAACCTGGCAAAAGTCAGCATGGACGACTGGCGTGAGCAGGTGCTGCGCTGCGCAGAAAAGGCCGGACGCCCGGTGCGTGACTGGAAAGTGCTGACACCCGGCAGCGACTTTCCGTCGATGGATCAGCAGCCACCGCTGAAAACCCTGATCCTGCAACTCTGACCTCTTTCGAAAAAACCAGACAATTGCTGTTCAAGGTGATTGCTTTGGAACCAGAATCGCATGCCATACTCCAAGGCACTCCCGATTCCGATAGTTGAAGCCGAACATGCCCAAAGGATTGATTCGCGCCATCGGCGCTTTGTTGATTGCCGTCGCCCTTTATAGCTTGTTGGGGTTTCTGATTTTACCGGGCATCGCCTTGCGGATCGCCAATCAACAATTGGCCAACTACGCGGCGGTGCCTGCGCACATTCAACGGATCGAACTCAATCCCTTCAGTCTTGAACTGACCGTGTGGGGCCTGAACATCGGCGAGCCGGGCAAGGAACAGCTCGCCTTCGAGCGCCTGTACGCCAACCTGCAAATCGATAGCCTCTGGACGCGCGCACTGCACTTGGTCGATGTGCAGCTGGACAAGCCGAAAACCGAAATCCTGTTCAACAAGGACGGTAGCCTGAACCTCACGCAACTGTTCAAGTTGCCGGCCAGTGAGCCGACGCCCGCTGACCCGAACGCCAAACCCTTCCCGCTGCGCATCGACCACATCAACCTGGCCGGTGGATATGTGCACTTCCAGGACCTGCGCCCGAGCGAGCCGATCGAGTTCCTGTACGACAAGCTCGACCTGGAACTGAACAACCTCAGTACCTTGCCCGACGACAACGCCGCCATGACCCTGGTCGCGGCTGGCCCGGCAGGTGGGCGGATCGACTGGACCGGCCACATGAGCCTGGTGCCCATCAGTTCCGAAGGCACACTGAAAGTCACCGACGGCAAGATGAAGTCCTGGTGGCCTTATGTACGTGATGCATTGCCGCTGGTGCTCGAAGACGGAACCCTGAACCTGAGCACCGATTACAAGCTCAACCTGTCCAAGGAAACTGAACTGCTGCTGAGCAACACTTCGGTGAGCGTTGCACCGTTTGCTATCAAGGCCCCGGATGGCCGGCCACTGGTGCGCCTCGAACGTCTGGACGTCAGCGAGACCACGATCGATCTGGCCAAGCAACAAGTGATCGTCGGCAAGATCCGCAGCCAGAAGCTCGAAACCTGGGCCGCCCGTGAAGCCGATGGCCAACTCGACTGGCAGAAACTCTTCGCCAGCCAACCGGCCAAACCCGCCACAAAACCCGAGTCAACCAAAGCCCCGGCAGCGGCAGACTCGCCGCCACCAAAACCCGATCCCGCGGTGCCGAGCAAACCTTGGCAAGTGCTGCTCAAGGATGTCGAGCTGCGCAACTATCAAGTGCACCTGGCCGACCGTCAGGCTCAACCGGCGGTGGCGCTGGAGCTTGGCCCGCTGAACGTCGACGTGAAGAATTTCGATAGCCTCAATGGTTCGCCGTTCTCCCTCAAAGTCGATACTGGCCTGGGCAAACAGGGCAAGATTCTCGCGGACGGCGAGGTCAACCTTGCGCCGATCAGTGCCAAACTCAAGGTCCAGACCAAAGACATCGACCTGCGTGTCGCCCAGTCCTATATCAATCCGTTCATTCGTCTGGAGCTGCGTTCCGGGATGCTCGGCAGCGACCTGTCGGTTGACCTGAAAAGCACCGAGCCACTGGCGTTCAGCGTTACGGGCCGCGCCCAGATCGATCAACTGCACACCCTGGACACCTTGAAAACCCGCGACTTCCTCAAGTGGCAGCAAGTGGTGGTCGAAGGCCTGAATTACCAACACGGTGATAGCCTGTCGATCGACAAGGTCAACCTGCAACAACCGTATGTGCGCTTCATGATCAACGATGACCGCACCACCAACATCAATGACCTGCTGATCCCGCAACCGGCCGACAGCGGCAGCAAAACCGCCGCCGCGAAACCTGCCGCGAGCAAGGACAAGCCACTGGGCATCCACATCGGCGCAATTGCCATCAACGACGGCTCGGCGAACTTCGCCGACTTCAGCCTGACACCGAACTTCGCCACCGCCATTCAACAGCTCAACGGCCAGATCGGCACCATCGACAGCCGCCAGGTCAAACCCGCCGCCGTCGACATCAAGGGCAAAGTCGACCGCTACGCACCGGTGACCATCAAGGGCAGCGTCACCCCGTTCGACCCGATGGCCGCGCTGGATATCGCCACCAGTTTCAAACGTGTCGAACTGACCACCCTGACCCCCTACTCCGGCAAGTTTGCCGGTTACCGGATCCGCAAGGGCCGGCTCAATCTCGACCTGCATTACCAGATCGTCAAAGGCCAGTTGAAAGCCGAAAACAAAGTAGTGGTGGAGCAACTGCAACTGGGCGAAAAAGTCGACAGCCCGGATGCCGTGAGTTTGCCGTTGAAACTGGCCATCGCGCTGCTCAAGGACTCCGACGGCAAGATCTCCATCGAGTTGCCGATTACCGGCGACTTGAACAACCCGCAATTCAGCATAATGCCGATCATCTGGCAGACCCTGCGCAACCTGATCGTGCGCGCGGCCGAGGCGCCCTTCAAGCTCATTGGCGGGCTGATCAACGGCAGTGGAGCCGAGGACCTGGGCAACGTGTCGTTCGCACCCGGTTCAAGTGAGCTGAGCAAGAACGCCGAGTCGGCGCTCGATACCCTGGCCAAAGCGCTCAAGGAACGTCCGGCCCTGCGCCTGGAAATCGAAGGTACCGCCGCCGAGAAGAGCGATGGCCCCTTGATTGCCGAACAGCGACTGGAACGTGAATACCAGTACAACTACTACAAAATGCTCCAGCGTCGCGGCGACAAGGTCCCTGCACAAGCTTCGTTGCTGGAAGTCCCGGACAGCGAAAAAGGCCCGCTGCTCGAAGCCATCTACCGCACGCGCCTGAAAACCCAGCCACCGGCCGAATGGACGCAACTGGGCAAAGCAGAGCGCACCGCCAAACTGCGCGAAGGCGTGATCAAGTTCTGGTCTTCAGACAACGCGCTGCTGCGCCAACTGGGTCAGGATCGCGCCAGCACCATCAAGGACTACCTGGTCGACAAAGCCCAGCTCGCCGATGACCGGGTGTATTTCGTTGACGCTAACCTGGGCGAAGCCGAAAGCGATGGCCGAGTCGTCACGCCCATGCACCTGGATGCGGAGTAAGCATGAATAGCCGATTGCTGATCAGCCTGGCACTGGCACTCTTTGCCAGCCAGGTGCAAGCCCAGACCGATACCTTGCGCTGCGGTAGTCAGTTGATCAGCGTCGGCGATCGCACAGGCGAAGTACTGCACAAATGTGGTGAGCCGGTTGCACGTGATGCGTTGGGCTACAAACGCAGCGCCAATCGCCGGGAAGAAGTCCCGGTTGAGGAATGGACCTACGGTCCGAACAGCGGCATGTACCAATACTTGCGCTTTGAAGGTAACCGCCTGGTACGGATCACCAGCAAACGCGGAAACTGAAGTTACGACTATCCAATGTGCCAATGTGGGAGCGAGCCTGCTCGCGATAGCTGACTAACATTCAACATAGAGGTTGAATGAAGAGTTGCCATCGCGAGCAGGCTCGCTCCCACATTGGTTCTACAGCGCTCTCTAGATTCCCTTCTCCCGGTTCAGACGAGATGCCTTGAGTCTTACTGGGCCAACAGGCCATCCGCCGATACAGCTTTGACGCCTTTGATTTTTTTGGTGATGTCGATGGCCATTTGTTTCTGGGAGGCGGTAATGGCTACTTTCGACGATAGGGAAACGACACCTTTGTTGGTTTCGACTTTGATGTCGGTGCCAGGAATCCCCTTCTCGGTAACCAGATCGCTTTTCACTTTAGTGGTGATCCAGGTATCGGAAGTAGCTTCCTCGGCCTTGGTCATTTCACCGGCAGCCACCACCATCGGCGACTGTGTGGCTTGAGTGGTCTGCGCAAATGCAGCGTTGGCCATGGTCAGAGTCAGAGCGGTAGCAGTTGCGGCAGCGATAGCGAACTTTTTCATACGAGTCACTCCTGTTCTTCCAGAAAGTCTGCTGCATGCCTTCTCAGCAGGGTTAACAGGGATAGTGCGAAGGCTGTGCCAACTCCGGAAAACAAAATAAAGCCTTATAAATCAATACATTATAAAAAAACAAAACCCCCGGAATCATGCAAAATGCATGACCCGCGTGTTGCTGACATGCAAGTTGCGGCTTTATCGAAGGTTCAGGGCCATGAATGGCCGGGACTTTCTCGAATGACCGTGAGGCCACCAAAGTGCGGGCAAAAAAATGCCTCGCATCCGCAGAGGCGAGGCATTGATGCTTCGATGCAAGATCAGGCGCCAGTACAACCCTTGGGCGCGTAGTCCTGCAATGCGGTGGTCGCGCAGGTCCAGCCAGTCGTTGCTGACCGCGTGAGTGTGATGGTTTTACTGAGCACCGGCCCTGGCGCATTGAGAATCGTGCAGGCAATGGTGCCTACACCGGTAGAGGCAGTACCTGATGCAGTAATCGTGCAGTTACTGGTCGTTGCCGTGCCGCCGATCAGCGCCAGCGTCGGGTCAGTGCCCTGATTGATAACGTCTTCAAAAGGCACCTTCAGCGCCGAAATTTCCGCCACCCCCGCCGTCACCTTGGCCCGCGCCTGATATTTGGAATACATCGGCAACGCGAACGTCGCCAGAATCCCGATGATTGCCACCACGATCAGCAGCTCGATGAGGGTAAAACCTTTTTGATTATTCATAGAACAGGCTCCATGCATGAGGCGAAATCTCATGTCCTGAACCAGTCAAAGCACAGCACATGCCAAGCCCTACGCCCCCTGTTTACAGGGTGCCAGATCGACAATAGTCCGGTGCATACCCCGAGGAACCGCACTATCTGACACTTTTTGTCACCTCAAGAGCGCTGGTGCGGTCCCATCCGTTGACTAGGCTATAAGTCTTGAACTGTCTGTACCTGGTACTCGAATGAATGACATCGCCCTCAGCGGTCTGGCCAAGCAATTGGTGCTGGCCGAACTGCTCACTGACAAAAGCGCGCAACAGGCGTATCAGCAAGCTCAACGCAACCGGATTTCCCTGGTCAGCTATCTGGTACAGAACAAACTGGTGAGCAGTCGCCAGGTTGCGGAAGTTGCCTCTGAGCATTTCGGCGTCGCCTTTCTCGACCTCAACTGTCTAGACAAAGACTCCCAGCCCAAAGACCTGGTCAGCGAAAAGCTGATTCGCCAGCACCACGCCCTGCCTCTCTGGCGGCGCGGCAACAAACTGTTCGTGGGCATTTCCGACCCGAGCAATCACCAGGCGATCAACGATATCCAGTTCAGCACCGGACTCACCACCGAAGCGATCCTGGTCGAAGACGACAAGCTCAGTGACGCCATCGACAAATTCTTCGACAGCCACAGCACGGGCCTGGAAGACATGGCCGATGTCGACCTCGGAGATCTGGACATCGAAGCCGTCGACGACCAGCGCCAGGACGCTGTCACCGGCCAGGACTCCGACGATGCCCCGGTGGTGCGCTTCGTCAACAAGATGCTGCTGGACGCGATCAAGGGCGGCTCCTCGGACCTGCATTTCGAGCCCTACGAAAAAATCTATCGGGTGCGGGTACGGACCGACGGCATGCTGCGCGAAGTCGCCAGACCGCCGATTCAACTGGCCAACCGCATCGCTGCCCGTCTCAAGGTGATGGCCAGCCTGGATATTTCGGAGCGCCGAAAACCCCAGGACGGGCGGCTCAAGATGCGCCTGTCGAAAAGCAAATCCATCGATTTCCGGGTCAACACCCTGCCAACGTTGTGGGGCGAAAAAGTCGTGATCCGGATTCTTGACCCCTCGAGCGCACAAATGGGCATCGATGCGCTGGGTTACGAGCCCGATCAGAAAGACCTGTATATGGCGGCGCTCAAGCAACCTCAAGGGCTGATTCTGGTCACCGGGCCGACCGGCTCGGGGAAAACCGTGTCGCTGTACACCGGGTTGAATATCCTTAATACCGTCGACATCAACATCTCCACCGCCGAAGACCCGGTGGAGATCAACATGGAAGGCATCAACCAGGTCAACGTCAATCCCAGGCAAGGCCTGGATTTCGCTCAGGCGCTACGCTCGTTTCTGCGCCAGGACCCGGACGTGATCATGGTCGGCGAAATCCGCGACCTGGAAACCGCCGAAATCGCGATCAAGGCTGCGCAAACCGGGCACCTGGTGCTTTCCACCCTGCACACCAACAGCGCGGCTGAAACCCTGACCCGACTGCACAACATGGGCATCCCGGGGTTCAACATCGCTACTGCCGTGCACCTGATCATTGCCCAGCGCCTGGCTCGCAAGCTGTGCAGCCACTGCAAAACACCCCTCTCGATTCCTGACGAAACACTGATCAAGGAAGGCTTCCCGCGGGAACGCATCGGCTCTTTCACGATCTACGAACCCGTCGGTTGCGATCACTGCAACAACGGCTACAAAGGGCGAGTCGGTATCTATGAAGTGGTGAAAAACACCCCAGAGCTGCAACGGCTGATCATGGCTGAAGGCAATTCTCTGGAAATCGATACGCAGATGCGCAAGGACGGCTTCAATGACCTGCGCACCTCGGGCCTGCTCAAGGCCATGCAGGGCATCACCAGCCTTGAAGAAATCAACCGGGTCACCAAGGATTGAGTCATGGCGATCAAAGCAATCAAGGTCAGTGTCTACGCTTGGGAAGGCACCGACAGGAAAGGCAGCAAGGTAACCGGCGAACTGAGCGGTCATAACCCGGCATTGATCAAGGCGCTGCTACGCAAACAAGGCATAAACCCGGGCAAAGTACGAAAAAAAACCGCTTCGCTATTCGGTTTCGGTAACCGTATCAAGGCGCTGGACATTGCCCTCTTTACCCGGCAGATGGCGACCATGATGAAAGCCGGTGTGCCGCTGCTGCAGTCGTTCGACATCATTGGCGAAGGCTTCGACAATCCGAACATGCGCAAGCTGGTGGACGAGGTGAAACAGGAAGTCGCCGCCGGCAACAGCTTCGCCACCGCGCTGCGTAAAAAACCGCAGTACTTCGATGAGCTCTACTGCAACCTGGTCGACGCGGGCGAGCAGGCCGGCGCTCTCGACACGCTGCTGGAGCGGATTGCGACCTACAAGGAAAAAAGCGAAAGCCTCAAGGCCAAGATCAAAAAAGCCATGACCTATCCGCTGGCCGTAGTCTTTGTCGCAATCGTCGTCACCGGTATTCTGCTGGTGAAAGTGGTCCCGCAGTTTCAGTCGGTGTTTTCCGGGTTTGGTGCAGAACTCCCAGCCTTTACCGTAATGGTGATCGGTCTGTCCGAGTTCATGCAGTCATGGTGGTGGCTGTTGCTCGGCGCCTTGATCGTCGGCTCTCTGGGCTTTCGCCACGCG
The DNA here is from genome assembly GCF_003732175.1 of Pseudomonas brassicacearum. Lineage (GTDB taxonomy): Bacteria > Pseudomonadota > Gammaproteobacteria > Pseudomonadales > Pseudomonadaceae > Aquipseudomonas > Aquipseudomonas brassicacearum_G. Next base: position 44,487 of record NZ_MOBI01000017.1, read on the forward strand.
CTCAAGCGCTCACAACGCTTTCGCGACTGGCTGGATGCCCAACTGCTGAAACTGCCGATAGTCGGCACACTGCTCTACAAATCGGCTGTGGCCCGTTATGCCCGTACGCTGTCGACCACCTTCGCCGCGGGTGTCCCCTTGGTCGAAGCCCTGGATTCGGTCGCGGGCGCTACTGGCAATATCGTGTTCAAACGGGCGGTCTTGCGCATCAAGCAAGATGTCTCCACCGGCATGCAATTGAACTTCTCGATGCGCACCAGCGGGGTTTTTCCCAACATGGCAATTCAAATGGCCGCCATTGGCGAGGAGTCCGGCGCACTGGACGACATGCTCGACAAAGTTGCAATCTACTATGAAGCTGAAGTCGACAATATGGTCGACAGCCTGACCAGCCTGTTGGAACCGTTCATCATGGTGGTGCTCGGCGTCATTGTCGGCGGGCTGGTGGTTGCCATGTACTTGCCCATTTTCCAACTCGGCTCAGCGATTTGAACATGCCCTTGAATGAATTCATGGCCGGGTATCCACTGGCATTCATTGTCACTGCGCTAGTGCTTGGGCTGGTGATCGGTAGTTTTCTCAACATGGTGGTCTGGCGCCTGCCGAAAATGCTTGAGTGCGACTGGCGGCAACAAGCCCTGGACGTACTGGGTTTACCGCCCGAAGCACCGGGCCCGATCTACAACCTGATGCTGCCGCACTCACACTGCCCGCAGTGCGCCCATCGAATCCGCGCCTGGGAAAACATTCCGCTGCTCAGTTACCTGGCACTGCGCGGCCGATGCTCGAATTGCAAAGCGCCGATCAGCGCCCGCTACCCCTTGACCGAACTGGCCTGCGGCGCGTTGTCGGCGTTTGTCGCCTGGCACTTCGGCTTCGGTTGGCAAGCGGCGTGGGGGCTGGTCTTGAGTTGGGGGTTACTGACGATGTGTCTGATCGACGCCGACCACCAATTGCTGCCGGATGTGCTGGTATTGCCGTTGTTGTGGCTGGGTCTGATCGTCAACAGCTTCGAGCTTTTCGTGCCTTTGCACGCGGCGATGTGGGGTGCGGTGGCCGGTTACCTACTGCTGTGGTCGGTGTATTGGCTGTTCAAACTGATAACCGGCAAGGAAGGTATCGGTCACGGCGACTTCAAGCTCCTGGCGCTGCTCGGTGCCTGGGGCGGTTGGCAGATTCTGCCGCTGACGGTCCTGCTTTCATCGCTGGTGGGCGCTGTTGGGGGAGTGATTTTGCTGCGCCAGAAAGACGCCAACACCTCGACGCCGATCCCCTTCGGACCCTATCTGGCAATTGCCGGCTGGATTGCCTTGCTCTGGGGTGGTCAAATAACCGGCTTCTATTGGCAGTTTGTCGGTTTCAAATGAATACCCCTGTGGAAAAACCCTGGATTCTCGGCCTGACCGGTGGCATCGGCAGCGGCAAAAGCGCGGCCGCCCAGCATTTCATCGATCTGGGTGTGCACGCGGTGGATGCCGATCATGCCGCGCGTTGGGTGGTCGAACCCGGTCGCCCGGCGCTGGTGCAGATTGCCAAGCACTTCGGTGTCGGCGTGCTGCAAGCCGACGGCCAATTGAATCGTGCGGCACTGCGCAAGCTGATCTTTGAAGTCCCTGAAGAACGCCGCTGGCTCGAAGCGTTGCTGCATCCGCTGATCGCTCAGGAAATCGCTGCTCACCTGGCACGCGCACAATCACCTTATGCGATTCTGGTGTCGCCGCTGTTGATCGAGTCCGGGCAGTACAAAATGACCCAGCGAGTGCTGGTGATCGACGCACCGGAACACTTACAGATCGAACGAACCCTGCAGCGCGACCAGACCAGCGAACAACAGGTCCAGGCGATCCTCAAGGCCCAGTCCAGCCGTCAGGACCGTCTCAGCCATGCCGACGATGTGGTGGTCAACGACCGCGACCTCGCCTGGCTGCACAGCGAGGTCGAACGCCTGCATCACTTTTACCTTACTTTGCGTGGAGGCCAGTCATGAGCCAACCCCCTGTCGTCGAATGTCCAACCTGCGGCGCCCCTGTTGAATGGAGCGAAGCCAGCACCTTCCGGCCGTTTTGCTCGGACCGCTGCAAACTGATCGATCTGGGCGCCTGGGCCTCGGAAGAACACAAGATTCCGGTCAGCCCCGACGCTGAAGACGAGTTGTTCTCGGAAGACTTCGACCCGCGTCACTGATCCCGCCCCTCAGGGCCGCATGAACCCGTAGTCCTGGCTGTCATCGAGATTCTCAGCCAGAAACTGCAACTCATCGGCCAGATCCTCGACACTGCGTACACCCTTGCTCTGCTGCACTACCGCGCTGAGCAAGGCGCGCAGGGTCAACCCCGGCTCGAACCCCGCCTCCTGCGCCAACTCCAGACTGTTGCGCAATTCTTGTCTTGCCCATTCGTAAACGCTCATGCCACTGCTCCTGAGGATTTTCCAGAGCATGGAATCGCGGGTGATTCGAGCATTTGATATGGGTCAAGGCTTGTCGTCGTCCTTCCACGGCGCCGACAAATAACGCGTGCGGTTGAAGGTCTCCAGCCACTCGGGACAGAACACCACCAGCGAACTGATCACCATGCCGTTGATAAACGCCTCGGGGAAAATGATCAGCCACAGGTAACCGACAAAATCCTCCAGCCATTCCGGCATCGCAAAACGCTCGTCGAACCACAACAGACCCAGCCCCACCAGCAGGCAGAGCAACGCCGAAAGCCCGGCGGCCAAAAAGCCCGAGCAAAAGATATACACAAAGGGATTACGCGGTTGCGCCCGTTCCACCAGGATCGCGCAGCATTCGGTGACCAGCACCGGCAACAGAATCAGCAACGCGCCATTGACCCCCATTGCGGCCAGGTCCTGACGCCCGAGCAGCACCAGCCCCACCTGCGCCACCAGCCCGCCGACAATCGCCAGCGGCCAGTCCAGCAATAACGTCACCGCCGTCATGCCGATAATGTGATAAGACACACCGGTGTCGAAGTCCCGTCGCACCAGCCAGAGGACGAACAACGCGAACACGGTGCCGAACAGCAAATGCTGACGCCGCCTGTCAGTGAACAACTCGACCCACGGCGCTCGGGCAACGGCCCAGATCAGCACCGGCACGTAGATCAGCCAGCCGACCGTGAGGGTTTCGGGCGAGAGCAATGCGGCACCGATCATCGCGGTAGACACTCCCGCGCCCACAACGGCACAAAACCCGGTAACCCTACAGAGCAGACCTTCACTTCAGACTCCTTGTCGAACCGAAACAAGCCTTGAGTCTACACCGCCCTGCGCGCGCCCTCCGATCTCAGGCCCAGTGGCGTGGATTGTTCATCACCGCCTCATGCTCGGCGAACAGGCGCGGTAACTCGGCCTTCAGAAAATCCACCCAAGTCCGGACCTTGGCATCGAGAAAGCGCCGCGACGGGTACAGCGCAAAGACATTCCGTTGCCGCAGACGATAGGCCGGCAACAGGCGCAGCAACGTGCCGTCGTTCAACGGCCGTGTTGCGGTAAAAAACGGCAACAGACTGACCCCCATCCCCGCCTCGGAAGCCTTGACCATCGACTCGGCAACATTGCACTGAAAGGTCTTCGCCGGGCTGACGCGATGCTCACCCTGCGCGTCATGGAACACCCATTGATCGCTGTACAACGGATCGAGCATGCGCAGGCAGCGATGATCGTTCAGTGCCAGCGGCTTGTCTGGCACACCCTGGCGTTGCAGGTAGTCCGGGGAGGCGCAGGGCACGCTGTAAATCTGCCCGATGACCTGGGCGACAAACTGCGAGTCGGCCAGTTCATGAGCAATAGAAATCACCACGTCATGGCCTCCTTCCAGCGGATCCGGATTGCGCTGTGACAGGGTCAACTCAAACACGACATCAGGATAAAGCTCAGTGTATCGAGCGATCAGCGGCGTGATCAGCACACCCAGGCCATGCATGCTGTGAACCCGCAACCGACCGCTGGGCTTGAGATGAGCGCCACGCGCTTCGGCCGTAGCCTCTTCCATCTCTTCGAGTATTTGCCGACCGCGCAGCAAAAAGCGCTCGCCGGCCTCGGTCAGGCTCAAGCGCCGAGTGGTGCGTTGCAGCAGGCGCGCCTGCACATGCTGCTCCAGATCCGCGACCAATCGGGACACTTGCGCAGTCGAGAGTTCGAGCGCGTCGGCGGCGGCGGTAAAGCTGCCGCTGTCCACCACGCGGACAAACACCCGCAAGTTATTGAGCACATCCATAGGCCCTCCTCGGGCACTGACTGTTGCGTTTCACGTAAGGCTGCATCAGGCGTTTGCCCCTTTATCGGTAGCGGGCAAGGCATAGACTTCAATCATCGGAACCCACACGGAGCACGCAAAAATGAAAACCTTGATCAGCCTGTTTCTGACCGTTGTCGCCACCTCGGCCATGGCCGCCGGCAATGAACCAGCCGCTGCCACCGCGTACAACCCGGCGCAGCCACTGGACATCGCCAAGGTGGTTTCAGTGACGAACACCGCCACCGCCTGCGACGTGGTACCGGCGACCATGGTCTATGTCGATCATCAGGGGCAAACCCACCGCGTGACGTATCAGGTCATGGGCAGTTGCACCAGCGACCTGTGATCACTGGCTCATAGCAGCGTCCAGGTGTAACTGAGGATCAAGCGGTTTTCGTCGATATCACTGCGGTAGTTGGAACGCGCCACGGCATTGCGCACGCGTATCCCGAGGCCTTTGAGGGTGCCGCTCTGCAGCACATAACCGAGATCGAGATCGAGATCGCGTTCGCGGTCCTTGCCTTCGAAACCCTTGCCGGTGTCGACGTTGTTGCCGGTGATGTAACGCACAGTGCTGGTCAGCCCCGGCACCCCGAGGGCGGCGAAGTCGTAGTCGTAGCGCGCCTGCCAGGAGCGTTCGTCGGTGTAGGCGAACTCGTAGGTCGGCACCTCGTTGCCCAGCGGCGAGATGTTAGCGAAGACCCGCGGGAAGGCGCTGTCGCCATACATCCCCTGATAGCCGACATAGAACGTGTGGCCGCCACGCTTGGCCGACAGCAAGGAAAAAAACGCCCGGTTGTCGATGCTGCCCAGCAACTTTTTGCCGTCCTCACGGGAGTCGTAGTAGCCCAGGTTGGCGCCCAGGGTCCAGTCACCCAACGGCTCGCTGTGCTTGAGGCCGAGGAAGCGCTGGTTGTAGATATCTTCCAGTTGCCCGTACCAGGCGCTGACCGAAGTGCGTTTGTCATTGAAGGCGTAATCGGCGCCCGCAAAGTTGAAGCCGTCACTGCTGATCTGGCGCTGCGGCACATGGCCGAGCATGGCCTGCATTTTTTGCTCGCCGGATTCGTTGCGCAGGCTGGTCGAGCTCAGATGCCCAGCCTGCAAGGTCAGGCCATTAATCTCGCTGGAGCTGATGCTCGCCCCCTGATAGCTGGGCGGTAGCAGACGAATATCGCTGAAGGCCAGCACCGGCAGGTTGGGTTGCAACTCACCGACTTTCAATTCTGTTTTGGAGTAACGCAGCTTCAACGCACCGGCCAAACGGCTGTAATCATCCGCCGCGCGCCCATCGCTCTGTACCGGCAACAGCCCGGTATTGACCCGATCCGGACTGCTGTCGAGCTTGAGGCCGAGCAACCCGATGACATCCACACCGACACCGACGGTGCCTTGGGTATAACCGGATTTGACGTTAAGGATAAAGCCTTGGGCCCACTCCTCGGCCTTCGACTGCTTGCTGGCCCCGACGATGTCGGAAAAATCCCGGCTGAAGTAGTAATTGCGCGCCTGCAACGTGGCGCTGGTGTCTTCAATAAAGCCGCCTTCAGCAGCCATCAAGCCACTGGAAAAACCCGAGACGACAGCCAGGGACAACACGGAACCGGTTGTTGGGAGAATCTGTTTCATCGCTTTTCTCTTATTGTTATTGGTTGTTTTTTTAAGAGCATCGGTAACGCGGTAAACGTCCGTACAGCCGAGGGTAGGGACGCCTGGTGCGCGGCAATATCCGCTTTGCGCAGATCGCTATCCGTTTTGTGCAGTGCCCCGAACCGGGCTTTGGAGGAAGATCGCTGGATGCATGCAACGTCGAAGACTCGGGAGAGTTTTTTCTTCTCCGACAAACTGTCTTCTTTGCGATCACATTTGGACGCTAAGCTTGGCCTATGGATGACTCAGATTATTTGCGCCTGCTGACCATCGCGGCCGAGCAAGCCAACGCGTTCCTTTCCAATGCCCGCAAATGGGAGCGTGAGCGTTGGGTCTGCCAACGCCTGCTGCAAGGCTTGAACATTCCCTACCGCGTCGACGAATTCAGCCCCGCCGGGGAGCCGCCGGACGTGCTGTTTCGCGAGGCGAATTTCGAAGTGTTCTTCGTGCTCGACGAAGGTCGACGGCTCAATGACGAGTGGCGCGACGAGCTACAACGCAGGCGCAGTGCTTTCTCCCTGAGCCAACTGGTGCGCCGCGAAGCCAAACCCAGGCGCATTCCAGCTAACGAATTTTTGCTGAGACTGGCGCCGACCTTACGCAAAAAAGCGCACAACTACAAAGAACGGGGCATGGACCTGGGCGAACTGGACATCATCGCCTTCGCCAGCCTCAAGCGCGAAGTGCTCGACCTCAACAGCCATTTCCCGCCTCCCACCGAATACCTGCGCCAAGGCTGGCGCTCGCTGTCACTGGTGGGCCCGACCTTCGCCCGCGTGCTGTTCGCCCACCCCGAGGCGCCGGACTTTCTACGCGGCAATCTGGGACGCAGCATCGTCTTTGACGTCGGGATCAGCCTGTGAGTCCATTGCAGGATTTGATTGCTGCAGCAGCACAGCAGGACCGTGCGCGAACATGGCGCAATCACCGCCCGAATGATACAAAGTGCAATCATTCGTCTGGACGATACGGTGTGCGTCGAGCCCCCTGTCCGCAAGCGGCTACGCTTCGTTCAATGCGGGCCAGCTTTTAACTTGCCCCCCACTGTAGCTTCTACACATTTAGCAACGTCTACCTGACGAGGCCCGATATGACCAGCCGCCTGAAACCCGACGACCAGCAGCATGTCGAAGAGTACCTGCAACTGTCCCAGAACCGAGTCGAGCGCCGACCTTTCCGGCCGTGGATGCTCCTCGTGGTGGTACTGGCAGTGACGATTGGCCTGGGCCTGCTGAGCCGACTTATCAGTTACCTGACGCTATGAGCTGCATCGCGCTCGCTCGGGTAATTGCACCGATTTCCTTTAGCCTTGCGAGATATCCCCATGACTCATCGTATTGTCATCGTTGGCGGCGGCGCCGGCGGCCTGGAGTTGGCTACCCGTCTGGGTAAGACTCTGGGCAAGCGTGGCACGGCCAGTGTGATGCTGGTCGACGCGAACCTGACGCACATCTGGAAACCGCTGTTGCATGAAGTGGCGGCAGGTTCCTTGAACTCTTCCGAAGACGAACTCAACTATGTTGCCCAGGCAAAATGGAACCACTTCGAGTTCCAGCTGGGACGCATGAGCGGGCTTGATCGCGCTCAGAAAAAAATCCAGCTGGCCGCCACCTACGACGAAAACGGTCTGGAACTGGTGCCGGCACGCGAGGTGGGTTACGACTCGCTGGTGATTTCGGTCGGCAGCACCACCAACGATTTCGGCACTCAGGGTGCAGCGCAGCACTGCCTGTTCCTCGACACCCGCAAACAGGCCGAGCGCTTCCACCAGCAATTGCTCAACCACTACCTGCGTGCCCACGCCGGGCAATCCGATGCGGTGCAACAGATCAGCGTGGCCATTGTTGGCGCAGGTGCCACCGGCGTCGAACTGGCGGCAGAACTGCACAACGCGGCCCACGAACTGGCGGCGTACGGCCTGGACCGGATTCTTCCGGAAAACATGCATATCACCCTGATCGAAGCCGGTCCACGGGTGTTACCTGCCCTGCCGGAGCGGATCGGCGGTCCTGTGCATAAAACCCTCGAGAAACTCGGGGTCACGGTACTGACCAACGCAGCGGTCAGTGAAGTCACCGCCGATGCGCTGATCACTGCCAGCGGCCAGGAGATCAAGGCCAGCCTGAAAGTCTGGGCGGCCGGGATTCGTGCGCCGGGTTTCCTCAAGGACATCGACGGCCTGGAAACCAACCGGATCAACCAGCTGCAAGTGCTGCCGACCCTGCAAACCACCCGCGACGAAAACATTTTCGCCTTCGGTGACTGCGCGGCCTGCCCACAACCGGGCACCGATCGCAACGTACCGCCACGTGCACAAGCCGCACACCAACAAGCCTCGCTGCTGGCCAAATCGTTGAAACTGCGCATCGAAGGCAAGCCATTGCCGGCCTACAAGTACACCGATTACGGTTCCCTGATCTCGCTGTCGCGTTTTTCGGCTGTGGGTAACTTGATGGGCAACCTGACCGGCAGCGTAATGCTGGAAGGCTGGCTGGCGCGGATGTTTTACGTATCGCTGTACCGTATGCACCAAGTCGCGCTGTACGGCCCATTCCGCACGGCGATGCTGATGCTGGGCAGCAAGATTGGCCGTGGGACTGAACCGCGTCTGAAGCTGCACTAACAAAACCAATAAGGTGGGAGCGAGCCTGCTCGCGATAGAGGACTGCCAGTTAACCCAAGTGTTGACTGACCTACCGCCATCGCGAGCAGGCTCGCTCCCACCTTTTTTCATCGCTCAAATTTACACCTGAAAGCGCCGCACCATGCCCTGCAACGCGCTGGCCAGTTGCGACAGTTCATGGCTGGAAGCGCTGGTCTGATTCGCACCCGCCGCAGAACGCACCGACAAATCACGGATGTTCAGCAGATTTCGATCCACTTCCCGCGCCACTTGCGCTTGCTCTTCGGCGGCACTGGCGATCACCAGATTGCGCTCGTGAATTTCATGCACCGACGCGGTGATGGTTTGCAGGGCTTCGCCCGCCCGCTCGGCCAGTAACCGCGTACTGGCGGCGCGGGAGGCGCTGGCCTGCATCGACTCGAGCGCCAGGCTCGACCCCTTGCGCATGCCCTGCACCATCTGCTCGATTTCCTGGGTCGACTGCTGTGTGCGATATGCCAGCGCCCGCACTTCATCGGCCACCACCGCAAAACCCCGACCGCTTTCCCCCGCCCGGGCAGCTTCAATCGCCGCATTGAGGGCCAGTAAATTGGTTTGTTCGGCGATGGCCCGAATCACATCCAGCACCTTGCCGATGTCCTGGGATTGGTTGGCCAGCGACTGCACCAGTTCACCGGTGTGCTGCACATCGTTGGCCAGGGCGCTGATGGCACTGGCGGTTTCGCTGACCCGCTCCTGGCCCAGATGCGCCGACTCACTGGACTGGCGAGTCGCATCGGAAGTCGACACCGCATTGCGCGCGACTTCCTCCACGGCGGTGGTCATTTCGTTGACGGCGGTCGCCGCCTGTTCGATCTCGTTGTTCTGCTGTTGCAAACCCTGAGTACTGTCGAGGGTCACCGCGTTCAACTCATCCGCTGCCGTGGCCAATTGCGTGGCCGAACCGCTGATGCCTTGCAGGGTTTCCCGCAGGTTCTGCTGCATCGTCGCCAACGCCTTGAGCAAACGGCTGACTTCGTCGTTGCCATGGGTTTCGATGGGCTGGGTCAGGTCGCCTCGTGCCACGTTTTCGGCTGCATTCAGGGCTTCGCTCAGAGGGCGCACGATGCTGCGGGTCAGCAACATGGCGAGTCCGACGGTCGCCAGAGCGGCCAGACCGATGAACAGGCTGACAATCAGGCGCGAGGTTTGGTAACGCGCTGCAGAGTTCTGGCTTTCAGTCGCGACCTGTTTGGCGAACAGTTCCGCCAGGTCATTGAGCTGCTTGCCGGAACCATCGACCACGGTTTTCATGTCGACCAGCAGCAGCTTGGTCAGCTCGTCACGCCGACCTTGCTCAGCCAGGACAAAGGATTGGGCGATACCCGAACGATAGGCCGCGAAGGTTTTTTTGAACTGTTCATACAACCCTTTGCCTTCGGCAGTGGTGACCAGTTTGTCATAGGCGGCGATCTTGTCACTCAGTTCCTTGTCGCGGGTGTCCATCTGGCTGCGGTACTGCGCAATGTTCTTCAGATCCGGGTCCAGGGCCATGCGCAGGGAAATGGTACGGATGCGCAACATGATCTCGCGGATCTCGTCGCCGCCACGAATGCTCGGCAGCCATTGGTTCTCGACCGCGACTTCACTGTCGCGAATGCTCGACATCTGTCCCAGTGCGAACACGCCAAGCAAGGCGACCAGCACGGCAATAAGGGCAAATCCCAATGCTGCGCGAGGGGCAATATTCAACTGACGAAGCAACATAACGAGCGCCCTTTTTCTTGTTGTGGCTTGAGTAAAGGGACGTTACTGCCGCAGTCCCCCGTCAGCTCGTTATCGGCAGGTTGTACGATGACTTGAAGGCAATGGGGCTTTTTCAACAGACAAAAAAAATCCCCGTATCTTTCGATACGAGGATTTTTAATATGGTCGGGGTAAGGGGATTCGAACTCCTGACATCCTGCTCCCAAAGCAGGCGCGCTACCGGACTGCGCTATACCCCGGTAAAAAAAAGGCACCCTTTAAAAGAGCGCCTTCTTCGATCAGCGCTTTTGGCCTCTGATCTTAAGATTCGATTCCAGCGCTAACTGGTTTCAAAAATGGTGGGTCGTGTGGGATTCGAACCTACGACCAATTGGTTAAAAGCCAACTGCTCTACCAACTGAGCTAACGACCCAAAAATGGTCGGGGTAAGGGGATTCGAACTCCTGACATCCTGCTCCCAAAGCAGGCGCGCTACCGGACTGCGCTATACCCCGGTTTGAAATTGGCTCCGTGACCAGGACTCGAACCTGGGACCCAATGATTAACAGTCATTTGCTCTACCGACTGAGCTATCACGGAACTACATATTTCAATTACAACTGTGAAGCTTGCTTCACCTCTTCGACCCGTTCGCATCGCTGCGTTCGTGTGTCTGAGGCGCGCTATTCTACAATCTTAAACACCTCTGTCAACCCCCTAAATTGCTTTCAAGACAATGATTTGCAACTTATTTCAGATTTCTCCTTGGGGAGAAGAAACCGCTGGGGTGACTTACTGCGGGGCGCACTTTACAAGCCTTTTCCTTACAGTTCAACACCCTAAGAAAAAAAAGGCCCCGCGATGCGGGGCCTCCTCCATTACCGTGCAGCGAACGGTCAGTTGAAAACGATTTCGTCGTTCGCAACGGTGGCCGTCACAGTGGTGCCCGGCAGGAAGCTGCCGGCCAGAATCAGCTGTGCCAGCGGGTTTTCGATCCAGCGCTGGATCGCTCGTTTGAGCGGCCGTGCGCCATAAACCGGGTCGTAACCCACCGCAATCAACTTGTCCAGCGCCTCGCTGCTCAGCGTCAGTTTCAGCTCACGCTCGGCCAGACGGCTACGCAGGCGACCCAACTGGATCTCGGTAATGCCGGCAATCTGATCCCGTGCCAACGGCTCGAAGATCACCACTTCGTCGATCCGGTTGATGAACTCCGGACGGAAGTGCGTCGACACCGCATCCATCACCGCCGCACGTTGCGCTTCACGATCAGCGACCAGTTCCTGGATCTGCACCGAGCCCAGGTTGGAGGTCATGACGATCACTGTATTGCGGAAATCCACGGTGCGTCCGTGACTGTCGGTCAGACGGCCATCCTCCAGCACTTGCAGCAACACGTTGAACACGTCCGGGTGGGCCTTCTCGACCTCGTCCAGCAGGATCACCGAATACGGCTTGCGACGCACCGCCTCGGTCAGGTAACCGCCCTCCTCGTAGCCCACGTAGCCTGGTGGCGCACCGATCAGCCGCGCCACGGAATGTTTTTCCATGAACTCGGACATGTCGATCCGCACCATCGCCTCTTCGGTATCAAAGAGGAATTCGGCCAAGGCTTTGCACAACTCGGTTTTACCGACACCGGTCGGGCCGAGAAACATGAACGAGCCGCTTGGGCGATTCGGGTCGGACAACCCGGCACGCGAACGGCGCACGGCGTTGGCCACCGCGACCACGGCTTCGTTCTGGCCGATCACGCGTTGGTGCAACAGGCTTTCCATCTTCAGCAGCTTGTCACGCTCGCCTTCGAGCATTTTCGACACCGGAATGCCGGTCCATTTCGACACGACTTCGGCGATCTCTTCTTCAGTCACCTTGCTGCGCAGCAACTGGTTTTCGCTCTTGCCGTGCTGGTCGACCATTTGCAGGCTGCGCTCCAGGTCCGGGATCACCCCATACTGCAACTCGGCCATGCGGTTGAGATCGCCTTTGCGGCGGGCAGCTTCCAGCTCCTGACGGGACTGTTCGATTTTCTGCTGGATCTGCGCAGAACCCTGCACTTCGGCTTTTTCCGAATTCCAGATTTCTTCGAGGTCCGAGTACTCGCGCTCGTGACGAACGATTTCTTCCTGGAGCTTTTCAAGACGCTTCTTCGCCGCTTCGTCGCTTTCTTTCTTCAGCGCCTGGGATTCAACCTTCAGTTGAATCAAGCGCCGCTCCAGACGATCCAGCACTTCCGGCTTGGAGTCGATCTCCATGCGAATGCGGCTGGCCGCTTCGTCGATCAGGTCGATGGCCTTGTCCGGCAACTGACGGTCGGTAATGTAGCGATGGCTCAACTTGGCCGCCGCAATGATCGCGCCGTCGGTGATCGCCACCTTGTGGTGAACCTCGTAGCGCTCTTTCAGGCCACGCAGGATCGCGATGGTGTCCTCTTCGCTCGGCTCGTCCACCAGTACCTTCTGGAAGCGCCGCTCAAGGGCCGCGTCCTTCTCGATATATTGGCGATACTCGTTGAGCGTGGTCGCGCCGACGCAATGCAGCTCGCCACGGGCCAGGGCCGGCTTGAGCATGTTACCGGCGTCCATCGAACCCTCGGCTTTACCGGCGCCGACCATGGTGTGCAGTTCGTCGATGAACAGGATGATCTGGCCTTCCTGCTTCGACAGTTCGTTAAGCAGGGATTTCAGGCGTTCTTCAAACTCGCCACGGTACTTGGCACCGGCAATCAGCGCGCCCATGTCCAGCGACAGCAGGCGCTTGCCTTTCAGGCCATCCGGCACTTCGCCGTTGATGATGCGCTGGGCCAGGCCTTCGGCGATGGCGGTTTTACCCACGCCAGGTTCGCCGATCAGCACCGGGTTGTTTTTGGTGCGGCGCTGCAGAACCTGGATGGTCCGGCGAATCTCGTCGTCTCGGCCGATCACTGGGTCAAGCTTGCCTTCTTCGGCACGCTTGGTCAGGTCAATGGTGTATTTGTCCAGCGCCTGACGCGACTCCTCGGCGTTGGCGTCATTCACCGCTTCGCCGCCGCGCAGGTTGTTGATCGCGTTTTCCAGGGCTTTCTTGCTGACGCCCTGACCGAGCAGCAACTTGCCGAGCTTGCTGTTCTCGTCCATGGCGGCGAGCAGCACCAGCTCGCTGGAGATGAACTGGTCCCCCTTCTGCTGAGCCAGGCGATCCGCCTGGTTGAGCAGACGCGCGAGGTCCTGCGACATGTTCACGTCGCCGGTGGGATTCTGGATTTTTGGCAGATGGTCGAGCTCTTTGCTCAACTCTTTGCGCAGGCTGTTGATGTCAAAACCTACTTGCATCAGCAACGGCTTGATCGAGCCGCCCTGCTGTTCAAGCAGCGCTTGCATCAAGTGCGCAGGTTCAATAGCCGGATGATCGAGGCCGACAGCCAGGGATTGGGCATCGGACAAGGCTAACTGTAATTTGCTGGTTAAACGGTCTATACGCATTGGTCACCTTCCTTTGAGCAGGCCGGAGCGATGGACACACCTAAATAGAGAAACCTGCCAGATACCGAACTAGATGCGGTCAATTCTGGAAGATTCAAGCAGCGTTTGATTGACGCAGATCAGATAAGTCTAGCGTTCCAGCCAAACCAGCGAGGCAAACCGACCGGTGCGCGGACTGCGGCGGTAAGAAAAGAAGCGTGGATCGGTCACGGTGCAGAAGCCACCACCGTAAACAGCAGTAACACCGCAGGCTGCCAGACGCAGACGCGCCAGCGTATAGATGTCGGCCATGAACTTGCCGGCGTTATGGCTCGGGACGAAGGCCTGATCGGTTTCCGGGAGCTGCCGGACAAAGGCTTCGCGAACTTCCGGGCCGACTTCGAAAGCTTTCGGACCGATGGCCGGGCCGAGCCAGACGAGCACCTCGGCAGGTTCTACGGCCAGGCTTTCGACGGTTGCCTCCAGCACGCCCGCCGCCAGACCGCGCCAACCGGCGTGAGCAGCAGCAACACGCGTGCCGGCGCGGTCACAGAACAACGCTGGCAGGCAGTCTGCCGTCATTGCCGTACAGGCAATGCCCGGTGTGGCCGTCCAGCTGGCATCGGCCGTCGCCACTGCGGTCGGGTCGGCATAGGCCACGGTAATCCCGTGAACCTGTTGCAACCAGGCCGGCTGAATAGAGAAATGATCGGTGAGACGGCGGCGGTTCTCGGAAACCGCTTCAGGGTTGTCGTCGACGTGATCGCCCAGATTGAGGCTGTCGAACGGCGCCAGGCTGACGCCGCCCGCCCGGGTGGTGACGCAGGCTTTCACCCCGGCAGGCACAGGCCAGTCAGGAATCAGCCAGTCAATCATCCGATGAACGCCTCACGGTCTTGCTTGAGCAGCGACAGCAACCAGACGAAATCGTCCGGCAGTGGCGACTCCCAGCTCATGCGCTTACCGGTGGTCGGATGATCCAGTTCCAGGAAACGCGCATGCAGCGCCTGACGCGGGAAATGTTTCAGCGATTCAACCATGGTCACACTGGCTGCCGGCGGAATACGGAAGCGACCGCCGTAGGCAGGATCTCCGACCAACGGGAAGTTGATGTGCGCCATGTGCACGCGAATCTGGTGCGTACGACCGGTTTCCAGCTTGACCCGTACGTGAGTGTGGGAGCGGAAACGCTCGAGCACGCGGTAATGACTGACCGCCTGCTTGCCACCTTCCATCACCGCCATGCGCTGACGTTGCTGGCCGTGACGACCGATCGGCGCGTTGATCTTGCCGCCGGCAGTGACCACGCCGATCACGATGCATTCGTAGATCCGGCTGACGCTGCGGCTCTGCAACTGAGTGACCAGTTGCGTCTGCGCCTGAATGGTCTTGGCCACCACCATCAGACCGGTGGTGTCCTTGTCCAGACGGTGCACGATACCGGCGCGCGGCACATTGATGATGTCCGGCACGTGGTGCAGCAAGGCGTTGAGCAAGGTACCGTCGGCATGACCGGCGGCAGGATGCACCACCAGGCCCGCAGGCTTGTTGATCACCAGGATGTCGTCATCTTCATAGACGATGTCCAGGGCGATGTTCTGAGCAACCCATTCTCCTTGAGCTTCCTGCTCGGCAGTCAGCTCAAGGATGGCGCCACCATGGACGATGTCTCGCGGGCGGATAACCGCTCCATCCACAGTCAGGCGGCCGTCTTTGATCCAGGCGGAAAGGCGCGAGCGCGAGTGCTCAGCGAATAATTGTGCGGCGACTTGATCGAGGCGTTGGCCGCCCAGTTCGGACGGCACCTCTGCGCGAAGTTCAATTTTATCGGACATGCTCAGACTAGGCGTCGGCTACAGCCTTTGGTTTCGGCTGCGCG
Organism: Pseudomonas brassicacearum; assembly: GCF_003732175.1. Classification (GTDB taxonomy): domain Bacteria; phylum Pseudomonadota; class Gammaproteobacteria; order Pseudomonadales; family Pseudomonadaceae; genus Aquipseudomonas; species Aquipseudomonas brassicacearum_G. The sequence goes on from NZ_MOBI01000017.1 coordinate 60,047, forward strand.
CTTGTGGTTAAATACGGCGTCTTTTGCCCCGAGGCTTTTCAACGGGGCACTCATCATAACAGGACGGCCCCGCCCAAGACAGCGGCCGTCATAGGGACGCAAGCCGCCATGCAAGTGAAACACCTGCTGCTGATCGCCATCCTCGCATTGACCGCTGCTTGCTCATCGAAGGAAGTCGTCGACGAAAACCTGAGCGAGGTCGAGCTGTACCAGCAGGCTCAGCACGATCTGGATAACAATAGCTATACCAGCGCCACCGCCAAGTTGAAGGCTCTGGAATCGCGTTATCCGTTCGGCCGCTACGCTGATCAGGCTCAACTCGAACTGATTTATGCGAACTACAAGAACGCCGAGCCGGAGGCTGCCAAGTCTGCCGCCGAGCGTTTTATCCGCCTGCACCCGCAGCACCCGAACGTCGATTACGCGTACTACCTCAAGGGCCTGACCTCCTTTGATCAGGACGTCGGTCTGCTGGCGCGCTTCCTGCCGCTGGACATGACCAAGCGTGACCCGGGCGCCGCACGTGACTCCTACAACGAGTTCGCCCAGCTCACCAGCCGTTACCCGAACAGCCGCTACGCGCCAGACGCCAAGCAACGCATGATTTATCTGCGCAACCTGCTGGCGTCCTACGAGATTCACGTAGCCGACTACTACCTGACCCGTCAGGCGTACGTTGCAGCGGCCAACCGTGGTCGTTATGTAGTGGAAAACTTCCAGGAAACCCCTTCGGTCGGTGACGGCCTGGCGGTGATGGTCGAGTCCTACCAGCGCCTGCACCTGGACGAACTGGCCAACACCAGCCTCGAAACCCTGAAGCTCAACTACCCGAACCATCCGACCCTGGTCGACGGTCAGTTCGTACCGCGCGTTGCCGAAGCCGACAACCGTTCGTGGATGAGCAAGGCCACTCTGGGTCTGATCGAATCCCGTCCACCGCTGCCGCCGGGCGAAACCCGCGCCAACCAGGACGTGATGAAGCAGTTCCAGGATGCCAAGGACGCGATCCCTGCCGAGCTCAAGCCTAAAGAAGGCGATGCGGTTGAAGAACAGCCGCACGAGGCCGAAGGCAACAGCAGCGACCGCTCGTGGTTCAGCCGCCTGACCTTCGGTGTGTTCGACTGACACCCAGAGGCGCCAAAAAGGGAGACTTTCGAGTCTCCCTTTTTTATGGCCGCGTTTTATTGCGCTGTGCGCTTCTCCAGTCCTTGGCTAAACTGCCGGATTATTCATTGCAAAGCGGCTCATCATGCTTCGTTTACTGTTCTGGATTGCCCTGATTGCTGCAGCAGTATGGTTCTGGCGCAAGTTCAAGCGCCCAGCCGAAACCTCCCATACGCCCAGCGAACTCGATGCACCGCCCATGGTTCGCTGCGCCCATTGCGGTGTACACCTGCCACGCGACCGCGCGCTGAGCCTTCAACAACAGTGGTATTGCAGCCAGGCTCACCTCGAGCAAGGCCCGAGTTCACGTGATCGCTGAGATCTCGAGTCCCGGCGACAAACAGGCCCAGCGACTGCTGCGCCTCTATCATCTCTACCGTTTAAGCATCGGCCTCCTTCTGGTGCTGTTGATCTCCAGCAACATGGACAACCAGTTGCTGGAATTCACCAATGACGACCTGCTGCGCAACGGCAGTTGGTTGTACCTGATTCTGAATATCCTGCTGGTGGTATTTGCGGGGAACCCCAGACAACCCGCACAGATCTTCGGCCTCACGCTGGTTGATATCCTGCTGTTGTCAGTGCTGTTCTATGCCGCAGGTGGCGTCCCCAGCGCCATCGGCAATCTGCTGATCGTGTCAGTGGCGATCGGCAATACGCTACTGCGCCGGCGCATCGGCCTGCTGCTCGCGGCCGTCGCCGCCATCGGCATCATTTCCCTGACTTTCTCCCTGAGCGGCAGCCACCCGACTGGCGCCAATCACTATTTGCAAGCCGGCACCCTGGGTGCCCTGTGCTTTGCCGCAGCCTTGCTGGTGCAAGGCCTGACCCGACAACTGGAGGTCAGCGAGAGTCTGGCCCAGCAGCGCGCCAGCGAAGTGATTAGCCTGGAAGCGCTCAATGCGCTGATCCTGCAACGCATGCGCACCGGCATCCTGGTGCTCGACAGTGAGCGCCGGGTTCAGTTGGCCAATCACAGCGCCTTGAATCTGTTTGGCCAGACACACCTCGACGGCCAGCTCATCGACGATTATTCGACAGCCCTGGTCGAGCGCCTGCAACTCTGGTTCAACAACCCGACCTTGCGCCCACAAAGCCTGAAAGTCGCCCGCACCGGCCTGGAACTGCAACCGAGCTTCATCGCGCTGGGCCTGAACGAACAACGTCAGACCCTGGTATTTCTCGAAGACCTTGCCCTGGTCGCGCAACAAGCCCAGCAACTCAAACTTGCAGCACTGGGCCGGCTGACCGCAGGCATTGCCCATGAAATCCGCAATCCATTGGGTGCCATCAGCCATGCGGCGCAGTTGCTGAACGAATCTGAGGAACTGATCGGCGCCGACCGCCGTCTGACGCAGATTATTCAGGACCACTCTCAACGCATGAACCGAGTGATAGAAAACGTCCTGCAGCTTTCACGGCGCCAGCAAGTCGTACCGCAACGGCTCGACTTGAAGCAGTGGCTGGAGCAGTTCGTGTGCACGGTGCGCGAAGGTGCAACGGATCGCCAACAGATTCATCTGAACGCCGGTTCAGGCCCCTTCACCACCTTGATGGACCCTGACCAACTGACTCAGGTGCTCGATAACCTGCTGCGCAATGCCTGGCGCCACAGCGCCCTTGCGCACGAACAGGCCGAAGTCTGGCTCACGCTGTTTATCGACCCCGACAGTCAGCTTCCAACCCTGGATGTGCTGGACAATGGCCCCGGCGTTTCAGCGGAGCAGCAAGCGCATTTGTTCGAACCGTTCTTCACCACCAGTAGCCAGGGTACTGGCCTGGGTCTCTATCTGTCCCGTGAGCTGTGCGAAAGCAACCAGGCCCGCCTAGACTTCAAACCACGCCAAGGCGGCGGCTGCTTTCGCATCACCTTTGCTCACGGACGGAAACAAAGTTGAAGACAAGCCCACGGCAAAAAGTCCTGATCGTCGATGACGAACCGGATATTCGCGAACTTCTGGAAATCACCCTCGGCCGAATGAAACTCGACACGCTGAGCGCGCGCAATGCCGGCGAAGCGCGGTCGTTGCTGGCCCAGGAACGGTTCGACCTGTGCCTGACCGACATGCGGTTGCCCGACGGTACCGGCCTGGAGCTGGTGCAGCACATTCAACTAACCCATCCATACGTGCCCGTGGCGATGATCACCGCTTATGGCAGCCTCGATACCGCCATCAACGCGCTGAAAGCCGGGGCCTTCGACTTCCTGACCAAACCAGTGGACCTCACCCGACTGCGCGAGCTGGTGGTCAGCGCCTTGCGTTTGTCGGTCGCGGGCGACGCTGCCAGTGCCATCGATCGCCGGCTGCTCGGCGACTCAATACCCATGCGCAGCCTGCGCAAGCAAATCGACAAACTGGCGCGCAGCCAGGCACCGGTGTACATCAGCGGCGAATCCGGCAGCGGCAAGGAACTGGTCGCACGGCTGATTCATGAACAAGGTCCACGCAGCAGCCAGCCGTTTGTACCGGTCAACTGCGGGGCAATTCCGTCCGAATTGATGGAAAGCGAGTTTTTCGGTCATCGCAAAGGCAGTTTCAGCGGCGCCATCGAAGATAAACCCGGACTGTTCCAGGCGGCTAACGGCGGGACGTTGTTTCTCGATGAAGTGGCCGATTTGCCGCTGGCGATGCAGGTCAAGTTGCTGCGCGCGATTCAGGAGAAGGCGGTACGCAGCATCGGCGGACAGCAGGAAGCCGTCATCGATGTGCGAATACTCTGCGCGACCCACAGGGATCTGGACGCCGAAGTGGCCGCCGGGCGCTTTCGACAGGATTTGTACTATCGGCTGAATGTAATCGAGTTGCGCGTCCCGCCGCTACGCGAGCGCCGTGACGACATCGAACTGCTGGCCAGTCATGTACTCAAGCGTCTCGCGGCAGGCAGCGGCTTGCCGGCCGTCCATCTCCATCCGCAAGCCCTCGATGCACTCAAGCACTACCGCTTTCCGGGCAACGTCCGCGAGCTGGAAAATATGCTCGAACGCGCGTACACCCTTTGCGAAAACAAGCAAATCGAAGCCAGCGACCTGCGCCTGACTGATGGCAATTGCAGCGCCGATACCGGATTGCCGGACCTGACGAAAATCGACAATCTTGAGCAGTATCTGGAGAACGTCGAACGCAAACTGATTCTCCAGGCGCTCGAAGAAACCCGCTGGAACCGCACAGCGGCGGCCCAGCGGTTGAACCTGTCGTTTCGGTCGATGCGTTACCGGCTGAAAAAGTTGGGGCTGGATTGATGCCTTAAAAGATCGCAGCCTGCGGCAGCTCCTACGCCGGACTCCTTGTAGGAGCTGCCGCAGGCTGCGATCTTTTGATCTTCGCCCTAAATCCGGCCCACTGGCGCATAAGGTGCCGGATCGATAACCGGTTCGCGCCCCAGCATCACATCCGCAAACAACTGACACGACGCCGGCGCCAGCACCAACCCGTTGCGGTAGTGCCCACAATTGAGCCATAACCCGGCAAATCCGGGCACTGCGCCAATATACGGAATCCCTTCCGGCGAACCCGGCCGCAGCCCCGCCCAATGCCCGACCACCTCGGCCTCGGCCAGCGCCGGAATCAGCTCGACCGCCGAGGCCTTGAGGCTTTCCAGCGCGGACTCGGTCGGCGTCTTGTCAAACCCTTGGTGTTCCAGCGTGCTGCCGATCAGGATGTGCCCGTCTCGGCGCGGAATGGCATAACGGCCCTTGGCCAGAACCATGCTCGACAGGAAGTCAGACGCGCACTTGTAGAGAATCATCTGCCCCTTGACCGGCTCGACCGGCAGATCCAGGCCCAGGGTTTTCAGTAAGTCACCGCTCCAGGCGCCGGCGGTCAGTACCACCTGATCGCCATGGATCGGGCCTTTTGAACTCTCGACACCCACCACCGCATCGCCTTCACGAATGAACGCGCTAACCTCGCACTGTTCATGAATAGTCACGTTGGGCAGCGCCAGCAAGGCCGCCTTGAGGGACTTCACTAGTCGCGGGTTACGCACGTTAGCGACATCGGCCATGTAGATTGCCCGCGAGAACCCCGGCCCCAATACTGGTACAGCATCGTGAGTAACCGAGATATCCACAGGGCTCAACGGACGATTTTCGCGTTTTGCCCAGGCCAGCGCCTCGGCCTCATCATCCAGATCCAGCCAGTACAGGCCCGTGGTGTGCACCTCGGGATCGATTCCGGTACTCGCAAACAGACGCTCAGCCAGTTGTGGATAAAAATCCTGGGACCAGTGGGCCAATGCGGTGACCGCCGGGCTATAGCGCCACGGGTACAGCGGCGAAACGATGCCGCCACCGGCCCAGGAAGACTCCTGCCCCACGTTCGAGCGATCCAGCAGGATCACGCTCTGCACGTGCGACGCCAGATTAAACGCAGTCAGCAGGCCGATCACCCCACCGCCGACAATCACCACTTGCTGTTGCTTGGCCATCATCTGATCCAACAATAAAAAACACGGAGGGCGCCAAACGCGCCCGAGGAAAGGTACTCAGCGACCCCAGCAATCCTTGGTGGTCAGCCCGGTCGTCGCATTGTTCATGCCTCTGACGCCGGTGTTGGTAATGGTGAAATCCCCACACTTGTCACTGGCCATCGTTGACCCGGCCTTGCGCACAGCGGTCAGCAAGAAGGTCTGATCGGTCAGTGTCGGGGTAATGGTGTAGTAGTCATTGCCAGCACTCAGCCCGGTAGCGTTGCTGTACACATTGTTTTTCGAATAGAACCGTTCAAGGTTTTGTGCCTGCCCGGACAGCAGCCCGGCAATTTCGGTGCGATGGCTCCTCTTTACGTACTCGGTAAGGAGCGGAGCGGAAATGGTCACCACAATCCCGATGATCGCGATCACGATCATGATTTCGATCAGGGTAAAACCTTGGTTGGATCTGCGCATTGCCTCAACTCTCACTTACTGTATTTGTCGCCACATGATTCGACGGCTGCCGCCGCCGGATTTTTCAACCAGAGTGGTGATGCCGCCACTGGAGTCGTTCACGATTTTGCGGGCTGCACTGTTGACGATCGCATTCAGCGTCGGAATACCACCGGTAAAAATCACCCCGCTGGAGATTGTGTCGTTCGTGTCGACCAGGCCATCGCCATTGGTGTCGAGCACCGCATAGTTGAGCATCTTACCGCTGAACGCATCGAGTTCGACCAGTTTGCCGTTGCCAAAGCTTGAACAAGGATCCGTGGTGTCGATGCTGGCCGTAGTAAACACAATCCGCCCGAGCACCAGCGCAGCCTGATTGATCACCCGCTCACCGGTCAGGAGATTGTTGTATACCAGCGGCAAGTACCAGCCGTTCTGTGCCGGATAGGTCACGGGGTTCTGTGAGGTGGTGATGAACTGCCCCCCGGCAGTCCCCGTGAAGACCCCGGTCACAGCCTGCGCCTGCAAGCTCGACACGGTGATCTGCCCCGAGCCTCCATCGGCATCCCACACCCCATAGAACGCTTGCAGATCCTTGCTGAGCTTGTCAGCGGTCTCGTTGAATTTCCCGGTGCCGAAAAACACCTCCTTGCCGTTGATCGGATGGTCCGCCAGCAACGGTTGTGCAGTGATCGGCTGCGTCGCGCCGCCCGGTGCAGTGAATAGCGGCTTACCGGAAAAGGCCATGCCCCAGCTGGCGGGGTTCGAGCTGCTCAAGTCGAACTTCCACAACCGGCCTTTCAAATCGCCGCCATAGGCCGCCTGCACAATGCTTTGCGAGTCGACCTTGAGCTTGACCGATGACAGGCCATTGGTGGTTTCAGTGCTGTCGATAACGATTTTCCTGATCAGCGAACCATCGCGAATATCCACCACGTACAACGCGGCAACGCCCGAATTGCTGCCGTAACCGTTGGATATGAAGGCCGCCCAACGACCATCGGCCAAGCGTGCCACTTCCGGCCGCGCATAGGCATAACCCAGATCATTGAAAACGTTTGCGGTGTTGGCGGTGGCCGGTGCACTGATTTCCCACAAGGCATTGGTCACGTTCCCCGCCGTCCCATCGAAAAGCTGCACGGCGTAAAAGGTCTTGCCGCCCGCCCCCACGCCACCCAGGGCCAGGGTTTTCCAGGCGCTGTTGAGCTGGGCGTCGAATACACCGACCTGACCATCGTTGAGAAACTTGTGGCTGGTGCCATTGATGTAGGCGGGGTCGGCGATGAAATGCAGCGACGACAGCACGCTGGAGGGCATATAGCCGAAGCGCCGCGCACCACTGCCGGCGTTAATGACATTCACGAAGCCATCGTTGGCATTCACCACCAGGCTGGTGTTCATGTTCGCCGCTTTGCTGGTCAGAAACGTGCTGTAACTGGTGCTGCCGGCCAGGTCTGAAGCGGTTTTGTCGGTGGGCGATGCCAGCGTCAATGGCGAGTTGATGATGTCCCCAAGCAGCACGGTACGAGTCTTCAAGCCGGCTTTATTGGTGCCCTTGCTCCATTCCACCAGATCGCTGCCGCTGATACCGGTAGGCAGGTTCTGGCTGAGGCTGGTTTGCTGGGTGCTGGAGAAATTGCCGTAGGCCAGAGTGACCACCGAGTTGATCGTGGTGTTCCAGGACTGATAAGTCGGCGCCGTCGCACCGGGAACGATGACCGCGTCAGTGGTCCACAGCACAGAGGTGGTGTCCACGGCTCCGCTTGAGGTGAAGCCAAAGGCCTTGATCGTGCCGCGCCAGTCCTTGGGGTCGTAGCCAGTCTGGAAATAGCTGGAGCCACTGGTCAGCGTGTTGCTGCTGGCGACGCCGCTGCCGCCCGAGCCGGCCTTGGTGGAGATATCGCTCAAGGCTGCCGATAACGCAGTGTTGAGGCTGGTGCCGTCGGTTGCCTGATAGTACTTGCCCTGCCCGTAACGGGCGGCATCCGCCAACATCTGATTGGCGGTGGTAAAACCCACGGTGTAGGTGTTCAGGTTCTGCTTGGGGAAGTCTGCTGAACTCCAGCTTTTGCCCGCCAGATCCGTGCCGGTGGAGCGCATGTCGATATCGAAAGCGAATTTGGCGATATCGTCCAGATACAGGGTGTCACCCTCGTCATCGCCGTTAAGGTCGTTACCGTCATTGTTGATCCCGTCCCAGTTGGGCAGCCGGGTGCCACCGAGTGGATCGTTGCTCGGGAAAGTATGGTCGTAGGTCGGCAGACCATCGGTGATGACCACCCCGTAGTTCTTCTGGCAGCGGTACTGGATCGGACTGGTGTAGGTGGCAGGCCCTGAGTTGTAGTACGGCGTCATACCGCGAAAATAGCGGGTGATTTCATAGTAGGTTTCTGCCAGCGGTGTATTGGATATCGCGCTCAGGGCGCTGATTGAAGAGATCAGCGCGTTGTAGTTGGCGTCCGCCTGGGCCTGGGTCACGCTGCCGCTGACTACCGTCAGATCGCTGATCGCGTTGACAATGTAACCGCCATTACCGGCATTGTTGTTGCCGATACCACTGCCATTACCGTTGCCATTGTTGCCTTCGCTGTTGCCGTGGGTGGTCGGTGAATTAAAGGTTGCCAGACCGAAACGCAGCCCGCGATTGCTGGTGATCAGCGCCGTGGCTACGTTGCGCGCCACGTTGATTCGGTAGTCATTGGGTATCGAGCCGTCGGTGAAGTCGCGATTGTTGCCGTTGGCCAGGCTCACCAGGTAGGAAATGTAGTTGTCGGAATAACGGGTGTTGCCGCCGCCCACCGGGTCCGGGAGCTTCAGGCACAGCGGCGTCAGGCTGTTTTTGTAGAACGCGTAGTAACCGCTGGAACATCCCGACTGGGGCAAACTGGACAGCAGGATCGGATCGCCGACGATAGCCGAGCCACTCAAACACAAGCCAGAAAGCGCATTACATTGCTGGGCCGGAGTTCGTGAAACGGTCGGGTCAAAACCCGAGGCATAGATGATGCTGTTCATGCTCCCCGAATCATCGAGCAGCAGCAGCACGTTTGGCGCGACTGCCGACGCGCCGAGCAGTGGTGAGTCCGATGGCGTGAAGGCATACGCCGGAGCGGCCAGATAAAGACCCAGCAGCCAGCCGCAGGCTAACCGCATCAACCAATGGCGCCGCTCCCGACGACGGGTCTCAGTATTTCGCATAGATGCTCTCCACCACACTGCGCGAAGTACCCGCCAACCCGACGGCGGTGACCCGATAGAGCGTCGCCGAGGTGTTGCTCGGAATATTCACCGCGCCCTGTGTGGTGCCGATGTTCTGTACGCCATAAAAACCGCTGCCGGCAGCGATCCAGGTCACCCCGGAGGTGGCGTTGAAGCCCGCGGCCGTGATCACTGAAGATTCGGCCGGCGGGGCACATTGGGTGGTGTTGGCGCATGCCACCAGGGTGTATGCACTCAGTTGCACGGCGCTTTCACCGATCCGTAACGCCGCCTCTGCGCCCTGGAAGGATTGATTGCGCAGCGTCACGCTGCCGGCCATTTTTTCCTGGAGCGTGGCGTTCTGCATCGAAGAAATACCGATCAGCGTCAACAACAGCAGAAACACCAGGCTCATCAGCAGCGCCATGCCGCGCTGGGCGTGTGCCTTGAGGGGAGAAAGAATCATCGGCATCGCCCCTACATCAACCGGTTGCGCAAAGCGGCAACCACGTTGAAGGTCTGATTGCGCACGCGGTTGTTGGGGTCCGCCAGGGTCAGGGTCAAGCGCACACTGCGGATTCGCGTCGGGTCGGTCGGATTGCTGCTGTAACTCGACGCTGCAACATCGGTGGCGCTGGTGGCCATGCCGAAGGTCACGCTGAAAGCACTGACGTTGTTCACCAGTACCGCCGATGCACCGCCGGTGCCCGAGGTCATCAGGATCTGGCCATTGCTGAGGCTATAGGCCAACCGCCGGATCGGAAACGCCAATTGCCCGGCTGTCGGTGTGTGCGCCCCGGAGTAGGCCGTTGCGCTGGTCCGGCAGTCAGACACCACGGTCCAGGTTGGCACACCGCCGTTACCGCCAACATCCGACGTCACCAGGGTTAATTTAAGTGCGGTGTTGTCCCAACTGATGGGGGTGATCTGGTTGGCACTGAAGTCGCCGGCCGAGCTCGCATCGGTAATCATCCCCAGGCAACCAAACATGCCGACCATGCGGATTTCCTGAATCATTTTGCTCAGGACAAACCGCGCATCCTCCTGCATCCCGGCAGAGGTGTTCTGGCTGATGTAGGTGCTTTTCGCCGAAATAAAAATTTGCGCCACACCCAGCACCACGATCAGGCTGATCGCCAGGGCGATCATCAGTTCGATCAGGCCAAACCCTCGCGACGAACGATTCATGGCGTCACCACCGGATCGACGGTGGCGCGACTGCTCAGGACAAAGCTGCGTTGGGAGTTCGCGACTCCAGCGGCGCGCGAGTCATCCCAGGTGATGGTGATGGTATACACCCGCTGGTTCAGGGTAATGCTGCCCGTGGCGGTCGGGCCGCCGAAATTGACGATATTGGTGGTGAAGTCATACAGGTCCTGATCCCGGGTAACATTCAAATTACCCGAGGTCGGCGGCGTGACGGTGTAGTCGGCCCCCGAATTGGCGCGAATCCGGTCCATCATGTCGTAGGCGATAAAGCTCGCCTGGCTGCTCATCAGCGAGCTGTCGGTGTACTTCAGCGCATTGAGCTGAATCGCCGCCGCCCCCAGCAACCCGACACTCAGAATCAACAGCGCAACCAACACTTCGATCAGTGTCATGCCGTCCTGTGCACGCGATCCCGCTCCTGTCATCCGCAGCTTCCACCCAAGACAATCCGTCCGTTTAAACACACGCTGAGCGTCCGGCTCTGCGCCCCTGATACATAATTGAACAGCACTGCCGTGGCCGGCGCCGACAACCCACCCAGATTATTGAAATCGATGCTGGTCACTCCAGAGGTTAGCGTCAGAGTGGCGCCGCTGCTCATCGCCGGAATAACCCGCAATACATTTGCCGGTGAGCCGGTGCTGTCGTACACCGTCAACTCCCCGGTCCAGACGCTGCCGCCAGCGGTTGGCCGGATGCGCGTGGTGATGCCCCGGTCGATCGCCTCCAACCTGGCGTAATTGAGCCCTCGCTGCAGATCACTGATTTCGGTATCGGCCTTGGCGTTCTGTATTGAACTGTTGAACGCCGGGACCGCCAGGGTGAGCAGAATCGCCATGACCGCAAGGATCACCAGCAACTCGACCAACGTGAAACCTTTTGTACGATGATTCATCGCTGCCCTCCGCTGCCAACGACTACACCTAGCTGTAACAAGCTAGAACATTCAACCGGTGACCGTCGGGGTCTTTTGACACTCATGGCACAAACCAGCGCCCTCTCCAGGGAAGGAGACGTCATGCATCAGAAGGGTTTCGGCCTGATCGAACTGCTTATCGGACTGGCAATCGCAGCGATCGTTCTGCAACAGGTCAGCCCGGTGCTCAGCGAGTACACGCAATCAGTGCGTCGTGAGACCGCGGCGCAGACACTTGCCAGTGGCATGCGCAATGCCCGCACCGAGGCAATCCTGCGCAATCAGACCCTTGTCATCCACGCCTTGAACGACGATTGGGCTCAAGGCTGGCGAATCATTCTGGACATTAGTGGCGAGGGTCATCAGGACAGCAGCAACCCGCTGTTGCTCGAGCGCCAGACAAGCGCCGGGGTGCCGATTGTGGGTAATCGGCCGGTGAAGAGTTTTGTGAGATTCGGCAGCCTGGGAGAGCCGCAGTTGCCCAGCGGTGCGTTTCAGGCCGGGACGTTGCACATCTGCGCGGGCCGCGAGCCGGTCAGTCACCACCAGGTGGTGCTGTCCAGAAGCGGCCGCGTCAGCCTGCGCAGCGACAAGGCCGAGCAGGCCTTGTGTGCGGGAGGTGAGGAATCAGAGCAGGGAGCGAACGCGTAGCTCTTTGGGCATGGAGAAGGTGATGTTCTCCTCGCGACCGGCCAGTTCATCGGCGCCGGTAGCCCCCCAGGCCTGCAGTTGCTCGATAACACCACGAACCAGCACTTCCGGTGCCGAGGCCCCGGCGGTGATGCCGATACGCTCGACGCCATCGAACCAGCTGCGCTGCATGTCTTCGGCACCGTCGATCAGGTACGCCGGGGTGGACATGCGCTCGGCCAGCTCGCGCAAGCGGTTGGAGTTGGAGCTGTTCGGGCTGCCGACCACCAGCACCACGTCACATTCGTCAGCCAGTTGCTTGACCGCGTCCTGACGGTTTTGCGTGGCGTAGCAGATGTCGTCCTTGCGTGGGCCGCCAATGGCCGGGAAACGAGTGCGCAAGGCATCGATCACACGGCTGGTGTCGTCCATCGACAAGGTGGTCTGAGTGACGAAGGCGAGTGTTTCAGGATTGCGCACGTTCAGCGCGGCAACGTCCTTTTCGTCTTCGACGAGGTAGATCGCACCACCGTTGCTGGCGTCGTACTGGCCCATGGTGCCTTCGACTTCCGGGTGACCGGCGTGGCCGATCAGAATGCACTCACGACCGTCGCGGCTGTAGCGCGCCACTTCGATGTGCACTTTGGTCACCAATGGGCAGGTCGCATCGAAGACCTTCAGGCCACGGCCTGCGGCTTCGGTGCGAACGGCCTGGGAAACCCCATGGGCGCTGAAAATCACGATGACGTCGTCCGGCACCTGATCCAGTTCTTCAACGAAGATCGCTCCGCGTGCGCGCAGGTCTTCAACGACGAATTTGTTGTGGACCACTTCGTGGCGCACATAGATCGGCGGCCCGAAGACTTCCAGGGCGCGGTTGACGATTTCGATCGCCCGGTCCACGCCGGCGCAGAAGCCACGGGGGTTGGCGAGTTTGATTTGCATGCTGTGCCTCGTGTCTTGCGCGCAAGAAATAGCGAAAACAGTGAAAAACTATTGTGGGAGCGAGCTTGCTGTGGCGAGGGGCTTGCCCCCGTTCGATTGCGCAGCAATCGTAAACCAGTCACCTCAGGCTCATTTAAAATCCTGGGAGCTTGTTTTAGGGGCGCTTCGCCCCCCCAACGGGGGCAAGCCCCCTCGCCACACAAGCTCGCTCCTACAGGTTACAGCGCTTTGACGTTGATGATTTCCACGTCAAAGGTCAATGTCTTGCCGGCCAGCGGGTGGTTGAAATCGATGGTCACCTGAGCGTCATCGAACGCCTTGACCACACCGGGCAGCTCAGTATTCGCCGCATCGTTGAAGATCACCAGCAGGCCTTCGGACAGCTCCATATCCTGGAACTGCGAACGCGGGATGATCTGCACGTTTTGCGGGTTGGGCTGACCAAAAGCGTTTTCTGGCGCAATCGTCAGATTACGCTTGTCGCCTGCCTTAAAGCCAAACAGCGCGGCTTCGAAACCCGGCAACAGGTTACCGTCGCCGACCTTGAAGGTCGCCGGGGCTTTGTCGAAGGTGCTGTCGACGGTGTCGCCGTTCTCCAGGCGCAATGCAAAGTGCAAAGTGACTTCCGTGTTCTGGCCGATGCGTTGCTCAGCCAATACCTGTTCAGTCATGAACGGCTTCTCCGGTCTTCTTGCTTTTGAACATATCCAGCGCGAGCATCACCGCCCCAACGCTGATGGCACTGTCGGCAAAGTTGAACGCCGGGAAATACCAGCGGCTCTGCCAATGTACCAGAATGAAATCGATCACATGGCCCAGGGCAATGCGGTCGTACAGGTTACCCAGCGCGCCGCCGAGCACCAGTGCCAGCGCAATCGCCAGCCAGGTGTCGTTGCGCCCCAGACGCTTGAGCCAGACCACCAGCACGGCACTGACCGCGACCGCGATCAGGGCGAACAACCAGCGCTGCCAGCCGGAGCTGTCAGCCAGGAAGCTGAATGCAGCGCCCGTGTTGTACGCCAGGGTCCAGCTGAAGTAATCAGGGATCACCACGATTTGCTGGTACATGGTCAGCGAGCTTTCGAAGTGGAACTTGCTGGCCTGGTCAATGACCAGAACCAGCACGCTCAACCAAAGCCAGCTCAGCCGTCCGAAACGGCTAGCAGCATTAGGCATAGTGACGAACCTCGCCAGCACCGCTGATGTTGTCGACGCAACGACCGCAGATTTCCGGATGCTCCGGGTTCACGCCGACGTCTTCACGGCAGTGCCAGCAACGGGCGCACTTGGCGAAGCTCGACTTGACCACTTTGAGTTTCAGACCGCTGACTTCGGTTTCAACCGCGTCGGCCGGCGCTTGCACGAACGGTGCAATGCTGGCGGTGGAGGTGATCAGTACGAAGCGCAGTTCGTTGCTCAGCTTGGCCAGGTCGGCGCTCAGCGCTTCTTCGGCAAACAGCGTCACTTCGGCTTGCAGGTTACCGCCCACGGCCTTGGCCGCACGCTGGATTTCCATTTCCTTGTTGACCGCAACCTTGACCGCCATGATCCGCTCCCAGTAGGCGCGGTCCAGTTCGAAGCCTTCCGGCAACTCGCTGAGGCCTTCATACCAGGTGTTGAGCATGACCGATTCATTGCGCTCGCCCGGCAGGTACTGCCACAACTCGTCGGCGGTGAAGGCGAGGATCGGCGCGATCCAGCGCACCAGCGCTTCAGAGATGTGGAACAGCGCGGTTTGCGCCGAACGGCGGGCCTTGCTGTTGGCGCCAGTGGTGTACTGGCGGTCCTTGATGATGTCGAGGTAGAAACCACCCAGCTCCTGCACACAGAAGTTGTGCACCTTGGAGTAGACGTTCCAGAAACGGTATTCAGCGTAGTGCTCTTGCAGCTCGCGTTGCAGCAGCAAGGTACGGTCCACGGCCCAACGGTCCAGCGCGAGCATTTCTTCTGCCGGCAGGATGTCGGTGGCCGGGTTGAAACCGGTCAGGTTGGAAAGCAGGAAACGCGCGGTGTTACGGATCCGCCGGTAGGCGTCCGCACTGCGTTGCAGGATCTGGTCGGAAACCGCCATTTCACCCGAATAATCGGTCGAAGCCACCCACAGGCGCATGATATCGGCGCCCAGGGTGTCGTTGACTTTCTGCGGCGCGATCACGTTGCCCAGCGACTTGGACATCTTGCGGCCGGCTTCGTCGACGGTGAAACCGTGGGTCAGCAGTTCGCGGTACGGCGCATGGTTGTCGATGGCGCAACCGGTCAACAGCGACGAGTGGAACCAGCCGCGGTGTTGGTCGGAACCTTCCAGGTACAGGTCGGCGCGCGGACCGTTCTCATGGCCCATCGGGTGCGAACCGCGCAGGACGTGCCAGTGCGTGGTGCCCGAATCGAACCAGACGTCGAGGGTGTCGCTGATCTTGTCGTACTGCGGCGCTTCGTCACCGAGCAGCTCGGCCGCGTCCATCTTGAACCAGGCTTCGATGCCTTCGACTTCGACGCGCTGGGCGACCTCTTCCATCAGCTCGACGGTACGCGGGTGCAGTTCGCCGCTTTCCTTGTGCAGGAAGAACGGAATCGGCACGCCCCAGTTGCGCTGACGGGAGATGCACCAGTCCGGACGGTTGGCGATCATCGAGTGCAGGCGCGCCTGGCCCCAGGCCGGTACGAATTTGGTGTCTTCGATGGCTTTGATCGCGCGTTTGCGCAAGGTGTCGCCAGTCGCCGGCTCTTTGTCCATGCCGATGAACCACTGCGCGGTAGCGCGGTAGATCAGCGGGGTCTTGTGACGCCAGCAGTGCATGTAGCTGTGTTCGATGACAGTGGTGTGCAGCAGCGCACCGACTTCCGTCAGCTTGTCGACGATGGCCGGGTTGGCCTTCCAGATGAACTGGCCGCCGAAAAACTCCAGCGACGGCACGTAGACGCCGTTGCTTTGCACTGGATTGAGGATGTCGTCGTTGACCATGCCGTAAGCCTTGCAGGTCACGAAGTCGTCTACGCCGTAGGCCGGCGAGGAATGAACCACGCCAGTGCCGGCACCCAGTTCAACATACTCGGCCAGGTAAACCGGCGACAGGCGATCATAGAACGGGTGACGGAAATTGATCAGTTCCAGCGCCGCACCAGTGGCAGTGGCGATGACCGAACCTTCAAGGTTGTAGCGAGCCAGGCACGACTCGACCAGCTCTTCAGCCAGTACCAGCAGTTTGTCGCCGACATCGACCAGGGCATAGTTGAACTCGGGGTGAACGTTCAGCGCCTGGTTGGCCGGGATGGTCCACGGGGTGGTGGTCCAGATCACGATCGAAGCCGGTTTACCCAGCGACGGCAGGCCGAATGCGGCAGCCAGTTTGGCTTCGTCAGCAATCGGGAAGGCAACGTCGATGGTCGAGGACTTTTTGTTCTCGTATTCAACTTCGGCTTCAGCCAGGGCCGAACCGCAGTCGAAGCACCAGTTCACAGGCTTGAGGCCCTTGAACACGAAACCACCCTTGACGATTTCAGCCAAGGCACGGATTTCACCAGCCTCGTTTTTGAAATCCATGGTCTTGTACGGGTTGGCGAAGTCACCCAGCACACCCAGGCGGATGAATTCGGACTTCTGGCCTTCGATCTGCTCGGTGGCGTAGGCACGGCACAGCTCACGGGTTTTATCCGCCGTGAGGTTCTTGCCGTGGGTCACTTCGACTTTGTGCTCGATCGGCAGACCGTGGCAGTCCCAGCCCGGAACATAAGGCGCATCGAAACCCGAAAGGGTCTTCGAGCGGATGATCATGTCCTTGAGAATCTTGTTGAGCGCATGACCGATATGAATGGTGCCGTTGGCGTACGGAGGACCGTCGTGCAGAACGAACTTCGGACGATCCTTACCAATCTCACGCAACTTCTGGTACAGGCCAATGCTGTCCCAGCGCTGCAGAATCTGCGGTTCGCGCTGAGGCAGGCCGGCCTTCATTGGGAAGGCGGTGTCCGGAAGGTTTAGCGTGGCTTTATAGTCGGTCATTTAAGGCTCTTCATTAGCGATTGGCGCTAGGTGCGGCTAGGGCACGGGCGGCGGCGACATCCGCATTGATCGCCGTCTTAAGCGCCTCCAGAGAGGCGAAACGCTGCTCTTCGCGCAGCTTATGGTGGAAAACCACCGTCAAACGCCGGTCATACAGATCGCCGGCAAAATCTAGAATATGGACTTCAAGGTGGGCTTTGCCATCACCTTCAACCGTTGGCCGAACACCAATATTGGCGACGCCCGGCCAGGTCTTGCCGTCGACTTCGACGCTCACCAGGTAAACCCCGGTCAGCGGTACACGACGACGTTTGAGTTGCACGTTGGCGGTTGGTGTACCCAGTTGGCGCGCCAGCTTCTGCCCGTGCAGGACCCGCCCGGCAATCCCGAACGGATGACCGAGCAAGCGCTCGGCCAAGGTAAAATCAGCGGCGGCCAAGGCATTACGCACCTGGGTGCTGCTGACACGCAACCCGTCCAGTTCAACGGTCTGCGCCGCTTCGACGGTGAACCCCTGAACGACCCCGGCCTGTAGCAGGAAATCGAAATCCCCTACCCGATCACAGCCGAAACGGAAGTCGTCACCGACCTCCAGATGCTGCACACCCAGACCATCGACCAGAATGGTGTCGACGAACTCGGCAGCGCTGAGCTTGCTCAAACGATGATTGAAGGCCAGGCACAGAACCCGGTCGACCCCCTCGGCAGCCAGCAGTTGCAACTTGTCGCGCAAGCGCGCCAGACGGGCTGGAGCCGTGTCCGGGGCGAAAAACTCACGCGGCTGCGGCTCGAAAATCACCACGCAGCTGGGTACACCCAACTCGAGCGCACGCTCACGCAGTCTGGCCAGGATAGCCTGGTGACCACGGTGAACACCGTCAAAGTTGCCAATAGTGGCGACACAGCCCCGATGCTGGGGGCGCAAATTGTGGAGGCCTCGAACCAGCTGCATAACGCGCTTCTTGCTCATAAAGTGGTCGATTATAACCACACCCGGCGGCCGACAACAGGCAACACCGTAACCCAAAGTGATCGAACCGACAAAACTGGCGCCCGACCCGTGATTATTGATGCCGCGTCTTCAGTTCAACGCCTTGCGATTGAAGTCCCGCAGACGGAAGCCCATCAACGCCAACATACCGAAATAGGCCACCACACCAGCACCGACCAAAGCCCCCAGACGCAGGAAGCGCGCAGGCATGTGGCCTTCGCCCCAGGCCGGCATGAAATGCATCACCCCCAGCAGAACCGCGGACATCACCGTCACCGCAACCACCAGCTTGAGCCCGAACAGGCCCCAGCCCGGCTGTGGCTGATACATCTTTTGTTTGCGCAATTGATAGAACAACAGACCGGCGTTGAGGCATGCACCCAAGCTAATGGCCAAGGCCAGCCCTGCGTGTTTCAACGGGCCGATCAAGGCCAGGTTGAACAACTGAGTGACGACCAGCGTGAAAATCGCGATTTTCACCGGCGTACGAATGTTTTGTTGCGCATAGAACCCCGGCGCCAACACCTTAATCACGATAATCCCGAGCAAACCGATGGAGTAGGCAACCAGGGCACGCTGGGTCATCGAGGCATCAAATGCGCTGAACTGACCGTACTGGAACAGCGAAACGGTCAACGGCTCCGCCAGAATCCCCAGCGCCAGCGAGCACGGCAGCACCAGCACGAAGCACAGGCGCAGGCCCCAATCGAGAATGCGCGAGTATTCGTGGCGATCCTTGCTGGCGTAGGTTTTGGCCAGCGTCGGCAGCAAAATCGTGCCCAGCGCCACACCGAGAACGCCGGATGGCAACTCCATCAGGCGGTCGGCGTAATACATCCAGGACACCGAGCCCGCCACCAGAAACGAGGCAAAGATGGTGTTGATGATCAGCGAAATCTGGCTGACCGAGACCCCGAGAATCGCCGGCAGCATCTGTTTCATCACCCGCCAGACACCGGTATCGCGCAGATTCAGGCGCGGCAACACCAACATGCCGATTTTTTTCAGGTGCGGCAGTTGATAGAGCAATTGCGCCAGGCCACCGACCAGCACTGCCCAGCCCAGGGCCATTACGGGCGGATCGAAGTACGGCGTCAGGAACAGCGCGAAGACGATCATGCTGACGTTGAGCAGGGTCGGCACAAAGGCCGGCACCGAAAAACGGTTCCAGGTATTGAGGATCGCCCCGGCCAGCGAGGACAGCGAGATCAGCAATATATAAGGAAAGGTCACTCGTAACAGGCTGGAGGTCAGCTGGAATTTTTCCGGCGTGTTGGTAAACCCCGGGGCCGTTGCCCAGATGACCCAAGGCGCCGCGATCATCCCGAGCATCGTGACCAGCGCCAGTACCAGCGTGAGCAAGCCCGAGACATAGGCGATGAAGGTTCGTGTCGCCTCCTCGCCCTGCTGACTTTTGTATTCCGCCAGAATCGGCACGAAAGCCTGGGAAAACGCCCCTTCGGCGAAGATTCGCCGCAACAGGTTGGGCAGTTTGAAGGCGATAAAGAAGGCGTCTGTGGCCATCCCTGCGCCGAATATGCGTGCGACGAGCGTGTCACGGACGAACCCCAGAACCCGGGAAAGCATCGTGATAGAGCTGACGGCGGCCAACGATTTAAGCAGGTTCATTGAAGAGTTTTTGCCTGTCGATAAACAGCAGGCGAACAAACCGCCCACTTATGCGATACTCCGCGCCGCAGCAGCACAGAGCCAAAGCTCGCGAGTTTACAGGTCGCACGCCGGAAAGAAATATCCCGGTGCTCTCACCTACCACTTAGCGGAACGTCTCAACCGCCCTTGACAAGACTTCAACTCATCGGCATGATTCGCGGCCTATTTTGTTTGCTATTTCCTAAAAAGTCTTTCGAGGAGCTCGACGGTGGCCAACACACCTTCCGCCAAAAAACGTGCAAAACAGGCTGAGAAGCGTCGCAGCCACAACGCCAGCCTGCGTTCCATGGTTCGTACCTACATCAAGAATGTAGTTAAAGCCATCGACGCAAAAGACGCTGAAAAAGCGCAAGCCGCTTACGTTCTGGCCGTGCCAGTTATCGACCGTATGGCCGATAAAGGCATCATCCACAAGAACAAAGCAGCTCGCCATAAGAGCCGCCTGAATGGCCACGTCAAGGCTCTGAGCCTTGCTGCTGCCTAAGCGACACGCTTGTTAAAAAACCGACCTCAGGGTCGGTTTTTTATTGCCTGCGATTTGGCGAGCACACCCCAAAAAATGTGGGAGCGAGCTTGCTCGCGATGACAACATAACAGTCGATATAAATATTGAATGTTAAGCAGCTATCGCGAGCAGGCTCGCTCCCACACTAGATCTGTATCAATTTACTGATTGTGCGCCCACGGCAAAATCGGAATCGCGGTCACGGCATTCTGCGGACTGCCCTCGATCAGGCGATCGCTGTAGACCAGGTACACCAGGGTATTGCGCTTCTTGTCGAGGAAACGCACCACCTGCATGGTCTTGAACACCAGCGACGTGCGCTCCTTGAACACCTCTTCGCCATCCTTGAGCTCACCCTTGAAGCTGATCGGCCCGACCTGACGACAAGCGATGGACGCTTCCGACCGATCCTCGGCCAACCCCAGGCCACCCTTCACACCGCCCGTCTTGGCTCGCGACAGATAGCAGGTCACGCCATCGACCTTCGGATCATCAAAAGCCTCGACGACGATGCGGTCATTCGGCCCGACGAATTTAAACACGGTCGATACCTGACCGATTTCTTCCGCCGATGCCAGCAACGGCATCACCAACAGCAACCCCAACAATCCTTTTGCCATGCGCATTCGCGTTTTCCTTAAACCAGAATCAGGTTATCGCGGTGAACCAGCTCCGGCTCCGCCATGTAACCCAGCAAACCGACAATCGCCTCAGACGATTGACCGATGATTTTTTGCGCCTCAAGCGCACTGTAGTTGGCCAAACCACGGGCAATCTCACGACCGTCCGGCGCCACGCACACCACCATTTCACCGCGACGGAAGCTACCCTGAACCAGCTTGACGCCAACCGGCAGCAGACTTTTATTACCCCGAGACAACGCCGTGACCGCCCCTTCATCCAGCACCAGCGTGCCGCGAGTCTGCAAGTGCCCCGCCAGCCACTGCTTGCGCGCTGCCAGCAGGCCGCGCTCAGGCGATAGCAAGGTGCCGATACGCTCACCCGCCTTCAAACGATCCAGCACACGCTCAAGACGCCCACCCACGATGATCGTGTGAGCCCCCGAACGCGCTGCCAGACGCGCCGCACGCAATTTGGTCTGCATACCGCCACGACCCAACGCACCGCCAGTGCCGCCCGCGACCGCGTCCAGCGCCGGATCATCGGCGCGAGCTTCGTAAATCAGCTTGGCATCAGGATTGTTGCGCGGATCGGCGTCGAACATACCGTCACGATCGGTGAGGATCACCAACAGGTCAGCCTCGACCAGATTGGCCACCAGCGCCGCCAGCGTGTCGTTATCGCCGAAACGGATTTCGTCAGTGACCACGGTATCGTTCTCGTTGATCACCGGAATGACCTTGAGTTCGACCAGCGCACGCAAGGTACTGCGAGCGTTGAGGTAACGCTTGCGATCGGACAAGTCATCGTGAGTCAGGAGAATCTGCGCTGTGTGCCGGCCATGCTCGGCGAAGCTCGACTCCCAGGCCTGCACCAATCCCATCTGACCGATGGCGGCAGCCGCTTGCAACTCGTGCATCGCACTGGGTCGTGCGGTCCAGCCAAGGCGACTCATACCTGCCGCCACCGCCCCCGAGGACACCAGCACCAGCTCGACACCCGCCTCATGCAGCGCGACCATCTGCTCAACCCAGACGCTCATTGCTGCGCGATCCAGACCCTTGCCGTCAGCCGTCAGCAAAGCGCTGCCGATCTTCACGACCCAACGCTGCGCACCTGTCACCTTGCTCCGCATCATCTTCAACCTTAGCTTGAGGACAGCACGACCCAGCGCTGCCCGTAACGTTATTCGTGACTACCGATTTCCAGATACCAAAACGCCGCTCGATAGAGCGGCGCTTAAGTTTACTGCAACGAATCAGTCACGCACGTAAATGATTTCCGGACCGTCTTCGTCATCCACATCTTCTTCGTCCCAGTCATCGTCACCAATGTCATGGACCGACTTCACGCCGCTACGGCGCAGGGCACGCTGGTCATCCAACGCCTGCAACTGGGCACGAGCCTCGTCTTCGATACGCTGATCGAGATCGGCCAGCTCTTCCTTGTAGACCGGGTCGTTAGCCAGACGATCGGCACGATCCTCCAGGTAACGCATGATGTCGCGCGTCAGGCGCTCAGTGCCTTCTTTGGCAATAGCCGAGATCACGTAGACCGGACCAGTCCACTCCAGACGATCAACGATTTCCTTGACCCGTTCTTCGTGCTCCTCTTCAAGGATCTGGTCGCACTTGTTCAGCACCAGCCAGCGATCACGCTCAGCCAGCGAAGGGCTGAACTTGGTCAGCTCGCTAACAATGACTTCAGCTGCGTCTGGAGCACTGGTGTCATCCAGCGGTGCCATGTCGACGAGGTGCAGCAACAGACGAGTACGCGACAAGTGCTTGAGGAAGCGAATCCCCAGACCCGCACCATCGGAAGCACCTTCGATCAGACCCGGAATATCGGCAATGACGAAGCTTTTCCAGCGATCGACGCTGACCACGCCCAGGTTTGGCACCAGCGTGGTGAACGGATAGTCGGCAACTTTCGGCTTGGCCGCCGAGACCGAACGGATAAAGGTACTTTTACCGGCGTTCGGCAAGCCCAGCAGGCCCACATCAGCCAACACCTTCATTTCCAGCTTGAGGTCACGCTGCTCGCCCGGCTTGCCCGGCGTAGTCTGGCGTGGCGCGCGGTTGGTACTGGATTTGAAACGGGTGTTACCCAGACCGTGCCAGCCACCATGAGCCACCAGCAGACGCTGACCAGCCTTGGTCAGGTCGCCAATGACTTCTTGTGTAGCAGAGTCAATGACCGTGGTGCCGACCGGAACCCGCAAGACCAGCTCTTCACCTTTTTTACCGGTGCAGTCAGTACTGCCGCCGTTGGCGCCACGCTCGGCATCGAAGTGCCGGGTGTAACGGTAGTCGACCAGGGTATTGAGGTTTTCGTCGGCAATCATGTAGACCGAGCCGCCATCGCCACCATCACCGCCGTTAGGACCGCCGTTTTCGATGAATTTTTCCCGACGGAAACTCATGCAGCCATTGCCACCGTCGCCAGCTTTTACTCGAATCGATACTTCATCAACAAACTTCATAACAAAACGCCTCTCGCCATACGGACGAGCCGAAAAACACTAAGACATAAGACTCTTGCAAAAATGAGCGCAGCGA
Source organism: Pseudomonas brassicacearum (assembly GCF_003732175.1). Taxonomy (GTDB): domain Bacteria; phylum Pseudomonadota; class Gammaproteobacteria; order Pseudomonadales; family Pseudomonadaceae; genus Aquipseudomonas; species Aquipseudomonas brassicacearum_G. The sequence goes on from NZ_MOBI01000017.1 coordinate 83,321, forward strand.
CCTCAATCAACGACCGCACAATCCAGCGCCGGCAGCCCATACAAACAGTTTTGCAAGAGACTCACCCCACAAACGAAAAAGCCCCGTCGCAAGACAGGGCTTTTCCAGCGATCGCGCAATTAAGCCGCGACAACGCTCACGTAACGGCGGTTGAACGCGCCTTTTACTTCAAACTTGATCACGCCTTCGATTTTCGCGAAGAGGGTATGATCTTTACCCATGCCAACACCGTAACCGGCGTGGAATTGGGTGCCGCGCTGACGCACGATGATGTTGCCCGGAATGATTTTCTGGCCGCCATACATCTTCACGCCAAGGCGTTTGGCTTCTGAGTCGCGACCGTTACGGGTACTACCACCAGCTTTTTTGTGTGCCATGAGTTCAATTCTCCTAGTGAGGAATTAGGCTGAAATTAAGCCTGAATACCGGTGATTTTGATCTCGGTGTACCACTGGCGGTGGCCCATACGCTTCATGTGGTGCTTACGACGACGGAACTTGATGATGCGGACTTTATCGTGACGACCTTGGGAGATCACTTCAGCCACAACGGTAGCGCCAGCAACAACTGGAGCGCCGATATTCACGTCATCGCCATTGGCGACCAACAGAACGCGATCAAAAGTCACGGATTCGCCGGTAGCGATTTCCAGTTTCTCGATCTTCAGGTATTCACCTGGGGCGACCTTGTATTGCTTGCCACCAGTAACGATTACTGCGTACGACATGGTATTTCTCCGATAATCCTGCTCACCCAGCTCTTTATAAGAAGAGGTATTGGCTGGCATGGCTGCATGGGATGGAACGACCCAAATGCAATTGCGTAAGGCAGGTGCTGCCCAGGAAGTTCAGGGTGCGCGATTGTACGCAAGGCGCGAGCACGTTGCAAGTGGCCGTCCATCGCGCCTTGACAGGCCCGGACGTGGGTCCTAGCATGCCGCGCAACCCTTCTGGAGCGACTGTCGCTGATGCAACCCCAAGCTTTCTACCGCGCGGTGGCGGACGATTTTAACGCCGTCGACGGCATCATCAAGAAGCAGCTGACTTCCCGAGTGCCGCTGGTATCGAAAATCGGCGATTACATTACCTCGGCTGGCGGTAAACGCCTGCGTCCTTTATTAGTGTTGTTGTGTGGCAAGGCCTTGGGTCGCGAAGGCGACGACATGCGCCTGCTGGCCGCCACCATCGAGTTCCTGCACACCGCCACCCTGCTGCATGACGACGTGGTCGACATGTCCGGCATGCGCCGTGGCCGCTCGACTGCCAACGCCATGTGGGGCAATGCCCCGAGCGTGCTGGTGGGGGATTTCCTGTACTCGCGCTCGTTCGAGATGATGGTCGAACTGGGCTCGATGCCGGTGATGAAGATTCTCTCGCAAGCCACGCGGATCATCGCCGAAGGCGAAGTCCTGCAGCTGTCCAAGGTGCGCGACGCCAGCACTACCGAAGAAACCTACATGGAAGTCATCCGCGGCAAAACCGCGATGCTTTTCGAGGCTTCGACCCACAGTGCCGCAGCCCTGGCTGGCGCTACGCCAGAACAGAGCGAAGCCTTGCGCACCTTTGGCGACCACCTCGGAGTGGCCTTCCAGTTGGTCGACGACCTGCTGGATTACAAAGGCGACGCAGAAACCCTGGGCAAGAACGTCGGTGATGATCTGGCCGAAGGCAAACCGACCCTGCCGCTGATCTACACCATGCGCGAAGGCACACCAGAGCAAGCGGCACTGGTGCGCCGGGCGATTCAGAAAGGTGGTATCGAAGACCTGGAAAGCATCCGCGCTGCCGTGGAAGCCTCGGGCTCGCTGGACTACACCGCACAACTGGCCCGCGATTACGTGGCCCGTGCGATCAAATGCCTCGAAATGCTGCCCGCCAGCGAATACCGGGATGCATTGGTCGAACTGAGCGAGTTTGCGGTCGCCCGCACGCACTGACACGCGCCCCATGTGGGAGCGAGCCTGCTCGCGATAGCGGACTGACAGTCGACACTTATGTTGAATGTTAAGCCGTCATCGCGAGCAAGCCCGCTCCCACAGGTTCGTCACCGCCGCCCCCCCCTCCCGCCTAAAACCCTATATAATGTGCGCTTTTAGCCATCCTGAATCCAAGGAGCTTTAGTGAGCACGTTGCCACCCTGCCCGAAATGCAATTCCGAATACACCTATGAAGACGGCGCCCAACTGATCTGCCCAGAATGCGCCCACGAGTGGTCCGCCAATGGCGAAGCCGAAGCCGCTTCCGATGACACCGTGAAAAAGGATTCGGTCGGCAACGTCCTGCAAGATGGCGACACCATCACTGTGATCAAGGACCTCAAGGTCAAGGGCACATCGCTGGTGGTCAAGGTCGGCACCAAGGTCAAGAACATCCGCCTGTGCGATGGCGACCACGACATCGACTGCAAGATCGACGGTATCGGCCCGATGAAGCTCAAATCCGAGTTCGTCAGAAAAGTCTGAACCTGCCGTATTCCATCCTGCGCCCTGCGTGGGATGGAGCCTCACCCTCGCCTGATCCCCCTGCAATCCCGTCCAATAGCAAAACGCCAGCCGTTTTGACCCTCAGCAATTCCCCCTCAGAAAACAGCAGAAACCGCCAATAGGCACTTGCTATTAATTTAATAGGAATTATTCTCATCAAACCATTAAAAAGGAGATGAGCATCATGACTTATTTGATCGATGCATGGCTGGATCGTCCACACCCGTACCTCAGGATCCTGCATCGGGAAACCGGGGAAGTGTGTGCGGTATTGGAAGAAGAAGCCTTGAGTGAGCTGCAAGACCAGGGCGACCTCGACCTCAATGGCCTGAGTTCCAGCGAGCCAGTGGTGCTCAAGGAGCTGGTACGCAACCTGTTTCTATTCTGCTACGCCCGGGCATTGCGCCCGATGAATGATCTGCACCACAAGATCGAACTATGAGACACCGCAAAAGACTGTGGGAGCGAGCATGCTCCGGGCGGCGTTCCGACGATGCGGTCAACTCGGTTTTCCTGTGAAACCGAGGTGATGCCATCGCGAGCAGGCTCGCTCCCACATTAGCCCGTCATAACAACAGGCCAGGGCTTACAGAACGTCGAGCAGCTCGACGTCGAAGACCAGAACGCTGTGCGGCGGAATGCTGCCAACGCCTTGTGCGCCGTAAGCCAGTTCGCTCGGCACGTACAGGCGCCATTTGCTACCGGCGTTCATCAGTTGCAGGGCTTCGGTCCAGCCGGCGATCACGCCGCCAACCGGGAATTCTGCAGGCTGACCACGATCGTAGGAGCTGTCGAACACAGTGCCGTCGATCAGTGTGCCATGGTAGTGGGTGCGCACTTGATCTTCACGGGTTGGCTTGGCGCCTTCACCTTGAGTCAGTACTTCGAACTGCAGGCCGGAAGCCAGAGTAGTGATGCCGTCACGCTTGGCGTTTTCAGCCAGGAATGCCAGGCCTTCGCCAGCGGCCGCTTCAGCCTTGGCAGCAGCTTCGGCTTGCATGATTTCGCGGATAACCTTGAAGCTGGCAGACATTGCTTCCTGGCCAACACGGCTTTCCTTACCGGCGAATGCGTCGGTGAGACCGGCCAGGATCGCGTCCAGGCTAACGCCCGGTGGCGGGTTGTCGCGCAGTTGGTCGCCCAACTGACGGCCAATACCGTAGCTGACGCGGGTTTCGTCGGTAGACAGATTTACTTCGGACATGACACTGCTCCGCTGTGCGGACGGCTCGGGACATTGCCGTGCGTGCACAGCGCATCCCGGAGCGCCCGGAACCAAAAGGGCGAGCAGACTAGCACAGATGCCATTGCGGTGATCAGGGCTATCAGCGCTATCAGGAGATGGGCACCTTCAGGCTCTCTTCCCCACTAGTGCCCAGACCGCACATCTCGTCGTGCACCGAGGTGTGAATCAGGTTGAATGTCAGCTTGGGAAAGGCATGAAGAACTTCACGAGCATGTTCCACCGAACGCAGACGCAGTGTTTGCCCATGGGTGTCGTCAAGCGGATGAGCGGCGCCATGTATCCGTGCCTCCAACAGATAAATCCCGCCTTCCATCGAGATCAGATTCAGCTCATCGACCTTCCCGGCGACGGCATAGGCGTTCAACTCTTGCAGGTTCATGAGCGTACCCCGCGCAATGGCGAGCCAAGACACTTACAGGGATATGCCTCGGCGCACAAAAGCACAAGCCACAAACGCCGCCGCCCGTCCGTTTCACAACGGCTGTGGCGAGCAAGCTCGCTCGCCACAGGGAGCACTCCCAAGCGGATCAGTGCTTGGTCAGCTTGTCCAGGTAACCCATGGCAAACGCCGAGATCACGAAGGTCATGTGAATGATCACGTACCACTTCAGGTGCTCGGGATCGACATTCCTGGCGTCCATGAAGATACGCAACAGGTGAATCGAGGAAATGGCCACGATCGAGGCCGCAACTTTCATCTTCAGGGAAGAAGAGTCCATCGTGCCCAACCAGTTGAGCTTCTCCTTGCCTTCATCGATGTCGAGTTCGGACACGAAGTTTTCGTAGCCGGAAATCATCACCATCACCAGCAAGCCGCCCACCAGCGCCATGTCGATCAACGACAACAGCACCAGAATCAGATCGGATTCGGCCATCGAGAACACGTTGGGAATAACGTGGAAGACTTCCTGAAAGAATTTCAGCGCCAGGGCCAGCAGGCCCAGGGACAAACCGAAGTAGATCGGCGCCAGCAGCCAGCGCGAGGCGTACATTGCATTTTCGACAAAACGTTCCATTAAATCTCACACAAGGGTTTTAAACGGCGGCGAGTATATCAGCCGCTCAAAACCCCATAAACCGCAGACAAATCCGCAACCTGCGAGTCTACCAAAGCGTTTTTCTGCTAGTGTCCAAAGCATTCGCATCGTTTATTTGCGTTATAGAGGAAAACCGGAAAATGGATTTGCGATTGCCTTTAACGACTGTCGGCCTTTGCCTCGCGGTACTGATCGGCGGCTGCTCACCCAGCGATGAGAAGCACCCGCAGAGCCTCGAAGAGAAGACCGCACAGTTCGAGAAGTCGCTGGACGCGATTCAGGATCCCCAGCTCAAGGATGCCGTGGCCAACTTAGGCGGCTCGTTGCTGCTGCTCGAGCGCGCACAGCAAAAGCTTGCCATCAAGCCGATCGCCACCGAATACGGCGAAGACGCCATGGCCCTGCTCAAGCACTATCCAACCCCACAGGCGCTGGTCGACACCTACATCAATGGCCTGTTCGTATTGCGCAAGGACTCCAGCTCCGACTACCTGACCGACTTGCAGCCGGTGTTCCCCTTCAATTTCAACATGCCTTCCGAGTTTCCCTTCCCGCATGGGCTGGAATGGCAGTCGGTCACGCTGAGCAACAAGAAGGTCGTCCCTTTCCAGCCCGAATGGTCGGAAACCGATCCCGGGATTCAGTTGAGCCCTTCAAGCGCCAGCCTGACCAATCCGGATGACCTGACCCTGGCCTACCCTTTTGTCGAGGGCGAGAACATCGACAGCAAAAGCCAGCCGCAACCGACAACCCTGAAAGGTAAAGTCGAGGTCATTGCACCGCGTAAGGTATTCACCTTCGACCTGACGAAAAAGGATGTGGGTCAGACCCGCACTGACGACAACATCAGCGTCACCCTGCGAGCTCTCGAAAAGAACTACACCGAGGTCGAAGTCAACAACAGCGCGGCACTGGCGCCAGACGTCAGCGATACCCCGCTCAATCCGCTGATTGTCCAGGCCAGGGACACGACCGGGCAGCTTCTCTCACGCTCGGGCTCGATCAACGAAGATGCCGCACAAATCGGGTTCTATCAAAAACAACTGGCCGAGATGCAGAAGCAGACCGCCTGGAGCGATGCGTTCGAAAAACAGCTCGAAGACGAGCAACAGGCGTTCGAGCACAAGCAGACTCATCATTACACCAAGGTGTACTTCAACGGCCCCATCGAAAACCTCGAAGTCAACGTCCTCGACTTCTCGGCCGTCACCGTGACCCGCAAGGACCTGGAACTGCCAGTACGCCGCTTCGACCGCAATACCACGGATAAAACCATCCAGAGCCTGAACCTGCCCGTGGTCGTGTACGACGATCAGGCCGCAACCTGGCTCAAAAGCGCCACACTGGATGAGGAACAGCTGAAAAAGAACATCCACGTCAATCAGTCCGTCGAGGACGCCAGTGCAGCACGCATCGAATTCGATCACCCGAAAACCTTCAACGACGAACTGCTCGGCTCCTCATTCAGCCCTGGCGACACCCCCGTGACCTTCTTCACCCAGGACGATAAGGGCAAACGTGGCGAGCCCATCGAATTGCCAGCCGAGGCCTTCGAAATCGACCCGCTGCGCGCCACCATCACGTACGACCTGACCTTGTTCCCCGAAACGCCGGCGTATGCTGTCGGCTCGATGCCGTTGTTTCTGGCCAATATTGCAAAAGACAACCTTGACACCCAGAAACTGCCCAAAGGCCTGGAGCTCAAGGGCAACGCCCTGGTGGTTGACCAGAAAGTATTCCCCGCCCAGAACTGGCGCTTCTTCGCCAAGGACGCGAGCGGAAATTACCTGAAGGAGATTCTTGCGGTCAGCCACGACGCCAGCGCAGAAGGCCCGGCGATGTTTGAGGTGCATTATTTCTACGGCCAGCCGAGCAGCCTGGAAACCTACCAGCGCACCAACCTCAATACCGTCGAATACGGTTTCGAGGTCAAGCTCGACAAGGCCGAAAACCCCAACCCTGTCGAATAGTCACTAATGCTCGGGGTTGAACTGAAAACCACCCGGATTTCGGCAGCGTCCACCATTGATTTCCCGCAGTTGGGCTTGCAAGTGCAAACACCAGATTTGCGGGTCATCGGCCAGTTGATAGCCGTGCAGGGTCAGACTTTCAACGATGGTATCGAGTATCGATTCGGCCACGAAAGGACCATGAAACGGACCTTGGGCCTTGATGGCGGAAGGTTGCTCGCCGGCCATTCCGGCGGCAAACAACAAGGTCCACATACCGGTGTCCCCCGCAAGCGGGCGAATACTGCATTCGATACGGGTAACCAGTCCCAGGCATTGGCGGGTGAGGCAGAGGTTGCGCGACATGGCGGCGACCCTCGGTAAATCTGGCATTCAGCCTCCACGGGAAGGCTGTCTCGATCCAGTGATGACTGTCGATGTCCTTGACCTGAGCATAGAAGAAAAGTCGAGTCAGCAAGTTGACGGAGCTTAGAAGGCGCCGAATGGTCGTTGTTGGTTTTTTGACGTCATCCGGGCGGCAATAAAGCGTTACCACGATGACGACGGGACAATGCAATCCAGTGCCAAAAACAAACCCGTGGCGAGGGAGCTTGCTCCCTCGCCACAATGGCTGTGTACAGCTTCGGGGGTCAGGCAGGCTTGGCCGCAACCAATGCTTCCTGCGCCTGCGCATGCTCCTTCTCGGCCTCTTTCAAATCATCTTCGCTGATCATTTCCGCGATCACCCGCAAACGCTCCACCACGCGCGCGTTGACGCTGCCCTCCGGGAACTGACCCTCTTCGTCCGGCTCGCCGGCCGGTTCGCCCACCAGCAGGCTCAGTGCCTCATCGGCCTGACGCACCGCATAGACATGGAACTGCCCGGCACGCACAGCCGTCAGCACCCGCTCATCGAGCATCAATGTGGCGACGTTGGCCTGAGGAATGATCGCGCCCTGCTCGCCGGTCAAACCACGCGCCTCGCAAAGACGGAAGAAGCCTTCGATCTTCTCGTTGACCCCGCCCACCGCCTGCACTTCACCGAACTGGTTGATCGAACCGGTAATCGCGAAGCACTGCTTGAGCGGGGTTTTCGACAATGCCGAAATCAACGTGCAGGCCTCGCCCAGCGAGGCACTGTCGCCATCGACGTAACCGTAGGATTGTTCCAGCGCGATACTGGCCGAGATCGCCAACGGGAATTCCTGGGCATAACGGCTGCCCAGATACCCGGTGAGGATCATCACGCCCTTGGAGTGGATCGGCTGCCCGAGGTTGACCTCACGCTCGATGTCGACGATGCCGCTGCCACCGGGGTAAACCGTGGCAGAGATTCGCGCCGGTATGCCGAACGCCGAGTCGCCGACCTCCAGCACCGTCAGCCCGTTGCACTTGCCGACCGCCGCTCCTGCGGTGTCGATCAGGATGATCCCCGCCAGCATGTCATCGAGAATCCGTGCCGACACGCGCCCGGTGCGGGTGGCCTTGGCCTTGAGCGCACGCTCGATGTGCCCGGCGTCGGTCATCTCGTCACCGGCCAGATCACGAATGAAGTCCGCCTCGCTGACCAACTGGAACAGATCGCCAATGCGCGCCGACAAACGGCCCTGATGCTCGGCCAGCCGCGCACTGTAGGTCGCCAGACGCGCCACCGCATCGGCGGTCAGCGGGGCCATGCCTTCTTCCGAGGTCCGGGTCTTGAGCAACTGAGCGAACTGCTCAAGGCTCTCATCGACCATCGGGATGTCTTCATCGAAATCCACCAGTACCCGGAACATCTCCTGGAAATCCGGATCGAGGTCTTGCAGCGTGTAATACAACTGGCGTGCGCCAATGATGACGACTTTGACCTGCAACGGAATATGTTGCGGTGTCAGGGTCACCGTGGCCAGTCGGCCCAGCTCGCCCAGCGGCGATTCCATTTTCAGTTTGCGTGACTGCAAGGCCCGCTTCAGCGCATCCCAGACAAAGGGTTCGCTGAGCATTTTTTCGGCTTCCAGAATCAGGAAGCCGCCGTTGGCCCGGTGCAGCGCACCTGGACGCAATTGCCGATAGGTGGTGTAGAGCGCGCCCTGATCAGTGCTGTACTCGATACGGCCGAACAGGTTGTCGTAAGTCGGGTGCGGTTCGAACACCACGGGGGCACCGCCACTGTGCGGATGACCGACCACCAGGCTCGGGCCATATTGCTCTTCGAGCAACTTACGGGCGACCGCGTCGGTCTTGCTGTCATCGACCAATTGCTCGACCACCGTCTTGAGCAGATACACCTGCATCGCTTGCAGGTAACCGCACACCGCCGCATTTTCTGCGTACTTTTCCGACAGCGGCGAAAGCAATGGCTGCAGAGCCAGGGTGATGGTTTCTTCGTTGAGCTGGCGCAACTGATTGCTCGACTCGCGCTTCCACTGCGGCAAGCTGGCCAACTCTTCGTTCAGCCGCTCCTCCAGTCCGGAAATGTCGTCGTGGAAGCGCTCGCGAACGGCCTCCGGCAACTGGGCGAATTCCGCCTCGTCCAGCGCCTTGCCTTCACTCATCGGGGTGAAGGCGATGTTGGTGCTGTCACGGTACAGCGCGACTTCTTTCTCCAACGCCAGGCGCTCGATCACGTCCAGTGCACGGTCGTAGCGCTGATTGAAGGCGCGGTCGATGGAGCTTTTCTTTTGCTGGTAGGACGGGTGCTCGAAGACCGCTGGAAACGTCGCCAGCAGGTTGTCGATCAGGCCGTTGATGTCGGTGATGAACGCACCGGCCGTCCCCGACGGCAACTCCAGTGCGCGTGGTTCGCGCGGCTCATCGAAATTGTTGACGTAGACCCAGTCCGCCGGGGTCTGCAGGCGTTTGCCTTCGGCTTTCAGGTAGCGCTTGACGAAAGAGAACCGGCCAGTGCCGGGCTCACCCATGACAAACACGTTGTAACCGGGGCGTGGCATGGCCACACCGAACTGCAAGGCTTCAACCGCACGTTCCTGGCCGAGCACACCGCGAAAAGGCTCCAGCTCATTGGTGGTAGAGAAGCTGAACTGTTCAGCGGAAAACGGACGGGTCAGCGCTTCAGGCGCTAGACGCAAGCTGGCAGCAACAGGATCGGGCATCGGGCTTCCTTACATCAGGCGGGGCAATTGAAGGCATTCTGGCGCTGCCCGTGCCTGACTGGCAAGGCGCGCCTTGGGTAAAAGCATAGTCAAGCGCCGAACCCCGGACGGGACGGGGCTAAATCAATGATGACCGGGAATGTTTGGCGAAAAAACACGGAACCCCTGGATCGTGCCTAGACTCCAAACTGCGCGGCTGGACTAATCACCGGCCCAATGGCGCCAGAGCGGCGCCAGATCTCCTGTCCATTGGAACGCAAACAAAAGAGAACACAGCTATGAAACGGATTCTTCTTGGTACTCTCTTCACCGTTGCATCCCTCAACGCCATGGCCCAGGCGCCAGGCGGCCCGGATTGCGGTTGGGGCAACATGCTGTTCGAAGGTCAGCGTGGCACCCCGGCACACTTCCTGGCATCCACCACCAACGGCACCTCCGGCAACGCTACTTTCGGCATGACATCCGGCACCAACGGTTGCGCAACCAACTCCGCGCTGACCTACGGCGGCAAATCCTGGATTGCCATGAACGGCATGATGAATGAACTGTCCGAAGACATGGCCAAGGGTCAAGGCGAAGCGCTGACCACCTATGCCGTGGTACTGGGCGTCGCCCCGCAAGACCGCGCGTATTTTGCCTCTGTCACCCATGAGCACTTCCAGCAGATCTTCAGCAAGGCTGACGTGACCGCTGAAGACGTGCATACCAATACCCTGGCCGTGCTCAAAGGCGATGCTCGCCTGGCCAAATATGCCACCCCGGCTTAAGCTCGGCCTCACCCGCTCTGTTACCGGAGCGGGTTTTGTTTTTTGGACCTAGCCCTCTTTGGGTCTTTTTTTGAATTAAGTAGCCCACCATGCTCAAACGCCTTGCCTGTCTGGCGCTGTTTGTCTGCGCCCCGCTGTCCGCCGCGCCTCGAATCGACAACCAACACTTGCAGCAACTGGCCAACGACCCGTTCTGGATTTCCCTGGGCCACTACGAAAGCGCAAAGCTCGGCGGCTGGCGCAGCTATGTCAGCGACAAGAAGTTTTTCCTGGCAACAAATGGCGCCGAGCATCCCGACGCAGAGCTGGCGGCCACCGTACAAGCGCTCTATGCCCCGGCCAGCAAAGGCCAGCAGCACGCGCAATGTGTTTACCCGGCGCGTACCCGCTGGTTGAAAGCCCAACTGAACCTGAACGATTTGCCGACAGTGGACTGCAGCGAGTTCAAACAATGGTTCAAGGACGTATCGCCCCACAGCGCGGTGATGATCTTTCCGGCAGCCTACCTGAACAGTCCGTCATCGATGTTCGGTCATACCTTGTTGCGCATCGATCAGGCCGACGTGCAAACCGACCACACTGCCCTGCTCAGTTACGCGATCAATTTCGGCGCCTATATCGAAGGCTCGGACAACAGCATTCTGTATGCCTGGAAAGGCCTGATGGGCGGTTATCCGGGGTTGTTCGCGCTGGTGCCCTACCAGGAAAAACTCTCGGAATACCGCAGCCTGGAAAACCGCGATCTGTGGGAATACCGGTTGAACCTGACGCAGGCAGAAACCGAGCGCATGGTCGAGCACATCTGGGAGCTCAAGCAGATTCAGTTCGATTATTTCTTCTTCGATGAAAACTGCTCCTACCGCTTGCTGGAGTTGCTGCAAGTGGCGCGGCCAAGCCTCAGGCTCACCGAACAATTCCCGCTGACCGCAATTCCCACCGACACTGTCAAAGCCGTAAAAGACGCAGGACTGGTGGAAAAAATCGATTACCGTCCGTCCCGCGAGCGTGAGCTGTTGAGCCGCGCCAAACCGCTCTCAGGCGATGAGCAGCAATGGGTGCTGAAGGTCAGCGCCGACCAGAAACACTTGCAGGAGCCGACCTTCAAGGCGCTGCCACGTGATCGTCAGGCATTGATTATCGACGCGGCCTACCGTCTTGAGCGCTACCGTGCCAACGGCCAGGAACGCGACCCACAGCGTGCACAACGGAGTTTCGAGCTGTTGCGGGCGATCAATCAGAACCCGGCACCGGAGCTGTCCATCGAACGCCCGGGCCTGCCGGAAAACGGTCACGAGTCGCGCACCTGGCAGGCGGGCATCGGCACCCGTGGTGACAAGGCCTTTGGTGAATACGGCCTGCGCATGGCCTATCACGACCTCAACGACAACGCCGAAAGCTTTCCTCTCGGTGCACAGATTGAAATTCTCCAGATGAAGCTGCGCCAGTACGAAGGCAATCACTGGCAATTGCAGCAACTGGACCTGGCGACCATCCGCTCCCTGACCCCGCGCAACGAACTGCTGCAACCCTGGTCCTGGCAAGTCACCGGCGGCCTGGAACGGGTCCCAGGAAAGCATGACGACGAAACCCTGGTCAGCCATGTCAACGGCGGCGCCGGTGGCACCTGGCAACTGGGCGACGACGTTCTGGGCTTCACCCTTGGCACCGTACGCATCGAGCACAACAGCGACTTTGCCGGTTTCATCGCTCCCGCCGCCGGTTTCAACAGTGGTGTTCTGTGGAAGAACCCGTTGGGCAATCTGAGCCTGGAAACCAAAGGTGATTACTTCACTAACGGTGAAGTGCGGCGTAGCCTGAGCCTGAACCAGCAGTGGGAACTGTCGCGTAACCTGGGCCTGCGCCTAAGCGCCCAGCGCGAGTTCAGCCACATTGCCTCGCCTGAAAACGAAGTCATGCTGGAACTGAAGTGGTATCACTATTGAATCCCGCTCCCCTGTAGGAGTGTGAATTCCCCACATTGAAAGCTATGTTTATACAAGGAACTCAAACGACATGGATGTCAACTGCTGTTCCCTCGAGGAAGTACGCGACAACATTGACCGGCTGGATCGGCAAATCGTCAGCCTGCTGGCCGAGCGCGGCGCTTATGTGTCGCAGGCCGCTCGCTTCAAGAAAGACAGCGACGCGGTGAAAGCACCGCAGCGTGTTGAACAGGTCATCGCCAAAGTCCGGGCGCTGTCTGAAGAGGTCGGCGCCAACCCACAGGTCATCGAGCAAATGTATCGAGCCATGATCGCCGCGTTCATCGAACAAGAGCTGGCTGAACACGCCCACCTTGCAACCACGACGACGGGTTGATCACCACCCTTCCACGGGTGCAGCAAGGGCCTATCGCTCGCAGCAAGTCGTTTTCGGACAACCTTCGAAACCAGAAGCCTGCGACGATGGCCGAAACCCCATTCAGGGAGAACCGCCATGAGCCGCGCTTTCGTCAATGAAGATAACGCCGCTGCACCAGCCGACCAACCGGTGGAACGCCAAGTCAGCACGCAGCCTAACTACGTCACGCCCGAAGGCCTGGCACTGCTGCAGGCCAAAGTCGCCGAGTTGCAAACCCTGCACGGCGAACAATCGGCCCGCGAGGAGGCTGACCCACAGTGGCTGGCCGATCTCGAGCGTGATCTGCGTTACTTCAAGCAACGCCTGCAAAGCGCTCAAGTGGTGACACCGGCCACTTCCACCAAAAAAGTGCAGATTGGCAGTTGGGTGACGTACGCCGATGAACTCGGCACCGAACGACGCGTGCAACTGGTTGGCGAAGATCAGGCCAATGCCGCCAAAGGCCTGATCAACTGGAGCTCACCGCTGGGACGGGCACTGCTCGGTGCACAGCTGAACGACGAAGTGCTCTGGCAACGGCCCGCCGGCGATCAGTTGATCGAAATCATCCGCATCGAGCCGATTTAAATCACACCCCTGGCCTGGAAATGGCGCGCAAAAAAAACGGAGCCCGAAGGCTCCGTTTTTCACATAACCGGCCTATCAGGCCAGTTTCTTGTGACGCACCCGGTGTGGCTGGGAAGCGGCATCGCCAAGACGCTTTTTGCGGTCGGCTTCGTACTCGGTGTAGTTACCTTCGAAGAACACCGCTTGCGAGTCGTCTTCGTACGCCAGGATGTGAGTCGCGACGCGGTCAAGGAACCACCGATCGTGAGAGATCACAATGGCGGCGCCCGGGAAGTCCAATAGGGCTTCTTCCAGCGAACGCAGGGTTTCAACGTCGAGGTCGTTGGACGGTTCGTCGAGCAGCAGGACGTTGCCGCCCTCTTTCAGGGTCAGGGCCAGGTGCAAGCGACCACGCTCACCACCGGACAGGTCCTTGACGAATTTCTGCTGATCGCCGCCCTTGAAGTTGAAACGGCCGACGTAAGTGCGCGACGGGATCTCGTAGTTGCCGATGCGGATCTGGTCGGAACCGTCGGAGACCTGCTGGAACACAGTCTTGCTGCCGTCCAGGTCTTCACGGCTCTGGTCGACGCAGGCCAGTTGCACGGTTTCACCGACTTCGATGGTGCCCGAATCCGGTTGTTCCTTGCCCATCAGCATGCGGAACAGCGTGGATTTACCCGCACCGTTACCACCAATCACGCCAACGATGGCGCCTTTAGGCATGGAGAACGACAGGTTGTCGATCAACACGCGATCGCCATAGCCCTTGCTAACGTTCTTGAATTCGATGACCTTGTCGCCCAGGCGCGGACCGGCCGGGATGTAGATCTCGTTGGTTTCGCTGCGCTTCTGGAATTCCTGCGATTGCATTTCTTCGAAGCGTTGCAGACGAGCCTTGGATTTCGACTGACGGGCCTTGGCGCCTTTACGCACCCACTCCAGCTCTTCCTTCATGGCCTTTTCATGGGCCGACTGCTGCTTGGATTCGGCGGCCAGACGATCGGACTTGGCTTCAAGCCAGCCCGAATAGTTGCCCTCGTAAGGAATACCGGCGCCGCGGTCGAGTTCCAGAATCCAGCCGGCGACATTGTCCAGGAAGTAACGGTCGTGCGTGATCGCAACCACGGTACCCGGGAAGTCGTGGAGGAAATGCTCCAGCCAGGCTACGGAGTCGGCGTCCAGGTGGTTGGTCGGTTCGTCGAGCAGCAGCATGTCAGGTGCGGACAGCAGCAGGCGGCACAGGGCCACACGACGCTTTTCACCACCGGACAGGTGTTCGATCTTCGCATCCCAGGCCGGCAGACGCAGCGCATCGGCGGCGACTTCCAGTTGGCGATCCAGGTTATGACCGTCGCCCGCCTGCAGGATGGCTTCGAGCTTGGCCTGTTCGGCGGCCAGTTTGTCGAAGTCGGCATCCGGGTCGGCGTATTCGGCGTAGACCTGATCCAGACGAGCTTGCGCGTCCTTGATCACGCTGACCGCTTCCTCGACCACGTCACGCACGGTCTTGGTCGGATCCAGCAGCGGCTCTTGCGGCAGGTAGCCGATGTTCAGTTCCGGCATCGGACGGGCTTCGCCGTCGAACTCGGTGTCGACGCCGGCCATGATTTTCAACAGTGTGGATTTACCCGAGCCGTTGAGGCCGAGCACGCCGATCTTGGCGCCCGGGAAGAACGACAGCGAAATGTTTTTCAGGATTTCCCGCTTCGGCGGAACAACTTTGCCCAGCCGATGCATGGTGAAGACGTATTGAGCCATGGAGAACCTAGGGTCAGTGACTGATGAATATAAGCACGGGCGAAGCCCGGGCCAGGCCATACGCGCCGCCAACGATTGATCGCTATCAATCAATACGTGCGCGCGAAAAAAGCCTGAGTCTAAGAGCTGGAACGCTCCCGCGTAACCGGCAAAGCTACCTTAATGATGAAAGGCAGTCCAGCCGAGAGGGGCTGGCACTTTGCCACAACTCAAGGCATGCTAGCCGCCCTCCGGGCGTCCGGCTTATAGTGCACGTCGCGCCAATCCAGCCAAACCGCAGGATCATAGTTTGTCCAATGTCACTCCGCCTTCGTCCGTGAGCGCACTGAGTCCTGCGACCGGATCGCCCCTGCGCGGCACCTTGAAAGGTGCATTGGCGACGCTTGTCCTGTTGTTGATCGGATTACTGTTCTGGCAGTTGTTCGACCAACTGAGCGAAACCCAGAACAGCCAGCGCCAGTACACCATCGACTACACCGCCGATATGGCCGCGCAAGTCAGCTTGAACATGGCACTCAACGCCCAGATCGCACTGAATCTGCTACCGATCGTCGAAAAACCGCAGACCGTTGATCAGCAACAGGCGTTGCTGCGCAAACTGCAGCAATCCCTGCCTGATTTACTCAGCCTCGCGCTGCTCAGCCCCTCGGGGAAAATCCTCAGTGACAGCGCCAGCGACAGCCAGGATGCCGACTACCTGAGCGAACTGGTGCGGCGCAGTCACGCGCAGGTGCATTACTTCAGCAACGCCAACGACGGCTCGGTGGTGAACCTGTTGCTGCACCAGGCCAGTGGCAGCACGCGCGACTACTGGGTCTTGCGCCTGCGGCCGACGTTTTTCTCTTCGCTGACCAAACAGAGTGACACAGGAATCCGTCCGCTGTGGGTGGTGGAAAACCGCATCAACCAAAAGATCATCAGCCGCGACGACGGGTTGCCCTCGAACCAACCGGACACGGTAAACGCCAATGACCTGGCAAATAGCGTACTGGTCGTCCCACTGAGTAACAGCGACTGGCAATTACGCGGGCTGTTTGACCGGCAACGAGTGATCGAACAACTGCTGCCGGTGTTTATCGGCAAATGCCTGCTGGGTTTGGCCTTCTCGCTGCTACCGCTCATCGCATTGTTGAATATGCGCCGACGCCAGCGTCAGGTGCATGACGGCCGTCGGCGCTATCGGGACATTTTCGACGGCACCGGTGTTGCGCTCTGCGTACTGGATCTCTCCGGGCTCAAAGCCTGCCTCGACAAGGCGCAACTGCACACCAGCGAGCAATTGCAGCGGTGGCTGGAGAACGCCGAACAACGCCGACAGTTGCTACAAGAGTTGCGCATCACCGAGGTCAACCAGGTCGCCTTGCACCTGCTCAACGTCCAGTCCAGCGAGCAAGCCTGGAAGCTGCTGATCGAAGGCGGGCCACTGGATGGCAATGCCATCGGCAACCAATTGCTCGATGCCGTGCTCAACCAGCAGAAACAGCTGGAACTGGAGATCAAGCTCAGGGACACCCAGGGCCGCGACCAGCATCTGTGGCTGGTGTTGCATTTGCCACAAGCACAGCACGACGCCAAAGCGGTGATCCTCAGCATCAGCGATATCACCAGCCGTAAAATTGTCGAGTTGTCGCTGCTGGAGCGTGAAGGTTTCTGGTCGGATGTCGTGCGTACCGTCCCGGATCATCTCTACGTGCAGGACGTGATCAGCCAGCGGATGATTTTCAGTAACCACCACCTGGGCCAGACGCTGGGTTACAGCAAAACCGAACTGCACCAGATGGGCGAGTACTTCTGGGAGATTCTGCTGCACCCCGAAGACGCCGATCACTACCACCGCTTGCGGCAGGAACAGCGCCAGGCCGGTTACACCCAACTGATGCAGTGCCAGTTGCGCTTCCGTCATCGCGACGGCAATTGGCGACGTTTCGAAGTCCGCGAGCAGGCGCTGGCGCGGGACAAACACGACCAGGTCACCCGTATCATTGGCGTGGCCAAAGACATTACCGATCAGATCGAAGCCAGCGAGTCCTTGCGCGACAGCGAGCAGCGTTACCGGATGCTCGCTGAAAGCATCAGCGACGTGATTTTCTCCACCGACAGCAAACTCTCGCTCAATTACGTCAGCCCGTCGGTGAACGCCGTGCTTGGCTATGACGTTGACTGGATCTTCCAGAATGGCTGGCAATCAACCATCGCCAACCCGCAACAATTGACCGGCATCTACAGCCTGATGGACCGGGTCAGCAAGGCTCTGGATAAACCCGAGCAACTGGCGCAACTGCGCAGTCAGGTGCAAACCCAGCTGTTCCTGTTCGACTGCTTGCGCGCCGACGGGCGCAAGATCCCGATCGAACTGCGCCTGGTACTGGTCTGGGATGAACATGGCGCGTTCGAAGGCGTGCTCGGGGTCGGTCGCGATATCAGCCAGCAGCGCCGCGCCGAAAAAGACCTGCGCATGGCAGCCACGGTTTTCGAGCACTCGACGTCGGCGATTCTGATCACCGACCCGGCCGGCTACATCGTGCAGGCCAACGAAGCCTTCAGCCGTGTCAGCGGTTACGAAGTGGCACAGGTCCTTGATCAGTTACCGAACATGCTGACCGTCGATGACCAGCAGGAAGCCCACCTGCGGTATGTGCTCAAACAACTGCACCAGCACAGCACCTGGGAAGGCGAAGTCTGGCTCAAGCGCCGCAACGGTGAACACTACCCGGCGTGGGTCGGCATTACGGCGGTACTCGATGACGAAGGCGACCTCGCCAGCTACGTGTGCTTCTTCAGTGACATCAGCGAGCGCAAGGCCAGCGAACAGCGGATTCACCGCCTCGCCTACTATGACGCCCTGACCCACCTGCCCAACCGCACCTTGTTCCAGGACCGGTTGCACACCGCGCTGCAATCGGCAGAGCGGCAGAAGTCGTGGGTCGTGCTGATGTTCCTCGATCTCGACCGTTTCAAACCGATCAACGACTCCCTCGGCCACGCCGCCGGCGACCGCATGCTCAAGGAAATGGCCACCCGCCTGCTCGCTTGTGTCGACGATGACGACACGGTGGCGCGCATGGGCGGCGATGAGTTCACCTTGCTCCTGCAACCGCGGGCCAGCCGCGAGATCGCGCTGAACCGGGCGATTCATGTCGCCGAGCAGATCCTTGCCAGCCTGGTGAAGCCGTTTGTCCTCGAAGGCCGCGAGTTCTTTGTCACCGCCAGTATCGGCATCGCCTTGAGTCCGCAGGACGGCAACGAACTGAGCCAGTTGATGAAGAACGCCGACACGGCGATGTACCACGCCAAGGAGCGCGGCAAGAACAATTTCCAGTTCTATCAGGCGGACATGAACGCCAGCGCCCTGGAGCGCCTGGAACTGGAAAGCGACCTGCGCCACGCCCTTGAGCAAAATGAATTCGTTCTGTACTACCAGCCGCAATTCAGCGGCGACGGTAAGCGCCTGACCGGCGCCGAAGCCCTGCTGCGCTGGCGGCATCCACGCCGCGGACTGGTACCGCCGGGAGACTTCATTCCAGTGCTCGAAGAGCTTGGGCTGGTGGTGGATGTCGGTGACTGGGTGATCAGCGAGGCCTGCCGTCAGCTCAAGAGCTGGCACCAGAGCAAGGTCCGCGTCCCGAAAGTCTCGGTGAACATCTCCGCACGGCAATTCTCCGACGGCCAGCTTGGCACGCGCATCGCCACCATCCTCAAGGACACGGGCCTGTCACCGGCCTGCCTGGAGCTGGAACTGACCGAAAGTATCCTGATGCGTGAAGTCAGCGAAGCCATGCAGATTCTCGCCGGACTGAAAAACCTGGGCCTGAGCATCGCGGTCGACGACTTCGGCACCGGTTATTCATCGCTGAACTACTTGAAGCAATTCCCGATCGATGTACTGAAAATCGACCGGACCTTCGTCGACGGCCTGCCGTCCGGCGAACAGGACGCGCAGATTGCCCGGGCGATCATTGCCATGGCCCACAGCCTGAACCTGGCGGTGATCGCCGAGGGCGTCGAAACTCACGAACAGCTCGACTTCCTGCGTGAACACGGCTGCGACGAAGTGCAGGGTTATCTGTTTGGCCGCCCGATGCCGGCGGCGCGTTTCGAGGCGCAGTTCAGCAATGATGCGTTGTTCATGTTCGACTAAGATTTGCGGTGCAGCGTATGACGCCATCGCGAGCAGGCTCGCTCCCACAGGGAACGCATTTCAAATGTGGGAGCGAGCCTGCTCGCGATGAGGCCTGCACAATCACCGCATATCCCGTCATGAACACCACTTGTCTGCGACATGATGTCCTTTCATATGCCAGACAAAACCCATTGGGTTAGAATGCTTTCCTTTTCTGCCCCCGATCCTTGAGGACCGCCATGTTCAGCCGTGATTTGACTATTGCCAAGTACGACGCCGACCTTTTTGCCGCCATGGAGCAAGAAGCTCAGCGCCAGGAAGAACACATCGAGCTGATCGCTTCGGAAAACTACACCAGCCCAGCGGTGATGGAAGCTCAAGGCTCGGTTCTGACCAACAAGTACGCCGAAGGCTACCCAGGCAAGCGCTACTACGGCGGTTGCGAGTACGTCGACGTGGTTGAGCAACTGGCCATCGACCGTGCCAAGCAACTGTTCGGCGCCGATTACGCCAACGTTCAGCCACACGCCGGCTCGCAAGCCAACAGCGCCGTTTACCTAGCCCTGCTGCAAGCGGGCGACACCATCCTGGGCATGAGCCTGGCCCACGGCGGTCACCTGACCCACGGCGCCAGCGTTTCCTCCTCCGGCAAGCTGTACAACGCCGTTCAGTACGGTATCGACAGCAACGGCCTGATCGACTACGACGAAGTCGAGCGTCTGGCTGTTGAGCACAAGCCAAAAATGATCGTGGCCGGTTTCTCTGCCTACTCGCAGATCCTGGACTTCCCGCGCTTCCGTGAAATCGCTGACAAGGTTGGCGCCTACCTGTTCGTCGACATGGCTCACGTAGCCGGTCTGGTCGCTGCTGGCGTCTACCCGAACCCGGTTCCATTCGCTGACGTGGTCACCACCACGACCCACAAGACCCTTCGCGGTCCACGTGGCGGCCTGATCCTGGCTCGCGCCAACGCCGACATCGAGAAGAAACTGAACTCCGCGGTATTCCCGGGCGCCCAGGGTGGCCCGCTGGAACACGTGATCGCCGCTAAAGCGATCTGCTTCAAGGAAGCCCTGCAGCCTGAGTTCAAGACCTACCAGCAACAAGTGGTCAAGAACGCCCAGGCCATGGCCGGCGTGTTCATCGAGCGCGGTTTTGACGTGGTCTCCGGCGGTACCGAAAACCACCTGTTCCTGCTGTCGCTGATCAAGCAGGAAATCTCCGGTAAAGACGCCGACGCCGCTCTGGGCAAAGCGTTCATCACCGTGAACAAGAACTCGGTACCGAACGATCCACGCTCCCCGTTCGTCACCTCCGGCCTGCGCTTCGGTACTCCGGCTGTGACCACTCGCGGCTTCAAAGAGGCTGAGTGCAAAGAGCTGGCCGGCTGGATCTGCGACATCCTGGCAGACCTTTCCAACGAAGCGGTGATCGACGCCGTTCGCGAGAAGGTCAAGGCTATCTGCAAGAAGCTGCCGGTATACGGCGCTTAATCAGCCCGCTTAACCGCAGCAAAAAGAAACCGGCCAGTGATGGCCGGTTTTTTTTGCCTGCGAAACCGCTCAAGATCGGCCCTTACCGCACAACTGGTAAGACCGGTAAAGCCAATTCGTCATTTTCTGCTTGCAGCCCTCTGAAAACAGCGCCTAAACTGCGCCTGCACTGGACATACCGGTAAGACCACAATAATTAAGTCCTGAATCTGATGCGCACAGCGCACGGCACCCAGGACACTCACCAGGACTCCTCCCATGCTCAGATGGTGCTCGCGCTCAATCTTCCTTCAAGTTGTCCTTGGACTGGTGCTCGGCATCATCTGCGGACTGGCCCTTCCCGAATACTCCGCCCAGTTAAAACCTCTCGGCGACGGCTTCATCAAACTGATCAAAATGCTCATCGGCCTGATCGTGTTCTGCGTGGTGGTCAGCGGTATTTCCGGCGCTGGAGACCTGAAAAAGGTCGGACGCATCGGCCTCAAATCGGTGATCTACTTCGAAGTGCTGACCACCATCGCCCTGGTGATCGGTCTGGTGTTCGCGTTCAGCACCGGCATCGGCAGCGGCGCGAACATTCATCTGGATCAGCTTTCCACCGCCGACATGGGCGATATCGCCCAGCGCGGCCAGCACATGCACACCACCACGCAGTTCCTGATGGACCTGATCCCGACCTCGGTGATCGGTGCCTTTGCCGACAACAATATTCTGCAAGTGCTGCTGTTCTCGGTATTGTTCGGCAGCGCGCTGAACCTGGTGGGTGAAGCGGCGTCGGGAATCTCGCGACTGATCAACGAGCTCAGTCATGTGATCTTCCGCATCATGGGCATGATTGTGCGTCTGGCACCGATTGGTGTGTTTGGTGCGATTGCCTTCACCACCAGCAAATATGGCCTGGACTCCCTGCAACACCTGGGCAGCCTGATCGGCCTGTTTTACCTGACGTGTGCGGTGTTCGTGTCATTGATCCTGGGGCTGGTGATGCGCCTTTCCGGCCTGCGGCTGCTGCCATTTCTCAAGTACCTGCGCGAAGAGCTGCTGATCGTCCTGGGTACCGCCTCCTCTGACGCCGTGCTCCCGCAAATCATGCGAAAACTGGAGCACCTGGGCATCGGCAGCTCGACGGTTGGCCTGGTGATTCCCACCGGTTACTCGTTCAACCTCGATGGTTTTTCGATCTACCTGACCCTGGCCATCGTGTTTATCGCCAACGCCACCGGCACACCGCTGGCCATGAGCGATTTGCTGACGATCCTGTTGGTCTCGCTGATCACCTCCAAAGGTGCCCACGGCATTCCCGGCTCGGCCTTGGTGATTCTGGCGGCGACCCTGACCGCGATCCCGGCGATTCCGGTGGTGGGCCTGGTGCTGGTATTGGCGGTGGACTGGTTCATGGGCATTGGCCGGGCACTGACCAACCTGATCGGTAACTGCGTCGCCACCGTGGCCATCGCCCGCTGGGAAAAAGACATCGATGTCCAGCGTGCCAACAAGGTACTGTCCGGCGAGCAGGGCTACACCTTCCAGTCGCGTAAATCAGCGCCGCCGGCGCATCAGCAAGAATTTTGACCGAACCTTGTGCCTGTCACTGGCAGGCACAACAATTCAGCGTTTTACCGTCTCTCATGGAGCGAACAGTGATCACCTCATCGACAGTTGTAAATTCAGTGGTTGCAAAGCTCCGCGCCGCGTTGGCGCGCGGGCAGTGGCGCTCTGGCGATATGTTGCCGGGGCAACGCGAACTGGCTGAACAACTGGGTATCAGCCGGCCTAGCCTGCGTGAAGCGGTGATCGTGCTGGAGACCCTCGGCCTGGTGCGCTCCATGCCCGGCAAAGGCGTGGTGGTGCTGGAGGCCAACCTGAACGACGCGCCAGCCAACGACAGTGGCGTAGCCGGCGCCAGTCTCGAGGATGTGTTGCAACTGCGTTACACCCTCGAACCGTTCATTGTCGGATTGGTTGCCCAGTCCATCAGCAGCAAGGAAATCGGCCAACTGCGCCTGACGCTGATGGACATGCGCGAAGCCCTCGAAGCCAACGACAGCGAAGCCGGAATGAACGCCTACATCGCATTCCACGAAGAGCTGTTCACCCTGACCTCAAACCCGATCTTCCAGAACGTCGTGCAGCAAACCAGCAACGCCCTCAAACAGAGCGCCGAGGTGCTGCGCAATTCACCGGAGCATTTGGCCGAGCGACTGGAAGAAAACGAAGCCGTGGTCCGCGCGATCCGTAACAAGAACAGCGCCCTGGCCAGTGCCGAAATGCGTCGGCACATCCTTCAGGAAGGGCAACGGATGGGCATTGAGCTGAACATCCCGGACGACAGTCTGGGCCAATAACTGATTGTAGAACCCCCTATCGGCAACCGGACTGGAGACAGGCCATGAGTTCCTACGCCTTGAAGAATCCCGTTTTCTCGATTTCTGCCGCCCTGCCCTTGCGCCGCCAGAGCGAAAAGAAGCGTTGCGTCGATGACATCTATCCGCAGATTTTCGACGCTATTCTCGAACAACGCATCGCCCCGGCCAGCCGCTTCACCGAAGAAAGCCTCGGCCAGGTATTCGGTGTCAGCCGCAGCATCATCCGCCAGGTACTGGCGCGTTTGTCCCATCAGCAGGTGGTCATCCTGCGGCCCAATCATCGCCCGCAAGTCGCGGCGCCCGATGCCGAACAAACCCGCCAGATACTCCACGCCCGCAGGCTGACTGAAACCACCCTGGTGCGACTGGCCTGCCAGCAACCGACTTCCCGGCACCTGCCGCAGTTACGCGAATTAATCGAACGCGAACGCCGTTGTATCGAGCAAAACCAGCGCGGGCCGGCCATTCGCCTGTCAGGGGAGTTCCACCTGCAACTGGCGCACGTCGCCGGCAACGCACCGTTGGCACAATTTCTTGGCAGCCTGGTGCCGCTGACTTCGCTGGCTATCGCCCGCTATGAAGAACAGTCGTGCAGTCATTGTGCGTGGCAGGAGCATGCGGCGATTGTCGAGGCGGTGGAGCGAGGGGATGCCAAGGCCGCCGAGGGGTTGATGACGGAGCATCTGGATCATTTGGAGCAGAAATTACTGAGCCCTGAATCGGGATCAGCCCATGATCGCGTAACCGGTTAGATCGTCATCGCGAGCAGGCTCGCTCCCACACTGGATCGGCTTGAAATACACATATTGTGTACACCGCTAATCCCTGTGGGAGCGAGCTTGCTCGCGATAGCGGCCTCAAACACGCTAAAAATGCCCGACCTTACTCCGCAGCCACCCGCGCAAACCCCTCGCGAATCTTCTCCTCCGGCAGATCATCGGCAATAAACACGATCACACTTTCCCGCCCTTCATCCTCAGCCCACTCAGTATCCCAGTCAAAACCGTACAACTTCAGTACGCCCTGAAACACCATGCGCCGAGGTTCGCCGACGATGTTCAGCACCCCTTTGTAGCGCAACAACTGCTTGCCGTGGTCTTCCAGCAGTTCGTTCATGAACTCGCTGAGCTTGTCGATATCCAGCGGTTTGTCGGTCCGCAGCACCAGGCTCGAGATGCGGTCGATAGACGGCGCCTTGTTCACCGGGCGCAGGCTGACGCCACCGCCGAGGTCGGCGTTGAGATTGAAACCACGCACGTCGAGCAACTCGGCCAGATCGATCTTGCCATGTTCGACCACGCGGATCGGCGCACGACGATTGATCCGGGTCAGACGTTCGCTCAGCGCGGTAAACGTCGCCTCGTCGACCAGATCGCGCTTGCTCACCAGCAAACGGTCGGCAAAACCGATCTGCGCCTGGGCGATGGTCTGGGTCAGGTGCTGCTCGGCGTGAGCCGCATCGACCAAGGTGATGATGCCGTCGAGAATGTAGCGCTCGCGCAGCTCTTCATCGATGAAGAAGGTCTGCGCCACGGGTGCCGGATCGGCCAGGCCGGTGCATTCGATCACCAGGCGGTCGAAGGCGATTTCGCCGCTGTCCAGACGTTCCAGCAACAGGTACAGGGCCTTGGTCAGGTCGGTGTAAATGGTGCAACAGACACAGCCGTTGGACAGTGTCATGACTTGCACCGGCTCATCGCCCAAGAGTTGGGTGTCGATGCCGGCGTCGCTGAATTCGTTTTCGATCACGGCGATTTTCAGACCGTGCTCGGCTTTGAGCAGGTGACGCAGCAGCGTGGTTTTGCCGGCGCCGAGAAAGCCGCTGAGGACAGTTACCGGGATGGGAGAGGACAAACTCGATCTCCTTCAACTACACAAATAAAAATGGGAGCAGGTCAGTGTGGGAGCGAGCCTGCTCGCGATGACGGCTGAACATTCAACATTGCAGCTGACTGTCGGACCGCTATCGCGAGCAGGCTCGCTCCCACAAAAAGCCCGCTCCCACATCACATCTGATAACCCGCTGTCAGCGGGTCAACAGCACTTCGGCCCACCCTTGCCACCGTAACGGGCCTCCTGGCGTTCCCGGAAGAACGCCTCGTAGCTCATCACCGGTTTGTCCGGGTGTTTGGTTTGCATATGCTCGACGTAGGTGTCGTAGTCGGGCATGCCGACCATCAGGCGCGCAGCCTGACCGAGGTATTTACCGAGGCGACTCAGGTCATTGAACATGCTTGCAACCCTCGATTACGCTTCTGGAACAGCCTGGAATGGCGATTCTTTATCCGTGCGTTCTTTGCTGCTCCAGGCGGAAATGCCGACCTTGATCGCATAGAACAGGATGCTGAACACCACGAACAGGAACAGCGCCGTCAGCGTTGCGTTGGTATAGGCGTTGTAGATCACGTGCTGCATCTGCGTGATGTCCTTGGCCGGGGCGAGGATCTGACCGTTGGCCAGGGCATCGCTGTATTTCTTCGCCAGCGACAGGAAGCCGATCGCCGGGTTAGCGTCGAACAGCTTGATGAAGCCTGCGGTGGTGGTGCAGATCAGCAGCCAGGCGGCGGGCAGCAAGGTCACCCAGATGTAGCGCTGGCGTTTCATTTTGATCAGCACAACGGTGCCGAGCATCAGCGCGATGCCGGCCAGCATCTGGTTGGAGATACCGAACAGTGGCCACAAGGTGTTGATCCCACCCAACGGGTCGATCACGCCTTGGTACAGCAGGTAGCCCCACATTGCCACGCAACCGGCGGTCGCGATCAGGTTGGCGGTCCAGGACTCGGTACGTTTAAGTGCCGGAACGAAGGAACCGAGTAAATCCTGCAGCATGAAACGCCCGGCACGGGTGCCGGCGTCGACCGCCGTCAGGATGAACAGCGCTTCGAACAGGATCGCGAAGTGGTACCAGAACGCCATGGTGTTTTCACCCGGCAGAATGTTGTGCAGGATCTGCGCAATACCGACCGCCAGGGTTGGTGCACCGCCGGCACGGGCCAGCACAGTGGTTTCACCGATGTCCCTGGCTACCGCTTGCAGGGCTTCCGGGGTGATCGCAAAACCCCAACTGCTGACGGTTTGCGCGACTTGCATCACCTCACCACCGACGATCGCCGCCGGGCTGTTCATCGCAAAGTAGACACCCGGTTCGATCACCGAAGCCGCCACCATCGCCATGATGGCCACGAAGGACTCCATCAGCATGCCGCCGTAACCGATGTAACGGGCGTTGCTTTCGTTATCCAGCAGTTTCGGGGTGGTCCCGGAGGCAATCAGCGCATGGAAACCCGAGACCGCGCCGCAGGCGATGGTGATGAACAGGAACGGGAACAGCCCGCCTTTCCACACTGGACCGGTGCCGTCGGTGAACTGGGTCAATGCCGGCATTTTCAGCTCGGGCATGGTGATCAGGATGCCGATCGCCAAGGCGACAATGGTACCGATCTTGAGGAAGGTCGACAGGTAGTCACGCGGCGCCAGGATCAGCCAGACCGGCAATACTGCCGCGACGAAACCGTAGCCGATCAGCATCCAGGTGATCTGGATCCCGGTAAAGGAGAAGACCTTGGCCCAGACCGGATCAGCGGCAATCTGCCCGCCCAGCCAGATCGAGCCGAGCAACAGCAGCACGCCGACGATGGAGATTTCACCGATGCGGCCCGGGCGGATGTAGCGCATATACACGCCCATGAACATCGCGATCGGGATGGTCGCCATCACCGTGAAAATGCCCCACGGGCTTTCGGCCAGAGCCTTGACCACGATCAGCGCCAGCACCGCGAGGATGATGATCATGATCAGGAAGCAGCCAAACAGCGCGATGGTCCCGGGAATCTGCCCCATTTCTTCACGGACCATGTCGCCCAGGGAGCGACCGTTGCGGCGGGTCGACATGAACAGGACCATGAAGTCCTGGACGGCACCGGCCAGCACCACGCCGGCGATCAGCCAGAGCGTGCCAGGCAGGTAACCCATTTGCGCCGCCAGTACCGGGCCGACCAGTGGCCCGGCGCCCGCGATGGCCGCGAAGTGGTGGCCGAAAAGAATGTGTTTGTTGGTTGGCACGTAGTCCAGACCGTCGTTGTTGACGACAGCGGGGGTGGCTCGCAGTGGATTGAGCTGCATTACATTATTGGCAATGAACAGACTGTAGTAACGGTAAGCGACCAGATAGATGGCCACTGCCGCGACCACAATCCACAAGGCATTGATCGCCTCGCCGCGGCGCAAAGCCACTACGCCCAGGGCACAGGCGCCTATGATTGCCAGCAACAGCCAGGGTAAGTGGCGCAGCAGGCTATTATTATTTTTCATTTTTTTATTCCAGCCAGAGTGGACAAAAAAGACAGCCACCCCGAGTTTAGCGCTACTGGCGCCAAAGACCATACCCCGACGTAGGGTGGCAGCCTGTGCGGATGCTGGTCTATAGTCAGCGAACACCCAGAGGATTGCGCCATGAGGGAGCACCCCGCCAATCACCGCCGCTTCAAACGCATTGCCTTCGATGCCAAGACCGAGCTCAGCCAAGGCGAGCATCGGTGGCCGGTGAAACTGCTCGACCTATCACTCAAGGGCCTGTTGATCGAACGCCCCGAGCCCTGGCTTGGGGACAAAGAGAAGATGTTTTCGGTCGACATTCACCTGAGCAGTGACACCGAGATCCGCATGGACGTGCAACTGTCCCATGACAATAACCACCAGTTAGGCTTCGTCTGTCGGTACATCGATCTGGAGTCCGTCAGCAGTCTGCGACGTTTGATCGAACTCAATACGGGCGATCAGGCCGAGCTTGAGCGGGAACTGGGCGCACTGATCCACAGTTCACCACTCGTGTAGAGGTGGGTTTATTCAAACAGCGCGTCCAACGCCTGTTCCAGTCGCGTCACAGCGATAATCCGCAACCCGGCGGGCGCTTCCTTCGGCGCATTGCCTTTGGGCACGATGGCGCGTTTGAAACCGTGCTTGGCAGCTTCCTTCAAGCGCTCCTGACCGCTTGGCACCGGCCGCACTTCACCAGACAAGCCAACCTCACCGAACACCAGCAGATCGTGAGGCAATGGCCGATTGCGCAGGCTGGACATCACGGCCGCCATCAACGCCAGGTCGGATGCCGTTTCCAGCACCTTGACCCCGCCGACCACGTTGAGGAACACGTCCTGGTCGTGCGTCGGTATACCGCCATGACGGTGCAGCACTGCCAACAGCATGGCCAGGCGATTCTGATCCAGGCCGAGGGTGACACGGCGTGGGTTGGCCAGGTGGCTGTCGTCCACCAGTGCCTGAACTTCCACCAACATGGGTCGTGTGCCTTCCCATGTCGCCATCACTACGCTGCCCGGGACTTCTTCCTGCGCGCGGGTGAGAAAAATCGCCGAAGGGTTGGAGACTTCCTTCAGGCCCTTGTCGGTCATACCGAACACGCCCAACTCGTTGACCGCGCCGAAGCGGTTTTTCACTGCTCGCAACAGACGCAAGCGTCCATCCGACTCACCTTCGAAATACAGCACCGTGTCGACCATGTGCTCCAGCACTCGGGGACCTGCCAATGCGCCTTCTTTAGTCACGTGGCCGACGAGGAAAATCGCCGTGCCGCTCTGTTTCGCGTAACGCACCAGCAGCGCCGCACTTTCGCGAACCTGGGACACCCCGCCCGGCGCCGATTGCAGTTGTTCAGTAAAAATCGTCTGGATCGAGTCGATCACCATGACCTTGGGTTTTTCCACCCGTGCCGTGGCGATGATGGTTTCGATGCAGGTTTCGGTCATGACCCGCAGTTGATCTTGCGGCAAGCCCAGACGTCGGGCGCGCATGGCCACTTGCTGCTGGGACTCTTCGCCCGTGACGTAGAGCGCCGGCATCCGGGTTGCGAGGTTGCACAGGGTTTGCAGAAGGATGGTTGACTTGCCGATCCCCGGATCACCGCCGATCAGCACCACCGAGCCGTCGACCAGGCCGCCACCGAGCACCCGATCCAGCTCACCGGACGCGGTGGAGAAACGTGGAATTTCTTCGACACTGACTTCGGCCAGCGTCTTGATCTGCGCCTGCTGCCCGGCCCAGCCGGTGCGACCGCTGGGGGCAGCTGCACCGCCACTTTCCACCAGGGTTTCGGTCAGGGTGTTCCAGGCCCCGCATTCGCCGCATTGGCCGGCCCACTTGGGGAAGGTCGAGCCGCACTCGGTGCAGCCGTACATGCGCTTTGCCTTGGCCATCTGAACTCCCGGAAAAAACCGCGATGATAGCTCAGCTGGACACGATCAGCGCGGCACCGGGGTACGGATTTCGCCCGCGGCCAGACGCGCGGCGCTGTTACCCAGCGGATCTTCGGCATTCAGGTCGGCACCCTTGGCAGCCAAGGCGTCGAGCAACTCGACCCGTTTGAACAGGCCCGCATACATCGCCGCTGTCTGGCCTGCGCCATTACGTTGATCCGGGCTGCAATCGGTCGCCAACAGTCGCCGGGCTATTTGCACTTCGCCCTTGAAGATCGCCCCCATCAGCGCCGTGTTGCCACGCAGGTCCTGGGCGCAGGCGTTGGCCCCGGCGCCGAGCAAGCGCTCTACCGCCGCAGACTGACCGTGGTAAGCCGCCAGGATCAACGCGGTGTAGCCCTTGCTGTCGCGAGTCTCGAGGGAATAGCCCGCCTCGATGAACGTCTCGAGCATCGGCACATCGCCGCGACGAGCGGCATCGAAATAGTAGTCCTGCAGGTGCGCCTTGAGCACGGCAGGGTCCTGGGTGAGATCGGCACCGGGCTCTGCGTAAACGCTGAACGCCAGGCTGGCCAGAAACAGGCAAAGATATATTCGCATGGCACATGCTCCTGGGTTCTCGCACAGTGCCGAGACGTGCGAGAACCGGTTGAGGCAATAACGATCAGTCGACCAGTTTGTCCGCCAGCGCCTTGACGCGACTCAGGTCCCCCTTGGCGACCTTGGTCACGCCAGTGCCATATTCCGGGTCAGCCTTATAGAGGTAGGACAGAATGATGTGCTTGCTTTCGTCATCCGTGGTGGCCAGCGAGCCACCAAAACTTTCGATCAGGTCGCTGCGCTCCTTCTTGCTGAACGAACGATACAGATCGCCGGCCTGCTTGAAGTTTTGCTCGAGCTGGATCTTCGCTTGTTGGGTCGTACCCGACAGCGCCGACTGGCTGTAGCGTGCCGCTTGAGGTTCCTCACGTAACTCCAGACGACTCGGCTGATAGTTCACACCGCCGCTGCTGCGACCCGTGTTCATCGCTCCGTCCTGGTTACCGTTGTTCACCGTTACTTTTGGTGCATTGATCGGTAACTGCAACGCATTGGCGCCCAGGCGATACAGTTGCGTATCGGCATAAGAGAACACTCGACCTTGCAACAAACGATCTTCCGAAGGTTCAATTCCCGGCACTAGATTGGCCGGCGCCATGGCAACTTGTTCGGTTTCCTGAAAGACATTCGCAGGATTACGATTGAGCACCATTTGTCCAACTTTTCGCTCAGGGATACCCGGCCAGATCTTGGTAGCGTCCAATGGATCGAAGTCAAACTTGTACAAGTCTTGTGGTTTTAGAACCTGAATGTACAAGTCCCACTTTGGAAAGTCGCCTTTATTGATATGTGCCACCAAGTCATTGGTCATATGACTGTAGTCTTGCCCCTGAACCTTGGTAACGGCTTCTGGGTCAAGGTTATTAATCCCCTGCAAACTCTTCCAATGAAACTTTACATAACTGACTTCGCCTTTGGCATTGACCAATTTATAGGCGTGAACTCCATTACCGTCCATTTCCCGGTAACTCGCTGGCGTACCGGAGTTGGAATACAGCTCGGTCAACGTCCGAGTGGCTTCCGGGACATGGGAAAAGAAGTCGAACCGGCGTGAGTCATCATCCAGGTTGGTGCGAGGGTCTGGCTTGAAGGCGTGGACCATGTCCGGGAATTTGATTGCATCGCGGATGAAAAAGGTCGGGAAGTTATTGCCGACCAGGTCCCAGTTGCCGTCTGCGGTATAGAACTTGGTGGCAAAGCCTCGTGGGTCGCGCAGGGTTTCCGGGGAATGGTTGCCGTGCACCACCGCAGAAAACCGCACGAACACCGGCGTCGTCTGGCCAGCGGCAAAGACTTTGGCCTTGGTCAGGTCACTGAGATCATCGGTTACCGTGAAACTGCCATGGGCACCCGTACCGCGGGCATGTACGACCCGCTCCGGGATGCGTTCGCGGTCAAAGCGCTGGAGTTTCTGGATCAGTTGCACGTCCTGCAACAGCACCGGACCAGTGGCCCCCGCGGTCTGCGAGTTCTGGTTATCACCCACGGCGGCGCCGTTATCGCGGGTCAGGGTCGCCGCGTGAACGGAGAATGACAGCAGGCTGGCGGTCAAGACGCCGAATACACGGCGATGGGAAAAAGCCCCTCGGCTAATGGCGGTGGTCATGTCGAACTCCTCTGGTTTTGTGCAGCGCATCCAGGTGCGCTGAACAGAGGCTAATGACCAGACAGTCAAAACATAAATAGAAAGAACACAACGAGTCGATTGAGAGTTTTTTCTGGTCTATCTGTGGGGTGGCGGGTATTTCGCGCGCGATTGATGGCACTTTGAAAACTATTTACCGCCAATCGGGTCGATAGCAGCGAACGCTATAAGAAGTTGTGTCGAGCAAGACCCGACGTGCTGATTTACACTGCGTTCACCAACCTCATCTGTAACAAGGAATAACCTATGGGCGTGATAAGTGAGTTCAAGGCCTTCGCGGTCAAAGGTAATGTGGTCGACATGGCCGTCGGTATTATCATCGGCGCCGCGTTCGGCAAGATCGTTTCGTCGTTTGTCGGCGATGTTGTCATGCCGCCAATCGGCCTGCTGATCGGGGGGGTGGACTTCGCGGACCTCTCGGTCACGCTGAAAGCGGCGCAGGGTACTATCCCGGCCGTGGTGCTGGCCTACGGCAAATTCATCCAGAGCATCATCGACTTCCTGATCGTCGCGTTTGCGATCTTCGCGGGCGTGAAAGCCATCAACCGCCTGAAGCGTGAAGAAGCTGTGGCGCCAAGCCTGCCGCCGGTTCCGACCAAGGAAGAAGAACTGTTGAGCGAGATTCGCGACCTGCTCAAAGCGCAGAACAACAAGCCCTGAAGGCTGCGTTGCGAAATAAACGGCGCCTGATGGCGTCGTTTTTCATTACCAGTAATTTTCCACAGCCACCTGAGCAGGTCGCCGAGTCAGACTCAGTTGCATGCCGCGCTCTTTCAGCAAGTTGCGCGTGTCATCGATCATCTGCGGGTTTCCACAGAGCATCACTCGCGAATGTTCGGCCGTCATCGTGACACCCACCACCCGCTCCAGCTCGCCATTTTTGATCAACTGGGTGATACGCCCGCTCAACGCTTGCGGATGCGGCTCACGGGTGACCGTGGCGATAAATTGCAGTTTATGGGCGTGCTCCGCCAAATACTCACGCTCTTCCAATTCAGCAATCAGCGCCTGATAAGCCAGCTCCCGCGCTTCGCGCACGCTATACACCAGAATGATTCGCTCGAATTTCTCCCAGACCTCGAAGTCCTGCAGGATCGACAGAAACGGCGCAATACCTGTCCCTGTGGACAATAACCAGAGATCATGCCCATCGACGAAGCGATCAAGGGTCAGGAAACCAAAGGCCTGACGGTCGACCATCAGGGTATCGCCCACCTCCAGACGACTCAGCTCGCTGGTAAATTCGCCACCCGGAACGACGATGGAAAAGAACTCAAGAAACTCGTCATGGGGTGAAGAGACCATGGAATAGGCGCGCCAAACCGTGCTGCCGTCAGCCTTGGTAACCCCTAAACGGGCGAATTGCCCGGCACGAAAACGAAAGCCCGGATCTCGCGTGGTACGCAGCGTGAACAGACCGGGGGTCAATGGTTGGACATCGAGCAGGGTTTGTCGGGTGAACTTCTCTGCGCTGGCGGTCATGGGGCGCTCCATAGATCTGGTTGCTCCAGTGTCCCGCAAAGCCGGGCGAAGAAACACCGCCGATTTGTAGTGGTATTAATCAACAGATGACTAACTGTTAACTAAAGAGTTAAAGGCAGGGTTCGCAACCAGAAGATGAAGATGGTTTTAATATCTCTACAGATGACGGAGGAAATCTCATGTTCTGTACAGGTACTGTTCCTCTAATAACCGGTTATTTATTTAACGAGCCTATCAAGAGCAAAAAACTCACTTCGCACCTGTAGGAATTACCCTACACTCGCAACGTACCGATTTTGGATCCAATAAACACCTACGAAGCGAGACACAGGGAGCAGTTTGTATGGATACCTGGAAGGAGACTCGATTAAAGCAACTGATTTATGAGTCAAGCCTTGAAAAGGCTTACAGGATAGCACTTGGCTTCTTTAATAATCTTGGCTACGAATATTGTG
This sequence comes from Pseudomonas brassicacearum, assembly GCF_003732175.1. GTDB lineage: Bacteria > Pseudomonadota > Gammaproteobacteria > Pseudomonadales > Pseudomonadaceae > Aquipseudomonas > Aquipseudomonas brassicacearum_G. The sequence goes on from NZ_MOBI01000017.1 coordinate 116,938, forward strand.
CGTTTTCAATGACTTCTCATGCTCCAAATCATTGTAATAATGACCTGAACCTTAATAATTACTCACCTGACTGGAACACCCGTTATGAACAAAACAACTACTGCGCGATAGACCCAATAGTAGCTCATTGCAATCACTCAATGCTGCCCATTCTCTGGGACATTAATACCTTCGCCAACGCCCCCGATCTACGGCGCGCACTCGCGGGTCAAGGCATGCAGCACGGTTGGTCGCTGCCGGTACATGACCTGAACAACCATAGCAGCGGCATGCTCTGCGTCGCCCGAAGCCATTGCCGTATCACGGCTTATGAACTCTATGAAAACCTCGGTTATGCAACGTTCATCAGCCATAAGCTGCATGTCCTCGCGATGCAAAAGCTGGCCGGCAAGAATCCGGACGGCTTGAGCACGACTCAATTATCGACGCGGGAAATGGAAGTGCTGCTGTGGGCTTCGAAAGGCAAGACCGCATTGGAAACCGGACGCATCCTAAACATCTCCACACGTACGGTAAATTTCCACACGCACAATGCGATCCAGAAACTGGGTGTCACCAACAAAATTTCTGCGGTGGTGCAGGCCGCGAAGTGCAAATATATCTGAGCCTGACCCAATACCAGTGCTTGTCAGCGCTGACCACGACGGAAAACCTGCGAGTAATCCGACGGAAAAAAACGTACCATTTACGCCCCTTCTGAGTGATGAAGCGAACGACACCGCAACGCAGTCCACTCAGACGGTCCCGTCCAGCATTGAATACGTGCAAAACCGCAGGACCCCCGTTGATTACCCAGAGTCCCCGCCCCATGCCCCTGCTCGAAAGCCCCTTCGCCCAACTTGATCTGATCCGCCAGCCCGAACAGCAGAACGAACCGCTGCAAGCGTTCGATGCAGCCGACGAGTACCTGCTCAATCATCTGGCCGAACAGCAGCCCGACACCGATGCCCGGGTGCTGGTGCTCAATGACAGCTTTGGTGCATTGGCAGCGAGCCTTGTCGGCAAGGTTCAGGTCACCAGTAGCGGTGATTCGTTTCTCGCAGCCCAGGCATTGGAAAAGAACCTGGTACGCAATGGCCTTCCCTTTGATGTCGTGTCGGTGCTACCGGCCAGTGCGCCACTGATCGGTCCGTTCGATCGGGTACTGATCCGCGTCCCCAAAACCCTGGCGTTGCTGGAAGAGCAACTGATCCGCCTGCAAACGCAACTGGCACCTGGCGCACAAGTGGTTGCTGCGGCCATGATCAAACACCTGCCGCGGGCAGCTGGCGATCTGCTGGAGCGCTACATCGGCCCGGTGCAAGCGTCGCTGGCGGTCAAGAAAGCCCGCTTGCTGATTGCTACACCCGACGCCAGGCAACCCGCTCAGTCGCCCTACCCGACACGTTATAAGCTCGATGAGCCCGTGATCGAGTTGCTCAACCACGCCAACGTGTTCTGTCGCGAAGGCCTGGATATCGGCACCCGGGCGTTTCTCCCTCATCTGCCGAAAAACCTGGGTAGCGCGCGGGTCGCCGACCTGGGTTGCGGCAACGGCGTGTTGGCCATCGCCAGCGCCCTGCAAAACCCTCAAGCCCACTACACGCTGGTGGACGAATCGTTCATGGCCGTGCAATCCGCGGCCGAAAACTGGCAAGCCGCCCTCGGTGAGCGCGAAGTCATCGTGCGCGCGGGCGATGGCCTGGCCGGGCAGGAACCGCAGTCGCTGGACGTGGTGCTGTGCAATCCGCCTTTCCACCAGCAACAAGTGGTCGGGGACTTTCTCGCCTGGCGGATGTTCCAGCAGGCTCGCGAAGCGCTGGTGGTGGGCGGCGCGCTGTACATCGTCGGCAACCGTCATCTGGGCTATCACAGCAAACTCGCGCGCCTGTTCCGCGGTGTCGAGCAGGTTGCGGCAACGCCCAAATTCGTGATCCTCAAGGCCCGCAAATAACGGCCAACGCCCAGGCAAAAAAAACCCTCCAGTGGAGGGTTATAAATCCGTGCCGCAAAGCACGGGATGGGATGTTCGGGTCGATCAGTGAGTGGTCAGGCCTGCAGCATTCATGAACATGCGCATCAGGCTGGCCACGACAAACAGCGCCAGTACGCTGCCTGTCCAGATCATTGCCAGCCAGCCGAGCCGCTGCCAGAGCGGCTTCTTTTCAGCCTGTTCGATTTCCTGCAAAGAATGTTTATCAGCCATTGCCTCGGTCCTCGGTCTGGGTTTGATGGCGCCTGTCAAGACGCCATCGCGAGCAAGCTCTGCTCCTACTAGTGATAACCGTCGTCGTGGGTCACCTTGCCGCGGAACACGTAGTAGCTCCAGAAGGTGTAGCCCAGAATGAACGGGATGATGAACAAGGTGCCAACCAGCATGAAGCCCTGGCTTTGCGGCGGTGCGGCGGCGTCCCAGATCGAGATCGACGGCGGCACGATGTTCGGCCACAGGCTGATTCCCAGACCGCTGTAACCGAGGAAGATCAGCACCAGGGTCAACAGGAACGGCGTGTAGTGAGTGTTACGGGCCACAGCGCGCAGTAAACCGTACATCGTCACCAGCACCAGGATCGGCACCGGCAGGAACCAGAACAGGTTCGGCAGGGTGAACCAGCGCGCAGCAATCTCGGCATGGGCCAGCGGGGTCCAGATGCTGACGATACCCGTCACCGCCAACACCACGAACGCCAGGGGTCGTGCGAGATCGTGCATCTGCTCTTGCAACTTGCCTTCGGTCTTCATGATCAACCAGGTGCAACCGAGCAGCGCATAAGCGACGATCAGCGCCACGCCACAGAACAGCGAGAACGGAGTCAGCCAGTCCAGCGTGCCGCCCGCGAACTGCCGATTGACCACCGGTATGCCGTCGATAAACGCCCCCAGCGCCACGCCCTGGAAGAACGTCGCCGTCAGCGAGCCGCCGATGAAGCACTTGTCCCAGATGTGCCGCTTGTGGTCCTTGGCCTTGAAACGGAACTCGAAGGCCACACCGCGGAAGATCAAGCCGATCAGCATCAGGATCAGCGGCAGGTACAGCGCCGACAGCACTACCGAATACGCCAGCGGGAAGGCGCCAAATAACGCCGCGCCGCCCAATACCAGCCAGGTTTCGTTACCGTCCCAGACTGGCGCGACGGTGTTCATCATCACATCGCGGTCACGGTGGCCCTTGATGAAGGGAAAGAGAATGCCGATTCCCAGGTCAAAACCATCCATGACCACGTACATCATGATCCCGAAGATGATGATCACGGCCCAGATCAGCGGAAGATCAATACCCATGACTCAATTCCCCTTGTTCAGGCTATGGCTGTGATCACCTTCACCGTTGTCGTCAGCAGCGGACAACGGACGGGCCGGTGTACGTTGCTGCCCGGGACCACCGTGGCTCGGTTCGGCACCTTCGTTGATCTTCGGCCCTTTGCGCACCAGGCGCATCATGTAGCCCAGACCGACACCAAACAGCGAGAAATACACCACGACGAACAGTGCCAGCGTAATGCTCATCTGCAGGAAACTGTGCATGGATGACGCGTCGGCAGTACGCATCAACCCGTACACCACCCACGGTTGACGACCGATTTCGGTGGTGAACCAACCGGCGAGTATCGCGATCAGGCCCGATGGCCCCATCCACAGCGCCAGGTAGAGGAACGCACGGTTCGAATACAGCCTGTCACGCTTACGCAGCCACAGACTCCACAGACCGGTGAAGATCATCAGGAAACCCAGCCCGACCATGATCCGGAACGACCAGAACACAATGGTCGAGTTCGGCCGGTCTTCGGGCGCGAACTCCTTGAGCGCCGGAACCTGTTTGTCCAGCGAGTGAGTCAGGATCAGGCTGCCCAGGTACGGGATCTCTACCGCGAACCTGGTCTTCTCGGCTTTCATGTCCGGCCAGCCAAACAGGATCAGCGGGGTTGGCTCATTGCCGACGTTTTCCCAGTGCCCCTCTATCGCGGCGATTTTTGCCGGCTGATGCTTGAGCGTATTGAGCCCGTGGAAGTCGCCGATCACTGCCTGAATCGGTGCAACGATCAAGGCCATCCACATGGCCATCGACAGCATGGTGCGGATCGCCGGGTTATCACGGCCGCGCAACAGGTGCCAAGCGGCTGATGAGCCGACAAAGAATGCAGTGGCCACAAAAGCTGCAGTGGCCATGTGCATCAAGCGGTACGGGAACGACGGGTTGAAAATCACCGCCAGCCAGTCCACCGGAATCACCTGGCCGTTAACGATTTCGTAGCCCTGCGGGGTTTGCATCCAACTGTTGGAGGCCAGAATCCAGAACGTCGAGATCAGCGTGCCGATAGCCACCATGACCGTGGCGAAAAAGTGCAGCTTGCGCCCCACCCTGTTCCAGCCAAACAGCATGACGCCGAGGAAACCGGCTTCGAGGAAGAACGCCGTGAGCACTTCATAGGTCAGCAGCGGCCCGGTGACGGAACCGGCAAAGTCCGAGAAGCGGCTCCAGTTGGTGCCGAACTGATACGCCATGACCAATCCGGAGACCACCCCCATGCCGAAGTTGACGGCAAAGATCTTCGACCAGAAGTGATACAAATCACGGTAGGTATCGTTGTGGGTCTTCAGCCACAAGCCTTCGAGCACCGCCAGGTAACTCGCCAGGCCGATGGTGATCGCCGGGAACAGGATGTGAAACGAGATGGTGAACGCGAACTGAATTCGGGCGAGATCAAGTGCCTCCAAACCGAACATAAGTCTTCCTCTGTCTGGTAATACGGCTGCTGGCTGGGAGCCTGCACCCACCGCCCCCACGGTTATGGAGTGTGGCGAATTCAAATTCGTTGTTTTTTACAACCATCGCAACGCAGGGAGTCTGGCCATCTGGCCGCCAGAGCAAATCCACCAAGGGTTTTGATCTGGATCAAGTAACGATGAAAGAGTAGTCCCATTTTCGCCGCCCGACTGTGTGGTCTTTTGCCGCGTGACAGGTTGCCTCACCGTTCTGTTCAGGGCTGCGGTATTCGCTGTGGCGAAGGTACGACGCGGGCTCCGGGATAGGTGTCTAGCTAACTAAATTCCCAGCGCACGCAACTTCAGGTTACAACTTGGTGATAATCTCGGGTTTTCCTCGCTCAGACCTGCCTGCCGATGCCGACCCAAGCCCCGCTGTTGTTGCGCCATCACCGCCCGTTCATTGCGTTCTGGCTGGCACGAGTGTTCACCGCCAGCGGCTTCCAGATGCTGACGGTGGCTATCGGCTGGAACCTCTATCAACTCACCGGCAACGTGCTGGACCTGGGCCTGGTCGGGCTCGTGGAGTTCGCGCCACGGGTGTTGTTCATGCTCCACACCGGGCATGTGGCAGACCGCTATGACCGGCGCAAGGTCGCGGCCATCTGCCAGTCCTTGCAGGCGATAATCGCCCTGGCCCTGGCCATTGGCAGCGCCACTGACCACGTCACCCGCGAAATGATCTTCATCCTGGCCTTCCTGCTCGGCGGTGCCCGCTCATTCGAAATGCCGACCACTCAGGCGCTGCTACCGACCATCGTCCCCAATGCACTGTTTCCGCGGGCTGTGGCGGCGTCCCAGTCGGCTCAGCAATCGGCCACCATCGTCGCGCCAGCACTGGGCGGTTTGCTGTATGCCTTCGGCAGCGTCTGGGTGTATGGCCCGACGGTGATTCTGTACCTCATCGCCTGCACCCTGATGCTCAACCTGCCCGCACGGCAAACCCCGCTGAACAAAGGCAAGGCAACCCTGGATTCGTTGCTTGCCGGGATTCGCTTCATTCGCAGCCGCCCGGACATTCTTGGCGCGATCTCCCTGGATTTGTTCGCGGTATTGCTCGGAGGCGCCACGGCGCTGCTGCCGGTATTTGCCAAGGACATTCTGCTGACCGGTCCCTGGGGGCTGGGGCTGCTGCGCTCGGCGCCAGCAGTCGGGGCCTTGTTGATGTCGTTATGGCTGGCGCGGTTTGCCGTGGAGCGTAACGTCGGACGCATCATGTTCACCGCCGTCGGGGTGTTCGGCGTCGCGACGATCGCCTTCGGTCTGTCGACCTCGTTCTGGTTCTCGCTGGCGGTGCTGGTGGTGCTCGGCGCCGCCGACATGATCAGCATGGTGATCCGCGCGTCCTTCGTGCAACTGGAAACCCCGGACGAAATGCGCGGCCGGGTCAGCGCGGTGAACGGTTTGTTCATCGGTGCCTCGAACCAGTTGGGCGAGTTCGAATCCGGACTCACCGCCCACTGGTTCGGCACTGTACCAGCAGTGGTCATGGGCGGAATCGGTACGCTGCTGGTCACCGGGACGTGGATCAAACTGTTCCCGACCCTGGCCCAACGCGACCGCATGCATGTGCCGGTGGATGAGGTGAAAGCCTCAGTGGTGTCCGCTACACCAGCAACTCCCCCGCCACCGCTGCCCTGACGGCCTTGCCACACAGCCGTTCAACCAGCACCAGCGCAAACGCCAGGGCAGCACTCGAACCTTGAGCGGTGATGCAGTTGCCGTCGATGACCACGGGTTGATCGACGAATGTGCAGCCGAGCAGTTGATGACTGGCCGCGGGCAGGCAGGTCATGCGCCGCTGACGCAATACACCAAAGGCTTGCAGCGCCAGCGCCGGCGACTCGGCGATACCGGCAAACACGCGTCCGGCGGCGGATTGATCTTGGACCAGCTGCTGCAAGGGTTGATGAGCCGCCAAACGCTGCGCGCCGACGACGCCACCCGGCAAAACGACCAGATCGAACGGTTGCGCCAGTACATCGACCAGCATCGCGTCGGCCGTCAGACGGGTGCCACGGGCGCAGGTGAGCATGCGCCGTGATTCGATGCTCGCTACCACCACTTCGACTTTCGCACGGCGCAACACGTCGATCAGTGTCACGGCTTGCAGGTCGTCGATACCTTCGGCAAGGGTAATCAGGGCTCTAAAGGTCATGGTCTGCGTCCACAGGGTGATCCTTAAAGCGTAGTCAGCTTTGCTGACAGATGTTCGAGCGTGCGGTTACCCAATGAAAGTTACTTGATGTACAGCTGCGTCGACAGCCTGTTGCCCGGAGCATTGATCGAGGTATTGCTGAAGGTGAACGTGCCTTCCTGCTTACCCGCCAGATCAAAGGTGTAGAGGTTGCCGACGATTTTGCTGGCCACGCCGGAGCATTCCGTCAGATTGCCGTTGCCGTAGGCGCAGACAGGCGCCCGCACGCCATCGACGTCAAAGCCGTCCAGTGTTGCACTCGGCAGGCGGCCGTAGCCGATCTCCAGCACGTAGATCTTGATGCTGGGGCCTGAGTGATCGCACTTCGTCTTCTCCTGCCCTGGCGCAATATTTTCAATGCCGCAGGAGGTCGACTGGACCTTGAGGACCTTGACTTCGCTCAGCGGCGGTGCGGACGCTGCCAGTGCGGTGTGCGCGCCGAGCAACATGGCGCCAGACAGGCCAAAAGCCAGAATCGTCCTGTTCTTTATAGAAGTCATATCCACTCCCAAAACCAGCGCGCAGTATGCCCCACTCCCTCAAACTGTAAAACATCGCCGACGATCAACGCCATTAGGCAGCCATAGCCGCACGCTGCTGGTATGATGCGCGGCTTTTTCCGACCGACAGAAAGCACTCAGGCGCCTGGCACGACCTGTGCTTTGCTGTTGAAGTCGATACATTCACGGCGCCGGGCGCGCCACGGGGAGCAGACATGCTGGAAAGGCTGTTTCAACTCAAGGCACACAACACCAACGTGCGTACCGAAATTCTTGCCGGTATCACGACCTTTTTGGCCATGGCCTACATTCTGTTCGTCAACCCGAGCATCCTCGGCGAGACCGGCATGGACAAGGGCGCGGTGTTTGTCGCGACGTGCCTGGCAGCGGCCATTGGCTCGACGGTGATGGGCCTGATCGCCAACTACCCGATCGCGCTGGCGCCGGGCATGGGCCTGAACGCCTTCTTCACCTACACGGTTGTCCTGCACATGGGCCATACCTGGCAAGTGGCGCTGGGGGCGGTGTTCATCTCGGCGGTGATGTTTTTCCTGTTGTCGATCTTTCGCATCCGCGAGTGGATCATCAACAGTATCCCGCTGGCGTTGCGCTCGGCGATTGCTGCCGGCATCGGTCTGTTCCTGGCGCTGATCGCCCTGCATAACGCCGGCATCGTGGTCAGCAACCCGGCGACCATGGTTGGCCTCGGCGACCTGAAACAACCGGCACCGATCCTCGCGACCCTCGGCTTTGCGCTGATCGTCGCCCTCGAAGCCCTGAAAGTGCGCGGTGCCGTGTTGATCGGCATCCTGGCCGTGACCATCGTTTCCATCGCCCTGGGCTTCACACCGTTCGGTGGCGTGATGGCGATGCCACCTTCGCTGGCGCCGACCTTCCTGCAACTGGACATCAAGGGCGCGCTGAACATCGGTCTGGTCAGCGTGATTTTTGCTTTCCTGTTCGTCGACCTGTTCGATAACTCCGGCACCCTGATCGGCGTCGCCAAGCGCGCCGGCCTGATGGGCAAGGACGGCCACATGCCGAAAATGGGTCGTGCGCTGATCGCCGACAGCACCGCGGCCATGGCCGGTTCCCTGCTGGGCACCTCGACCACCACCAGTTACATCGAGTCGGCGGCGGGCGTCAGTGCCGGCGGCCGTACCGGCCTGACAGCCGTTGTAGTGGCCGTTCTGTTCCTGCTGGCGTTGTTCTTCGCACCATTGGCCGCCAGCATACCGGCCTTCGCCACCGCACCTGCCTTGCTGTTCGTCGCCGTACTGATGACCTCGGGCCTGGCGGAAATAGACTGGGACGACATCACCGTTGCCGCGCCCGTGGTCGTTACCGCGCTGGCCATGCCGTTCACTTACTCCATTGCCAACGGTATCGCGTTCGGGTTCATTTCCTGGACCGCGATCAAGTTGCTGTCCGGTCGTGGCCGTGAACTGAACTCGGCGCTGGTGGTTCTGTCGATTCTGTTCGTGATCAAGTTGGGTTGGTTCAACGCATGACTTTCGATTCCCAGGCTTACACGGCTCAGCTCGAAGAAAAGGCCACGCGCTTGCGTGACCTGCTGGCGCCGTTCGATGCACCAGAACCTGCAGTGTTCGACTCGCCGCTGGCGAACTTTCGCCTGCGCGCAGAATTCCGCCTGTGGCGCGAAGCCGGCGAGCGTCATTACGCGATGTTCTCCCAGGAAGACAAACGCACGCCGATCCTGATCGAAGAGTTCCCGATCGCAAGCAGGCGCATCAATCAATTGATGCCGCAGCTCAAGGCCGCCTGGAAAGCCAGCGCCGCCCTGAGCCACAAGCTGTTTCAGGTGGAGTTCCTGACCACCCTGGCCGGCGATGCGATGATTACCTTGTGTTATCACCGCCCGCTGGACGAGCACTGGCACGCGGCGGCGTCGAAACTGGCCGCGGACCTCAATGTCAGCGTGATCGGTCGCTCCAAGGGCAAGCGCGAAGTGATCGGCCATGATTATGTGGTCGAGAAACTTGAAGTCGGCGGTCGTACCTTCAGCTATCGCCAACCGGAAGGCGCATTCACCCAGCCCAACGGCACGGTGAACCAGAAGATGCTCAACTGGGCTTACGACGCTCTGGGCGATCGCTCCGACGACTTGCTGGAGTTGTATTGCGGTAACGGCAACTTCACCCTGCCGCTGGCGACCCGCGTGCGCAAAGTGCTGGCCACCGAAATCAGCAAGACCTCGGTGAATGCGGCGCTGAGCAACCTCAGTGAAAACGCTGTGGATAACGTCACCCTGGTGCGTCTGTCTGCCGAAGAGCTGACCGAAGCGCTGAATGAAGTTCGCCCGTTCCGCCGTTTGCACGGCATTGATCTCAAAAGCTACGAGTTCGGTAGCGTGTTCGTCGACCCGCCGCGCGCCGGCATGGATCCAGACACGTGCGAGCTGACCCGACGCTTCGAGAACATTCTGTACATTTCGTGCAATCCGGAAACACTGGCGGCCAACATCGCCCAATTGCACGACACCCACCGCATCACCCGCTGCGCGATGTTCGATCAGTTCCCGTGGACGCACCACATGGAATCCGGGGTCTTGCTGACCCGGCGTTGATTGCATTCGCTCAATACAAAAAATCCGGCCGAAGCCGGATTTTTTATTCAACCGATCACTGCATCCACGGTGGAGGCGGTTCTTCGGTTTTGCTCGGTGGGGCGTCGTCTGCGGCGCGAACCGCTTGCCGACGCTCCTCGTCAAGGCGCGCGGCCTCGATCTCACGCATGATGCCGCCTACGTCCGCCAGCTCTTCCGGCTCGTCGAACTCACCGGTCAGCACGCTGGCCGGGTGCAGGGTGCCGGCTTCATACAGGGCCCACATTTCCTTGGCGTACTTGGTCCGCTTCAACTCCGGCGCAAAGCGCCCGAAGTACGAGGCCATGTTGCCCACGTCGCGCTCCAGCATGCTGAACGCGTGGTTGTTGCCAGCAGCATCGACTGCCTGGGGCAAGTCGATGATCACCGGACCGTCCGGCGTCAGCAGTACGTTGAACTCGGACAGGTCACCGTGCACCAGACCGGTACACAACATCAGCACAATCTGTGAAATCAGGAAGGCGTGGTATTCACGCGCCTGATCCGCTTCCAGCACCACGTCGTTGAGACGCGGCGCGGCATCGCCGTACTCGTCCGCCACCAGCTCCATCAGCAGCACGCCTTCCAGGAAGTCGAACGGCTTGGGGACTCGCACCCCGGCACTGGCCAAACGGAACAATGCCGCAACCTCGGCGTTCTGCCAGGCGTCTTCGGTTTCTTTACGACCGAACTTGGAGCCCTTGGCCATGGCGCGAGCCTGACGGCTGTTACGGACCTTGCGGCCTTCCTGATACTCGGCCGCCTGACGAAAACTTCGTTTATTCGCCTCCTTGTAAACCTTGGCGCAACGTAACTCGTTGCCGCAGCGCACCACATAAACAGCTGCTTCTTTACCACTCATGAGTGGGCGCAGCACCTCGTCAACCAGACCGTCCTCGATCAGCGGTTCAATGCGTTTTGGAGTCTTCATCAGCTTTTATTGTGGGTCCTTTATTACCAAACACGCGAATGTCACTCGTTATACGGCAATCCTCTCCCGTCGGGGAGGGGTTGCCGACCTATGAACGTTGCAGATGCACCCAATGTGCCAGATTAGTCAGGCAAATCCTGCTGAGCGACGAAGATCATAGCCGAGAGTGAGCTGCACGTAGGCGACTGGATCAGCAGGCATTTGCGACAGAGTCTGAGATCAGCCAAGCCACTCTTTGTAGGATTTTTACCAATAGTCCTCAATTTCCGCCCCCGACGGCCGAAGTCATCAAAGAGAACGGGATTTGTCCGACAATCCGCGAGTCGTCAGTACTGCGTGGGCTTAATAAGAAAAAAAATCTGGCAACAGTCGGTCAGCCGGATCGGCGAAGCGCGCAACAGTTTTGGGCAGATCTGCGAATCGGTGGACGTGATCCGCGACATGAACACCCGGATCGCTACGGCCGCCGAAGAACAGCATCAGGTCGCCGAAGACATCAACCGCCACATCAGCCAGATCCATGGTGATGCGCAGTTGGTGGCCGAACTGGCCAACTCGGCACGGCTCGACCCCCAGAGTCTGGCGGGGTTGTCGAATGAGCTGGACGGGTTGGTTCGGCGGTTCCGCACCTGATCATAAAATCAGGGTGGCCGCTTGACCCGATCGTTCCCACGCTCTGCGTGGGAATGCAGCCTGGGACGCTCCGCGTCCCTCCCGAAGCGGACGAGGAGCGTCCATTGAGGCATTCCCACGCAGAGCGTGGGAACGATCAGTGTCTAAAGAGCTCTCCCGGGGTAAACCCGAACAGGCTTTTGAACGCGGCAATAAACGCCGAGGTCGAGTCATAACCGCTCGACAGCGCCGCCGTGGTTACGCTGTTGCCGTCTTCCAGCAGGCTCAATGACGACAACAGCCGCATGCGCTGGCGCCAGCTGCGGAAACTCAACCCGGTTTCACGCTGGAACAAGCGCATCAGGGTTTTCTCCGACGTCCCTAATCGCTCGGCCCATACAGGCAGCGTCACGCTCTGCTCAGGGCTTTCGATCAGTTCATTGCACAGCCCAAGCAAACGCGGGTGACGTGGCAACGGCAGAGAGAACCCGACTTCCGGCAGGCTCGCCAGCTGATCCAGCAGCACCTCGACCAGGCGTGCTTCACGGCTGTCACCCTCTGGGTAGTCCACCGGCAGTTGGCAGAAGCTCTTGATCAGCTCACGTGCCAGCGGCGTGACTTCCAGCACCCGGCAGCGCTCGTCCGCCCAGGCACACGCCTCGCGCCGCACATACAGGCTGCGCATTTCGGCGCGCATCGAGGTCACCACCTGGTGCTCCAGATCAGCCGGAATCCAGATGCCCCACTGCGGCGGCGCAAAGAAACTGCCCTCGGCGGTGTGCACGCCGAGCACGCCACTGATGGCGTAGGAAAACTGCTCCCAATCGTGGCGATGAGGTGGCGTCCAGGAACCGGCGCTGAGGCTTTCCGCACGGGCATATAGCGGGCGCGGCAACGCCGTCAGGGTCGGGATGGTCCGTTCAAGGGAAACTTGTCCGTTAGCCGGCATTGATTGACCTTATGTCGCAAGACGGGCGGAAGTCTTGACCTTAGGCTAGGCCATCCATTCTTACAATGCCTTCGGTGCCCGTTATGCATGTCTTCAAACACCTCAAACGCGTGGTCACCGACTGGTTCCTGTGCGGGATGCTGATCGCCACACTGCTGTCCTACATCTTCCCGCGCTTCGGTGCGACGGGGGGCGCGATGCATGCCGAGTGGGTGATCAATATTGGGGTGTTCCTGGTGTTCTTCCTGCACGGGGTCAACCTGTCGAGCGAGCAGATTCGCCACGGCTTGAAAAACTGGCGCCTGCACTTGATGGTCCAGGGCTTCACCTTTCTGGTGTTCCCGCTGATCTGGCTGATAAGCGACAAGCTGCTGGGCTCACACATTCCGTCGCTGCTGATGCTCGGGTTCCTCTACCTGTGTGCCCTGCCCTCGACCATTTCCTCTTCCGTGGCCTTGACCGGCAGCGCCGGTGGCAACGTGCCGGCAGCGATTCTCAATGCCAGCCTGTCCAGCGTGCTGGGGATTTTCCTCACGCCGTTGCTGGTGAGCCTGGTGGTGGGCAGCGGTGCTGGCGGTATCGACCTGGGTTCAACCCTGCTCGATCTCTGCGCCATGTTGCTGCTGCCACTGGTACTGGGTCAGTTGCTGCGGCCGGTATTCGGCAAGTTTTTCAGTCGCCACAAGCGCTACACCAACATCGTCGACAAACTGGTGATCCTGCTGCTGGTCTACGCGGCGTTCTGCAACTCGATGGTTTCCGGGATGTGGCAGCAACAGGGCAACACGGTGATTCTCAGCGCATTGGTCGGCAGTGCCGTGCTGCTGGCGATCATTCTGTGGATGACCACCCGCACCGCCCGCGCCCTGAAGTTCAGCCCCGCCGATGAGATCGCCGCAGTGTTCTGCGCCAGCAAAAAATCCCTGGCCGCCGGTGCACCGATGGCCGCTCTGATCTTCGGTGCCAATCCGGGGCTCGGTCTGATCCTGTTGCCGATCATGATCTATCACCCGCTGCAGTTGATCGTCTGCTCGGTGATGGCCGAGCGTTATGCCAACCGCAATCGGGTATTGGCCAAACAACAAAACACTGCTGTTCTCAGCGCTCAATAATGGCGGTCACTCCCTGGCCGCCAGCGGCGCAGATCGAGATCAATCCGCGCCCCTTCCCAGCGGCGTCGAGCAGCTTGGCAAGGTTGGCGACGATTCGCCCACCGGTCGCGGCAAACGGATGCCCGGCCGCCAGTGAACTGCCTTTGACGTTGAGTCGGCTGCGGTCGATCGAACCTAGCGGTGCATCGAGGCCAAGCCGGGTTTTGCAGTAGTCCGGGTCTTCCCAGGCCTTCAAGGTGCAGAGCACTTGCGCGGCGAAGGCCTCGTGGATTTCGTAGTAGTCGAAGTCCTGCAAGACCAGGCCATTGCGTGCCAGCAAACGCGGCACCGCGTAGACCGGTGCCATCAGCAATCCTTCGGCACCATTGACGAAATCCACCGCTGCCGCTTCACCGTCGCGCAGATAGGCGAGGATCGGCAGGCCACGCTCTTTCGCCCATTCCTCACTGCCAAGCAGCACCAGCGACGCACCATCGGTCAGCGGTGTCGAGTTGCCGGCAGTGAGCGTGCCTTTGTCGCTCTTTTCGAAAGCCGGTTTCAACGAGGCGAGTTTTTCCAGCGTCACGTCCGGGCGCAGGTTGTTGTCGCGGGTCAGGCCGAGGAATGGGGTCATCAGATCGTTCTGCCAGCCTTCGGCGTAGGCCGCGGCCATTTTCTGGTGGCTTTCCAGCGCCAGCTGATCCTGCTCGGCACGGGGAATGTTCCAAGTCTGCGTCATCAACTCGCAATGCTGCCCCATCGATAGCCCCGTACGCGGCTCGCCGTTACGCGGAAACTCGGGGATCAAATGCCGGGGACGCAATTGCAGGAAAGTCTTGAGCTTGTCGCCGGTGCTCTTGGCACGATTGGCTTGCAGCAGAATCTTGCGCAAGCCGTCGCTGACACTGATCGGCGCATCGGACGTGGTGTCGACACCACCGGCAATACCGCAGTCGATCTGCCCCAGGGCAATCTTGTTCGCCACCAACAACGCCGCTTCCAGCCCGGTGCCGCAGGCCTGCTGAATGTCATAGGCCGGGGTGGTCGGTGACAGTCGCGAGCCGAGCACACATTCACGGGTCAAATTGAGGTCCCGGGAAAGCTTGAGCACCGCCCCCGCTACCACTTCGCCCATGCGCAGGCCATGCAGGTTGTAGCGTTCGATCAAGCCTTCGAGCGCCGCTGTCAGCATTGACTGGTTGCTGGCGGTGGCATACTGCCCATTGGAACGAGCGAAAGGAATGCGATTACCGCCGATGATCGCAACGCGGCGCAACTGAGTCATGAAAAGCCCCTTCTGAAATTTCAAATGTGCAAACACGGTCCTGTGGGAGCGAGCCTGCTCGCGATTGCGGTGTATCAGCCAACAAAAAAATTGGGATGTGCCGGCCTCATCGCGAGCAGGCTCACTCCCACAGGTACTGCATTCCCATACCGGTTACGCATTCACCTAAATGCCCTGCCAACCAACAAAAAACCCGGATTCAAACTAATCTGCTGTGATCAAGCGTAGGCCTTATCTCGTGGATCGAACGACTGATCGCGATTCATGGTCCACACCTTGAACCCCCACTGCCGGAGAGCCTTCCATGTCTGACCGCTATATCGACTTCGCCAATTCGGCCCTCGGTCACCGCCTGGTCGGGGCCCTTGGCCTGCCGTCGCCGGTTCGTCTGGAACGCTGGGAGGCCGGTCGCCTACGGCCCGTCGAAGGCGCGCTGTTGATCGGTGGCGGCCCGTTGTCACAGAACGTCAGCGCGTTTGCCAACAAACTCACCGAGCAGATTTACGGCTACGGCCCCGAACCCTTGCTGGCCCAAGCGTGGATTCCAGGCCACGGTCCCAAGCTCAAGGCTGTGGTGTTCGACGCCAGTGACCTGATGCAGACCGGGCAACTCAAGCAGCTGCGCGAGTTCTTTCAGCCGCTGATGAAAAATCTCGAGCACAGCGCCCATCTGGTGATTTTCGGGCGCGCACCGGAAACCTTGAGTGACCCGTTCGCCGCCAGTGCCCAACGTGCACTCGAAGGCTTCAGTCGCTCGCTGGCCAAGGAACTGCGCAGTGGCGGCACCTTGCAGTTGCTGTATGTCGGGGCCGGGGCTGAAGGCCAACTCGAAGGGGCGCTGCGGTTTTTCCTCTCGCCAAAGAGCGCTTATGTCTCGGGACAGGTTGTGCGGCTGAACGCTTGCGACTCTCAGGTCCAGGACTGGACTCGCCCGTTGGCGGGGCGCACGGCGCTGGTCACGGGCGCGGCTCGCGGGATCGGCGCATCGATCGCCGAAACCCTGGCCCGCGACGGTGCGCAGGTGGTGCTGCTCGACGTACCACCGGCCAAGACCGATCTCGATGCCCTCGCCGCCCGCCTCGGCGGCCACAGCATCACCCTCGATATTTGCGCCGAAGACGCTGCCGCGCAATTGATCGAGCAATTGCCGAACGGCATCGACATTGTGGTCCATAACGCAGGCATCACCCGCGATAAAACCCTGGCCAACATGACGCCGGAATTCTGGGATGCGGTGCTCGCAGTGAACCTGAATGCACCGCAAGTGTTGACCAAAGCACTGCTCGACAGCAGTACCCTGCACGATAACGGTCGGGTGATTCTGCTGGCGTCGATCAGCGGCATCGCCGGCAATCGCGGGCAAGCCAATTACGCCGCGAGCAAGGCCGGGCTGATCGGTCTGGCACAGGCCTGGGCGCCACTGTTGGCAACGCGCGGAATAAGCATCAACGCCGTCGCCCCAGGCTTTATCGAAACCCGAATGACCGCGCAGATTCCGTTTACCTTGCGTGAGGCCGGGCGACGCATGAGTTCGCTGGGGCAAGGCGGTTTGCCGCAAGACGTCGCTGAAGCCGTGGCCTGGCTTGCCCAACCCGGCAGCGGCGCGGTCAGCGGGCAAGCGCTGCGGGTGTGTGGGCAAAGTGTATTGGGGGCCTGAACATGGAAACAGATTGGCATTCACAGAGCACTACACCGTACTTACCCGAGTTGTATTGGCGAGCGGCGACGCGGCGCAAGATCACCGGCACCACCCTGCCCGAGGATGGCTTTCGTTGCTGGGTCAATGTCGACCCCAAGCGCTTGGCAGCCTATCGCAAGGTGTGCGGGTTTACCGATAACGGTCTGTTGCCACCGACCTATCCTCATGTGCTGGCGTTCGCCCTGCAGATGCAATTGCTCACTGCCAGGACGTTTCCGTTTCCGCTGCTGGGGCTGGTTCACCTGACCAATCGCATCCGCATTCTGCGTCCTTTGGGCGCAGTGGCTCGGGTGCGGGTGAGCGTGCGGGTGCAGAACCTGCAACCCCACGCCAAGGGCGCGGTGTTTGAGTTGATCTCCACGATTGACGACGCACTCGGGCCACTCTGGGAAGCCGAAAGCCAGATGCTCTGCAAAGGCGTGAAGCTTCCAGGCCTAGCAATCGAGCCGTCGACGGACTCTGCTCTGACCATGAACGAGGTCACCCGCTGGTGGGCGCCCAGTGAGATTGGCCGGCGCTACGCCAGGGTTTCCGGTGACTACAACCCGATTCACCTGAGCGCTGTCAGCGCCAGACTCTTCGGTTTCCCCCGGGCCATCGCCCACGGTTTGTGGATCAAGGCGCGCACCCTCGCGGCCCTGAGCGGGCATCTGCCAACGTCGAACATCGAGATTGCCGTGCAGTTCAAGAAGCCGGTGCGCTTGCCCAGTGAGGTCTCCTTGCTGGCCAGCGCTGCCGGTTCAAGCGGTGACTTCAAGGTGATCGGCGCCGGGGATCTGGAGCACATGCTCGGTACCTGGCGACCGCTTGCCTGAGGCGGCTCAGCCGCGATAAATCAGCCGCGCCGGATAAAAAATACACCCGCCATAATCAACACCAGCCCGGCAATTTTGCCGGCGCTGATGGGTGCTTCGCGAAACCCGGCCCAGCCGAAATGATCCAGGGTCATCGCCATCCCCAATTGCCCCGCCAACACCAGTGCCATGAACAGCATGGCGCCGATGCGCGGTCCGGCGAAAGCGGCCGTAGTAATAAAAAATGCGCCGAGCAGACCACCACTCCAGTGCCACCAGGTCAGGCTTTTGAGTGTCTCCAATGCCGGGGTTTCGCGCTGGATCAGGACCAGCAGCAACAACGCCACGGTGCCTACAAAAAAAGAAATCAGCGCGGCGGCCAGTACGCTCGACACCTGTTTGGCCAACTGGCCATTGATGCCGGCTTGCAGCGGCAAAAACGCACCCGCGACAAAAGGCAGGCAAAGCAACCACCAGACGGGGGCCGGCATGCTGTTCTCCACTGAATGAATGAGGCGCGCAGTATACGCCGCGCCTTATCCGCTACCGCCACAAACAAAACGACCCGCTCATGGCGGGTCGCTTGGGTTACAGCCAATCAATCAGAAGTCGTAGCGAACCTTGGCGGTGAAGGTGTCTGCATTGAAGTCGGCTTTGGTCAGGTAATCATACGAACCGCCCACGCTCCAGGCACCGATCCGGTAGGTGGCGCCCAGACCCAGTTCATAACTGTCACGCGCAGGTTTCGCACCGCTGGTGGTGAACGGTGTACCGCCGAGCACAAAGGTCGAGGTCGCGTTGGCCTGATCACCGATGAAATCGTGCCACGCCATGGCCTTGGCTTCGGGTTGAAGGCTACCGGCACCCACATCGAAGGCCGCGGCCAGGCGTGCACCGAGGCCCATCTCACCCACTTCATAACGCTGGCTGCCAACGCTCAACGCGGCCGAACTGCCCTTCTCGCGGTACGCATCGATCGCTACGTTGGCATAGCGCGCACCGATCTGCGGCTCCAGCAACACCTGCTGATTGAAGCGCAAGGTGTAACCGGCCAACGCGTTCACGCCGAAGATATCACTGTCGTAATCGCCCTTGGCACGGGTGCCGGCGATGTAGCGTTTGGACTCGTTGGTGTTCCAGCCATAGGTCAGCGAGGTGTCGACGAAGAAGTTGTCGTGAGTCCAGTTGCCGTACAGCGTCAACGCGTTACCGATGACGTCAGTCTTGCTCCCGGCGTCGGACGTCACATTGCTGTTCAGGTAGCTGTAAGCGATACCCAGCGTGGTGTCAGCATTCAACTGACCGTCAGCACCCACCGCGATACCCTGACTGTTGGCGCTATAACCAGCGACACCGCTGCGCGAACCTTGATCGGCATCGCTGCTCAAGGCTTGCAGCCACACGCCTTTTTCGGCCAACACATCACCCGAGGACAAACCGCTGCGGGCACTGCTGGAGCGCGTGTTGATGGCGTTCGAGACCAGTGCCTGACCGTTGGTGGACGCCTGGATCACACCACGGCTCACATCCGGACCGAGCTTTTCAGAAAGCTTCGCCAACTGCGCATCGCTGCTGGCATTGGCGAATGCGCTGAACACCGGGTCCTGATCGCCCAGCTGACTCATGACCGCGTTCGACACTTGCCCGACCGCCGCGGCACCGCTGGATGAACCACCAGCGTTCAGCACATTCTGTTTGACCACATCCTCGCTCTTGGTGCTGACCAGCGCCTTCACGTCATTGCCTTCAACGCCGTAGCTTTTGACTTCCAGCAACGCCGAGGACGACGACACTTTCAGGTTCTCACCGCCTTCCAGCTTGCCGGAGCTGATCAGGGTGTAACGGGTACCGCCATTAGCCGTACGGAAGTCTTCGGAGCGCGCCTTCAACTCGAGACGAGCACCTGGGGCGATGTCCGCCAAACCGGTGACCTTGAGCACCGGAAGATTGGGGTTGGTGTCGTTGCCAATGAACATATGCAGCACCGAACTCGGCTCTTCCATGTCGAATTCGCCGATGATCGTGGTGTGGGCCTGTTGCAACGTCAGCTCGCCCTTTTCCACCGTGACGTAGCCGGCCTTGATGGTCGAACCGTCGAAATTTACATCACCATTGATCTTCACTCCGGAAAGGCCCATCAGGTTGCCTTTGACGTTACCGCCATTCCAGTAGAAATATGCTTCTCCGTCATCGACCTGAATGGCCGCGGCGCCGCCCTCGATCAAGCCATAGGATTGAGCGATCGACAGGAAGGCCCCCTTGGTTGGCTGGTTGCTGACATGAATGCCAAGACTTTCGCCGGAAATCAGGCCGCTGTTGTAAATGCCGTACGTTCTGATACTTGGGTCCGGTTTGAACGTAGCACCATCAAGTGTCAACGCCACGGCATTGGCACCCTTAGCTTGCAGCGTACGGCCGTTGTACACCGGCATTCCTTGTGTGGTGCCTTGGAGCAACATCCCCCGCGCATTGGTGCCACTGGCCGTGATGGTGCCTTCGTTGATGACCCCGTTGCCCATGCGGGAACCGATCAGTGCCACCCCGGTCGCATTCATCCCGCTGACGGCGATATCACCTGAGTTCTGGAAGTTGTAGGTAACAATGCTGCCTTGATCCTTGATGCCATAAGACTCGCCAGCATCCGCCAGGCCGCTGACCTTGATCGAGCCTTCGTTGATCAGGTTGAAGTTGAAACGTGAACCTCCCCAACGTCCCGGCTCAATACTGATGCCGGTACCGTGGGTTGCGCCGTCGATGCTGATCGAACCCTTGTTTTTCAGGTCAGACCCGGTCGTCACACCGATGAAGTGCGCCGCCGTGGTGGGTGTTTGCGGGTTGCTTTCAACTACGTTCACGCTGCCGATGAGGTTGAGGGAATCGTAATACTGCTGGGTATCGGTCAATGGCCCCTTACCCAGATCGTAATTGACAGGTGCGGCAATGGCAGGGGTGTGAATCGCGGCAGCAGCCACGGAAAGCGCCAACAACGAGCGGCGCAGGCAAGAGGTGTTCAATGCAGATTCCCTTCAGAAGCCTATAGAAGACGCGTTTTTCAGCAGGCGCGCCCAGCTTCTTTCAGGCATCCATACCGGCCAACCAGCGGGGGCTGGTTCAGGCGCGGGCAATATACAGGTGCCATCATTTAGACACCATCAAAAAATGCCAAATGCATGACGTCAATTTTTGCATCGTGGGAAAACACGAACGCTCAAGGACTGCCCCTGTGAATCCTCGGTTCAGGAAAAAGATTGTCCAGGGTTTCCAGCAGACGCACGTGATAGACAGGTTTGCGGAACAAGTCCAGAACCTGCAAACGCAACAGGTCGCTGACATCGTCCATATCGGCATGACCCGAGGTGACGATCACGGGTAAGTGTTGGCGGGAAGTGTGTTCGCGCAGGCGCCGAATCAGTGACATGCCACTTTCCTCAGGCATGCGCAGATCAGTGATGACCAAAGCGATATCGGGGTGGCAGGTCAGGTGCTCCAGAGCCAATTTAACCGAGGTGGCGGTGAAGCAACAAAAGCCCTCGCCTTCCAGCAGTTCCGCAAGTTCCAGCAGCGCGTCCTCTTCATCGTCAACCAGAAGTAACTGTTGCCGTGATGGTGAAGAGGCGTTCATGGCTGGTCACCTGAGTGCGAAGTTTGGGACCGCGCGTATCGTGTCATGGGTAGCGCTAACGGTTGAGTCGTTGCGCGGCAAAAACGAACTGCACCGTTTCGCCAAGCCCGTCATAGTGCCGGTCTAGAAATTGCCTTACCGCCCAAAGACGTCAGAACTGTGTTGAAGACAACCAGTACCTGATCACCGATCGGCCCCACGAAAGCCACCAGAACAAGGGCCACCATCGCCACTATCAGCGCATATTCAATTGCCGAGGCACCTTCCGTCCGCTTAAAGAACAGGCGGGCTCTGAGCAACAAATATTCAAGGACCATACAACTACTCCTTTGCGCCATTGGCGCCGATGTAACGCTACTGCGACATGGTTCCGATGTGCCATCAGAGCATTGTCAACAAACCCTGCTCCAGCAACTGTAATAAGCGATTAATCACAAAGTATTAACGGGAATGTTGGCGTCTGAAATTCGACGGCGTCACTGGGGTGTCATACGGTTGTGAGTTATTTTTTGACCGATGATGGCGTTTTGATTTTGCTGCGCTACTTTCAAATAGCCAAATAGTTGCGTGTTCATAGCTGCCTGATTGCGAATTATCTCGTTGAACGTCACGAGCCGATGATGCAGCAGGAAAGGGAGAGCCGTCATGAACAGCCGCGTCACCATAGGTCTGGCCGGGCTACTGTTAGTCGCAGCCGTGATTGTCGGGTACTGGGGGTTGGTGCTGAGCCGGCAACCGGTTGCGACCAACCCCGTCACCGTTGCAGTAGCAAAAACCGTTGCGTCAGCTGAAGACCAGACTCGTCAACCCGTCGTCGTGCTGGTGCATGATGTCCTGCCTTTTACCCCCCTCACCGCCGCTGACCTGACCCTGGAAAAACTGCGTAGCGCTCCCGCCGGCAGCTTGAACAGCCTGGACCAGGCCGTTGGCCGCACACCTTGGCGGCGCCTGAGCGCGGGCACCTGGCTGAGCAACGACAGCTTCGAGGCCGGTGGCGCGCTGGCACGAATGATCCACAGCGATGAGCGCGCGCTGGCCGTGGCGGTAGACGAAGTGATTGGCGCTGCCGGACAGCTGATTCCGGGTGACTACGTCGACGTGCTGTTGTTCCTGCGTCAGGACGCTATCAACACGCTGCACTCGGCGCAGATCGTGATTCCGGCCATGCGTGTACTCGGCGTTGGCGAACAATTTGGCTTGACCAACGACGGCAAACCCGCCTCCCCTGCCGCCAGTGCCGATGAAAAACTCAAACAGGATCAACGCCGCATCACGGCCCGCAGCATAGTGCTGGCGGTGCCCGAACAACTGCTCAGCCGAATGATGCTGGCGACTCAGGTTGGCACCTTGCGCCTGGCCGTACGCAGCAGCGAAGAACAGCTCCTGGCCAAATACTGGGCCGGCGAAAGCGACTCATCCACCCGCCTGAGCACCGCCAACAGCCAGTTGTTCCAGTTCAATCAATTGGCCCAGGGCAGCGCACCGAAAACCATCGTCCATACACGTCCAGTGGAGGTGTCGCGGCGCAGCATCGAGGTCATACGTGGCAATCAGGTCACCCAACAAACCCCTTGATTGAGCAAGGGTGCATGGCCTCAAAAACGCAACTTCGATAAACGCAACGGACTCTCACCATGAGCCAGAACCTGAGCCAGACGTTCCTTGCGATTACTCGCAACAGCACTGACCTTGAATGGTTGCAAGGCGCACTGGCGCCCTTGGGCCAAGTGGTCAGCGCCGGTGGCGGCAGCCTCGATGAACTGCTCGCGCTGGTGGACGTGACCTGCGCCAGCCTGGTGTTCATCGGCCTCGACCGCGAGCATGTGGTGGCCCAGAGTGCGTTGATCGAAGGCGCGCTGGAAGCCAAGCCGATGCTGGCCATCGTGGCGTTGGGCGACGGCATGGACAATCAGTTGGTGCTCAATGCCATGCGCGCCGGGGCTCGGGATTTTGTCGCCTATGGCTCACGCGCAAGCGAAGTTTCGGGCCTGGTGCGACGCCTGAGCAAACGTCTGCCGCCTGTCGCCGCCAATACCCAAATGGGTGGCCTGACGGTGCTCTTCGGTACCCAAAGCAACGCCGACGGTGCCCTGCTCGCCGGACACCTGGCTCTGGTGATCCAGAAGAGTGGCCAGCACACCTTGCTGCTCGACCTCGGACTGCCCCGTGGCGACAGCCTGGCGCTGTTGGGGCTGGAGAGTTCGTTCCATTTTGGTGATGCATTGCGGCATCTTCGGCGCCTCGATGCGACGCTGATCGACAGCGCCTTCACCAGCGCCGAAGCCGGGCTGAGAATTCTCGCCTACGCCAACAATGACGAACCGCTGGAGCACACCAGCGCCGCCGAGCTTTACATGTTGCTCAGCGCCCTGCGACAACACTTCCAACACATCGTGGTGAACCTCACCGGCCAACCTGACAGCGAAGCCCTGCGTACCTTCGTCAGCCACTGCGACAAATTACTGTGGTACACCGACCAGAGCGTACTCGACTGCCGACGCAACCTGACGGTGCTCAACCTGTGGCGCGAAAAAGGCATGAAGCTTGAGCACGCACAACTGCTGGTCGACCGTTACCTGCGCCACTGCGCCCCGGACTCCGACACACTGGGCAAGACCTTTGGCCTCGACGTCATCGCCGTCCTGGCCTACAGCCCCGAGGTTCGGCTCAATGCCAAAAACCAGGGCGTGACCTTGTTCGACCTGGCCCCCCGCGAGGTCCTGACCCAAAGCTTGCGCACCCTGGGCGAACGTCTGGCCAAGCACTCTGAAACTCTGACCACCCCCAAAATCAGTTGGCTGAATCGCTTGCGAGGCCACAAATGAGCGGTGAAAAACTCTTCGGCGCACACACCCAAAGCCCGATCGGCAACACCGACCACGAGGGCCTGAAGCTGGTGCTGCATCGCTATGTCATCGATGCCATCGAAGAGACCGGAAAAAACCTGCTGGAAGGTTCACGCCCGCTCCTTTCGCAATTCGTCACCGACAAGGTCGCCGAATACATCGCCCGTTTGCACCTGGCGATTTCGCGCTACGAAATGGAGCGTCTGGCGGAAGAAATCGTCGACGAGCTCACCGGTTTCGGTCCACTGGAAGTGCTGCTGCGCGACCCCACCGTGACCGAAATCCTGGTCAATGGCCCACACCGGGTGTTCGTCGAACGTGACGGTGTATTGCACCAAAGCGACCTGCGATTCATCGACGCTCATCATGTCGAGCGGGTCATGCAACGGATCCTCGCGCCACTCGGGCGGCGTCTGGACGAGTCATCGCCGATGGTCGATGCGCGCATGCCGGACGGTAGCCGGGTCAATGCGATCATCCCGCCCATCGCACTGGACGGGCCGTGCCTGTCGATTCGTAAATTTCGCAAGGACATGCTTAAAAGCAGCGACCTGATGGCGATGCAAACCATTGACCAGGCGATTTTCGACTTCATCGAGAAAGCCGTCAGCAAACGCTGCAACATCCTCATCAGCGGCGGGACCGGCACCGGTAAAACCACGCTGCTGAACATCCTCAGTCAACTGATCGATCCTCACGAACGCCTGGTGACCATCGAAGATGTCGCCGAACTGCAACTGGGCCACCCTCACGTCGTGCGACTGGAAACCCGCCCGCCGAACGCCGAGGGCCACGGCGAAGTGAAAGCCAGTGACCTGATCCGCAACGCCCTGCGAATGCGCCCGGATCGAATCATCCTTGGCGAAATCCGTGGCGTTGAAGTGCTCGACGTACTGACCGCCATGAACACCGGTCACGACGGCTCGATGAGCACCGTCCATGCCAACAATGCTCAGGACGCACTGTTGCGCCTGGAGACGTTGGTGGGCCTGACCGGGCGTCAGATCGCCGAGCGCACGCTACGACAGATGATTTGCGCGGCGCTCGACGTGGTGATTCAACTGACGCGCCTGCCCGATGGCCGACGCTGCGTCAGCGAGGTGGTGGAAGTGGTGGGGATCCGCGAGGACATCTACGTCACCAACACCCTGTTTCGTTTCGACCGACGGACCGGTTTCGGCTTTCTGCGCGAGGCGGTCAACCCCGCTGGCGACAAGCTGCGCCATGAGTTGGCTCTGCCCCTCAACTGACTTGACGAGGCTTGCGCGATGATCGGCCCGATACTGCTCAGCCTGATGTTCCTCATATTGCTGGGACTGTCGATTTGGCTGTTCTATCAAGGCCTGCGCAAGACCAGCAACGAACGCGTGCTGAGTCGCCTCTCTCAGGGGCAACCGCATCTGATCGTCGAAAACCCCGCGAGGGCCAACCTTGAGCGGACCTTTTTGCGCGCCGGTCTGGGCCGCCCAACCGAGCGGCTGCCGCTATGGCTGGGACTTTGGGTGTTTATCAGTCTGATCGGTTTTATGCTCGAAGGCTGGCTGGGACTGCTGACACTGTTAGTCCTGCAACCGTTGATTCTGCGCGTGTACATTTCCTGGCGTTATCGACGTCGCCTGAGGCGAATGATCGAGCAGTTACCGGCGCTGCTCGATCACACCATACGTAGCCTCAAATCCGGCCGCACCCTGGCCGACGCGGTGATGGGCGGCATCGACGCCAGCGCCAACCCACTTAAAAGAGCGATGGGGCGAATTCAGCGCAACGTGCAATTGGGGGTCAACCTGCCCGACGCCGTGCACGATTTTGCCGAGTTTTACGACCAGGACGAACTGCGCATGTTTGCCCTCGGATTGAAGGTCAATCACCGTTACGGCGGCAACGCCAGCGAGCTGCTGGAGAACCTGATGAAGCTGATTCGCGAACGCGAGCAAGGCGCCCGTCAGCTTCGGGCCATGACCGGCGAAACCCGAATGACCTCCTGGGTTCTGGGGGCCTTGCCCCTCCTCATCGCGAGTTACTTCATGCTGACCAACCCCGGTTACATGCTGAGCATGTGGCACGACCCTGCCGGCCAGCACATGCTGATCGCCGCGGTTGGCTTACAGATCGTCGGATGCCTGGCGCTACGGCGCATGTTACGGAGTGTCTGAGATGGCTTTACTGGTGAGCGCCTTGCTGTTTCTGGGAGCCATAGCGCTGGTGCTCGGCCATCTGCTGGAACAGCGACGACGCACGCGCCACGTCACCCAACGCCTGCAAGGGCATGTGGCGCACGACAACGCATTCGGCAACTGGCTGCGGGCACTCGGCAACAGCCGGTTTGGCCAGCGCTCGCTCAGCATCGACAGCGAAACCCAGACCTTGCTCGCACGCCTGGGTTGGCGCAAATCCAGCGAGCGCTCCTTATTCGCCGCGTGCCAGGTCGGCACGCCCCTGCTGGCGCTCGGGCTCGCGGTGTTCTTTCAACAGGTGTTCTACCCCGCTGCGCAAAACCACTGGCTCGCGCCGTTACTGGGCGCCGGGCTGGGTTATCTCTTGCCCAAACGGCTATTGGCCTATGCGGTAAAACGTCGGCAAAAAAACATTGCCATCGAGATCTCGACGTTCATTCCATTACTGCGAATTCTCTTCGAATCAGGCATGGCCGTAGAGCAGTCACTGCGTGTACTCAGCAGCGAGGCGCACCAACTGCTGCCGGAACTGACCAGTGAACTACGCCTGATCCTGACTCGGGTCGACTCCGGCCTGGAACTTGGCCAGGAGCTGCACAAGACCGCGACACTGCTGGCGGTAGACGAACTCACCGACACCTGCGTGATCCTCCAGCAACTGATCCATCAGGGCGGCGGCGCCATGAAATCGCTGCTCGCGCTCAAGCATTTGCTCGACGACCGGCGCCTGACACACCAACAGGAATACATCTCGAAAATGTCCGCCAAAATGTCCGTGGTGATGATGCTGTTTCTGTTTCCAGCCTTGCTGATCGTTTTGGCCGGCCCGGGTTTCACTGCTATTGGCCGGGCGTTTGGGTCTTGAAGGGCATCTGATGAAACAGCTGGTAGCCCATGTCATCAGATGCCCTTCGGAAGCACTCAAGGTTTGACGACATACTCCGCCGGATCTTCAGGGTCCATGTTGTCCAGCGCTCGATCCACCAGCAGCCGGATCCCGTCGATCATCCTGCAAATGCCTAACGCCACATTGCGTCGAGACCCTTCGATTTCAAACGCCAGGTCAGCGGCCATGGCCTTGACTGACGCCAGGTCCTCCGAAGCGTTCGCCAGCAGGCTTTCATTGTCGATACCCGGGTTGACGGCAAACAACCGGTCCGAATGCAGATCGCTGAAACGCAGCTTCACAAGGCTCGGTTTCAGGTAATGATCGAGGGCGCGATGGGCAGCGTCGTGGAGCTTTTTTGAGTCGGGGGAGTCGTAGGGGGAAACGTCGTCGTGTTCAGGGGGATTGGGGATGGATGTAGTCATGTCGGTACTCCGAATATGAAATGGATATACCAAGTTATTCAGGCCGCGACGCCCGGACACTGAATTGGCAGCGACGCTTGAAGGCTAGAGGTGGCGCTTCCGAGCGGCAACCTGAAAGACTTGTCGGAGATTTCCATCGTTCCCACGCTCCGCGTGGGAATGCATCCCCTGACGCTCTGCGTCAGCTCGTGAAGCGGAACGCGGAGCGTCCCTGGCGGCATTCCCACGCAGAGCGTGGGAACGATCTAAAGCCGTGCACACCCCTACCACTCAGGCCGGCTGTCAGGCCGCCGTGCTGTTGATCTTGATCTTGACCCATCCGCCCCTTCGGGAGGCCGAGTGGAGGTGTTCATCAGGGGGTGGGCGCGCAGCGCCGTACGGCGCAGCCGGACACATCGAGAGGAGGTCGTCGCGAAGCAGACCGGAGGCGATGCCCCCTGATGGACACCGGAGCGAGGGAACGCCGAGCCTAGGCGAGGTGCCGTACGCTCGGGGCGAGACCTTTTGGTTACTTTTGGGGCGTTTGCCAAAAGTGACACGCTGTAAAAGCGGAACCGTAAGCAGCCATTACCGCAGCAACGGATATGTACACAAACCAAAGCCAAACTCAGTGCGCCGTCACGCGCGCCCGCCCCCCAGAACTACTCGGCGACAAAGCCAACGCCAACTGCGTCCGATTATGCATATGCGTCAACCGCAACACCTGCGACACATACAACTTCACCGTGTTCTCGGTAATCCCCAACTCACAGGCAATCTGATAATTGGTCTGCCCCTTGCCCACCAACCGCGCAACATCGAGCTGACGAGGCGACAGCTGATCAAAGATCGCCGGAATCTGCTCCCGATCAACCTCCCCACCCGACGACACAAGCGGAGCACGACGAACTTTATCAAGGTCCTGATAAAGGTCATCGATCGATTCGGAAAGGTCTTGCAGCTTCTGATTCAAATGCCCCAACTGCACACTTTTTTGCCGTTCCTGAAGCGCGACTTCCTGACGCTGCAAGCCTTCCAGCAGCTCATCCAGATCAATCGGTTTCTGGTAGTAGTCAGCGATCCCGGCGCGCAAGGCCTTGATCACATCCTGTTTGTCGGCGCGCCCGGTGAGCATGATGGCTTCGAATACCCGGTGCTTGCCGGTGATGTGTTGCAGCTCCTGAACCAGTTGAATACCGTCGAGCCCAGGCATGTGCAAATCACAGAGGACCAGGCCGATGTCGACGTCTTCGCGAAAGCGCTCGATGGCTTGCTGGCTGGACTCACAAGGGACGCAACGGTAACCGCTGCTTTCAAGAAACTCGCAAAGCTCTTCCACGATCAACGGCTGATCGTCGACCACCAGCACTTTTACCGCAGAGGTAGACTTGTTCACGTGCGCCTCCATGCCCTGTCCGAAGACTGTCACTTCCTGTACCGACAGCGGCGAGCTGTACAGGCCTGAATGGAAAGTAGACCTACTTTCCTACTATGTACATAGCACTAGTCGCGCCGCACGACTAGCGGAGCCACGCCAATGTCAGCAGCATGCCGACCAGCACAAAGGGCGCAAAGGGTGGTTTTTTTGACAGCTCGGGAGCGAAGTATTGAAGTCGGGCCCTAAGCCGTTGACTCATATGCGGCCAGACCTTTGAAGCAATCAATAGCCACACCAGGCCAGACATTCCAGCGCCGATAAAACTGCCGAGCAAATGCAGGTTGTCGGTCGCCAGTCCGATCGTCGCCATCAGCTTCACATCGCCGGCCCCCAATCGCTCCACCCCATAACCAGGCAAGGTAAACAGCAGCGCCAGCAGCAATGCCCACCCGCCCTGCACGTCGGGCGCGCCCAGCCAGGTGGTGCCGGTCCACAACAGATAAATCAACGCCAACACCCCTGCGCCCAAGGTCAGGCTGTTGGCGATATGCCGTTGCTGAACATCCTGTGCCGCGCAAAGCGCCAGCCAGATCAGTAGGACAAAACTCTGCATCCGGTAAAAATCGTCCGCTTTTGCTGAATGATTCTATGCTCATACCACGTAGTCGTTGTCAGGGTAGACGCACTCATGAAATCAGGCCTCCCCAAAAAGCAAAAAGGCGCTGTGGCGATTGAGTTCGCCCTGGTGTTCGTGATCTTTTTTGCGGTGTTCTACGGGATCGTCAGCTACAGCCTGCCGCTGTTGCTGGTGCAGTCATTCAACGAGGCCACCGCCGAGGCGGTCCGGCAAAGCGTCGCGCTTGATCCGAAGACGCCCAACTACCCAACAGCCATGGAGAACCTGGCAACCAGTGTTTTACAGCAGCAACTGTCCTGGGTGCCAAGCGCCTTCAATATCACCTTTGGTGTGGACGCCAAGGCGGCCTATAACGCAGGCACCGGTTTGCTGACGGTCAGCGTGACGTACCCCACCAGCAAGCTCAATCAAGTCATCCCGTTCCTCGTCCTGCCGGGTGTCGGTACCGTGCCCAATCTGCCGACGAACCTGACGGCACAATCGAGTCTTCAATTTTGACACCTGGAGAAAAGCTCTTTGGCCGACTGCTCAATCGTCCGCCATTCCAGGAACCCGACACGCCCTACAGCCTGGTGACACAGAATGTCGGATTACACCTGCTGCTGAACCTTCAGGGCCGGGTACTGCAAATGAGTGGCCCCTTGCGTCGTGCATTGGCGCAGCGTCCGCCTGCCGACCAATCCCTGCTACTGATCGATTACCTGCTGCCTCACAGCCATTTGGCCATCGAAGGCACACCTGCCGACTGGCAAAGCCAAAGTCTGGACCTGGACTTCAGCGGCCTCGGCGGACAAACCCTGCACCTGCGCGGCTGGGTTCAGCCGACGCCTGACGGCTGGCTGCTGCAGTTGCTCGACATTGGTGATTTGCTGCACGAACGCCAGCAGGCCCACAGCCGCGAGGAATGTCAGTCGTTCGCCGGACACATGAGCGAACAGCTTCGCCTGTGCAGCCTGATGCGCCTGCCCGAGGTTCTGACCGAACAACTTCAAGGCCTGGCCCAGCGCTGGCACATTCCCTGTGTTGCCATCGCGCTGCTCGACGACCAGGAACAAGGCTGGCTGATCCACAGCCAGTACACCGCACACGATGCGCCGCAGCTGTGGCAAACCGGCCAGCCGCTGGGCACCAGCCTGGACAGCTTGAGCGGTAATACACCGTTGCGCTTGAACATCGCGCATGGTTTCAGCGAGCATCCGCGGTTGCAGGGAACCTTCGGTAATACCGACGGTTTTCTGGTGCCCTATCGGGACGATCACGGTGTGGCAGCCTGGTTGCTCTGTGGCTTTTACCCGGTGCAGCAACGTGCGCCGCAGCTCAGCGAGCGTGACTGGTCGCTGCTGGCCGCAGCGTTGGCCGGGCCACTGCTGGGTCGTTTACGCGAGCAGCATCAACATCAGCAACTGGAACGACTCGAAGCCCTGCAAGGCTTGCTGGGTACCGGTTGGTGGGAGCTGTTCAGCAGCATTAACGAGGTTCAACTGGCACCGCAATTGGCATTCACCCTGCACCTGGAGAGTGCCCGGTTACCGCTGGCCCAGTGGCTGACGCTGATCCATCCGGCCGACCGCCAAGAGCTGGCCAGCCGCGTGCAGGACCTGCAACAACACGGCAAGACCTTGCTGCTGTGCGTGCGCCTGCACCGCGCTGACGACGCCCAGACGCCGATCTGGTATCGCTTGCAAGGCCAGGCGCTAGGCGTGGGTGAACAGCGTCGGCTGGTGGGGTTCATGCTCGACATCAGCGACATCAAGAATCAACAGCAACAGGCCGCCGCTGCCCATGCCCGCCTGGACAACCTGATTGCCAGTTCGCCGGCGGTGATCTACGTGCAGCGCTATGTCGAAGGCGCGCTGCAACCGAGCTTTTTCAGTGCCAGCCTGCTGCCGTTGCTCGGCTGGAGCCTCAATGATTTTGCGGGCAACGCGTTGGTTGAGCGGGTTCATCCCGAAGACCGTGACCTGTATTTCGAACGCACCCGCCAACTGCTGCGCGAGGGATCGGTGCGCGCGCGTTACCGTCTGCGCGACCAACGTGGCAACTACCACTGGCTGCTCGATGAAGCCAGGTTGCTGCGCGATGACCTCGGGCTGCCCGTGGAGGCGGTCGGCTTGTGGCTGGACGTCAGCGAAGCCACCCAGGCCGCCGAACAGGTCAAACAGAGCGAGGAGCGCTACCGGATTCTGGTGGAAGATTCACCCGCGATGATCTGCCGCTATCGTCCTGACTTGACGCTGACGTTCGGCAATCGTCCCTTGGCGACGTACCTGGAATGCACGCCCGAACAATTGCCGGGGGTCGATCTGGGCAGTTGGCTATCGGCCGAACAGCGCGAAGCCTTTGTGCTGCGCCTGCGCCAACTGACGCCGGAGTTCCCGGTGAGCACCGCGGAAATCAGCCTGCAACTCCCCGGACGCGAAAATGCCTGGTGGGTCTGGTCGGATCGCGGGGTGTTCGACGAGCGAGGTCGCCTGATCGAAATTCAGGCCGTGGGCCGCGACAACACCGAAGTCCGTCGCTCGCAACAACAGCTCACGCAAAGCGCAAAAATGGCCACCCTGGGAGAAATGGCCACCGGGCTGGCGCATGAAATCAACCAGCCACTGAACGTGATGCGCATGGCCGTCGCCAACGTGCTCAAGCGCTTGAGCAACGGCGATGTGCAGATCAACTACCTGCAAGACAAACTCAAGCGCATCGACGCCCAGGTCCAGCGTGCGGCTCGGGTGGTCGATCACATGCGGGTGTTCGGCCGGCGCTCGGAAATCGAGCAACAATTGTTCAATCCGGCACACGCGGTGGAAGGCACGCTGTCATTGCTGGCCGAGGGCATGCGCGGCAAAGGCATCGACTTACGGATCAGCGAATTCGGTTTCGAGGCCAATGTACGTGGCCATGTCGATCAATTGGAACAAGTGGTGATCAACCTGATGGTCAACGCTCGCGACGCACTGCTGAGCAAGCGCGAAAGCGATCCAGCGTTCAAACCGTGGATTTCGCTGTATGCCGAACGTGATGAGTATTCGATAAGGCTGTGGGTCGAGGACAACGCTGGCGGTATTGATCCGCGCTTGCTGGAACGGATCTTCGAACCGTTCTTCACCACCAAACCGGTCGGTGTTGGCACCGGCCTGGGGTTGTCGGTGAGCTACGGTATCATCGAGAACATGGGCGGACGGTTAAGCGTGCGCAATTCGATCGAGGGCGCGCGGTTCTGTATCGAGCTGCCGATTGCGTTGGATGATCAGATCACCAGGTAGGCTTTGCCTTTTTGGCCGCAGGTGAGGTTGAACCCCACATCGACCTTGTTGACGTCGATCCCCAGATTGAGCAGCAGGCTGTACACCAGCGGATCGACCAAGGGCGCCAGCAAGCCGTCAATCGCACCGACCAATTGAGTGGTCACCAGATTCAGGGTCGATACCAATGTAGTGAGCAGCCCGCCAATCAGGCTGCCACTAATAGTGGGAGTGTGCGAAATCAGAGTTACCCCTCCCAATGTCCCGCTCAAACTACCAACCACACCCGATACCGAAACAGTGTGAGTCGGCAGTGGCGGGACATTGATTTCCTTGGGATTGTTGTAGGTGTAGTTCGGGTCACTGGTCCCGGCGATCAGGCTGTCAATCATGATTTCGCTGCCACCGCCGGTAAAGGGTGTTCGCGGACCACAGGTGAAGGTCAATCCCTGGCAGGTCCTGCTGCCGATATCGACCAGGGTTAACGGTGTAAGCGCTGACAACGGCGAGGAGGAGAACCAGATGGCAGGGTCGATCTGGCCGACCTCGACTTTGAGCGCGGAAATGTCCGTGGTCGCGGTGAGACTTTTGCTGGTCGGACTGACGCATGAGTAATCGGTGACATAACTGCTCCCGACTCCCGCTTCGATTCCCACATCGAGGTTGAGGCCTTCAGGCGCTATTTGCAGGTCTGTTTGTGTGCAGGTTGACAACAGGCACCCGGGTGCCAGCAGCGTGTTGATAGAAACGACAATCGCGCTCAACAGCGTATTCACCAACTGCAACACCGCATTGATAAGAGAAAGGTCGACCGTTGCGAGCACTCGCACCTGCGCGGTCTTCACATAGATCCGGTTCACGCCCAATGGATCGGCCTTGGCCAGTTCCGGATCGCCCACGGCAGAAAACTGCGGCGGTTCAATCACTTTTACACGGGTTGTCACGCCCAACAGACCCAGTACGTTCACCGGTAGAACGGCGGTCACCGAACTGTTTTTATTCGCCAACTGCACAAAGCCCTGAACCAGCTGAAACAGCTGCACCGTGGCATCCAGGCCGGCCGTCGAGGTGTCCGTTTGAAGTTGAAGCACATCGCCAAGCTTGATCGGTGGTGCATTGCTGGCCCCCACCTGCAGGCTGGTCAGCGCCGTCATCACATCGGCCGAGGCTCCATTCTGACCCGCCACCGTTGCCGCGGCGTGTATGAACTGAGTGACCGATCCTTGCGCGTTGAGCAATGCGGTGTAATCACCTGCGGTAACCCCCAGATCGATAGCCAGCTGGTCCATGAACTGCAGCAGGTTGATATCGGCATTGGCCAGGCCGTCCCAGCCCACGGCTGTCAGGTTCACGCTGCCGCCCAGAAGGGTCGAGAACAGCGGGTTCAAGAGATTCGACCTTGCTGTGTCGACGCTGACGACCGAACTGCGAATGCTTAGCTGCGCCAGCGTCGGTTGCGGCGCCGCTGCCACCGCCTTGGCGGTCAGCGTGGTATTGGCACTGAGCGAAGCCCCGCTGAACAATGCCTGAATACCCGCCGCCGCACTGGTCGCTACCACGTTGGTGGCAACCACCTGAATGGCCGTCGAATGCGCGGCATTGGGGACGAAGGTGCGCAGGTTGGTCGGCGCCGTCGCCAGCGAACCGCAGGTGGTAGTCAAGGTGCTGGTGGGGCTAACGATGAACGCATTACGAACCGCGCTTTGCCCGGCATAACTGGCCGCCGTCAGGCCCGGCAGGCAAGTACCGCCGCGGCTGACCGCTTCCAGTGCGGCGTTGTCCACGACCCGTTGCAACTTGCGCTGCTCCAGATAGAGCCGGCCACTGTCGACCACCAACAGCGCAATCAAAAGCGCCAGGCCGAAGGTCATTGCCGCGAGCAAACCAATTGCGCCACGTTGCCCGGCAGGGCCGCAAAACTGCAAACGGGGAGACATCGAGCACTCCTTTGCCGGCGCACTGCCGAGCGCTACCTCCGGTGGTGCAGGCAGTGTAGTAGGAGCTGCCGAAGGCTGCGATCTTTTGACCTTTACAAGCCGCCCCCCAAAAAGATCAAAAGATCGCAGCCTTCGGCAGCTCCTACAGAAAGGTCGGCCAGTCATATTCCCGCATTTATTTCGGCGGGTAGTTGCTCAATATCCGCCCTACCGTCGCGCGAATCGCGGCGCTGCGGTCGGCAGGCTGCGGCGATCTGCTGAGCAACTGCTCATCGCTGCCACGCCAGACCAGCTTGCCATCCTTGCCATCGAGCAGGTCGATCTGAAGCGTGGCGACCTTGTAGGAAACGTTGCGGGTTTCGTTGTACATCGGTGCGCCCCAGTAGCCATTCCACGGGCCACCCCAGGCACCGCCATAGTTGGTGGTGATTTGCTGCTGGCGGTCCTCGACGATCAGGTAGGTCCGCACATTGACGTCAGCCTTGGCACCGGTAGCGGCCGGGCGCAGGCCACGCTGGTCGAGTTGATCGGCAACCGCCTGGCGAATGCGTTGTTCGGTGAGGTCGCTCTTGATCCGCGGATCGTCGGGACGGTATTGCACGGCAGGCTCTTTCCAGGCCCAGCTGCGATAGGCGGCGAAGTCGCGGCTGGCATCAAAATCGTAATTGACCTTGGTCGTTTGGCAGGCGCTGAGCAACACAGCGCACGCCAGTAATGAGAGACGAAGGGACATGATTTTTCTCCGGGTCCAGGCAGGGAACCTAACCAGGAGGATACGCCGCTACCGCCTTTTCCACAGCTGTTCGTAACGCATCGCCACGCTCTATTTCGTTGCCCTGAAGGCCTGTTTCCGCGCTGGCACTCCAGACCGGTTGCCCGGTGCTGGCGTCGAACAAATCCACCCGGATCACCAGCACTTGCACCTGATAGGTACGAACGATCGGTACTGTGTTGTACATCCCGTAGCCATTGCCATAACGGTTATAACCGCCGTAGCCGCCATAACCGTAATCGTCCTGAACCTGCTTCAGACGGGTTTCCTGATGCAGATCGGCGCTGACCCACAGATCGGCCGGACGATTGTCGTGCAGCGGACGCAAACCCCGTTGGTCCAGCGCATTGCTCACCGCTTCGGCGATCTGCGCCGAGTCGGCCCAGGCCGAGCCGTTGGGCAACCGACCGTTGAGCCAGGCCCAGCTTTGGTAACGGCTGTAATCACGCGGCGCCGCTGGATAGGCGCTGCGATCAAAGGTGTTGGCAGCTTGCGGCGGGGCTGGCGGCAGCGGGTTGGAGCTGGCGATATATGGATTGCTGCCCTGACAGGCACCGAGCCCCAGACACAACATGATCAATCCCAAACGGCGTTTCATGATGCTCTCCACAGAAACCACGGTTCAGACCGGGCGACAGATCCAGTGCAGGTAACGCCCCAGCCCCGCAAAACTCGGGTGACGACGGTGGGCCAGTTCCATTTCCAGCAAGTCGATCAGTTCGGCACGGGCCTGAAACTCTACCGGCATGTAGTCATGGAAAACCCGCACTCCGCTCTGGGTTTCGACCTGCCATAAGCCTTCCAGTTGCGTCGCCAACTCTCGCGGGTCCAGAGGCATCTGCGGGGTCAGGCTCTGCTTCTCGCCGGCCATGTCGTTCTTGCGCATCTTGCGGAAATGGCCCTTGAGCAAGTTGCGGTAAATCAGTGCATCGCGGTTATAGAACGCCAGCGACAGCCAGCCGTCTTTAGTCGTCAGTTGATGCAGGACCGGCAGAATCGCGTGAGGCTCGGCCAACCACTCCAGCACCGCGTGGCACAACACCAGGTCGTAGGGTTCGGTGAGCTGCCCCAGCAGTTCTTGCCACGGAGCCTGGATAAAGGTCGCCGTTTGCCCTGCGTCGGCGAAGCGCTGGCGGGCGCCTTCGAGCATCGGTTCGGCAGGCTCGGCCAGTGTCACTTGATGGCCGCGCTGGGCCAGCCACAACGACATATGCCCAAGTCCGGCGCCGATATCCAGCACCCGCAACGGTCGATCCGGCAGGGTTTCGGCCAGGTCGGCCTGCAGCACCGCCAGACGGATCGCGCCTTTGGCACCGCCGTAGATTTTTTCGGCGAAACGGGTCGCCAGCTGATCGAAATGACGGTCGCTCATCAGCTGAACCGCCGTTCGCTGTCAGCCAGCTTGCTGCGTACTACCTGTTCCATGTCCAACCCCAGCTCGCTGCACAGCAGCAGTAGATAAAGCACGATATCGCCGACTTCCTGACCGGCATGCGCGAGTTTGTCCGCTGGCAACTGGCGCGACTGGTCTTCGCTCAACCATTGGAAAATTTCCACCAGCTCGGCCATTTCGACACTGGCGGCCATGGCCAGGTTCTTCGGGCTGTGAAATTGCCGCCAGTCGTTGCGATCACGGATGCAGTGCAGGCGTTCGGTCAGTTCAACAAGGTTCATCGGGCTCTCCTGAAGGCGTATAGCTTCGGGCCGATGGCGGATGAAGGCAAGCGCCGAACACAGCTGTCGCTTCGCGACAGTTCGCGAGCAAGCCCGCTTGTATGTTTGGACTTGAAGGGGTGGGTGGGACTAAAAGCCCGATTCTGACTCTAGCCAGTACCGAACGCAGAAGCTTGCCCAGTGGGCGCAGACGTTCAGTTACTATTCGCAAATTCAAACCACCAAACCTCTATGCTTCAAGGGTGCTCGCCAGCCCTGACAATGGCCAAAGAGCTCAGCTCCGGCACCCACTCTTTCATCAGGACGTACACATGCAGGTAGATAGTTTTTTCGAATGGCTCGGCCAGGCGCTGGGTTCGGTCATCCGGTTCATCGTCGATACGCTCAGTGGGTTGTTCAATGCCTTGACTCACGCCAGCGGCAATTTTGTCGACGGGCTGTCACGAGCACTGGGCATGGAGCCCTCGATCATCAGCATTCTCGTGCTGATCATCGGCTTGATGCTGCTGTACTCGGCGGTCCGCGCCTTCATGCGTGCGTCGATCATCGCAGGGATTATCTGGCTGGTGCTGGGGTTGTGGGTGTTGAGCTGGGTTGTTCACTAACACCAAGATTCCATGTGGGGCAGATTGACCGACGCCCCACAACAAGCGCCCAACGACGCCTGGATCTGCCGCTACAATGCCCGCTCTCGAAAGGAGCCTGAATGTCTACGTTGATTACCGACTGGCGCGATCGTGCGACCCATCGCCGCGTCTGGGCACTTGCCGCGCCGATGATTCTTTCGAACATTTCCGTGCCGCTGGTAGCGCTGGTCGACAGCACGGTGGTCGGCCACCTGCCCCACGCACATCAGCTCGGCGCTGTCGCGGTGGGTGCCAGCCTGTACACCTTTCTGGCCTGGGCCATGGGGTTTCTGCGCATGGGTTCGACCGGGTTTGCGGCGCAGGCGGCCGGTCGCGGTGACGGCGCGGCGCTGCGGCAGATCCTGCTGCAAGGCTTGCTATTGGCGATGGGGCTGGCGCTGCTGCTCGGGATGCTGGGTGTACCGCTCAGTGGCGTGGCGTTGCACTTCATGCAGCCCTCTGCCGAGCTCGATCAACTGACCCGCGAGTTCTTCCACACCCGGTTGTTTGGCTTACCGGCAGCGCTGGCCAGTTATGCGCTGGTCGGCTGGTTCCTCGGCACCCAGAACGCCCGCGCACCGCTGGCGATTCTGCTGACCACCAACCTGGTGAATATCGTTCTGAACCTGTGGTTCGTCCTGGGTCTGCAGTGGGGCGTTGTCGGGGCGGCTCGCGCTTCAGTGATCGCCGAATGGACCGGCGCCCTGCTCGGCCTGGCCATGACCCGTCATGCCCTGCGCGCCTATCCCGGGCATATCGCCTGGGCGGCACTGGCGCTGTGGCAGAGTTGGCGGCCGCTGCTGACGGTCAACCGCGATATCTTCATTCGCAGTCTGGCGCTGCAATCGGTGTTTTTCATGGTGACCGTGCAAGGCGCACGGCTCGGCGATGCGACCGTAGCCGCCAATGCGCTGCTACTCAATGGTTTGCTGTTGACCGCCCATGCCCTGGATGGCCTGGCCCACGCGGTGGAGGCTCTATGCGGCCACGCCATCGGTGCCCATGACCGCCAGGCCTTGCGTCGGTCCTTGGTGGTTGCCTGCGGCTGGTCATTGATTGCCAGCCTGGGGTTTGCGCTGCTGTTCTTCTGCACCGGGCATTTGTTCATCGAGATGCAGACCAATATCCAGAGCGTGCGCGACACTGCGTTCGTCTATTTGCCGTACCTCGCCGCACTGCCACTGATCGCCGTCTGGAGCTACTTGCTCGACGGCCTGTTCATCGGCGCCACCCGTGCCCGGGAAATGCGCAACGGCATGCTGCTGACGGTGCTGCTATTGCTGCCATTTGCCTGGGCACTGCAAGGGTTCGGCAACCATGGACTGTGGCTGACCTTCCTGTTGTTCATGGTGCTGCGCAGCCTGACGCTTGGGGCATTCGCCTGGAACCTGCGCAAGAACGATGGTTGGTTCACCGTCTGAACAGCGTGCTGTTCCAGCTCTCGTAGCGGCTGCTATGGGCGTGGGCTCTGCCAGCGGTTGCGCAAGCTGTCGAGCCGCTCTTGCTGAGTGCGCCCCGGCAGGTGTTCTTCGGGTGTGGCTGACGGGTATTGCAAACGTAATCGCAACCAGCCATCGAGCACCGTCTGCTCGCTGAAGCCCTGTTCGAGTCCTTCCTGCACAAAAGACCAGATCGTGCCAAAGTCGTGGCCCGTCGAGCGACTCCAGTGCCACGCATGGCGCTCCAGCAGGCACGCCTGCAACTTGTTCTGTTGGCGAAGGCTGAGGCTGTCTTCGATGGCCAGTTCACTGACGGCCAATCGCGGATTGACCAAATGCAACCAACCCAGACTGCCGATCGCCCGGTCCTCCCAGGTTCCACCGTGCCAGTACAGCTTATCGATCGGCCCCAGCCAGTGGCTCAACTCGCGGGCATCGCTGGCATCAAAAAAGTAACTGGCGATAAACGGGTTGTAGTAGCTGAGCAAGCCTTTGTAATGAAGCCCGAACGTGACCGTGAGCATACGTCGAAGGTGTCCGAGCAATTGCTCCAGGGATGCAGAGCTGACCAGCAGCAACCCCGGCCAGTCCGCCGGCTCGTCGTGGCAACATTGCATCAGCGGCGATTGCGCCGACAGTTCGATCAACTGCGGCCCCTGGTCGCGCAATGCATGCAGGTCGGTGTTCTCGAACAACGCGTAACACGGTACGTCGGCAAACCGCTGCTGCAGGCTCCCCCCTGCCTGCGGCGAACCCGGTACATCCAGCAAAAGCCATTGAGCCGACTGGGCAGCGATCATGCCGCACCACTTTGGCCAAGCCCTGCCACCGTGCGGCAGGCGCAGATCGCTTGCCGGCAATGCATGAAACTCCCGCCGCCGGGTATCAAACACAGCAACACCAAGGGCTGGCTGCTCTGAACCAATGCCAACAAGTCATGGCGATCCTCGGGCGGCAATTCCTCCCGTGCCGGGAGCGCCTCCCCGACCATTGAAGGCGGGGAGGTTTCGACAGGCGACACGCTGTCGACGTTCAACGCCGTCCCCTGAAATATGCCGGTGATCAATGGCTGGTCCGGGTCGCCCTCGATAAAGCTCACACAGACCTCAACCCCCGCTGTTAAACCGGCAACCGACTCTGCAGACAGTTGGGGCGAGACCGGCAGCCAACAATGGCTGGGCCGTGCACCCTCGCCCTGATAAAGCCAATCGAACTGCACGGCGATGCGTTGGGCCGCGTCGCTGCGAGGTTCGTCGACATTGACCACCCAGCCACGTTGCACGCTGTTCATCCGAGGCTTCTCGCTTGGACGAAACGGTACGAACGGCGCCTCCCAGGGAATCGCATCAATGCGGTTGCGGTAGTACGGCAACTGCGCCTGACCGCCCGAATGCTCGACCCGGGTCAGCAACCACAGGTGATTCCAGTCGGCAAACGGATGGCCCGACAACGGCATCAGCATGCCGCTACGCATGTTTGGCAGGTCCGTTTCGCCTTCTGCGACAGGTTTCGGCAATCCATCGTGACGTGCCCCATCGGCATGAGCATGAACCGTGAAACACCTGACGGCGGGTGCAGTGCCTTGGGTATCAAACGTTGTGCCGACACCTGGAGACGAACTGCGCCGAGTGTCGGCAAAGATCAGGTAATGACCGTGCTTACGGTGCTGGAAGTGGTAGTGAATCCGCTCTTGCTCGCACAGGCGCTGAAGAAACGCCAAATCCGACTCACGGTACTGGGTGCAAAATTCCCGCACGGGGTAGTCGTTCCTGAGTTCGAATCGACAGTTTTTTTCGTCTATACCGTGTTCTTTCAGTACCTGAACCAGAATCTGCGGGACTGACAGTCCGGTGAAAATTCGCTGGTTGCAGCGTTGCGCCAGGCAGGCCAGCTTCGGCCCGAGGCACAGACGCCAGAGCGCCGGCGCCGCGTCG
Source organism: Pseudomonas brassicacearum (assembly GCF_003732175.1). Classification (GTDB taxonomy): domain Bacteria; phylum Pseudomonadota; class Gammaproteobacteria; order Pseudomonadales; family Pseudomonadaceae; genus Aquipseudomonas; species Aquipseudomonas brassicacearum_G. The sequence goes on from NZ_MOBI01000017.1 coordinate 157,912, forward strand.
TCATGAAGCGGGGCAAGGTCATGAATCTGTCCGTGGATACCGGTGCCCGCGCCCCCAAACCCCAGGTACGCCGAGCGAAACATCAGGCTCGCCATGTCCAGCCGCGGCTCATCGAACTGCAGATCCAGCTGGAAAGCAAAGGGTTGGCTGATGGACTCGCAGCCGGTAAAGGCGACAACGACAAAGGGTTGGGGCTGACCCGCTATCTCCAGACGAAATGACGGCTCGTTGACGGGATCGAACATCGGCGTTTCTCTACAGGAGGGACGGCCGGGGATTCTCGCTGAGAGACATGGCCGAGTAGAGTGCCGAAGTACAACTTAGGAAATGACCTACGCGAAATGAAGACCACACAGCGTTGAAAGTGCGTGGGCACGGCAAATCGCTACAAAAATAAAGAAATGCCGTACCAGGTCCTCCGAAAACTCCACACTACGCGGAGTTTTTTCAGACAACCTGGTCACAGCGGTTCGCTACCTCAAGAAGACAGGTAAGACGAGCGAGTCAGACCCAGGCGCAAGGCATCGAGGTACTGAGTGCGCTCGGTGGCACTGATTCGAGCGCTGGCCACTTTGTCGCGGTAGTGCGTCATCAGCTCTTCCGGCGACAAGTGCACGTAACGCAGCATGTCTTCGATGGTGTCGTGGGTTTCGATACCGGCGTGGTAAACGCTGCCGTCGGCATTCTGGTAGATGTTTACCGAGTCGGTGTCACCGAACAGGTTGTGCATGTCACCGAGAATTTCCTGGTAAGCGCCCACCAGGAAAATCCCCAGCAGGTAGTCTTCGCCATCATTGAGCCCGTGTACCGGCAGGCTGGTTTCGATGCTCTGCTCGTCGACGTATTGCTTGATCTTGCCGTCGGAGTCACAGGTCAGGTCTTGCAGCACGGCACGGCGCATCGGCTCTTCATCAAGACGGTGCAGCGGCAGGATCGGCAGGACCTGGCCGATGGCCCAGGTGTCCGGCAGGCTCTGGAATACCGAGAAATTGCAGATGTATTTGTCGGCCAGCTTGTCGTTGAGTTCGTCGAGCACCTGACGGTGCGAGCGCTGACGGGCTTTCAACGAGTTGTGCAGGCGACGGCAGACAGCGAAGTAGCATTGCTCGGCCAGGGCTTTTTCGGCCAGGGTCAGCTTGCCATCGGCATACTGGGTGGCCACGTCGCTCATGTAGTGAGTCGCGCGCCAGTAGGTTTCGGTGACCATCTCGATATCGGTCGGACCGAGCAGGTCGACCAGCCATTGCACGGTTTCCGGCAGCTCTTCCTTGTTCTCGATCATCGGCACGTCGTCGTTGTGTTTCTCGACGTCGGTGACCTGTACCACCAGCATGGCGTGGTGAGCCGTCAACGAACGCCCACTCTCGGAGAAGATGTTCGGATGCGGCAGGCTCTGCGCGTCGCAGAATTCCTTGAGCATGCCGACCACGACACCGGCGTAATCGTCCATGTCGTAGTTGATCGAGCTGGCGTTACGCGAGTGGGTACCGTCGTAGTCGACCCCAAGGCCACCGCCAACGTCGATGTGATCCACCGGCAGGCCAAGGTTGCGTAGTTCGCCGTAGTAACGGATCGCTTCCTTGAAGCCGTGCTGGTAGTCCGCCAGGTTGGCGATCTGCGAGCCCATGTGGAAGTGCAGCAAGCGAATGCCCTGATCCAGACCAGCCGCACGGAAGCGTTCGACTACCGACAGCAACTGGGCAGCAGACAGCCCGAACTTGGATTTTTCGCCGCCAGTGTCAGCCCATTTGCTCGATGCCAGGGACGACAGGCGAACCCGCAGGCCGACTTGAGGCTTGACCTTCAGCGAGGCAGCCTCTTCGATTACCAGGCCGACTTCGGATTCTTTCTCGATCACGATGAACACGTTGTGGCCCAGCTTCTGGCCCATCAGTGCCAGACGGATGAACTCACGGTCCTTGTAACCGTTGCAGACGATGGTACCGCCCTTTGGCGCCAGGGCCAGCACGGCCAGCAGTTCCGGCTTGGAACCGGCTTCCAGGCCGATGGACACGTTCTGGGTGGCGATGATGTTCTCGATCACCGCTTCCTGCTGGTTAACCTTGATCGGGTACAGCGCGGTGTACTTGCTCTGGTATTCCAGACGCTCGATATTCGCGTCGAAGGCGCCAGTCAGCTGACGGACACGGTCCTGCAGGATGTCCGGGAAGCGCACCAGCAGTGGCAAGGACAGGCCGCTTTTGCGCAGCTGTGCGACTTGTTCGAACAGATCGATAGGTGCGCTGCTCGGGCCGTTCGGACGAACTTCTACGCGACCGGCGTCACTGATCGCGAAATACCCGGCCCCCCAATGGCGAATCCCGTAAACACTGCGGCTGTCCGCAACTGTCCATTGGCTGCCATCGTCTTTGCGTGTGCGTCGTACGGACATCGAAGTCCCCTATAAAGAAGTCAAAGAGCGCCACCCGGGTTGAGGGCTGGCGCAGTCTAAAGTGAAAAAATGACGATTAGCCTGCAAGCGGGATAGACCACACTTGCAGCGCTGAGTTTAGAAACCGGTCAGAACAGGCTCTGTGAAAACCATGGAGACGACGTTCAACCTGAATCGGATCAGGACTGCATCAAGTCGGGGTGGTTTTCACAGAGGCTGCTAGCCGCCGGATTTCTTCGCTTTGAAACCGTGTTTGATCAGCTCTGCCAAGAGTAGCTCGACATGATCGCCCTGGATCTCGATGATCCCGTCCTTCAACGCGCCACCTGTACCGCAACGTTTCTTCAACGTCGTGGCGAGCTCCTTGAGCGCGTCTTCGGCCAGCGGCACGCCGCTGATGGTCGTCACCGTCTTGCCGCCCCGGCCCTTGCTTTCGCGGCGCACGCGCGCGATGCCGTCGCCGGCCGGGATAACGGTTTGTTTGCAGATGCAGGCTGCCACCGGCTGGCTACAGTCCGGGCAATGTCGACCTGCGTCGGTGGAAAATACCAGGCCACCAAGGGCGGCGAAGGATGCGGCTTTTTTGGCCACCGGCAATCCTCTTGGGAGGACAAAGACTGGTCGCAGCAACTTTGGCAAGTGCTATCGACCGCGAAGCCCCACTCAGGCAGGGGCAGCGCTACTGACCGGACGCTCCTACAACAAGCAATACCGGTTCAGCTTGAAAAGGTCGCGCAGTGTAACGGCAAAAAGCGCACTTGCTAAGAGCCAATCGGCGCCATTTTATAGATCTTTTGCGACGCCCTTTACAGCGTCACCCCCGCGCGCGCGCAGATAGCGCTTCAACGCCGCCAAAGAGTCCGGGCAGTAAGGCTTCTGCGTGATTTCCTGCATCACCTGTTCGATAGGAATAAAGCGGGCCTGAAGCACTTCTTCCGGCTGCAGGATCAATGGCCCGTCCCAGACTGCCGAAAACGCCGAACACCACAGGCGGTTGCCGGTGTCCTCAAAGAAAAAATGATCATGGCCAGTCAGCTCGACCCCACTGACGCCCAACTCTTCTTCCAGTTCACGGGCCGCCGATTCGGCGTAGGTTTCGGTTGCCAATACCATGCCACCCGCCGCCACATCCCAGAATCCCGGATAAATGGCTTTGCTGAACGTGCGCTGATGCACGCACAGTTCGCCGGCCGAGTTGAACAGCATGATGTAAGTGCCACGCCCGATCAGCCCGCGCGCGCGCAAGTCCGAACGCACCAGCGAACCGAGCAGGGTGTCCTGCTCGTCGACCCAGGCGATCTGTTCGGCGTCCGAGGCCGCGCGGTGTGCAGCCTCATTGACATTATCAACCATGACTCAGCCCTGATTGAGCAATTGACGCAAATCGATAACTGCCGCGTTGGCCCGCGAGATGTAGTTGGCCATGACCAGCGAGTGGTTGGCCAAAATCCCGAAACCGCTGCCGTTGAGGATCATCGGGCTCCAGACTGTTTCCTGGGACGCCTCCAGCTCACGAATGATCTGGCGCACGCTGACCGTCGCGTTCTTCTTCGCCAGTACATCGGCGAAATCGACTTCGATGGCGCGCAACAAATGCGACAGCGCCCAGGCCTGACCGCGCGCTTCATAGAATACGTCGTCGATCTGCAGCCAAGGGGTTTCCACCCGCTCTTCATCCAGCTGCGGTACCTGACCCGGCGCCAGGGTTTCGGTTTTCAGCGCGGTGTTCAGCTTGACCCGGCCAACACTGGCCGACAGCCGTTGCGACAGCGAACCCAAACGGGTCGCGACATCACCCAGCCAGTTGTTCAGGTTGTCGGCACGCCCATAGAACTGGGCGTTTTTTTGTGCTGGATCGGACAGGCGAGCCTGGTAGCGGCTCAGGGAGTTGATGCCTTCCTGGTATTCCGACTCGCTGGACGGCAGCATCCAGCTCTTGTTGTCGAAGTTGAAACGCGGCTCGGCCTTGGCCAGATCAGCGTCTTCAGCCGATTGCGATTGCGAACGGGCAAAGTCTTTACGCAAGGCGCGAGTCAGATCGCGTACCTGCACCAGCACCCCATATTCCCAGCTGGGCATGTCGTCCAGCCACAAGCCTGGTGGAAAACGGTCGTTGGAAATATAGCCACCCGGCTTGTGCAGCAAGGTACCGGCGACAGTCTTGAGGGTTTCCACCGTGGTGTAGCCGACGACCATCTGCTTGCCTTCCTTCTCGGCGGCCAGTTGTGCGTTCTGCTGAACCGGAAACAGCGCAGGTTCATGGCTCCAGTACCAGCCCAGGGCGAGGGTCACCAGCAAATACAGGCCGATCAAGGTGGCCAATGCGCGGCTGAACAGCAGGCCACCTAAATAGCTGCGGGTTGCCGACTTGGGTTCGGCGGCACGTTCAGGCGCGCTGCCTGTGCGGTTCTTCCAGTCCAGCATGGCGATATCCTTTCAATCACTTGAGTTCGTCGGTTCGACCACAACCCTACTCCATCGTGCTTTGTCGCGAGCAGATTAAATCTGCCCGGCAGACAGTGGATCGCACAGTGGCCGCGAGTCGAGCAGCCACTATAAATGAAGCACAGCGCTGATCCTATGCGACCAGTCGGTCAGGAACTGAATAACGTCGCTTTGCAGTTTATTGATATACGACACTCATGCCATTGGAAAGAGGTGCTAGCATAGAGCCACCAGTCGATCTCAGCATGCACCCTAACTAGTAGTCAGGATATGACCGAGCCAGAAGACCCCAGCCGTGAGCGCCTCAAGCACCACTTTGCCCAGCGGGTAATTCATCAAGCACGTCAGATTCTTGAGATATGGCAGCGCCTGCAACGCTGTGAATGGTCAGGCACGGACCTGGCAGAGCTGAGTGAAGCGAACCTTAGGCTGCTGCGTTTCGCCGAACGTTTCGAACAACCCGAACACACCCACCTGGCGCACAGCATCAGCCAGTCGCTTGCGGCCGTCGACGCCAATCGCGGACGCCTGAGCAGCGGGCTGATCACCGACCTCAATCGCCTGATGCAGCGCCTGTCGCGCACCGGCCTGCGGCATGGCGACCAGCTCGACCAAACCTTTCTACCGCCACTGCGCAAGCCGATCTACGTGATGCTGCAAGATCACGACCGCGCCGAGCGACTGGCCAAGCAGCTCGAATTTTTCGGTCTCAGCGCGCAATCGCTGGACAGCGTGGCGGCGTTTCGCTCCTCAATGGTCGAGCGGCATCCGGCAGCGATTGTCATGGACGTCGACTTCAGCGGCCCCGGCATGGGTTTGCAATTGGCGGCTGAAGCTCAGACCGGTCTGGAGCACAAACTGCCATTGCTGTTTTTCAGCCTGCTGGAAACCGACACCCCGACCCGCCTCGCGGCCGTACGCGCCGGCGGTCAGGAGTTTCTGACCGGTACCCTCGAAGCGTCGAGCCTGCTGGAAAAGATCGAAGTGCTGACCTGCGTCGCCCAGTACGAACCTTATAAAGTGCTGATCATCGACGACTCCCGCGCCCAGGCCCTGCACACCGAGCGCCTGCTCAACAGTGCCGGGATCGTCACCCGCACCTTGATCGAGCCGATTCAGGCGATGGCCGAACTGGCGGATTTCCAGCCGGACCTGATCATCCTCGACATGTACATGCCGGCCTGCACCGGCACCGAACTGGCCAAGGTGATCCGGCACAATGACCGTTACGTCAGCGTGCCGATCATCTACTTATCGGCCGAAGACGACCTGGACAAGCAGCTCGACGCCATGAGCGAAGGCGGCGACGACTTCCTGACCAAGCCGATCAAGCCGCGACACCTGATCACCACCGTACGCAACCGTGCAGCCCGAGCGCGCAACCTCAAGGCGCGGATGGTCCGTGACAGCCTGACCGGCCTCTATAACCACACCCATATTCTGCAATTGCTCGAAGACTGCAGCTTCCGCGCCCGCCGCGAGAACAAGCCATTGAGTTTTGCGATGCTCGACATTGACCATTTCAAGCGGGTCAACGACAGCCACGGCCACCCCATGGGCGACCGGGTGATCAAGAGCCTGGCACTGTTTCTCAAGCAACGCCTGCGCAAGACCGACTTCATCGGCCGGTATGGCGGTGAAGAGTTCGCCATCGTGATGCCGGACACCGATATCGAATCGGCTTATAAAGTGCTCGATGAAATCCGCCAGCGCTTTGCCGAAATCCACTACCCGGCCCAGCCGCAAGACCTCTGGTGCACTTTCAGTGCCGGCGTGGTGGACCTGCACGAAGAGTGCGACAGCCTGATGATGGCCAGCCAGGCAGACGAGGCGCTGTACCGCGCCAAGGACGCCGGACGCAATCGTGTTCAAGCGGCGCGGTCGTCGAATCAAAGTGCCACTTTTTCACCTGAATCCACTGATTCGGTCATAACCCTGTAACACAAACGCAATAACTTCAGGCACTTACCATTCTGTCGTTGGTAGAACCGCGATGCGCCTGAAGTTGCTGACCAATCTCAATACCCTGCTTCTAGTCGCGGTGTGCCTCGCACTCGGCGCCACACTCTGGTGGTCGCAAAAAGCCCTGGAGCGTCCTTATCTGCTGATGGAGCGCTACCTGGGCCTGTCGCAGCACTTTCAAAATCAAGTGGCGCGTAACGTCGAAGATTACCTGGCCAGCGGCGATGCCTTGCGCCTGAGCAGCGCCAGCCAGGCCATCGAGACCCTGCAAAAAGAACTCGGTGAACTGCCGGCCGGCCTGGCTGACAGCGTGCGGCCGAGCCTTGCCAGCCTCGATGACTTCAGCAAGACCGACCTGTTGGCCGCTGGCAAACTGGCGGGTGATCCGCAAGCCTTGCTGCTCCAGGCCGAGCGCGAACTGGGCGCCAGCCTGGAACAACTCAGCCAATACGCCACCAGCGCCAATACGACTGCCGCTGCCGCCTATCTACCACCCTTGCTCATTGCCTCGCAGCACGTGGGCAAACTCTCGCTGGCCCGGGACAAACTGGTCAGCAGTGGCCGCAGCGAACTGGCGGCCGATGTCGAGCGCGAGGTCAGTAGCATCCGCACTCAGGCCGAGCTGATCGAAGCGCTGCCACTGCTTGGCGTGACCGCCAGCAAAGAATCGAATACCGACGATTTCTCGGCGATGATGGGGCTGGAAAACACCGAAAAAACCGTCGCCGAAGATGCCGGCACCGGTTTCAAACGCGAACTCGCCAGCCTGCTCAGCCGCTACCCCGCCGAACTCGGCCGGACCCGCGAACAGATTCAGAAACGCGCCGACCTCAGCGCCGCCACCCACCTGAAAATTACCACCGTGCAGCAGGCCATCGCCGGGCTGGAACCGACCGTGCGCGCGCAGCATGGACAAATCCAGGGTGAAGTGCGGCTCATGCAGGGTGTGATGATTGGCCTGATCCTGCTGATCGCGCTGCTGATCGACACCTTGCAACGACGCCTCGCCCGCGTGCTGACCAACCTGGCGCCAGCGCTGTCGACCTGGGCCGAAGGCGACTTCAGTCGGGACATCCAGCTCGGCGCAACCAACCGTGAGCTACAGGACATTCAAGAATCGCTGAATCGCCTGCGCGCTTATCTCGTGGATCTGGTCGGGACGATCCGGCTGAACGCCGAACAGGTTGCCGGCAGCAGCCGGGTATTAGCCGAACTGAGCAGCGACTTGCACAGTGGCGCCGAGCATCAAGCCGGCGACACCGCGCTGATCCGCGACTCGCTTGGTGAGCTGGAAGCGACCATTCAGCAAGTCGCCGGCGATGCCAGCCAGGCTGCAGACGCCAGCCGTCACGCCGGTCTGGCGGTCGAGCACGGGCAAAAAGTCATTGGCTTGAGCCTGACCGGACTGCACGCGCTGGTCGGCGAAGTCCAGGGCAACGCACAAATGATCGAGCATCTGGCCGAAGAGTCGGCCACCATCGGCGGCGTATTGACGGTGATTCGCTCGATTGCCGATCAGACCAACCTCCTCGCCCTGAACGCGGCAATTGAAGCCGCCCGCGCGGGGGAAATGGGTCGCGGATTTGCAGTGGTTGCCGAGGAGGTTCGTTCGCTGGCGCAACGTACAGCCGGGGCCACCGCAGAAATCCAGACCTTGATTGCCGGCCTGCAACTGGCCGCACGACAATCGGTGGAAGGCATGCGCGCCCAGGTCGAACACGCCGAAGCCACCGCCAACCAGGCACAAGCGGCTGACGGCGCACTGGATAAAATCGTCGGAGCCATCCAGACCATTGCCGACACTGCCGTGCGCATCGCCGATGTCACGGCGCAGCAAAGTGGTGCTGTCAGTGAAATCCGCGATCACAGCGAGCGGATTCATCAGTTGGGTGGGGATAATCTGGTGCGTATCGGTGAAGGCCGTAGCCAGGGCGAGAATCTGCTGGTGCTGGGCGGCCAGCTGCATACCGCCGTTCAAGCCTTCCGCGTCTGACAGCCCGCCATCGCGAGCAGGCTCGCTCCCACATTGGATCTGCGGCGAACACAAAATCGGTGAGCGCCGCCGTTCAAATGTGGGAGCGAGCCTGCTCGCGATGGCGCCAGAACAGCCACCGCAGAACTTCCCGCCCTGCACGCCCATCCGCGGTCCGCTATCATGCGCTCACTTCCGATACGCGAGATTGTCATGCGCCGTCTGCTCTGCCTGATGCTGTTAGTGCTGGTCCTGCCGGTGAATGCCGCTGGCCTCTTGGACAGTCGCCCCAGTTCGACCCTGGGCTCGATCAATAACAGCGCCGACTTCCTGCCCGTTCGCGAAGCCTTTCAGCTGAGCCTGGTGGAGAGCACGCCACAATCAATCAAGCTGCGCTTCGTCGCTACCGAGGGTTACTACCTCTATCGACATCGCTTCCAGTTTCATAGCGAGCCCGCCGAGATTGGCCTGGGCGCCGCGCAACTGCCTTCAGGCGAAAAAAAGCACGACGAGTACTTCGGCGATGTTGAGGTCTACCACGGCATTCTCGACGTAGACCTGCCACGCAACAGCGCCGATCAACGGGCTTTCACGCTGGCCGTCACCTACCAGGGCTGCGCCGATAAAGGCCTGTGTTATCCACCGGAAACCGAACGCCTGACAATCGACGGTGCAGCCATCACCTCCCCGGCCCGCGTCGCGGGCTGGAGCTGGCGCGAACTGGCGCTGTTCTTCCTCGCGGGCCTTGGCCTGACCTTTACCCCTTGCGTGCTGCCGATGCTGCCGATTCTCTCCGGTGTGGTGTTGCGCGGTCAGGTCGGCGGACTGCGCGGTTTTAATTTGTCGCTGGCCTACGTCTTGCCGATGGCCGCCTGTTTCGCCGTGCTCGGCGCGTTGATGGGGATGTTCGGCGCCCAACTGAACCTTCAGGCACGCCTGCAATCTGCCTGGGTGTTGGCGCCGTTTGCCTTGTTCTTCGCAGTGTTTGCGTTAGCGATGTTCGGGGTGTTCGAACTGAAATTGCCCCACGTGATCAGCAGCCGCCTGGACCGCATTGCCGGCCGCACCGAAGGGGGGTCGCTGTGGGGCGCAGCCGTGCTCGGAGTGGTGTCGAGCCTGCTGGTCTCGCCGTGTGTGTCCGCGCCTTTGGCCGGTGCGTTGCTGTATATCAGCGCCAGCGGCGATGCGCTGGGCGGTGCGCTGAAGCTGTTCGTTCTGGGCCTGGGGATGGGTGCTCCATTGTTACTGGTCGCCACCGGCGGCGCGGCCTGGCTGCCGAAAAGCGGCCCGTGGCTTGTCTACGTGAAAAACGCAATTGGCGTGTTGCTGCTGGGGTTGGCAATCGGTTTGCTGAGCCGGGTATTGCCGGGACCTATCACCTTGCTGCTGATCGGTTTGCTGGCGGCAGGGGTCGGCTTATTTCTCGGGGCGCTGGAGTTTGTTTATAAACCGCCGCGAAAACGCCTGGGCCAACTGCTCGGGATGCTCCTGGTGTTTTACGGGTTGGCTTGCTGGTATGGCGCCTTCAGCGGCCAGGCCGATCCGTTCAGTCCGATAAGCCAGCCAAAGGTTGTCAACGCCCCCGGCAGCGCTCAAGCGCAAAACCCCAGCGAATGGCAAACCATCAGCACCCCGGCGGAACTCGATCGCGCGCTCGCTGAGGCAAAATCCAGCAACACCCCGCTGCTGCTCGACTGGTACGCCGACTGGTGTATCAGTTGCAAAGTCATCGAGCACGAGGTGCTTAACGAGCGCAACGTCGTCGAACGCCTTAAAGGCTATCGATTGATTCGTTTCGACATCACCGCCAGCAACGCCGAACAACGCGCCTTGCTCGACCGTTACAAGCTGTTCGGACCACCGGCGCTGATGTTTTTCGGCAAGGACGGCAATGAACGCGGCGATGTGCGGGTGATTGGCGAGATTAATGCAAGGGACTTCGCCGAACGTGTCGCCAAAGCGAATGACCAGATTTAATCAGTTGGTCACATATTTCGCGCAATCATCGGTCATTGTGCTGGCTATTGCAGAGAACTGGACAGTCACAAAGGCTTTGCGGCATAGTCGCCGGGTTCTGATAACTGCACACAGATAACAAGGAACAGCCGATGGCGACCCTACTGGTACTGCACGGACCCAACCTGAACCTGCTCGGCACCCGCGAACCGGGCGTCTACGGGGCTGTGACCCTGGCCGAGATCAATCAGGACCTGGAGCAGCGCGCGCGCAATGCCGGCCACCATTTGCTCTACCTGCAAAGCAACGCCGAGTATGAATTGATCGACCGCATTCACGCCGCTCGCGGCGAGGGTGTGGACTTCATTTTGATCAATCCAGCAGCTTTTACGCATACAAGTGTCGCATTACGTGACGCGCTGCTGGCGGTGAGCATCCCATTCATCGAAGTGCATTTGTCTAACGTGCACAAACGCGAACCTTTCCGCCATCACTCTTACTTCTCCGACGTTGCGGTGGGAGTGATCTGCGGCCTTGGCGCCAGCGGTTATCGACTGGCCCTGGAGGCCGCACTAGAACAGCTTGAAAGACAGGCAACGGCTTGAACAACAAGCGTTAAACGCCCCTGACCGACCCTTGGGAGTTGATGATTCATGGATATCCGTAAAGTTAAGAAACTGATCGAACTGCTGGAAGAGTCCGGCATCGACGAGCTCGAGATCAAGGAAGGCGAAGAGTCCGTACGTATCAGCCGCCACAGCAAAACCCCGGCCCAGCAGTACTACGCTCCTGCGCCAATGCACGCTCCGGCACCTGTTGCTGCTGCCGCACCTGCTGCCGCCGCTGCACCTGCCGCTCCCGCTGCGCCAGCGCTGAACGGCAATGTTGCCCGCTCGCCAATGGTGGGCACGTTCTATCGCAAGTCTTCGCCGTCCTCGCCGTCCTTCGTTGAAGTTGGCCAGAGCGTGAAGAAAGGCGACACCCTGTGCATCGTCGAAGCCATGAAGATGATGAACCACATCGAAGCTGAAAGCAGCGGTGTGATCGAATCCATCCTCGTCGAAGACGGCCAGCCGGTTGAGTACGACCAACCGCTGTTCACCATCGTTTGAACCGCGGAGAGCCAACGATGTTGAAACCTGCGAAGTTGGAAAAAGTTCTGATCGCCAACCGCGGTGAAATCGCCCTGCGGATCCTGCGTGCCTGCAAAGAGATGGGCATCAAGACCGTCGCCGTTTACTCCAAGGCCGACAAGGAGCTGATGCACCTGGGCCTGGCGGACGAATCGGTTTGCATCGGTCCGGCATCGGCCGCGCACTCTTACCTGCACATCCCGGCGATCATCGCCGCTGCTGAAGTGACCGGCGCCACCGCCATTCACCCAGGCTACGGCTTCCTCGCGGAAAACGCCGACTTCGCCGAACAGGTGGAAAACTCCGGCTTCGCCTTCATCGGTCCGAAAGCTGAAACCATCCGCCTGATGGGCGACAAGGTTTCTGCCAAGCACGCCATGATCGCTGCCGGCGTACCAACCGTTCCAGGTTCCGACGGCCCGCTGCCGGAAGACGAAGAAACCGCTCTGCGCATTGGTCGCGAAGTCGGTTACCCGGTGATCATCAAAGCCGCTGGCGGCGGTGGTGGTCGCGGCATGCGCGTTGTGCACAAAGAAGAAGACCTGATCTCCTCGGCGAAACTGACCCGCTCCGAAGCTGGCGCGGCGTTCGGCAACCCGATGGTCTATCTGGAAAAATTCCTGACCAACCCACGTCACGTGGAAGTTCAGGTACTTTCCGATGGCCAGGGCCACGCAATCCATCTGGGTGACCGCGATTGCTCGCTGCAACGTCGCCACCAGAAGGTTCTCGAAGAAGCGCCGGCACCGGGCATCGACGAGAAGGCTCGCCAGGAAGTCTTCGCTCGCTGCGTCAAGGCGTGCATCGACATCGGTTACCGTGGCGCGGGCACTTTCGAGTTCCTGTACGAAAACGGCAGCTTCTACTTCATCGAGATGAACACTCGTGTCCAGGTAGAGCACCCGGTTTCGGAAATGGTCACCGGCATCGACATCGTCAAGGAGATGCTCAGCATCGCCGCTGGCAACCCACTGTCGTTCACCCAGGATGACGTTGTCATCCGCGGTCACGCGCTGGAATGCCGGATCAACGCCGAAGACCCGAAAACCTTCATGCCAAGCCCAGGCACGGTCAAGCATTTCCATGCCCCGGGCGGTAACGGTGTGCGGGTTGATTCGCACCTGTACAGCGGCTACGCCGTTCCGCCGAACTACGATTCGTTGATCGGCAAACTGATCACTTACGGGGCAACCCGTGAAGAAGCCATGGCGCGCATGCGCAATGCGCTGGACGAAATCGTGGTCGACGGGATCAAGACCAACATCCCGCTGCACCGCGACCTGACCCGCGATGAAGGCTTCTGCAAAGGTGGAGTCAACATCCACTACCTGGAACACAAGCTGGCGGCACAACACTAAAGCTTGATCCAGACCAACAAAGCCGCTTTCGAGCGGCTTTGTTGTATCCGGGATTTGCTGACTTCTTTCGATGCATGCAAAACCCTGTGGCGAGGGGGCTTGCCCCCGTTCGGCTGCGCAGCAGCCACAAAACCATTCAACCGCATTGCCCCAGACAAATCCGGGACAACCATTTTGGGACCGCTCTGCGCTCCGACGGGGGCAAGCCCCCTCGCCACAGGTATCGGTTCACTCCCAATCCCTGGCAAGCCGGTCGTCTTCTGCGCCGCTCTCGCGTAAACTTGCGCGCTTCTCGCAGCCCGCTAGGCTGCACATTACATTTTTCAAAGGTGCCCGCCATGCCTTGGCTGCAAGTCCGTCTCGCCATCAGCCCAGAACAAGCCGAAACCTACGAAGACGCTTTCCTTGAAGTGGGCGCCGTATCGGTAACCTTCATGGACGCCGAAGATCAGCCGATCTTCGAGCCGGAACTGAACACCACCCCGCTGTGGTCGCACACGCACCTGCTGGCCCTGTTCGAAGGTGGCACCGAAGCCGCCAGCGTGCTGGCTCACCTTGAGTTGCTGACCGGCAGCCCGCTGCCCGAGCATCACAGCGAAGTCATCGAAGACCAGGACTGGGAGCGCAGCTGGATGGACAACTTCCAGCCAATGCGCTTCGGCCAGCGCCTGTGGATCGTCCCGAGCTGGCACGCTGCACCCGAGCCTGATGCAGTCAACCTGCTGCTCGATCCGGGCCTGGCATTCGGCACCGGCACCCACCCGACCACCGCCTTATGCCTGGAATGGCTCGACGGCCAGGACCTGAAGGATTGCCACGTACTGGACTTCGGCTGCGGCTCGGGGATCCTCGCGATTGCCGCCCTGCTACTGGGCGCCAAGGAAGCGGTCGGTACCGACATCGACGTACAGGCGCTGGAAGCCTCCCGCGACAATGCCGGGCGCAACAACATTGCCGAAGCGCTGTTCCCGCTGTACCTGCCTCAAGATTTGCCGCAAGTGCAGGCCGACGTACTGGTAGCCAACATTCTCGCCGGACCACTGGTTTCCCTGGCCCCGCAACTCTCCAGCCTGGTCAAGCCCGGCGGTCGCCTGGCACTGTCGGGCATCCTCGCCGAGCAAGGTGCAGAAGTCGCAGAGGCTTATGCCAAGGACTTTGAGCTGGACCCGATTGCCAATCGCGATGGCTGGGTGCGCATTACCGGCCGTCGGCGCTAAAATGAGCGCCTGCATACTCCGGATGGCCGCATGACCGATAGCTTCGTCACCCAGTGCCCGCATTGCCAGACCAGTTTCCGCGTCAGCCACGCCCAATTGAGCGTCGCCCGCGGAGTGGTTCGCTGCGGCTCTTGCCTGCAAGTGTTCAATGCTGCACGGCAGTTGCTCGAGCAGCGCATGGGCAAGGAAGCTATCGCCCTTACGACCCCACCACCGGTTGAGCCTCCCACGCAACGGGCCATCAGCCAGAAGCAGTGGACAGCCGCCGAACTGGATCTGGACAGCCTCGACCTTGACGAAGAACTCGCCAAGCTCGAACAACGGGAAATCCAGCCCACCAAAGAGTTCGGCCTGGAGCGCAAGCACAAGGAAGACTCGCTGAGCGCCCGTCGGGATACACCCGAAGGCGAAGAACCGTGGTCCGACAGCCTGTTCAGCGATTCAGCCGCCGAACGCGCGCTGGCCAGCGAAAACACACACGCACCGGCCGAGAGTCATCGATCGGCAGACATCGCCGACGAGCCGGAAAAACCCTCGCGCACCGAACCCTCGCTGTCGCTCGAACTGGTCGACCTGGACGATGAGCCAGAGGCACCGCATCTGCGCCTGGACCAGCCATTCGAAACGCCAGAACCTCCTGCGAAACACGAACGCCTGTCCGCGACCGATGACGACCTCGACGACGAAGCCCACGAGATCGAGCCCGCACGCAAGAAGCGCACGCGTAACGAATCGGCCATGCATGACGAGGTGCTGCAGGACCTGGTCGACGACCCGCTGCAACTCGACTGGCAAAAACGCCGCTCACCCTGGGGTCGCCGGCTCTTTTGGAGCCTGATGGTCCTGCTGGGCGCAGCAGCCCTTGCCGGCCAGTACATTGCCTATCACTTCGACGAACTGGCCCGCCAGGATCAATACCGCCCCTGGTTCCAGCAAGTGTGCCCGCAGATTGGTTGCAGCGTGCCGTCCAAGGTTGATATCGCGAAAATCAAAAGCAGCAATCTGGTGGTGCGTAGCCACCCGGACTTCAGCGGCGCACTGGTGGTCGACGCGATCATCTACAACCGCGCGTCGTTCTCGCAGCCATTCCCATTGCTGGAACTGCGCTTTGCCGACCTCAATGGCCATCTGATCGCCAGCCGCCGCTTCAAACCGGGTGAATACCTCAATGGCGACCTCGCGGACCTCGCAGAAATGCCACCGCAAACACCGATCCATATTGCCCTGGACATCCTCGATCCCGGCCCAAAAGCCGTGAACTACAGCCTGAGCTTCCACTCGCCCGAGTGAATCGCTTCACTCGGCGCCGAGTCTCGCGCCGCTGACGGCAATTTTCCGACTCCCGGTGCCTCGAACCAAACTGATGGCAATAACGGAATAACTGTTCAGATTTTATCCAATTCAGCCTTTATCCAGTCATCGAGAGCGGGTATCATGCCAACCCTTTTTCGAACTCTCATGATCCGACCCCACAACAGGGAAGTCCTATGTCGGCGGTACGCATCGGCCCATATACACTGCAAAACGGCTTGATTCTCGCCCCTATGGCGGGGGTCACCGACCAGCCCTTTCGTCAGCTGTGCAAACGACTGGGCGCAGGGCTTGTAGTCTCGGAAATGGTCACCAGCGACATGAGTTTGTGGAACACCCGCAAATCGCGTCTGCGCATGGTCCACGAAGGTGATCCCGAGCCACGCTCGGTACAGATCGCCGGTGGCGATGCACAGATGCTGGCGGAGGCAGCACGCGCCAATGTCGAGCTGGGCGCTCAGATTATTGATATCAACATGGGGTGTCCGGCCAAGAAGGTCTGCAACAAGGCCGCCGGCTCCGCGTTACTGAAAGATGAAGAGTTGGTGACCGAGATCCTGCACGCCGTCGTGGCGGCGGTTGATGTGCCGGTCACGCTGAAGATCCGCACGGGCTGGGACCGTGCGAACAAGAATGGCCTGACGGTGGCGAAGATCGCCGAACAGGCAGGCATTACGGCGCTGGCGGTGCATGGCCGGACCCGTGCCGATCTGTACACCGGTGAAGCCGAGTACGACACCATTGCCGCGATCAAGCAGGCAGTGTCGATTCCGGTCTTCGCCAATGGCGATATCGACTCGCCCGAGAAGGCCCGGCACGTGCTTGACGCGACCGGCGCCGATGGCCTGCTGATAGGCCGGGCTGCCCAGGGGCGGCCATGGATTTTTCGTGAGATCGAGCATTTTCTGCGTACCGGCGAAAAACTCCCGGCACCAGAGTTGATCGAGGTGGAACGTATTCTGCTTGAGCATCTGGCCGCGCTCCATGCTTTCTATGGAGATGTCATGGGCGTACGCATCGCCCGCAAGCATGTCGGCTGGTATCTCGCAACCCTGCCGGGCGCCAGGGAGTTTCGCGCCCACTTCAATCGTTTGGATGGTACGGAAACACAATGCGCCAACGTTCGGGAGTTCTTCGCCGAGCGCTACAAGAGCCTGACAGGGGACGGAGAAGGGGTGGCCGCATGACGATGATGACCGAGACTTTAGTGAGTGGAACAGCACCCGTGAGCGACAACGTAAATTTGAAACAGCACCTCAATACGCCGAGCGAAGAAGGCCAGACCCTTCGCGGGAGTGTCGAGAAGGCGCTGCACAATTATTTCGCCCACCTTGAAGGCGCTGCCGTCACGGATGTGTACAACCTGGTGCTCTCCGAAGTCGAGGCTCCCCTGCTCGAAAGCGTGATGAACTACGTCAAGGGCAATCAGACCAAGGCCAGTGAGCTGCTGGGACTGAACCGCGGTACCTTGCGCAAAAAACTCAAGCAGTACGATTTGCTGTAAGCATTCAATCAAACCAGAAAGGCGCCCGCGTAAAACCGGTCGCCTTTTTTGCTGACTTCCTTTGCTTTTGATGGAAATTGAGATGACCGACCAGACCACCCGCCTGCCGATCCGCCGCGCCTTGATCAGCGTTTCCGACAAGACCGGGATCCTCGAATTCGCCAAGGAGCTCGAAGCGCTCGGCGTCGAGATCCTCTCCACCGGCGGGACGTTCAAGCTGCTGCAGGACAATGGCGTAGCCGCTGTGGAAGTCGCGGATTACACCGGTTTCGCAGAAATGATGGACGGTCGGGTGAAAACCCTGCACCCGAAAATCCACGGTGGGATCCTCGGTCGTCGCGGTATCGACGACGCGATCATGAACGAGCACGGCATCAAGCCGATCGATCTGGTCGCCGTTAACCTCTACCCGTTCGAAGCGACCATCAACAAGCCAGGCTGCGACTTGCCGACCGCCATCGAGAACATCGATATCGGTGGCCCGACCATGGTCCGCTCGGCCGCCAAGAACCACAAAGACGTGGCCATCGTGGTAAACGCCAGCGATTACGCCAGCGTGCTGGAAAACCTCAAGGCCGGTGGCCTGACCTACGCTCAGCGTTTCGACCTGATGCTCAAGGCCTTCGAACACACTGCCGCCTACGACGGTATGATCGCCAACTACATGGGCACCGTGAACCAGGCTGCTGAAACCCTTAGCACCGAAGGCCGCAGCGAGTTCCCGCGCACCTTCAACAGCCAGTTCATCAAGGCTCAGGAAATGCGCTACGGCGAGAACCCGCACCAGAGCGCGGCGTTCTACGTTGAAGCCAAGCCCGCCGAAGTCGGCATCGCTACCGCGACCCAACTGCAAGGCAAAGAACTGTCGTACAACAACGTGGCCGACACCGACGCTGCGCTGGAATGCGTGAAGAGTTTCGTCAAACCGGCCTGCGTGATCGTCAAGCACGCCAACCCGTGCGGCGTTGCCGTGAGCCCGGACGCTGAAGGCGGTATCCGCCAGGCGTACGAACTGGCTTACGCCACCGACACCGAGTCGGCTTTCGGCGGCATCATCGCGTTCAACCGCGAACTGGACGCTGAAACTGCCAAAGCCATCGTCGAGCGTCAGTTCGTCGAAGTGATCATCGCCCCATCGGTCAGCAACGAGGCCCGCGCCATCGTTGCCGCCAAGGCCAACGTTCGCCTGCTGGCGTGCGGCCAATGGTCGGCTGATCGTGCCCCGGCCTGGGACTACAAGCGCGTCAATGGCGGCTTGCTGGTACAGAGCCGCGACATCGGCATGATCGGCAGCGAAGACCTGAAGGTTGTGACCAAGCGCGCACCGACCGAGCAAGAGATCAACGATCTGATCTTCGCCTGGAAAGTCGCCAAGTACGTCAAATCCAATGCCATCGTCTACGCCAAGAACCGTCAGACCATCGGTGTCGGCGCTGGCCAGATGAGCCGCGTGAACTCTGCGCGCATCGCCGCCATCAAAGCTGAACACGCTGGCCTGCAAGTGCAGGGCGCGGTCATGGCCTCGGACGCGTTCTTCCCGTTCCGCGACGGCATCGACAACGCAGCCAAGGTTGGCATCACTGCCGTGATTCAACCGGGTGGCTCGATGCGTGACAACGAAGTGATTGCCGCCGCTGACGAGGCTGGTATCGCCATGGTATTCACCGGCATGCGCCACTTCCGTCACTGATTACTTTGCTTGATCGTACCCACGCTCTGCGTGGGTACGCAGCCCGGGACGCTCCGCGTCCCTCGGACGCAGAGCGTCCGTAGAGGCATTCCCACGCAGAGCGTGGGAACGATCAGTCCCCCACAGAATTAGCGTCATCCGAGGTTTTTGAAATGAATGTTTTGATCATTGGCAGCGGTGGCCGTGAACACGCCCTGGCCTGGAAAGTCGCTCAGGATCCGCGCGTACAGAAAGTCTTCGTTGCCCCGGGCAACGCCGGCACTGCCATTGAAGCCAAGTGCGAGAACGTCGCTATCGACGTGCTGGCCCTTGAGCAGTTGGCCGACTTTGCCGAGAAAAACGTCTCCCTGACCATCGTCGGTCCGGAAGTCCCGCTGGTCGCAGGCGTAGTCGATCTGTTCCGCAAACGCGGCCTGGACTGCTTCGGCCCAACCGCTGGCGCCGCCCAGCTGGAAGGTTCCAAGGCATTCACCAAGGACTTCCTGGCTCGCCACAAGATCCCGACGGCCGACTACCAGAACTTCACCGAGATCGAGCCAGCCCTGGCTTATCTGCGTGAAAAAGGTGCGCCGATCGTGATCAAGGCCGACGGCCTGGCTGCCGGTAAAGGCGTGATCGTCGCCATGACCCTGACCGAAGCCGAAGACGCCGTACGCGACATGCTCGCCGGCAACGCTTTTGGCGACGCCGGTTCGCGCGTGGTCATCGAAGAGTTCCTCGATGGCGAAGAAGCCAGCTTCATCGTCATGGTCGACGGCAAGAACGTGCTGCCGATGGCCACCAGCCAGGACCACAAACGTGTTGGCGACGCCGACACCGGCCCGAACACGGGCGGCATGGGTGCCTACTCCCCTGCCCCGGTGGTCACCAGCGAAGTTCACCAGCGCGTCATGGACCTGGTGATCTGGCCAACCGTGCGTGGCATGGCCGAAGAAGGCAACGTCTACACCGGCTTCCTCTATGCTGGTCTGATGATCGATAAAGCCGGTAACCCGAAAGTCATCGAGTTCAACTGCCGTTTCGGCGACCCCGAGACCCAACCGGTAATGCTGCGCCTGCAGTCGAGCCTGGTATTGCTGGTCGAAGCGGCGCTGGCACAGGCACTGGACAAGGTCGAAGCTCAGTGGGATCCACGTCCAAGCGTCGGTATCGTACTGGCTGCTGGCGGCTACCCGGGCGATTACGCCAAGGGCACGGTCATCGAAGGCCTGGATGCCGCCGCCGCGCTGGAAGGCAAAGTCTTCCACGCCGGTACCGCGCTCAAGGACGGCAAGGTTGTGACCGCCGGTGGTCGGGTACTTTGCGCCACCGCCATGGGCGCAAGTGTCGATGCCGCCCAGCAGCAGGCCTACAAACTGGCCGCCAAAATCAACTGGGAAGGCTGTTTCTACCGCAAGGACATTGGCTATCGCGCCATTGCCCGTGAGCGTGGCGAAAATCAGGAATAAGCTATCCATTCGGCTAGGCAGGGGCCTATGGCCCTTGCCGTACTATTCCGGCGCCGCGCATAGTTATAATCTGGCATCAACCTACGAAGGGATTTCGCCGTGCGCTGGCTCAGGATTGCCATAGGCTTTACCGTCACTCTGCTGACCCTGCTCTGCATGCTCCCGGCCCAGGCCGCGCAAGGCAGTGGCTGGGTGGTATTGCTCGACGAACAGGCAGACCTGCAACTGAGCGATATCCGCTCGGCTCGCTACACCAACCAATTCAGCCCGATTGAACTCGACCAGATCACCGCCGCCGAACCCAGTGGCGCGTTGTGGCTGCGTTTCAAGCTCAGCCCGGGTAAACACGAACAACTGCTGCGCATCTTCGCCCCCGATTTGTCGCGCCTGAACCTCTACGTTCTGGATGGCGATACGCTGATCGAGCAATTGACCAGCGGTAACGAGCAACCGCAAAGCGAGCGACCACTCCCCAGCAGCGACTTCATGTTGCCGCTTCCACAAAGCGACAAAACCCTCGACGTCTATCTGCGACTGGTTTCCGAACACGAGTTGCGCCCCTATATCACCCTGCAATCAGCAGTGATGGTGGCGGCGAACCAGAACCAGACGCTGATCTATGGCCTGTTTTTTGGCTGCATCGCGATGCTGATCCTGTACAACCTCACGCGCTACGGCTATAGCCGCTCGCGCAGCAGCGTCTGGCTGGCGGTATGCGAGGGACTGTTACTGCTCAGCCTGGTGCTGTTGTTGAACCTGGCTGGCCCATGGCTTCCCGACTGGCATGCCGTGCAAACACCCGGCGCCTACCTGGCGCTACTGCTGACAGCCCCTTGCGGCCTGATGTTCGCCTACCGCTTCTTTGCCCCGCTGGGCCCACATCCTCTAAACAAATTGCTGCTGGGGGACATCCTGTTCATTGTCCTGTGCAGCCTGCTGTTGCTGTTCGTCGATACCCTGCCGCTGAACATCATCACCTATGCACTGGTGGCCCTGGCGGGCCTGAGCATGCTCTTTGTCAGCGCCTATCACTGGCAAAAGGGTTACCGACCGGCACGCCTGTTCGTGGCCGCAATGGTCGTGTTCAACGTCGGCACGCTGATCATCCTGCCGGCGTTGCTGGGGCTGACCCTGGTTGCACCGCAAGGCCTGATCATGACCTTGATGGCCTTCATCTGCATCTGCGGCGTGCTGATGAGCATCGCCCTGAGCGAACGCCAGCGCAGCATCACCGAAGACCGCTTCAGCGTTAGCCGCGACCTGGCAGCGAGTAATGCCGAGATCAATGCCAAAGCCGAATTCCTGGCAAAAATCAGCCACGAAATCCGTACCCCGATGAATGGCGTGCTGGGCATGACCGAGCTGCTGCTGGGCACCCCGCTGTCGGTCAAACAGCGCGACTACGTGCAAACCATCCACAGCGCCGGCAATGAACTGCTGACGTTGATCAACGAAATCCTCGACATCTCCAAGCTCGAGTCCGGACAAATCGAACTCGACGATGTGCAGTTCGACCTCAACGCACTGATCGAAGACTGCCTGAGCATCTTCCGCGCCAAGGCCGAACAACAGAACGTCGAGCTGATCAGCTTCATCCAGCCACAGGTCCCTCGCGTGATCAGCGGTGACCCGACGCGTCTGCGCCAGACGCTGCTGAGCCTGCTGGAAAACGCCCTGAAGAAAACCGACGAAGGCGAAATCCTGATCGTCGTTGCCCTCGACGAACGCAGCCTCAAACCGCGCCTGCGCATTGCCGTGCAAGACAGCGGGCAACCCATGGATGCCGAAGAACGAGAAGCCCTCCTGCATGCCGAACTGCACAGCAAGAACTTCCTTTCCGCCACCCGCCTGGGCGGTAACCTGGGGCTGGTAATCGCCCGCCAATTGATTCTGCTGATGCACGGCGAGTTCGGCATCAAGAGCGGCAGCAATCAGGGCAGCACACTGTGGCTGACCTTGCCGCTGGACCCCGAGCGCCTCGAACACCCGACCTCCGATCTCGATGGCCCGCTGCAGGGCGCCCGGGTGCTGGTGGTGGACGACAATGACACCTGCCGCAAAGTCCTGGTGCAGCAATGCAGCGCCTGGGGGCTGAACGTCAGCGCCGTACCTTCCGGCAAGGAAGCCCTCGCCCTGCTGCGCACCAAGGCGCACCTGCGTGACTACTTCGACGTGGTCCTGCTCGACCAGAACATGCCCGGCATGACCGGCATGCAACTGGCGGCGAAGATCAAGGAAGACCCGAGCCTGAATCACGACATTCTGCTGATCATGCTCACCGGCATCAGCAACGCGCCGAGCAAGGTCATCGCGCGCAATGCCGGAATCAAACGCATCCTCGCCAAACCCGTGGCCGGCTACACCCTCAAGACCACGCTGGCGGACGAACTGAGCCAACGCAGCAAAGGCCTGGCGGTCTCACAGCAACTGCCGACCGGCGCGTCTGCGGCGGTCAAGGTGCCGAGCGATTTCCGCATTCTGGTGGCCGAAGACAACAGCATTTCAACCAAAGTGATTCGCGGCATGCTCGGCAAGCTCAATCTTCAGCCGGACACCGCCTGCAATGGTGAAGAAGCCTTGAAAGCGATGAAGGCCCAGCGCTACGACCTGGTGTTGATGGACTGCGAAATGCCAATCCTCGATGGCTTCTCCGCCACCCAGCAATTGCGTGCCTGGGAGGTCGGCAACCAGCGAACTCGCACACCGGTAGTAGCACTTACCGCTCACATCCTGGCCGAACACAAAGAACGCGCACGCCAGGCCGGCATGGATGGCCATATGGCCAAGCCCGTCGAGCTTTCACAACTGCGCGAACTGATCGAGCATTGGGTCGCACAGCGCGATCAGCAGAATCAGGCAACGGCTCAAACGTCCTGAGCCGACAGACCCCGCAGCGCCTGATAGACTCCTCCTCGACTTCCCTCGCCAGTGAGCTTGCCCCATGCTCCACGTGTTGTTCAGCGTTTACCTGAAGATGCTGGTGCTCTACAGCCCCTTCTTCGTGTTGTCCTGCTTCATCAGCCTGACCCGCGGTTATTCGCGCAAGGAACAACGTCGACTGGCCTGGAATGTCGCCCTCGCGACCCTGGTTTCCAGCGTGCTGTTGTATTTGTTCGGGCGGGTGATTTTCAGCGTGTTCGGCATCACCGTAGACGCCTTCCGCATTGGCGCCGGCAGCGTGCTGTTCATTTCGGCACTGGGCATGGCTCAGGGCAAGTCAGCGATCCAGACCGACAACGTGCAGCAAGACGTGACCATCGTCCCGCTGACCATTCCCCTCACTGTCGGCCCTGGCACCATCGGCGCATTGCTGGTGATGGGCGTCAGCCAGCCGCACTGGGACGACAAACTCACCGCCATCCTCAGTATCGCCATGGCCAGCCTGACCGTCGGCGTAGTGCTGTACCTGTCCAACCGCATCGAGCGGATTCTCGGTGACCAGGGTTTGCAGATTGTCAGCCGGTTGATGGGGTTGTTTGTGTGTGCACTGGCGGCGCAGATTATCTTTACCGGGGTGAAGGGGTATCTGGTGCCTTAGTTCGTCGTCCATCACGAGATTGCCCACCGAAAAACAAGGCCTTGTCGTTAAAGCACAAGGCCTTGCCAATGTTGATCAAACCCAACGACTCAGAGCTTCAGTTTCCTCACCAGGATCTTGTCTGAGTAAGCGTCGATTTTCTCGTGGACCCGTCCACGGTAGTTTTCAAACACCTCCCGATTGAAAGCAAAAACGCCGCCATCCGGGATGATGACCACTTCTTTGTCGAATTCACTCCAGAAAAAGAAGTCATCCTCAATCACCGTGGTGCTATAGCGCAATCCGTACAGGCAGACGACCACGTCGCCGGAATCAAGACGTTCGCAAGGTGCACATTTGAGGATACCCGAGCCACTGTTCGCGACGTTGCCGCGAAAGAAGTTCCAGGCAAACTCGTCCAGCTTCAACGCCGCGTAAGTTTCCTCAACAAGCTGACCTAAACGTTCCGCCCCCAAGTGACCGATGATGGTATGGCTGACGTTCAGCAGTTGATTGACATTCGACACCCTCAACGGCTCAGAGGGGACGATAGCTTTGAGTGTGAAACCAGCCTTCAACAACCGGCCCTGGTAATAATCGAACCAGACTTTTTTTGATACTTGCCCTGGGTATTTATCATTCGCTGCCAGTTCCGCATACAGCAAACAGTCCTGTATATCCTGTCGGTCCTGCGGGCAAACTTCGGACGCAAAGGATAATAAGCAGCCACCCACTACTACAGCATCAGCAAGCACTGACATATTGAACGCCTTGTTCATCTACACTAAATAAACCAACCCCCTGTTGAACGCCTATTTCGGCTTTACTAGCCTGTAATCTTTTTAAACAGATCATCACCGAACTGGCCAATGTAGTTATAAACCTGCTGACGTTTTCGATCAAACGCACGTTTATTAAACTTTCGAATACCTGCCGCTTGAAAAAGATGAACCCCCTCTGTTTTGAAAGTAAAAAACAGAAATTCGCCATCGTAGTCTTTACTGAACACATCCAGGCCGCCCATGACCATTGCCATACCACCACCAGGGGCAACGATACAAGGAACTGCCTTGAAGCTGACAACCGAACTTTCCTTGCTTCCGGCGTCCACGATTTTCAGCGCTGCCTTATCGCCCTTGAGCTTGTCAAAGCCCGCCGCTACCAGGCTCAATACATTTCCAGAGCCCGCACTGATGACGGTCTCAAGCACTTGCAGCAATGCATCGTTCATGGTCAGCGTCAGCTTTTTGGAGTCATACTTCTTATACGTGTAGCTTTCTGTGACCCAGCCAATCGCCGACAAGGCTTCGCTATAAGCCATGTATCGCTGTTCTTGCGAGGTTTCGACAGGCAGTTTCCTGACAACGGCTTCGGCAAAAGCCTGGCTATCCAGAGCATCCTGCTTATCATCTTCGCTAAGCCGCTCCTCAAATACCACAAGGGACGGACCGACGACCGACGCATCAATTCCCTGCGCAGCACCATTCAGGGAAATACTGCCGCTCTTGGCAAGCATCCTGAGTCGGGGGCGCGCGGAAACTTCAGATAACTGAGCCTCGATGCGCTCAAAGTATTTATCCTGCACAGCCTCAGCGAAAGGGAGATTCGCAACATTAATTATTTCGCTACCCATATAAACATCCTTAGTAAATATTCGCCGCTCCATGCGACAGAAACAAAACTAAGGCACTCGACTTCAATCGTCAAACGCATTCACAGAAGTAACTTATTCCAATAGTTACCACCCCCATACAACTCTAACAGCACGCCATAGCCAGAGCACACAAAAGTGCGCTATTTATTGGCGGCGTTAATTGTGAAAATCGCTGTTAAAGCGCAAGCGACCTCGGCGTGAGGTCGCCGTTATTCAGGAGACCGGCCTGGTTGAATACCAGCGTGGCGTATAAACCCACTCACCACCTTCAGCGCGCGGGAACACGCAGGTGGTGGATGAACCGATCAGCACCATGGTGCGCATATCCACCTGATCAGGGGTCAACTGCCCAAGGGTTGTGACACGCAGTGTCTGCCCCGGACGGCCGATATCCCGCCCCAACACCACGGGTGTTTCCGGAGTGCGATGCTGGGCGACGATTTCCAGCGCACGGCCCAATTGCCACGGCCGCGAACGCGAGATCGGGTTGTAGAAGGCCAGGGCCAGGTCAGCCTCTGCCGCCAGCTCCAGACGCTTCTCGATGATCGTCCAGGGTTTCAGGTTGTCCGATAAAGACATCACGCAGAAGTCGTGGCCCAGCGGCGCACCGGCCTGCGCGGCGGTTGCCAGCGATGCAGACACGCCGGGAAGGATTTCCAGATCGACGTTGTGCCAGTTCACATCGCTCGATTCGTGCAAGGCCTCCAGTACCGCAGCGGCCATGGCGAATACGCCCGGATCGCCGGACGACACCACCACCACCGAGCGCCCTTGAGCCGCGAGTTCAAAGGCGTGGCGAGCACGCTGCATTTCTTCGCGATTGTCGGTGCAATGCAGCACCTGATCGGTGCGGAATGGCCCGGCCATGCGCACATAGGTTTCGTAGCCGAGCACGTCATTGGCACGAGCCAGCTCTGTCTTGACTGCCGGTACCATCAGTTCCGCAGCACCAGGGCCCAGACCGATCACGGCCAAGCGGCCGCGAGGACGACCGATCAGTGACGGGTCCAACGGTCGGTCGGCAACAGCGATGGCGATCCCGTTGCTTGTATTGATAAACACGGATTGTCCGGCGGCATTTTCTGCCAATTCAGCCACAGAACCCGCCATCGCAAAACGCAGAGGCACACCCAATTCCAGCGCCGCGTCGCGCAGTGCCGGGCTGGCCATTTGCTGATCGCTGGCCAACAGGCATGCCAGCGATTGCACAGCAATTTTCGCCTGATGCAAGGCATCGCGTATCGCGTTCGGCAGATCTGCAACGTCGGCGCTCACCGCGACCAGAACGTTTTGCGGGTAAATCCGTAATTCATTGGCCGCAGGTGCGCGTTCGGCGCTACCAATATGAATCGCCAGATGCGCTTGCGGATCCTGCGGCAACTGCGCTTGATCCAGCCACGGGGCAGCGCCTTCGATACGTACGCTCTCACCGGCCAGCAAATCCGAAACGAAGCGCTTGCCCAGTTCCAGATCGCCCAACGCATAGCCACTTGGCGGATTGAGCAGGCAAGTGCCGAAGCGCAATTCACCGCTGGTGGTGATGGCCGCAGCCACGCCCAAACCGTCAGCTATCTCGCGGGCCAGCACGTTCACCCCGCCCAGACCGCCCAACAGCGGCACGACCGCGCTGCCATCCTCGGCGACGGCCAGCACCGGTGGCTCAACGCCTTTTTCCAGGAGCAATGGCGCCAGCGTGCGAATGACGATACCGGCGGCACACAACGCAATGATTGGCGTGTCCTGTTGATAGAGCTGGCGCAGCGTCGCGCCGAACTCGTGATAAACGCGGTCCGCGCCGTCAACCCGTTCGGCCAGGCCGTGGATCAAGGCGCCGGGGTACAGCTGTTGGATCTTGCGCGCGGTCGCGAGGCTGCCATTGCCAAGAATGACAATCGCCGGAACTGGACGAGTCATCAGCCTTGCCACCTTTCACCGGGAACGATGATCAACGAAAAATACGGCGAGGACATCGGCTCGACCTGATCCAGCGGCACGATCTTCTGATTGGCCATGGTGGCGCGCTCGACGTACAACGCACGCTCTGCCAGACCAAGTTCTTCCAGCACCTGACGCACCTTCACAAAGTTGCGCCCCAGTTTCATCACCACCGCTGCGTCGGCATCGGCCAATCGACGCTTGAGTTCTTCGTGCGGTAGCACCCCGGACAACACCGACAGGCTCTGGTTGCGATACACCAGTGGCGCGCCGAGCACCGAGGCGCCGCCAAGCATCGAGCAGACGCCCGGCACCACTTCAGCCTCGTAACGTTCGGCCAGACGATCATGCAAATACATGTAGGAGCCGTAGAAGAACGGATCACCCTCGCAAATCACCGCCACGTCACGCCCGGCATCCAGATGCGCGGCGAGCTGTTCGCCGGCCGCATCGTAGAAATCGCTGATCACTTGCTCGTAGGACAGCGGCGGCGCCAAGGTCTCGGTGGTCACCGGGTAAACCAGCGGCAGCAGCGTCTGTGCGTCCTGTAAATGCGCTTCGATGATGCCGAACGCATTGCCTTTTTTACCCTTGGCGACGAAGTACGCCACTACCGGCGACTCGCGCAACAGGCGCAAGGCCTTGACCGTAATCAGTTCCGGATCACCAGGCCCCACGCCAAGGCCGATCAAACGTCCAGGTTGCTGCATCATTCAATCTCCGTGGCGAGGGCATTCACCGCTGCGGCGGCCATAGCGCTGCCGCCCAACCGACCTTGCATGATCACAAACGGCACGCCACGGCTGTCAGCCGCAAGCATTGCCTTGGACTCGGCGGCGCCGACGAAGCCCACCGGGAAGCCGAGAATCAACGCCGGTTTCGGCGCGCCGGCATCGAGCATTTCCAGCAAGTAGAACAACGCGGTCGGGGCGTTGCCAATTACCACCACACTGCCTTCCAGATGCGGACGCCACAACTCCAGCGCCGCCGCCGAACGGGTGTTGCCGAGCTCGCGGGCCAGGTCCGGAACGCTCTCGTCACGCAAGGTGCAAATCACCGGATTGTTCGCCGGCAACCGCGCGCGGGTCACGCCTTCGGAGACCATTCGCGCATCACACAGGATCGCTGCACCGGCGGCCAGCGCATCGCGCCCGGCCTTGCCCGCGCCTTCGGAGAATTGCAGACCGTCGATCGCCTCGACCATGCCGCAGGCGTGAATCACCCGCACCGCGAGTTTTTCCAGATCGGCCGGAATCCGGTCGAGGTTGGCCTCGGCGCGAATGATCGCGAAGGAGTTGCGATAGATCTCCTGACCGTCGCGGATGTAATCAAGCATCAAGGGGGCTCCGTGGGCGGGCATCAAGCACTGCGCCGGCCGCTTCAATAGTGAGGTTGCGTGCTTGCAGGGCGCCGAAACCCGGCTGCCCTGCATCGCGAAAATAGAGGTCGTAATGACCGGGGCTGACTGCCAGCAAGGTGACCGGCGCGATGTGCGCGGCGGCGCAGGAACGTGGGCAGCCAGACAGATGAACTTGAACTCGCTCGCCACGACTTTGCAGCTGTGAGGACAATTGCAGGGCATCACTCTTTGTATCTGCCAGACCTTTGCCGCACCCGGCGGATCCGGTACAGGCCACTAGATGGGCCAACGCTTGATCGGCACTCACCAGAAAGCCCAGGGCCTGCAATCGCTCACTGAGCGCTGGGGCATCCTGCTGGCGGATGTTCGGCAGCAGCAGGCTTTGCCAAGGTGTCAACCGCAGGCTGCCATCACCGAACGCCTCAGCCAGACACGCCGCGCCTTTGAGCATCGAAGCATCCAGCCGCCCCAAAGGCGGGACAGCACCGACATAGACCAAGTCTTCCTGGCGCTGTGGATAAGTACCGATGTGCAACCCTGGGCGCGACTCGGGACGCTTCCAGTCACTGATCGGGGTCAACGACACACGCTCGGCCAAGGCCTGCACTACCGACGCCCGCGAACGCTCGGCCAGCACATGCCGCATGCGGGTCTGATCCGGCCGCGCCAGATCGAGAAACAGCTCCAGCACCGCCACGACCAAGGTGTGACCGTCATTGCGCAACACCGCCCCTGCCGGTGTATCCGTGGGGCACCCCGCCAGACCGAACGCCAGCCATTGCTCGCCATTGCGTTCAACCGCGCTCAACCAGAGGTCATGAGGATGTTCGAGCATCGCCAGCGCCTCGCCGCCATCCAGTTGCACGGCAAACTTGGCCGACAGCTGGTGGAAACGTTCATGGCTTT
Organism: Pseudomonas brassicacearum; assembly: GCF_003732175.1. GTDB lineage: Bacteria > Pseudomonadota > Gammaproteobacteria > Pseudomonadales > Pseudomonadaceae > Aquipseudomonas > Aquipseudomonas brassicacearum_G. The sequence continues at coordinate 187,672 of NZ_MOBI01000017.1, forward strand.
GCAAGGTGGCGAGGATCTGCTCGGCCAGCGGACGAGTATCGAACAGCATGTGCTGATCGATGCCGGCACCGGGGCTGAGCATCAGGTTGCGTACATCATCGCCAGCAGCCGTCTTTGGGCCCAACCCGGCGGCCAACAGACTCTCGATCAATGGCCGCTGCTCGCTACCAATTCCGCGAATTTGCAGATTGGCGCGGTTGGTCGCCTCAATCACTCCACCGGCATAACGCTCGGCAGCCTCGGCTACGGCCACCGCCTGGGCAGCACTGATCGACCCGCCATTCAACTTGATCCGGCAGATGCCACCGTCCGATGCCGGGACGATACGCAGCAACCCCGGACAGGCCGAGGGGCGTAAGGCGGTGTGCATCTGACGTTCGTTCAAGGGGGCGACCGGCTAAGAGGTAGAAGCACTTCGCGGGCGAAGGCGCGGTATTATGCCTGCTTTGTCTGACGGCATGAAAAGCCTGCCCGTCGGAACACCCGGTTTGAGGAATATAAATGGCCCCTTGGCTGACAGTAGTGGGAATCGGTGAAGACGGCTTCAAGGGGCTGGGCAAGAACGCTCGGCGTTCGTTGCTCGGTGCTTCGCGGATTTTCGGTGGCCAACGGCAACTGGATCTACTGCCCGTGTGCATCCGTGGCGAACGCCTGCTTTGGCCAACTCCATTTTCCCTTGAGCCGGTGCTGGCGCAACCTGGTGAGCCAGTCTGTGTGCTGGCCAGCGGCGATCCAATGCTGTTCGGCGTGGGCGCCAGCCTGGCACGGCAAGTGCCGAGCGATGAAATGCTGATCCTGCCCGCGCCATCCTCCTACTCTCTCGCTGCGGCCCGGATGGGCTGGCCGTTGCAAGAAGTCGTCGCGCTGTCGGTGGTTGCCCGGCCAATCGCAGCGCTGAACGCTCAATTGTTCAGCGGCGTTCGTTTACTGGTGTTGAGCAATGACCGACACAGCCCTGCCGCGATTGCCGCGCTGCTGCGTGAACACGGTTTCGGGCCGAGCCGGATGAGCGTGCTGGAACACTTGGGCGGCGAGAGCGAACGACGCGTCGATGGCATCGCCAGCGACTGGACCGACCCGGTGATCGCTGACTTGAACCTGGTCGCCATCGAATGTATCGCCGAACCGAACACGCCGCGCCTGTCGCGCCTGGCTGGCTTGCCGGACTCGGCCTTCAAGCACGACGGCCAACTGACCAAACGCGATGTCCGCGCCATCACCCTCGCCCGTCTGGCGCCAGTGCCTGGTGAACTGTTGTGGGATGTAGGCGCCGGCAGCGGCTCGATCGGCATCGAGTGGATGCGTGCACACCCGAGTTGCCGCACATTGGCCATCGAGGCCGATGCTGGCCGCCAGCAACTGATCGAACACAACCGCGACGCCCTCGGCGTGCCCAGCCTGCAATTGATTTGTGGCAGCGCGCCGCAGGCGCTGGCCGGTCTTGAACGACCCGACGCTATTTTTATCGGCGGCGGCGTCACCCGCGACGGCGTGCTCGACACCTGTTGGGCCCAGCTCAAACCCGGTGGTCGGCTGGTCGCCAACGCGGTCACCCTGCAAAGCGAAATGACCTTGATGGCCTGGCGCGAACAACACGGTGGAGAGCTGACGCGAATTCATGTCGCTCAGGCGCAGCCACTGGGAGAGTTCGACACCTGGCGCCAGGCGTTGCCGATTACCTTGCTGGACGTGGTTAAACCCTTCGATGCGTGACGAAACCGCCGAACAACCCGCGCCCCTGCGCAGCGGCCTGACCACCGGCAGTTGCGCCACCGCCACCAGCCTCGCCGCCGCGCGCCTGCTGCTTGGCGCGGTAACTAGCGACGCGGTGGAGATCGTGCTGCCCAAAGGCAAACAGGTACAGATGCGCCTGGAGTTTTGTCGACTGACTGCCGACGGTGCCGAAGCCGGAACCATCAAGGATGCCGGCGACGACCCGGACGTGACCCACGGTGCATTGCTTTACAGTCAGGTGCGCTTGATTGCCGTACCCGGTGTTCGTTTCCGCGCCGGCAAAGGCGTCGGCACCGTCACGCGCCCGGGGCTGGTACTGAGTGTCGGTGAGCCGGCGATCAATCCGGTGCCGCGCAAGATGATCTCCGACCATCTGCAACTGCTCGCGCAAGAGTTCAGCTATGGCGGCGGTTTTGAGGTGACGGTCAACGTCGAGAATGGCGAGGCCCTGGCGCTGAAAACCATGAACCCGCGATTGGGCATTCTTGGCGGGCTGTCGATCCTCGGCACCAGCGGCATCGTTCGGCCGTTTTCCTGCGCGGCGTACATTGCCTCGATCCACCAGGGCATCGATGTCGCCAAAACCAACGGTTACCTGCACATCGCCGCCTGCACCGGCAACGCCAGCGAAGACACCATGCGCCGGGTCTACGACCTACCGGAAATCGCCCTGATCGAAATGGGCGACTTCGTCGGCGCAGTGCTCAAACATCTGCGCAAAGTGCCTGTGGATAAACTCAGCCTGTGCGGCGGCTTCGGCAAAATCAGCAAACTCGCCGCCGGACATATGGATCTGCACAGTCGCCACTCCAGCATCGACCTGCCGCAACTGGCTGAATGGGCCGCGGACGTTGGCGCTGACGCAGCATTGCAGCAAGGCATACGCGAGGCCAACACCAGCCAGCAAGCCCTGGCGATGGCCAGCGCCGCCGGTATCGCCCTCGGCGATGCGGTGTGCCGGCACGCGCTGGATTTCGCCCGCAGCATAGTGCCCAGGCAGGTTCAGGTCGAAGTGTTTGCCATCGATCGCCAAGGTGGCATCGTCGGTCATGCCGGAGCTTTTCAATGAAACGTCTGTTGCTGCTTGGCGGCGTCACTGAAGCCCTGGCGATTGCCCGAACCCTCGGCCCGCAACATATCTACAGCCTGGCGGGCGTGGGTCGGGTGCCGACCGACCTGAACTGTCAGGTGCGGGTCGGTGGCTATGGCGGCGCTGAAGGCCTGACGCAGTTCATCAAGGCTCAAGGCATCGATCTGTTGCTCGACGCCACCCACCCCTATGCCGCGCAAATCAGCCGGAACGCCGCCACCGCCGCGCAACAGAGCGGCATCCCGTGCTGGGCGCTGCGCCGCCCGGAGTGGCAAGCGCAGGTCGGGGATGACTGGCGCGAGGTCAGCGACTGGGCCGAGCTGATCGAAGCGTTGAAACCGTTCAAGCGTCCACTGTTTACCTTGGGCCGCGAACCGTTGCAGCACCTGGATGAAATCCCGCCCGAGCAGTTCTGGATCTTGCGCGCGCTGGAGGTTTATCCGGGCAACGAACGCTGCGAAGTGATCGGCGCACGCGGACCGTTTTTCATCGAAGACGAACGCGCGCTGTTCGAACGTCGGCAGATCGATGTGCTGATCAGCAAAAACAGCGGCAGCAGCGCCACCGAACCCAAGCTTGAAGTAGCCCGCGAACGCGGGGTGCCGGTGTTGATCCTCAAGCGGCCAGAGTTGCCGGGGGTTGAGCGGGAGTTTGGGAGTGTGGCTGCCGTATTAAATGCACTGTCACTGTCAGACCATTCCTGACACCTCACCATAAGAGCGAATCGACAGGCAACATTCTCCGAAAGAGCCGTCTGGCCAGATTCAACGGCTCTGCTCTACATTTCCTGAGTTCTCTCAGAACCCTCACTTCCCCCAAAAGAGCGAACCTGCCCTCACAGGCTGACGACGGTCGCCCCGAGGAAAGTGCTGCTTGCCAACCTGTATCCCAAGGAATACGATCCAGCATGATCGACTTCGAACAGTCTCGACCATTTGCCGATTGGCTTCACTCACTCAGGGACACCATCGGCAAGGCTCGCCTTGTCGCCAGGCTTCGAGCTGCCGAGCATGGGAACTTCGGTGATTGTGAAGCAGTTGGTGAGGCTGTATATGAAATGCGTGTGCATTACGGTCCCGGCTACAGGATGTACTTCACTCGTAAAGGTGAAGTGGTTTATCTGCTGTTGGCAGGAGGCGACAAGTCGACTCAAAAACGAGACATCAAACGCGCTCAACAGATGGCGCAAAACATCGGTAATGAGGAGTAAATCATGGCCGAACAATTCACCCGTTTCGACGCCGCCGACTTTCTCAAAACCCCTGAGGAAATGGCCGCTTACCTGGATGCCTGCTTTGAAGAAGATGCAGGTGACGGCGCGTTGATACGTGCTGCGCTCAACGACATCGCTCGGGCACAAGGCATGACGCAGGTTGCCCGTGATGCAGGTTTAGGTCGTGAAAGTTTGTACAAGGCATTGGGTAGCACGGGTAATCCAGAATTCACGACTATCATGAAGGTGATGAAGGCCTTGGGTCTCAAGCTCCACGCGACAGCCGCCTGAATACGCTGCGACACCACACCGCACGGCGGTTTTTTACTTATCGCCCCCGATCAGGCTAAATACCCGGCTTGATCACCCACCCAACCGGATATGACCCATGTCCCGACAACGGCTAGCATTTGCCTGGATCGCCTGCTTCGCAGTGCTGTTCAACATGCTTGCCATGCCGATGTCCGGTGCGATGGCGCAAGGTGCCAGTCAGTCGCCGGCCGAGCAGTTGTTGTGGGGCAGTTTTTGCTCGTCCAGTGGGACGAAGATGGTGGCGATTTCTCTGGGCAAGCTTGAACAAAAAGCCCCTTCAAACGACGACCACTCGAATATGCAGCATTGCTGGTGCTGCTCTGGCTCGGCGCCTTTGGTGGCGTTGCCAGGCCATGTTCCACAGCTGTATTTTGCGCGTTTCGAGGCCAATCGAAGCCGACCTGCGCCGACCCTTGACCTGCCCACGCCACGCCAGCAATGGCCCAGCCTCAATCCCCGAGCGTCTCCTCTAGTCTGATTACCGTCGCAATTGATCTGCGTGTCTAATCGTTCTGGAGAACTGCCATGTTGAAGAAACTCATCGTTCTGGCCGCCTTGCTGCTGCCCGCGTGCTTTGCCAATGCCCACGAATACAACGCCGGCGAACTGGAAATCGCACACCCTTGGTCGCAAGAGCTACCGCCCAACGCGCCAACGGTTGCAGCCTATTTCGTGATTCACAACAACGGCAAAACCGCCGATCGCCTGCTCAGCGTTGCTTCGCCGATCGCGGGGAAAGCCGAGTTACACGAGCATGTGATGCAAAACGATCTGATGAAAATGCAGCAAGTGCCGAGCGTCGAGATTCCGGCCAGCGGCAACATCACGTTCGCACCGATGGCTTATCACGTGATGCTGCTGGAGCTCAAAGACCGCAGCCTGCTTCGCGACGGCAAACGCTTCCCGCTGACCCTGCATTTCGAAAAGTCCGGCGACGTGACCGTTGAGGTCACAGTACAGAAACAACCGCCCGCCAGCACCGAAGCGCACATGCACGCCCAGTAATCACAGCCTGAAAAACCTGTGAACGTACGGCGCTCGCTCGGCGTCAGGCGGTCAGTGCCGCGCAACACCTCGTTGAAGGTTGCGCACGGTAGCTGGATCAGCCTGTTCGCCATGTTGATGATCTTTATCGGCCCGCTGATTTCTCAGTCGATGCCGATGGATCAACGCATGCCGATGCCTATGAACATGTCGATGGACATGAGCATGGACATGTCGGCGAACGCCCATGCCGGGCAAAACGCGCAAGCGACTGCCGAACACTGCGCACCCAAACCCGATCATCATGCGCTCTGGGAAAAGTGCGGCTATTGCAGCCTGCTCTTCAACTGCCCCGCGCTGCCCGGCGGTGTGTCGTTCGCTGTCTTCGACACACCACCCGCCCATCACTACATCAGCCCCTCCCCCCGCCTGGGCCATGCCCGGCAAACCGTCTTCCCCGGCGCCCGCACCCGCGCCCCGCCCATCGTCGCGTAAACCCACCACTACTCATACGGCCGACTGTAGAGAACGACAGCCGCAGGCTGCTGGCCGTGTTGTTGACGACTGATTGATGGAACCTTTATGTCCAGGTTTTCTGCTGACACACGCTTGAGCGCTGCTCAGGCATTTTTCGCCTTGAACGCGCCACGCGCCCATTTCAAACAGGCCACTGCCATTCTGTGCGGTGCCCTGCTTTCCCCGTTGGCCAGCGCGGCCGAGCAACCGGCTGACCACAGCCAACACACTGAAGAGCTGAGCCCGACGGTCATCACCGCGATCGCCCCAAGTTCGCCGCTGACCATCGTCACCAACCCCAAAGACCCGCGCCAATCGGTGCCGGCCAGCGATGGCGGTGATTACCTGAAGACCATTCCCGGCTTCGCGCTGGTTCGCAATGGCGGCACCAACGGTGATCCGGTGCTGCGCGGCATGTTCGGCTCAAGGCTGAACATTCTCACCAACGGCGGCATGATCCTCGGTGCCTGCCCAGGCCGCATGGACGCCCCGACCTCCTACATCTCACCGGAAACCTACGACAAGCTGACCGTGATCAAAGGCCCGCAAACCGTACTCTGGGGACCTGGAGCTTCTGCCGGCACCATCCTGTTCGACCGCGAGCCGGAAAGCTTCGGCGAACTGGGCACCCGGGTGAACGCCAGCCTGCTGGCCGGCTCCAACGGGCGTTTCGACAAACTCGTCGATGCCGCTGCCGGTGGTCCATTGGGCTACATTCGGGTGATCGGCAACACCGCTCACGCCGACGATTACCGTGATGGCAACAACGACACCGTGCCGTCGCGCTACGACAAGTGGAACGGCGATGTCGCCCTCGGCTGGACACCGGATGCCGACACGCTGCTGGAACTGACTGCCGGCAAGGGTGACGGCGAGGCACGTTCCGCCGGGCGCGGCATGGACGGTTCGCAGTTCAAGCGCGAAAGCCTGGGCCTGCGTTTCGAGAAGTCGAACCTCGGCGAGGTGCTGGATAAGCTCGAAGCACAGGTCTACTACAACTACGCCGACCACGTGATGGACAACTACACCCTGCGCACGCCGTCCGGTACCGGGATGATGGCCGGACCGATGGCCTCCAACGTCGACCGCCGCACCCTCGGTGCGCGGATCAAGGCCACCTGGCGCTGGGCCGATGTGCAGTTGATCAGCGGTATCGATGCGCAAACCAACGAACACCGTAAGCGTGCCGCCATGGGTATCGATACTTACAAGGACGTGCCACGCGAAAAGGATGCGGACTTCCACAATTACGGAGTTTTCGGTGAGCTGACCTGGTACGCCGCCGACCGTGATCGCCTGATCAGCGGAGCGCGACTGGACCGTGCCTCGGCGAGGGATTTTCGCCAGACCATCGGCTCCGGGATGATGAGCCAACCGAACCCGACTGCCGACACGACCCGCGCCGACACTCTGCCGAGCGGTTTCGTGCGCTATGAACATGACCTGGCGGACAGCCCGACCACGCTCTACGCCGGTCTCGGCCACGCTGAACGGTTCCCGGATTACTGGGAGCTGTTCTCGCCAAAATCCGGCCCGGCCGGTTCGCTCAACGCCTTCGATTCGATCAAGCCTGAGAAAACCACCCAGCTTGATGTCGGCCTGCAATACAAAACCCGGGACCTCGAAGCCTGGGTCTCGGGTTATGTCGGTGAGGTGCACGACTACATCCTGTTCGATTACACCCCCGGCATGATGGGCATGACCTCACGGGCCGAAAACATCAACGCGCGCATCATGGGCGGCGAACTCGGCGCAGCCTACAACCTCACCTCCCACTGGAAAGCCGACGCGACCCTGGCCTACGCCTGGGGCAAAGACACCACCCACGACACGGCACTGCCGCAAATGCCGCCGCTGGATGCGCGTTTCGGCCTGACCTACAGCGAAGACGACTGGAGCGCCGGCGCCTTGTGGCGAGTGGTTGCAGCGCAAAACCGCATCGAGCAGAACAAGGGCAACGTGGTCGGCAAGGACTACGACAAAAGCCCGGGCTTCGGCGTGTTCTCGCTCAACGGCGCCTACCGGATCGACAAGCACTGGAAGGTCAGTACCGGCGTCGACAACCTGTTTGGCAAGGCGTACGCCGAGCACTTGAACCTGGCCGGCAACGCCGGGTTCGGCTACCCGGCCAATGACCCGCAGGCGATCAACGAACCAGGGCGCACGTTCTGGACCAAGGTCGATATGAGCTTCTAAAACACATCGCAGGCAAGACTGCATTTAAGGATCGTTCCCACGCTCCTGCGTGGGAATGCAGCCCGTGACGCTCTGCGTCACTGGACGCGGAGCGTCCCTTGAGGCATTCCCCCGCAGAGCGCGGGAACGATCATCAAACAACAAAAATCCAAGCCAAGCAGAGCGCTCCCGATGAAACAACCCAAACCGAATTTCTACAACCTGGCCTGGCGCTGGCATTTTTATGCCGGGCTGTTCGTTGCGCCATTCATGGTGATGCTGGCCTTGACCGGCATCGTTTACCTGTTCAAACCGCAACTCGACCCACTGATGTACGGCAGCCTGCTCAATGTGCCCGCAGGCCATCAGAGCATCAGTGCCGACGAGTTACTGCGCCGAGTCAAAGAGGCTTATCCACAGGGCCAGATCAAGCAGTACCTGCCACCGGTCAATGCCGAGCGCAGTGCGCAGTTTGTCGTTAAAAATGCCGGCAGCGAGCTCAATGTCTTCATCGATCCGTATCACGCCGACATCCTCGGCGAGCAGGACGCGAAGAAAAACCTGCAAGCCATCGCCCGGGCGATTCACAGTGAGTTGATGATCGGTACCGTCGGTGATCGGCTGGTCGAACTCGCGGCTGGGTGGGGCGTCGTGCTGGTGGTTTCCGGGATGTTCCTGTGGTGGCCACGCGGTAAAACCGGCGCGGGGATCGTCTGGCCACGGTTCAGCAGCCGCGGACGTGTGCTCTGGCGTGATCTGCATGCCGTGAGCGGATTCTGGGGCGCGGCGTTTCTACTCGCGATGCTGCTCAGCGGCATGACCTGGACCGGATTCTGGGGCAAGCAATACGCCGACGTCTGGAACCGCTTCCCGGCGGCCATGTGGAACAACGTGCCGAAATCCGACCAAGAGGCCCGCAGCCTCAACACCGCGACCCGCCAGACCGTGCCCTGGGCCATGGAAAACACGCCGATGCCGATGTCCGGCGACCACGCCGAACACATGGCCCACAACGGTGGCAGCAGCGCCCCGGCGGCGCCGGCCATCAGCCTGCAAGACGTGCAGGACATCGCCGCTCAACGCCAGGTCGAGCCCGGTTACAGCATCACCTTTCCGACCACCGCCAGCGGCGCGTTCACCATCGCCGTATTCGCCGACGACCCGCGTAACGACGCCACCCTGCATGTTGACCAGTACAGCGGCGAAGTACTGGCCGACGTGCGCTGGCAGCAATATGGCAATGTCGCCCGCGCCACGGAAATGGGCGTGATGCTGCACGAAGGCAAGCTGTTCGGGCCGTTCAACCAGATTGCCGTGTTGCTGATCTGCCTGATGATCCTGCTCAGTGCCGTCAGCGGTGTGGTGATCTGGTGGAAGCGCCGCCCGCAGGGCAAGTTCGGTGTTCCACCGTTGCGTCATGACCTGCCGACCTGGAAAACCGGGGTGTTCATCATCCTCGCATTGTCGGTGGTATTCCCGTTGGTGGGCGCCTCGCTGATCGTGGTGTGGCTGCTGGACCGGGTGCTGCTGTCGCGCTTGAACCGCCAGCCTGAATCGGCCTCATCTTCATCCTGAATACAGCGAACTACATCAAAGGGTGCGCCAGACACTACAATCGCGCCCGCAGATTTTTTGTGGTGAGGGGGCTTGCCCCCGTTGGGCAGCGAAGCGGCCCTGAAATCAGCGAACCGGTTCTGTCAGACAGACCGCGAGCGATGGTTTTACGACTGCTCCGCAGCCGAACGGGGCGGTGCGGCGTTCCGACAAGCCCCCTCGCCACAGGTTGACCGTCATAAGGAATGGCATGACCTCGCTGAACCTCACCCATCTCGCCTGGACACCGCTGGGCCATGGCCACTGTCATCACCAGTTTCAGCTGCGTGAGGCCAGCCTGCACGTGGCGGCCGGTGAGTTCGTCGGTTTGATCGGGCCCAACGGCAGCGGCAAGACCAGCCTGCTGCGCTGTGCCTACCGGTTCAGCAAACCGGAATCCGGTGAGGTGCACCTGGCCCATCACAACGTCTGGAAGCAGTCGTCGCGCTGGTGCGCACAACGCATTGCTGTGGTGTTGCAGGAGTTTCCCGATGCCTTCGGCCTGACCGTCGAGGAAGTGGTCGCCATGGGCCGCACACCGCACAAAGGCCTGTTTGATGGCGATACGCTGGAAGACCGCCGAATCGCTGAACAGGCACTGGAATCGGTAGGCCTCAAAGGCTTTGAAGATCACGCCTTTGCCACGCTGTCGGGCGGCGAAAAACAACGCGTCATTCTCGCCCGCGCCCTGACTCAGCAACCGCAACTGCTGATTCTCGATGAGCCGACCAACCACCTCGACCCACGCTATCAGCTCGAGCTGCTGCAGCTGGTCAAACGCTTGCAGATCGGCACCCTGGCGAGCATCCACGACCTCAACCTGGCCGCCGCGTTCTGCGATCGGCTGTACGTGATCAACCATGGACGCATCGTCGCCAGCGGCACGCCAAAAGCAGTGCTGACCACCACGCTGCTGCGTGAGGTGTTTGGCGTCGAAGCGCTGATCGATGAACACCCGCTGTCCGGCTACCCCCGAATTACCTGGATAACCCAACATGACTTTGCGCACCCTGCTCCGCTCCAGCCTGTCCCTCGCCCTGCTGCTGGGCAGCGCCCAGGCGTTCGCCGAAGCGACCCGTTACCCGTTGACGATTCAGAGTTGCAACCGTGAAGTGACCTTCAAGGAGGCACCGAAACACGCCCTCAGTCATGACATCAACATGACCCAGATGATGCTCGCCCTCGGCCTCAAACCCCGGATGGTCGGCTACAGCGGGATCAGTGGCTGGAAAGCCGTGACACCCGAGATGCGGAGCATTCTCGACGGCCTGCCGGAGCTCGCGGCCAAGTACCCGTCGGTGGAAACCCTGCTCAACGCCAACGTCGATTTCTTCTTCGCCGGCTGGGATTACGGCATGCGCATTGGCGGCGACCTGACCCCGCAAACCCTCGGGCCGCTGGGGATCAACGTCTATGAACTGAGCGAATCGTGCGCCTTCGTGATGAAGCGCCCGGCGGCCAGCCTCGATGACACCTACAACGACCTGCGCAACCTCGGCAAGATCTTTGACGTGCAGGATCGCGCCAACCGCTTGATCAGCGACATGCAGGCGCAAGTGGCCGAGGTTCGCAAAGACCTGCCAACGGAAAAACCACGCGTGTTCCTCTACGACAGTGGTGAAGACCGGGCCATGACCTCGGGTCGCCTGGGCATGCCACAAGCACTGATCGACGCCGCTGGCGGGCGCAATATTCTCGACGATGTCGACGCGAGCTGGACGCGGGTCAACTGGGAAAACGTGGTTGAGCGCAACCCGCAGGTGATCGTGATCGTCGACTACGGTGAAGTCAGCGCCGAGCAAAAAGAACAATTTCTGCTGAACAACAAGGCCCTGCAATCAGTGGACGCGATCAAGCACCAGCGCTTCATCGTCATCCCTTACGTGCAAGCCACACCGGGGATCGACAACGTACTGGCGGTTGAAACCCTGGCCAAGGGTTTCCACGGCGAATGATCAATCATCGTTATGCCTTGTTGCTGATTGCCCTAGGTGCGCTGTTGCTCGCATCTTGCGTGGTATCGCTGGGTTTTGGCTCGGCACGGGTGCCGGTGGACGTGGTCTGGCGGATTCTGCTGCACAAGGCATTTGGAATTGGCGAAATGAACTGGAGCGCCGGACAGGAACATATCGTCTGGCTGATCCGCGTACCGCGCATGCTCCTCGGCGCGCTGGTGGGCGCCGGGCTGGCGCTGATCGGCGCAGTGCTGCAAGCGGTCACGCGCAATCCGCTGGCCGATCCCCATCTGTTGGGCGTGACGTCTGGCGCAACCCTTGGTGCGGTGATCGTGGTGCTGCATGTGGGCGAGATCGTCGGCCTGCTGACCTTGCCGATTGCCGCGTTCATCGGCGCATTGCTGAGCATGCTGATCGTGCTGATGATCGCCAACCGTAACGGCCGGCTGGACAGCGATCGGCTGCTGCTGTGCGGGGTAGCAGTGTCGTTCGTGATGATGGCGGTCGCCAACCTGCTGCTGTTTCTCGGTGATCATCGCGCCAGTTCTGCGGTGATGTTCTGGATGCTCGGCGGCCTCGGGCTGGCGCGCTGGGAGTTGCTGGCAGTGCCGGCCGCCAGTGTGCTGCTCGGGTTGATTTTGCTACTGGGTATGGCACGACCGCTGAATGCCTTGATGACCGGCGAGCAGACCGCCGTAACCCTCGGCCTGAATGCACGCACCGTGCGTTTGCGGGTGTTTTTGATTGCCTCGTTGATGACCGGAGTATTGGTCTCGATCAGCGGTTCGATCGGTTTTGTCGGGCTGATGGTGCCGCACATTGCCCGACGCCTCGTCGGGGCGGAACACCGCAGATTGCTGCCGGTGTGCGTGTTGCTCGGCAGTGTGTTTCTGGTGTGGGTGGATGTCGCGGCACGCACATTGATCGCCCCGGAAGATTTGCCGATTGGCGTAGCCACGGCAGCCATCGGCGGACTGTTCTTCATCGGCCTGATGCGCCGCCGCTAAAACCACTGCAATTCAATGTGGCGAGGGGGTTTGCCCCCGTTGGGACGCGAAGCGGCCCTGAAACTTGCGATCCCGGTTCGTCAGGCTCACCGCATTGACCGGTTTACGACTGCTCCGCAGTCGAACGGGGGCAAGCCCCCTCGCCACAGGTTCAGCACACGACCTGCTGCTCCAAGGTGGCGCATGGCGACGCACCAGCACATCGAGCCTGTCACTTCATGGTGCACCAGCAAACCGCGCAACCGCTCTAACACGACATTTCCCTGCCTTTTTCCGACCAGGCACAGCCCTTGCTAAAGCCCCTTCAGTAGTTCGCATCTGCCAACCAAGAAAACTCATAAGTTCATGGAGATCGCACAATGAAGCGTCGCAGCTTGATCAAGGCTTTCACACTCTCGGCAAGCATTGCCGCGATGGGCATGACCTGGACTGTCCAGGCCGCCGAGACCATCAAGGTCGGGATTCTGCATTCGTTGTCCGGGACCATGGCGATCTCCGAAACCTCGCTCAAAGACATGGCGCTGATGACCATCGACGAGATCAACGCCAAGGGCGGGGTCAACGGCAAGATGCTCGAACCGGTGGTGGTCGATCCGGCGTCGAACTGGCCGTTGTTCGCGGAAAAGGGTCGGCAGTTGCTGACCCAGGACAAGGTCGCGGTGGTGTTCGGCTGCTGGACCTCGGTGTCGCGTAAATCGGTATTGCCGGTGTTCGAAGAACTCAACGGCCTGCTGTTCTACCCGGTGCAGTACGAAGGCGAAGAGATGTCGCCGAACGTTTTCTACACCGGTGCCGCGCCAAACCAACAGGCGATCCCGGCGGTGGAATACCTGATGAGCGAAGAAGGCGGCAGCGCCAAGCGCTACTTCCTGCTCGGCACCGACTATGTCTACCCGCGCACTACCAACAAGATCCTGCGCTCGTTCCTGCACTCCAAAGGCGTGGCTGACAAAGACATCGAAGAGGTCTACACGCCATTCGGCCACAGCGACTATCAAACCATCGTCGCCAACATCAAAAAATTCTCGGCCGGCGGCAAGACAGCGGTCATCTCCACGGTCAACGGCGACTCCAACGTGCCGTTCTATAAAGAGCTGGCCAACCAGGGCCTGAAAGCCACCGACGTTCCGGTCGTGGCCTTCTCGGTGGGCGAAGAGGAACTGCGCGGCATCGACACCAAACCGCTGGTGGGCAACCTCGCCGCGTGGAACTACTTCGAATCGGTGGAGAACCCGGTGAACCAGAAGTTCGTCGCCGACTGGAAAGCCTATGCCAAAAAACACAACCTGCCGGGCGCCGACAAAGCGGTGACCAACGACCCTATGGAAGCCACTTACGTCGGCATCCACATGTGGGCGCAGGCCGCAGAAAAAGCCAAGTCCACCGATGTCGACAAGGTCCGTGAAGCGCTGGCTGGCCAGACCTTCGCCGCGCCATCGGGCTACACCCTGACCATGGACAAGACCAACCACCACCTGCACAAGCCGGTGATGATCGGCGAGATCCAGGCCGACGGTCAGTTCAACGTGGTCTGGCAGACCGAAGGGCCGATCCGCGCCCAACCATGGAGCCCGTTCATACCGGGTAACGACAAGAAGCCGGAGTATGCGGTGAAGAGCAACTAAGCGGGACATGATCGTTCCCACGCTCCCGCGTGGGAATGCCGCCATGGACGCTCCGCGTCCGCTCTGGTGCGGTGACGCAGAGCGTCACGGGATGCATTCCCACGCGAAGCGTGGGAACGATCATTCGCACGATCAACAGGACACCCGTTATGCCCACTGCCCTTTACCGCTTCATCCTCGCCATCGCACTGCTGTTGCCGATGGCTGCCCATGCCGGGGACGCCGAAGACTTTGTTGCGGCCAATCCGGTGCAGCAAGCCAAGCTGTTGGAAACCTGGGCCGCGCAACCCGACCCGGCCCGCATAGAACTGATCAACGCCCTGCAACAAGGACAACTGACCGTCGACGGCGAAGCCAAGACCCTGCGCCTGAACAATCGCCTGCGGGGTTTGATCGACACGGCGCTGGCCAGTCATCAACTGCTCGCCGCTGACACCAAAGCGCGTTTGAGCGCCGCGCAACAACTGCAAAAAAGCGCCAAACCGGCGCAGTTGAAGTTCCTTGACCAGCAACTGGCTGGCGAAAAAGACCCAAGCGTTCACGCGGCCCTAAGCCTGGCGTTGGCCAATCTGCAACTGGTAGACACCGACCCGGCCGTGCGCCTCGCCGCAGTGCGCCTTCTGGGGGAAACCGGTGATCCGCTGGCCCGTACCCGCCTCGAAGGTTTGCTCCAACCCGGCGTCGAAGCCGACGCCACGGTACACACGGCTGCCGAAACCAGCCTGGCGCAAGTCAAACGCAAACTGCTGATCGGCGAGCTCCTCGGCCAGGCCTTCAGCGGCATGTCTCTGGGTTCGATCCTGCTGCTGGCGGCCCTCGGTTTGGCGATCACTTTCGGCCTGCTGGGGGTGATCAACATGGCTCACGGCGAGATGCTGATGCTCGGGGCTTACTCCACTTACGTGGTGCAGTTGCTGTTTCAGCGCTTCGCCCCGCAAGCGATCGAGTTCTATCCGCTGATCGCTTTACCGGTGGCATTTTTTGTCACCGCCGGCATCGGTATGGCGCTGGAGCGCACGGTGATTCGCCACCTTTACGGCCGGCCGCTGGAAACCCTGCTCGCCACCTGGGGCATCAGCCTGATGCTGATACAACTGGTGCGTTTGTTGTTCGGTGCGCAGAACGTCGAAGTGGCGAACCCGGCTTGGCTCTCGGGCGGGATTCAGGTACTGCCCAATCTGGTGCTGCCGTACAACCGCATCGTGATTATCGCGTTCGCGCTGAGTGTGGTGGTGCTGACGTGGCTGCTGCTGAACAAGACCCGCCTCGGTCTGAACGTGCGCGCAGTCACCCAGAACCGCAACATGGCCGCCTGCTGTGGCGTGCCCACCGGACGCGTCGATATGCTCGCCTTCGGTCTCGGCTCGGGCATCGCCGGGCTTGGCGGCGTGGCCCTGAGTCAGGTCGGCAACGTCGGCCCGGACCTCGGCCAGAGCTACATCATCGACTCGTTCCTGGTAGTGGTGCTCGGCGGCGTTGGTCAACTGGCCGGCAGCGTGCTCGCCGCGTTCGGCCTGGGGATCGCCAACAAGATTCTTGAGCCGCAAATAGGCGCCGTACTCGGCAAGATCCTGATCCTCGCGCTGATCATTCTGTTCATTCAGAAACGCCCGCAAGGACTCTTCGCACTCAAAGGACGGGTAATCGACTGATGAACCAGCCCCTGATGCTCACGGCCACGCAAAAGGCCGGCCCCAAAGTCACGATCGCAGTGGGCGCGGTGATTCTCGCACTGTTGCTGGCGCTGCCGCTGCTGTCATTGCTGCCTGCCGACAGCACCTTTCACGTCTCGGCCTACACACTGACGCTGGTTGGCAAAATTCTCTGCTACGCCATCGTCGCCCTGGCGCTGGATCTGGTCTGGGGTTACGCCGGTTTGCTGTCCCTGGGTCATGGCCTGTTCTTCGCCCTTGGTGGTTACGCCATGGGCATGTACCTAATGCGCCAGGCTTCGGGCGATGGCCTGCCGGCATTCATGACCTTCCTCTCCTGGACCGAACTGCCGTGGTACTGGACCGGCACCAGCAGCTTTATCTGGGCCATGTGCCTGGTGGTGCTGGCGCCGGGCTTGCTGGCGCTGGTGTTCGGCTTCTTCGCCTTCCGTTCGCGGATCAAGGGCGTGTACTTCTCGATCATGACCCAGGCCCTGACCTTCGCCGGGATGCTGCTGTTTTTCCGCAACGAGACCGGGTTTGGCGGCAACAACGGCTTCACCAATTTCCGCACGATTCTGGGGTTTGGTATCACCGAGCCCGGCACTCGCGCGGTGTTGTTCGTCGCCACGGTGCTGCTGTTGGTCGCCAGCCTGTTCATCGGCTGGCGCCTGGCGCAAAGCAAGTTCGGTCGGGTATTGACCGCCCTGCGCGACGCGGAAAACCGTCTGATGTTCTGCGGCTACGACCCACGCGGTTTCAAGCTGTTTGTCTGGGTCTTGAGCGCTGTGCTGTGCGGTCTGGCCGGTGCGCTTTACGTGCCGCAAGTGGGGATCATCAACCCCAGCGAAATGTCGCCGACCAACTCCATCGAAGCCGCCGTGTGGGTCGCGCTCGGCGGGCGCGGAACGCTGATCGGGCCGCTGCTCGGCGCGGGTGTGGTCAATGGCATGAAGAGCTGGTTCACCGTGGCCTTTCCCGAATACTGGCTGTTCTTCCTCGGCGCGCTGTTCATCATCGTGACCCTGTACCTGCCCAAAGGCGTGATCGGCCTGCTGAAGAAAAGGGGCGAACAATGAGGCTTATAGAAATGAGAGCAGCTGCGACGGCTGAGTTCATGCTCGAACCGGTCTTTTTTCCACCGGAGCCCAACAAGGACGCCGGCAGCAGCCGCGAGGCCATCGGCTTGGGGCAACGCGTCGGCTCAGGCCTGAACACCCTCCACGGCACCATCCTCACACTTGAAGACATCAGTGTCAGCTTCGATGGTTTCAAGGCACTCAACGCCTTGAACCTGTACATCGGTGTCGGCGAACTGCGCTGCATCATCGGCCCCAACGGCGCCGGCAAAACCACGCTGATGGACGTGATCACCGGCAAGACCCGGCCCAGTCACGGCAAGGCCTGGTTCGGTGAAACCCTGGACCTGACACGGATGAGCGAAGTGCAGATCGCCCAGTCCGGGATCGGCCGCAAGTTCCAGAAGCCGACGGTGTTCGAAGCCTTGAGCGTGTTTGAAAACCTTGAACTGGCGCAGAAAACCGACAAGTCGGTATGGGCCAGTCTGCGGGCTCGTCTGAGTGGTGAACAAAAAGATCGCATCTGCGAGGTGCTCGAAACCATACGCCTGACCACCTCGGTCAATCGCCCGGCCGGCCTGCTGTCGCACGGGCAGAAGCAGTTTCTGGAAATCGGCATGTTGCTGATGCAGGACCCGCAACTGCTGCTGCTCGATGAACCGGTGGCGGGCATGACCGACGCCGAAACCGAATTCACCGCCGAGCTGTTCAAAAGCCTGGCCGGCAAGCATTCGCTGATGGTGGTGGAGCACGACATGGGCTTCGTCGGCTCGATTGCCGACCACGTCACGGTGCTGCACCAGGGCAGCGTGCTGGCCGAAGGATCGCTTGCGCAGGTGCAGGACAACGAGCGGGTGATCGAGGTCTATCTCGGCCGCTGAAGCGATCCGCTTTTGTGGGAGCGAGCCTGCTCGCGATGACGGGTGCATATCCAACATCAATGTCGACAGATGCACCGCTATCGCGAGCAGGCTCGCTCCCACAGAGGCAGATACAGAAGGAGTTTGAACATGCTGCAAGTCGACAAGCTGCACCAGTACTACGGCGGTAGCCACATCCTGCGGGGCCTGAGCTTTGAGGTGAAGGTCGGTGAAGTCACCTGCCTGCTCGGACGCAACGGTGTCGGCAAGACTACCCTGCTCAAATGCCTGATGGGTCTGTTACCGGCCAAAGAAGGCGCGGTGAATTGGGAAGGCAAACCGATCACCTCGTTCAAACCGCATCAACGGGTTCACGCCGGCATCGCATACGTGCCGCAAGGCCGGGAGATTTTCGGGCGGCTGACGGTGGAAGAAAACCTGCTGATGGGCCTGTCGCGCTTCCCGGGCTCCGAGGCCAGGGAAGTCCCGGCGTTCATCTACGAGCTGTTCCCGGTATTGCTGCAAATGAAGCAACGCCGCGGTGGCGACTTATCGGGCGGCCAGCAACAACAATTGGCCATCGGTCGCGCACTGGCCAGTCGGCCACGCTTGCTGATCCTCGACGAGCCTACCGAAGGCATTCAGCCGTCGGTGATCAAGGAGATTGGCACGGTGATCAAAAAGCTCGCCGCACGAGGTGACATGGCGATCCTGCTGGTCGAGCAGTTCTACGACTTCGCCGCCGAGCTGGCCGATCAATACCTGGTGATGTCCCGGGGCGAGATCGTCCAGCAAGGCCGCGGAGAAAATATGGAAGCCGAAGGTGTGCGCGGGCTGGTTACGATCTAGTCTGTAGTGTCCTGACGATAATTAAAAAATATGACTGTCCTTACTCCCATTTCACTCACTGCAACACCGTTCACACCCAGCTGGCACGCCGAGCTGGAGCTCGGCTACGCCCGCTTCGGCGACAGTACGCGCCCGGTCCAGCGCCGCCACAAGGGTCCGCTGCGGGTGCAAAAACACCTGTACGCCGAAGGCCCCGAGGTGTGCCAGCACATCATCGTCCACCCGCCCGGCGGCATTGCCGGTGGTGATCGGCTGGACATCACGGCCTGCGTCGGTGCGAATGCCTGGGCGCAGCTGACCAGCCCTGGCGCTGCCAAGTGGTATCGCGCCGCCGGGCCGGCTTACCAGCAACTCGACTTGAACGTCGCGGCCGGTGCCACGCTGGAGTGGCTGCCGCAAGAAACCATCGTGTTCAGCGCCGCCCAGGCTGAACTCCACACTTCTATTGAACTGCAAGGTGACGCACGGCTGTTCTATTGGGACGTCGTGGCGCTGGGTCGCCCGGCCAGCGGCGAACGCTTCGAGCGCGGGCACTTTCAGTCACAGCTGGATATCCGCCGCGACGGCCAGTTGCTCTGGCACGAACGCCAGCGCATTGTCGGGGATGACGGCTTGCTTGATTCACCGATAGGACTGGATGGCCAGCCAGTGTTTGCGACGTTGCTGGTGACGGGTGAAATCGATAGCGATTTACTTGAGAGCTGCCGCTCGTTGCCCAATGACGTGCGCGGGGATCTGACGCAGTTGCCGGGGCTGTTAGTCGCCCGTTGCCTGGCCAGTGAAGCGTTGCTGGCGCGAGGCTGGTTGATTGATTTGTGGAAGTTGCTGCGCCCGGCGCTGTTCGGCCGCGAAGCGGTCCCCCCCAGAATATGGAGCACCTGAATCATGCTTTTCTGTGGGAGCGAGCTTGCTCCGGGCGGCGTTCCGACGATAGCGATCGTACAGTCAACATCCTTGTTGAAGGTGATGGCCTCATTGCGAGCAAGCTCGCTCCCACAGGGTCTGTGTTTACAGATCCGTACACCTTTTTATCTGCCCTGATGGATTTCGAACGATGGACCTGACCCCACGCGAAAAAGACAAGCTGCTGATCTTCACCGCCGGCCTGGTCGCCGAGCGGCGTTTGGCCCGTGGCGTGAAACTCAATTACCCAGAAGCAATGGCCTACATCTCTGCGGCGCTGCTCGAAGGCGCGCGTGACGGCCAAACGGTCGCCGAACTGATGCACTACGGCACCACCCTGCTGAACCGCGAGCAAGTGATGGAAGGCATCCCGGAAATGATCCCGGAGATCCAGGTCGAGGCGACCTTTCCCGACGGCACCAAACTGGTCACCGTCCACCAACCCATCGTCTGAGACTGCGCCATGACTTATCACATTCGTGATGCCGTATCCGCCGACCTGCCGGCGATCCGCGACATCTACAACGACGCGGTCCTCAATACGACGGCGATCTGGAACGAACAGGCCGTCGACCTCGCTAACCGCCAGGCCTGGTTCAGCGCCCGGCAATCTCAGGGCTACCCTGTTCTGGTGATTGTCGACGCCGACAACAGCGTGCTTGGCTATGCCTCGTTCGGCGACTGGCGGCCGTTCGACGGTTTCCGCCACACCGTCGAACATTCGGTGTATGTGCGCAGCGGTCAGCGCGGCAATGGCCTCGGCCCACAGCTGATGGAGGTGCTGATCGAACGCGCCAGGGGCTGCAACAAACATGTGATGGTCGCCGCCATCGAAAGCGCTAACGCCGCCTCGATTCGCCTGCACGAACGGACCGGATTCATCACCACCGGGCACATGCCGCAAGTCGGTACCAAGTTCGGCCGTTGGCTCGACCTGACCTTCATGCAGCTGGTCCTCAATCCGGGCGCGGAGCCGCCTGTCGCCAACAAGGAGTGATACCTCATGAACACTGCCCAATTGCGACGCGTGAATACCGAAAGCTTTGCGCACTACCGTCAGGGCTTGATCGATTTGCTGTTTGACGCCGTGAAGCACGGTGCCTCGATCGGCTTCATGGCCGACCTTGATGATGCCCAGGCCCGCGCCTACATCAACAGTGTCCAGGCCGGGCTTGAGGACGGCAGTCTGTTGCTGTGGGTAGTGGTTCACGATGAAAAGGTCCTGGCCAGCGTGCAACTGGGCCTGTGCCAAAAAGCCAATGGCCGCAATCGCGCCGAAGTGCAAAAGCTGCAGGTGCGCCATGACACGCGGCGACGCGGCCTGGCTCAACAACTGATGAATGCACTGGAGCTTGCCGCGCGCCAGCACAAACGTGGCCTGCTGTACCTCGACACCGAAGCCGGCTCCGCGGCCGAAGCGTTCTATCAATCCCTTGGCTACACCCGTGTCGGTGAGCTGCCGAACTACTGCCAAAGCCCGGACGGTCGTTACACCCCGACCGCCATCTACTACAAGACCCTGGGACAACCCGAATGATTCCTGGCGAATATCAGATCAATCCCGGCGACATCGAGCTCAACGCCGGCCGTCGCACCCTGAGCCTGACCGTGGCCAACAGCGGCGATCGGCCGATTCAGGTCGGCTCGCACTACCACTTTTTCGAAACCAACGACGCCCTGACGTTCGACCGCACCGCCAGCCGTGGCATGCGCCTGAACATCCCGGCCGGCACCGCCGTGCGCTTCGAACCGGGGCAGAGCCGCGAGGTCGAGCTGGTGGACCTGGCCGGACATCGCCGGGTGTTCGGGTTTGCCGGCAGGATCATGGGCGACCTCGACTAACTGATCGTTCCCACGGTCCCCGTGGGAATGCATCCCGTGACGCTCCGCGTCACGCTTGAACGGCGGACGCTGAGCGTCCATGGCGGCATTCCCACGCAGAGCGTGGGAACGATCAATCTGAAGGCACACGCATGAAAATCTCAAGACAAGCCTACGCCGACATGTTCGGCCCCACCGTCGGTGACAGGGTTCGCCTGGCCGACACCGAGCTGTGGATCGAAGTCGAAAAAGACTTCACCACCTACGGTGAAGAAGTGAAGTTCGGCGGCGGCAAAGTGATTCGCGATGGCCAGGGTCAGAGCCAGTTACTGGCGGCGGAAGTGGTCGATACGCTGATCACCAACGCGCTGATCATCGACCATTGGGGCATCGTCAAAGCCGATGTCGGCCTCAAGGATGGGCGTATTGCAGCCATCGGCAAAGCCGGCAACCCGGACGTCCAGCCGAACGTGACCATCGCGGTCGGCGCCAGCACCGAAGTGATCGCCGGCGAAGGGATGATCCTCACGGCGGGCGGTGTCGACACGCACATCCACTTCATCTGTCCGCAGCAGATCGAAGAAGCATTGATGAGCGGCGTCACGACCATGATCGGCGGCGGCACGGGGCCGGCGACGGGCACCAACGCCACCACCTGCACCTCCGGCCCTTGGCACCTGGCGCGGATGCTCCAAGCGGCGGATGCGTTCCCGATGAACATCGGTCTTACCGGCAAGGGTAACGCCAGCCTGCCGGAGCCGCTGATCGAACAGGTCAAGGCCGGTGCTATCGGCCTCAAGCTGCACGAGGACTGGGGCACCACGCCGGCGAGCATCGACAACTGCCTGAACGTCGCCGACCAGTTCGACGTACAGGTGGCGATCCACACCGACACCCTGAACGAATCCGGCTTTGTCGAAACCACCCTCGCCGCTTTCAAGGGTCGGACCATCCACACCTACCACACCGAAGGTGCCGGCGGCGGCCACGCGCCCGACATCATCAAGGCCTGCGGTTTCGCCAACGTGCTGCCGAGCTCGACCAACCCGACCCGGCCGTTCACCCGCAACACCATCGACGAACACCTCGACATGCTGATGGTCTGCCACCACCTGGACCCGAGCATCGCCGAAGATGTGGCCTTCGCCGAAAGCCGTATCCGCCGCGAAACGATTGCGGCCGAAGACATCCTCCACGACCTCGGCGCGTTCTCGATGATCAGCTCCGACAGTCAAGCCATGGGCCGCGTCGGTGAAGTCATCACCCGCACCTGGCAAACCGCCGACAAGATGAAAAAGCAGCGTGGCGCACTGGCAGGTGATGGCGAGGGCAATGACAACTTCCGCGTCAAACGCTACATCGCCAAGTACACCATCAACCCGGCCATCACTCACGGCATCAGCCATGAAGTGGGCTCGATCGAAGTCGGTAAATGGGCTGACCTGGTGCTCTGGCGCCCGGCATTTTTCGGGGTCAAACCGACACTGATCCTCAAGGGCGGTGCCATTGCGGCGAGCCTCATGGGCGATGCCAACGCCTCGATCCCGACGCCGCAACCGGTGCATTACCGTCCGATGTTCGCCAGTTACGGTGGTTCGCTGCACGCCACCAGCCTGACGTTCATCAGCCAGGCGGCGCAGGACGCGGGCCTTCCCGAAGCACTAGGGCTGAAAAAGAAAATCGCCGTGGTCAAAGGTTGCCGCGAGGTGCAGAAAACCGACCTGATCCACAACGACTACCTACCCAACATTGATGTCGATCCACAGACCTATCAGGTCAAGGCCGACGGCGTACTACTGTGGTGTGAACCCGCGGATGTATTGCCGATGGCGCAGCGGTATTTCCTGTTTTGAGATTCATACACGCATAAAAAACCGGCACGAAGGTCGTCAGTCTTCGTGCCGGGATGACAGCCTGTGCGTGATCAGTTGGAGGGTTCGACAGTAAAGGGGATTTCAACCCGTTGCAGTTTTGCCCGATCCATTGCTTGCTGAGTCAATATCTTGAGCAACGCCTTCATCTCGGCGTCTATCAAACTCAGCTCGGCGGCATACTCCTCTTCAGTCATGATCCGCCCCGGAGCAAACTCACTTTCCTGTTTGCCCAACTCTGCGGCGAGCACCCGAATGTCCTCTTTCAACCGGGCTTTTTCCTCAGTTGATAGCGTGGGTTCAGTCTCCCGTCGTTCCAGCGCCGTGTAGAACTCCGTGGTCGCATCGATTCGTCGCCTGAAGGCTTTGAAAGTACTCCGATTGGAACCCTGGACATAAGACTCCCAGAATGGCTGCTCGATGATCGAATCGCAGAGTAGATCCCCCTCCTCCAGACTGAGCACACGCCGATAGGCACTTTCGATCATCTGGGGAGTGACACCGGAGTGCGTTCGAAACTGCAGGTCACGTGACTGCCAGGGTAGATCCAGTCGACCGGCCAGGTCCGTCATGTAGGCCAGATGGGTCTCGACCTCATCAATGGACCCTGTGTAATGGCCAGTTTCCGGATCGAAAACCCTGAATGTCTCATTGTTCTCCAGTCGCTCGGCAATGTTCTTATGGGCGATCCGGCTCAACTCATCGAGCCGCGATTTGCCTCTGGCCAGCAGCACCAGTTCGGCCTCTACCAGACTCGGGTTGGCAAGCTCATAGGCTTCATGAATCAGCACTTCAACGCCCATTGCATTGAACAGCTGCGCGCCGGCATCGACGCAATTGGTGGTCTCTTTCGCCAGGACAAAAAGATTTTTCCGCAGTTCGCTGTCTTTGGACATGGCCTCCAGCATTCGCCAGAGCTTGCTCGTCATGTCCACTCTGAATGCCGGATCGTTTTTGAAGTGGACGGACTCGGTGAGTTTCCTGATCTGGTTGAAAAACGGCACCGAGTCGAACTCGTCTTCGACGCTATTCCAGATGGACTGCCGAGCGACCCATTCAGGTCGCGTCATGCCCTCTTCCCAGTCAAGACTGTCGCGCACGCCGCGAGGCGGATAGGGACGATCAGGGTCCAGACCGACGGATCGGATGTACTGCCTGAGCGTCTGGAGATCGAATTCCGGCAACCACTGCGGCTCACGGTTCAAGAGCGTGCGAGCCATCAGCTCTGCCTGGACGGAGCCTGGCGCAACCAGAGGAATGTAGGTGATTACGTTGCGCTGCATATCCAGGTAAAAATGCCGGAACCGGGGCTGGGAGAACAGACCGTCGGGCCAGGTGCGAATGCCGGTATCAGCCAGGTACAACGAATGTAAATTGCGCATTTGGCCAATGTCGGGAACGCGCCCCAACGGGTTTCCCTGCAAGTCCAGGGTCTGAAGCCGGGTAAGGTTTCTGAGGTCGGCCACCGATTGCCCATCCAGCACGATTCGATTCCCGCGCAGGGTCAACTCCATCAGCCCTCGCATTCGACCGATGACGTGAGGAAGCCGTGTAAGTGGGTTGTTATCGAGGTTCAACGATCGAAGCCGCGGGAAGTGATCGAGAAAAGAAACCTGTGCATCGATCAACTCGGTTCGGTTCAAGTTGAGTCGGGTGACATGGTTGAAGTTGCCTTCCAGGGCCGGCATGGTCCCCAGATGGCGCCCCAGCGGAACATGTTCAAGGTCGAGTACCACACCATGCAGATTCCCGTATGAATCCACATCCCGCTGGCCGATTCGCTGCCAGGATTCCCTGATCGCTTTGTACAATGCGTTTCTGGACTGCCATTCGGCGATGCCGGCAGCGCTGAACCCGAAGGCCTCGGTAGGCGACTTCAACCAGCGTTGAAAATTGGCGTTTAGCCGATTGAATTCTGCTTCGAGCGCGCTCGCCCGCTCTTCCACACTACTTTCGCTGCCGCCGCCCTCCAGATAGACCTGGGCCTCGGCCTCTGTCCAGCCGGGGCGAATGCTGCGAACCCGTTCTTGCGGTGTCAGTCTTGCGGGTAACTGGCGGACACCTTGAGTGATGCCCTGCATGCCACCACGCAGTTTCATCGTGGCGGGGTCATAGGCCGGCTTGCGGATCGGGCTATCCGCCAGAAGTGAGCTGAGGCTGTCCCGTGGCAACGGTGCTTTTTGAATCGCATGTCTCAACTGCGTACCTTGATTGATCTCATACCCCAGCGCGTTTCTTTCGACATCAGGCAAGGCATGCAGCACGGATGCATAAAGGTTATCGGGCCCATGCAGGTGATTATCTTCGTCATCGCGTGCCTGGTATTGGCCGTCCTCGCTGACCAGGACTTTGCGCACGGAGGCATCTGCCGGACCGACACTGTCACGCAACGGCCCATCGAATGAAGCATCACGGATTTCGATCCGAACGTTCTCGGACCAGTTCGGCAAAACCTGCAATGAATGCAGCGCCAGCCGTTCAGTATCCACATTGTCCACAGAGTCGAGGAAAAGGCCTTCGTAGGCGCGTGCTACACGCAACTCGAGCAAGGCCACGAGCACACGCTCTCTGAGTTGCAAGGGTATGCGCGATGGTTCCGTTATTTTGAGTAGCCCTTCGGCATCGACACTGGCCAGCAACTCCTGGGCAACTGAGGTGGGTAGCCCGCTAAAAGCGTCTTGAAGCACCAGCACTTGAGGATTGCTTGTATGCTGCTGCCGACGGTTTAGCGTATCGAACAGACCTGCGCGACGCGTGTCAGCGTGCATGGCAAGCCTGCTTTTCAAGGCTTCGATACGGAGTTGTTTATCCGTGGAGATCCGCTGCCCGAGCAGCTCGCGGATGTCTGTCTCGTCAGCGAACTTCACGGCGAGCTCTGGAAGCTTCCCTGCGCGGATCTCTGCGTGGGTTATCTTCAGTGTGTTGGCCGGTGACGCGTCGATGTTGCCATACTTGATCGAATGCCCCCGATGTTCGGGCCCTTCAAATACCTCGATAGTTTTTTGTGTTGGCCATCCCCGCAACTCCGTCAGCAAACGTGGCACCTGCTCGACAAAAGCTTGCGGAACCTCATCGACCAAAATCTGCTCGGGCAACTTCTGCACATCAACCCACGCATTGAAGCGCTCGATCGTGTCGATCATCAGCGCTGGTGGCGGTTCGCTGATTATGTGCAGCCTTCGCAGGAGGTCTTCCTCCACACCACTGGCAATACGAATCTGCTCCAGCGTGGCATCGGAGAAACCCTCGACCGACGGGCCCATGCGACGCATGAGTGTGGTTTTGTCCCACTCAATGGGGTGGTCCAGTTTGGTTTTCCAGGCCCCGGCACCGTTGTGCGCAAGTTTCGGCTGATAAGCCTCCGGCCGATTCGGGTGCCGCAGGCGTGGCTGGCCAGTGTGTGGATCCTCACTGACGACGAAATACCTGTTCTCGCGCTTCAGGATGTCTTTTTCGCTGTGTCGATACAGGCCCTGCTCGCTCGGCTTTGCCTCTTTGGGCAAGATAATGTCATGCGCGTAGGGCGTCAGGTCCGCCTTCCAGAGGCGGGTCTTGCCGTCAGGGAGCTCAACCTGTTTCAACTGGTCGATAAAGGACGATGGTTTGACAGGCGCAGGCGCACCGCCCGGCAACACATGCCCGGCAGCCATGATTGCCAACTGGGCGAAATTGATCATGACGCCAGTGAGGTGGGCAGCGGCTTCTTCCTTGTCCCCTTTGCTCCACTCTTCAATCCCTTCCATGGTTTCGAACAGCATCTGCCCGACCATGACGGCCAGCACCGCCTCCCCAAGACCAGGGACCAACAGGGCACCAAAGCTGAACACGTTCCAGCCGATGTCCAGGTAGCTGGTCAGCCGACTCCAGCGGGTGGCCCTGTCTTCATCGTCGGTCGGCACGGCGATCTGTCGCGCATCCGCAATTGCCTTGTCCCCCCGCCACCGACCAAGCTGCGGCCAGAGATCGCCTGAAATGACGTTGGTAATGGGCTCCGCGTCGGGGTTCTCGACCGCGGTCTCTCGCCACCACGGGCCCATGTCCAACGGTTCGCGCTGCTTCCATGTAAAGGTAGTGAACCGCTCCCGGACCCGACTGAAGAATCTGCCCTGGTCTTTTTTCGCCACAAACCGACTGAAAAACTGTTGATAGTCCGAGGTGCGCAGTTGGCTCGTCAGCTCCTTCATGAAGTCAGTGAACGAGGCATATTCCTTGAGCGGATGATCGGGGTCGCCGGGAACATAAGCGATCAGCGTGCCGTCCAGACGACTTTGCTCATGAATATCCTCGCGGCGAAACATTTCTTCGGCCATACCGCTGGGACCGTTGGCAAAAAACGCCTTGAGCAACTTGAATTGCTCAAACTCCTGCCCCGCTAGAAGCATCAGCCGATGCGACCACTCCATCATCGTTCGCTGATGTTCTGGAACCAGACTGTCAAAGGTCGTTTTGATTGTCGACGGATCAGCCACTGCACTGAACAGCACGATACCGGTCAGCTTGAACCCCATGAGTGACAGTCGATGACTGTGCAAGGGGCGATTGCCCAGCTGTATGTTTTGCTGGTCATCGCGCACCTGCTGCAACTTTCCATACACATCGAAAGTTATGTCCTTCTTCAAATAGGCAATGAGCGCCGACTCGTTGAAAGCTGCTCTTTCACTGGCAATGGACTGTCGCTCAAGTATCGCCCTGGCCTTGGCATCTATAGGCCTCAGCAACGCCGTGATGTGTTGTTGATACTGCGCTCCGATGTCCAGGGTCCGACACAGGGCTGCAAACTTCTCGACGGTCAGTTCATGACGCTGGGGAGCGCCTTCGGCGTCCGTAGTAAAGACGCCAGAACCATCGCGAAACGCCCCCGCATGGGTTTCAGGCTCTTCAAAGTTATGCAGGGCGGCTTCCAGCAGTGTGGAGTGTCTGAGTCGACTGGCATTCGTATCGATGGTGCCAAACCCCAGTTTGGCGGGAACATAAAGCCGCAGTGACGTCGCCTTGACATCCAGTTCCAGGTTCAACTGCTGTTTCAGCGCCTCGACCAGCAACGGCTCGGCAAACTCATTGATGTCCTTTTGTAATTCACCCAGGGTCTTGTCCAGCGCGTCCTGCAAGCGCCAGCGTTCATTAATGAGTTCTTTCAGGTATTGGCGATCGATACGGCGTGCGTTGATGTACCACTCGGGCACCGCTGGTTTCAGATCAGTCATCGATGCAAGCGTCGAAATCGATGCATCTTTCAATAGCATTGCAAGGCTGCCCGCTAAATATTCCTGATGAATAACGGCATTATTGTCAACGGCCACCGAAGACATTGCCGAGATCGACTTTTCCGGTAATTCATTCATTTTCGCAACTGTCCCTGTGTGCTTATAAGAACTACCAGCTTATTCAATACCTCAGATAACAAAAGATTAAATAACTGCTGTAAAACCAGCATAAACGCCCAATAACATTTAACTTCAGAACCTGAAAAACAATTAAATACCACCCTGACAACCACAGTGACTGATCCTGCTCGTCAACGGTAGTTTTGAGCCGGTCTTAAAGGCGCTAAAATGCGAGACCGTCAAGCGCTTACTGCGTGGAGCCTTCGACCATGCGTCTATCCGAATTCATCGTGACTCACGTCGACCGCATCGTCGACGAATGGGAGCTGTTCGCCCGAACCATAGCCCCCGACCCTGATTCCATGGACCGGACGCTCCTGCGTGACCACGCCACATTGATCCTGCTGGCCGCTTCCCGCGACATGAAGACCGCCCAGACGGGCCTCGAACAAGCGGCCAAGGCCAGGGGCGAAGGCCCGGAAAAAACACCAAGCCTGGACAAGGCCGCGGCCAGCCATGGCGAGCTTCGGCATAACGTGGGGTTTGATCTGGTGCAGATGACCTCTGAGTTCCGCCACTTGCGGGCCAGCGTGATTCGCTTGTGGGTCAACAGCCTGGAGTCGCCAGACGTGGTGTACATGCAGGACATGATCCGTTTCAACGAAGCCATCGACGAAGCCCTGGCCGAGTCCACCGCAGCGTACGCCGAGCAGGTCAATCGTTCACGGGACATCTTCCTGGCCATTCTGGGCCATGACCTGCGCACGCCTTTGCAAGCCGTGAACATGTCCACTGAGATGTTGCTACGCAAGGCCAAACTGGAAAGCGACGCCCAGACCTATGTCGCAAGCATCAGGAGCAGCGCCCGGCACATGGCGGCGATGGTGAACGATTTACTGGAACTGGTGCGCAGCCGCTTGGGCAGCGGCCTGCCGATCGAACCGGCACCGATGGACCTGGCCGCCGCCGCAAAAGCTGCGCTGGACGAAGCCGGCGCCGGGCAGCCGGACTGCAACTCACAACTGATCGTCGAAGGCGACACCCATGGCATCTGGGACCGCACGCGCCTCGGCCAACTGCTGCAAAACCTTGTCGGTAATGCCTTGCAGCACGGTGCCAATCGACACCCCGTGACGCTGAGCATCATGGGAGAAAAAGATCAGGTGACGCTGACCATGCACAACCATGGCGAACCGATTCCCGCCGAGGCACTGCCAACGATATTCGACCCACTGGTGCGCAGCGCCAGCGAAGAACTCGCCGGCCCTTCCACCAGCCTTGGGCTCGGTTTGTTCATCGTCAAACAAGTGGTGGACGCCCACCAGGGCACTATCGAAGTCAGCTCCAGCGAGGCCGAGGGCACGACGTTCAGCGTGGTATTGCCGAGGGTGTCGCGGGTGGTTTAGCCGCAGTCAGCGGCTCCGTAGCACCGCATGTGGCGAGGGGGCTTGCCCCCGCTGGGCTGCGAAGTAGCCCTAAAACCTGTAATCGGGTTTCGTCAGATACACCGCGTTTGCCGGGTTTACGACCGCTTCGCGCTCGAGCGGGGGCAAGCCCCCTCGCCACAGGTTCGGTGTTCATCCCTTGACCAAGGTGGCTACGAGAGGGGCTATTCGACTAGCAACCGCCCCAGCCGCTGCCTGAGCATCCGGTTTTCGGTGCGCAGCTGCTGCACTTCTTCGAGCAGGTCGAGCGCCAGGGCGACGCCTTCCCATTCCAGCTCAAGGTCTCGGTGCAACTTGGCGGCACGCTTGGCGACCGCCAGTTCATAGTCGTTGAAACGCCAATCCTTGGGCTGCGCGCCCTGAGGTTCGAGGATTCCGTGTTCGACGATTTCGATCACGTAGACGTCCGACAAATCGGTCGCCTCACAGAATTCTGCCATGTCCAGTTGAACGATCAGGGGGTTGCTCATGATTGGCTACTCCTTCTCTTGACTCAAAAATGCTCCCGAGGATTAAAAGCGGCTTTCTTCGCCAGCTCATGCCACAACGCTTTGACGTCATCGTCGGTATGTTTGGGCATTACCGCCTTGAGCTGCACGAACAGGTAACCACGCTGCCCAGCCTTGTTCAGCAGGCCGTGGCCTTTGGCGCGCATGCGCTGGCCGTTCTGGCTTCCGGCAGGAACCTTGAGGTTGATCTTGCCGGTCAGGGTCGGCACCGCGACCTCTGCACCCAGCGCCAGCTCCCACGGGGCCAGTGGCAAGGTGATGATCAGGTTTTCACCTTCAACGTCGTATTTCGGGTGCGGCGCAAAACGAATGGTCAGGTACAGATCGCCATTGGCGCCGCTACCGACACCCGGTGCCCCCTGGCCCTTGAGTCGAATGCGCTCACCATCGGTGACACCCGCCGGAATCTTCACGTTCAGGCTTTTGCTGGTATTGCTGACGTGCTGGCCAGCCGCGTTGTACTGCGGCACCTGGAAGCTGACCTTCTTCGATTCGGTCGACAGGGTTTCTTCCAGAAAAACCGGTAATTCCATTTCCACGTCTTGCCCTCGACGACCGGCACTGCGACCAGACTGTCCACCCCCGAAACCCGGGCCACGGTTACCAAAAATCGAACTGAAGAAGTCCGAAAAGTCGCCACTGTCCTGACCACCGCCAAAGCCACCCGCACCACCACGCCCCTGCCAACCCGGCGGGCCCTGGAACGGTTGGCCATGCTGGCCGTATTTGCGCAGGTCGTCGTATTCGGCGCGCTTGTCGGCGCTTTTCAGCGCTTCATAGGCTTCCGAGGCGTCCTTGAACTTGGCCTCGGCGTCTTTTTCCTTGCTGACGTCGGGGTGGTATTTGCGCGCCAGCTTGCGATAGGCGGCCTTGATCGCCTTATCGTCAGCGGTCGGCTCCACACCGAGAATCTTGTAATAGTCTTTGAAGTCCATCGAGGGAATCACCATCCGTTATCGATATCGCACAGCCAGACACAGCATGCACTGATTGGCTGCCGCAGGCTTGACCGATCTCAAGAATCTGATCGGGCAGCACATCCGAAGTTTATCGGCAGCCGGGGCGGATCACTTGATCACAGAGTGGCTGCCACGCCATGTCCGTATGTTTGGGGAACAAGGATAGTCTTTCAAGTGAGCGATGACCTTGAATTTAGCGGATAGTCGGCCTTCGATTCTGCGCCGCTCTGGCATACACTGCGCGGCCGTTTTTTAACCGGAACCTGTAAAGACATGAAAAACGCATCTCCGGCCCGTGCCTGCGGTATCGACTTTGGCACGTCCAACTCCACTGTCGGTTGGCTGCGCCCTGGCATGGAAACGCTGATCGCGCTGGAGGACGACAAAATCACCCTGCCGTCGGTGGTCTTCTTCAACATGGAAGAACGGCGCCCCGTGTACGGCCGGCTGGCGTTGCACGAGTATCTGGAAGGCTACGAAGGTCGCTTGATGCGCTCGCTCAAAAGCCTGCTGGGCTCCAAGCTGATCAAGCATGACACCAGCGTCCTGGGCACGGCAATGCCGTTCAAGGACCTGCTCGGGCTGTTCATCGGCCAGTTGAAGAAGCGTGCCGAGACCGCCGCCGGTCGAGAATTCGAAGAAGTGGTGCTGGGGCGTCCGGTATTTTTCGTCGATGACGATGAAATGGCTGACCAGGAAGCCGAAAACACCCTGGTGGACGTAGCCCGCGCCATCGGTTTCAAGGACGTCTCGTTCCAGTACGAACCGATTGCAGCGGCATTCGACTATGAGTCGACCATCGAAAAGGAAGAGCTGGTGCTGATCGTCGACATCGGCGGGGGTACGTCGGACTTCTCCCTGGTGCGCCTGTCGCCTGAGCGACGCGGCCACGACAACCGTCACGACGACATCCTCGCCACCGGCGGCGTGCACATCGGCGGGACCGATTTCGACAAGCAACTGAGCCTGCAGGGCCTGATGCCGCTGTTCGGTTATGGCAGCCGGATGAAGAGCGGTGCCTACATGCCCACCAGCCACCACATGAACCTGGCGACCTGGCACACCATCAACTCGGTGTACTCGCAGAAGTCGACCCTGGCTTTGGGCAGCATGCGTTACGACATCGAAGACACCGGCGGTATCGATCGCCTGTTCAAGCTGATCGACCAGCGTGCCGGGCACTGGCTGGCAATGGAAGTGGAAGAAACCAAGATCCAGCTGACCCATGCCGACAGTCGCCACGTGCCGCTGGACCGGATCGAACCGGGTTTGAGCGTCGAACTGAGCCGGGCGCTGTTCGAGTCGGCCATCGACAACCTGCTGGAACGGGTGCGCAACAGCGTGACCCAATTGCTCAACGACGCCAATGTGCGCGTCGACCAAGTGGATACGGTGTTCTTTACCGGTGGTTCGAGCGGGATTCCGGCGCTGCGTAACAGCGTGTCGGCGATGCTGCCTAACGCGCAGCATGTAGAAGGGAACATCTTTGGCAGCATCGGCAGCGGATTGGCGATCGAGGCGATGAAGCGTTACGGCACCTTGGCCTGACCCCGTAAATGATCGTTCCCATGCTCTGCGTGGGAACGATCATCGTCAAACCATCCCGATCAGCTTCAACTCGCTCTTCAAGTACGCGTAATAAATCGGCCCCGCCACCACCCCCGGCAGGCCGAATGCGGCTTCGAACACCAGCATTGCCAGCAGCAACTCCCAAGACTTGGCACTGATCTGCCCGCCGACGATCCGCGCGTTGAGGAAGTATTCCAGCTTGTGGATAAAGATCAGATAACCCAGCGCCGCCACCGCAACCCAGATCGACAACGACAAGCCGACGATGGTGATCAGCGTGTTGGACATCAGGTTGCCGATCACCGGCAGCAAGCCCAGCAGGAAGGTCAGCACGATCAGGGTTTTGGTCAACGGCAGCTTGATCCCGAACAGCGGCAGGATCACCGCGAGGAAGATCCCGGTAAAAAAAGTGTTGAGCAGGGAAATCTTGATCTGCGCAAAGACGATATTGCGAAACGCTTGAACCAGCAGGTGCAAACGGTCGAACAGTGCCGCCGCCAGGGGTTTGCGTTGGGTCAGGTCAGGGATGCGCTGCAAGGCGATGATCGCCCCCAGCACCATGCCGATCAGCAACGTGACGAACATGTGCGCGGCGTCTTTGCCGACCAGTTGCAGGTCGCTCAGGTGTTTGCTCAGCCACTCGCCGATGGCCACGCGAAATTCAGCGGCACTGGCGGGCAGATAAGCGTCGATGAACGGCGGTAACTGACCACGCGCCTTGTCGACCACCAGCATGAATTTGTCCAGGGAAGCCCCGGGATTTTCTGCTTCGTGCAGCAGAAAACTGATAGCACCGGCAAAAATCAGCGCCAGTACGCTGACCACCAGCGTGCCGAGCAAGGCCACGGCCAGCCAGCGTGCACGCCGCCCTTCGATCAGTCGTTGCAGCTGCGGGGTGAGCATGTTGACCAGTTCGAACACCAGTAACCCGGCCAGCAGACTGGGCAACAGTCGCAGCGGTATCACCAGCAGTAGCCCACCAAAAATGATCACCCAACTGACCAACAGCAACACGTGACGCTGAGAAAACGTTGGCATACAGCCTCAAAACAAACGGCGTTAAAGGATTGGCAGTCTGCCAGCCTTCTGGCATTGAAGCGAGCAAACACACTCCCGATGGAACAGGAATTCTCCTGTGGGAGCGAGCCTGCTCGCGATGGCGTCACCGCGTTCAGCAGTCATACCGAGTTGCCTGTATCGCGAGCAAGCTCGCTCCCACATGACCGCGCTTTACCCGGATGGATTATTTTTTCTTCAGGCAATCGCTCATGAAGGTTTTGCGCGCATCACCTTTAAGCGCCTGCGCGGTAGCGGTGACGTTGCAGGTTTTCATCTTCTCTTGTTGAGGGGTCATCGGTTTGGCTGCTTCTGCTGCCGGCGCGGCTTTCAGGCAGGTACTCATAAAGGCTTTGCGCTCATCACCCTTGAGGGCTTTCGCGGTGGCGTCGGCATTGCAGGTGGCCATTTTGTTCTGTTGAGCCGTGGCGGCAAAGCCTTGGGAACAGAGCAGCAGACCGATCATCAACAAAGGGATACGCAGCATCTTCATGGAGTTTTCTCCTTGTTACCGCGCCGATGGGCGCGGCCTCGAACGGAGTGTAGACAAATGCCGTTACACCTTCATCTTTCAACTTTGACGACCTGCAAAAAAGCCGAGAGCGAGTATCAGTGACTCGCTCCCGGCTCGAACAACACTTCAAGAATGGCCGTTAACGGGACGAGATCGCTTTGTAGTAGCCCTCAAACGTCTCGATGCGATTCTCGATAACCGAGGCGCTGTGTCGCTCGAAAGAAACCGCTCGCTCATCAGGCGATACATAGGTAGCGCCTAGCTCTTTCAATGAAGTCCATTGGGCATAACCGCCTTTCTGATGCAGCTTGGCAACTTTTATCGCCCTGAGCGTGGAATCATCCGAGCCTCGAGGCGGAATAACGGCAGGACCGGAAGGTGCATCGTCGATAAATGCATACTCGGCGACGGCAGGGCCAGGCTTCAGGGTCAGCACCGGTTCAGGATCGAACGTGAAGTAGCCCTCGCTGGTCAGATGGGCACTGGGAAACTCTGGCCAGGAATCGGCAGCGACCAGTTGCTCCGGGTGGCTCAAGTCACCAATGACAACATACTGATGGTCAAAGTTGGTGGCTTTGACAATATGTATTTCAGATGTCCGGGGCTGGTTCGCGAGGATCGAGAACGTCACTTTCGAATTCTCTGAACAGTTCCCGCCCTTGATGTTGATAGCGGCCTGTGCGGCTTCGGCAGTGGTGAGCTCGGCCGTAGGCAAACCGGTAACCAAGTCGATTTTTCGGAGATTTTTCAGTGCGGCGATAGCCGATCCGCCCTTTTCCCAGATGCTCGGTAGTTGGTTGCCGGACAAAGGGAGAAGCTCCTTGGCGCGGGTGATCGCACGCTGCGCCATGTTCAAATCGGCCATGGTCTGCGACGAGACTTCAATGACCTTCTCGGCT
Source organism: Pseudomonas brassicacearum (assembly GCF_003732175.1). Lineage (GTDB taxonomy): Bacteria > Pseudomonadota > Gammaproteobacteria > Pseudomonadales > Pseudomonadaceae > Aquipseudomonas > Aquipseudomonas brassicacearum_G. The sequence goes on from NZ_MOBI01000017.1 coordinate 223,186, forward strand.
GCGCTCATATGCTCACCCAGCATCTCCACGTAGCTATGCAAATCAGCCAGTGTGCCCGACGGAGCGTTGCCTGCTTTCGCTGCGAGAGCCAGCGATTCATATTGATCCGTACGTTCTGTTCTCTTCAGGTAACGAGCGGTCATTCCCAGCTCCCGCTGCGAATCCGACAAGGGCGTTGGTTCACCGTCCATGAACATGTTGTTCAATAGTTCGGTGAATTGCTCAGGGGACAGCAATTTTTTCAGCTCGGGCAACAGTTCGACACTCTGACGCATTGTTGCAGTCACCAAAGGGCTGTCGACTGCATCGTGAAACGCCCACTGGAGATAATTCAGGTCCAGTACCGACAGGTTCTCATGTATTAATTTCAACCCATTCAAATAGTCGTTTTTTAGCGACGGCAAAGGCTCAGAAGAATAGGCCCGCTCGACAAGGTCTTTAAAAACCGCCTGGATATTCAGCGACTCTGACCCCACACCCTCCCCATTGGATGCACCTCCACGCAGACGAAGCAAGGTGGGATTGAAAGCCGGAGGTATCGGGACCGGGGACTGCGCAAGTATCGTGGACAACCTGTCAGGCCTTACTGCGTGGTCACGTACGGCCTGCTTCAGTGTCTGAACGTCACTCCTGCGAATATTCAAACCGTTCAGTTCGGCATCCGGGAGTGCCTGCAAGATCGAGGAGTAGAGGTCAGTCTCTGCGTGCAAGGCATGACCTTGATCATCGTATGCCTGGAAGCTGCCATCTACGCGCGAGACTATCGTGCGTTTAAGCTTGGCGTGCTCTGTACCGATACTGTCCAGCACCCCGCCTTCGTACTCGAACAGCCTGACTTGAATGGACACATCCGAGGGCCAGCCCGGCAGGTTCTCAAGCGAATGCAGCACCAGCGTTTCGGTATCGAAGCTTTCGATCGACCCCAGGTAAAGCCCCTCATAAGCACGAGCAACCCTCACTTCTTCACGCGCATAGAGCGCCAGCCCCTTGAGTCGCGATGGCAAGCGCCCTTGGGCGACTATTTGCAGTTCCTCGGGTGTGGCGACCGCCAGCAACTCTTGCGCAACAGTGCCAGGCAGCCCCGGCATTTCGGATTGAACGGCTTGTACCTGAGGACTCCAGCGCAACTCATGCTCTTTGTAACGAGCATTGAACATGAAGTTTCGCTTGGCGTTGGCACGCCGTGCGAGTTCCGCCCGCAGGATTTTTGCATGAGCCCCCGCAGTCGTGACCGACGCGCCGAGCCCGACTTCCATCAGTGTTTTTGTTTCACCTTCATCAAGGTGCGAAAGCAAGGTTGCAATCAGGTCGCCATCGTTCAGGCGGTCCTCGTTTATCCGCACAGGTGCAGAATCGTTGGAACCTGTCTGCCAAATGACGCCTCCATCGCGCGCGACAAGTTGCAGTGGCTTTTCTCGGGGCCACACTCCATCCAGCAGTTGCAGCTGTGTGCGTACATCGGCTTTCAAGTAATGCTGTGGTTGTTCACTGCTGATCTGATCGATGAACGTCTGAATATCCCGATCAATCCTGAATCGCGTAACGGTATCGCTCAATAAGGGCAATGGAGGCTCATTGTCGATGTACATCCGGCGCATCGCGTCGACGTGGGTGCGGCTGACCGTGCGGATGTCGTCGAACGAATCGGTCAAACCGTCAAGCGGCTGCCCCATCCGCGCCATCAGCGTTTGCTCATCCCACGACTGAGGCTGTTCGCCTTCGATCACGAATGCCCCCGCCCCGTTACTCTCGACCACAGGTTGATAGGCATCCGGCCGGGTTGGATGCTGCACTCGGTGCTTGCCGGTTTGCGGGTCTTTTTTGAGTTCGAAGTGAGACGTATCGAGGCGCAGGATCGGCTTGCCGTCGTGCTGATGCAGCCACAATTCGTCGGGCTTTGAATCTGCAGCCAGAACCAGTGCCTTTTGCTGGTAAGGCTCAAGATTCTGCCCCCACAGACGTTGTTTGCCAGTGGGCAGGGTGACCGGTTTTGCCCCTTCGATAAACGGTGACAGCCTGGAGAACGCCAGGTCGCCAATCTTGATGCCGCCGGCAAACGCTGCCAGTTGAACCAGGCTCTCGGTGAAGCCGATCAGTTGTTCAGCGGCCGCCAGATACAATCCCTCAGACAGATCGAGTACACCTTCAACAACTTCACTGACCAACTGATAAGCCGTATAGGCCAGCATCAATTCACCCAGAAAAGGCACGAAGGGGGTCACCACCAATAACGCGACATTGAAGATGTCCGAGAGCATTTTTTGCAGATTTTCAACCCACGCCCAACGTTCCGTACGATCGGCATCGGCAGTGGAAATGACCAACGCCCGAGCGTCGTTGAGGATTTTGTTTTGCTGTTGCTGATAGAGATAAACCCACAGGTCGCCGTTGAAGCGGGTCTCGGTGTCGTTCTCGAACCGCATGACGCCATAGCGCAGACGAGGATGTTCTTCAGGCGTTTCTCGCCATACGGGCAGGTCCACTCCCCATTCTTTATCGTGCTGGGTGATCCGCACCAGTTGCCCATTGAGCGCGGCAAAAAAATGCCCTCGCTGCTGATGGTCGACAAAGCGACTGAAGAACTGCTGAAAACTGAGCCTGGACAAGGGCTGTGCAGGGGACGACGCCTGGCCGGTATCACGTAATTGGCGAGTCAGCTCGCGGCTGAATTCGACGAGCGACGCGTACTCTTTCAATGGATGCTCGGGATCGTGCGGCACATAGGCAATGATTCGCCTGTTTGCGCCATAAGGCGCATCGAGATCAGCGGCGATGAGCACAATGCCTTTCAGGAGCGTGTCGAGCATCGTCAGGTGGTAATAACGAACAGGAACACCGTCCAGGGTCAGACCTTTAAGCCCCTTGATCATGCCCTGCACAACGAGATACGCCTGCGCCCCGATGTCTTTTCTCAAGAGCGCCATTTGCAGGGCGATTTTCAGCGCGGCTTGCTGGCTTTTTATAACTTTGTGCTGCAACACCCCACGGGCCAGACCATCGGTGGGGCGCAAGTAGCTTTCCAAGTAGTGTTTGTACCTGGCGCCAATATCCAACTCGCGACACAGTGCCGTGAATTGCTCAATGGACATAGTGCTTCGTATCTTCTTTATATCAAAATGTCCCTGCGCATCTGGCCGGGAGATAAACTCCGACCCAGACAAAAACACCTCGGAGCTTGAAAAGTTGTGCAGCGCCGCATCCAGCAAGGAAACAGTACGACTGGTCGCACCGCCATCAAAGTTATGGGCCCATGGAGACAACTTTACCTCGGAGTACAACTTCAGGAACGTTTCCTTGACGTCATCTTCAACACCGTATTTTTCCTTTAACGCCTGACGCAGCAATGGCTCGGCAAATGTATAGACGTCTTGCAAATCCATCAGCATTTTGTCGACATCATTCTGCGACGACCAGCTTGCTTCCAGGGCGTTGAGCATGCTGAGGTGTTCGGCTTTGGAAGCGTTCCTGATCCACCCAGGAATACCTGCACCGCCCACTTTTAGCGTCCGAAGCCTTTGCGGCGTCGCAAGGGTCAGCCAAGCAGGAAGTGCACGTTCTATAAATTCGTGGTGAATACTTGCCTGAGTAACTTTAGCAGGCGACGTACTGTTTGTTGACGACGAAACCATCTGACACTACCTGAATTAATTATTTGAATGAACAGCCCCTTAAGAAATAGTGGCGCCGCATCGTTAAAAGCGTACAACGCTCGGCGACCCATTAATGGAGTGCAAGTCTGATTAGACCGTAAGATATTTCTTGCTGAAGTTTCATGAATCGATATAACCAACAGCCGGTTCAACGTGTCATCAAACCGTTCAAAAAACGTTGTATCGACGGTAGTGCTCGGGCGTACAACCGGCCTGACGCTAAAACATCGCGATAAACGCCGACGACGTGCTGTAGCCCATATCAAAGGCGATCTCCTGAATGCTGCGCTGGCTGTCCAGTGCTTCGATCGAAGCGAGGAAACGCAGGCGTTGGCGCCACTCACCGAAGCTCATGCCCAGTTCCCGAACAAACTGCCGGGCCAGAGTTCGTTCGCTGACGTGGATCTGCTCGGCCCACTGCGCCAGTGGCCGATTGTCGCCCGGTGATGCCTGCAAGGTTTCGAGCACACTGAGCAATCCGGCGCTGCTGGCGTAAGGCAAATAACAGTTATGCACCGGCGCTTGTTGAAGCTGATCGACCAACACCTCGGCCAGGCGCTTGTCTGCCGAGCGCTCGGGGATCTTTACGTCGCGAGCAGCGAAGTCCTTGAGGATCGCCTTGAGAATGTCACTGATCGCCAGCGTGCAGGCCTGTTGCGGCAGATCGCGACACAGTGGCGGCGCGAGACAAACCGCGCGGTAATTGATCGGCTGGTTGCTGTAGAAACTGTGCTCGATCTGCGGCGGCACCCACACCGCGTATTGCGGCGGCGACATGAAGCGGCTGCCGCCGATTTCCATGTGCAATACGCCGAGGGCCGAATACTCCAGTGTGCCCCACGGATGACGGTGAGCCGAGGCATAGCGGTGAGCATCAAAGTCGGCATAGCGGAAGTACACAGGGGCCGGCAGTTCGCTGAAATCCAGCAGATCGATGTGTTTACTGTTCATGCTGTCTGTCATCAGGGGCAGGTTGTCTGGATTGAAGTATAGGCGCGCATCCAGACAGGCGATAATCACCCCGTCATTAACGTTCTGGTTTTTCCCATGCAATACGCTTATCCCCTGCTGGCCATTTTCATCTGGGCCGGCAACACCGTAATCAACAAACTGGCGGTCGGCGCGATCTTCCCCGCCGAGATCGGTTTCTATCGCTGGCTGCTCGCCGGAGTGCTGTTCACGCCATTCATGCTCAAACCGGTGATACGCCATTGGGCGGTCATTCGCCCGAACCTGGGCAAGGTCTTCGTCCTCGGCGTGCTTGGCATGGCGGTCTATCAAAGCCTGGCCTACTTCGCCGCAACACTGACCTCGGCCACCAACATGGGCATCATCCTGTCGCTGATGCCGTTGATGTCGCTGGCCATGGCCATTATCAGCCTCGGCCAACGGCTGACCGCCGGCGCGCTGGCCGGTGCGGTGCTGTCGTTTGCCGGCGTGCTGGTGGTGGTTTCGTCCGGCAGCCTGGGTGCGCTACTGGAACACGGGGTCAACCTGGGCGATGCGATGATGCTGATCGCGACCCTGGCCTATGCGGTCTACAGCACCTTGCTGAAAAAATGGCAGCTGCGTTTGCCGCCGCTGGTGCTGTTGTATTTGCAGGTGCTGGTGGCGGTCGTGGTGCTGTTTCCGCTGTTCATGGCCTCACCCAAAGTTGGCCCGACTTTGCAGAACATTCCGCTGGTGCTTTATGCCTGCCTGCTGGCCTCGATGCTCGCGCCACTGGCGTGGATGCAAGCGGTGGTGCGTCTGGGGCCAAGCCGAACCACGCTGTTCTTCAACCTGCTGCCACTGATTACCGCATTGATCGCCGCGGTGGTGCTGCATGAGCAACTGGCGCTGTATCACCTGGTGGGTGGAGTGCTGACGTTGGGCGGGGTGATTCTTTCGGAACGTTGGACCACGGTGTTGAGCCGCAAGACCTGCGTTGCCTGATCTGACCTCATCGCGAGCAGGCTCGCTCCCACATTGGGCCTGCTGCGAATACATTTTTTGTGAACACCAGAGATTAAATGTGGGAGCGAGCCTGCTCGCGATGAACGATAACGCGGTCAAAATCCTTACAACCCCGCCGCCTTCAACCGCTGCGCATGCTCGATAAACAACCGCAGCGGATCGGCGCCTTTGCCCACCAGCCCCAGCGACTGGTTGACGATGTCGAAGTGATCCAACGGGTATTCATCGCCAATCACCGTGCCCAAATGCGAGCTGTAACGCCCGACCATACCGTCGCAATGCCCCGCTTCGCGGACGAAGGTGGTGGCGAACAAGCGACAGCTGCGGTTAGTGCCGTCGAACAGGTTGCCACCACGGTCGGTCTTGCCTGGCTGCAAGGTCCCGGACCACGAGTAATAGCGCACGCCGTTGACCAACTCCGGCCCATGCCCGCCCCAGGTCTCGGGCAATCCCTGTGGGTAGCGCTGATTGAACAGCGCGACCCCTTCGCTGGTCAGCGAGTTGTGCGAGGCATGTACATCCACCGGCCATTTGTGCCTGGGATGACCGGTTTCCAGCAGGCCCATCAACCACGCGACCAACTGCAACAAGGCGCTCAGCACACGGCCTTTCGCACTGTCGGGCGGACAGTGTTTGTGCAGATAGTCCGCCAGCTCCGAGCCATGGTTGGGCCCCGCTACCGAGGTCACCGAGGCTACCAGGTCCGGGCGCGTGGCGGCAGCGTAACGGGCGGTCAGCGAACCTTGGCTGTGGCCGATCAGATTGACTTTACCCGCTCCGGTTTCGCGCAATATTTCATCGATTTGCACTAACAACTCTTCACCGCGCACTTCGTTGGAGTTGACCGGCGAAACCTGAACCGCAATCACTGTCGCCCCACCCCTGCGCAGCGCCGAAATGATCCCGTACCAGTATGGGTAGAACAGCAGCCGAATAAAGCCGAGCATTCCCGGGACCAGCACCAAGGGGTAACGCGTGGCGGTCTCTTGCGACATGGGCAGACATCCTTGTGATCAGGGACTGGTGCAGTCAGCCGACTATTTGCTGGGCTTGACCGTCACCGGCACCTTGCCTGCCTTCATTTGCGCCAACAAGGGCACGCACTGATTCGGCCCACCGCTACTCGGCGCTACCAATGCCAGCAACCCCGCCGCCGGCCCGGCAATCACGCCCAGTGCCACCATCCCCGCGCCCCGCAACATCAGTGGCACGCCCTTCACACCGGTATCCGGCTTGATGAACTTACCGCGCACATACAGCGGCGAACGCAACGAGATCAGCCGCACGCCCTTGGACTCTGGCGTGATGGTCAGGTCGAGCTGCTCACTGGCCATGTTCGCCGTGCCGTCGATGTAGACGATCGCGTTCTCGGTGTCGAACACAAACAGCCGGGAGGTCGCCAGACCACTCTTGACGTCGAAGTCGGCCGCCGCGCAGTTGATCTTCACGTCCTGGTCGCCAAAGATTTTCCCGACCACATAATTGCCGACGTTCAACCCGGCAAGTTCCATCAATTGACGACTGATCGCACCATCATTCATCAACAGCTTCAGATCGCCATTGGCGCTCCCCAGCAACGCCGCCACCGAGTTGCCGTGACCAGCGAGATCGGCGTCACCGTTGAGTTCCCCAAAGCTGGTTTTCATCGTCTCGAAGCTCGGGAACAGCTGCTTGAGTTTGAAGCCGCGCGCGGTCAGCTTCGCCCGTCCTTCCAACGGCGTGGCAAGGCCGTTCAGACGGACCTGCGCATCGAGCTTGCCGCCCGCGACACCAAAGCGCAGCGGCTCCAGGTTGATCTGACCCTCTTTGAGCACCAGGTGCGTATAGAGATCGGTAAACGGCAATTTCTCGCTTTGAACGATGCGTTTACCGGTGAACTCGACGTCGGCGTCCATATCGCGCCAGCGCTCGGTACGGAACTCCTCGACCGGCAACACCTTGTCCTCCGGCTGCTTGCTTTCACCGCCACGGGCCTTTTGCTTGGCGTTGGAGTCGGCGCCAATCAACGGCGCGAGGTCGACGAACAGCAGTTGATTGGAGACCAGCGTACCACTGAGCTTGGGCCGTGGCTGGCTGGCGACATACGTCAGGTCGCCATGAATATCGCTGCCGCCAATGGTGCCGTTGAATGCCTCGTAGTGGTACGTTGCACCGTCCGCCTGGCGCAGGTTGGCGATCAAGTGACCGTCGGTGGTGTAAGGCGGCGAAGGCGGCAGGGTTACGCCGGTCAAAGGATGAAGGTTGCCCAGGCTGGTGCCGGCAAGTTTCAGACGCAGGTCCAGTGCGCCGAGGTTCAGCGGGTCGGTCAGGGTACCGGCCAGCTCGACGCTGGTGTCGGCAATCTTCACCTGCGCGTGCAACGGGAACGGCTTGGCCGCGTCCTGTAATGCCAGCAGCCCACCGACCTTGCCTTCGCCCGCCAGTTTCTGACCGTGGTACTGGCCCTTGACCTTCAGCGCGAACACATAGTCTTGCGGCGCCAAGCCCTTCTCCAGGGCTTTCTTCGCGGCTTTATCACCGACGATGTCGCTGAACGGAATCGGCTTGCCCAGCAGGTCGATCATAAGGTCGAGCTGAGTGTTCAAGGTCTGGTCGTCGAGGGTGACGTGGCCCTTGTCAAAGCCGATCGCACCGATGTCCACCCCCCAGCGGGACGGTTCGGCGTTCGGGTCTTTCAGATCGAATTTGAAGGTCCAGTTGGCGCGGCCATCGGCCAAACGTTGCAAGTCGGCATTGGGTTCGGTGAGGTCGATACGCGGTATCACCACCCGCTGCGCCAACAAGGCCAATGGCGAAATTCGCAGCTCGACGCGTTTGAGGCTGACCATTTGCGGCTTTTTCGACCAGTCCGGGTTGCCCAGGCTCAAGTCCTCGGCCACCACATTCGGCCATGGCACCCAGGCGCGCCAACCGCCTTCATCGACTTCACGTTTCCAGGTCACCGTCAGGTTGCCGTTGATAGCAAAGGGGCGGTGCAGTTCTTCGGAGACTTTGGTGTTGAGCGGCGGTTTGATCCAGTTCCAGTCGAAGAACGCGATGATCACCACCAGCAGCGCCATCAACAGCACGAGACTGCTGACAACCCAGGCGAGAATTTTACGAGTGCGCGTCATTGCACAGGGCTCCTGATTACGACTCGGCGCCTGAACTGCGACGCACATATGAAACGGTAGGCCAGAAATCGGCGGATTACAGAAATTACCACTGGCAAATGCCCCGCAGGTTTAACAACCCTTCCATTCGGGTATAAAAAAACCAACATTCCTGACCGCTCAGCCAGCTTCCGTTACCCGCTCCGCACTTTTCCGTCGCGCAAGTGAGTCGAAAATACCCACCTCGGTGCAAAAGCCTTCCCCGGAAACGTCCGATCTAGAGGCTTTTCGCTGAACCATCAATTCCGTTGATTATTACCATTGCCTTTATGAACTTTTATATCGACTTATCGAGAGTAGCATTAACTTCGTACCCACTTTATAGCCCTCCCAAGGAGCAGCCCATCATGAAACGCCAATTACTGCTTAGCCTGACCCTTTCAATGTTAGCCAGCACCGCTTTTGCTCTGCCAGCGGCCGATCAGGCAACTCCACAAGTAAAATCCAGCCATTCGGCTCATAGCCAAACGGTTGCCGATGGTGCCAATGGTAACGAACGTCTGAAAGAAAAAGGCCTGATTACTCAGGATGGCTACGACAAGACACCACAAGGCCAGATCCTTGCCTCTGACGGTTCCGACCGCACTCCACAAGGTCAGACCCTGGCCTCTGACGGTTCCGATCGCACTCCACAAGGTCAGACCCTGGCTTCCGACGGTTCCGATCGCACCCCACAAGGTCAGACCCTGGCTTCCGACGGTTCCGATCGCACTCCACAAGGTCAAACCCTGGCTTCCGACGGTTCCGATCGCACCCCACAAGGTCAGACCCTGGCTGAAGGCGGTGGTGACCGCGTGATCGAACGCAACGCTAGCCTGAGCTAAGGCCATGCTGGCCCGGAAAAAAGCCCGATCTCCTGGATCGGGCTTTGACTTTATGTAGCTCGCACTTCCCGCCACACCTTCCTTTACTCAAGTTCGACGCCAGCAAAGCTGATTTGCTAGAGTGCGCCGCTGTCCTTGATTAGAAGTCAGCCGCCTGATGCTGCCCCGCGCCGAACAGAAACAACAGACCCGCAACGCCTTGATGGACGCTGCCCGCCACCTGATGGAATGCGGCCGAGGATTCGGCAGCCTGAGTCTGCGTGAAGTGGCGAAAACCGCTGGTATTGTCCCGACCGGTTTCTACCGGCACTTTACCGATATGGATCAGTTAGGGCTGGAACTGGTCAGCGAAGTCGGCCAGACCTTCCGCGAAACCATCCGCCTGGTGCGCCACAATGAATTCGTCATGGGCGGAATCATCGATGCCTCGGTGCGAATTTTCCTTGATGTGGTCGCGGCCAACCGTTCGCAGTTCCTGTTTCTGGCGCGCGAACAATATGGCGGCTCGCTGCCAGTACGTCTGGCCATCGGCAAACTGCGCGAAAACATCAGCTCAGACCTGGCCGCCGACCTGTCCTTGATGCCCAAACTGCAACACCTCGATTTTTCCGGGTTGTCGGTCATGGCCGACCTGATCGTCAAAAGCGTGTTCGCCACCCTCCCCGACATCATCGACCCGCCAGCCGAAGCCTTACCCGCACACCTGACGCCACAGGCGAAGATCACTCAGCAACTGCGCTTTATCTTTATCGGCTTGAAGCATTGGCAAGGACTGGGCAGTACCGAGTAGCCAGTGATCGTTCCCATGCTCTGCGTGGGCATGCAGCCCGTGACGCTCCGCGTCACTGCCGAAGCGGACGCAGAGCGTCCAGTGAGGCATTCCCACGCAGAGCGTGGGAACGATCAAGACCGCCACAAAATGGTGCGCACAAGAATCCGCACGCACCAAACCCACCCGCACTCACTCAAAATCCCGCAACATTCAGAAACATCTTCTACGCTCTGACAGGGTTTTCCTACGTCTCGTCCGATTGGCAAGCCCCTTGCTCTAGCCTGAGCATTGTTCTTTGCTGGAAGCCTTCCAATGCTGGTGATTCATCGCAGAATCGACCCTCAACCCGTCTGGGCTGCCGAGTTGCACCTGAACTTCGAGGCGCGAAGTAAAAGTCGCCTGCGCTGTTTCAGTGCCGAAGGTGAAGACGTCGGGTTGTTTTTGGAGCGCGGGCAGCCGCCGCTGTACGACGGAGAATGCCTGGAGGCCGAAGACGGCCGCGTCGTCCGCGTCTGTGCCCGTCCCGAGCAACTGCTGCACGTCACCTGCGCCAACGCCTTCGAATTGACCCGCGCCGCCTATCACTTGGGCAACCGCCACGTTGCCCTGCAAGTCGGTGATGGCTGGCTGCGCCTGCTTGACGATTATGTGCTCAAAGCCATGCTCGAACAGCTGGGCGCGCAGACCGAAAACATCGAAGCCGCGTTCCAGCCGGAGCACGGCGCCTATGGCGGTGGCCATCATCATTCGCGGCACGGCGACGAGGACTTCAACTATCCGCCGAAACTGCATCAGTTCGGCGTACGCATATGAACCCGGCCTGGGCGCTGCTGCGTCTGGCCAGCCCGCAATTGCCGATTGGCGGCTACAGCTATTCCCAAGGCCTGGAAATGGCTGTGGATAACGGCCGCGTAAGCGATCCGGAATCCGCCAAACGCTGGATCAGCGATCAGTTGCTGCTCAACCTGGCGCGCTTCGAAGCGCCGCTGTTGCTTGCCCATTGCACCGCCGCCGCCAATGAAGACTGGCCACAGTTGCTACAACGCTGTGAAGAACACCGCGCCAGCCGGGAAACCCGCGAGTTGCATCAGGAAAGCCGGCAAATGGGCTATTCGCTGCAGCAACTGCTCAACGGCTTACCGGAACTGGATGACGTCGCCCGCAGCTTTCTCGCACAACGTAGCGAGCCGCATCTGGCCCTCGGCTGGGCGCTGGCCGCCCGCGCCTGGCAGATCAGCCCGCAAGACGCACTCGCCGCCTGGCTCTGGAGCTGGCTGGAGAATCAATTGGCGGTGTTGATGAAAACCCTGCCGCTGGGCCAGCAAGCCGCGCAACGCCTCACCAGCGAACTGCTGCCGCTGCTGCAACAGGCTCAGCAGAACGCCTCAACCCTTGACCCTCAACACTACGGCAGCGCCGCTTTCGGCCTGTCACTGGTGTGCATGGCCCATGAGCGCCAGTACAGCCGTCTGTTCCGTTCCTAGGGCCTGTTACTTTGGAGAATCACATGAACACACAACCTCTGCGCGTCGGCATCGGCGGCCCGGTCGGTTCCGGCAAAACCGCGCTGACGTTGGCCCTGTGCCTGGCGTTGCGTGATCGCTACAACCTGGCAGTGGTCACCAACGACATCTACACCCGAGAAGACGCCGACTTTCTGGTGCGCAACGAGGCCTTGGGCCCCGAACGGATCATCGGCGTGGAAACCGGCGGCTGCCCGCATACGGCGATCCGCGAAGATGCGTCGATCAACCTCGAAGCGGTGGATCAACTGAATCGACGCTTTCCCGGTCTCGATCTGATTCTGGTGGAGTCCGGTGGCGACAACCTGTCGGCGACCTTCAGCCCGGAGCTCTCGGACCTGACGATCTACGTGATCGATGTCTCGGCCGGCGACAAGCTGCCGCGCAAGGGCGGACCGGGGATCTGCAAATCCGACCTGCTGGTGATCAACAAGATCGACCTGGCGCCACTGGTAGGCGCATCGCTGTCGATGATGGACAGCGACACCAAACGCATGCGCGGCGGTAAGCCGTTTGTCTTCAGCAATCAGAAAACCGGTCAGGGCCTTGAAGAAATCATCGCCTTCATCGAGCGCCAGGGGCTGCTGACGGCGGCCTGAAACTTATCCACACGCGTTATCAACAAGGAAGCTTATTCATGACACTCAAACGCATCTTCGCCGCCGCAGCCCTGCTGCTCACGCCAGCACTGGCCTTCGCCCACCCTGGCCATGGCGACAACGGTTTGCTGGCCGGCATCAGCCACCCGATTGGCGGTCTCGACCATTTGCTGGCGATGCTGGCTGTGGGGTTATGGGCCGCGCAACAAAAGGGCGCAGCGCGCTGGGCGCTACCGTGTACTTTCGTCGGCGTCATGCTGATCGGCGGCTTGCTCGGGTTTGAGGGTTTGAACCTGCCAGCGCTGGAGAGCGGGATTGCCGCTTCGGTGCTCGCGCTGGGCCTGGCGGTGGCATTGGTGGTGCGTCCACCGTTGAGCCTGGCGATTGGCGCGACGGCACTGTTTGCCTTGTTCCACGGCGTGGCGCATGGCCTGGAGCTGCCAGACATGTCCAGCCCTTGGGCGTATGCCGCTGGCTTCGTCGCCGCGACCGCAGCCCTGCATGCTGCCGGTTATGCGTTGGTGCGCGTGTTGCCTCAGGCGGCTGCGCCGCTGGTTCGGGTGGCGGGTGCAGCTTCGGCGGCGACCGGGGTCTGGTTGCTCGCCGGCTGAGTTTTCTATTGTCAGTACCGGCCCTATCGCGAGCAGGCTCGCTCCCACAATGGGACTGTGTGCGCAGGACCAATGTGGGAGCGAGCCTGCTCGCGATGAGGGCCGGACAGACACTGCATCTCTCAGGCCTGCTACCATGTCGCGCAAACACTCCTGCCGTGACGACGCCAGCCAATGCCCGATGCTCCCCGCTCCGCCTCCCAGCCTGAATTGACCGCCCTGTTCGCCACTGTGCAGCAGCACTTCCAGGACGTGATCGTGCCGCTCTGGCAAGGACCCGGCTGGAACGCAGACATGGCGCTGCCGTATGAAGCCCTGGACGCCGAACACCGGCCATTGCCGCCACAACGCTACCGGGCCATGGCCTGCGCGCGGCAGCTGTACCTGTTCGCCAGCCTGATCGGTGAGGTGCCGGCTGCCGAAGAGCGCGCCGCTGCGCTGTTTCGCTCCCTGCAACGGCATTTCCACGATGCCGAGCACGGCGGCTGGTTCTACAGCATCGATGCCCATGGCGCGCCGCTCGATCAGCGTAAAGACCTCTACACCCACGCCTTCATTCTGTTTGCCTGCGCCCATTACTGGGCCAAGGTTCGCGAGCCGCTGGTGGAATCGGTGCTCAATGCAGCACTGGAAGTGGTCGCTCAGCGTTTCGCCACAGACGACGGTCTGTACGAAGCCAGCCTCGACCGCGACTGGTCATCGCTCAAGTCCGGGCCATTGCAGAACCCGCTGATGCATCTGGCCGAAGCGTTCCTCGCCACGCTGTCAGTACGCGACGATGCCCCGGTCGAGGCCGCGCTCAATGCACTGTGCGGGGCGATGCAAAAGCACTTCATCGACCCGCAGGACGGGGTGATGATGGAAAAACCGCTGGGGGCTGTGGATAACTGGTTTGAGCCGGGGCATCAATTCGAATGGTTCTTCCTGCTGGAATCATCCGCGTTGCTGCGCGGATCAAAACTGCACGCCTCGCTGACCCGCGCATTCCCGTTCACCGAACAATTGGGCGTTAATCAACAAACGGGGGCGGTGCGAGCGATGCTCGACCTTGAACTGGATGGCCGACCTCGTGATGAGACCCAGCGCATCTGGGCCCAGGCAGAATACCTGCGCGCCCTGACCTTGCGTCCGGACAGTAAAGCCTTGCTTGAGCGTCAATTGAACGCCCTGCAACAGCGTTTTCTGCATGCCGGTGGTTGGTACGAGTGCCTGGACAGGGATAGCGCGATCAGCCGCCAGGACATGCCGTCAACCACGCCTTACCATTTGGCGACCTGTTATCGCGGCCTCGCCGAATATTTCGGCTGAGTCCTCTGTGGCGAGGGGGCTTGCCCCCGTTGGGTGGCGAAGCCGCCGCAATCTGGTCAATTTGATTTACCTGAAGAATCGCGTCAGCAAGTATTGGGGCCGCTACGCGGCCCAACGGGGGCAAGCCCCCTCGCCACAAGTCACCGTCCCATCAGGCAATCCACTTGCGATCACCGGTAAAACTGATGGTCAGCCAACGCGCCGTATCCGGTTTGCCGAGCTTCGCCGAAATCTGCTCACGCAGTTCATCCAGCGTGGCCACGCCATCAAGTCGGTAATCCGTCGGCAATACCACGTGAATCTCGATGAACCGTGCCCGTCCGTGCTTCTGCACATACGAGATGTAGTCGGCAAAGCCATGCTCGGCTTTGGCCTCGTCCATCACCTGGCGAACCTTGTCATCCAGCTGATCCGGGACAATTCCCAGCACATCGCGTAACGCCGGCCTGAGGATTTTGAACGCCGGCGCGAGCATGCTCAGGGCCAGCAGGATCAGGATCGACGGGTCGACGTAAGCGGCCCACTGGCCATAGCCCTGCGTCTTGAGCAGCAACGCGATGAGGAAGCTCACCAGCAAGCCGACCGAGAGCATCGCGTCCACCAGCCAACTGATGTTGTCGAACTGGATCAGCGAGGATTTCAACCTGCGATTGCGATAACGGACGTAGAAGAAATAGCCGAAACAGACGACGCTAAGCACCCCCGCAAAAGGAATCACCAGGCCCAGTTCGATCTCGCGGCCACCATTGATGATGCCGAACATACCGCTGAGAAAGGCGTAGATCGCAATCAGCAACAGGAAGCTGCCTTCGATCAGCAGCACCATCGGTTCGAGGTGCCAGAAGCCGAACTGAAAGCGCTGGTTACTTTCCTTCGCGATCAGCTTGGCGGTGATCAGCATCAGAACCTTGATGAAGGTCGCGATCAGCGAAAAAAACCCATCGAACAAAATCGATTGGGAGCCAGAAAAAAAACCCGTGACGATCGCGGCGACCGCCACGGCGAACATCAGGATGGTCGATTGCTTGAGCAGTACCTGCTCACCTCGGTTACTCACATTTCCTCCTTCTGAAACCCCGAAAACCGCGGTTTGCGGTGGGGGGTTCGAGAGGGAGTGTACCTTATGCCATGTTTTGACCGATTTGCCGCCATCGCGAGCAGGCTCGCTCCCACAGGGGATCTCCTAACACCAGAGATTAATGTGGGAGCGAGCCTGCTCGCGATTGGCCGTTACGCGGTCTTACGCCTTGCTACTGCGGTCGATCGCAAACCCGCCCCAGGTCTGGCTCACCGGCATCAATTCCAGACGATTGATATTGATGTGCGCCGGAGCATTGAGGACCCAGAAAATCGTCTCGGCGATGTCCTGCGGCTGGATCGGCTCGGCGCCCGCGTAAGTGGCATCGTAGCGCGCCTGGTCACCGCCAAAACGCACCAGCGAGAACTCGCTTTCACACAGGCCCGGCTCGATGTTGCTCACGCGCACGCCGGTGCCTTGCAGGTCGCAACGCAAGTTCAGCGAGAACTGTTTGACGAACGCCTTGGTCGCGCCATACACGTGGCTGCCCGGGTACGGGTAGTTGCCGGCGATGGAACCCAGGTTGATGATCCCGGCACCGCGGCCGTGGGCGATCAAGCGTGGCAGCAGCAGGCGAGTGCTGTACATCAGGCCCTTGATGTTGGTGTCGACCATGGTGTCCCAGTCGTCCAGATCGCACTTGGGCGCCGGGTCTACACCCAGGGCCAGGCCCGCGTTGTTGATCAGCCCGCGCAGCTTGGCAAACGACGGCGGCAGGTTGGCGATTGCCTCCTCCATGGCCTTGCGGTCACGCACATCGAGCACCAGGCCATGGACTTCAGTCTGCTTCGACAATTCGGCGCACAGTGCATTCAGACGCTCTTCACGACGACCTGTCAGCACCAGTTTCCAGCCGGCCTCGGCAAAACGACGGGCACAGGCTTCACCAAAACCGGACGTCGCGCCGGTAATAAACAGGGTGTTGGACATCGTGTTCTCCTGGTTTGGGCTGATACGCAGCCGTTGGAATAGAAACTCAACCAGCAGCATGCCCGGCCCGGAGCACAGCGGCAACCGGGTCATCAATGGTCACGTCACAGGCTGCGCGCGCACTGGATCTGCGAGAAGCTGCCACCATTGAGGGTGACGACCGTGGCGCTGGTTTTCTCGATCTCGTTGGGGAGCGTCAGGTGCAGGTCCTTGAGGGCGCTCTGCGGAGTCTGCCAGAGAATGGTCTTGTACCTCACGTAACCGGTGGCTTCACCGCCGCCCGTGACCAGCCGGATCGTGCTGCCGCCGGGTCGATAGTAAAGGGTGGTGCTCGCCCCGGTGCAGACATACGCATAATCCTTTTGCGGCGTGGGCAGCAGGCCACCGGACAATCCGCCCACCAGGCTATACAACGCCGCGCTGATCACGAAAATACCGGCAAGCCCCGCCAACACCGTCGCCAGCCCGTTGTAATCGCCGAACAGGCGCCGCCGTGGCTCATCACTGGATGCTTCAATTGCAGGCGCGGGCGATGCAGTCAGGACGACCTCGGGTTTCACCACAGGCAACGTAACCGGTTCGCTGACCGGTTGCTGAAACCTGACCGCCCGCGCAACCGGCTGCATGACCGCAGGTTTGGGCAACCGCGCACGTTGCCGAAGAATGATCCGGGCCTGAAGGACCACATACACCGCGCACAGCAAGGGCACCACTTGATTGAGCGCCGGTGACTGGCTGTTGACCCAGCCCACGACCACCGGATCAGAGACCGCAATGTCCCCCGCGACATAGCCCAGCAATGCTGCGCCAATCGACACCAGCAACGGCTGACGCCGCAACAACCGGGTGATCTGCAGGCTGCCAAACATCAGCAGCGGCACGCTCAACAGCAAGCCCAGCACCAGGTAAAAGACACTGCCCTGGGCCACCGCCGCCAGCCCGACCACGTTGTCCATGCTCATGATCAGGTCGGCAGTCAGCACCGTGACCACTGCGCCACCCAACGTCTGCGGCGAACCGCCTGACGAATCGCCCTCTTCGCCGGCCTCTTCTTCGGTCAGCAGCCGTATGGCGATCACCAGCAACAGCAGCGCGCCGATCAGCTTGAGCCACGGCACCAGCAGCAACCAACCGGCCAGCGTGGTCAGCAACGCCCGCAGGACGATGGCGCCGCTGGTGCCGATCAATACGGCCCGACGCAGTTGCTCCGGCGGCAATCCGCGGCAGGCCATGGCGATCACCAATGCGTTGTCGCCGGACAGGATCAGGTCCAGCAGGAACACCTCAAAGACCATGCTCAGCGCGTGCAGCGCACCATCAAATAACATCGAGCGATTTCCTGGCAAAAGACTGCGTCATCGGAACATCATCCCAGCGAACCGCTCAGGCCGGTGCTCTGCACACAGATCACTCATGGCCGTTGCTACTTGCCGCTGGTCGTTGCCGGCCCGTTCCGAAACTGCTTGAGAAACGCAGCATCAGGCGTCAGCACCAACATCGGCTGACTGTCAGACAGCGCCTGACGGTAGGTCTGTAACGAGCGGTACAACTTGTAGAATTCCGGGTCTTTGCTGAACGCCGCTGAAAGAATCTGGTTGGCCGCTGCATCGGCCTCACCATGAGTGATTGCCGACTGGCGCTGGACCTCGGACAGCAACACCGTGCGATCACGGTCGGCCTTGGCCTGGATTTGCTGGGCCCATTCAAAGCCCTGTGCGCGCAGCTCCTTGGCTTCGCGCTGGCGCTCGGACTTCATCCGGTCGTAAATCGCCTGACTGGCCTCCAGCGGCAGATCGGCGCGGTGCAAACGCACCTCCGTCACCTCGATGCCGAGTGCGCGGGCCTTGTCGGCCACGTCTTTCTCGATGATCGCGACTTCCTGCTGACGGGCCGGCGACAACAGCGAACGCAGCGACACCTCGCCCAACTCACGGCGCAGCGAGGAACTGACCATTTGCGTCAGCTGAGCATTGGCTTGATCCAGGGTCCCGACGGCCTGATAAAACCGCAGCGGGTCGCTAATGCGAAAACGCGTATAGGTCTCGACCTCGATACGCTTCTGATCGCCGAGAATCACTTGTTCGGCCGGCGATGCCAGGGTTTGCAGACGGCTGTCGTAAAACACGATGGAGTCGCTGAACGGCACCTTGAACTTGAGCCCCGGCTCCCCGGCAACGCCCATCGGTGCGCCAAAGCGGATGATCAGTGCCTGTTGCGACTCATCGACGACATAGGCCGAGGCGGCCAACGCCCAGAGCGCAATCGCGACGACCGCTGCGGCCAACCATTTGACGGTGCAGTTCATGGTCGGGCGTCCTTTTGCTGCGGTTTGCCAGGCTCGCTCAGCGGCATGTACGGCACCACCCCGGACATGCCCTTGCCGGAAGAATCGATGATGACTTTGGACGCCTTTTTCAGGACTTCATCCATGCTCTCCATGTACAGGCGCCAGGCGGTGACGTCTTTGGATTGCACGTAGCTGTTGTAAACCGAGAGAAACCGCTTGGCCTCGCCCTCGGCCAGGTTGCCGACTTGCGCCTGGTAAGCTTCGGCTTCCTGGGTGATACGCGCCGCGTCGCCACGGGCACGGGGAATCACGTCATTGGCATAGGCTTCGGCTTCGTTGCGGGCACGCTCCTGGTCGGCGCGGGCGCGCTGCACATCGTTGAACGCATCGATCACCTGCGGCGGCGGATCGACCCGTTGCAATTGCACCTGAGTGACGAGAATCCCCGCCTGTTCGCGGTCCAGCAGTTGCTGCAGCAAGTCCCGGGTTTCATCGGCGATCTGTGCACGCTTGTCAGACATCACCGACTGAATCGGCGTACGCCCAATCACTTCGCGCAGCGCGCTTTCGGCCGCAAGTTTCACCGAGCGCTCCGGGTCGCTGATTTTGAACAGATAGAGTCGCGCGTCCTTGATCCGCCAGAACACCGTGCAATCGGCTTCGACGATGTTTTCGTCACCGGTGAGCATCTGCTTGTCGCGCGCGCCATTGGTCGCAGCGCTCTGCACACTGGTACTGGTGCCCAGTTGCAACTGATTAACCTGAGTGATCTTGGGTAGCAGGACGGTTTCGACAGGATAGGGCAAGTGATAGTGCAGCCCGGACTCGGCGGTCTGCTGCCAACGCCCGAAGCGCAGCACAATGCCCTGTTCATCCGGCTGAACCTTGTAGATGCCGGAGCTGATCCAGGCCAGCAAGACCAGCCCGCCGATCAGTGCCAGTCCCCGTCCACCGAAATCCATCACGGCCAGGTCGTAGCCCATTCGTTTGAGCAGCCGACGCATCGGGCTGACGGGCTCGACAGGAGCAGAGGCGGGACTATCGGTCATGCAATGGCTCCATGTCGTCAAATGACGAGCGCCCATTCGGGGGCGCCAAGGCGCGCAGAGTACCTGAACCCAAAACCGCGAAAATGAAAACTCTGTCATGTTCGCTGTACAAAAAACGTTCAACTGCTGCCAGGCCTTGGCCGCTCTGGCTCGCAGCCAACTGCACGCACCTTATCCACAGCCCCGCCCACAGTCTTTGGGGGCAAGTGCAAACCTTGAGACGCGCTATCTACAAGGCTTTGCGGGCAGATTTGAAAGTTTTTTGCTTGACCTGGGCAGTGACAAGTGTAGCCAGCATCGATCGATGCGACCGAGCAGTCACAGAGACGATGGCTACACGCCAGTCATTACGGCCCTTTGCCGAGTCTTTCCAGAGTTTAACCACAGACTTATCCACAGGCTGCGCAACGACTGTTCAGCCGCCGGGCAGCGACAACAAAAAGGTTGACAAGGCTTACTCAAGGCCGCTGAAAAACGCCTGATCAAAAAACAACCACAACCCTGAAAGCCACGCCGTTAAAGGCGTTCAGGCAGTTGCTCCCATGTTACCCACAGCCAGTTCCACAGCAAACGGGGACAAGTCAAAACTGTGGAAAAACAGCTATTTGCAGCGGCTTTATGTCGCGCTTTGACAGGTTGCGAATATTGTTTTCCACAATTCCCGGAAAGGGCACCACCGACACTTGTGGGAGCGAGCCTGCTCGCGATAGCGGTGGTTCAGTCTCTTCAATGCTGGATGTGCTGCCATCATCGCGAGCAGGCTCGCTCCCACAGGGGGTGGTGTTTTGGGGATATAAAAAACCCCGGCGATTGCTCGTCGGGGCTGGAGGCTTCAGCAGATAACTCAGTGACCGCCGAGATACGCGTTACGCACCTCTTCGTTCACCAGCAGCTCCTTACCTGTGCCGCTCAGGCGGATTTCACCGTTGACCATCACATAGGCCCGGTCGGACAGCTTGAGCGCGTGGTTGGCGTTCTGCTCGACCAGGAAGATGGTCATGCCGGTGCCCGCCAGTTCGCGCAGGGTAGCGAAGATCTGTTTCACCACAATCGGCGCCAACCCCAGGCTTGGCTCGTCGAGCAACAGCAATTTGGGCCGGCTCATCAATGCCCGGGCAATGGCGAGCATTTGCTGCTCGCCACCGGACATGGTCATCGCCCGCTGATTGCGCCGCTCCTTGAGCCGCGGAAACAGCTCGAACATGCGCTGCATGTCCTCGGCTGCGTACTGGTCGCCAATCGGGATCGTGCCCATCAGCAGGTTTTCCTCGACGGTCATGTCAGGGAATACCCGCCGCCCTTCCGGCGACTGGGCAATGCCGTTGGAGGCGATGTAGTGCGACGACTTGTGGGTGATGTCCACGCCGCGATAGACGATCTGCCCATCGGCGGCCCGTGGCTGACCGAAGATCGACATCAGCAGCGTCGATTTACCGGCACCGTTGGAGCCGATCAGGCTGACGGTTTCGCCTTCGTTGATGTGCAGCGAGACCTTTTTCAGGGCCTGGATCGGCCCGTAGAACACGTCGATCGCTTTCAGTTCGAGGATCGGTTGAGTCATACCAGCTCCTCTTCATCAGCACCCAGGTAGGCGGCAATCACTTTCGGATCGTTGCGGATCGCTTGAGGATTACCCTCGGCGATCACGTTGCCGTGGTCCAGCACCACGATGTGGTCGGAAATGCTCATTACCATGCCCATGTCGTGTTCAATCAGCACCACCGTAATGTCGTGGTCGTCGCGCAGATGCCGAATCATCGCGCTGAGCGCCTCGGTTTCCTGCGGGTTGAGGCCCGCCGCCGGTTCGTCCAGGCAAATGATCTTGGGCCGGGTGCACATGGCCCGGGCGATTTCCAGACGCCGTTGCTGGCCGTAGGAAAGCTCACCGGCCAGGCGGTTGGCACAGTCCACCAGATCGACCACTTCCAGCCAGTAGAAGGCATGGTCCAGGGCATCGCTTTCGGCCTTGCGGTAGCCTTTGGTATTGAGAATGCCGGACAGCAAGTTGCGGTTGACCCACATGTGCTGGGCCACCAGCAGGTTCTCGATCACCGACATTTCCCTGAACAGGCGAATGTTCTGGAAAGTCCGCGCCAGGCCGGCGCGGTTGATCAGGTGCGTGCCGCCGAACATCTTGTAGTGGAGCCGGTTGAAAAAGCTTTTCGGCGACACGAAATCGGTTGCCTTGAACGGTTCCCCGAGCATCTTGATCACGTTGGTTTTCACGCCACGGGTGTTCAGTTCGATATGCCCGCCAGAGGCCTTGTAGAAACCGGTCAGGCAGTTGAACACCGTGGTCTTGCCCGCACCGTTGGGGCCGATCAAGGCGAAGATCGAGTTACGCTTGACCTTCAGGCTGACGTCGCTCAGGGCTTTGATGCCGCCGAAGTGCATCATCAGGTTCTCTACCGAGAGAATGAATTCATCGCTCATGACGCGCTCCTCTCAGTCAAGGCACCTTTACGCGGGGTCACACCGGTACGGCTGATACGAATCAGGCCGCGCGGTTTCCAGATCATCATCAGTACCATGAGGATGCCGAACAGCAACACGCGGTATTCCGCGAAGCCGCGCAGCAGTTCCGGGGCGACAGTCAGCACAAACGCAGCAATCACCACGCCGACGGTCGAGCCCATGCCGCCGAGTACGACGATGGCGAGGATCAAGGCCGACTCGAAGAACGTGAACGAGGTCGGGTTGACGAAACCTTGATAGCTGGCAAAAAACACACCCGCCAGACCCGCTGTGGAAGCCCCCAGGGTAAAGGCCGACAGCTTGACCAGTACGTGGTTCAGGCCCATGGCGCGGCAGGCAATTTCATCTTCGCGCAAGGCCTCCCAGGCACGTCCGACCGGCATTCGGGTCAGGCGATGCTTGATGTACAGCACCAGCATTACGACCAGAAACAACACGGTATAGATGAACATGAACTTGATGTTCGGGTTGTATTCGGTCCCGAAGAACTCGTGGAAGGGTATCCCGCCATCCTTCGCCACACGCGTGAACTCGATACCGAAAAACGACGGCGATGGCACCGGCATGCCGTTCGGCCCGCCCGTGAAGGACAGCCAGTTGGTCAGTATCAGGCGAATGATTTCACCGAAGCCCAGGGTCACGATGGCCAGATAGTCGCCGTGCATGCGCAACACGGGAAAGCCGAGTATGCATCCGGCCAGCGCCGCCATGAGTGCCGACAGCGGCAACACGGTCCAGAAGCCCAGGCCGAGGTAGTGATAACCCAGTGCCAGGCCATAAGCGCCGATGGCGTAGAACGCCACGTATCCCAAGTCGAGCAGACCTGCCAGGCCGACCACGATGTTCAGGCCAAGGCCCAGCAACACGTAGATCAAGCCCAGAATCACCACCGTCAGCAGGTACTTGTCGGCAAAGACCGGGAACACGATAGCGATGACGATCAAAGCCGGGATGATGAAGCGCAGCCGCGACTTGAAATCAGGTGCCAGCACATGCACGCCGGAGCCGACGATTTCGAAGCGTTGCTGAACCTTCACGCCCTTGGCAGTCTGCATGAACAGGCTCAAGGCAAGACGCCCGATCATCACACCCCCGACCATCCAGGCCACACGCGTCGGTTGCAGATTGTAGCTATAGCCTTCAAGCACTACGCCCACGATCGGACCGAAGACAATCAGGGCAATCAACCCGGCCAGAACCGTGTCGATCAGGCTTTTTTTCACATCGATAGGTTTGTTATTAGCGTCGGACATACTTATACCTTCGCCACAAGTGGGCGACCCAACAGGCCTTGAGGACGGAAAATCAGGATCAGTACCAGCAGCGAGAAGCTGAAGACGTCCTTGTAGTCAGAGTTGATCACGCCGGAAAACAGCGACTCGGAAACGCCGAGGATGATCCCGCCGAGCATGGCTCCAGGCAGCGAGCCAATCCCGCCGAGCACCGCAGCGGTGAACGCCTTGATGCCGATCACGAAGCCTGCGTAGAAATCGAAGGTGCCGTAGTTCACCGTGATCAGGACACCCGCCAGCGCAGCCATCGCGGCGCCGATAATGAACACATAGGAGATCACCCGGTCGGTGTTTATCCCGAGGATCGAGGCCATCTTGCGGTCTTGTTGGGTGGCACGGCACATGCGCCCCAACTTGGTGTATTTGATGATGTAGGTCAGCAGGGCCATCCCGATAAACGCGGCGACCAGAATAAAGATCTTGGTGTAGGTGATCTGCACGAACCCCGTACCGATATCGAATCTCAGCCCACCGCTCAGCAGCGTAGGAATACCCTGCTGCCGTGAGCCCTGAGCGATCTGTGCGTAGTTCTGCAGAATCAGGGAAACGCCGATAGCACTGATCAGCGGTGCCAGTCGGGTGGAGTTGCGTAGCGGTTTATAAGCGATGCGTTCGATGACCCAGCCATACACACCGGTCACGAAGACCGTGAACAGCAGGGTACCCAGGATCAACAGCGGAAAGGATTCGACACCGAAGTAGGACAGCAGAGCCAGGCTGATCGCCGCGAGGTACGCGGAAATCATGTACACCTCGCCGTGGGCGAAGTTGATCATGCCGATGATGCCATAGACCATTGTGTAGCCGATGGCGATCAGGCCGTAGACCGACCCGAGCGTCAAACCGTTGATAACTTGTTGCAGGAAAATACCGTCCATCATGCACTCTCACTAACTTGAGAGGCCACCGCGAACCCGGTGTCGATGAGCCCTTGTGAGGCGCACCTGGCCAGGTTCATGTGGCTCAGAAGAAAAATACCGGGTCGGCATGATTGCAGAACCCATGACTCAAGCCGGGCCCCACGACGGATATCGAGAGGCCCAGACCTGGCGGTGCGCTTATCTCACTTCTGTTTGTCCAGCTGGTGGTATTTGCCTGCAGCATCCCACTGGTAAACCACATAGTCGGAGATTTTCAGGTCGCCCTTGCTATCCCATTCCTTCTTGCCCATCACGGTTTCCACCGGGTGCGCCTTGAGCCATTTGGCGGCGTCTTCACCTTTGTTCGACTTGGCACCGTTGAAGCCGGCAGCCAGGGCCTGTACCGAGGCGTAGGCGTACAGGGTGTAGCCTTCAGGCTCGTAACCGGATTTGCGGAAGGTATCCACGACAGCCTTGCTGTCTGGAATCAGACGCGGGTCAGCACCGAAGGTCATGTACACGCCATCGACGTAAGGAGCACCACCGGCAGTCGTGACCATTTCATCGGTGACGATGCCATCATCGGACATGAACTTGACGTCTTTCAGACCTTGCTCACGCAGTTGATGGACCAGTGGACCCGCTTCCGGGTGCAGGCCGCCGAAGTAAAGGACATCAGCCCCAACCGAACGGACCTTGGTGATCAGGGCACTGAAATCTTTCTCGCCGCGGGTCAGGCCTTCTTCAAGAACCGGTTTCACGCCACGCGCGGTCAACTGTTTCGCTGTCGCGTCCGCCAGGCCTTTACCGTAGGTGTCTTTGTCGTTGATGACGGCAACTTTCTTGCCTTTCAGGACGTCGACGATGTAGTTGCCCGCGACGATACCTTGCTGGTCATCACGTCCGCACATACGCATCATGGCAGGCAGGCCGCGCTCGGTGACCGTCGGGTTGGTAGAACCCGGGGTGATTGCGATGATGCCGGCGTCGGAGTAGACCTCGGAAGCCGGGATGGTCGAAGACGAGCAGAAGTGCCCGACCACGCCGATCACCTTGTCCTGGACCATTTTGTTCGCGACGGCCACAGCCTGTTTCGGTTCGCAGGCGTCATCGCCCTGGACCAGTACGATTTTTTCGCCGTTGATACCGCCCTTGGCGTTGATTGCATCCGCCGCCGCTTGCGCGCCTTTCATGTATTGCAAGCCGAAGGAAGCGCTGGGACCGGTCATCGGACCTGCCACACCAAGTTTGACATCCGCCTGAACAAACGAAGAAACACCCAATGCAGTAGCAACTGCGAGTGCCAGAAAACCTTTCCTGTAAAACGTCTGCGACATGTGATGGTGCTCCTGAGGTTTTTTTAGTTAGCACAGCAACTTCAGCGGAAGCTTTGATTCAGCTACAAGCGCAGAGCAAGTGGCGTGCCATCGGTTTTTTATTCTTCAAAAAGTCGCTGCTTTATTGTTATTTCGACTGTTTCGAGCCCTTTTTCATTGGGCGTGCAACCGTCTAAACCGCGGAAGGTGAAACCATTTACTTTTTTAGGCGCAACCCTCGCGCGCCATCATTGCAACCGCGGCGCCAAACGACGTGCAACCGGCCTGTAACAGCGTGCGTCACCGAACTGCACACTGCTGGTGCGCAACTGCTACAAACCCGCACCATTACAGGCTAGTCGTTGCGCCAAAAAGCGCCGCTTCGCGCAACATATTTCCTTGATCAGATGACAATCCGCAGGCACTGGCCCGCGTGATAGAGCGAAAACCCGGCCTCGTACAGACAACTGCGCAGGCCCACCCCGGCCAGTGGTTGCATGGGCGCAAAGGGAATCGGTAGCGCCTGCGGATTTCCGTTACACAGATAATCGGCAAAAGCTTTACCGACCACCGTGCCAGTGGTCACGCCACGGCCGTTGTAACCGGTCACGGCCACCAAACCGGGCGCCGGCTCGAACAACCGCATCAAGTGATCAGGGGTAAAAGCAATGCAACCGGTCCAGGCGCATTCCCAGTCCACTGGTTTGAGGTAAGGGAAATAATGCTGCTGAACCCGGTCGGCCCAGGCCTTGAGGAACCACGTGGGTTTCTGATTGCCGTTGCCCAGGCTGCCGAGCAACAACCTGCCGTGACTGTCACGGCGGATGCTGCTGAGCACCTGACGGGTGTCCCAGGAACCCTGGCCACCGGGCAAGATCAGTTGCGCGGCTTCTTCGGTCAGCGGCGCGGAAGCCACCTGATAGTAATAACCGGGGAAAAAACTGCGCCGCAGTTCAGTCCAGTCGCCTTCGGTGTAGGCGTTGGAGGCGATCACCACCTGCTCGGCCATGACCGAGCCGGCGTCGGTTTGCACCGACCAGCGTTGGCCCTGACGTTCGAGCCGGGTCACCGGCGAATGATCGAACAACTGACCACCCAAATCCGCGGCAGCCTTGGCCAGACCGCTGGTGTACGCCATCGGATTGAGCGTGCCGGCGCGACGGTCGAGCAACGCGGCGGCGATCTTTTTAGTCCCGGTGGCCTGCTCGCACGCCGCACCGGTCAACAACTCCACGGGCGCGCCGCGGCGCTTCCATTGTTCTTCACGACTGCGCAAATCGGCTTCGCCACGGGCGTTGTGCGCCATGTGCAGCGTGCCTTCGCGGCGTAACTGGCAATCAATGTTGTATTTGTCGATCAGGCTGAACACCAAAGCGGGTGCCGCGCCGAGCATGCGATTGAGCTGGCTGCCGATCGCTTCGCCGAACCCGGCTTCGATCTCGTCCGGAGGAATCCACATCCCGGCGTTCACCAACCCGACGTTACGCCCCGAACCGCCCTGCCCGCAGCGCTTGGCCTCGAGTACGCAGACGCTTTTGCCCTGTTCCAGCAAATGCACCGCCGCCGATAAACCGGTGAAACCGGCGCCGATCACACAGACGTCTGCCGTGACCTCACCCTTGAGCGCCGCCCGGTCAGGCCGTTGCGGCGTCAGTTTTTCCCATAAGCATTCTTCGCGTAACGGCATCGCCAGACTCCAAAAATGAAACCTAACCTACCTGATCGTTCCCATGCTCCGCGTGGGAATGCCTCACCGGACGCTCTGCGTCTGCTCTCGATGTGACGCGGAGCGTCACGGGCTGCATTCCTTTGCTGCGCGTGGGAACGATCATCCGGGGCTTAGTCGAACGTGATCCCTTGGGCCAACGGCAACTCCAGCGAGTAGTTGACGGTGTTGGTCTGGCGGCGCATGTAGCCGCGCCATGCATCGGAGCCGGACTCGCGACCGCCGCCGGTTTCTTTCTCACCGCCAAAGGCGCCGCCGATTTCCGCACCGCTCGGGCCGATGTTGACGTTGGCGATGCCGCAGTCGCTGCCCACTGCCGACATGAATTGCTCGGCCTCACGCACGTCAGTGGTGAAGATGCACGACGACAGGCCTTGTGGCACCGCGTTGTTCAGGCGTAGCGCTTCGGCGAAGTCCTTGTAGCCAACCACGTACAGAATCGGCGCGAAGGTTTCGCTGCGCACCACATCGCTCTGCTCCGGCATTTCGACGATGGCCGGCGAAACGTAATAGGCGTTCGGAAATTTGTCTTCAAGCTGACGCTTGCCGCCAAACACCCGGCCGCCTTCGCTCAAGGCTTGTTCCAGCGCGTCCTGCATGTTTTCAAAGCTGTGCTTGTCGATCAGCGGGCCGACCAGGTTGCCTTCCAGCGGATGGCCGATGCGCACTTTGGAATACGCTGCCTTGAGGCGGGTGACGATCTCTTCCTTGACCGACTCGTGGGCGATCAAGCGACGCAGGGTGGTGCAACGCTGACCGGCGGTGCCGACTGCACTGAACAGAATCGCCCGCACCGCCATGTCGAGGTCGGCGCTTGGGCCGAGAATCATCGCGTTGTTGCCACCCAGCTCCAGAATGCTGCGAGCAAAGCGTGCGGCGATTTTCGGCGCCACTTCGCGGCCCATGCGGGTGCTGCCGGTGGCGCTGATCAAGGCCACACGCGGGTCGTCCACCAGCGCTTCACCGGCATCGCGGCCGCCGATGATCACCTGGCTCAGATACTCCGGCGCATCGCTGAAATTCTTCAATACGCGCTCGAACAGCGCCTGGCAGGCCAGTGCGGTGAGCGGGGTTTTCTCCGACGGCTTCCAGATCACCGAGTTGCCGCAAACCAGTGCCAGCGTGGTGTTCCAGGCCCAGACCGCGACCGGGAAGTTGAACGCGCTGATCACCCCGACCACGCCCAGCGGATGCCAGGACTCACGCATGTGGTGGCCTGGACGCTCGGAGGCGATGGTCAAGCCGTAGAGCTGGCGCGACAGGCCGACGGCGAAGTCGCAGATGTCGATCATCTCCTGAACTTCACCCAGACCTTCCTGAGTGATCTTGCCGGCTTCCCAGGACACCAGCTCGCCCAGATCCGCCTTGTACTCGCGCAGCACTTCGCCGAACTGACGCACCAGTTCGCCACGACGCGGTGCCGGAACCTTGCGCCACAGGTCGAACGCATGCTCTGCGCGACTGACCTGCTGCTCGACTTCAGCAGCGCCTTCCCAGTTCACGGAGGCCATCAGGCTGCCGTCGATCGGTGAATGCACGGGCTGTTTGCCGTTCTGGTACAGGGCCGGGTTCACCCCCAAACGATCAAG
Source organism: Pseudomonas brassicacearum (assembly GCF_003732175.1). Classification (GTDB taxonomy): domain Bacteria; phylum Pseudomonadota; class Gammaproteobacteria; order Pseudomonadales; family Pseudomonadaceae; genus Aquipseudomonas; species Aquipseudomonas brassicacearum_G. Next base: position 252,183 of record NZ_MOBI01000017.1, read on the forward strand.
CAATGCGGCAACCATGGGTCACTCCTTCAACGTGAAAAGCAGAAAATTCACAGCCCGCAGACGAGGGGCTTCAGGCCTATAGTTGTAGCCGCCCCGAGACTTGCCAACAAACGACGATTAAGCGAGATATCATTCCGTTTATTCATGCAAAGCGTTGCAACTAGAACAAGGGCCCTCCGATGCTGAATAAACGCCACTTGCCGTCAATCACCGCGCTGCAGTGTTTCGAGGCAGTCACTCGTCACCTGAGCTTCACCCGCGCCGCCGAAGAGCTGAACCTGACCCAGAGCGCCGTGAGCAAACAGGTCGCACAACTCGAAGAGCTGTTGCAGCACCTGCTGTTTCGCCGGGTACGTCGACGCCTGCAAATGACTCCGGCCGGGGATTTGTACCTGGTTGAAGTGCGAAAAATTCTCTCGCAAGTCGAGATGTCGACCCACTACCTGCGTTCCTACGGCGGAGAGACCGAAGTATTGCGCGTGTCCACGCCGTCAACCTTCGGCGCTCGCTGGCTGGTGCCGCGCCTGAAAGGCTGGCGCCTGCGGCATCCGCATATTCACCTGGACTTGTGCACCGAACAGGAAGCCGACGACTTGCTGCAAGGGCGTAGCGACCTGGCGTTCTATTTCGGCCAGGGTTCGCGGCCCGGCACCGAATGCCTGAAGCTGTTTGGCGAAGAGCTGGTGCCGGTCTGCGCACCGGGCAGCCTGCCGGAGCAGCCTTTCACCGACCCGACGCAACTCAGCGATCTGGTGCTGCTGCAAAGCGCCTCGCGGCCCCAGGCCTGGCACGACTGGTTCGACAGCCAGGGCTATCAAACCGAGCACAGTTATCACGGGCCACGCTTCGAAACCTTTTATATGTGCATCCGCGCCGCACAAGTCGGCTGCGGTGTCGCCCTGTTGCCACGGTTTCTGGTGGAAGAGGAATTGGCCGACGGTAAACTGGTCATCCCCTGGCCGCACGCAATGCCCAGCAGCGACGCCTATTACCTGGCCTATCCCGAACATTCGGCGGAAGTGCCCAAGGTGCGCGATTTTGTCACCTGGATGCTGGAGCAGATCGATAGCCCGGACACGTCGCAGAATTGAGGCCTTACACAAAACCTGTGGCAAATGGAATTTGTGGCGAGGGGGCTTGCCCCCGCTGGGTCGCGCAGCGGCCCAAAAACCTGTAATTACATTGCATCAGGCATACCGCGTTCATCGGATTTTGGAGTGCTGCGCACTCCGACGGGGGCAAGCCCCCTCGCCACAGGAAGCGCTCGCACGCTAAAAAAATGCTGGCAATACAGCCCGCCGATATGCGCCACTAGCCCCATTCATTGAAACAGCTGAAACGTCGCTGCCATCGGCGGCGGCCAGCCTGGAGATTCCCGTTATGAGCGAGAGTGTGTTTGCCGATCGCATCGTGCAGAACTTGCTCGACACCGACTTCTACAAACTGACCATGATGCAGGCGGTGCTGCACAACTACCCCAACGTTGAAGTCGAATGGGAGTTCCGCTGCCGTAACAGTGAGGACCTGCGCCCCTACCTGGCGGAGATTCGTTTTCAGATCGAGCGTCTGGCTGAACTGAGCCTGAGCAACGATCAGTTGAGTTTCCTGGAACGCATCAGCTTCCTGAAGCCGGATTTCCTGCGCTTTCTCGGGTTGTTCCGCTTCAACCTGCGCTACATCCACACCGGCATCGAGAACGGCGAGCTGTTTATCCGTCTGCGTGGGCCGTGGTTGCATGTGATTCTGTTCGAAGTGCCGCTGCTGGCGGTGGTCAGCGAAGTGCGCAACCGTTATCGCTACCGTGAAGTCGTCATGGAGCAGGCCCGCGAGCAGCTCTATCGCAAGTTCGACTGGCTGAGCGCGAATGCCAGCGCCGATGAACTCTCGCACCTGCAGGTGGCGGATTTCGGCACTCGCCGGCGCTTCTCCTACCGTGTGCAGGAAGAAGTGGTAAACGTGCTCAAGCACGACTTCCCCGGACGTTTCGTCGGCACCAGCAACGTGCACCTGTCCCGCGAGCTGGACATGAAGCCGCTGGGCACCATGGCTCACGAATGGATCATGGCGCACCAGCAACTCGGCCCGCGACTGATCGACAGCCAGAGCGCCGCCCTCGATTGCTGGGTTCGCGAATACCGCGGCCTGCTGGGGATCGCCCTGACCGATTGCATCACCACCGATGCCTTCCTGAGCGATTTCGACCTGTATTTCGCCAAGCTCTTCGATGGCTTGCGCCATGATTCCGGGGACCCGATTGCCTGGGCCGAAAAAGCCATCGCCCACTACCATAAGCTCGGTATCGAGCCGATGAGCAAGACGCTGGTGTTTTCCGACAGCCTGACACTGCCAAAATCGCTGGAGATATTCCGCGCGTTGCAGGGTCGGATCAATGTCAGCTTCGGTATTGGCACCAACCTGACCTGCGATATTCCGGGTGTCGAACCGATGAGCATCGTGCTTAAAATGGCGGCATGCAACGGTCAACCCGTCGCCAAGATTTCCGATGAAGCAGGCAAGACACACTGCAAAGACCCGAATTTCGTCGCCTATTTGCGACATGTGTTTCAAGTACCTGCCGCCCTCTCTGGCACATCAAGCAAGGAGTGAATTCATGCAAGCCGTACAGCGTGAGATTGCTGAACAGCTCAAGGTCCAACCGCCCTTCGTAAACCTGGCAGCCCTGGAGGCTGAAGTCGCACGGCGGATTACCTTTATCCAGGATTGCCTGGTCAATTCCGGGCTCAAGACGCTGGTGCTGGGCATCAGCGGCGGCGTCGACTCGTTGACCGCCGGCCTTTTGGCCCAGCGGGCCATGCGCGAGTTACGTGAGCGCATCGGTGACGCAGGCTACAAGTTCATCGCCGTACGCTTGCCGTACGAAACCCAGTTCGATGAACACGATGCGCAAGCCTCGGTGGACTTCATCGCCCCGGATGAGCGCCACACCGTGAACATCGGCCCGGCAGTCAAGTCGCTGGCCAGTGAAGTCGCGGCCTTCGAAGGCAAGCACGCGGTCTCGGTGGACTTTGTATTGGGCAACACCAAGGCGCGGATGCGCATGGTTGCGCAATACACCATCGCAGGCGCCGCCCACGGCCTGGTGATCGGCACTGACCACGCAGCAGAAGCGGTGATGGGTTTCTTCACCAAGTTCGGTGACGGCGCCTGCGACCTCGCACCGCTGAGCGGCCTGGTGAAAAACCAGGTCCGGGCCATCGCCCGCAGCTTCGGCGCACCGGAATCGCTGGTAGAAAAAATCCCGACTGCCGACCTTGAAGATCTGTCACCCGGCAAACCGGATGAAGCGTCCCACGGCGTGACCTACGCCGAGATTGATGCTTTCCTGCATGGTGAGCCGGTGCGTGAGGAAGCGTTCAAGATCATCTGTGACACGTATCGCAAGACTCATCACAAGCGGGTGATGCCGTTTGCGCCGTAAGTGACGATTGGAACGTAAACAAAAAACCCACTGGGGGAGTGATCCACAGTGGGTTTTTACTTGTAAACCGTCTTGAATCACTTGGCACAGTGACTAATCACCGTGAATGCGACGATCTCTATGTAGTCAAATTGAATCTCCGAGAGGGTGAAAATCGTCCATTACCATCCAGCTCTCGGACCTTGTACGTTACATATACCAGACCACTGGACGACAGGTCGACTGAGGTACTCCAGCTCCCATCAGGCTGAACCGGGATGACATCTACCGGTATTGTTGGACTGACTCCCAAGAACAACTCAACAGAACGATCAGGAGTAGCCTCGCCTGCGGATTCCACGGCCATCCGGCCACCTATTCCATGAGCATCCGGCCACTGA
>NZ_MOBI01000018.1:0-88582 GCF_003732175.1 Pseudomonas brassicacearum
TCAGTGGCCGGATGCTCATGGAATAGGTGGCCGGATGGCCGTGGAATCCGCACACTCGCTCCGCAGCGCTAAACCTTGGAAGCTCAGTTCTGATTCTTCGTTCTTAAAGGTCACCATCCCAAATCAGCGAAACCGGCTGTATGTCCCGCCGGCCGTGCCTTTGAAGACAAACGGAAGCAGCGAAAGCAGCTTTAGGCCAGATTTCCGATTGTGCGCTAGGGATACGGAACAGAGCGCGGGGAGGGCAGTAGGGCAATCACCAGGTCTGCGGAAGGTCTATAGTCGCCGGCCGAGGCCCTTGATCACAAGGCCCAGCGGCCGATTTGGTATCAAACCATCGCGTCCGAGAGCCTGTCTGATACCTCCAAATTCGACGTTTTTTGGCCCCAACCGTAGTGCCAAACAAACGGCAAATTCACCCGACTACTTGCCGTTTTGGTCACAAACCATTTTGCAGGTAGTTGGCACCGATTGTGTGCCGCTGAATCCTCGAAAGATCCGCCGGCCGCAGCTTCTAGCGGTAAGCTCGGAATCTCTTGCAAGGTCCTGGTCGGTGCCAAATCCGCTGCTAACTCACAACAAATCGACTGGATCCGGGTGAAATCCTTTCCGGCTTAATCAGAGAGGTCAGCCTGACCGAGAAGCCCCGCAGGTTTACGCTTGCAGGGCTTTTCTCGTTTTCGGCCCCAGGGAGCATGATTCATCGAAGTTGGGATTGATCTACGCTTAATGCTCTACAGAGAGGGTTGCGTCATGAGCGAGGATCGAGTGGTTGCGCTTGAGATAGCGCTTAAAACGGTGATGGCAGTCGCTGGGCGGCAAGGCGTGGAAGTCGACGCCCTGTGCAGGAAGTCAATTGGCGCAATAATTGGCGACCCCGACTTCAACTGGGTCAAGCCCGACCATGCTGAAGACGCCATCGCCGAGATTGAAATGGCTCAAGCTGCCATAGCGCACCTGTCTCTACCCTCGGCGAAATAAGCGGGTGTGGATCGGGCAGAAGCTTGTTTGAGTTGATCGATCATCGTGGTCGGTAGACTGTTTAGCATCTGCGTGCTGACGGTTTCGTCGAACTTGACCTTTGAGCCCGGCCGGCGCGACTCGAAGCTGATCGACAGCTATGACTTATAGCCAAGCCATCACACCACCATGGCGGGAGCAGGTGCCACGGCGGTGCTGGCTAAAACTGTAGGTGTTGTCGCGACACTTGGCGGTTGCACCCTCGGGTGCGCGATTTGATTTTGTATGGGCGGGGCTGTGTACGGTTTTTCCGTCGCTATTGATGTACGAGCCATGCTCGACCAGTTGCGATTCGTCAGGGTTTACTACTTGAGGATCAGTACCAGATCTTGCGAACGCGGGTTGAAAGATCAAACACGCAGTGAGTGCCAGGTAGACTGGTTTCATTGGGAGATCCATCCGTGGTGTGTAGGCAGAGTCTAGTCTAGTGTAGGATTTTGTCGTTTCTGGGAGTTGCTGTACGCCTCGAAATAACAGGGCAAGCAAGACGTCTTTCCTGACGTGACAAAGCCCAGTCTAGTGCTGGGCTCTGTTGGGTTTTTGATTCATGCGCGTAACACAGGGCTGCCCTTTACCTTGGTGATAGGGTGAGTGCTGATGCGCGAGTTTCTGGCTAACTGGTGGCTTGAAAGGTCTCCTCAGGCTTCTTGGGAGCGCTTGACCGGGAACGACACGAAAGGTTTGATCTCCTTGAGCACGAACATGCTCTGCATCTCCTTGATGCCAGGTAACTGCCGGATCACCGACATCGCGAAGTCGGCAAACGAGTCGAGATCACGCGCCACTACCTGCAACAGGAAGTCAGCGTCGCCACCGATGCTGTAGCACGCCACCACATCCTCCAGCTGCATCACTTCCTGCTCGAACTTCCGGGCCTCGGCTGCGCTGTGATGGTCGATGCTGACCCGGATGAACACCATCACTCCCAGCCCGATCCTGCGTCGGTCCAGCACCGCCCTGTAACCCTGAATAAAGCGATGTTCTTCCAGCTGCCGCACCCTGCGCCAGCAGGGCGAGGCAGACATGCCGATATGGTCGGCCAACGTCTGGTTGGTGATCCTGCCGTCCTGTTGCAAGGCTGTAAGGATTTTGACATCTGTCAGATTTAGCGTCTGATCGGTCATTAATTCCGCATCCCTGTGATAAAGAGGTAGATCCTACCAGAACGCATCAGCCCGGCAATTAAAATAGAAATTTATTCCCCTGCTAAAGGGGATAATATTTTTCCAACTTCTGACGTTGGAGTTGCCACGTTTTAGCCTTCACGTACAAATCGATGCCGGACGCGTCGTTGAATAAATAAACTACAGTGGGTCGCTTCCTTTTTCGGAGGGCGCGATCCCAGGGTGATACATTATTCTTTATCTGGTTTTTTCAAGTTTGATGAACCCTTTCAATGGTGTGGCGACGAAGTCATCGATACAGAAGCATCGACACATCAGCCCCCCACTTCATATTAACGAAATCGTGGGCTGGGCTTGTGGCAGAAATATAAGCCCGCGCAAACAGGCCATGGACTTTGTGGTGATGGGGTTATTTGAAATCCAAGAGACGCTCTCCGCGTTTCTGACTCATCCCAATCATCAGCAGGGTGTGATGAAGTGGCAAAAAATTGCCAGTGGGCAGGTGCTTGGTATTGGTAGTGACACTACGAAGTTTGTCGGGTTGCTCGATGGTTGGGCTGACTTCGGTGTGACATAGCTCGAAAAACTGAAGGTTTATTGATAGTCGTGGAGGATTCAATGAATTTCGATGCTGCCGTTCACAAATGCGTGATTGTCGTCGACAAAACACTGGGGCTGGGACATGCGGCCAATGCCGTCAGCGTTATCGGCGTCAGTCTGGGGCGTTCGGTAGAAGGTTTGGTCGGACCTGACATGCAAAGTCGTGACAAGGTTAATTACCCCGGCGTCATCTACGCACCATTACCGATTCTGTTGTCCACCAATGAGTATTTGCAGGAACTTCAAGAGAAAGCGCTGGCGGATGATGAAATTCACATCATGCCATTCAGCGCCTTGGCACAATCCTGCAAGACGTATCAGGAGTATGAGTCGCGTATCTCCGAGGCCGACAGTTCAGCCATAGAGTTGGTTGCCATCGGCTTGATCGGACCGAAGAAAAAAATCAGTAAGTTGACCGGTAATCTTTCGCTGTTCAAATGACAAGGAGGTTGTAGTGTACGCTTTATTCAAGCCTGAGCTTCTGGAATTGGCACGTACAGTTCATCAGCAACATGCAGTGTTTGAGAAAGAGGGTATCTCCGCCGGGGAGTTGAATGATATTCAGATTGGGCGTATTAAAAACATACTCCGTTACGTCAAGGCGCATTCGCCTTTTTATCGGGATAGATTATCTGTTTTATCTGACAGTGCCATAGATGAACTTGACTGGAATGCGTTCCGTCAGCTGCCATTCACCACCAAGAACGATTTGCGCGAGGCAGGTCATGGCATGGCGGCCGCGCCATTGACGAACGCCTGGATCTACTACGAAACCACAGGTACTACCGGAGCGGCGACACCTTGTCCGCGCAACGAGCATGATTCGATATTCAATAACACGCCGCTGATCCTTCGTTACAGCGAGCTGTTTCGTGCCCACGGGCAGCAACATATTGTCGGCGTGATGGGACCTACGGAGTTGCACTCGACCGGTGATACGTTTGAAGACGTCTGTCGTAGCCTTGGTCACACAGTCGTGAAAATGTGGCCGCGATCGCCCGTCGTCGGGCTGGATCGTGCGGTCACGTTGATCAGGGAGCTGAAAATCACAGCCTTGGTCTGTACACCGGCAGTTGCCATCAGCCTGGCCCGGCATCTGATCAAGAAGGGCCAGCGCCCCTCGGATCTGGGCGTAAAGCTGATTTTCACCCTGGGTGAACTGACCACTCCTGCGTTGCTGCGCAATATCGGCGATGTGTGGGGCAGTGCGGTGTACAACTGCATGTATGCCTCGCAAGAGTCGTCGATCCTGGCCGCCTGCGACAAGGATGGCAATCTCTGCACAGTTCCCCTGAACGTGGTCTATGAGGTGGTCAACCCCCTGACGGAGAAAGTGCTGGATCCTGTGAATGCCAGAATGACCGGCGAATTGGTTATCACCCATCTTTATCAGGGGCAAAAACCACTGATTCGCTATCGCACCGGGGATATGGTCAGGGCTCAGGTCATGGACAAGGGAAATTGGCAGATCATTCCTATCGGTCGGGTCTGGGATACGTTGCTCATCAACGGCCACAATCACTGCGCCTACGACGTTGAGGCAGCACTATTCGAGCATCTCAAAGGCTGCCTGGATTACCACATCCAGGTGGAAACCGTGGGCGGCGTCGATCAGTTGAGCGTCACGTTGGAGTTGGAGCAGAACACCTCGTTCCACAACGACGTGGAGGCCGTTGCCAGTTCCATGGCGGCCAGGCTCGGCGTCCGTGTCCACATCGCCGTTGGCGCCACTGATGCCGTTACTGGCACTGCGACGATGGTCAGTTGGAAGGTTGGAAGGCCGCCAAGTTCCACGACAAGCGCAGCGGTCGCGACAACAACGAGCGCGAAACAGCATTGAACATTGCCGCGCGAAGGGCCTGATCATGACTGATGTGTCCGGCAAGACCCCGGTTGCCCAGCGCAAGCCTCATCCTTGGGTGTACTTTGACGGTCAGGTTGTAGCCGTTGCAGAAGCGCTGAAAGCGTCGAGCAAGACAATAATAAATTACCTGAGGAGCACGACATGCTCGATTTGACGCAAGTACTTACCTATTCGGCAGCGCTGGGCATCGCAGCCGCCATTCCTGGCCCCGGCATGGCTGCGCTGGTGGCGCGGAGCGTCAGCGGTGGCGCGTTGTCGGGTTTTTGTCTGCTGTTTGGGTTGATCCTCGGCGATCTGACCTACCTGTCATTTGCCGTCTTCGGCCTGGCGATGATCGCCGAGCACTTCAATGCGTTATTCCAGTTGGTACGCTGGGCTGCGGCGCTGTACCTGTGCTATCTGGCCTGGCAGTTCTGGTTCGCCAACCATCAGGCGATCGAAGTCGGCAAGCCGGTGAAGAAGAAGGAGCTGCTGTCAGCGGCGATATCCGGTCTGACCATTACCCTGGGCAACCCGAAGACCATCGCCTTCTATCTGGCGTTGCTGCCGCTGGTGATCAATCTTGAGACGGTCACGTTGCAGACCTGGGGGCTGATGCTGGTGCCACTGACCATTCTGGTTCTGCTGGGTGTTGGCGCGTTGTTCATTGTTGGCGCGGTGCGCATCCGGCACCTACTGTCGAGCTTGCGAGCGCAACAGCGGCTGTTCCGCGGCGCGGCGGCGATCATGGTGGCGGCTGCCGCAGCGATGCTGATTCGTTGAGGCGCTGAGTGACCGTGGCTGCCCCCTGCATGGAAGTGTTTCGCTTGGGGCGCGGTCACGGCACCACTCATTGTCGGCGCTGCAGCTCAGAGCTTGTAGCCGATCTGTCGCAACAGGTTTTTGCGCCACAGGATATCGTCGTCGCCTTCAATGTCCTTGGCGCAAAAACCATCCACTACACCGAGGATCGCTCGCCCTTGTTCCGTTTCAGCGAGAATGACTTCCGTTGGGTTGGCTGTCGCACAAAAGATATGGCACACCTCAGGAACCATTTTGAGGATGTTCAACACGTTGAGCGGATAGAAACCGTCGCCGAGGAAAATGATGAAGCTATGGCCTGCGGCGATGGCTTTTGCGTTTTTTTGGGCCAGTTCGATCATGGCGCTGTCGGTGCCGGACCAGCGCACCAGGCATTTGCCGGAGGCTTCACAAAAGGCCACGCCAAACGTGATACCCGGAACCGCATTGACTAATGCTTCATGAATGTCCTCGACGGACTTGATGAAGTGCGTCTGCCCAAAAATGAAGTTCGTCGCTTCCGGCTTATCGATTTTCAACGTGATGAGTTGCATCTCAAGCGCCTCCTTCCACGATGTTGCTACCAGGACGTGGCAATAGTTCAAGCATAGCTACTTATGTTGATGCGGTGATTGATCAGGCGTTGGGTCTACAACGCGGTGGGTGGGGCTGTTGGTCGTGCGGGCGGAATGCGTCTCCGTGAGTTGGAAGTGCGCATTATGCAGGAGAGTCCAGCGAGGCCAGCTCCTCCCCCCCAAGATAACGGAAATTGAGAGAGGGGGGAGGCGTTCTGGATATTGAAGTAGTGTTAAGCCACTTCGTATAACATTTGATTAAGCGGGTTCGGCTTGATTATAAGCAACTTCCTCAAAAGCGCCTTGTTGGAAGCTGCCAATATTGCTGGAGTAAAATGCGGTGTTGCCGTTGACATCACCAATAGTGCCTGAGAACAAAATATTGAAGCTGTTGCCCAAGTTTTGTAGGTCGACCCTGGCGCCGGCGTATATGGTAACAGGGCCTAAGTAAACCGTTCTTGGTAATGTAGCTGTTGGCGAGATAGGTGTTAGAACCGCCGTCCATAGAATGTTGGTGCTAAAATTGAATGTTACATAAAATGTTGGGTTGTCCTTGTTGAAGTTGTAACTGGCTATTGTATAGCAGTTAATGGTCAGGTGTGTGCGGTCACTTTTTGATGGCACAAAATTAATAGTCATACTGAATTCCTTTTCAAGTGGTTTGTGAGGCGGGTACTGTTTGCGGTTAAGTTGCGCGTGAGGCGCTTTTACTCATTTCGCATGTTGAATATAGATCTGAAAATTTGACTGTCAAACAGATGCTTTCAATTCCAGAAGGAAGGCGATGAGCGGTAAATCAGTTTGCTGTCGAAAAAATAGCGACGCTGACGAGAGTGCAAGTTGTTGAAGTAGATGGTTTTTATTTTAGAGCTCAGTTGAGAGTTATTATGATGCGGTTTTTAAGAGCGACTCGATATACATCTCCTTGTGTTACGTATATAGCTTTTGGTGCAGATATTGGCGAACCTCGTCCGTGAGGTTCGCTTCGATTGCTTGTTCGTGACGCCGAGGGCGCTCGACACCTCATTCAGGCCGGCGAACGGCTCTCACCTTGCCGCTGTTTCCGCCTCCACAGAAGAACTGGTCGGCGCCATTCGACTCGAGTCCCGAAATGCCGACGCCAGAAGGCATCTTGAGGCTCTGCAGGACTTCTCCGGTTCGAGGATCGACGTGCCTCAATTCGCTTTCTTCACCTTCCCAGGTGCCGTGCCAGAGTTCTCCGTCGACCCAGGTGACCCCGGTAACGAAACGGTTGGATTCGATGGTGCGAAGAATCGCCCCGGTCTGGGGATCGATTTGATGAATTTTCCGGTCCCGATACTCGCCCACCCAGAGCGTTCCTTCGGCCCATGTGAGCCCTGAGTCGCTGCCACCCGGCGCGGGAATCGTGGCGAGCACGCGACCGGTTTTCGGGTCGATCTTCTGGATGCGGTCCTCGGCGATCTGAAACAGGTGCTGACCGTCGAAGGCCGTGCCTGCATGCGCGGCGACATCGATCGAGCGCAGGGTATTCCCGCTCGCCGGATCGAGGGCGTTCAGTTTGTCTCCGGAAGCAAACCAGACCTGCTGGCCGTCATAGGTGACCCCATGCACATGGTCGACACCCGGAAAGGGTCCATATTCGCGGATAATTTCGGCTGCTGAGTGTTTCATGTCTTCCACCCTGGTGGTTTGGTCGTGGAGTGATCCTAGTCACTTGGAAGTGGAGCGGGGAGTAACAATGACGTCGCGAAACCCGGCACCGACGGGGTCATCCAGCGACGCGCTCGCCCGCGACCAAACCACTGGACCTTGCCCGACGCCGCGAGCGAATCGAGTGCCCGCTGCACGGTGCGCTGGCTGGCGCCAAGTGCCAGTGCCAGCGCCGAACTCGACCACGACTCACCGTCGGCAAGGAAGGCGAGCACTGCCGCCTGCTTCTCTTCGACGGGCCGGGCCAGTACGACGACTTCCAACGCGCTGCGCGGCGCCAGTACAAACCCGCGCTTTGTTGCGGTCACGCCAGCCACTGTCCGCAGCGCCGCGCGAAGTCGCCCGACCTCGACGCGCAATCGCGCGCGATGCGACTCATCGTCAAGCTTCAATCGGAAGGCTTGGGCGATAAGCGCTTCCCTTGATACGTCGGCGGGCCACGCTTCGCCCAACGCCCGGACGAGCGCGAACAGTACCGGGCGGCTTGCGAGCGAGACCTGCGTGTGTGCGTTGCGTACGAGATGACGGCAGGCGTCCACGACGAGCGCTTTTGACGCTAGTAGCGCTTCAACGTCCTCAAGCAGCAGGAGCCGTTCCTCACCACTGGTTATCAGGCGAGCGGCGGGCGTGTCGAGGACGAGGCGGGCGCTTTCGACCTCGGCTGTCAGCGCAGGGATATTAGCGTGGCGTGCGGCATGCTCGGCCCGAGTGAGCGCCGCCCGCGCCGTCTTCGCCTGGAGGCGGCGCATCGCGATGCCCGCCACGACCAACTCGTGAATAGCCTTCGACGCAGGTGGTAGAGGCGTGGGGTCGAGTTCGGCGAGCCTGTGCTCGGCTTCGTCGAGATGACCGATCAGGAGCAAGCGCCGGATCTCGAGATACCGGGCATGCGCGGCGTTCACTCGGTCGCCATGTTCTTCGAGCGTTGCCCGTGCGGCATCGAGTGCCTTTGCAGGCCAGCCAAGGTCGCGCGAAGCAAGCGCAATCTCGGCCTCGGCGACCACGCACCGCGCACGGGCCAAGGCCTCTTTCGGGCCGAAGGCACGTGCCGCACTGCGCAAGAGAGCCTTCGCGCGAACCAGTTCGCCGAGCTGCGCCATGGCGATGCCGCGTAACGCGAGTGCCGGCGCATCGTCGCGCAAGGCCACCCGGTTCAGTGCGCCAAGGGGATCACCCGCAGCGAGCGCACGCGCCGCGGCCGTTATCAGCGAATCCATCAGAATCGCGCCACAGCTGTCACTCCTACCCTCCGATACCCGCTGCTTAGTCTATCTCACGACTACCAAACAGCCTGGAGGGTAACAAGCGCTGAGTCAGGTTCTGCCTTCGCAGGAAGACATTCAGAGCTTGCTGACGCCTGCCAGAGGCTGGCTTGCGCTACAGCCATTTCGGGGAAGGTGATTACGCCGAACAAGAGCAGGTGATTCAGGGGCTGCTGGAAGAGGCGAAAATCGCCAAGGTTGCTGTACACAGTGCAATACAGACGGTCGGTCGATAACGAAACAGTGGCTTTGTTCTATCCTGAAATTGAACGCAAACCTCAGGAGGAGGGCCTTATGGCAACCGAAAAGAAACGTGAACAGTACGAAGATTCTGAAGAGGAAAAGCCAGAAGAAGCGACCCCGGAAGAGAATCCACCCGATCCGACGTGGAAGCATCCGGACGATGGAAAAAGCCTTTCGGAGCTCGACCAGGAATGGCCGCTTAATCCCTGAGCCATCTGCCTTTTGCACAATGCCCGTGGCCAGTCCCGGGCATTGTGCTGTCATCGTTGTGCTAATCCAATGCCGTCGTGGCCGCTGCGGGTCGTGTGCGTACCAGCACGTTATAGCAAACCCGTGGAATGCCCGGCAGGCGGTTGTCGAGCAACTTACTCAAGGACTCACCCTGATACAGATAGGCGTCGCCAAAGTCGCTGCCGAGCATCGTCGGATGGGCAACGATTTCCAGTAGTCCGTCTGCCGGTGGCCTGGCGTTGCGCAAGTCCACCGGGGTACAGACGTAGTCCGCCGTGGCACCGGCGAGGCGGTGTAAACGCCGGTTGAGCAAGCTCTTGAATACTCGCTTGGCCAGGCTGAGGTTGTGCCCCAGATTGCGCGCCAGGCGAACGGGGATTCCTTGGCGGGCAGCAAAACGCGCGACGATCTCACCGATCGGCCAGATAGTGTGAACATGCTGGTGGGAATCGAGATGGCTGGGCTGCAGGCCATTGTCCAGGCAGTGCTGCCATTGCGCTTCGAGCTCCTTCAGCACTGCATCGTGTTGCTGGCGGCTGAGCCACAGGCGGTGGCGGGGCAGGTTCAGGTCGAACTCGCCAGCCGTGTCGCAAAAGCTTGGCAGCTCGAGAATCGCCCGGCTGAGGGGCCGGCCGTACGTGAGGTTGAAGTGCAGGCCGACGCGGCCCTTGAGCAGTGGCTGTTGCGCCAGCTCACAGGCCGCTGCGAAGGCCGGCATGTTGGCCATGACGGTAGCGGAGCTGATCACCCCGGCCTGGAAGGCCCGCAGAATGACCGCGTTTTCATTCAGGCTGAGACCGAAATCGTCAGCGTTGACTATGACTTGGCGAGGCATGTTCGTCCTCCATGGGGTGTGCAGTGGGCGCGATTTTTTTATCGACGCCGGTCACGACGGGGGCGCGGGTCAAACGTGCGACAGCTGCCGCACGTTTGGCTTGCCACTGTTGCAGCCTCGGTTTGATGTGCTGCCAGCTCTCGTCCAGACCCCAGCGAATCCACTCATCAAGCAGCACTCGGCCGTTGCCCAGACCGGCATATTGCGGCAGGAACGCCAAGTTGTAGTCGTTAGAGCCGACCCTGTTCCAGCAAGCCTAGACGATAGCTGATGCAACGCCCGTCAAGTTCCAGCACGACCACGCGTACCCGCCCTTGGGCGGCGAGGGTGGTAAATCTGGTTCTCGATCCTTAGCGTGGCGCCGTTCACGCAATTGCTGCCTCATGTGGACCTGTTCTGGACCAGTGTGCTGAGCGTGGTGATCGGCTTCATCCTGGCTTCGGCGTTCTCGCCATTGTGGTCTACGCTCAAGAACGAGTACCGGGAAACGTCGGGATGATTGCCGGGATGTTCTTCGGTCTGATGTTTGGTTTCGGCGGAAATTGGCCGTCAGGAAGCTCGAGGCGATTGCTGTTTGATCGTTGCTTTGGCGTCAAAGGAGATGGAGTGTTTTCGCCACGTTTTTATGTGAATCTCTGTGCATGCTACTTGGTCGGAGGGATCCTTATGTTGCGTTTGTTATTGCCTGTGCTCTGCGCGCTGGTGGTCTGGCCCAGCATTACCAGTGCCGACGAAAAAGCCGCGGCTTATCTGCTAAGTCCGGGTGACGTCATTTCGGTTTCCGTTTGGGGCGAAGAGAAACTGAAACAGGAGGTGCACGTACTTCCTGATGGCAGCATTACCTTCCCGCTGGCAGGACAAGTCGATGTTGCGGGGCTTGATGCCACTGCAGTCGCAAAGAAAATCACTGCCAGGCTTAAGGAGTTCATACCCGATCCGAACGTGAGCGTTGTCATCACGAGCACCGCAGGCAATCTCGTCTATGTGCAAGGTAAGGTGCTGAAGCCCGGCACCGTACAGATGTCAGGTCCAACTGCAGTGCTGCAAGTATTGAGCATGTCGGGCGGGCTTGACAAATTCGCCGACAAGGATGAGATCAAGGTCGTGCGCCGCAATGGGGCTAAACAAGAGATCCTGCCCGTCCATTACAGCGATTTGATGTCCGGGCATGACATGTCCACCAATATTCAACTCCAGGCCGGCGATACGCTGGTCGTGCCTTAGCCTTGCGCTATGCACTAAGGATTATCTTGCCTGTGCTGCGAACGATGGGAGTTGCGACGGCCATCCTGATCTTGCCGTGCTCCGGTGTGGCCTATGCTGCCACTTGGCAATCAGCAATCGTTGTGCCTTCGACTGTCGAGTACGACAGCAACCCGGTGCTTGTTACGGAAAACAAGAAGGGTGTGACTCGTACGATCATCGCCCCCGATTACACGCTTGTCGGTACTTCAGAGCGGGATCAGTGGCGGTTCGGTCTTGGTGTGAATCTGGTGCGTTCGTCTGATACGTCCATCGTTTCGGACCGCGAAGACCCCAGCTTGCAGTTAGGGTGGCAGCGCGAGACCGAAACGGGTGGTTTTGGACTCACGGCGAAGTATGTCGAGAGCTCAACGCTCTCCACTGCGGTTCAAGCAACCGGCGTGATTGCCCCCGATGGTACGCAAAAGCTAACCTCGTTCGGCGGCAACTGGAGGACCGCTCTCAGTGAGCGTACTACCTTGGTTAACGAAACCGACTACACACATGTCACTTACGACATTAATACACTGACCAACTATGACGAGCTTTCGAACCGCCTGGGCTTGAACTACGCATGGAGCGAGCGTGTGGAGCTATTCACGCGTTTTGGCGTGAAGCGTTATGAGCCGCAGCAGGGATCTGCGGTGTCTTCCTCAAACAGTTACACCCCCACTGTCGGCTTGAACTTTGAGATATCTGAGCGGCTCAAGGGGTCGCTTTACGCAGGTGTCAATCAAGTCTCTGGCTCGAACAGCCACCCCAGTGGTCAAGGCGGTTTTTCGTTGCACTATACCGGTGAGCGTGTTGATACAAGTATCGGCGCCAGTCGTAGTACTGTCGCCAGCGGCGACGGCGGTTTTGTCGAGGTTGATAACCTGAACGGTACATGGAGTTATGCCCTCGACGACACCAGCCGTGCCGGTTTTGATGCTTCATGGCAAAAAACCAAAGGGCTAACGCCTAATACCCTGCGCAATGTCGGTGCCTGGTTTAGCCGGGAACTCTCACCTTTTTGGGTGGCGCGCCTATCCTTCACGTACAAAGAACGCCTGCAAGATGGCTTGCCGGATGCCACCGCAAACGTCGTCGGGTTGACCTTGACCTATAGTCACCCCAACTTCTGAAATTCAGCTGGGTGATACATATGACCTCTGAATACGAAATGTCGGTCAACGACTACATTGCTGTCATCAAGCACCATGCCTTGCTGTTGATCCTGAGTTTCGCGGTAATACTCGGCCTGAGCGTAGTGGTCGCGATCTCTATCCCGCCCATCTACGAGTCATCTGGCACTATTCTGGTCGAGTCTCAGCAAATTTCGCCAGACCTGGTGTCGGCGAACAACAATACCTTTGCCGATGAGCGCATCGAAGTTATTCGCCAGCGCGTGATGACCCGTGAGCATCTGGAAGCGATCATCGACAAATACAATCTTTTTGCTTCGCAAAGCAGGCAGTTGAGCGTTTCCGAGAAAATCGATGAAATGCGCAATGCGATTACAGTCTCCTTGGTCAGTGCTGCCGTTAAGGGGCGCGGAGAAGTGACGATTGCTTTCCGTCTCTCCTTTGAGCACCGCCAGCCAGAGATTGCCAACAAAGTGGCCAACGAGCTGGTGACGCTGTTTCTGGATGAAAACATCAAGCAGCGCACTGAGCGCGCCAGTGAAACAACAGTGTTTCTGACGCAGGAGGCGGACAAGCTCAGGGTCGAACTGGAAGCCCTGGAAAACCGCCTGGCAGACTTCAAGCAAGCGCACAGCAACGCGCTTCCCGAGCATCAGGAGTTGCGCATGAATATGTTGTCACGCGCCGAAACCGAGCTCAAAGAGGTCGACCGTGACTACAAAACTGCCCGTGAGGAGTTGCGCTTCAATGAGTTGGAGCTTTCCGCAGCAGCGACCAAGCATGTATCGCCTGGCGCGGCGGTTGATAAACAGCAAGATCTGGGTAGCCTCAAGGCGGAGTACACCCGGTTACTGTCGCTGTATACCGAAGCCCACCCCGATGTGCGTGCCGTCAAACGCAAAATTGCTGCACTTGAGGCTACCAAAGGTGCTGGTGGTGCAGCGGCTCCAGTCAATCTGGACCTTGCCAAGGCTCAGGCCCGGATCGCTGCCGCAGAAACACGTATCCAGTCGCTGGCCGATCAAAAGCAGGAAATACTCAAAAAAATAGCCGACTA
Organism: Pseudomonas brassicacearum; assembly: GCF_003732175.1. Lineage (GTDB taxonomy): Bacteria > Pseudomonadota > Gammaproteobacteria > Pseudomonadales > Pseudomonadaceae > Aquipseudomonas > Aquipseudomonas brassicacearum_G. Next base: position 13,650 of record NZ_MOBI01000018.1, read on the forward strand.
CGAGGCGCAAATTCTTGAGGCGCCGCAAGTCGAGCGCGGCTTGGTCACACTGATGCGTGACTATGAAAACGCTAAAAAAAAATACGAGGAAATACGCACCAAGGAAATGAGTGCGAAAATTTCCGAAAGCCTGGAGCAGGAAAACAAAGCCGAGCGTTTTGTTCTTCTGGAATCGCCATTGATGCCTGAAAAGCCGATACGGCCGAACCGTAAAAAAGTGGTTGCCATGGGCTTTGTTCTCGCTCCGGTGGGCGCTGGCGCATTGGTGATGCTCCTTGAGATGCTGAACCAGCGCGTGCGCGGAGCTGAAGCCTTGGCCAGTGTGCTGGGTAGACGCATATTGGTTGCGATTCCCTACATATACACTCGAGCGGAATTGGCACGCCGTAAGCGGTGGCGAACGCGATTGATCCTCAGTGGAGTCGTGATAATCGTGCTCTTTTTGGTGCTCCTGCACTTCTTCTACATGCCTCTGGACCTTCTGATGTTTAAAGCTCTGGGCCGGTTTGCATAAGGAATATAGCCATGGAAATAATCAAGCCCGATACCGAGAATTCCGAGCAACAGCCATCGTCAAGTCTCGTGACAATACCAAAAGCCATGACAGTGACCGGGCAGTCTGCAAGTCTGAATGCGCTGAGTTATGTGCAAACCAAAGTTGTACCGCTGCGGCCAGATCATCTCGAGCGCAATCGCATTGTGGCGTACAACAAGAATTCGAATATGGGGGGGGCTTTCGATCTGCTGCGTACGCAAGTTCTGAAAGTCATGGAAGAAAATGGCTGGCGCACGCTTGCTATCACCTCGCCAACTCCGGAGGCAGGCAAGACTGTATTGGCTATCAACTTGGCAATGAGCATCGCCCATCACACCACCAAGACGGCGCTACTGGTGGATTTCGACTTGCGTCGTCCGATGGTGGGTGCCTGCCTGGGTCTGCCGATGGAGAAATCGCTCAATGAATTGCTGGACGATGAAGCGGAACTGCAAGAGGTTCTGGTCAACCCGACCTTGCCGCGCTTTGTAGTCCTGCCGACGCGAGAGCCGATCCCTCTCTCCACCGAGGTGCTGTCATCGCCCACAGTGAGCCATTTGATTACTGATCTGCGCGAGCGCTACGACTCGCGTATCGTGATTTTCGACTTGCCGCCGTTGTTGAGTTCGGACGATGTTATTACCGTCTTGCCTAAATTCGACTGCGTCCTGCTGGTGGTCGCCAACGGCATGAACAGCAAGAAAGAGATCGAGGAAAGCCTTTATCATCTGGGGACAGCCAATCTGATTGGCACGGTACTAAACAAAGCCGAGCGCCCAAGCCGCTCTTACTACTAGAGCGTCACCCTTAGGTGTTCGGCGTTATGCGCCAGCGCCGACTTTCAGTGCCAAGGGTACTTCTGCTCCCAGCTCCAGGCGTGCGCCACTATCTGTTCAAGTGAGGTAAATTGCGGTTGCCAGCCAAGTAATGTGTTGGCCATGCGGGGATCGGCCACAAGGCGTGGCGGATCGCCGACGCGGCGTGGCGCTTCGCTCACGGAGATGTCATGGCCGGTCACGGCGCGTGCAGTGTCTATTACTTGTTGTACTGAGAAACCTTGACCGTTTCCGAGGTTGAAAGCCGTGCTTGCACCACCTGCCAGTAAATAATCCACGGCAAGTGCATGAGCTGCAACGAGGTCGACAACGTGGATGTAGTCGCGAATGCAAGTGCCGTCAGGTGTGTCGTAGTCACGGCCATAGACGGTGATGGTTGTGCGCCGACCGGAGGCAGCTTGCAATATCAGTGGCAGCAGGTGGGTTTCCGGTTCACGGCGTTCACCTAACTGTCCTTCAGGGTCTGCTCCGGCGGCGTTGAAGTAGCGCAGGCAGACCGATTTGAGCCCGTATGCACGGTCGAAATCTTCAAGCATCTGCTCCACCATCCACTTGCTGCGACCATAAGGGTTGATCGCGGCCTTGGGATGCTCTTCGTCGATAGGTACATACACCGGATCGCCATAGACGGCTGCACTCGAGGAAAAAATGAAGTTTTTAACCCCGGCACGAACCAAGGCTTGTAGCAGCGTAAGGGTTCCAGCCAGGTTGTTTTGGTAATACTTGGCAGGTTCAGTGACGGATTCGCCCACCTGTGTAAATGAGGCGAAGTGGAACACGGCATCAAAGTGCTGTCCCGCAAACAAGACGTCCAGGGCTTGTGCGTCGGCGATGTCCAGTTCGACCAATCTCCCGCCCATCAACGCGCCGCGATGGCCTGTTGAAAAGTTGTCTGCCACCACCAGTTCGTGACCTGCACGCAGTAGTTGCTTGACCATATGCGAGCCGATATAGCCTGCGCCACCAACAACCAAAAATTTCATCCTGATCTCCTGGAAACTGCTGCTGGGCAAGCGCAGATTGGAACGCCAGTTCGATCCGCCTGATCACTACGTTAAAAGACAGGTTAGCTATTGATTCGTCAGTGCGCTGGATGATGCTGTATTGACAGGGCCTGGCTGTGCGTTGCCTGAGGTTGTAGCTGGCGTGACGGCTTTTTTCAAAAACAACCAGTTCGACGCCTGCAAGCCGTCGAACTTGATCGTATAGCGTCCATCAAGGTAGGTGGCGGGTAGCTTCTTCATTTGTCCAAGGATGCTGTGGGTGAACAGTGTCAAGCCTTGCGGCGCCTGGATTGTCAGGGTGCCTTCGAGGGGCTCGACATAAAAAGGTGTTTTGCTGTCGTCTTTGGGGATGGCACGGGTACCCAGCGAAATCAGTAAATCCTGCGATCGGCCCACAGGCGCGTCGTCCAGGCTTTGCACCACCACACTGGCATTAGCGGTCTTCACTTGCACCTGGATGTTGCCAAGGCTGATCGACTCGCCGCCGATCCAGCCGGTTGCTGCTTGGGTGCGTGGCGTATTGATGGTGTAGATGCCTAGTTTCCAGTTGCGCTTTAACTCGCCAGTGTCTGTCGTGGACTCGCTGGCATTGGCGTCCAGCAGCGACTGGTTGGGGTCATGAAACACCTGTGCATTGCTCGGGATAGCACTCTGTTGCAACCAGGGCAATTGCGGCGTCTGTGGCATGGCGATTTCCAGCTTGCCTTTCTCCATGGCTGTGCGCAGTAGAGCCGCGTTGGCTGGTGTGATGCGTTGGTTGAATAGGGTGCTTGGCGTCGGCGCGAAGACATAGGTCGTTGTTGCTTCGCGAACGTCTGCACGGCGATAAAGCAAGGCGGCGGCGGGCAGGGTGGCCAGCATTGCAGGGTCGTTATAGGCGTGCCAGTTGTCGGCAGTTATCCATTCGCCGGTTAGCGGCTCCTGGCTGTAGGCATATTGCATCAGTGCATCCCAGCCTTGGTGGCTGGCGGTGCCGGCCATATAGAGTGGCAGCGAGTGGCGGTCAGGTGCCGGGAAAGGTTCAGTGTTCCACTCGGTGACGGTCAGGGGTTTGCCTATGACTTGGCCGGCGGCAATCCAGTTCAGTAAACCGTCGCTGGTGAGCGGGTTTTTCTCTAGCTGCCCAGGGCCACCGTAGCTATGGACGTCGATCAGGTCGCCGGCGGTAAGGGCCGGTAGGGAGCTTAGGCTGTCGCCGCCCCAGCTACTGGTCGTGGCGATGGGTACCTTCACTCCTGATTCACGTAGGTGCTGAATCATGTCTACGTTGAAACGTCGCTCCAAATCGTTGAGGAACAGCTTGGCGGGGCCTGGCTCCCAGGAGCGCCAGGTCTGGCTTGCAGATAGATTGTGCTGGTTCGCAAAGGCCTTGGCCTCGGCCATGTAGATCTGGTTGTGCTTTGGCACTCGTTTGTCTGGTAATAGGGCGTTGCCAAAGTGCTGGGTGACATCGTTTTCGTTGGTAATCAGTACGGCGGCGATCGCCGGATCGTCTTTGTAGGCGAGTTCGGTGTAGGTGTTTACATGGGTCAAATAGGCTTGGGAAAAGCGCTTCATTGCCTGCTGAATGGTGATGTTTACATAGGCATAGCCCTTGAGATCGGCGTTGTTCTTGCCATTCTTTGGCATTTCATCGAAGCCATAGATGTTGTCGTTTGCAGTTAAGGCTCGCTCGACGTGCATATCGAGCCATACATAAATGCCCTCGTCTTTGAGGCACTTGATCCACCAGTCGATTTTTTTCAGTGAGTCCGGGCTTAGTTGCTGAGTGTCATGCGTGAGGTTGCTGTCGCGAAAGATGTTTGGGCTGACCCATGGGGAGTCATGGTGGTGCAGTCGTACGAGATTGAAACCGAGTGCCGACAGACGTTTGGCTTGCAGCTTGATTGCATCGTCTGGCGTACGAAACAGCGCATAGGCCGTCAGGTTAGTGCCCCAGAAGCGCGCCGGGGTGTTGTCTGCGAATAACAGTTGCTCGCCGGATACCTTGACGAAGCCGCGCTTGCCTGCAGGTTTTTCGTGAGCGTTAAGAAAGGACAGATCGACCGGCGAGGTTTTCCAGTCGAGCGTGTCACTCGGCCAGCTCCTTGTGTCCGCCAGCCCGAAGCGCTCGGTTGTGGTCGGACCGAGTACCACATCGCCAGATATGCTCAAGGTGGCTTTGAAATTTTGGCGGCCGGGTTTGATCGTGTTCTTGTAAAAAAAAGCACGCACCTGAGATTTATCACCCGGTTCAAAGTACACACTTGCCAGTGCAGGCTCAAAACGGATCTCGATGCGTCGGCTGTGTGTATTCCCCCAGGACCAGCCGCGGTTGTCGGGTAGCAAAGCCGGCTCACCCATTTCTCCATCGTAAAGGGCAGGATCGAACTTGAAGACGATGCCCCCGCCCATCACGTCCGGCATCATGCTGTGTGCATCCAGGGCAATGTTCCAGGTCAACTTCTGCTCGTCTTCCTTCTGAATCTGCGCAGTCACGTCGAAATCCAGGTTTTTGTTCTTGCCTGCAAGGGAGTAACTATAAGGGGTGTTCACCTTGAACGCGGTCGGCAAATCCGTCCATTCCCAGTTGCTCCCCCAGAAGGCGAATGAAGAAGAAACTACAGGGTTGCCACTGCGCGCCAGCATTGGCAGACCGCTGCGCTCATCCACGCTGGAGACCCAGTCCGACGCCCAGGTGCTAAACGGCCAAATAGCAAGGAGAACCACCAGCAGCATATGGGCGCGGTGAAAAAAAGAGGTCATGAGCGTTACCAGGGTTGAAGGTTGGCGCTCGCAGTGCTTGTAGTCTCAGTGCGCTTGAGCCTGCGCACCATCTGAGCATAGGCCACACCCAGTCCGGCCACCGACCAATACACCACGGGGATCACCGTGATACTGCTAACGGTAAAGATGGTCACCAGTATCCCGGCCAGTACCGCCAACAGCGCGCGTCCGAGTCGGCGCGCCTCATCGTCTTTGTTGGGGACCGAACGCATTGCTGTGCGGATGCCGAGCAGCACAGTGGCGAAAAAAACCACGAATAGCGTCAATCCGATCAGGCCGATGTCCAGCGCCAGGGCGATATAGGTATTCACAATATCGATGATGCCCTCGCCCTGAATCATGGACTGCATCTCAGGAGTGTTGCGGTAATCGAAAGAGCCCAGCCAAGGGTTGCGCTGGATGACGATCACTGAGTTATCAATCAAGCGCTGCCGGTACGTGATGTTCTCTACGTCTACCGTGCCGATGAACGGTAGCAAATCCAGGATTTTTTGCCCGTCAGGCACGATGGCCAGCAGGGGAAGGGCGAGCACTCCGGCGATTGCCAGAAGCATCAGGCGTTTGACAGCTGCACGGCCGGTGGCGATGAACACGGTGATCATGACGGCTGCACCGATCCAGGGGCCACGCGACAGCGTTGCAAACAGACCGCCAGCCAGCAAGAGCGCGCCGAGGCATTGCTGCAATCGGCTGCGTACGCTCTCGCGCAAGAACAGGTAAAAGCCGATGGCCACGCTAATGACGTAACCCAGTGCGATTGCCTGGCCGGTGGTGGCGCTGGCGCGTAATGAACCACCACGATCCAAGTAGCCGGACATTTCCCAGTGCATGTCCAGGGCGCCAATCAGCGCGCTGTACAGCAGCCAATGGCGGGTAAATTCGACGAGACCCATAAGCGCCAGCAACATGGCGGCGAGTACAAATCCCAACAGAGCATCCTTGAAATCGCTGAGTTCCTTCAGTGCCCTGCTGGCAACGTAGTAAGGCAAAAAAACGTCTGTGAACAGGTAGAGCGTCTGGCGCAAGGTGTCGGTCAGCGTGGTGTCACGCAGGTAAAGCAGGCTCGTCAGCAAGAGGTAGGCCGCTAGCAGTTTGTCAGGCCAGATGCGTCCGAAGCTCAGTGTGCTTGCTTGCCTGCGTAGCATGAAAAAAACCGGCAACAACAGACACAATGCGAGCAGACGAATATGGTTAAGTGCAAAAAAATAGTTGATCAGGCCGAAGCCGGGAATCTCTGCCGGGGCCGGCGGGATGAGAAACAGCAGAAGGAAAAACAGTGCCAGAGGATTGCGTTCGCGTTGTCGTGCGACGGTCAAAATGATAGCGGCAATGCCCGCGTACACCCAGAAACTGTGCGAGACAAAGGCCAGTAGCGTCAATGCGAACCACAGATTGCGGCGACGAGTGAAGTCGTGGTGTGGGATCAGGTCTTCTGCTGGTCGACGCGCCAGGGCAAAAACGACGCCAGCTAAAACTAGAATGACGATTAGCGCGCGAAAGTGCTCAGGCATGGATTATTGAACTCATGGATTGGTGAGCGACGGCTAGTGAGATGACCAATTGTAGCTATAGTAACGTGCGTACCATCTGAGTTCGGGGTTGATGTCATGCCTCCAATTGATTTATCGCAATCGTTGAGCCTTCGCAGGCGAGCGATATCTGCCGGGGCATGGAATCTGGGTGCGCTTGTTGCGTCTCAAGCAATCCGCTTGGGCGGCAACCTTGTAATGGCCCGTCTGCTGATGCCGGAAATTTTCGGCGTAATGATCATCGCCACCACCGTTTCGGTGGTTCTGCACTTGCTTTCCGATGTCGGTTTGCGCCAGAACATTATCCAGAGCCCGCGTGGCGACGATCCAGTGTTTCTCAATACCGCCTGGACAGTGCAGATCCTGCGTGGCGTTGTCCTTTTTGCTTCGACACTTCTAATCGCAGGCTTCACCTGGTTTGCGCAAGTCATCAATCTGTGGTCGGCCAATTCCACCTATGCCGCACCGGAGTTGCCGCTGGTGTTGGCCTTTACCGGTTTTACCGCGATCATCTTTGGGTTCCAGTCGACGAAACTCGACTTGGCAGTTCGCGCTTTCCAGCAAAAGAAAGTGGTGCTCCTCGACTTTGCGTCCCAGCTTGCGGGCCTGCTGGTGATGCTGGGCATCGGTTACTTCACCAGGTCTGTCTGGTCGCTGGTGATTGCAGGTCTGGTCTCGGCCATGGTCGGCACTGTTATTGGTCATCTATGGTTTCAGGGCCCGCCTAACCGTCTACAGTGGGACCGCTCTGCGCTTCAAGAGTTAGTCGTCTTCGGCCGTTGGATACTGTTGTCTTCGGCAGCGGGAGTATTGGCCATGTATGGTGATCGCATCTGGTTCGGCGGCAGCATGTCGGCCACTGAACTGGGCGTCTACTCCATTGCGGTGCTGATTTTGGGCACTCTTCAAACCGCAGTGCTTAGGTTGGTCGGGGCCGTGGCCCTGCCGGCCTTCAGTGAAGCCTCAAGAAGTAATGACACCGCGCGGCTCCGCGTTTTGTATTACCGCTTCAGATTGATTTTCGATCTTGCTTTGCTGTTTGTCTGTGGACTGTTCTTGACCGTCAGTCCGCTCATCGTTGGTGGGTTATACGATGAGCGTTATGCCGCTGCCGGCACCATGATGGCCGTTCTTTCACTTTCTTTTTTCACATTGCGCTACACCGTGGCGCATCAAGTTTGGCTTGCCTTGGGACTAACAAAGTACCAAGCCATGGATAACATTATTCGCATTGTCTCGTTATGGGTGCTATTGCCGCTGCTGCTGACGATTGGCGGGGTAAAATATGCGATTTGGGGCGTTGCCCTGCATACGTTCCCTACACTTATCCTGATTGTTTATGTCAATCGTCAGGTAGGGCTGTTCGATCTCAAGCGTGAACTGGTGGTGCTGCCAATGCTGGCGGTGGGGGCTTTGTGTGGAGAGTTAGTGTTGGGCGTTGCTAAATGGCTTTGATTCGATCCATGTCTCTTGCTGTTTCCAATGCTGTGACAGACCGTCACGATGTGTTGATTGATGGAAATTGCTTGGCTGGAAGTGCATTGAATTTGAATAGGCTTTCAGCGGTTTTGGAGGTGATCTAATGAAAGTGACTTTTGTGTTGCCGGTGGTGAACATGTCGGGTGGAATTCGCGTCGTTGCAATTTACGCTAAGGCATTGTTTGAAATGGGGCATGATGTAACGCTCGTTTCCCCGCCTGCACCTCCTGCTCCGCTGGATAAGAAGATGAAGAGTTTCATCACGGGTGAGGGGTGGCCGATAAGCGAAAGAAGTCCATCTCATTTAGACGGTCATGGTCTTGATCATCGGGTGATAGAAAAATACAGGCCTATTGTGGATTCGGATGTTCCAGATGCGGATGTTGTAATTGCAACGTGGTGGGAAACGGCTGAGTGGGTGAGCTCTCTAGGTCAGGCCAAGGGTGTAAAAGTGTATTTTGTGCAGGGGCATGAAGTGTTTCCTTATTGCCCGGTGGATAGGGTTGTGGCGACGTATAAAATGCCTTTGCATAAGATAACCATTTCGAAGTGGTTGGCTGATGTGATGAGCATGTATGGCGACTCTGATGTTAGCTTGGTTGGGAATAGTGTCGATCATCAGCAATTTTTTTCCGCGCCGAGGGGAAAACAGCGTTGCCCAACAATCGGTTTTTTGTATCATGAAGCGCCATTCAAGGGGGTTGATGTTGCGCTTCAGGTAGTTTCTTTGCTCGAGAAAAAATTTTCAAAACTTCGAGTTATAGCCTTTGGAAGTGCTCCTCCTAGTGGTATTTTTAAGCTTCCAGAGAGTCTTGAGTTTTATCTTTCTCCCGATCAACATCGTATTCGTGATTTATATGCACAATGTGATGTCTGGCTCGCAGCAAGCCGGAGTGAAGAAGGCTTTAATCTAACGGCGATGGAAGCGATGGCATGTAGGGCACCGGTAGTTTCAACGCGTACTGGCTGGCCGTTAGAGGCAATATCTTGTTTCAAAAACGGCGTACTAGCCGATATCGATGATATTGATGCCTTGGCTCGTGGTGTTGAATGGCTATTGACTTTAGACGAACAGGGGTGGCGTGCGGTTTCAGAAATGGCATATCAAACGGTGGCCTCAAGTTCTTGGGAGGCCTCTGCAAAATTATTTGAAGCGGCACTGAATAATGCGTGTGTGAGGAATTTGCCTGAATAGCGGTTGTTTTAAGCGGAGCTTGAATGATGTCGATTTATAAATGGTTTTGTAATCCGACGATGAGAGTTCAGCACTTTTTGGGAGGGCGATCTAATGATTAGTGCCCCTCTTGATGTGTTAGTAGTTAACTACAATACAGCGACTCTGCTGCACCCCATGTTTAATGCGTTGCGCGAGTCAAATCGTGCGGATCGAACGCGCTATTTAGTGGTGGACAATGCCTCTGCCGATAATTCACTGGAGTGCCTGGCAACTATTTGTCCAGAGGCATTGCTGCTGGCCAATGAAAATAATGTTGGCTTTGGTCGTGCCAACAATCAATTGGTTGAGCACCTGCAGGGCAAGTACGCGTTGCTCCTCAATACCGATGCCTTCGTTGCTGCTGATACCCTGAGCAAGACCCTCGATTACATGGAGGCTCACCCTGATTGCGGAGTCCTCGGCGTCCGGTTGGTTGGGCGAGAGGGTGATTTGCAGCCCTCCTGTCGCTATTTTCCGACGCCGTTGAATGTCTTCCTCTCGCGTACAGGGCTTGAACGCTTTTTCCCTGTGGTGAAGAGGGTCGACGACATGGACTGGGATCATGCCTCGGTCCGTGAGTGCGACTGGGTGCCCGGCTGCTATTACTTGATCCGCCGTGAAGTCATTGATCAGGTTGGCTTGTTCGACCCGCGCTACTTTCTTTACTACGAGGAGGTCGATCACTGCAAACGCGTTAAACAGGCCGGTTGGAAGGTGGTTTATTACCCGCATACCACGGTGGTGCATATCGGCGGTGAAAGTGCCAAATCGGTTGTCGAACTCAATGTGGTCAGTCGACAGATACCCAGGTTACAAATCGAAAGCGAGCTTTTGTACTTTCGCAAGCACCACGGTCTACTGGGTTTGGCCTCACATATGTTACTGGTGAGCCTGGGTGATCTGATACTGGCGCTCAAGGCTCTATTGAAAGGCCGCGGACGGGCCGCCATAGGGGCGTGTTGGCAGCATGCTCGTGATACTTGGGCGTTGCTACGCGATACCCAATTTGCTAGCCAACCAACACGGTAGATCAACTTATGTTCGACAATATACGTGCGGACTTACGTGCATACGCTGGTGATTGGGCTGCTCAGGGGTTCTGGGTGATGCTGGTTTATCGCTTTGGGCGCTGGCGCTACGGTGTGCGCCCAGCATTGTTGCGTAAGTTGTTCTCCTTTATATACAAAGTGCTTTTCAAATTGGTGCAGATCGTGACGGGTGTCGAACTGCCGTGTGAGGTGGTGATCGGGCGCAACTTCGTCATCGATCATTTCGGCGGAATCGTGATCAGTGGTTATGCTCAGTTCGGCGATGATTGCCGCATCCGCAATGGCGTGGTCGTGGGGCTCAAGAATGTGGATGAGCCGATTGCCCCGGTGATGGGGAACAATGTTGATATCGGTGCCGGGGCCAAGGTGCTGGGCAATATCCGCATTGGTAACAACGTCGTGATTGGTGCCAATGCCGTGGTGCTGACAGATGTACCGGACGACTCGGTGGCAGTGGGCGTGCCTGCGACTATCAAGAAAAGGCAGCGCGCAGAAGCAAGGGAATGCTTATGAACCATCCGGTGGACGATATCGAGCAGTTTTACATCGCTGAGTGAACTCAATGGCTACTGGTATTGGTGTCGTTGTTATCGGTCGCAATGAAGGCCTACGGCTTGAGCGTTGCCTGGCTTCGCTGGGCGGTGCGGCGCAGAAGGTTATTTATGTCGACTCTGGATCAACGGATGGTTCAGTCCAGATGGCACGGCGGCTTGGGGTCGAGGTGGTTGAGTTGGATATGTCGATTCCCTTTACGGCTGCGCGCGCGCGCAATGAAGGATTTGCCTGCGTGCAACGTTTATTGCCGGCGATGCGTTATGTGCAGTTTGTCGATGGTGATTGCGAGGTTGTCGGTGGCTGGCTGCCCCGGGCGCAGGCCTTTCTTGATGCACAGCCTGAGGTTGCGGTGGTCTGTGGACGGCGCCGTGAACGTTTTCCACAGCGTTCGATTTACAACTTATTGTGTGATCTTGAATGGGACACCCCGATAGGTGAGGCCAAGGCTTGTGGTGGCGATGCGCTGATACGGGCTGACGCCTTTGCCGCAGTGTCTGGTTTTCGAGCGGATCTTATTGCCGGGGAAGAGCCTGAGTTGTGTGTGCGTCTGCGTGCGAATGGATGGAAGGTCTGGCGCCTGGCTGACGAAATGACCTTGCACGATGCGGCCATGACCCGCTTCGGCCAATGGTGGCGGCGTACCCTGCGTGGTGGCTATGCCTTTGCCGAGGGCGCATTTTTGCATGGGGCCGCACCGGAGCAACATTGGCAGCGTGAGTCGCGCCGGGCCTGGCTCTGGGGCTTGGGTGTCCCGCTGGCGACTATGATCGCGAGTTTGATGCTGGGATGGTTTGGGCTGCTTCTGCTGCTGGTCTATCCACTGCAGGTGGTGCGCTTGGCTCGCCGGGGCGATAGATCAGCGCGCGAAAACTGGCTGCAGGCCTTCTTTCTGGTGCTGAGCAAATTTCCTGAGATGCTCGGGCAAGTCAAGTTTCTGTTGAACAGATTTGGCGCCGGCAAGACAGCGTTGATCGAATACAAGTGAGACGTCTATGAATGATTGGCTGATACTAAAAAGCGTGTTTTCTTTACATGCAGGGTATTCCTTTAGAGCCTTGAAAAATAAGCTTGTATTACTGATTTTAGTTGGAAAAAACTGGTCCGAGCTAAAGTTGTTTTTGTGGCGTATGTCGAATGCCCTGGGCAAGACCAGTTTTGAGAAGTTGGGAGGTGATTGTGTGGGTGTTGTTCATTGGCCGTACATCAGTAGATGCTGGAGATCTCAGGATAGACTTAGTGTCTTGGCCTCGCATTACGAAGTCGTCACAAAAAGCTGTCCGCAGCTATTACTTCTGGGACGAAATGACAGCTTGATATTGAGTGACTTGTCGGAGTGCTCTGTTGGTTGTTCCTTGGTTCTAGATCGTCCGGTATGGTTTATGCGTGAAGGGGAGCTGGTGCTGAATTTGTTTCAGGGTGATTTGCGTATTGCATCAATAGCGTTCACCTTGTGTCGCACGGAAGTTGAGTTATGTATTTTTATCGGTGCCGTTCAAGGGATACACAAAGGCGTAGAGAGTGATAGGTCTTTGGATATTTATAGAGCCCTGACAAAAGATTTTGAAGGCCTTCGCCCAAGAAGTCTTCTGATCGAAGCCATTAAGTATATTGCAAGCAGTGTTGGTGTTGAAAAGATTTATGCGATAGGGGATGGATATCGTCATCATCGTCATCCGTATTTTGGGACTCAAAAAGCTCAAGACCTAGCGGCTAATTATGATGTCATATGGTTGGAACATGGAGCGATTCCGTCAGAGCGCGAAGACTTTTTTGAAATTCCCATGGTGCTGTCCAAAAAATCGCTTGATGGTATTCCTTCAAAAAAACGTGCCATGTACCGCAGACGTTATGAGCTTCTAGATGATATTTTTACAAGAATAGACAGTGTGTTAATAGGTAACTGTGCAACTAACACAAGCGCTCATTAGGTCGATATTTGACTGTCGGGCCTGGCGGCATGAAACTGCAGTAGTCACGATTGGTCAGTTGGCGGGCGGCACTGTTTCAACTATTGGTTTCGACGTGTATATACGGTGCCGGAGCGAAAGTTCCAGGTGGGGTATTGCTCGGAGAAAATGCAAGGATCGGAACAAACGCCGTGGTGCTTGTTGACGTTCTTGATAATTGTACTACTGTAAAAGTACCTGTAGTAATAATTCACTGCAATAACATCTAAGCTGGTTCCTATGCGTATTGCTTATTTGATCAATCAATACCCCAAGGTCAGCCATAGCTTCATTCGTCGCGAGATTTTGGCGTTAGAGCGCCAGGGCTTTGTGGTGCAGCGCATTGCTCTGCGTGGTTGGGATGCCGAGTTGGTGGATGCCGACGACGTGTCCGAGCGCAGTAAAACTTTCTATGTGCTGCAGGGCGGAGTCAAAGAGCTGGTAGTGCCTGTGCTGCAGGTACTGCGCGCCCAGCCGAGACGCTTTTTTTCGGCGTTGTGGCTGGCGCTACGTATGGGCCGGCATGCCGATCGGCCCTGGCCGTACCATTTGGTCTATTTGTCCGAGGCATGCCGCCTGCTGTTTTGGTTGCAGGCGTTCGGCGCCGAGCATGTGCATGCGCATTTCGGCACTAACTCAACCGAGGTGGTGATGCTGGCCAATGCACTCGGCGGGCCAGCGTACAGTTTTACGGTGCACGGCCCGGAAGAGTTCGACAAACCGCAGTTTATTCATTTGGGCGAGAAAGTCCGGCGCGCGGCTTTTGTCGTGGCTATCAGCTCTTATGGGCGCAGCCAGCTGTTTCGCTGGGTAGCTCATGCGCACTGGGCAAGGGTAAAGGTGGTGCATTGTGGTCTGGAGCGGGCGTTTCACGATGTACCTTCAGTTGCCGTGCCGTCCGTACCGCGGTTGGTCTGCGTGGGTCGCTTGTGTGAGCAGAAGGGCCAACTGTTGTTGCTTGAGGCCGCCCGTATCCTGGCAGCGCAAGCCGTGGTGTTCGAGATAGTACTGGCCGGCGATGGGGAAATACGTGCGCAAATCGAAGCCCTGATTGCACTGCATGGCTTGCAAGCGCAGGTGCGAATCACTGGCTGGATTAGCAGCGAGCAGGTGCGGGCGGAAATTCTTGCGGCGCGGGCCTTGGTGTTGCCGAGCTTCGCCGAGGGCTTGCCGGTGGTAATTATGGAGGCCATGGCCTTGCGCCGGCCAGTACTGACGACCTATGTGGGGGGCATTCCCGAGTTAGTGCGTCAGGGTGAGAACGGTTGGTTGTTTCCCGCTGGAGCTGTGGATGAGTTGGCGGCGGTGCTGGCGGACTGCCTCGCGCAACCCGTCGAGGTGTTGCAGCGGATGGGCGAGGCGGCTTATCAGAGAGTGCTGGAGCGACACGATATCGATACCGAAGCGGCCAAGTTGGCTAATTTGTTTAGGGCGCAAGCATGATCACCTTACTTAGTTGGCTGTTCAGCACACTGCTGGTGCTCATAGTCCTGCCGGTGTTGGTGCTGTTTTTGCAGGTACTGCTGGCCTGCCTGCCTGTGCGGTTGCTCTCGTCGGCGCAAAGATCGCGGCTGCGGGTGGCGGTGTTGGTACCGGCACACAACGAATCCTCGATGATCGTCGCGACGTTAAATACCATTCGGCCGCAGTTGCTAGAGGGCGATCGCTTATTGGTAGTGGCGGACAACTGTTCTGATGACACGGCCGCGCTGGCCCGCACGGCGGGAGCCGAGGTGGTGGAACGCAGCAATGATCAGCAGCGTGGCAAGGGTTATGCGCTGGACTTTGGGGTGCGTCATTTAGCGAGCGTTGCGCCGGACGTCATGATCGTTATCGATGCCGATTGCCAGGTGGGTGAGGGCTCTATTGAGCGTTTGGCAATGTGTTGCATCGACTCAGGGCGGCCAACGCAGGCACTTAATTTAATGCTCGCTCCAGCAGGTTCCGGGCTAAAAGTGCGGTTTTCCGAGTTTGCCTGGCGTGTGAAGAATCTGGTGCGGCCGCAAGGTTGGGCTTGGCTTGGTTTGCCCTGTCAGTTAATGGGTACGGGAATGGCTTTCGTCTGGCGGGATCTGGCTTTGATCGATTTAGCCAGTGGCCACATCGTCGAAGATTTGAAGATGGGCTTCGATTTCTGCCGCAGGGGCAAGCCGCCTTTGTTTTGCCCCGATGCCCTGGTGACCAGTTATTTTCCGCGCAATGATGAAGGCTTAAGTACCCAGCGTACGCGCTGGGAGCATGGTCATCTTGGGGTAATCCTTGGTGATGCGCCAAAGTTGTTTGTAGAGTCGATCAGCCGGCGTAACTGGAACCTCCTGGCCATGACGCTAGATTTATTGGTCCCTCCGTTGGCATTATTGACTTTAGTGTTGGGGGCTGTTTTTAGTCTGTCATGGTTGGTGTTTATGCTGTGTGGAGCTTTGGCTCCAGCATTAATCGCGTCTGCCGGGGTGGCAATATTGAATGTGACTATCTTGCTGGCATGGAGCCAATTTGGTCGCGAGATTATATCTTTTTCAGCCTTGTTGTATGCGCCGTTCTACGCGGTGAAAAAAATACCCCTGTACCTAGGCTTTTTGCTTAAGCGCCAAGTTGAGTGGGTGCGTTCGAAGCGAGATGACAATTAATGCGCGATTTTGCTTGGCAGCACAACTGGCAAACGATTATCCAGAAACTCAGGGTGGTCAGTGATCTCGTTGATGAGCAAGGATTGATTGATGCTTTATCCAAGCCTGAGGCGGCGACAGTACTTGGATTCGTCAATGCCTTTGCCATGAACTTGGTGGCGGGCAACACCGATTACTATAACGCGCTGTCCGCTGCTGACGTGTTACTACGGGATGGCTCCGGCATGGCTATCCTGTTTCGCCGACTCGGCTTAGTGCCGGGGCTCAATATGAATGGCACGGATTTTATCCCCAAATTACTGGCCGCGTTCAAGGGCCGGCGCGTGGCTTTTTGGGGCACTACAGAGCCCTTTCTAGCGAATGCGGTGCAGCGTAGCGAAGCGGTATTTGCGGTAAATGTAGTTTCTGCTCACCATGGTTTTGCTGAGGTGGATGCCTACATCAACCTTGCCCTGCAACTGCAGCCAGAATTGGTTGTGCTGGGCATGGGCATGCCCAGGCAAGAAGCCGTTGCTGCCAGGCTAGCTGCCAGCGGCGTGCCATGCCTGATAGTGTGCGGCGGGGCGATCCTGGATTTTCTCGGTGGCAAGGTTGTTCGGGCTCCGCAATGGGTGCGTCGTCTCGGTTGTGAGTGGGTATTCAGGCTGATAATTGAGCCAAAGCGGTTATTCGGTCGCTATGTGGTTGGTAATCCAATGTTCTTGTTGCGCACGCTGATCTGCAGAGATGCGCCTACATTAAGGAAACCCTGAAAAAGACTTACCGTTTCTGGTGAAATACGCCGATCCCGTTGCACGAGTTTCCCATGAAGCAGATGAATGACCTTCGCCGACGCCGAGTACGCCGGCAAGCGCAAGTAACGTTGTACGAAAGCACTGCCTACACCTTCCGTCGATTGGCAAACACGATAAATCCAAACAACGCGGAAGAAAATAACCATGCTGCCGCAGGAAGTGGTACCGCACTCCGTTGATTGATATAAGCATTGGCTGTCCCAGCCAGACCTATACCCTGGACATGCCGACCAACCCTGAACTGGCCATTGGCAAGCGCCGCAATTAAACTGTTAAATGAAGGAGCATTGGCGCACGGCCCAAGGAAACTGACCCACTCGCCGAGAGCGTTGACCCCATTGTTAAGCACGCCCTTGGGAGCAATGCCCTGCGCGTGAGAATCACCGGAGAAGTCGGTGTGAAAGCCAATGGCGTTGCTACCCGCGCGTTCTTCGATCAGCATGCCTAGTTGAGGCCCTAAATCCTCGCCAGAGTTGCTCATGCAACTAGATTCATAGACCAAACTGGCCGCCTGAGCACTAGAAAAAGTCGCTCCACTCAGGAGCATTAATAACAAAACGGAATTAATAAAAAGTGTCGGGTGCATAACATCGCCTCCCTGAGCAGAGGAGTATTCTTTTGTCGGACGAAGGAATCTTTATCAAGTTAAGTTGAGCATAGTAGGCACATAGCTGTCGCGTCAATAGTGCGTCATCACGATAAATATAAATAGAAAATCAGTGTAATTTCGTCAAAATAACGTCACGACAAACACGTCAGTCATCAATCAAGCGGACTCTATCCGTATGAAATAGCTTCAGGCTTGAGCATCGCCCGCAACAGGGCGGTCTCAAAGACCAAATGCAATACCCGCCCCGCACCGCCCTTGGCCTTTCCGCTCAACGTGAAACGGGGCTGCAGCGGGCGGATGCTGGAGCGCTTACGGAAAACTGACCCTCCCTGCCGATTGAAATTTGACCCAAGGTGCGTTGCTGATACCCAAATTGGCGTTTGATCACTCGGAATGGGGGCTCGACCTTGGCACGAGGAGCGTGGTTCAGATCAAGTCTTCATGAAGGGAATAGGTCTAGAGTGCGCTCAACCTCATCGGGGTCGATTGTAAAGCCATCGCCCTTTGGCGTTCCCACCACAAAGCCAAAATTCTGGTGATCGCGATCCGTTAGATACTTGTAATAACAGATGAAACGATTCGGGGGCTGCAGAGCCAGCAATGAGCCACCAGGCTGAAGTACATTGACACCATGTACGAGATGACTCCCCTCGATCCCCACCACGGTTTTTGCTCCAGCGCAGGTCGCTACGATGGTCGGAACATCAGTTTTTGAAGGGTCGAGAATGCGAAAACCTCTGCGGTTATGCAGACGTTCAGCGAGTTCCATTTCATTGTGTAACATTCGCAATTCACCGTTGCCGCCTCGCAGAATGAAAACTCCGGGGTGAGAGCTGTACCTTATGTGTGACAGTAATTTTTCACCCATCGCGCGAAAGCGTAAATGCCTATTTCGATTTTGACTTAGATCATCGAATATCACGAGCTCACGAAAAAACGCATTGCGCAAACGAACTGGTGTTATGCCAAGCCAGTCCTCATATTCGGGAGCCTGGGGAAATAGAGGAAGCCTGGTGGATGGCGCGGTCGTCACCGGAACTCCTTCGTCGCATGCTAATGGGTAAGTGACACAGTCTTCCATCAGCCAGGAGCCAAACCATTTGTTTCCACCTGCTGTACAGTAAATCGCCCCGCGCTCCATCTCGGTTTCCACGGAGATTTTTGGAAGCCAACCAGATCTAGGAGATAAGCAGGATTTTGCGTTGCCCTTGTAGAGTGTTCCATCTATCAGCCAGACATCTTTAAGCAGGTGGCCCCGTGTTGGACCATGATCAACGCTGCCTATTCCTTCCATTGTACGACGGGGGTGTTCGTAAGGAAAAAAGCGTTCTTCCTCCCATCCTGTCACACGTTCGAGTTGATTGGGCAGGAAAAAAGCCGGTGGAGAAATTGATGTTTCGCCAGGCGCAATAGTCCAGGTTTTCACCGCTGCACTTTGCGGGGTTTCCGCCGGCTTTCGCATAACCCGCGCTCTTACAATATGCCGGTATGCAGCAAGGCTCCATGTTGTCCGGTGGCTGCTCGTTAACACGCGTAATTCCGACATATCATGTTCACTCTCATCCGCCTCTACAAAAAACAGTAAATGGCGCAAGCGCCTAAACTGCATTTTTTAACATCAGAAAGCTGCTCAGGTAGATATAATCCTCTCCACAATGGGCGGGGACTTCAAATGAGCATAGCGACTACGTAACCTGTCGAGAAGAAGTTCGCTTGGGCTCTTGGCGCAGTAGAGATAAATTTTGTATAGCCCGCCAAACCCCATGTTAATATAGCGAGTCGCCACTTCCTCATCGTTTTGCCCATCCGGCAAGCCAAGATGAAGTGTCAGTTTTTTTCCCTCGACAGCAAATAACGGTGTATTCCAAAGGAGTTGGGCTGCACCCACCTTGGGTAGTCGGACGAACATATAGGCGTGGTTACCCAGTGTATCAACATCACCGCCACGTCTTCTTTTCCATTCGAGAAGTCCGTCGTCTGGACGGGCCAGGCAAGTACCGATGTCATAATAGTCAAAGCCATTGTTTATTGCCCACTCAAGCTCCATAAATGTAGTGATCGAGTTGACTTCATTCAGCCTTTTGGCATCTGAAAAAACCGCCTCAGGATAGCCGGCACGTATCATGCTCCAGTAGCGCTTTCCGGCCCGAGTAATTACGCACGCAAGTTGGCATGCAACAATTTCGTCTTCCAACAGTATTAGATCGAGCCGGCCGAAAGTCTTTGCTATCCTTAAAACTTCATGTGTGGCAATTTGCGAGGCGGCAGTGCCATGCCTTGCGATGGCATAGGGTTGAAGCATTTCCCTGTCGGCTCTTTCAATTTCGTCGTCCGTCAGCGCCTGCTTCATTCGGTAGCGCGACTGGTTCTTGCGTATGTTTCGACGTAACTTACTATCGTATCCCGCCGTGATATCGTCAATGGAGCGACCCAGCGGCACGATAGCACTCAGAAAGTGAGGCACATACAACGCGCCGAAGGTTGGCATTTCACTGACCAGAACCGTACGGTTCGATTTATCCGATTCCGATTTGCTGTCGGCCACAGGAGACTCTACCCCCATGAGAACCTTGGCCATCTCCCGCTGTGCTCTCCTTCCCACATAGAGGATGTCGTAAGGACTGTTTTTGCGCAGCTTGAATCTGACAATCTCCCAGCGCCAGAAACAGGCTCGCCCAAGTATGTCTCGCAGCCAGGCTGCAGTTTTTCTTAGCTCAAATCGTATTGAGGGAGATATGAGTTTTCGGATCGGTACCGCTAAATACGCTTTCATTTCCGGCACTCTTTTTAACTTGCCTTTTGGTTAAGCCAGAAAAAATATCAATTGGTAAACTCAAGCAATACTTCCAATGCTGATGTGGAAGGTTCATTCAGCGGGGAAATATTCAATAATATCCGCACCTCTAGAACTATTAAAGTTGCGAGGTAGACGTTTTGCAAGGGAACCGCTGCAAAAATAGCCAACGGCTTCAGTTCTTGGCCCACTGAAGCTCCTCTCAATCGTCACCGCGCCATGAGCCCCACATTCAAAACCGGCAATTGATCCCCGATGCTGTGCTCCCATCTCTCTCTGGAGCCAGCCCGTCATGATGCGTCTCGACGCTAACGTCGAAAAAGTCTGTCTCAAGGCTGGCTAATAGGCTCGCTTGCCGGTGAAGGCAAGCAGAGTTCGCAGAAGAATGACGAAATCGAGCCAGAGCGACCAGTTGTTGATGTACTCAATGTCAGACTCAACACGCTGAATCATCTGCTCTATATCTCTCGTTTCACCGCGAAAGCCACGCACCTGAGCCAGGCCTGTGATGCCTGGCTTGATATTGTGACGCGCAAAGTAGTCTGCGATGCCATGCGAGTACTGCGCATCATGCTGAATAGCATGCGGGCGAGGCCCCACCAGGGACATTTCCCCCATCAAAACGTTGAACAACTGTGGTAGCTCATCCAGGCTAGTTCGCCGAATAAAGGCTCCAACCCTGGTCATGCGCGGATCATTCTTTTCTGCCTGCTTGATGATGCCGTCTTTCGGCTGATGGACGACCATGCTTCTGAACTTCCAGATACGAAAAACTCCACTCCACCCCATGCGCTCCTGTCGAAAGAACACCGGTCCAGGGCTATCGACCTTGATGGCAATCGCTATAGCCACCAGCAATGGAGCCGCAAGAAGCAAGATGAGAAAAGCCAAGACTTTGTCCTCAAAATTCTTCAGAAACAGACGCATCCCCATCAGTGGAGTTTCAGACAAAGTCAGCACGGGAATACCGGCAATTTCACGAACGCTGTGATTGATCAAGCGCAGTGAAAAAATGTCAGGCACCCAATTAATAGCAATGTGCTTATCAAGCAGCTTTAAGTAAACATCCTTAATGACCTCCGAGCCATCCAGAGGTGTAACGAAATATACGGTACGAATGGAATGTCGCACGATTAACTCATCAAGGTCGGAGATATTACCCAGTATCGACAAACGTTGCGTGCTTTCTGAACCCTCCTTCCCCCGATCATCGCCCACCTCAATCAACACACAACCGACCACCCGTTCACCCAGCCAGGGATTATTGCTTATTTTCTGGTGAAGGAAGCAAGCCAGTTCCCCCGAGCCAATAATAAGAGCGGCTTCCAATTGATTCGGGTGGGTCAAGAGTTTCTTCTGTACTTCGAGTGTCGCCAGGTGCAAAAGCAACTGAGCGAAATATCCAACAATAAATAACTGCGCAACCAATAAGCGCGAGTACTGTTCACTTTGTTTGGTAAGAAAGGCCATGACAACGATAAAACCAAAAGCGGCAAGCCACGCCTTTAAAAGCTTAAATGCTTTGACGGTAAATCCAACATTGCTTCGGTAAATAGCATAATGGTCGTACACGACGGCCAACGCCCCAAGCAGCAACAGGAGCATGATGACATAAGCTTGCGTTATAACGCCGATATGATAATCGATCAAATACCATGCGACACCGATCACAGCAACAAAATCGAGACCGGCCTGAATAGCGTTACTGGTACTGCTTCGTCGCTGGAGTATGGAGCGGCTGCTGCTGGGTTCGAATATCATCATTAGACCTCATTAAACTGAGAATCCAAAACGCTTATCTATCAAACAATAAAAAGGCAATGAAAATATAATTATTAATTAACTTGTCGGCGTTGAATGATCCATCAGCGGTGCACCGCAGCTTCGATGATTCGCACTACATTGGCGCCACTCCTAGTGCCAGAGCCTTGAGCAAGTCGCCCTGAACCATCAGCGCCAGACCCTTCTCGTAATACTTGCTGGCCTTCTCAGCCGGCGAGGAGCAGGCTGCCAAGCCAACAGAACAGACTGCAAGGAGCGCGACCCAGGCGTCTTTGCCAACTTTACTCAAATACATCTTCATCGAATTCACCTCCCTTAGAGGTCAATGCGGAATATGAGCCGCCAGCCGTGGCACAGCCAATCTCATAAAATCTTGTAAGCGCTTATCTGCAGCAGTAGGCGCTACGCAGGCTCTCCACATCCGTCTTGCCACGACGGTAATCCGCGATCACATAATCTCCAGCCCTAGACTCACTTCGGCCTGGACGTCCAATCGACTCTCACTAGCACGCCACTCATCCAGGAGATCCTCCCCTGATCGATCAGTCGTTATCCGCTCCCGTTTCAGCAGCTGAAAGAAGCTTTCTGCTATGTCGGGGTATAGCCCAACGTGGACAAACCGTGTCAGCAAACTGACGTGTTCCTCATGTTGAAAAATGGTCAGGAGTTAGGCGATCCGCCATCAAGTGCCGTCAGACAGCGGCTCTGCCTGTGGTTGAGGCATTGCAGATGCTGTAAAGAAAGCGATAAACGGTCGTAAAGCTTGAGTTACAAGGGTTGACAAGATGTAGGTGTGTCATTTTTGAGTCATCTGTTTTTTGACGCTTTTACACGTTAGATGGCATTTCTTGCGCTTTAAGTGCGTGCTGGTAGTGTCAAAAACTGGCCAGTCATGAACTCGCGAAACTGATCAGGAGCGAGAGAGGACTCATGACGAGATACCTGAAGGAACTGCTGCTGTTGTTCGGAATTGGCCTCAAGCCGCGTCGGCGTCTGGCAATGCCAGGCTATGCGTTGATAGCGGCGCCGCTGGCCGGCAACAAGAACCGTTCCAGCCACTACAACATCTTCCCGACACTGCTCCAGCTGATGGGCTATGACCTGGCGGCGATCGAACCGATCTACGGCAAACCGCTGAGCCAGCCGACCGATGACGATTTCACCTTTAACTATCGCTTCAACGCGCGGCTGGGGGCGAAGTCTGCATGGCGTCATATTGATCTCAGCACCATCGTGACCCCTGATCAGGCACCATCGGACGTTACTGCCGGCACCCCGTAGTTCTTTCGCCGTGTCTACCGAGGGTGCCGAGCGGCGGTGCGTTATATCTGATGCCGCTACGGCGGCAACAAACAGTGCCTACACGTTTAAAAACTTATGATAGGTAATGAAGCTCTTTTCCTGCTCATACCCTAAAGACTCATAGAGTGCCTGTGCCGCTTTATTGCTTATTGCAGTGTCGAGGCTCAAGCGTTGGGCGCCTTCGGCCTTGAGCGTTTCAGACAAGTAATTCATCAGGTGACGAGCATACCCCTGCTTCCTCGCAGACTGATCGACGTACAAGTCGTAAAGCCAGTAGAAAGGCTTCATGGCCAGCGAGCACAGGGTCGGATAAAGCTGGGCAAATGCCACGGCTTTACCGCTGTCATCCAACACGAGATAAATCTTCGATTTTTCGTTGTCGAGATTGTATTTAATGAAATTGTACGATGTCGCAAGATCGTCGGCCTGCTCGTAAAACATCCGGTACTGGTTAAAAAGATACGCAGCCTCGTCCAGCTGCTGTGGCCCGCATTGAATGATTTTCATGATCCCACCTGACCGTTAGTTAATTTGACCAATGTCGATTTGTACATCATTGATATCGCGAAAAAATAACGCCAGGTAGCCACCCGGTTCATGGGCAATGCAGGGTTTGTTTACTCACTGACTAATGCTCAGCGCCGCTATCACTGGCTTTTTAAAAAAAGCGGCGGAGCTTAACTCTGCACCCTGGCCTTTGTCATCGCGTGGCAGCAGGTTGTCCTTGTCGAGGAAGGCGTAAGCCTGGATGTCCCAAACACCTCGAAAATCGTTAACCAAAAAAAACCATGCAGGGCGTGCATGCCTGTCCGCTATCCTTGGGCTGACTTCCTGTCAAACGAGCGTTCCCATGCTTCACGTGCACGGCGTGTTCAAGAGCTACGCCACTCCGCAAGGGCCGCTGGCGGTGTTGCAAGGTGTCGACTTGCAGTTGACGCAAGGCAGCAGCCTGGCGCTGATGGGCGAGTCGGGCAGTGGCAAGAGCACCTTGCTGCACTTGATTGCCGGGCTCGACAAGGTCGATCGCGGCAGCATCTGCATGGGCGATCAGCGCCTCGAGCAGATGAACGAAGGGCAACTGGCAAATTGGCGGCGCACTGAAATCGGTCTGGTGTTCCAGCAGTACAACCTGATTGGCAGCCTGCGGGTCGAGGACAATCTGGCATTCCAGGCACGCTTGGCCGGGCGCCATGACCTGCGTTGGCAGGCGCACCTGGTGGCGCGGCTGGGGCTGGGGGATTTACTCCAACGTTATCCGGAGCAGTTGTCCGGTGGTCAGCAGCAACGGGTTGCTCTCGGTCGGGCGCTGGCGTCGCGTCCGCGTCTGCTGTTGGCCGATGAGCCGACCGGCAGTCTCGATGAACACACCAGCGACGAGGTGCTCGACTTGCTGCTGGAGCTGCTCGATGACAGCCCCAGCAGTTTGTTGATGGTCACTCACAGCCCACGGATCGCCGCACGGCTGGCAGAAAAAGTGCTGCTGCACGGTGGACGCCTGGTCGACGCAGGCCCGCGCTGATATGGACGTTTTGCGCGAAACCTTGCGAGCGCTGCTCAGCCATTGGCGTCAGCACCCGGTGCAGTTTTTCAGCGTGCTGACCGGGCTCTGGCTGGCCACCGGCCTGTTGACCGGGGTGCAGGCGCTGAACAGTCAGGCGCGAGAAAGTTACGCTCGCGCCAGTCAACTGATTGGCGGTGAACCCCAGGCCAGCCTCAGTGCGCCGAATGGCGCGACTTTCTCCCAGGCGTTGTTCGTCGACTTGCGCCGGGCGGGTTGGCCGGTATCACCGGTGTTGCAGGCGCGACTTCAACTCAAGGGGTATGAAGACCTGCGCTTGCAGTTGATGGGTATCGAGCCGTTGTCGTTGCCCAGCGGTTCGGCGCTGGCCGGACAACACCTCGACATGGCGCAGATGGTCGATTTTGTCGGCCCGCCGGGCCGTACCTGGATTGCCCGGTCAACCTTGCAGGCGCTCGGTTTACGTGAGGGCGCTCAACCGCAAAGCCTCAACGGGCAGACCTTGCCGCCGTTGCGCAGCCAGGTCGACATGGCCCCCGGCGTGCTGCTGGTGGACATCGGAGTTGCCCAGCAGGTGCTGGGTTTGCCGGCACAGGTGTCGCGCCTGTTGTTACCCAGGGATTTCACCGCCACCGAGCCTCAGTTACCCGCCGAGTTAGCCGGTCAGTTGCAACTCAAGCGCAGCGGCGAGGAGAACAATCTGGCGCGGCTTACCGAGAGCTTTCACCTGAACCTTGATGCGCTGGGGTTTCTGTCGTTCGTGGTCGGCTTGTTCATCGTCCATGCGGCCATCGGTCTGGCGCTGGAGCAACGCCGTGGGCTGTTCAGGACCCTGCGCGCCTGTGGGGTCAGTGTGCGGAAGCTGATCTTCTGCCTGAGCCTTGAATTGGGTGGGCTGGCACTGCTCGGCGGGATGGCCGGGGTGGTCAGTGGTTACCTGTTGGCCAGCCTGCTGTTGCCGGACGTTGCCGCCAGTTTGCGTGGTTTGTATGGCGCCGAAGTGGCGGGGCAGTTGAGCCTCAGTCCGCTGTGGTGGTTCAGCGGGCTCGGTTTGAGCCTGCTCGGCGCATTGCTGGCCGGGGCGAACAGTTTGCTGCGAGCGGCGCGACTGCCGCTGCTGGCGTTGGCTAACCCGCAAGCCTGGCATCAGGCTCACGCGCGTTGGTTGCGGCGTCAGGGCTGGGTAGCGGCAGTTGCTGCGGCGATCGGCCTGATCGCGTTGCTGTGGGGTGACAGCCTGGCCAGCGGTTTTGTGTTGATGGCCGCGTTGTTGATCGGTGCCGCATTGAGTTTGCCGGTGTTGCTCGACGCTGTATTGAATCGGCTCGTGCGGCGCAGCCGTTCGGTGCTGGGGCAATGGTTTCTCGCCGATTGCCGTCAGCAACTGCCGGCCCTGAGCCTGGCCTTGATGGCGCTGCTGTTGGCGCTGGCGGCCAACATCGGTGCCGGCAGCATGACAGCCGGTTTTCGCCAGACGTTCAGTGATTGGCTGGAGCAACGGCTGACCGCCGAGCTTTACGTCAACCCGCAGAACCCGGCGCAAGCCACCGAACTGCAACAGTGGCTGCCGGAACAACAGCTCAGCGCGGTGTTGCCGAGCTGGCAGGTTGCGGTGTCGTTGCAGGGCTGGCCGGCAGACCTTTACGGAGTGATCGACCATCCGACCTATCGCGAGCATTGGCCGTTGCTCGAAGCAGTGGGCGAGCACCCCTGGGATCAGTTGGTAGCGCACGACACCGTGATGCTCAGCGAACAATTGGCCCGTCGACTCAAGCTGCGGCTCGGTGACCGTCTGACCATTCCCACGCCACAAGGTGTGTGGTCACCGCAGTTGATCGGGATCTATGCTGACTATGGCAATCCCAAGGGTCACTTGCTGGTGAATGCCGAACACCTGCTACGTCACTGGCCGCAACTGACGCCGAGTCGCTTCAACCTGCGCGTCGATCCGGCGCACATCCCGGCGTTGCTGACGGCGCTGCAATCGCGTTTTGCCCTGGACGACAGCCGCATTGTCGATCAGGCCCGACTCAAGGGCTGGTCGACGCAAGTGTTCGAACGGACCTTCGCTGCGACGGCGGCGCTCAACAGCCTGACCCTCGGCGTGGCCGGTGTGGCGCTGTTCATCAGCTTGCTGACCCAGAGTCAGAGTCGTCTCGGGCAACTTGCTCCGTTGTGGGCGCTGGGCGTGACGCGCCGACAATTGATGCTGCTTAACCTCGGGCAGACCTGGTTGTTGGCCCTGCTGACATTGGTGGTGGCATTGCCTTTGGGGCTGGCGCTGGCCTGGTGCCTGGATACGGTGATCAACGTTCAGGCGTTTGGCTGGCGCCTGCCGTTGCGGGTGTTCCCGCTGCAGCTCGTGGAATTGATGGGGCTGGCGATGTTGGCCACGTTACTGGCCTCGGCCTGGCCATTGTTCAAGCTCTATCGCACGCAACCGGCGGACCTGCTGAGGAGCTTTGCCCATGAGGATTGATCGGGCGTTCGGCGTGTTGCTGCTGTTATTGGTCGGCTGCGATGGCACATCGAAGCACAACGAAAGTTTCGCCGGACTGGGCAGCGAAGCGGCTGCATTCCAGCAAGTGACGCCGGGCCGGGTATTCAGCTTCCCTGCCGATCACGGTGCCCATGACGGTTACCGCATCGAGTGGTGGTACATCACCGCCAACCTCAAGGACTCGCAGGGCCGGGAATTTGGCGTGCAGTGGACGTTGTTTCGCAATGCCCTGAAGGCCGGGCCCGAGCAGCCCGGCTGGGCCAGCCAGATCATCTGGCTCGGTCACGCGGCGGTGACCTCGGCGACCGCTCACCACGCCGCCGAGCGTTATGCCCGCGGTGGTGTCGGCCAGGCCGGGGTTCAGAACGTGCCGTTTGCGGCGTGGATCGATGACTGGCGCCTGAGCGCTCAAACCGACACCGCGAACCCCTTGGCCGAGATGCAGATGCAGGCCAGTGGCAAGGGCTTCAACTATCGGCTGCGACTCACCTCAAATCGGCCGTTGGTGCTGCAAGGTGAGCAAGGCTTCAGTCAAAAATCCGAACAGGGCCAGGCGTCGTACTACTACAGCCAGCCGTTCTTCCAGGCCAGCGGTAGCCTGGAAATCGATGGCACGCGCTATCAGGTCAGTGGTCCGGCGTGGCTCGATCGTGAGTGGAGCAGCCAGCCGCTGACGGCGAACCAGACCGGTTGGGACTGGTTTTCCCTGCACCTGGACGGCGGCGCGCAGTTGATGCTGTATCGGATGCGGCAAAAGGAAGGAGCGGCATACCTGACTGGCACCTGGGTCAACCCGGACGGCAGCGCGGTGCAACTGTCGCGAGACGAGATCAGCCTCACACCGTTGGCGTCTTCCGAGGTGGCCGGACGGCGTTTACCGATACGCTGGTCGATCAAGGTTCCGGGCAAAGGCCTGGACATCACCAGCAGCGCGTTGAACCCCCGGGCCTGGATGGATTTGCGCATTCCCTACTGGGAAGGGCCGGTGCAGGTGAGCGGCAGCCATGCCGGCAACGGGTATCTGGAAATGACCGGGTACTGATCCAGAGCGTCGCCCGGTATCTATGCGCTCCTGCTCAGGGAAACAAGGGTGGTCGGACTGGTTCGATTTTTTTCGTTACAAACAATTTAGCGGAAACATTGTGTCCAGATTTATTCAGAATTTGTGAACGGACAGAACGTTTGCGTTGCATTAAAATTCCCCCGTTCGCCCAGTGTCGGGGCTCTTTACCGGTGCATGGATTGCCAGGCCATAACACTGGGCGAACACCTTCCACCAGGCGCGATAAACAACATTTCATCGCGCAACTCATCATGCCGATGGCCTTCAAGTAACGCCTCTCGTTAAAAAGCACCCTGTTCAAGCAACCGGCTGAAGACTTCCAGTTCGGTTTTTTCCAGATCGGATATCACGATAAAACGCATGTGATTGTGTTGCCACGCGACCGCGTTGTAGCCGCGAATGGACTGGCTTTTCCGGGACTGATCGGTTTCTGTCGTCGGCACAATGAACACGTTGATGATGTGCTTCGCCCGCCCGTAAGACAGCGCAGCGGTCGTCTGGTGTTGCAGGTAATCCAGGCGCCCGCCGAGTAAAGGGAAACCCTGTGCCGAGAAGTCGAACACCGGCGGCGAAAAGTCCAGCTTGCCGGTAAACCAGGGCTTGACCGTGTGCCGGTCGGAGGACACGACATCGTTCAGGTGCTCAGCCATCAGCGAGCGCACATGGCTGGACACCGCTTCCTCCAGCCACGGTTGCTCAGGCGAAGGCGTGGCTATATACAACACCAGTGCCATGGCCAGCGCGACCGCGGAAAAAGCCGGCGCCAGCCACTTTCGCGAGGCGTCTCTCAACGCTTGCCAGGGAGACGGTGACGGGAGATTGGCGAAGACCTGTTGAATCAGCGCATCGGGCGCCGCGTAATACGGCGCATGGGCCTTGACGCTAGTGATCAGCCGTTGCATTTCGTTATGCACGCGTTGGCAGTCGGCGCATTGCGACAGGTGTTCGGCAACGTTCGCAGTGATCGTTGCATCCAGTTCATGGTCCAGGTAGCCATGAATCAATTCGTGGCAGACCGTGCAGTTGATCTCATTCATGGTCTTGCAACTTCAGTAGTTCCAGCTTGAGCATGGCGCGAGCCCGGGCCAGTCTCGACATGACGGTTCCCAGAGGTATGTCGACCACCTTCGCGATGTCCTTGTAAGGCATGTCCTCCAATTCCTTGAGGACGATCATTTCGCGGAAGGCCGGGGGCAGGGTGCGCAGTGCCTGCTGAACCCGTGCAGCGTCTTCGGCCTGCATGGCGAGCAGTTCCGGTGTCTGGCTGTGGCTCAGGGCAAAGTTGTCTTGCGAGATTTCATCGCCAATGGCGACCCAACGATGGCTGGCCGAGCCCTTTAGCCAGTTGTAACTCTCGTTGCGTACGATCGTCAGGAACCAGGCCTTGGCGTTGCCGTCCGCAAAGCGATGCAGAAATTTAAACGCCTTGAACGCACTTTCCTGCACCACATCATGTGCCGCGCTGTCACTGCCGGTGAGCCAGCGCGCGAGGTTGTAAGCGGCATCCATATGCGGTGCAAGCAGCTCCTCAAATCGCTTCATAGTGCCCCAGCCTTCGCCCCCTATAACCCGGATACGCTGCGTTTTATTCCCGGAATGAAAAATATTTTTTTCCCGGGAATAAAACCCCGACCGGCTCGGTTGTACATCCTGTCAGTTCATCAATGTAGACCGCTACGAGGGCGTTCCCATGAACATTCGTTCGGCAACCCATGAAAAACGTACAGACGGCCCCCTGGACCCCGACCGCAGAAACCTGCTCAAGTGCTCGGCGTGGGCGGGCGCCGGTGTCATCTGGGCATTGAGCGGCGGCATTCCCCGTGCGTTCGCCCTGAGTGACGACGGCACGCTATCGGACCCGAAAGCGCTGGCCAGCACCTTCCACTTTGTGCAAATCAGCGACTCGCACATCGGCTTCAACAAGGAAGCCAACCCCGATCCGACGAAGACCTTGCAGGTGGCCATCGACAAAGTCATCGCGCTGCCGAAACGGCCTTCGCTGATCCTTCACACGGGCGACATCACCCACCTATCGAAACCGGAGGAATTCGACACCGCCGCGCATCTGCTCAAAGGCCTGCCTTCAACCGTGCACTACATACCGGGCGAGCACGACACCCTCGATGAAGGCGGCGGCAAGCTCTACCTCGAGCGCTATGGCAAAGGCACCAAAGGCAATGGCTGGTACAGCTTCGACGACCACGGCGTGCACTTCATCGCGCTGGTCAACGTCTTCAACTTCCAGGCGGGCCACGAGGCCACGCTCGGTGCCGAGCAACTGGCCTGGCTGCAGGATGATTTAAAGGCGGTGAGCACCAGCACACCCGTTGTGGTGTTCACCCACATTCCATTGTGGACGATCTACCAGCCATGGGGCTGGGGCACCGAAGACGGCGATCAGGCCATCGCCATGCTGCGCAAATACGGTTCGGTGACGGTGCTCAATGGCCATATCCATCAGGTCATCCAGAAAGTCGAGGGCAACATCACCTTCCACACCGCACGCGGCACGGCTTACCCGCAACCCGCACCCGGTGCTGCGCCAGCACCGGGACCGATGACCGTGGCGGCCGATCAACTGCGCAACTACCTGGGGATTACCGAGGTCAAGGCGACGCAGGGCGATCATCCGTTGGCATTGATCGATTCGACACTCGTATAGGGGATGCGCTGACATGAAGCATTTACTGCGTGTAGTGGTCTTGGGTTGCTTGATGGTGTCGATACCGGCGTGGGCAGAAGGGACCAAAATCGATATCAAGGAATTCATGTTTGCTCCCAAGGACGTGACGGTAGCGGTGGGCACCACCGTGACCTGGGTCAACGACGATCAAACGGTCCATACGGTGATGGAAACCCACAAGGTGTTCCATTCACCGGCGCTCGATACCAACGACAAGTTTTCCTATCAGTTCAATACGCCGGGGACGTTTGAATACTACTGCGCACTGCACCCGCAGATGGTTGGGAAGATCATTGTCAGTGGGGCGAAGTGAGGGGGAGGGTCGTTGCAACGCAGAAAAAATGGGTGACCCCAGGGTTTGATAACGGTCAGCCAAGGAAATGGATTCTGTAAAACGAAGCAAGTCCAGTGTGGGAGCGAGCTTGCTCCCACATTGGATCTCTGCCGTTTCGAACATTGCGTTCACTTGATTGAGCGTCATTAAAGCCAAGGTCGCCCATTTTCATTACGACGCCAACACGCAGAACCTGTGGCGAGGGGGCTTGCCCCCGCTGGGTCGCGAAGCGGCCCTAAAATCGGTGATCGAATTGCATCAGAAAAAATACATCGGTCGATTTTACGACTGCTTCGCCCGAGCGCGGACCGGCCGGCGGGGGCAAGCCCCCTCGCCACAAATGCCCGCCAGACCAAAGATTTGCATTAACTGACGGGTATTAACGCGAGCCATGGCAGTACCTCCATTGGATAAACGAACCTGAACACTCAGTGACGAACGCCGGATGCCGCACCCGGCGTATCGAGGTGTTCCAGCGTCCGGTTCACCATCAATTCGGCCAGCACAGCCAACTGCTGAATCGCCAACGCCACGCTGCGACGCGAGCCTTCGAGTTCAAAGGCCAGGTCGGTGGCCATGGCGTTGAGCGAGGCGAGGGTTTCGGAGGTGTGGATCAGCAGGGTTTCGGTGTCGACGTCGGGGGGGAGGGCGAAGATAGAGCTGACAGGGGCGGGGCGATTGGGGGTGATCTTTTTCATTGGCTTGTTCCTAAAACTGAATCAAGGAAAAGCGCCTGCTTGAATTTAGAGGCGCTTGTGCACCTAGATGTTTTGAAGGGCTTCCACACCCTTGTCACTGATTTTGCAGCGACCGGCGAACACTATCCGTGTGACCCATTCGGCACAAGTTCACCAAAACCGCTACAGCGTGCAGGAAACTTCCGAAGCCCTACGTATTCAGGCCAAAGAGTCGACGCACCTGCTCGGCATCGGCGTTGCCGTTGTGATCAAACGGCAGGAAGTACCGAAGCTGCCAGTGCTGCGTCCTCACCGCGTCTTTCGCGACGGGTTGGACCCACGGCGGATAGACGCGGATAGCGCGCTTTCCGCCTTTCCCGTTGAGCGACAGGATGCCCTTGGAGGCCAATATCTGCGGGTCGAACACAAACTGCCCGCGATGCGTCGCATCGCACACGCTCACCACCACAAAGGCTACGCCATCGGCACTGTCGAGCGGCGCAATGACACTGCCTGGCGTTGGTCGCTTCCATAAAGTAACGAACTGTCCAACCTTGGTCGGCGTGGTCTTCGCCACACGAAAAACAATCGTGCGGCCGTCGAGACCAAAACGCGCGGCGCCGTACTCGGTACTCTCGGCTTCGCATAGCGCTGATTGCGTCACCGTCATGCCAGCGGGTTCATAGACATTCTGGATAGCGGCGACCAGATCGTGTGGAAGAGGAGAAGGGCAGGTGTGGGCCGATTTCTTGGGTGGGGCAGCGAGGTCGGATTTCAACGGTAGGGATCACTGAGCATCGGGACGGATTTATAGACTAAGGTATCCACGGCAATAAATGTGTCCCGATTTGCCGGGGCTTTGTCGACGTCAGACGCTCAAGTAATAGCTGACAACCCTATATTGCATTATCCGCCGACTTATCAGCTCAGCCGCGGCAGATTGAGCGCTGCACAGCACTCCTCAATCGAGCGCCGCTGCGTATCGGCATACAACGCCAGTTCATCAATAGTCGACCGCCCCAATGCTTGTTCAAACGCCTGCCGGTTCGAATGCTCGGCGTAGTGGGTTTGCGCCGCATCGCCAAGGTTCGACTGGAAGATCCCCGCCGCGCTGACCGGCAGAAAATCTTCGTACACCAGTGGCTCTGCGCGAATGAATTCGGCGTTGAGCAAGCCTTGCAACGACACGGCCCCCAATTCGTCGCTATCAGCCGCCAGGCCTTTTTCGGTGACGAAGTAGCGGAAGTAGGCCAGGCCTTGCTCGCGCATTTCGCGGTAGCTGTCCGGGAATGCCTTGAAATGCTCTTCCATCAGGCGGTTGTAGCGCGCCGCGTTGGCTTCGTTGGGGAAGTCGTTGAGATCAAAGCGGGCGGCGTTGAGCAGGCGGTCGTAGAGTGCGCGGCCTTCAGGTGTCAGCGCGGCGCCGCGTTGTTCGATTTCACCGAAACGAGCGCTGTGGCTGCCATGAGCCTGCTGCTGATCGGTGAACGCAATCGGCTCGTCCAGCGCTTTGAAACTGGTCTGGCGCAGCAGGATTGGGCACTGGCGGCGCGGTGGGCCTTCGATCACCGCTTTGGGGGTGATGCCGTGTTCGGGCATCTTCGCCTGCACAATGTCGATGTCCAGCGTGCGCGGCGTCAGGTGGTTGATGTGCGGGCCTTTGAAGGCGACCACGTCGGCAATCAACCGATGCTGGGCGCTGAGTTGCTGGTATTGCGCAGCGGTGACGGTGGCGTGGTGGTGCCAGCGGAAGGTTTCCAGAGCCTGTTCGACGAAATCCTCGGCTTGCTGTTCGTTGAGTCCGCCGTGTTGTTCGGCCTGCTCGATCAGCTTCAGCGCCTGCGCGGTGAAAATCGAACGCTTGGCCAGTACCGATTCGGCAAAGGCGCGCAGCTCGGGGTTTTCGATCAGTTCCAGACGCAGCAGCGAGGTGAATACGCGGAACGGGCTGACCTGCAATGAGCTTTCATGCACGGCGCGGAACGCCGTGGAATGCACCGGCACCCCGGCCGGCGTCAGGTCGTAATAGCCGACCGGTTGCATGCCCATCACTGCGAACAAGCGGCAGAGGGTCGCCAGCTCTTGCGCGGTGCCGACGCGGATCGCCCCGTGGCGTTCGAGGTCCAGGCGCTCGATTTCGCCTGTGCTGCGTAACTGTCGGGCAATCGCCGGGTCGCTGTCGAGCACCTGGGCGTTGGTCTGCGCCACCAGTTCCATCAAGGCGCCATACAGCGGCACTTCTTCGCGGTACATGTCTGACATCGCTCGCGAGAAGCGTTGGCGGATCAGGTCTGGGCTGACGACGTTGTGGTTGCTCATAAACACGAATCCCGGCGCAGTGACAGTGGAGTAGGCCGATTCTGTTCGGCACAGGCGACGCTGACAAACGAAGTTTCTTCTGAACTTCATTCTGCAAACGACTGCTGCGTTCAGCGCAACATCTGATCCACCAGCTCGATCCAATGTCTGACCTGCGTCCGTCCGGCGCTGGCGAGGTGGCTCTGGCAACCGATGTTGGCAGTGACGATCAGCTCCGGCCGGCCGCTTTCCAGAGCGTTGAGCTTGTTGTCGCGCAGTTGCCGGGCGAGCACCGGCTGGGTCAATGAGTAGGTGCCGGCAGAGCCGCAACACAGATGACTGTCGGGTACGCTGGTGAGGTTGAAACCGAGGCGGGTCAGTAGTTCTTCGACTGCACCGCCGAGTTTTAGCGCGTGCTGCAAGGTGCACGGGCAGTGGAAGGCGATGCGTCGTTCAGTGGCCGCGCACACTCGCTCCAAGGGTTCGTTGCGCAGGATCTCCACCAGGTCCTTGCTCATCTCGCTGACCCGCTTGGCTTTGACCGCGTAGGCCGGATCGGTCTTGAGCAAATGGCCGTAGTCCTTGATGAACGCCCCGCAGCCGCTGGCGGTTTGTACAATGGCTTCGGCGCCGTTTTCCAGCGCGGGCCACCAGGCGTCGATGTTCTGGCGGGCGCGGTTGAGCCCCTGTTCCTGAGCATCAAGGTGATAGTCCAGCGCCCCGCAGCATCCGGCCTGAGTGACGGGGGTGACGCTGATCCCCAGTCGATCCAGCACCCGCGCCGCGGCGGTGTTGGTGTTCGGCGACAAACCCGGCTGCACACAGCCTTCGAGCATCAGCACTTTTCGCGCATGCACGGTGGTTGGCCATTCTCCCGCTGGCGGCACGTCGTGCGGCAGTTTGGCTTCTAGGTCACGCGGCATCAGCGGGCGGAAGGTTGCACCGATCTGCAACAAGGCTTTGAACAGTCCAGGGTTCGGCGCCATCGCCCGCAAGCCCTGACGCAACAGGCGCTGACTTGCCGAGCGCGGCACTGCCTGATCGACGACAGCGCGGCCGATGTCCAGCAGGTTGTGATAATCGACCCCGGACGGGCAGGTGGTTTCACAGGCGCGGCACGACAGGCAGCGGTCCAGGTGCAATTGGGTCTGGGCGGTGGCGGGGTGGCCTTCGAGCACTTGCTTGATCAGGTAGATACGCCCGCGCGGACCGTCCAGTTCATCGCCAAGCAGCTGATAGGTCGGGCAGGTAGCGTTGCAGAACCCACAATGCACACAGGTGCGCAGAATGCTTTCGGCTTCTGCCGCGCGGGGCAGGCGTTTGGCCTGATCGCTGAGGGTGGTCTGCATGTTTCAGAACTCCGCGTACATCCGGCCAGGGTTGAACAACCCCTGAGGGTCGAGTTGGGCCTTGAGCTGTTGGTGATAGCGCAACAGCGCCGGCGCCAACGGCTGGAACGGGCTGTCGCTGATACCGTGGCTGTAGCAGGTGGCATGGCCGCCCAGATCCGCGGCCAGTGACTGGATGTCCGGCGCCTCGGATTTCAACCAGCGTTGCGCCCCGGCCCAATCGATCAGCTGTTCGCCGGGCAGCGTCAGTGGGCCGATGTTGTTCGGCAATGACAAACGCCACAACGGCAGCCCTTCGTCGAAAAACGCCAGCTGTTGTTCATTCAGTGCCTGCCAGTATTGAGCGTCCAGCACCTCGCCACCGAGGCGCTGGTGGGCGGCGCTGACCGAACCTTCACCGCCCTCCAGCCGCAGGTGCAGTTGCCGGCCGTCATGGCATGCTGCTCTGATGGGCAGCGGTTGCTGGCCCCATTCGGCGAGTTTGCTCAAGGCTCGGGCGTTGTCGAGTTCCAGGCTGATGCTCAGGCACTGGCGCGGTTTGGGCAGGACCTTGAGCGAGACTTCGGTGATTACGCCGAGGCAGCCGAAGCTGCCAGTCAACAACCGCGACAGGTCATAACCGGCAACGTTTTTCATCACCTCACCGCCAAAGCGCAGCTGTTTACCGTTGCCGGTGATCAGCCGGGTGCCGAGCACAAAGTCACGCACTGAACCGGCCCACGGGCGACGCGGACCCGATAGCCCCGAGGCGATCATGCCGCCGACCGTGGCGTCCTCACCGAAGGAGGGCGGTTCACAAGGGAGCATTTGCCCGGCCGCATCCAGCGCCGCCAGCAATTCCCTTAGCGGAGTGCCGCAGCGGGCGGTGATCACCAATTCGGTCGGGTCATAGCTGACGATGCCGCGATGGACGCGGGTGTCGAGCACCTCGCCAGCCACCTCGCGGCCGAGGAAGGCTTTGCTGCTGGCGCCTTGAATGCGCAACGGCGTGGCGTTCTCCCGGGCCTGGTTGATCTGCTCCAGTAACTCGGTGCTGGCGTCCCGGTCCTGTTCGGCCCGCATCAGAAACGCTCCAGTTCAGGGAAGGGCAGTTGCCCGCCGTGGACATGCATGGCGCCGAACTCGGCACAGCGGTGCAGGGTGGGAATGTTCTTGCCGGGATTGAGCAGGCCTTTGGCGTCGAACGCGACTTTGACTGCGTGAAACACCGTCAGCTCGTCGCTGTTGAACTGCGCGCACATCTGATTGATTTTCTCGCGACCGACACCGTGCTCGCCGGTGATACTGCCGCCAACCTTGACGCAGAGTTCGAGGATTTTGCCGCCGAGGGCTTCGGTGCGTTCCAGCTCGCCGGGCTGGTTGGCGTCAAACAGGATCAGCGGGTGCATGTTGCCGTCGCCGGCATGAAACACGTTGGCCACTCGCAAGCCGTATTCACTGGCCAGTTCGGCAATCCGCTTGAGCACCCGAGGTAACTCGCGTCGTGGGATGGTGCCGTCCATACAGTAGTAATCCGGCGACAAGCGCCCGATCGCCGGGAACGCCGCTTTGCGTCCGGCCCAGAACTTCACCCGTTCCGCCTCGTCACGCGCCTGGCGCACTTCACTGGCGCCGGCCCGTTCCAGCACGGCGCGAACCTGCAGGCAATCATCGCGTACATCGGCTTCGACGCCATCGAGCTCACACAGCAGAATCGCCTCGGCATCCACCGGGTAACCGGCGTGAACGAAGTCTTCGGCGGCGCGCAAGGCCAGGTTGTCCATCATCTCCAGACCTGCGGGGATGATCCCGGCGGCGATAATCTCGGCCACGGCGCGTCCGGCTTTTTCCACGGAGTCGAAACTTGCCAGTAGTACTTTGGCCACCTGCGGTTTGGGCAGCAGTTTGACCGTGACTTCGGTGATGATGCCCAGCAATCCCTCGGAACCGTTGAACAGCGCCAACAGGTCAAACCCCGCGGAGTCCAACGCGTCCGCGCCCAAGGTCAGGTGTTCGCCTTCAATCGTCAGCACTTCCAGTTTCAGCACATTGTGGACGGTCAGGCCGTATTTCAGGCAGTGCACGCCACCGGCGTTTTCCGCGACATTGCCGCCAATCGAGCAGGCGATCTGCGAGGACGGGTCCGGCGCGTAATACAGGCCAAACGGTGCGACGGCCTGGGAAATCGCCAGGTTGCGTACCCCTGGCTGAACCCGTGCAGTGCGGGCGGCGGGGTCGATGTGCAGGATCTGGTTGAAGCGCGCCATCACCAGCAGCACGCCTTTTTCCAATGGCAGCGCGCCTCCGGATAACCCGGTGCCGGCACCACGCGCCACCACGGGCACCCGATGGGCATGGCAGAGTTTGAGCACGGCTTGAACCTGCTCGACATAACGCGGCAGCAGTACCAGCATCGGCGTGGTTCGATAGGCCGAGAGCCCGTCGCACTCGTAGGGTTTGAGTTCTTCTTCGCGGTAGAGAATGTCCAGTTCCGGCAGCTGCTCGTGCAAGGCGTTGAGCAAGGCTTCCTTGTCGACCGGGGGCAGGGCACCGTCGATGCGTTCGTCGTAGAGGATGTTCATGGGATGACAACTCTCACACAGTCCGTAGCCGCTGCTGAACGCAGCCTTCGGCAGCTGCCGGTTTTTCATGGGAACGGCAATCAATGTCGATGCGGGTCCCTTGTCATTTATAGTCAAAATTTCGACAGTGGGCCTGCCGACAGGGCTATTTCGGGCCGCCAGGCGGTGATGGCTATTTGATCTCGCCCTGATAGACTTCCAGACATCCCTGTCTGAGTTACTCGAAGTTTCAGGTCAGTAGTGAAGAGGAGCTTTGTCCCCCTATGCACCAAAACGGAGGAAAGGGACTTTCACTGGCAAGGAGGCTCTACACGTCGCGAATCCTGGGGTTGGTCCTGGGCCTGCTCTGCGTGGGCGCGGCGATCATTCCACTCAATCCTCCGCATTGGCTGGTGGCGCTGATGCTGTTCAATGGCCTTATCTGGCCGCACCTGGCCTATCAATGGGCGCGCCGCTCGCACACGCCTTATCACGCCGAACACCGCAATATCTTGATCGACGCGTTCATGGGCGGATTCTGGGTCGCTGCCATGCAGTTCAACCCCTTGCCCAGCACTGCCACGTTGTCGATGATGGCGATGAACAACGTCGCCATTGGAGGCCTGCGTTTTCTACTTGTCGGCACGGTGGCTCAGTTGCTGGGCATGGGTGTCGGGTTGCTGATCTTCTTTCCCGTGTTCATCCCGCAAACCAGCCCTGTTCAGTTGTATGCCTGTTTGCCGTTGCTGACGTTTTACCCCTTGGTGCTGGGCTGGATCTGCTTTCGTCAGGCCCACACGCTGGGCAAACACAAACGCGAACTGCTGGCCCTGAGTCGCACCGACAGCCTCACCGGGCTGTTGAACCACGGCGCCTGGAAAGATGCGCTGGAGGTCGAGTTCCAGCGTTGTCAGCGCCAGCAGCGGGGCGGTGCGATTGCCTTGATCGACATCGACCACTTCAAAACCATCAACGACACTTACGGCCATGTGGCTGGCGATATCGTGTTGCGTCAATTGAGCAAAGTCCTCAAACAAAACCTGCGCGCCAGTGACGTCGCCGGGCGTTATGGCGGCGACGAGTTCTGCGTGATCCTGCCCGACGTGCCGCTGGCCCACGCCGCCCAGGCGATGGACGCGTTGCGCGATCGGTTTTCGGGGCTGGGCTATGAGCAGAATCCGGCGTTGAAAGTAAGCTTGAGCATCGGCCTGGCTGCGTTCGACCCGATGCACACTGAAGCCCTGCAATGGCTCAACGATGCCGATGAGGCGCTGTATGCCGCCAAGACCACCGGGCGTAACCGGGTGATCTGCCATGCCGATGGGCTGGTGCAGCGGGTGGCGATGGGGTTGATTTGAGGTTTAGCGGTCTCACGGATGCCATTATTGGCGAGCCAGGCGCCTACACGTCAGGCGGACGTCTTCAGGTAATCGGTGTGCTGACGAACGCCGGCAGCTGTTCGGCGTAGGCAGTGAACGCGCGGATTTTCGGGAACTGCGCGTCACTGACCTGATCCGGCACCACCAGATTGGTGAAGCTCCAGGCCACGGCGAGGGTGATGCCCGCCTGGTCGAGGGCGCCGTCGGTCTTCAGCGGCTGCTTGTCCAACTCCTCTTCCAGCGCCGAATACGCCGCCAACAATTGTCCGCTGACGCGTTCCAGCCACGGTTCATGCTGTTTCTCGGCGGGTCGCAAAGTGCGCTCGTAATAGATCTGCACCGACTTCTCGCAGGCCGCCAGGGCCAGGCCGATCAGCCGCAATGAACGCACGCGCTGGTCCAGTTGTGCGGGCATCAGGCTCTTGTCCGGTCCGCTCAAGGCTTCCAGGTAGTCGATGATCAAGGTCGAATCCATCAGCACTTCGCCGTTGTCCAGCACCAGCGTCGGGGCCTTGACCACCGGGTTGATCTGCTGGAACTGCGCAAACTGCCGGAACACCGACACCGAGGCGTGCTCGAACGGGATGTCCAGCGATTTCAGGCTAATGGCGACGCGTCTTACATAAGGTGAATCGAGCATTCCGATCAGCTTCATGTACAGCTCCTTTGATAATGCGTAGACAGTGCGCCGCCAATTTAGCTGCAAACCCATGACCTTTGCCAGTGCACTCGGGCTCAGCCGCTATGCTTGAGAGTCTAAGTGCCCGGATGTTTCTGGAGGTCTGTCATGCCCGCCGAAAAAACTGCGCTCGTCCTTGCCGGTGGCGGCAGCCTCGGTGCGGTTCAGGTCGGCATGTTGCAGGCGCTGGTCGAAGCGGGCGTGTCGTTCGACCTGGTGATCGGTGCATCGGTCGGCGCCATCAACGGTGCGTACTTTGCTGCGCGACCGAGTGCGCAAGGGGTGGCCGAGCTGGCGGACTTCTGGCGAGGATTGCGCAAGGCCGATGTGTTTCCGTTTTCGCTGCTCGACAGTTTGTCGGCGATTTTTCGGCGCAGAGGTTTTCTGTTGCAGTCTGTGGCACTGGAGCATTTGGTGCGTCGGGCGTTGCCTTTCAAGCAGATCGAAGACACCGAATTGCCGCTGTACATCGTCACCACCAATTTGCTCACCGGCGCCGAAGAACTGCTGTCCAGCGGCAGTGTCGAGCAAGCGTTGCTGGCCAGTGCGGCGATTCCATTGGTGTTTCCGTGTGTGCAGATCGGCGACAAGCTGTTGATCGACGGCGGCGTGGCCAGTAATACGCCGATTGCCAGCGCGGTGTACCTGGGTGCAACGCGAGTTGTGGTGGTGCCGACCGGTTTTGGCTGTGACTGCCCCCGTCCGCCAGCGGGGCTGGTGGCGTTGGCGCTGCACACGTTGAACCTGATGAGCATGCGTCAACTGGTGCGCGACATTGAGCTGTATTCACCGCGAGCGGCGATTCATGTGGT
This sequence comes from Pseudomonas brassicacearum, assembly GCF_003732175.1. Taxonomy (GTDB): domain Bacteria; phylum Pseudomonadota; class Gammaproteobacteria; order Pseudomonadales; family Pseudomonadaceae; genus Aquipseudomonas; species Aquipseudomonas brassicacearum_G. The sequence goes on from NZ_MOBI01000018.1 coordinate 54,307, forward strand.
CGCGCCGCTGTGTCCGCTGGGGATCTCGGTATTCGATTTCACCCAGACCGATCAATTGCTGCAGCGCGCTTATCTGTCGACCCTGACCTGGATCGAGGGCGGCGGGCTGCTTCGCGCCGGGGTGCCGGGCTCATTGCAGGCCCACACCCATACCCATCATGGCGGTGAGGGTCAGTCCTCGAACCCGACCTGCTCGTGAATCTCATCCATCTTCAGCTCCAGGCGATAGGCCACGGCGATGAACAGCGCCTGGCACAGGCACAAGGTCGCACTCAAGGAGCGGAATGCAAACGAGGAACCTTCATTGACCAGCAGTACCGTGTTCGCCCGTTTGGCCAGCGGTGACAAGTTGCTGTCGGTGATGATCAGGGTTTTCGCCTGATGATGCTGGGCGATGCGCAGGCAGTGCTGGGTTTCCTTGCCGTACGGCGTAAAACTGATGGCGATCACCAGGTCATTGGCCCGTACGCTGCGCATTTGCTCGCGGTAGCTGCCGCCGAGTCCCGAGACCAGGTGAATGCGCTTGTTGGTGTGCTGCAGGTTGTACACCAGGTAATCGGCCACCGCGAACGAGCGCCGCACCCCGACCACGTAGATGTTGTCGGCATTCACCACCAGGTCCACGGCTTTCTCGAAGGACTGGTCATCCAGTTCCAGGCCCAGGCGTTCGATGCCTGACAGCGTGGCGTTGATGCACTCGCGCGCCAGATCGCCGCCGCTGGCCTTCTGCGATTTGTTGGCGATCATGCTGCGAATGCGCTGCTGGTAGTTCTGCACCGGCGTGGTCTTGTGGGTGTACGCCTCGCGAAACAACGCCTGCATTTCGCTGAAACCGCTGAAGCCAAAGCGCTGGGAGAAACGCACGATGGCCGAAGGGTGTACTTCGCATTCGCGGGCGATGTCGCTGATGCGATCGACCATGATCCGGTCGCTCTGCTGGCTCATGTAGCTGGCGATGCGTTTGAGCTGCCGCGGCAGGCTTTCGTATTCGTTGGTGATGAGCTGCAGCAAGCGTTCGGCATTGATCGGAGGGCTGGCGAGGTCGCTTTGCGGCGTGGTCTCGGCGGTAGCCGGCTGATCGGTGCGGGACATAAATAATCCTTCTGGCTTGTTCTTATTGGGCCGCTCGGTGAAGCGTTGCCCATGACAATAGGTTGGCTGTGCGCAGTCTACAGGGTAGGCATGAATAAAATCTTGAGCCGTGGGTCAGCCAGGCATGTGCTGAAACGATGCACGGTGTCTGGAGTGCTTCTGTAAAAGTTTATTGGAAAAAATATTCCACGTAAAAATTTATTGGAATAAATATTGATTTGTCGGCGCCACACGTTTTAGTCTGCATCCACCAAGAGTGTTCGGCGCCACCACCGCCCCGAACGCAGGCTGATAAAAATAACAGGAGCCAGCATGGGCCAGACTCGTTTTGCCAGTGGGCGTCAATTGGATCTGATTTGCCTCGGGCGCCTTGGCGTCGACCTCTATGCGCAGCAAGTCGGTGCGCGGCTGGAGGATGTCTCAAGCTTCGCCAAGTACCTCGGAGGTTCGTCCGCCAACATCGCCTTCGGCACGGCCCGGTTGGGGCTGAAGTCGGCCATGCTCAGTCGGGTGGGGGACGACCACATGGGGCGCTTCCTGGTTGAATCCCTGACCCGTGAAGGTTGCGACGTCAGCGGCATCAAGGTTGATCCTGAGCGCCTCACCGCCATGGTTTTGCTGGGCCTCAAGGACCGCGAAACCTTTCCGTTGGTGTTCTACCGCGAAAACTGTGCCGACATGGCCCTGCGCGCCGAAGACATCAGCGAAACCTTTATCGCCTCCAGCAAAGCCTTGCTGATCACTGGCACCCATTTCTCTACCGACGGCGTGTACAAGGCGAGCATCCAGGCACTGGAGTACGCTGAAAAGCACAACGTCAAACGCATCCTCGACATCGATTACCGGCCGGTCCTTTGGGGGCTGGCGGGCAAGGCGGATGGCGAAACGCGTTTCGTCGCCGACCAGCAGGTTAGCCAGCACGTACAGCAAATCCTCCCGCGTTTCGACCTGATCGTCGGCACCGAAGAGGAGTTCCTGATTGCCGGTGGCAGCGAGGACTTGTTGAGCGCACTGCGCAACGTCCGTGCTCTGACGGCGGCGACCCTGGTGGTCAAGCTCGGGCCGCAAGGCTGCACGGTGATTCACGGGGTGATTCCGGTTCGTCTCGAAGACGGCGCGATTTATCCCGGTGTGCGGGTCGAAGTGCTCAACGTGCTCGGCGCTGGCGATGCGTTCATGTCGGGCTTTCTCAGCGGCTGGCTGATCGAGGCCAGCGATGAACGCTGCTGCCAGTTGGCCAATGCCTGTGGCGGCCTGGTGGTTTCACGCCACGCCTGCGCCCCGGCGATGCCGACCCGCGCCGAGCTGGATTACCTGTTCAACAGCCCGGTGCCGATCACCCGGCCGGATCAGGACGCGGTGCTGCAACGCCTGCATCAGGTCAGCGTGCCGCGCAAAGCCTGGAAGCAGCTGTTCATTTTTGCCTTTGATCATCGCGGGCAACTGGTGGAACTGGCGCAGAAGGGCGGTCGTGACCTGAGCAGCATTTGCGAACTCAAGCAGTTGTTCATCCGGGCTGTGGAACGGGTCGAAGCAGACCTGCGTCGGCAAGGCATCGAGGCGGATGTCGGTCTGCTGGCTGACCAGCGTTTCGGTCAGGACTCGCTGAATGCCGCCACCGGTCGCGGTTGGTGGGTGGCGCGTCCGGTGGAAGTGCAGGGTTCACGGCCACTGGCCTTCGAACATGGTCGTTCGATCGGCAGCAATCTGATCGCCTGGCCGCAGGAACAAATCATCAAGTGCCTGGTGCAGTTTCATCCCGACGACGAACCGCTGCTGCGTCTGGAACAGGAAGCGCAGATCAAGGGCCTGTATCAGGCGGCGCAGGTCAGCGGCCATGAGTTGCTGCTGGAAATCATCCCGCCCAAGGATCTCCCGTCAGCGCATCCGGACGTGCTCTATCGCGCGATCAAGCGCCTGTACAACCTGGGCATTTTCCCGTCCTGGTGGAAGATCGAGGCGCAAAGCAGCGAGGAGTGGAAACAGCTCGACGAGCTGATCCAGGAGCGCGATCCCTATTGCCGAGGCGTGGTGCTGCTGGGGCTCAATGCACCAGCCGCAACGCTGGCCGAAGGTTTTGCGCAAGCGAGCCAAAGCAAGACCTGCAGAGGGTTTGCAGTAGGCCGGACGATTTTCCAGGAACCGAGCCGAGCGTGGCTGGCCGGTGAGATCGATGACGAAGCGCTGATCCAGAGAGTGCAGGGCACGTTTGTCGAACTGATCAATGCCTGGCGCACTGCCCGCGCCTGATGATGATTTTTGATTGAAATGCGATACCTGTGGGAGCGAGCCTGCTCGCGATGCTTTTGGCGCCCTTGAAGGCCCCATCGCGAGCAGGCTCGCTTCCACAGGGTTCATCGCCACATTCAATGGTTATGTAAAAACAATAAAAGGTGCAGCCATGCCCGCTATCCGAATTGGCATCAACCCGATTTCCTGGAGCAACGACGATCTGCCCGCCCTCGGTGGGGAAACACCGCTGAGCACTGCCCTGAGCGAAGGCAAGGAAATCGGCTACGAAGGTTTTGAACTCAACGGCAAATTCCCCAAGGACGCCAAAGGTGTCGGCGATGTGCTGCGGCCTTACGACCTGGCGCTGGTCTCGGGTTGGTATTCCAGCCGCCTGGCCCGGCGTTCGGTGGCTGAAGAAATCGAGGCCATTGGCAGCCATGTCGACTTGCTGTCGAAGAATGGCGCCAAGGTGCTGGTCTACGGCGAAGTCGCCGATTCGATTCAGGGCCAGCGGATTCCGTTGGTCGAACGCCCGCGTTTTCACACCGAGCAGGCCTGGCAGGAGTACGCCGACAAACTGACTGAGCTGGCACGCTTCACCCTGTCCCAGGGCGTGCGCCTGGCGTATCACCACCACATGGGTGCCTACGTCGAGTCGCCGGCGGACATCGATAAACTGATGTCCCTGACCGGCAGCGAAGTCGGGCTGCTGTTCGATTCGGGCCATTGCTACATGGGCGGTGGCGAACCGCTCGAGGTGCTGCGTAAACACATCGGGCGCATCTGCCACGTGCATTTCAAGGACGTGCGTAAACCGGTGGTGCAACTGGCGCGCAACAATCTCTGGAGCTTCCCGGACTGCATCATCAACGGCACCTTCACCGTGCCGGGCGACGGTGATATCGACTTTGCCGCGCTGCTCGAGGTATTGCTGGCCGCCGATTATCACGGCTGGCTGGTGGTCGAGGCCGAGCAGGATCCGGCCGTCGCGCCGAGCTACGCCTATGCCAAGAAAGGTTACGAGACCTTGCGCGCCTTGCTCGAGCAGAGGACCGGACAATGAGCCTGCTGGTCAAGAGCAACGCCAAGGGTCGGACCATGGTCGAGTTGGCCGCCGGCGCGCTGGAATACGTCGGTTTCGCCGCCTACCGCCTGAGCCTCGGCGAAACCTTGCCGGTCAGCGCAGGTGACAAGGAATTGTGTCTGGTGCTGCTCAGCGGTCGGGTTGACGTTAGTGGTGAAGCGCCAGGGCAGGGCGCGTTCAACTGGGACAACATCGGCGACCGCCAATCGGTGTTCGAAGACAAGTCACCGTTCGCCGCTTACCTGCCACCCGGCAGCCAGGCGCAGGTAGTCGCCCTCAGCGATGTACAGATTGCCGTGTGCGCCGCTCCCGGTTCGGCGTCGACAGGCATCGGCCCACGGCTGATCACCCCCGACAGCATGAAGCGCAGCGTACGCGGCAAGGGCGCCAACACCCGTTACGTCTGCGACATCCTGCCCGACACCGAGCCTGCGCATTCGCTGCTGGTGGTGGAGGTACGCACGCCGTCCGGGCATTCGTCGAGCTACCCACCGCACAAACACGACACCGACGACCTGCCGCACCAGAGCTTTCTCGAAGAGACCTATTACCACCAGATCAACCCGCCGCAAGGCTTCGTGTTCCAGCGGGTCTACACCGACGACCGCTCCATCGATCAGGCCATGGCCGTGGAACACAGCGATCTGGTGGTGGTGCCCAAGGGGTATCACCCGGTCAGCGTGCCTTACGGTTACGAGTCGTATTACCTGAACGTCATGGCCGGCCCGAAACGGGTCTGGCAGTTCCACAACGATCCGCGGCACAGCTGGCTGCTGGACCTCTGAATTCTGAAGACGCACTGGAGAACAAAAACAATGAGTGACGCCCCGGTTATCGGCCACTACCTCAACGGCCAGGTGCAGGACACTGGCAGTGAGCGCTTCAGCAATGTGTTCAACCCGGCCACTGGTGCGATTCAGGCGCGGGTCGGGTTGGCCAGCCAGCAAACCGTCGACGAAGCGGTGGCTTCGGCGCTGCGGGCGTTCCCAGCCTGGTCCGAGCAATCGTCGCTACGCCGCTCGCGGGTGATGTTCAAGTTCAAGGAACTGCTCGACCGTCATCACAATGAGCTGGCGGAAATCATCAGCCGCGAACACGGCAAAGTCTTTACCGATGCCAAGGGTGAGGTGACTCGTGGCATCGAGATCGTCGAGTACGCCTGCGGTGCGCCGAACCTGCTGAAAACCGAATTCAGCGACAACATCGGTGGCGGCATCGACAACTGGAACCTGCGTCAGCCACTGGGCGTTTGCGCCGGGGTCACGCCGTTCAACTTCCCGGTGATGGTGCCGTTGTGGATGATTCCGCTGGCGCTGGTCACCGGCAATTGCTTCATCCTCAAACCTTCGGAGCGTGATCCGTCGGCCAGTTTGCTGATGGCGCGTCTGCTCACTGAAGCCGGTTTGCCGGACGGTGTGTTCAACGTGGTGCAGGGCGACAAGAGCGCCGTCGACGCCTTGCTGCAGCACCCGGACATCGAAGCGATTTCGTTTGTCGGTTCGACGCCGATTGCCGAGTACATCCACCAGCAAGCCACAACCCGTGGCAAACGCGTGCAGGCGCTGGGCGGGGCGAAGAACCATATGATCGTGATGCCCGACGCCGATCTGGATCAGGCCGCCGATGCGTTGATTGGCGCTGCATTCGGCTCGGCCGGCGAACGCTGCATGGCCATCTCGATTGCGGTGGCGGTAGGTGATGTTGGCGACAAACTGATTGCCAAACTGCTGCCGCGCATCGATCAGTTGAAGGTCGGCAACGGTATGCAGGGCGACAGCGAGATGGGGCCGCTGGTCACCGCCGAGCACAAGGCCAAGGTCGAAGGCTTCATCGATCAAGGCGTGGCCCAGGGCGCGCAGCTGATCGTCGATGGCCGCGGCTTCAAGGTGCCGGGTGCGGAGAATGGCTTCTTTGTCGGTGCGACCCTGTTCGACAAGGTCACGACCGAGATGAGCATCTACCAGCAGGAAATCTTTGGTCCGGTGCTGGGCATCGTCCGGGTGCCGGATTTCGCCAGCGCCGTGGCGCTGATCAACGCCCATGAGTTCGGCAATGGAGTGTCTTGCTTCACCAGCGATGGCGGGATTGCCCGGGCGTTTGCCCGCACCATTAAGGTCGGGATGGTCGGCATCAACGTACCGATTCCGGTGCCGATGGCCTGGCACTCGTTTGGTGGCTGGAAGCGTTCGTTGTTCGGCGATCACCATGCCTATGGCGAAGAAGGCATTCGTTTCTACAGCCGCTACAAAAGCGTCATGCAGCGCTGGCCGGACAGCATCGCCAAAGGCCCTGAATTCAGCATGCCCACTGCCAAATAAACAACTTGAGTGCGGAGAACAAGAATAATGAGCCAGCCCCTGCGTTTCGCCCTGAACCGTATGGCCGCCCCACGTTTGTCGCTGCCTGAATTCATTGAGCTGGCGGTGACCCTGAAAGCCGATGCCATAGAGATCCGCAATGACCTGAAGGGCATCGAGATTGAAGACGGCACGCCGGCCTTACACGTTCGTGAGTTGTGCGCCACACATGGAATCAAGGTGCTGTCGATCAATGCGCTGTACCCGTTCGATGTGTGGAACGACGAGCGCCGCGCGCACGCCCTGAAACTCGCCGCCTATGCCCGCGATTGCGGCGCGCAAGGACTGGTGATGTGCCCGCTGAATGATCGCGCCGACCCGCGCAACGAAGCTGAACGCAGCGCCGGCCTGCGCACCGCATTGAGCGAGCTAGCACCAATCCTGCGCGAATACGGGATTCTCGGTTTCATCGAACCGCTGGGTTTCGAAGAGTGCTCGCTACGGCGCAAACGTACGGCAGTGGATGCGATCAAGTCTATTGGCGGGCTGGATGTGTTCCGTCTGGTGCATGACACCTTCCACCACCATCTGGCCAGTGAACACGAGTTTTTCCCTGAGCTGACCGGGCTGGTGCACATCTCGGGTGTCGAGGACGCGCAAGCGCCGCTGGCGTCCATCCGCGATGGGCATCGGGTGCTGGTGGGCGAGGGCGACATCCTTGGCAGCGCGGCACAGATCGATACCTTGCTCAGCACCGGCTACAGCGGCTACCTGTCGTTCGAGCCGTTTGCCGACAGCGTGCACAGGCTGACGGATATCCGCCAGGCAATCGGCGCGAGCATGGATCACCTGAAACACGCCCTGACCTGACATAGCTTTCGGGTTGATGAAGAACAACTGTGGGAGCGAGCCTGCTCGCGATAGCGGTGTGACAGTAACCATTGATGTTGAATGTAGAACCGTCATCGCGAGCAAGCTCGCTCCCACAAGGTTTCTTCGTATATTGAAGGATCGCACATGACCACAACACGACTGACCATGGCCCAGGCCCTGGTGAAATTCCTCGACAACCAATACGTCGAGGTCGATGGGGTTCAAAGCAAATTCGTCGCCGGGATCTTCACTATTTTCGGCCACGGCAATGTGCTCGGTCTCGGCCAGGCGCTGGAGCAGGACAGCGGCGACCTGATCGTCCATCAGGGCCGCAACGAGCAGGGCATGGCTCACGCCGCCATTGGTTTTGCCAAACAGAACCTGCGGCGCAAGATCTACGCCTGCACCTCCTCGGTCGGCCCCGGTGCGGCGAACATGCTGACCGCTGCGGCGACGGCCACCGCCAACCGCATTCCCTTGCTGCTGTTGCCGGGCGATGTCTACGCCAGTCGTCAACCGGACCCGGTGTTGCAACAGATCGAGCAGTTCCACGACCTGAGCATCAGCACCAACGATGCCTTCAAAGCGGTCAGCAAATACTGGGACCGCATCAACCGTCCCGAGCAACTGATGAGCGCGGCGATCCACGCCTTGCGCGTGCTCACCGATCCGGCGGAAACTGGCGCGGTGACGCTGGCCTTGCCGCAAGACGTGCAGGCCGAAGCCTATGATTACCCCGATTACTTCCTGCAAAAACGCGTGCACCGCATCGACCGTCGCCCGGCCACCGAAGCCATGCTTGGCGAAGCCGTGGCGCTGCTCAAAGGCAAGCGCAAGCCGCTGATCATCTGCGGCGGCGGGGTCAAATATTCGGGCGCGAATGCCGCGTTGCAAGCGTTTGCCGAACGTTTCGACATTCCCTTCGCCGAGACTCAGGCCGGCAAGAGTGCGGTGGTTTCCAGTCATCCGCTGAACGTCGGCGGGATTGGCGAAACCGGTTGCCTGGCCGCGAACCTGCTGGCCAAGGAAGCCGATCTGATCATCGGCATCGGCACCCGCTACTCGGATTTCACCACATCGTCGAAATGGCTGTTCCAGCACCCCGAGGTGAAGTTTCTCAACCTGAACATCAGCCCTTGCGATGCGTTGAAGCTCGATGGTGTGCAGTTGCTGGCCGACGCTAAATCCGGCTTGCAGGCGTTGTCTGAAGCCTTGACCGATTACCGCTCAAGTTGGGGCGATCAACCGCATCAGGCCAAGGTGCAACTGGATGAAGAGGTCGATCGGGTCTACCAGGTCGAATACCAGACCCAGGACTTCATCCCGGAAATCAACGACCGCATGGACCCGGCGGTGCTGCGCGAATTCATCGAGCTGACCGGTTCCTGCCTGACCCAAAGCCGTGTCCTCGGCGTGTTGAACGAAACCCTGGCTGATGATGCAGTGATCGTCGCCGCTGCCGGCAGCTTGCCCGGCGACTTGCAACGCAGCTGGCGCAGCAAGGGCGTGAACACCTATCACGTCGAGTACGGTTATTCCTGCATGGGCTATGAGGTCAATGCCGCCCTCGGGGTGAAACTCGCCGAACCGATGCGCGAGGTCTTCGCGCTGGTGGGAGACGGCTCCTACATGATGCTGCATTCGGAGCTGGCCACCTCGATCCAGGAGCGGCGCAAGATCAACGTGATCCTGCTCGACAACATGACCTTCGGCTGCATCAACAACTTGCAGATGGAACACGGCATGGACAGCTTCGGCACTGAGTTCCGCTTCCGCAACCCTGAGACCGGCAAGCTCGATGGCGGTTTCGTCCCGGTGGACTTCGCCATGAGTGCGGCGGCTTATGGCTGCAAGACCTACAAGGTCAACACCGTCGAACAACTGCAAGCGGCCTTGGCTGATGCGCGGTTGCAGACGGTGTCGACGTTGATCGACATCAAGGTCCTGCCCAAGACCATGATCCACAAATACCTGTCCTGGTGGCGTGTGGGCGTGGCGCAAGTCTCCACCAGCGCGCGCACCGATGCGGTGGCCAAAACCCTTAATGAACGACTGGCCAAGGCCCGTCAGTACTGATTGCGCTGTTCTCATAACAGGAGTCTTCACATGTCTTTGCTCTCTCATTCCTTAAAACTGGGCGTGATCGGCACCGGCGCGATCGGTCAGGATCACATCCGTCGTTGCAGCCAGACCCTGCTCAACAGCCAGGTAGTGGCGGTCACCGACATTAATCTGCAGCAGGCCGCCAAAGTGGTTGCTGACCTGAAACTGGCCGCCGAGGTGTACCCGGACGGCCACGCGCTGATCAAGGCGCCGGACGTCGAAGCGATTCTGGTCACCTCCTGGGGGCCGAGCCACGAAGAGTTTGTGCTGGCGGCGATTGCGGCGGGCAAACCGGTGTTCTGCGAGAAGCCGCTGGCGGTCACCGCCGAGGGCTGCCGCAAGATCGTCGAGGCAGAAGTGGCCCACGGCAAACGTCTGGTGCAGGTCGGTTTCATGCGCCCGTACGACGAGGGCTATCGAGCACTCAAAGCGGTGATCGACAGCGGCCAGATCGGCGAGCCGCTGATGCTGCATTGCGCTCACCGCAACCCGACTGTGGGTGAGAACTACAAGACCGACATGGCGATCACCGACACGCTGATCCATGAACTGGATGTGCTGCGTTGGTTGCTCGATGACGATTACGTGTCGGTACAAGTGGTGTTTCCGCGCAAGACCAGCAAGGCCCACGCCCACCTGAAAGACCCGCAAATCGTCCTGCTGGAAACCGCCAAGGGCACGCGCATCGACGTCGAAGTTTTCGTTAACTGCCAGTACGGTTATGACATTCAGTGCGAAGTGGTCGGCGAGACCGGCATCGCCAAGCTGCCGGAGCCGTCGCAGGTGCAGATGCGCAGCGGGGCCAAGCTGTCCAACGCGATTTTGATGGACTGGAAGGACCGCTTCATCGCTGCCTACGACGTTGAGTTGCAGGCGTTCATCGACGGCGTGCGCGCCGGACAAGTCGGTGGGCCGTCGGCCTGGGACGGTTTTGCCGCGGCGGTGGCGGCGGATGCCTGCATCGAAGCACAGCAGAGCGGGGCGATCGTCAACGTCGCACTGCCAGACCGCCCCCGTTTCTACGGCTAACCACATGATCGTTCCCACGCTCCGCGTGGGAATGCCGCCATGGACGCTCCGCGTCCGCTCCAGGATGTGACGCGGAGCGTCACGGGATGCATTCCCACGCAGAGCGTGGGAACGAGAGGAGAGCTGAAAAATGCGCATCGCACTAGACCCCTACATGTACCGCACTCTGTCCCTGGGCAAGATGGTCGACAAGGTCGCCGAACTTGGTTACGAGCACATCGAGCTCTCGCCCCGGGAAGATTTTCTGCCGTTCTACAAGGCCCCACGCGTCGACAAGGCGCGGATCAAGGAGTTTCGCAAAGCCCTGGGCGACACCGGGGTAAAACTCTCGTCCTTGCTCCCGATGTACCACTGGGCCGCCGCCGATGAAGGCTTGCGGGTGGCGGCGGTACGTAACTGGAAGCGCGCAATCCAGATCGCTGTCGAGATGGACTGCGAACTGGTCAACACCGAATTCACCGGGCAGTCGGACAACCCGCTGGTCTGTGAAAATCAGTTCATGCGCTCCATGGACGAACTGATTCCCGAGTTCGAACGTGAAGGCATCAAGCTCGATATCCAGGCGCACCCCTATGATTTTTGCGAGCGTAATAACGAGTCGGTCGACATCATTCGCGGTCTTGATCGCGACTGGATCAACTACCTCTATGCGGCGCCGCACACCTTCTTCTACGACGACGGCAAAGGCGACATCGCCTCGATGCTCAAGTACGCGGGCTCCAAACTCAGCCACCTGATCATCGCCGACACCTACAACCACAAGGCTTCGTCGGGGCTGCGCTACATCGTCAACCCGCCGGGCGTGACGGCCACCGTGCACCAGCATCTGGACATCGGGCAGGGCGAGGTCGACTGGGAAGCGTTCTTCAGCACCCTGCGCGAGATCAGGTTCGACGGTATCGCCACGGTCTCGGTGTTCGCCTGGGAAGATCGCCCGGACGAGTCCAACCGGATGATGCTGGAGCGCGTGACCCGCGAGTTGTGCTTCAAATGATCGTTCCCACGCTCCGCGTGGGAATGCATCCCGTGACGCTCCGCGTCACATTCAGAGCGGACGCAGAGCGTCCATGGCGGCATTCCCACGCAGAGCGTGGGAACGATCAAAGGAAAGCTTCATGCGAATCGGACTTGTCGGTTACGGCCACGGTGGCCGGTTTTTCCATGCGCCGTTGATCAGCAGCTTGCCGGCGGCGACTTTTGTTGGTGTGGTCACGCGCTCCCCCGAGCGCCGTCAGCTATTGGCGGCTGAATACCCCGGCGTCCCGGCTTTCGACAGCATTGGCCAGTTGGTGGACGCCGGGGTTGATGTGCTGGTGATTTCTACCACGCTGGAGGGGCGGGCGGCGCTGGTGCTCGAAGCGATTGAGTACGGGGTAGCGGTGGTCTGCGACAAACCCTTCGCTGCTGATGCACAGCAGGCCGAAGCTCTGGTGACCGCTGCCGAGCTTCGCAAGGTCCCGCTCAGCGTTTATCAGAACCGGCGCTGGGATTCGGACTTTCTCACGGTACGCAAACTCGTCGAATCCGGAGCACTGGGTCAGGTCACGCGCTTTGAGTCCAGCGTAGAACGCTATTCGCCGCAGTCGGTGGGCAAGGGCAACGGGGGTGGATTCCTGCGCGATCTGGGTAGTCATCTGGTGGATCAGGCGCTGCAATTGTTCGGGCCGGTGACACGGGTCTACGCCGAACTGGACTACCTCAATCAGGACCAGCTGTTCGACAACGGTTTTTTCCTTTCGCTGACCCATGCCAATGGCGTGATCTCGCACTTGAGTGGCAGTTGCCTGCAAAACAATCCCGGGCCGCGTTTTCGGGTCAACGGCACGGCAGGTTGCTACAGCGTCGACGGGCTGGACGGGCAAGAGGCCTTGGCGCTGGCCGGGCTAACACCAAAATCCGAAGGTGATCGCTGGGGTGTTGAAGAGCATCGACGCTGGGGCTGGTTCGAGCACGGTGAGGAGCGCGAACGGGTTCCGTCTGAGCGTGGTTGCTGGAATCAGTTCTATTTACAGCTGCAAACTGCGTTGCAAAGCGGCGGCCCACTGCCGGTCGAGGCCCGCGATGCACTGGCGACCACCCGCGTTCTAGACGCTGCACGGCTGAGTTTCGAGCGCCATCAGGCGATTGAGATGAAGCCTGCATGCGGGCATGGAATAAAATCAGAATAAAATTCTAAAATGAGTTGATATGGAAATTAAATTCCAATAAAGTCATTTCCAGGTTGCCGACTATCAACGTCCCGATCGACCTCAAGCCAGCCTTGAGTGCGGGTAGGACGAAACAAAAACAAGAAACAACGATAGGTACCGTCGATGAAAACCTTCAGCTCTGCTCTGCACGTTTTACGTACCGCGCTGCACCTGTCCCGCGATCTGCCTCACGCTCGCTTCCTGTCCCTTTCCAGTTTCCTTTGCGTTGAACGCAAGGGCGCCCTGGTGTGCTGCATTCCAGGTGCACCGATCGTTCGCTTGCCCACTCACTGAATTTGTCCTGCGCCTTATCCATAAAACCTACAAGAATGTGGAGAAAGACTTTTCATGAAGACCAAGATCCGTTTCGCCTCACTTGCCCTGTCCCTGATGCTTGCCAGCGGTGCCGCACTCGCTGACCTGAGGATTGGCGTCAGCATGTCGCAGTTCGATGACACCTGGTTGACCTACTTGCGCGAATCCATGGACAAGCAAGCCAAGTCCATGCCCGATGGCGTCAAACTGCAGTTCGAAGACGCCCGCAGCGACGTGGTCAAGCAACTGAGCCAGGTCGAAAGTTTCATCAGCCAGAAAGTCGACGCCATCGTGGTGAATCCGGTGGATACCGCCGCGACCAAAAAAATCACCGAAGCGGCGGTCAAGGCCGGAATTCCGCTGGTCTACGTCAACCGTCGTCCGGATGACCTGAACCTGCCAAAAGGCGTGATTACCGTGGCCTCGAATGATCTGGAAGCCGGCCAGATGCAGATGCAGTACCTCGCCGAAAAGCTCAAGGGCAAGGGTGACATCGTGATCCTGCTCGGCGACCTCGCCAACAACTCCACCACCAACCGCACCAAAGGCGTCAAAGAGGTGCTGGCCAAGTACCCCGGCATCAAGATCGACCAAGAGCAGACCGGGACCTGGTTACGCGATAAAGGCATGACGCTGGTCAACGACTGGCTGACCCAAGGCCGCAAGTTCGACGCCATCGTCTCCAACAATGACGAAATGGCCATCGGCGCGGCCATGGCTTTGAAACAGGCCGGGGTGGAAAAGGGTAGTGTGTTGATCGCTGGTGTCGACGGTACTCCCGACGGCCTGCGCGCCGTGAAGAAAGGTGATCTGGCGGTCTCGGTGTTCCAGGACGCCAAGGGCCAGGCTGTCGACTCCATCGACGCGGCCGTGAAGATGGCCAAGAACGAACCGGTCGAGCAGGCGGTGTGGGTGCCGTATCGCCTGATCACTCCGGAAAACGTTGACCAGTTCAAATAGTCAGTCCGTTCAATAACAACAATAAGCACGCAGGGTGGCATTGCCAACCTTGCTGATGGAGTACCTGATCATGTTCGCTTCAGCGACTGCTTCGAGCATCCCGTTGGTGGGTGTCCAGCCAAACGCCATACCTGTCGATGAGCCGTACCTGCTGGAGATCATCAACGTCAGCAAGGGTTTCCCCGGTGTGGTGGCGTTGTCCGATGTCCAGCTGCGGGTGCGTCCGGGTTCGGTGCTGGCCTTGATGGGCGAGAACGGAGCCGGCAAATCCACCCTGATGAAAATCATCGCCGGCATCTATCAGCCGGATGCCGGTGAATTGCGCTTGCGCGGTAAACCGGTGAGGTTCGATACGCCGCTGGCAGCCTTGCAGGCCGGGATCGCGATGATCCACCAGGAACTCAACCTGATGCCGCACATGAGCATCGCCGAGAACATCTGGATCGGTCGCGAGCAGCTCAACGGTTTCCACATGATCGATCACCGGGAAATGCACCGCTGCACCGCGCAATTGCTGGAGCGGCTGCGGATCAACCTCGACCCGGAAGAACAGGTCGGCAACTTGAGCATCGCCGAACGGCAGATGGTCGAGATCGCCAAAGCGGTGTCCTACGACTCGGACATCCTGATCATGGACGAACCGACCTCGGCGATCACCGACAAGGAGGTCGCCCACCTGTTTTCGATCATTGCCGACCTCAAGGCCCAAGGTAAGGGCATCATCTATATCACCCACAAAATGAACGAGGTGTTCAGCATCGCCGACGAAGTCGCGGTGTTCCGTGACGGCGCCTACATCGGCTTGCAACGGGCCGACAGCATGGACGGCGACAGCCTGATCTCGATGATGGTCGGGCGTGAACTGAGCCAGTTGTTCCCGGTGCGCGAGAAACCGATTGGCGATCTGTTGATGTCGGTGCGTGACCTGCGCCTGGACGGCGTCTTCCAGGGTGTTTCCTTCGACCTGCATGCCGGCGAGATCCTCGGCATCGCCGGGCTGATGGGCTCGGGCCGGACTAACGTCGCCGAAGCGATTTTCGGCATCACCCCAAGCGACGGCGGTGAAATTTGTCTCGACGGCCAACCGGTACGTATCAGCGATCCGCACATGGCCATCGAGAAGGGCTTTGCGTTGCTTACCGAGGATCGCAAGCTCAGTGGCCTGTTCCCGTGTCTGTCGGTCCTGGAAAACATGGAAATGGCGGTGCTGCCGCATTACGCCGGCAACGGCTTTATCCAGCAAAAAGCCTTGCGCGCCCTGTGCGAAGACATGTGCAAGAAGCTGCGGGTGAAAACCCCGTCGCTGGAACAGTGCATCGATACCTTGTCCGGCGGCAACCAGCAAAAAGCCTTGCTCGCCCGTTGGCTGATGACCAACCCGCGCATCCTGATTCTCGACGAGCCGACCCGTGGTATCGATGTCGGTGCCAAAGCCGAGATTTACCGATTGATTTCCTATCTCGCCAGCGAAGGCATGGCGGTGATCATGATTTCTTCGGAGCTGCCGGAAGTGCTCGGCATGAGCGACCGGGTGATGGTCATGCACGAGGGCGACCTGATGGGCACGCTCGACCGCAGCGAGGCAACTCAGGAGCGGGTCATGCAACTGGCTTCCGGCATGTCTCTACGCCATTAAGTCAAGGGTGAACGCTGTATCCGTGGCGAGGGAGCTTGCTCCCGCTGGGCCGCGGAGCGGCCCCAATGTCTCGGATATACCGTAGATCTGGCGAGCGCTACGCACTCGAACGCGAGCAATCTCCCTCGCCACAGGACTGTATTCGATGCCGGATTTCATTTGAAGGATGAGTGGTTATGAACGCGATACTGGAAAACAAGCCTGCAATGGCACCGGTCAAGAGTCGTCGGCGCTTACCGACCGAGCTGAGTATTTTTTTGGTGCTGATCGGCATTGGCCTGGTGTTTGAAGTGTTCGGCTGGATCGTGCGCGACCAGAGCTTTTTGATGAACTCCCAGCGGTTGGTCCTGATGATCCTGCAAGTGTCGATCATCGGCCTGCTGGCGATTGGCGTGACCCAGGTGATCATCACCACCGGCATCGATCTGTCGTCGGGTTCGGTACTGGCCTTATCGGCGATGATTGCCGCCAGTCTGGCGCAGACCTCGGATTTCGCCCGGGCGGTGTTTCCGTCGCTGACCGACTTGCCGGTGTGGATTCCGGTGATTGCCGGGCTCGGGGTCGGGCTGCTGGCGGGGGCAATCAATGGCAGCATCATTGCCGTCACCGGGATTCCGCCGTTCATTGCCACCTTGGGCATGATGGTCTCGGCCCGTGGCCTGGCGCGTTACTACACCGAAGGCCAGCCGGTGAGCATGCTCTCGGATTCCTACACGGCCATCGGCCACGGCGCGATGCCGGTGATCATCTTTCTGGTGGTGGCGGTGATCTTCCACATCGCCTTGCGCAACACCAAGTACGGTAAATACACCTACGCCATCGGCGGCAACATGCAGGCGGCGCGCACCTCAGGCATCAACGTCAAACGCCATCTGGTGATCGTCTACAGCATCGCCGGGTTGCTGGCGGGACTGGCAGGCGTAGTGGCATCGGCCCGTGCCGCAACCGGACAGGCCGGGATGGGCATGTCGTATGAACTGGACGCGATTGCCGCAGCGGTGATCGGCGGAACCAGCCTGGCGGGTGGCGTGGGGCGCATAACCGGCACGGTGATCGGCGCGCTGATCCTCGGCGTGATGGCCAGCGGCTTCACCTTCGTCGGCGTCGACGCCTACATTCAGGACATCATCAAAGGCCTGATCATCGTGGTCGCGGTGGTCATCGATCAATACCGCAACAAGCGCAAACTCAAGCGCTGATCTGCCCCCCATGGGAGCAATGCTCGCTCCCACAGGTCCGGCGTCCAAAGGTTGTACTTCGCAATACCCACATCTCGCACTGAAAAAAACCTTAACAATGGTGAATTACGCCACGCAGGCGCGCGTGGCATAGCCGTTTGTCTTCTATATACAGCCGCTCGATTGAATTTCTTGCTATAAACGCACTCCGATGAGCGCCTCAAAGCTTGCCATAGAGCAATTTAAGGGCCGTGTCGGACAAATTCCCTGTCTTTTCAGTTGCTGAGGTTGCAAGTCGGCCTTAGACTGCCGCCCCTCGTAAATTGAGTGCCGGGTGGCGCTTGGAATGTACGGCGCCTTTCCGAGGCCTTGCGGGTCGACCGGAAAGCTCCCTGATTCGCCTTAATGCACGTATTTTTTATAGAGAAATCAATGACAAAGGAAAAGTTGCTGGCCATGCCGGCGGATGACTACATGAATGCCGAGCAACAGGCTTTTTTCACCGAGCTGTTGCAAGCCATGAAAGTGGAAACCCACGAGCGCATCGAACAGAACCGCATCGCCATTGAGAGCCTGGATACCCCGGCTGACCCGGCTGACGCGGCTTCGGTCGAAGAAGAGCGCACTTGGCTGGTCAACGCCATTGATCGCGATCAGCGCATGCTGCCTCAGCTGGAAAGAGCGCTGGAACGTATCGGCGACGACACCTTCGGCTGGTGCGACGACAGCGGCGAGCCAATCGGCCTGAAACGCCTGCTGATCAGCCCGACCACCAAGTACTGCATCGAAGCTCAAGAGCGTCACGAGCAAATCGACAAGCACCAGCGTCAGGCCTGATTCAGTAGCGCCCATTCGCGGGCAAGCCCGCTCCCACAGGTCACACTTCACCTGTGGGAGCGGGCTTGCCCGCGAAGCTTTTTGCCGCCTGGAAAATATCCCCGCGATTCTATTGATCTGCTGCAAGCACCACGACTAATGGACCATAGATAATGGCCTTCTAGTGGCGCTTAATGCTGACACAACAAATAGAAGACGCAGTGGGGGTAACGAACATGGCACGCGACGGATCTCTGGCTGGCGCAGCAGCGCAATCACGGGTTTCACCCAAGACGGATGCGCGCTGGTTGATGCCTGCGCTGCAAAGCGTCGCCTTGATGGCGTTGCTGTGCGCCTTGGCACTCGGCGGCTGGTCGCTTTACCTCTGTTTACCGGTGGCGGTGCTGATTATCTGGCTGCCCCGGCTGCGTTCGCGGGCACCCGTCGACGTTCCCGTCGCCGATACGTCCAGTGCGATCACCGAACTGACCCGCGATCTGTCCTATTCCACCAGTCATAACGCGTTGTCGGCCGCTGGCGTGGCCTATTCGGTCAAGCAGCTGGCCGGCAAACTGCAGTCGCAACTCGATGCGGCCGCGCAGATCGTCAGCAGTGCCGAAGTCATGATCGGGACTGAGAAGGCGACTTCACAACTTAGCCAACAAGCCTTGAGTGCCGCCAGCGAAGCCCACCAAAGCAGTGTCCTGGGGAGCACTGTACTGGCCGAATCCATCACGCGGATGCATCAACTCAGTGTGCGTGCCAACGACAGTCGCGAGCTGATCGAAGCCCTGAGTGTGCGCAGTGAAGACATCCAGCGAGTGACGCTGGTGATTCAGACGATCGCCAGCCAGACCAATCTACTGGCGCTGAACGCGGCGATTGAAGCGGCGCGCGCCGGAGAGCATGGCCGTGGCTTTGCAGTGGTTGCCGATGAAGTTCGCGGGCTGGCCGGGCGCACTGCAACCGCTACCGGGGAGGTCGGTTTGATGGTGGCCGACATCCAGCAGCGCACAGCGCAGGTGGTCGAGCAGATCCGTCAGTTGTCCAGCGACCTGAACAACGGTGTCGAGCAAGTCGAACAGACCGGACAGCATTTGCAAAACATCGCCCGACTGGCCGCCGGGGTTGAAACCCAAGTCGCTGAAATCGCCAGTGGTTCAAGTAACAATCACCAACAACTGGACAGTCTGTTTCATGCCGTCGAACAGATGCGCAGCGATCTGGCAATCAGTGATCAGCAAACCCGGCACCTGGCGCAAGCGGCGGTGCAAATGGAGGGGCAGGCCGAGACCATCAGCGAACGCCTCGCCGAGGTCGGACTGGACGACTACCACCAGCGGATCTATGACCTGGCACGCGAAGGTGTCAGTCAGATCGCTGAGCGTTTCGCGCAGGACATCGACCAGGGACGCATCAGTCTGGAGGACCTGTTCGACCGCAACTATCAGGCAATTCCCAACACGGCGCCCACCAGGTTCCAGACCCGTTTTGATCGCTACGCCGATCAGGTGCTGCCGGGGATACAGGAACCCTTGCTCAAGCGTCATGAAGGTCTGGTGTTTGCGATCGCCTGCACCCAGCAAGGCTACGTACCGACGCACAATGCGATTTTCAGTCAGCCGCTGACCGGCGACGTAGATGTCGACACGTTGCAGAACCGCACCAAACGCAAATTCAGTGACCGTACCGGTATCCGCTGTGGCAGCCATCAACAGCCCGTATTACTTCAGACCTATACTCGTGATACGGGCGAATTGATGCATGACCTGTCGGTTCCAATCATGCTCAAAGGGCGGCATTGGGGTGGATTGCGCTTAGGTTACAAACCTGAAAGCCCACGTTAAGGCTGGTCCTGGGAACACGTGATTGTTACCGGTTATGCAAGGAAATTGTGCAGGCAGGCGGCTATTTCCAGCGAGCGGGACTCATTAATATTTCTACATTGTTAGGAAGCTAATGAAAAAATCCGAGGTGCTCTCATGCAAGGCAAAGTCGATGTGGCGGTGATGATTGGCAGTGGCGTGCCTGCTGGATTGCGGGCAGCGGGGCAAAGCGTGTGCTGGGTCGTCTTGCTCAATGGCGAGCAACGTGGCACTGCATTCTCAAGCCGCAATGAGGCCGAGGAATGTAAAGCTGCCTGGTTGGCGCAACTGAACGCCGAAAAGCCCGACAGCCTGCATTAAATCGTTTTTGCTAATGAGTCTGCTCAAGTCGCGACCTGTCGATCAGGCCTTCAGCGCGCCCTCATCAACGGCAAGCTTCAGCGCCTTGGCAGATTCCATGGCCGCGGCTGCGGCGACGTCTTTGGTCTTGAACCAGCGGTCTTTTTCGACCTGGTGGTAAGTCACAGTGGTCAGCGGCGGCTTCGCGCGCATGACAATGACCGCCTGGAATTCACCATCGACGTCTCTGGCTTCGCCCCAAATAAAAAATTCGCCGATATCAAATTCCGTCACGTACGCCTTCCCTTGGAAATTATTCTGCTGTTTTCAACGCAGCCCGCCGAAGGGGCTGAGTTTCAATGGTCGGGCAGTATGGCAGTTGTTGCTTGCTGGCGGCGCAGTTAAGTCATCGGTGTGACGAAACGACAGTGCAGGCAAACACAATCCGGGGTGTCAGAAACAGGTTTCGAGGTTTCTGGCGAGGGCGCAGGCTTCGTTGTGGTCACCACGGAAGCCTCTTACACGACCCGTTGCGGTTTCTTTGATATGGAAAAAACGGTTACCCGCCAGAACCACCTGATAACGCAGGTGAGGGCTATAGGTCAGGGTGTTTGTGTGCTGGGCAGGGAGGGTCAGCGTGCTCATATGAATTCCTTTTCTATGGTTTGCCGACGGATACACGTCGCTTTAGGTAGTCTAGGGGCGCATGGCTGCTCTAGAATCGCCTCCACGGGTTGGAGGTTCATGCTTATCTAAAGCAATTTTTTTCTGGCGATATGTCAGAAAAGTGCTTTTTTTAAAGAGTTTTCTCCCTAAAGTAGATAGTCCAGTATTCTCTGGCCGTTAGAAGGGCGATTTCCTTCAGCATCTGACGACCGCCAGGGAAGACGGGAGGATGGGCATTCCAGTAGTCTTTTCCTACCCTGCGATGAAGGAGCTTTCTGCTCGCTTCACGATTTCAGCGTGGGTCATCGTTGCGACATTTTCGGTATGACCGTTTTTCTGCTGCCTGATTTTTCTGCGGGTAGCGTCATTTTCAGATGTGGGGATGTTTCCTTGGCAGTAAGTAATCTCGATATGCATGCTTTGTTCGTGCTGGGTGATCTACGCGCAAAGCTGGTCAAACAGTTTCAATCACGTTTCGTTTACATCACCGAGCAGACCCCTGAAGGTATTTACGTCGCCGAGATCGACACCGAGTCGGCACTGGTGGTGGACGACAAGCCTCGCCTGGAACTCAAGGTCGGCGATCATTTCCGCGCAGCGGTATTGCCGAGTCGCGAAGGTGGCAAATTCGAAATCAAGTTTCGCGAGATCAAACTCACGGTCTACGGCCTCGGTGATTACGCGTTCGTGACCACGGCAGATGGTCACGCCATTCTGTTCAAGGAAGGCCATAGCGTAGTGACGGTGTTTGCCGCTCACCAACAGCTACAGGAAGGCCTGACCAAAACCTTGAAAGCGGTGACTGGCAAAGCTGCCAAGTGGCGCAAGGGCGAGCTCACGACGTTCAAGGCCAGCGAATAAATGAGCCTGTCCCGGGCCGACTTCCATGAGCAAAACCTCGACAGTGCTCGTGCACAAGCCCAGCGCCTGTTCGCTCAGAAGGCTGTTCTGCAAGGCGCCTGGCTAAGCTGGGTGGCATCACAGATCTACACCTTGCGTCCGGCGGAGTACGCCAGCATGGTGCGAAGGGAGTTGCAGCACTTGCAGGACTCTTCTGAAAGTTGATCGTTGGACCTCGAACGCACAAACCTCTACTACAGTCAGTTGACTGAGTATTCGCAGGTGCGCGGCCTTTGTGCGCAAAGCCGTCCTGCCATGGCTGTGAACAGCACGAGGTGCAACGCATGAAAGGGTTTCGACTGCTGCTGGGAAGTCTGCTAACCACTGTGGGTCTGTTGGTGTCGCCCGTGACCGTAATGGCCGCCCCGGCGCCGATCCACTTCGCTGACCTGAACTGGGAAAGCGGCAGTCTGATCACCGACATTTTGCGGATCATTGTCGAGAAAGGTTACGGCCTGCCGACGGATACCTTGCCGGGCACCACCATCACCCTGGAAACTGCGCTGGCCAACAATGACATTCAGGTCATAGGCGAAGAGTGGGCCGGTCGCAGTCCGGTCTGGGTCAAGGCCGAGGCTGAAGGCAAGGTGGCGAGTATCGGCGATACGGTCAAAGGCGCAACCGAAGGCTGGTGGGTGCCGGAATACGTGATCAAGGGCGATCCGGCCAAAGGCATCAAGCCATTGGCGCCGGACTTGCGCAGCGTGTCGGACTTGCCGCGCTACAAGGATGTCTTCAGCGATCCGGAAAGCCCCGGCAAGGGACGTTTTCTCAATAGCCCGATCGGCTGGACCTCGGAAGTGGTCAACAAGCAGAAGCTCAAGGCCTATGGTCTGACGGACAGCTATGTGAATTTTCGCAGCGGTTCCGGCGCGGCGCTGGACGCAGAGATCACCTCGTCCATTCGCCGTGGCAAACCGGTGCTGTTTTATTACTGGTCGCCAACGCCATTGCTCGGGCGCTTCAAGCTGATTCAGCTGGAAGAGCCGCCGTTCGATGCCGAGGCCTGGAAGACCCTGACCGATGCCGATAATCCCGACCCGAAACCGACACGCTCGCTGCCCTCGAAACTGTCGATTGGGGTGTCTGCGCCTTTCCAGAAACAGTATCCGCAGGTGACGGAGTTTTTCAGCAAGGTCGACCTGCCTATCGGGCCTCTGAACAAGGCCCTGGCCGAAATCAGCGAGAAACATACCGCGCCGCGCCAGGCGGCCGAAGCCTTCATGAGGGCGCACCCGGATGTCTGGCGGGCGTGGTTGCCCAAGGATGTCGCAGACAAGGTCTCTGCAAGTCTGTAGGGTACCCGGTCGATCAATGAACGGTCAGAGTTCAGGCGAATTCCATGGGGCGTGACGGCAACATTGCCGTGGAACAACGCACTGACAAAAAGTCTGGTCTAGGCTGTTTCTTCTGCCATCGATTCCCGGAACCCTGCTCATGACGTTTGTGCTTGCTCAATGGATCGTCGCCGCGTTTGTGCTGATCAGCCTGATTCATCTGTACTGGGCGCTCGGCGGTCGCTGGGCCAGTGACGCTGTTGTGCCACAGGTACAAGACGGTGCAGAGGAAGGGCTGCGGCCGGCTTTCAAACCGTCTGCGCTGGGAACCCTGGCGGTGGCTATCGGGTTGTTGCTGATTGCCTTGATGGTGTGCCTGAGAGTTGGCCTGTTTGTGCCGGCAGTCAGGCACTGGTCGCTGCAATGGTTGATCAGTGCAGTTGCCTTGCTGATGTTTGCCCGCGCGATTGGTGATTCGAACCTTGTCGGCTTTTTCAAGGAACAGGCCGGGTCGAAGTTCGCGCGCCTCGACACCTGGGCCTATTCACCGCTGTGTGTGGTGTTGGGGGCGGGGTTGTTGGCTGTGGCGTGGGGGTGAGTTCTAAATCTTCGGGATCGCAGCCTGCGGCAGCTCCTACAGAAGCATGCGATAGCGTAGGAGCTGCCGCAGGCTGCGATCTTTTCGGCTCAACGCTCGCTTTCTGTCCGTCGGCTGCTGACTTCAGCCGGCACATCATCCCCGGCCATGCGCTTGCGGAACAACGCCGCACGCGCCAGCAGCAGGGTGGTGACCGGCATGGTGATCGACAGCAATATCGGAATCAGCCAGGCGTGCAACACTGGACTCGATTTGAGTGCCGAGAAATAGATGATCGACGCCAGGGCCACGCACCAGGCGCCCAAAGTCGAGGCCAACGCCGGCGGGTGCATGCGTTGGAAGTAGTCCTTCAAGCGCAGCAGGCCGATGGCGCCGATCAACGCGAACAGGCTGCTGGCCACCAGCAGGATCGCCACCGGGATCTCGACCCACAACGACAACTGACCCAGCTCATTCATTCGATCACCTCGCCACGCAACAGGAATTTCGCCAGGGCAAATGAGCCGACGAAGCCGAACAGTGCGATCAGCAGCGCCGCTTCGAAGTAGGTGTCACTGGCATAGCGGACGCCCAGCACCAGCATCATCAGCATGGCGAGGATGTACAGGTAATCCAGCGCCAGAACCCGGTCTTGTGCCGATGGACCTTTGAACAGGCGAATCAGCGTCAGCCCCATCGCCAGGGAGAAAATGAACAGGCTGAACAGAACCGCATTCGAAAGCAGGGCACTCATTCGAAAATCTCCATCAAGGGGCGCTCATAAGTCGCCTTGAAGTGCTGGATGAAGTGCGCTTCGTCATCCAGATCGAACACATGCAATAGCAGAATGCTGCGATCCAGTGCCAGCTCCGACCAGACTGTACCGGGAATCACCGTGGTGATCATCGACAGCGCCGCGAGGCCATTGGCGTCACGCAGGTCCAGCGGCACCTTGATAAACGTTGAGTGTGGCGGCCGTCGACCGGCGTTCAACACGCCCCAGGCGACGGCGAGGTTGGACGCCAGCACGTCATACCCGACGAGGATGATCAGGCGCAGGATTACTCCGGGCCGACGAATACGGATCGGCAGCGGTCGCAGTTTGCGCATCATCAGCGGTGCGCAAAAACCCAGTATCGCACCCAGTAGCAGGTTGCCCGGGCTGATGGACTGGTTCAGCACCAGCCACAGCACCCAAAGGGCCAACGACAACCAGGGGGCAGGGAACAGGCGTTTCATGGTTGCACCTCCTGTATCGCAGCCTTGGCTTCGGGGCTGGGTACGGCGCGGGTGCCGAGTACCGCCATCACGTATTGCTGCGGATTGTTCAAGGTGTCGGCGGCCGCCTGGGTGTAACGCATCAGCGGTTCAGCCTTGAAGGTCAACACGATGCTCAAGGCCAACAAGGCAAAGATCGGCATGCATTCCAGGCGTCGCAGCACCGGTGACGGGCGTTCTGCGGGCGTCCAGAAGCGCTGGATGCCCAAGCGCGAGAAGGCGATCAACGAGGCCAGCCCGGACAGGATCAACAGCACCAGCAGGCTCCACGCCGCGTTCGATATCGGCTGCTCCCCCGAGGTGCCGAGGCCCAGCGGGTTGAGCAGGGCGCTGAGCAAGCCGAGCTTGCCGATGAACCCGGAGAGCGGCGGCATGCCGATGATCAGCAGGGCGCAGGCAATGAAGCTCAAGCCAAGGAACGCCATGGTCCAGGGAATCACCTGGCCGACCACGGCTTTCTGGTCGTCGTCGAGGTTGATGCCCTTGGTCGGCGGTGAGGATCGCAGCGGTCTTGGCAGCGCTTCGATTTCATCGTCCAGCGGCATTTCGATGGCCGTGCGCGAACGTTCGATCAGCTCCGCCAGCAGGAACAGCGCGCTGAGTGCCAGGGTCGAGCTGACCAGATAGAACAGCGCCGCGCCGATCAGGCTCGGCTGGGCAAAACCGATGGCTGACAACAGGATGCCCGCCGACACCATGATGCTCAGGCTGGCCATGCGCTCCAGTCGCTGCGTGGCCAGGATCGCCAACGCCGCGCAGATAATTGTCGCCATGCCGCCGTAGGTCAGCCAGTCGCCGCCAAAGTATGCCGATGCACCGGCCTGGCCGGAGAACAGCAGGGTCCACAGACGCAGCAAGGTGTAGACGCCGACCTTGGTCATGATCGCGAACATCGCCGCCACCGGAGCACTGGCCGAGGAGTAGGCCGGGGCCAGCCAGAAGTTCAGCGGCCACATCCCGGCCTTCGCCAGGAACGCCACAGCCAGAATCGCCGCGCCGGCATGCAGCAAGCCGCGATCGGCTTCCGGCACTAGCGGGATCTTCAGCGCCAGGTCGGCCATGTTCAGGGTGCCGGTGACGCCATAGATCAGCGCTGCGCCAATCAGGAACAGCGACGAGGCCAGCAGGTTGATCGAAATGTAATGCAGACCCGACGACACCCGGGCGCGCCCCGAGCCGTGCAGCATCAAGCCGTAAGACGCTGCCAGCAGCACTTCGAAAAACACGAAGAGGTTGAACAGGTCGGCGGTCAGGAAGGCCCCGTAGAGACCCATCAGTTGAATCTGGAACAGCGCGTGGAAGCTTGCGCCGGCACTGTCCCAACGGGCCATGGCGAACAGCAGGGCGCTGACGCCGATGATCCCGGTCAGTACCAGCATCAGTGCCGACAGGCGATCGACCACCAGCACGATGCCAAACGGTGCTTGCCAGTTACCCGGCAGGTAGACGCCGATGGAGCCGGGCACACCTTGCGCCTGGGTCCACTGCAGCAACAGCACGGAAATCCCCAGGCCCAGCAGGCTGGAGAACAGGTTGATCCGGGCTTTGAGCGGGCGGTGTTTTTCGCCGAGCATCAGCATCAGCGCCGCCGTCAGCAATGGCAGTAGTATCGGTGCAGCGATCAGATGGGGCATCCAGCTCATTCTTTAGGCTCCCGGCCATCGACATGGTCAGTGCCGGTCAGGCCCCGGGACGCCAGCAACACCACCAGGAACAGTGCGGTCATGGCGAAACTGATGACGATGGCGGTGAGTACCAGCGCCTGAGGCAGCGGGTCGGTGTAATGCAACAAGTCCTGGGGCACGCCGTCCTTGATGATTGGCTCCTTGCCAATGAACAGGCTGCCCATGCTGAAGATGAACAGGTTGACCCCGTAAGACAGCAGGCACAGGCCCATGACGACCTGAAAGGTCCGTGGGCGCAGCACCAGCCAGACCCCGGAGGCTGCCAGTACGCCAATGGCGATTGCGATGACTTCTTCCATCAGGCAGCTCCTGGCTTGGCAATGGGTTTAGGCTGGCTGCTCGGCTTGTGGCCACGCACCGATTGGTGCGCCAGGGCAGTCAGGATCAGCAGTGTCGAACCCACCACCACGGCGTACACGCCAATGTCGAAGCCCAGCGCACTGGCGATATGAATCTCGCCCAGCAGCGGCAACCCGAAATGCCAGGTGTGGGTGGTCAGGAACGGATAACCGGCGACCATCGCACCAAGGCCGGTGAGCGTGGCGAAGAGCAGGCCGGTGCCCATCCAGCGCACCGGCCGCAGGCTCATCTGCGCCTCGACCCACTGAGTGCCGGCGACCATGTATTGCAGGATGAACGCCACCGACATCACCAGACCCGCGACAAAACCGCCGCCCGGTTGATTGTGCCCGCGCATGAACAGGTAGAACGACACCACCAGGGCAATCGGCAGCAACAGCCGCACCAGCACCGCCGGGACCATCATGAAGCCCAGCGCGGTATCGCTGGCGTGACGCGGGTTGACCAGATCGGTGACCACGTCCGGTGCCAGCAGGCGCTGTTGCGCCGGTAGCTGCATGCTTTCTTTCGGTGGACGGAAGCGTCGCAGCAGGGCAAACACTGTCAGCGCCACGGCCACCAGCACGGTGATTTCACCGAGGGTGTCGAAGCCGCGGAAGTCCACCAGCATCACGTTGACCACGTTGCTGCCGCCACCTTCAGGCAGCGCGCGACTGAGGTAAAACGAGGAGATGTCATTCGGTGTCTGGCGGGTCAGCATAGCGTAGGCGAGCAGCGCCATGCCGATGCCGACTGCGCTCGACAGCAGCAAGTCGCGCAATCGGCGAACCCGCGCCTTGGGCACGCTGCTGGGCAGTGGCGAGACCTCTTCGATCCGCCGTGGCAACCAACGCAGGCCAAGCAGGATCAGCACGGTGGTCACCACCTCGACCACCAATTGGGTCAGGGCCAGGTCCGGCGCCGAGAACCAGACGAAGGTGACGCAGGTCATCATGCCGCAGACACTGACCATGGTCAGGGCCGCGAGTCGGTGGTACTTGGCTTGCCAGGCGGCACCCAGCGCGCAGGCAATTGCCAGCAACCAGAGCGTGACGAAGACGATCGAGCCGGGGATTTTCGGCCGCTCGCCCCAGCTCAGGCCACTGTGCAGCAGCGGAATCAACCCCGCCAACACGGCTACCAGCACCAGCAGGAACAATTGGGTTTGCAGACGCTTGGTACTGACCCGCCGCTCAAGCCGTCGAGCCAGACGCATCATCACCACCAGGCTGCGTTCGAACAGGCGCTTGCCGTTGAGGCGGCCAATGAGCGGCGGGTATTTGAACCGCCCGCGTTTTAGCTGATTGCGCAGCAGCAAGTACACAACGATACCGGCGGACATGGCAATCAGGCTCATGATCATCGGCGCGTTCCAGCCGTGCCAGATCGCCAGGCTGTATTCGGGCAAGGTTCCACCCACCACCGGCAAGGCCGCGGCGGCGAGTAACGGGCCGACCACCTGGGCCGGGAAGATCCCCACCACCAGGCAGGTGAACACCAGCAACTCCACCGGCGCCCGCATCCAGCGCGGCGGTTCGTGCGGGGTGTGCGGCAGGTCGGTGGCGGTCGGGCCGAAGAACACATCAACCGTAAAGCGCAGCGAATAGGCGACGCTGAACGTACCGGCGATGGTCGCGACGATCGGCAGGGTGGTCTCGATCCATGCCGAGGCATTGATGAACACGGTTTCGGCGAAGAACATCTCTTTCGAAAGAAAACCGTTGAGCAACGGCACGCCGGCCATCGAGGCGCTGGCGACCATCGCCAGGGTCGCGGTGAACGGGATCAGTTTGATCAGGCCGCTGAGCTTGCGAATGTCGCGGGTGCCGCTTTCGTGGTCGATGATTCCGGCGGCCATGAACAGCGAGGCCTTGAAGGTTGCGTGGTTGAGAATATGAAACACCGCCGCGACAGCGGCCAGCGGGCTGTTCAGGCCCAGCAACAGGGTGATCAGGCCCAAATGGCTGATGGTCGAGTAGGCCAGCAGGCCCTTGAGGTCGTTCTGGAACATTGCGCAGTAAGCGCCGAGCAACAACGTACAAGCGCCAGCCCCGCTGACGATATAGAACCATTCTTCGCTGCCGGACAGCGACGGCCACAGCCGTGCCAGAAGGAAAACCCCGGCCTTGACCATGGTCGCCGAGTGCAGGTAAGCCGAGACCGGTGTCGGAGCGGCCATGGCGTGGGGAAGCCAGAAGTGGAAGGGGAACTGGGCGCTTTTACTCAAGGCGCCGATCAGGATCAGCGGCAGCAGAATAGGGTACAGCGCATGGGCGCGAATCAGATCGCCGGCGGCCAGGACCTTGTCCAGGTCATAGCTGCCCACGACATGGCCGAGCAGCATCGCCCCCGCCAGCAGGCATAAACCACCGGCACCGGTCACCATCAGCGCCATGTAGGCGCCACGGCGAGCATCGGCGCGGTGGTGCCAATAGCCGATCAACAGGAACGAGAAGAGGCTGGTCAGCTCCCAGAAAAATACTATCTGAATCAGATTGCCGGAGATCACCAGCCCGAGCATGGCGCCCATGAACGCCAGGAAGAATGCAAAGAAGCGCGGCACCGGGTCGTCTGGCGACATGTAATACCGGGCGTACAGCGAAACCAGCGTGCCGATGCCCAGCACCAGCATCGAGAACAGCCAGGCGAAACCGTCCATGCGCAGGACGAAATTCAAGCCCAGGCTCGGTAGCCAGAAGAACTCTTCGCGAATCACGCCACCATGGGCGATTTGCGGATACAGCAACGCCACCTGGACGGTGCCGATCAAGGCGACCAGGCCAGCGAGTATCGATTCAGTGTTACGCGCGTTGTGCGGCAGCAAGGCCGCCAGACAGCTGCCAATAAAAGGCAGAAGCAGTAGAACTATCAGGGACATAGGCTTCTAATCTGCGGAAGTTTGTGAAGGATCATACGTGCCGAGCCCCTGATCACCAACTGCCAAGCTGTGGCAGGATCCTACAAGGTAGGCTGAAAACGCCTGATTCACATTGTTTCGAAGGTTAGAAGTGATCGTTCCCACGCTCCGCGTGGGAACGTCTCACCGGACGCTCTGCGTCCGCTCTTGGGACGCGGAGCGTCCCTGGCTGCATTCCCACGCAGAGCGTGGGAACGATGGTATTTCCAGGCTTACTCCACGGACTCTCGCTCCAACTCATCCGCTGTTTCAGCCGTGGCTTTACCCTTGGTCTTCAGTTCACTAACGATCACCGCCGCGACAATCAACCCCGCACCGAACAGCGCCAGCCCCGGCAGCCGCTCGCCCGCGATGCGCCCGGCAATTCCAGCCCAGACCGGTTCGCCGGCATAGATCAGCGTCGCGCGGGTCGGTGAGACGCTTTTCTGCGCCCAGTTCATCGCCACCTGAATCGCCGCGCTGGCGGCGCCCAGGCCTACGGCGCTGGCCAGCAGCAACCACGAGAAACCGGGAAGCGCTTCCTGAGTCGGCACGATCATCAAAAATGCCAGCACCGAGGTGGTTGCCAGTTGCACCACTGTGACCCGACGCACGTCGACCCGGCCAGCATAGGTGCTGATCAGAATGATTTCGGCGGCGATGGCGACGGCGCTGATCAGTGTGGCGATTTCCCCTGAGCTGAAATTCAACGACGCCCCGGCAGGGCCGGAGAGCAGCATCAACCCGGTAAACGCCAACATGATGCCAATGCTCGGCATCAACCCTGGCCGACGCCCGAGCACCAGCCATTGCAGCAAAGGCACGAACGGCACGTAAAGCGCGGTGATAAACGCCGATTGGCTGCTGAGGATGGTCTGCAAGCCAACGGTTTGCAGGCCGTAGCCGAGCATGATCGCCACACCAATGAACGCACCGGCCTTGAGTTCAAACAGAGTCAACTCACGCAGGCTGCGCCAGGAGAACAGCGCGACAATACTCGCCGCTGCAGCAAAGCGCAGGCCGACGAAAAACATCGGCCCGCTGACCGTCATCGCATGCTGCACCAACAGGAATGTCCCGCCCCAGACCATGGTGATCAGCACCAGCACGCATTCAGCCTTGCTGAACCGTGAGAAAAAGGCAGAGGGTTTGGAAGTATTCACCGACGTCATGGCCTTGCGCACTACCTGAGGGGGACGCACAATGCGCCCGAAGTTGGGCAGTATACTGCGCAAACCTACTAAGTGAGCAATATAGTGCACAAAGATTCCGGCCAACGGGCCTCCGTCCTTCAACACGTCAGCCAGAACGTCCGACGCCTGCGCCATGCCGCAGAGCTGAGCCAGACCGCATTGGCGGAAAAGTCCGGGGTCAGCCGCCGGATGCTGGTGGCCATCGAAGCCGGTGAGAAAAACGTCAGCCTGACCACCCTCGACCGGGTGGCCGAAGCATTGGACGTGGCCTTCAGTGACCTGATCCAGGCACCCGAGGTGCGCGACCCAAGCCGCATCAACGAACTGGCGTGGGCCGGCTTGATTCCCGGCAGTAAAGCGGTGCTGTTGGCCAAGGCGAATGCCAGTCGTGAAGTCGAACTCTGGGAGTGGCGGCTGGAACCGGGCGAGGAGTACGTTTCAGAGCCGGATGCCGATGGCTGGAGCGAACAGCTGTATGTCTTCGAAGGCAGCCTGACGCTGGTACTGGGGGATGAAGAGCGCATTCTCGAGACAGGCGAGTTTGTCAGCTTCGCCAGTAACCGGCCTCACGCCTATCGCAATGATGGAGCGGTGGCGACGCGGTTTGTGCGTAATGTGGTGCTCTGAAACAGATCATCGGCCCCGATAACCATGCAGTGATACATTTCAGACATTCTCCTCGATCCGTGAGAACCGCATGACTGAAACCCCAGTTGAACAGGCAACAGACATTATTCGCAACGCTGACATCCTGATCGTTGGCGGTGGCCTGAGCGGTGCGTTACTCGCCGCGCAGTTGATGCGCCTGCCCGGCAAGCGTCAGGTGCTGGTGATTGAACCCCGAGCCGAGTTGGGTCGGGGCGAGGCCTATAGCGCGGTTGAATTGGGCCATACGCTGAATGGCAATGCCGCACGGATGAGCGTCGACCCGGACAACGCCGATGACCTGACCCAATGGCTGAGCGCATTTATTGCGAGTGGCGGCTGGCCGGAGTCGGACCAGCAGTCAGTGCCGGTTGCCGAGTTGTTCCCGCCTCGGGGCATTTTCGGCCTGTATGTGCAGCAGCGGTTGGCCGAAGCCCAGGCCGTCGGCGCGGGCTATGGCTCAAGCGTCGAGCATGTGCGCGGGGAAGCGGTCGACCTGCAAACCAATGAACACGGCACGTTACTGACATTGAGTGATGGCGCACGGTTGCGCGGCGCTTTTGCGGTGCTGGCGACCGGCTTGTTCCCGGCTGCGCGAACCCCACAAACCGAATCCAGTGGCTTGAACGCTGCAGCCGTCGATCCTTGGGATGTGGCGGCCATGACGCAGCTTGATCCGCAGTCGACGGTGTTGATCATCGGCTCGGGCCTGACCATGGTCGATGCCGTGGTGTCGCTGGAGCAGGCCGGGCATCGTGGACCGATCGAAGTGTTTTCCCGTCACGGCTTGCTGCCGCATGTGCGTCGGCAACCGCCGGCGTGGATGGATTTTCTGGCCGAAGATCCCGACATTCGCAGCCCGCGTCAGTTGATGCATGAACTGCGGCGCCATTGCCGTGCGGCGATGGCGGACGGTATCGACTGGCAGGCGCCGCTGGATACCGTGCGGGCGCATATCGGGCGGCTGTGGAGCCAGGCAACGGATGTGCAACGCCGGCAGTTTGTGCGTCATGTGCGGCCGTGGTGGGAAAGTCATCATCATCGATCGCCACCCTTGAGTGCCGAGCTGGTGGCGCGTTTGCATCAGTCAGGGCGTTTGCGAATTCAGGCCGCTTCGTTCAAAGGCCTGGCGCCCTCGGCGGACGGACGGGTGAGCATTTGCATTCGTCGGCGCGGGGAGTCTGAAGTGACGGTGGTCAGTGGCGACGCGCTGATCAACTCCAGCGGCATCGAATACGATTGGCGCCGGGTCGCCCGACCCTTGCCGCGACAACTGCTGGCCCGCGGCTTGATAAAACCGGGGCCGTTGGCGCTGGGGATCGCGGCAGATGCGAGCGGGGCGGTGATGGATGCCGAGGGGCAGGTTGCCCAGCGCTTGTTCGCCATGGGCCCGCCCCTGCGTGGAATGTGGTGGGAAAGCACGGCGGTAACTGACGTGGCGAGTCAGGCCAAGGCGTTGGCACTACGGCTGGCGTGCTGAGCGTTGCCGTAAGGCAGCGCTGGAGCGATCAGACCTCCCTGATATTGACCCAGCGCTGCTCCCGCGCCGCCAGCCGAATCGCCGCCGCCAAGCGCTCCACTTCCCAGGCTTCCTCGAAATCAGTGCCGTCCTGGCCTTGCCCGGCCAGGGCCATGATCAGCGCATGCACTTCCAGCGTCTTCAACTCGTTGTAGCCCAATTGATGCCCCGGTGCAGGGCTGAACGCCGCGTAGCCGGGCAGGTTCGGTCCGGCCAGTAAACGCTGGAAACCGTCCTGGCCGACGCGGCACAGGCGTAACTCATTCAAGCGCTCCTGATCGAACACCAGGGTACCCTTGGTGCCGCTGATCTCGAAGCTCAGATGATTCTTGTAGCCGTGCTTGAGCCAACTGCTGCTGAAGGTCCCACGAGCGCCGTTGGCAAAGCGCAGTAGGGCGTGGGCCTGATCGTCGACGGCAATGCTGCGTTGTTCCGGGCTGCCCGCCGTAGCCGGACGCTGACGGTGCACCGTTTGGGTATCGGCGCACACCGCTTCGACATCGCCCACCAGATAGCGCGCCATGGCCAGCAAATGACTCCCCAGGTCCGCCAGCGCGCCGCCGGCATGTTCGGCCTCGCAGCGCCAAGACCACGGCGAGTTCGAGTCAGCCATGAAGTCTTCGCTGAATTCGCCTTGAAAGCTGATGATCTCGCCCAGCTCGCCGTTTCGAATCAGATCGCGGGCTAAACCAATGATCGGGTTGTGCTGGTAGTTGTAGCCCACGCGGGTGACCACGCCGGCCGCTTTGGCCGCCAGGTGCATGGCGTTGGCTTGTTGAAGACTGACTGCCAGCGGTTTTTCGCAGTACAGCGGTTTGCCGGCGGCGATAGCGGCCATGGCCATCGGGTAATGAAGATGGTTGGGGGTGGTGATGGCGATCAGGTTGACCTTCGGATCGTCGATCAACTGCTGCCAGTCACTGTGGGCCCGATCGAAGCCCCAGGCAGTGGCGCACGCTTGTGCGCGAGCGGGATCGGCGTCGGCAAGAGCCGCGAGGCGCAGCGTAAAGGGCAGTTCGAAAGCCGCGCTGACATTGCGAAAGGCCAGGGCGTGGGCACGGCCCATGAAGCCCGTGCCGATAAGTCCGATTCCGAGTTCGCGCATAACAGGGTCCTTTGGATTATTGTTTTCAGGATGCCTAGTTATGAAATAAATATTCGATAATTGCAATGCATGGAATTAATGTTCTTTTCGTTGATCGTTCCCACGCTCTGCGTGGGAATGCCTCATTGGACGCTCTGCGTCCGCTTCGACAGGTGACGCGGAGCGTCACGGGCTGCATTCCCACGCAGAGCGTCACTAGTGTCCGGTAAAAACTGAAGGGGGAGCTT
>NZ_MOBI01000019.1:0-26037 GCF_003732175.1 Pseudomonas brassicacearum
TCAGTGGCCGGATGCTCATGGAATAGGTGGCCGGATGGCCGTGGAATCCGCAGTTTCGACTCTCCGAGCAGCTCGGCCAGCTCATCGCGCGGGTCTTCCTTCACGACAAAATCATCCTTCCTACCCATAGTTAAAATCTATCTTAAATTAATTTAATTAATGCACAGGCTATTGCAAGGTGGTAGTTCTAGCGTGATTCTAGACATGATCTATAGGTATTCTATAGCCATTCAATGACTGATCTATGCTTATTCTAGGAATATTCTATGGATTTATTTATCTTTGAGAGCCACAGATTCATGGCTCTGTAGCCGTTATTTCCAGTGATTTAACAGTGAGCAGCGAACTTTCACCATGCGAATCGATTATTTTTTTAGGAGGATAGTTTTTTAGAGCTGTCATGAGGACGCCAGTGATGCTTTGCCATGCTCCTGGGAGATGTATCGAGTGCTGGTGAGATTGGCGGCGCTATGCAGGCGTTGATTGGCCGTGTTCGCCACTACCGGTGAGGCGCGGGGATGCAGATCTCGCTTACTGCTGCGAGCGGCTGATCAAGGTAGGCATCTGTAGTCTTGGGTAAGTGGTTGGGGCGGCAGGCATAAATGAGCACTGGGCTGTGCACGGCAGAGTTGATTCATCGTCGTGCATCCTGGGCGGCCAAGGAATCAGTGAAACGACCGATGCAGGAATGGATGTGCTGGCTCAACCGCCACTGGCCATTGAAGCCCTTGTGCTAAGCGACGCCAGTTTGCGGCCACTGCTTCAGCGCAGGCGATGCCTGTGCTGATTCAAGCCACCCGAGAGCCTCTGGAAAAGCTGGAGCGGTTCACCCTGAGGTGGACGGGGTGCGTATTTTCTTACAGGGCACCCCAATCCTCTGAACGGAATACAGAGGAGCCAGTTCATGAGGTTAATTCGCCTGAAAGACGTTAAGCACGCCACCGGCCTAGGTCGGTCCACGATCTATAAGTACATCGAAGAAGGGATCTTTCCGAAGTCGGTGTCATTGGGCGACAGGGCTGTCGCCTGGGTTGAAAGCGAAGTCATGGACTGGATCATGTCCAAGATTGAGGCGCGTAACTTGGTCGAAAGGGTCGCTGCGTGATTCACAGACATCTGGGGTGGGCTTTGCATGCCTGCTCCCGCATTTTCAATACGCCATGGCTGGGGCTTCCCCGGTCATGGCCTTTATGCCGCATCAGCCGGCTGCCGTGGTGGCATCTCAGACAATACCCTCGGTGGACTCATTGCAAAAAGTCTCGATAGGCAGGGCAATACCGCTTTCTATTGGCCTGCTTCTCCGGGCAGTACCCTCCTTGGCAAAGCTGGTTTTATTGATATAGCCATATCCAATCAACTACTACCTTTCAATAGCCTAAGGCAAAGAACGTCTCAGCAGTTAAAACATACTCACTGAGTATCTGGTGTGCATCCAACCACCCAGGCACTCAATCATGTACCCATTCAGCAATTCCGCCTTCACCAGCCTCTCCCAGTCTCAAGCCTCGATCAGGATCGAGCGACTCGTTCAGTCTATTGAACGTACTGACAAGCCAGCTTTCGAGATCATCCAAACTCAATCTGGATACGAGCGTGCACAACGGACCAGGATCTCCAAATACGTCGACTCCGTGCAGCAGATGTTCGATCTCTTTGATGATCGTCACCCCTACGTCTATAGCGAGCACCTGCAAGCTTTCTGGGAAGCTTGTCAGGACATTGGCCTGGAGCGTGGTCCGGCAGGTGTGACCTGCCTGAATGAGCATGGGACGGCGTATCTGGGTTTCCATCATTCCATGAACGTACTGGTTGCTCGGATTCGTCAGCTGATCAGCAGCAAGAGGTACAAGCGCAAGGCGGATGACCGTCGCTACGAAGCCAGTCGCAAGCAAGCCACGCTCAGCGAGTACGTCAGCCAG
Source organism: Pseudomonas brassicacearum (assembly GCF_003732175.1). Lineage (GTDB taxonomy): Bacteria > Pseudomonadota > Gammaproteobacteria > Pseudomonadales > Pseudomonadaceae > Aquipseudomonas > Aquipseudomonas brassicacearum_G. The sequence continues at coordinate 1,920 of NZ_MOBI01000019.1, forward strand.
GTGCTTGATCGTTACTCCCGCACGGTGGTCGTTCGTGTGGATCTGCATTATCGAGCGATGGCTCGTCCACGCTTGCGCATTGAGCATGTGTTCAATGACCTGGACAAGCTCATTCGTGCGCGGGAGCGTAATCCAATCTTCAAGCACGAGACGGGCTATATCTGTTCAGTCGAGCACGGTGAGGATAAAGGCTTTCATATCCATGCAGCCTTCTTCTTCAACGGCGCTGAGGTACGCAGCGATTTCGCTAAAGCGAGAAAGGTCGGCGAGTTGTGGGAGCAGATCACTCGTGGCCAGGGTTACTTTTTCAGCTGCAACGATGACAAGGACAGCTATGGTGACGAGCTCGGTATCGGGGTGATCAAGCGAGCTGACAGCGAGGCATGTCGAAAGTCCATCAAGGCCATGAGTTACCTGACCAAGGACAACCAATATCTGCGCATGAAGCCTGCTGGGGCGAGAACCTACCGCACTGGTCGTACTCACAGAGCAACTGCTTGAAAAGTCTACAGGTCAGAACCATCGTGCTGGCTCTGATTTGTCCAGACGGCTATCCACCACCGACCGTTTATGAACGGGCGATGGCGTCGAAATCACCTATCGAGGTGTCCGGTATTAGTTGACCACTACAGTTGCAGCAGAGGGGAACCGCAGCAGCAGATCAGATGGGAGCTGCTTAGCTCCCCTTTACTCAATCCATTATCCAATAGGCACGCCCATGCTCCTTCCTTACATCAATCCGCGACTTCCGTTATCTGAATCACATGCTGCAATCACCATCAGTCGTCTGATGCAGGCCGTCGCTCGCACGAACGGGCCGGCCTACCGCGTCACCCTGGATACGCTGGGCGATGAGCAGATCACGTCGACATCGCTGTCCAGGCTATTCGACTGCGTGCCACAGATTAACGAAGAGTTCGCGGACTACTGCGACGATGAACACCAAGAGGTGTTCTGGATGGCGTACCAGGAGATTGGGCTCGAGCGCGGCCCATTGGGGCTGGTCTGTATGAACAGTACGGAAACGGGCTACCTAAGCACTGCTCAATCGATGAATGCGCTGGTCGATAGAATCCGGCTGCTGCTCGGTCGCCAGGAGGTGGGCGAGGCTACTGCATGAGGTGAGGCGACCCTCAGGGGTTGGGTTTGCAGAGTGGCTGCTGGTGAAGGTCGAGCAGGCTCCCGAACCGTTGCTGGACCATTGAGGGTTTATTACGAGCCATGATGCTCTCCTTTCAGGCGAGTCATGGGGGTAGATCATCCAGAACCAGCCCATATGGTTGCTCGGAGTCATCGCAATGCTTGGCCAAATGGACTTGGCGATCACCGGCGTCCTGAAGAACCTATCCACCGTAAGGCTGCACCTTGTCATTGAGGTATCTATTTACGCCATCGTAAACAGCGAAATTCATTTGGACGGCCGTGGGATTTGTGGATGCGGATAACAATCCAGGGGCTGTGAGCTACAGTTGTACTGCCCCCTCTCCATGTACTCCTTACGTTGAGAGGCTGGCCTTGGGTGCCGACGTTAGGCACCTCTTTAATTTCATCTGCAGAGCTTCATCCGCAGACACGGTTGGACGTTAGCAAGATATCCACCGGCAAGGGCTCAGTCACGATTGGAGAATGGACTATGGATCTGGGAAATCGTCTACGCCGGGCGGTATCGATTGGACTGTTGATGGGGCTCACTCACCTGACTGCCGATGCCGCGACGACCGTCAGCTTGAAGCATGTTCACGGGCTCGCGTTCAGCCAGGATGGGCAACAGCTGTCTATCCCCAGTCATGATGGGCTGGCCATTTACCGTGATGGTCATTGGAGCAAGGCTCCTGGGCCCGAACACGACTACATGGGCTTTTCTGCCGGCCGCCAGGCGATCTATAGCAGCGGTCATCCGGCCAGTGGCAGTGGCCTGGCCAACCCTCTAGGGGTAATCAAGAGCAGCGATGGCGGCAGTACCTGGCAACCACTTGGGTTTCAAGGAGAGTCAGACTTTCATCTGCTAGCCAGCGGTTTCGACAACGGTGTTCTCTACGTTTACAACACGCACCCGAACTCGAAAATGACCACTCCGGGCTTGTACTACAGCCTGAACGACGGAGCCACCTGGCAACATGCAGTAGCGCAGGGAATGGGATCAGAGCCGCATGCGTTGGCGGTGCATCCCGTCGATAGCAAAACCGTCGCAGTGGCGACCAGCAGCGGCCTGTTTTTATCGAGCGATGCCGGTGAGCACTTCCAGCCCGTTCTCCAGAACGTTCAGGTGCTAAGCGTCAGCTTCAGCATCGACGGAAAGAGCTTATGGTTCGGCAGTTTTAACAAGATACCGCAGCTCTCGATCCTGGACCTGAAGACTCACGAGATCAGCGCGCTCGGTTTGCCACCCCTCAATCAGGATGCCGTCGCTTATTTGGCGCAGAGTCCGACTCATGCTCAGGAGTGGGCGATGGCGACCCTCAAGCGTGATGTCTATCTGTCGCAAGACGAAGGCAAGACCTGGAAAGCCATCGCACAGGCGGGGCAAACGTTGGAATAAGCCTTCTGACCGGCAGAAGGCCTGGAACAAGCAAGCCAGCGATGATCAGGCTTTGCTCATCGGCTCAAAGTACTAGGACGAATAATGTAAAACGGCGTCTATTAAGCCGATGCTAGTCTTGATAGGTACGTCGCCAGATCGGCGCTGTTTGCGACTCCATTGGAGTTGCAGATTAAACGTGGGGGGGGATTCGCCGGCACTGTACCGGCAGGACAGGGATTATGAGCCGTTCCCAAACCATCCCCCCTCAATCCACGTGATCCACGGAAACAGCTCCAGGTGCCCCTGCTGTTCGATCCATAACAAAAACTGCCCACACCAACGCGTACTGGTCCCCAATACCACTCTTAATTTCTCGCCACGGATTTGAGATTTAGCCGGATAGAGGCTTTTGCCTTTATGTGCAAGAAGCTGCGCACTTGTTACCGAATATCGGCCGAGAATCTCCATCCGCCCTCCTCGCAATCTCACAACCGTCTGATTTTTTGTGATATATATAAAGTTGGCACGGAGTTTGATTTAGGCACCCGCTGGGCGATTTCGCCTGCTGGTCCCTATTTTTTAGCAAGGAGAGCATCCATGGCTACACCCGCGTATATGTCCATCACCGGCACCAAACAAGGTCTGATCACTGCCGGTGCCTTCACCGCTGATTCGGTTGGCAACACCTACCAGAAAGGTCACGAAGACCAGGTCATGGTTCAGGGTTTCAGCCACGAAGTCTCCGGTACTTCGGGTTCCGATGACTGGCGTTCCCCGGTCGCTGGCTAAGCCTCGACCGTTTCAGCCCATCGGCCAGCCTTGCTGGTCGATGTGGTTTGCATCACTCAAGAATTTTTTGCGTTCATTGATACCCGACTCGGATGTCGAGGGACGCCGCCGCATTGCACGAGGAACCAGGGATGTTCTCACCGGCCAACCAGCCCCATTTCACGTTGACCCTCGAAGGCGCGGACTTTCAGGTCCTGGCCTTCAAGGGCCGCGAAGCCCTGAACGCTTCGTTCGAATTTGAACTGGAGCTGGTCAGCGAACGCGCTTTCCTCGACCTCGAAAGCCTGCTGCACAAACTCGCGTTCTTGCAGCTGTCGTCTTCGGGCAGCGGCATTCACGGGCTGGTCTACAGCATTGCCCAAGGCGAGGCCGGTAAACGCCTGACCCGTTATCGGATTTCCCTGCGCCCGCAACTGGCCTACCTGGCCCATCGGGTGAATCAGCGCATATTCCAGCAGATGACCGTGCCGCAGATCATCGCTCAGGTGCTGGAAGAGCACGGCATCCTCGCCAGCGATCACAAGTTCCAGCTGAGCGCGGTGTATCCCGAACGCATTTACTGCGTGCAGTACGATGAATCCGACCTGCAATTCGTGCAGCGCCTGTGCGAAGAAGAAGGCATTCACTACCACTTCCAGCACAGCGCCAAAGGCCATCTGTTGGTGTTTGGCGACGACCAGACGGTGTTCCCGAAACTCGCGCCGGTGGCTTATCAGCAAGACACCGGGCTAGTCGCCGACACGCCGATGATCAAGCGTTTCGGTCTGCGTCTGGCGACCCGCACCAGCCGCGTCACCCGACGTGACTACGACTTCACCAAACCGCGCATCGAACTGGAAAGCGACGCCAAGAGTGCCGCCCAACCGGACCTGGAGGATTACGATTATCCGGGCCGCTATGTCGACCGCGAGCGTGGCAAGCACCTGGCCAATCGCAACCTGGAACGCCATCGCAGCGACTATCGGCTGGCCGACGGTCGCAGCGATCAGCCGCTGCTGGTCAGCGGGCATTTCCTGGCCCTGACCGACCACGCCAATCCGGCCTGGAACGACCTCTGGCTGCTCACCGAAATCCGCCACGAAGGCAAGCAGCCGCAGGTGCTCGAGGAGTCGGTGACCAGCGACGTCACCGAACTGAAAGACGATTTCCACCAGGGCTACCGCAACCAGTTCAGCGCGATCCCGTGGAACGTGCCGTACCGTCCGCCGCTGGAGCACCCGAAACCGAAAGTCCTCGGCACCCAGAGCGCGGTGGTTACTGGGCCGGAAGGCGAAGAGATTTTCTGCGACCAGTACGGTCGGGTGAAGGTGCAGTTCTTCTGGGACCGCGAAGGCCAGCACGACGACAAGACCAGTTGCTGGATGCGCGTCGCCTCGAACTGGGCCAGCCAGAACTTCGGCTCGATCAACCTGCCGCGCATCGGTATGGAAGTGCTGATCACCTTCCTCGAAGGCGATCCCGATCAGCCGCTGATCACCGGTTGCCTGTACCACGGGGTGAACCTGCCGCCGTACAAGCTGCCGGATTTCAAGACCCTGGCCACGGTCAAGAGCAAGGAATACAAAGGCAGTCGCGCCAACGAACTGCGGATCGACGACACCACCAGCGAGATCAGCATCGCCCTGCGCAGCGACCATGGCGCGAGTGCGATCAACCTGGGTTATCTGACCCATCCGCGCCCGTCCGGTGGTCAGCCACGCGGTGAGGGTTTTGAGCTGCGCACTGACCGTCATGGCGCAGTGCGCGCGGCCGCCGGTTTGCTGCTGACCACCGAGCCACGCCCGAACGAATCCAAGCACCACAAGGACTTGCCGGAAACCGCCGAACGGCTGGCCACCGCCGCCGATCAGCAGGACGGCTTTGCGATGCAGGCCAAGGAACTGCAAGCCCAGGAACCGGGCGATCAGGACGACGTGGCCAAGACGCTGCACAGCCAGCATCAGGGCATCCTCGGCAGTGGCCCGGCGAACATGAGTGCCAACGAGTTTCCGGAATTCACCGAACCGCATCTGGTGCTCGCCAGTCCAGCCGGCATCGCCCTGACCACGCCACGTTCCAGCCATATCGCTACCGGCGAACACTTGGCCCTGAGTAGCACCGGCCACACCAGCCTGTCGATCGGCAAACGCCTGCTGGCCAGCGCCAGTCGTGGTATGCGGCTGTTCGTGCAGAGCATGGGCTGGCGCTTGGTCGCGGCGTCCGGCGATATCGACGTGCGCGCCTTGAAGGACAGCATCAACCTGCTGGCCAAGCTCAACATCACCGCCAATGCCGACCGCATTACCATCACCGCCAAAACCGAACTGGTGATCCAGGGCGGCGGCAGCGCCACCACTTACAACGCCGGCGGCATCACCCACGCCACCAGCGGCCCGTACACCGCCCATGCAGCCAACTTTGCCTACACCGGAGCGAAGAGTCTGTCCGGTGCGTTCCCCGAACCGCCGAAGCCGGGCAAAGGCAACCTCGAACTGTTCAACCAGTACGCCGGGCAACAGGGCATCAAGGGCGGCGATTTCGAAGTGATTGATGCGCTGGGCAAGAGCCTCAAGGGCAAGCTGGATGCGAAGGGTTTTGCCACGGTCTCCGGCGCCGCGCCGGGACCAGCGCGGGTGGTGTTCGGCAAGGACCCGGCGGACACCTGGAGTGATGGCAGCTACATCGGCAAACCGGAATGGCCGCTGCAACCGCCGAGTGCCGAGGATATCCCCGGCCCGGTGCAATCGATGGTCGCCCAGATATTGCCGAGCAAGAACTGGGACGTGCTGGAGAAAGGCAAAGCCCTGGCGCAAACCGGCATGAGCACTGTGCAATCCGCTCAGGGTGCGATGCAGACCACGCAGCAAATCAAAGGCGTGGTGCAGGGCGGGGTGGCCGGTTTGCCAAAGCTCGCCAGTGCCGCCATGCCGAGTGCGTCGAGCCTTCTCGGCGCGGCGAGCAAGGGCGGCCAGTTGCCGACGCTTCCCGCTCCGACGCTTCCAAAACCTTCCTTGAAAACCCCGGGCCTGTTGGCGGGTGAGATGCTGTCATGACCACTGAAATCGTAAAACGTGAACCTCAGATTGCCATCGTTCCTCTGAATGCCATTGACATCCAGGACGTAGCCAGCAGTGCGGCGACCTTCGATGCCTGGCTGCAATCGGCCAGTGGGGGTGTGGTCACCCTCGACCGGATCAAGAACGTCGCAGGTGCCTTACCGGTGGTGGGCAACATCATGGCGTTGGTCGATGCGCTGGGTGACATCGTTACCCTGTCCAACGCGCAGAAACGTGACTTGCTTGCCTGGGCCAGTCTGGGCATCAACCTGATCGGTGTGTTGCCACTGCCACCGGCCATGGCGGCGGCGCGCATGACCCTGCGCCCGACCCTGTTTCTGGTGCGCCAGGAGATGAAGGCCACCAGCAAAATGCTGCTCAGTGCATCCGTGATCGAGGTTCTGGTCGGTCACCTGAACGCCTCTATCATCGGCACCCTCGACGACTTCGTTGAACAGGCCAAAGGCAAGTTGCCCGGTATTCTCGCGGACGCCGGCAAGCTGGGCGAAGACGTTATCAACGAGATCGCCAAAGGTCTGGACACCCTCGCCAACGGCAAGCTCGACGCCAAGGGCGACGCGCAGGCCGCCGGGCAAAAAATCAGTGCTGCTGGCGACCAACTGCTGAACGATCCCCTCGCCGCAATCGACAACATATTCGGCGCCGCCGCCAGCGCATACAAAGCCGCCGGTAAAGGTCTGGCCAACAGCGCAGCCGATCACCTGCTACCCGACGACATCAAAAAACGCGTGGAGAAAGAGACCGCAAAACTGCGCGCGATGGGCCCGGAACTGCGAACCCAGTTGGGCAAGCTGGACGATGAGTCGGTGCAAAATTCCATCGGCTGGTTGCTGCTGATCCTGTCCAGCGCCGTGACCCTGTGGCGCAAGCGCAATGCCCACGGCCAGAGCGCCGGGGTCCACCCGGACAAGACCGGTCAGGCCAGGCACACGGCGTCCGATGGTGAATTGGGATCCAACGGCAAACAGGCTCCAGCGAATCGCGAGCCCGCTCCGGAGAAGAACGGCCCCTGCACCGGCACGTGCCACAGCATCAGTTTTGCCTTGGGTTCTGAACGCCTCAGCCATACCGATTTCAGCCTGCCCGGCTCATTCCCGGTCGAGTGGACACGCACCTATAACTCACGCCTCGACACCTATGATCAGAGTGAACTCGGCGCTCGCTGGATCAGCGAATTCACCACGCGGTTTGACTGCGTGGACGATGGCTTGACGTTCTACGGCTCCGATGGCCGCGACCACAGCTTTCCGCTGCCCAAACTCGGTCTGTTTCACTACGACGCCATCGAAAGCATTACACTGGTTCGCAGTGGCGAAGACCAGTTGCTGTTGTGCCGTGGCTTCGAACGTAAGGAAACCTACGTCCGCCATGGCCAGCGCTTTGTGCTGACCAATATTTCTCTGCGCAACGGCGCCGGAATCATGCTGCATTACGAGCATCGCCACGGCGAACAGTCGGTGCTCTCGGACCTGATCACCTATCAAGAAAACGACATCAGCAAAGTCCACCTGCACCTCGGTACGATGATCGACGATCACGGCCGGCTGATCGGCCTCTGGCAAATCGTTGACGGTGCCCCACTGCGACAACTCTGTGCCTACCAGTACGACGCCTATGGCGACCTGATTCAGGCGCAGGACGAGAACGGCGCAGTCTGGTCGTATCAGTACCAACATCACCTGATCACCCGTTATACCGACCGTACCGGTCGTGGCATGAATCTGGAGTGGTACGGCCAGGGGGCCAAAGCCAAAGCCGTGCGCGAATGGGCGGACGACGGCAGCTTCGACACGCGTCTGGAGTGGGACGAAAACATCCGTCTGACTTACGTCACGGATGCTCTCGGCAACGAGACCTGGCACTACTACGACATCCTTGGCTACACCTACCGCATTCGCTACGCCGATGAGCGTTCGGAATGGTTCTTCCGCGACGACGCGAAAAACATCGTACGTCGCGTAAATGCCGACGGCAGCACGGATCGTTATAGCTACGATGAGCGCAGCAACCTGCTTGAGCACATCCGCGCCGATCACACGGTGATGCATTACGCCTACGACGATCAGGACCTGCTCATCAAGATCAGCGACGCCGAGGGCGGCCAATGGCAACGCGCTTATGACGATCAAGGCAATCTGGTCGAAGCGCTCGATCCGCTGGGCAACAAAACCGAATACGCCTACAACAAGGCCGGCCAGCCCACCGCGATCAAGGACGCCAACGGCAACGAAAAGGCCCTGGACTACAACGACGCCGGCCAACTGGTGGAATACGTCGACTGCTCAGGCAAAACCAGCGCCTGGGAATACAACGAACTGGGGCAGATGATCTGCTTCACCGACGCCGCCGGAAACGCCACCGAATACGAATACAACGCCGGGCAGTTGGCGTTGATCAAGCACCCGGACAAGACCGAGGAACGCTTTGAGCGCGACGCCGAAGGTCGGTTGTTGGCGCATGTTGATGGCCTTGATCGCTGCACCACCTGGAGTTACACCGCCGCCGGTTTGATCTCCGAACGCGTGGACGCCGCCGAACAAACCCTGCGCTACCGCTGGGACAAACTCGGTCGGTTGGTGGCCCTGGAAAACGAAAACGAGCGGCGCGCGCACTTCCACTACGACCCGGTCGGGCGTCTGCTAGAAGAGACCGGCTTCGACGGGCGTTCGACCCGTTATCAGTACGACCCCGAAAGTGGCCGCTTGGCCAGCACCGCCAACGGTGAACGCAGCATCGCCGTCAGCTTCGACCCGATGGGTCGCTTGACCGAACGCTGCGCCACGCTGGGCGAGCAGTCACAAAGCGAAACCTTCGCCTACGACGGCAATGGCAATCTGGTCATGGCCAACAACGCCGACAGCCGTCTGCAATGGTTCCATGATCCTGCGGGTAATGTGCTGCGCGAGCATCAACACTACCTGGGCCTGAAAAAGCCAATGGTTGCGGTCTGGCAGCATGAGTACGACGTGCTCAATCAGCGTGTCGCCACCACCCGTCCAGATGGTCACCGGGTCAGTTGGCTGACCTACGGCAGCGGGCATTTGCTCGGTCTGCGTTTGGATGAGCATGAACTGATCGGCTACGAGCGCGACGACCTGCACCGCGAAGTCGCCCGCCATCAGGGTAACCGCTTGTTGCAAACCCAGAAGTGGGATCCGGCTGGTCGCTTGCAGGAGCAGTTGCTAGGACGCGGTGACGACAAGTCCACGCTGCTCAAGCGCGAATACACCTACGATGCTGCTGGCGAGCTGACGGACCTCAACGACAGCCGTCGTGGTCCCCTCGCTTACCGTTACGATCCGGTCGGGCGACTGCTCAGCGCCACCAGCCGCCTGGGTGTGGAAACCTTCGCCTTCGACCCGGCCAGCAACCTGCTGGACGACAAGATTGCAGAAAACCGCCGACCGCTGGATCAGGACTCGCCGCGCAGCAAACTGCTCGACAACCTGCTGCGCGAATACGCCGGCACCCATTACGAGTACGACGAGCGCGGTAACCAGATTCAGCGCTGGCACAACGGCACCCGTAGCCAAATGCAGTGGGACCTGTTCGACCGCCTGGTGCACTTCGACGACGCTCGCTTGGCCGTGGATTATGCCTACGATGCCCTCGGTCGCCGCCTGCATAAAAACTCTAGTGCGCACTACAAACAACGTCCGGAAGCCGGCTCGCAATGGAACCGTAACGAACACGCGCGCAAACAGCGCGAGTTCGGCTGCGGCTTCACCCTCTATGGCTGGGACGGCGACAACCTGGCCTGGGAAAGCAGCCCGGCCCAGGCCGATGGTGGCGCCGGCAGAACGGTGCACTACGTCTTCGAGCCCGGCTCCTTCGTCCCGCTGGCCCAGGCCCTGCGGCATAAACCGATCCACCTTATGGGTCAGCCGGACTACAGCGGCGACTACAGCCTCAATGACGATCCGTTGTGGAATCACAAGCCGACTGCGCAACCGTTTGATGTGCTGGCCTGGTATCAGTGCGACCATTTGGGCACACCGCAAGAGCTGACCGACCAGAACGGCGATGTCGCCTGGAGCGCGCAGTACAAGGTTTGGGGTGAAGTGCGCGAGCAACGCTCGGCGTTGGCGCAGCAGCATGGACTGACGAACCCGATCCGCTTCCAGGGGCAGTACCACGATCATGAGACTGCCCTGCACTACAACCGCTATCGGTACTATGATCCACAGGTTGGGCGATTTATCAGTAAGGACCCGATCAGCTACGATGGTGGGCTGAACCTTTACCAATATGTCCCGAATCCGATGGGGTGGGTCGACCCTCTGGGGTTGGCTCGAATATACAAAGATGCTCCTTATCACGGCACCTCAGATAATGCAGTAAAAAGCCGTGCTCCAACAGACGGCCAAATTGCGCTGAACAACTCTGTCCAAGTTAAGGAAACATCTCCAAGACGGGTCGGAGTTGATGAGAACAATAACGAGCTTGTTGTCATGGACAAGACGAGAACCCATCCGAATGGAGATGAGGAATTTCATGGTCACGTCCGCTGTTGGTGTGACTTGCACAATGATCAACAGTCAGCACTCAAAAAAGCCGGCATGGTAACTGGTAAGGGAAAAATTAAAAGGTGATAACTATGAGCAAAGAACACAGCAAAAAAGAGCTCGAAATCATGTTGCAATCTGATGATAGCGACGTGGTGATAGATGCCCTTCTTTATCTATGTTTCAACATCAACGATCCAGAGTGGATTCAGGTCAAATGCATTGAAGCAATAGAGGGTGCAGGGAATGACGACATTAAGGGGTTGGCTATAACTTGCATAGGGCATGTTGCACGCATCCACTCAGAAATTGACAGGTCGTTGGTTATCCCAATTTTACGTAGCAGACTCACAGACGACACTTTGTCCGGTAGAGCCCAAGATGCTCTTGATGATATTGATATGTATGTCAAGTAGATCAGCGCAAGAGCACTTTGAAACGAGCGATGGGACTGTTCGTATTTGGATCGAGCAAGGTACGTCCATTCAGATCAAGGCAACAACAGAGCAGAACGATCCTGTTGAGTTATCTGAATCGGAGGCAATAGAAATTGCGGACGTACTCCGAGATTTTGCAAGCCGTATTTAAGGTCTGCAACGATAATGACGAGGTGGGACTAAGTGAAAGATATCATCCGCCTAGGTGACTCCACATCTCACGGAGGGGTGGTACTTGAAGCCTTTTCCCAGACCGACCTAAACGGCAAGCCTATGGCCGGCGTTGGTCACAAAGTCAGCTGCCCACTGTGCAAAGGCGTCTTCCCCATCGCCGAGGGCAGCAGCACCTACACGGTAGGCGGAATTGCTGTGGCACTGGATGGTATGAAAACCGCCTGCGGTGCTAGCCTGATCGCCAGTGGTCCGAAGGGGGCTGTGATCAGCTAGCAGCCAAGCACTTCAAGGCGGGGTATCCGGCTGCTGTGACTACTCGAGGTCGTGCAAACGTAATCGCAGGGCGAACGGAAACACAGTGAACACCCCGCCTGGGCAGGCATAAGGCGATGAAATGATGGTACAGGTTGAGTTGGCCAGGACGCCAAATGAAATGTAACCGGTTTTTGAGTAGGCATAGTGTGCGTTATCGCCTGTGGCCACAGCCATGTCCCCCTATGCAAAGGGGCGTTTCCCATCGACGGCCACAGTGATCTGCCTGACTACGATGCATGTCTTCCGGTGAGCCTACGCCCCGAAGCTGATCGCTTAGTCCGCTACCTGCACGACTTGCCTCTCCGGCGTGTGCGGTATTGCCCATGGTGTGGCAATTCAAACGTGAACCTCTCATTCCAAGGTGCAACCCAGAGGCTCCCGACCTATCGCTGCGGCTCCTGTCGCAAGACTTGCAACAGTTTAAGCGGGTCGCCCTTTTCAGGTTTGAGAAGGATGCACTTGTGGTCAACGTTTGCGGTGTATCTGCTTGCCGGTTGGTCCAGCCCAAAGATTGCGTCACGTTTGAATATCAACCACAAAGCCTATTTTAGCTGGGGGCAGGCGGTAAGAGAGGTGATGGCGGACGAGTTTCCCGATCTGCACCAATGGTGGACAACGCGTCATGACCGTGAAAATTTGCAGCCTGCTGAGCACATTGCGGTCCAAAAGCAGGAGGTCATCAGTTGGATAGAGACGACGCTGAGCACACAGCAAGCCACTTGTCCGAAGTGTGGTGGTACGCCAACTTATCGTTTCAAGGGGGCTCGACCGAAGTTTAAGTGTCAGCGTTGTATAACCAGCTTCTCCCTTCTGACGGGTACACCGTTATCCGGGATGCTCCATCCCGAGCTCTGGGTCGATTTCGTTAAAGGGGTTATGGATGGCAATAGCATCCCGGACCTTAAGCGGCTCTCAGGGCTTGGCATGGGGGCCAGTACTCGATGGCGTGGGCAGTTTTTGTTATTGATTGAACAGCAGGGGCATCTGGAACTGCTTCAGTGGATCACATGGATGCGTAGCCGTCGTAACAAAGATGCGGTGAGTTTTGTGCGCCAGGGTGGTTATTTGGACAAGGCCACGCGTTCTATTTATGCCCAAGGGGCGCGAAAAGGTAGGTTTGGTGCTCGCACGTGCACGTGATGTAACTGCTGTTCAGTGGGAATGCAGCTGGGTGTTCAGTCGGTGCAATTAATCACTCTAGCAACGCTTGGCGTTGCTAATGAATGTTCAGAGATAGAATCAGCTCAAGGGCGGTGTGCCCTTGAGTATTATCATGACGACAAACAACCGCTGATCAGCGGTTGGTCAGGGTAGCTTTCAAGAAATGTGACCGACACTTCCATTCCCATTCGAGGGGGCGCAATGTCACCGCTCCAACTGGAGGGCACTCCCAGCCAGCAACTACTCTTGTCGTCAAATCTGCCTTCGTGGTCCCAGGGGAACTTGACCTTGATCCTTCCGAACTGATCGCACTGGATCTCTTCGTCTGCCAGAGCGGTGACCACAGCGGTCTGGTTGCCTGGCCCCCGAGGCCTCTTGTGGGCCAGAGGCGGACGATAGAACACGTCCCCCGGAAGAACCATAAAACGGTTGCGGTAGCCCTGATGAAAGTCATCGTTGTCGTCAGTGTGGTCACTGCTGATGTTCTCGTTCCCTACCTGGGGTTGCCTGCCTTCGTGGATGACCTGAGTCAGTAGCCATAGGTCGTTCCACTCTTGGCGCGGGTGGCCTGAGATCTCCAGAACGTGGCCGCTGGCCAACCGGGTCTGGTTACCTTGCCCTTCGGCTTGACGATAAGCCGCATGACGGCGTTCCAGAGTACGCAGACCGATTTGCTTACCGTGCTCGCGGCCTATGAAACGCTCCAGGTCATCCTCGCGTCGCTCGTTTCTCTCTAGGTGAGAGGCTGACCCCAACAGCAGACGCGGTTGCTCAAAATCATGGTCCCGATGCGAGATACGGCTGGTGAGGGGCCCCAAACGCAGGTTAAAGCACTTGATCAGCGGCTCGTCGGCCACTAGATCACTCTCCTGTCTATAAGCTGTGGGTTGCCCAATCTTCGGGAAAACTGTCTGGTCATCGCCAAAGACCAGCGCGTGGCCTTGAGCGCTGTGCTGGAAGTGGTAATGAATGCCTTCTTCTTCGCACAAGCGTTGAATAAAGTGCAGATCGGATTCGTCGTACTGTACGCAGTATTCGCGCTCGGGGTAGGTCGAGCCCAGATGAAACCGGTAAGCGTCGCCCAAGATACCGTGCTCTTCCAGTATCAAGGCGACGATTTTCGGCACCGAGAACTGTTGATAGATCCTCTGGTTGATGCGGTGGCGCAAGTAGGACAAGTGCGGGACTAGGGCCAGGCTGTAGCGCGTCAAACGTTGATCACCACGGCCTTGAGCGATGTGGTAGATCCGCCCATGAATACCGCTACCCTGCGTGTCGAAGGCCAGAAAAGCCGGTTTGTCGGAGAGGCTTTTGAGGTCCAGGTCAGACCGCTCGCTAACCAGCTCCACGCTGAAGAAGTAAGGTCTGCTGATCGCCTCCTGGCCGGTGAAAGCAAGCACTTGAAAGTCGTGCTCGAAACCGTCGATTGTCAAACTGAAATGTGTCTGATTGGCTGGGTTGAACATCCGCTGTTCTCTTCTTACCTAAAGTGTTGAATTGACGCTGTCGCAGACAGCGATATCAGGAAAGCAGGGTAAAACCAGTCCAGGGCAATAACCTCTGAAAGGTCTGAACCCTTAAGTCTTTCCTTAAATCATGGATGCTTGCCTGCTTTACACCAATTCTCCCACTCGTCGAGCATGTCGGAGATAACCATGGCGTCCTCACCATTTTCCTTGTGGAACGCAGCGCCCCATTGATCGACACAGCTGTCTATAGTGGCTTTATTCGATGAGTTCGTAGAGGCTTTCTGCATGGCTGGGGCTGATCGTCCACCCACTTCTGGGCCTGTGCCTTTTAGGTACGCTACGATACGACCATCCTCAGCATTTCCTAGATAGTATCCGCGTAATAGGACTACCGGGGTTTTTGGAGTTTGCTGGATTTGTCCTGCGTATTCGTTAGTTGAGTCCCATAGACCACTGTCGCGCTGGTATTGATACTCGCAGGTGCCTTGGTCGCAGAATACCGTGCCACGAGTTTCTAGAACTTTCACGCTGCCATCCTGCATCTTGTAAGGGAGTTTGGCAGGAGTATCCTCAGGTACGCAGTCCAACCAAACCGAGTTGCGTTTACTTGTCGGGCACTCTTGTATTTCGTTTGCTTGCCAAGCCGATGCGCCTAAAGAATATGCAGTCGAAATGAAGCCAAGTAGAGCGATCAATAAAAATTTCTTCTTCATATGGATGTTTCCTTCTGTCGAGTAGGTATAGCTGTGATGGTTCGGATTAATTCGCCACTTAGGTAGGGCGTTAGACGAGGGTTACGTTAAGGGGGGGAGTCGCTACGGTAATCACGAAGCAGGTGCTTACCGATCACGCGGTCGTGCGGTATAGCTAGTGGCGCGACGCACAGATGATGTCCGATATTCGAGATCATTTTTTCTTATACGTGACTATCACTGTATCCACGACGAAGTATTTTGCTATTTCGTAGTCTGGGTCATACGTGGCGATATTGTGAGCTGCTATCGCCAATCCAGCGGCTAAACCACCCATTACAGTCCATGCAGTTGCAGCCACTGCGGCGATCCGGCCTGCAACATATATACGGCAGCTTAAGCCTTCTGCTTCGATGAGTTTTTCAATTGTTTCGACCGTGTTTCCAAAGGAGTAAGTGGAGATGTCTTTTATCGTGAATGTTTTTTTCTGAGAAATGAGTTTCGATATTTCTTCGTTGGTAATGTTAGACGCCGAGTAAACGCCAGTATCCATTATGAAAGTCCTTCTTGGTTGTGTGTTTTTTCGTATTCCATGTGTGGTCCGGTCCGCGACGTAACGCTGCGATCATTCCGGCCTGTGGTTCTATTTCTTTCAGCTTGCTCATCATTGAGGCGCGTCTCGCTCACGTCGAAAAAATCTCAGTCACAGCTCGCGCCTAAAATACTACCAATACGGTAGCATTTAAAGAAGCCTTGGTCTGCACGATGTTGGTTTTGCATTTGGATCGAGTCGATGTATGTATTGGGCAAGCGAATCAAGCAGGCGCGTGTTCTCGCCGGCCTATCGCAAGAGGGGCTTGGGCTAGAGGCTGGGTTAGACGAAATGTCTGCGAGTACCCGTATGAATCGCTACGAGTTGGGAAGACGGGTTCCCAGCCCCGATTTTATGGAGCGGTTAGGCAAAGTACTCAACGTGCCAGCGGCCTATTTCTATGCCGTCGATGAAGACGAAGCTGAGCTGCTAGTCAAGTTCCACAGACTCAGTCCAGCAGCGCGTAAGCAATTTATGAAGCACCTGTCAGAGTTGGGCGACTAGTAATAGCAGACCAAATCTGACAATGCGCAGGGAGCCCTCGGACAAAAAGCTATCCATCTACCACGATAAGCGCAGCCAGCCTGCCAATGAAACGGGCCACTCGTTCATGGGTGAATGTCGCCCAGCCAGCAGGCACCGGCTAGGCGTTTGCGAGACGGCTGGTTTTCTTTCAGGCAACGAGTTGCAGGGCCGTGTTGAGTGCTCGTTGTTTGATGGCCGCGCCTTGGCCGAACCACGCCGTGTCCATGCGGTACTCGGCGCTGCGAGCGCGACGCTCGTGGTCGACATACTCGGTGACCGCGTTGAGCAAGCCCCAGGCCGTGCCCTTGGCCGCTTCCAACTCCGCACCTCGGCCATGACCGTCATACAGGCTCAGTACCTTGGTTAAGGCCCGCTCATTCGAAATACCGGCCCGTTCCGGGTTACCCGTCTGAGCTTCGCACAGCACGCTCAGCAGATAGTCCCTGGCTTCATGGTCTTGCACTTTGCGTTCGGCGAGCATTCGCATGCGGTACATGAAGTCGTCCCACTGCGAAACGGCGATGCCTAGTTGCTGTTTCACGGCTCGCGGATCGAAACGGGTGCTGTGCGGGACCTTGATCGCCTGACTGGCGCCATTGACAGCAATACTCAGGGTGTTGTTGCAGACCACCCGAATAGTGGTCGGTGTTGCCGTGGTGGCCAGCGTGCCGTCGCAGGAGGTGGCCAGCAGCAAATAGCCATTCACCACGTCATTGCCTTTGAGTGCGGTCGATTGTCCGGTCCTCGCCAGTGCCCAGAGCTTGCGCCCGCCCTTCAATACCCCAGCGGTTTCCAGCTCGTAACCAGAGCGCTCCGTAAGATCCCGGTAAAACTCCAGAACCTCACGGGGCTGGACCACCTGGTAGCGGTTGGAAACCACTGACAACGCGGCCTTGGTGTCGGAGCGATACAGCACCTTCTGTTCGGGAAACGAATGGATGGTGCCGAGATTGCCGATGGAGTCAGCCATGAAGCGCACGGGCGACTCCTGGATCTGCCAATTCATGCCGGCTTCTTGTTGCCAGACTTCCAGCGGTTGCTTGGGCGAGAGCTGATTGCCCAGACCATGCCAGGGAGTAGCGCCAACGTAAGCCATTTGTTCGATGAGGTGTGCCATGGGGATCTTCCTTTTCATAGGCGCACGGCGAGGCCGCTGAGCATTCAGCAGGGACCAGTCGACATGCGGAGTGTTGATAGAGAGAGGGCGACGCGGTGGATCAGACCGCGAAGAGCGGTGGCTTCAAGCAGGAGATGAGCAGTTCAAGCGGAATGACGGCAGCTAAACGAAAGTCCGCAGTCGAGGCAGAGGTAATTGTCCAAAACCCGTTCATCGACGATCTCGCCGAGTTTTGCGCCAGCGATGCAGCCGGTAGCCGCTCCGGCTAATCCACCGAGAATGGCGCCGGCTATCCCGCCAACAGCGACCCCAGGAGGGCCGGCAATGAGTCCGATGACTGCGCCAACCTCGGCACCGGCCATGGCGCCTGTGACCCCTTGGGCGGCGCCACCGACGGTACCGATAAGGGCGCCGACTTTCCTAGCTAAATCTTTGGTGATGACAGCGATGGAGTGACAGCGTGGGCATTGAGTGGTCATGCACAGGGTTCCTGTAGAGAGAGTCGGTATGAAGTCATTGCACGGGCATAGAGCCCCATCAAGCAGGTCACATATGCGATCTGCTTGAGTGGTGAGCTGCGGAGTCTGGGGGGGGCTGATGCGGATGGGTGCAGGTTCGTGATGTATGACTACGAATTTGTTGATCGCGATTAGATGGGGGAGTCTCATGGCGTAATAAGCGGTAAGGGCTGAACCCCCGGTGGTTTTGTAGACCGGTCAATGACCATGTTGAGTCGTGGACCGACCATTCAAGACAGGTCACAGCGGACCCAGGCCAACCTGTCTCGCGAACGGCAGAACACGGCCGAGGCTGTGTAAAAACATTTTAGAGCAGATTTGACGGTCAGAACCGGAACGAAAATCGTGCGCCTACACAAATTTTATATCTGCTGATTAACCAAACGTTGGCGGATTTTACGTAGCAACGCGGACTTCAAAACGCTGTATGCGTTTTTACGCAGCCTGGGCCGAAAGCCGCCTGCCTTCATCGGATGGCATAAACCTACTGTTGGTGGACCTCTCGAGTAGGCTGCGTTATCTTGCCGCCGCTGCCGAAAATGCGAGCTATCGCTGTGTACTCGTTATGAATGAATAAAAGGATTGTTCATGGAACTGGTAATGAGAAGTCGGCTTTTTGCGGTACTGATCGGCTTGGGATTCATCGCTTTAGACCAGTGGGTCAAGGTACAGGCACTACTTACGCTGCAATCTCACAGTTTTAGACTCGGCGGTAACTTCGCCTGGCTAAATATTGCCTTGAGCTTGAACGCTGGAGCATTCCTGAGCCTGGGCGCGGGGTTAGCACCGGGGGTGAAACAGCTGATTTTTATCGTCGGCGTGGCAGCGTTTGTGTGCTGGGCCACCTGGTGGGCCTTGGCATGTTGGGTTAGTTCTCCGGTCAAGGCAGCAGCGGTCTACTTCATTGCATTGGGCGGTGCTTCTAACCTGATTGATCGAGTGTTTCGTGAGGGGCATGTGGTCGACTATCTGATCCTTAACCTTGGATCAGTGCATACCGGTGTTTTCAATATTGCCGATATTGCCATCATGGTAGGGACCGGAGTGTTGCTATTGGATGAATTGAGAAGACACCGCAAAGCGTAAGTAACGGGAGTGTTCCCTCTGAAGCATGGCTATGACCGCTTTTGGCCAATTCTGTTGAAAAAGTCGACCCGGGCTGACGGGCCATGCATTGAGCGGTGAAAACGTCATTTTTACACGCTGCTACGTCAAATCTGAGTCCTGAACCGTCTTCGCAAAACGCGGATTTCAATCTCAAGTGCGTACTTTTCTGTCGTGAAAACCTAAACCGACTTTTTCAACAGAATCGGCCAAAAACTGACTGTCGGAAGCGTCTAGAAAATCCGGGGCTATTCCGCCGGTTGTAAGCTCAAGGAAGACTGTAATGAAAATCAGCAAGACGCTGGTCGTCCTCAATAGCCTAATGCGCCTTCTGCAGGTGCTCTTGGGCTTGGCGGGCTGGATGGGCGCAGGGTTGATTCTGGGGCTGCACCTGCGCTCCGAGTTACAACCGTTTTTGTCGATGATCTTGGCGTCGGGGTTAGGTGTCATTGCCTTGGTCGTGCATGAAGGCGGTCATTACCTAGGCGCCAGGTTGCATCGCATGCCGGTGTTGATGATGCGTGTCGCAGCCGTGGAGGTTCAGGTGCGACGCCGGAATTGGCAGATTCGCTGGTCGCCACAGCTCAAAGGTCGTCGACTCGGCGGTTACGTAATCGCGGCGACCAACCGTCAGCTTCCGCTGCGCCAGCAGATGCTATGGTTTGTGCTGATGGGGCCCTTGGCCAACCTGCTCATGGGCCTGGCCTCAGTGGGATTTGGCTGGTTCACCGAGGGGCTAATGTCAGCATTCTTCCTAGCGTTTGCCATGCTTAACCTGAGCATGGCATTGACCAATCTGGTGCCAACCTCCCGCATTCTGCCCAGCGACGGTACACTCTTTATCGCCTGGTGGCTGCACTGCGACGACCAGCGTGCCGAATTGGCCCAGATGCGGTTGCTGGCAATGTCAGTGGCAGGAGTAGCCTGCGAGCAACTGCCGGATGCCGACATTGCACAGCTGTCCCAAGGAGCCATGCCTCAACCCTTGATTGCCATCAGCTACCGCCTTAGCGCCTTGCTGAACCAAGGCGATTTCCAGGCGGCGACGCAACTGGAGCAGAATCTGGAGGCGGTGTTGCAGGAGCATGCGCAGTCACTCAAAGGCATGGGCACGCTGATCACTTTGTTACGCATTGAGTTCGCTTTCGTCCGCGCGTATCTAGAACAGGACGCCAGGCACCTGTGGGACGACTGGACGAACAGCGACCTTGACTGGTTTTTCCCTTGGCTGCCTCCACGCTGTGCGGCCCTGCGGGCGTTTTTGCAGGGAGACCTGCAACTGGGTGAACGTTATTTGCAGCAGGCGCTAGCAGCTGCGAACAACAGCGTGGTACCTACGACAAGCCGCAGCGAGGCACTTCTGGCGGACAGCCTGCGGGCATTACCAGCAGCGGCACAAAGCAAGGATCTCGAACCCGAGTGCGAGCCATAGCCACGAACACCCCATTGCTTCTGGCCGATTCTGTTGAAAAAGTCGGTCATGGCTTGCGCAACAGAAAAGTACGCGTCCGAGATTGAAATCTTTACTTTTGGCAGAGGCTTCCGGACTCAGATTTCACGTACCAGCGTGCACAAAAAGCGTTTTCACCAGTCAATGATCAAGCAGTTTGGGCAGACCGACTTTTTCAACAGAATCGGCCGATTTCTGCCTGTCGCCACCTTCAGCTATGGGGCTTGGGACTGGCGATCAGCTAAGCATTGAGATTTTGGATGGAATGATAGTGTTAAAGCCAGTCCGCGATACGACTACCGTAACCTAATGTTTGAGGCCTCAACCAACACGAACAGGTCGGGCGGGTGACCCGCGTTAACCGAAGGCGGTTAAATGCCAGGCGAGTGAGCCAAGTGAGGTGCCCACTTACATCGACTTGACCGACACCACTTCCACAAACCTGAATTTTTTTCTGGCCGTCTTAGTAGCTTCTTGCTCTGCAACTAGAGAACTCAGCGTATCGGCCTCATGTACGATCTCGTGCATTTTGCCTTCAAATTCATTTCCCACCCGCAGCGTGACTCTCAGCCTGGGCGTGAAACCTTTTGAGACTTTCTTTTTCTTCGCTGCTTTTGCCGGTGGCACGATCATGGCATCCGGGACGGTGTCTTACACGTGTGAGTTAATTGCCGGCGCAGGGGACTCAGAGCCACCGAATAGCGCCCGGCGCATCTCTTCTTCCGTCAACTCTGTATTCATACCATTTCTCAGAAGGGCGTTATGTATAACCTGGCCGATTTTATCAGCACGGCCGGACTCTGTAGTAAAGCGTCGCTGGGTCAGACTTGAAACTGTAGAGGGCCACCAGATACCGGAGAGCATCAGCATCTGGCCATCTTCTGCCCATCGTGGCAGGCAGTTGTCGGCCAAAATCGAACTCTGTCGTTTAACTGCATTGAACCGTCCAAAGCTCAGCGGTGTACAGGCACGGTTGGCGGGTTACTACCTCTCGACAACAGGATAACAACGAGAGGCAGCAGTTGCCCCCCCCACAGAATGCGTTTTGCATGACCTAGAAAGTAAATCTGCCCCCTATCCGATTATCCCCGTCGAGCATGCGAGGCCTCATCGTGCGCCGGCAAAATACTCGCTTTCCTCAGGGGCATTTTTCCAAGATTCAAGAGCATTGATTACGTCTTGGTTGACAAGGGTTCCATTATGAGCAAGGCACAACACTTCTGAAGCGACAGCCTTATTCTGAGGGATGGTTCCTTGTTGGTAGCCGGGGAAGTAAGACCCAGCGCTAGCATAGCGCGGGCGAATGTTAACTATGATGAGTGGCGCGAGCACGACGCTACTGATCTCGTCGTGCAGAACCTCAAGTTTGATCAGGAAAAGAGACAGCCCATTGGGATCTGAGTCATAGTCAGTCTCCAGTCGGAACGCTACTCGCTCCGTCTCCTGCGGCTTTACTTCGTGGTGGACTTTTACACGGGAAACTGACCCTACTTCTTTGCGTATCTTCAGGTCGTACGTTGCTGAGATAGGTACAAGGCTGTGGTTGTGATCAGTTAGCGTCTCCCAGTGCTTGAGCATGGTTACTCTAACCTCTTTCACAAAAGCGACATGCTTGCCGCGATTGACCAGCTTTAGCTCTATGGTGGTGATGGGGTCATCGTCTTCAGTGCTACAGCTTTCTACTTCGTATAAATCAACTATTTTGAGACCAGTGGCCGGGTCCAGCAAATGCTCAGGCACAGGATTCAAGATTGCAGCCGCAAGTAATTCCTTGTACAGCCTCAACGCTTTTCGATCAATGATGTCTGCATGCGCCATTTTATGATGCTTGTCGCAGAGAAGGATGAGGTTGCCTGGATCGTTGTTTTCACGATTGTGATCGATATGGTGAATTTCTAGATAAGTGTGCTCAGAGCACTGATTGACTGCGCAGCAATGACCGCTTTCAATTTTGATTGCTCTAGCAATATCTGTCGGAATGGAGGGGCGTTTAGCTGTGTAGATGCTATCCATGTCAATGCTCGCCGGTATCATGTGCTAATAAATTGGTGTCTCAACGCTCAGGTCGCCAGGTATGTGGGGCTGGGCGTCAGGGCAGTGAACGTCACCATTGATGAATCGCCAACGACGTGACGCGGTGATCTAGCATGGGCTCCTCACGCTAGAACTACTCGAATTCGTTTGGAATCGGTCATCTTGGGTACGTATATCAAAGAAGACTACCAGATGCTCATCTGTGTTTGCAGTGCGCCATAGTTATATTGAACCTGCTGGCAACGTCAGATTGCTGACAGCTACCTGCCAACTGTGACCAGTATCGGTGAAGGTGGGACGGACTATCTATATTGGGTCGATTGCTGCCGCTGGCGAGGGGGCAGCATCGGGCTGTGCTTTCTCCGGGCTCTAATCGGGTCCGCCCCGGCAACAAAGGCGTGTTGAAGACCGGCCGAACTGACCGTCTACAATTCGACAGTTTTCGTTCCCCAGAACAATCGGCAAGTGAGGATGCACTAGGCCATTTATGGACATTTCGAAAATCGAATCCGCAAGATCGCTGAAAGCCTCTCTCCAGGCAGCTGTGGCTACTGGTGAGCTTGAGAACAAGCAGCAGCTATTGGATCGGGCACGCGATCTCGGCTTAACTGTGACAAGGAACGGGGCCGACTACGTCGGCTTACTTTGCGACTCAGGGCAAAGATTCCGGATACGCTTCGAGTTACCGAGTACATGCCCAGTTCTAGCGAATGAGGTTGAGACAAAGGCTTACGCAGTGGCGCGCCCTAGTGGCTACTGGATCTATTCGCTGATTGCTCATAGTCGTGATGGGGCTCGGAAAGCCTGTTATGTCGGTCAGACCGTCAATCTTAAACGTCGTTTTCGAGAGCATCTACGCCGGCATCGACCAGGTCGTTGTTCGTCAGCACTTATCGAGTGGGCTGCCCGTGAGCAAGTGGAGATCCGGGCAACCGTACTTTCTTTGGTTGAAGGTAGCCAAAGTTATGCGACGCAGTTTGAGGGGTACTGGCTTCGACTCGCTATCGAAGCTGGCTTCGAGGCGCCTGACTCGCATAATTGGGGCAGATTACCGCAGCCATTGGACCCAGTAGGGCAGCCCAATTGCTGGCCAACCGACCAGGTTCTTACAGCGTCGTTTTCGCTGGTGGATTTAGTTGAGCAGGAAATCATCCCGATTGAACTATACGTCGCGTCTACCTCCTC
Organism: Pseudomonas brassicacearum; assembly: GCF_003732175.1. Lineage (GTDB taxonomy): Bacteria > Pseudomonadota > Gammaproteobacteria > Pseudomonadales > Pseudomonadaceae > Aquipseudomonas > Aquipseudomonas brassicacearum_G. The sequence goes on from NZ_MOBI01000019.1 coordinate 25,564, forward strand.
AGAGGGCGCACCTCAAAGCGCTGAAGATTCAGAATGGTGAGAGCAGGAAAAGATCGATGTCCACTTATGGCCGAATTTTACCAGTCATTACAAGAACTCAGGTTGATCAGGAGCGCCCCCAAGTGGTTGCGTGGGGCGGCCTATACTGCGTTGATCATTAATGAGGATCGGTGAGTTCGATGAGCAACGACAGCAATCACAGGGAAGGCCAGAGTCTGGTCGACAAGATCAAGGAGGGTGAACCATTGATGGCACGGGCGGTGGATGCGCTGCGGCGGTACCACGAGGCGCTGGGGACGCAATCAGCAGACGAAGTCGAGAGACTGCGCCTCGAAGCGGAAGCACTGGTACCAGCGCCAAGCTCTTGGTGGGGCTCCGCCTCCGTTACATTGAGCGAAACCCCAGTTGCAACGACAACAATCGACCCAGGCTGTGTGAAAACGCAGTGATTGTCTAACCTTCTGATCGTCGAGA
>NZ_MOBI01000002.1:0-254916 GCF_003732175.1 Pseudomonas brassicacearum
CTATGAGAGAGTTTTACCGGACACTAGTGACGCAGAGCGTGGGAACGATCAGGTATCAGCGTCAGATCAGACGCGTCACGCCAGACTTTTGCTGACCACTTCAAACACATCGCTGGACAGCTGGCCCGAGCCGCGAATGCGCTCCAGCTCCGCCTTCATCAACGCCTGACGGGCGCTGTCGTATTTACGCCAGCGCGTCAATGGCGCCAATTGACGGGAAGCGATCTGCGGATTGAAGCTGTTCAGCTCGATCACCAGATCCGCAAGGAATCGATACCCCGAACCATCGGCCGCATGGAAGTTGATCAGGTTCTGCCCGGCAAACGCACCGACCAGCGCCCGCACCTTGTTCGGGTTCTTGATGTTGAACGCCGGGTGCTTCATCAACTGCCGAACCCGCTGCAAACCACCCGGCAACGTGCTGCCGGCCTGAACGCTGAACCATTGGTCCATGACCAGCGGATTGTCCTTGAAGTGCTCGGCAAAACTGGCCAGCGCCTTGGCCTTCTCGGCTTCGAACGGTGAGTTCACCAGCACCGCCAACGAGGTCAGACGCTCGGTCATGTTGTCGCAGGCATCGAACTGCTCAAGGGTCGACGCCAGCACTTCTGGCTTGCCACTGAGCATCAAGTAAGACAACGCGATGTTTTGCAGGCTACGACGGGCGAAGTGCTCGGCTTCGGCGACGTAAGCGGTTTGCTTCGACAGCTCGCGATTGGCCTGATAACGCAGCCACAGCGCGTCGAACAGGTTGTCCGTCAGTTGCTTGCGGGCGAATTCACGCGCGGCGTGAATCGCATCGACGTCCGCCACTTCGCTGATTTCGGTCAGGTAGGCCTCGCTTGGCAGCGAGAGCATTTCAGCGACCATGGCCTGATCCAGGGATTCATCCGCCAGCACCGTGCGCAATGCGCTAATCAGTCGCTGATCGAGCACCAATGCCTGACCCGCTTGATGCTGAGCAATCAGTTCCTGCAACACCTGCACCGACAATTGCTGGCCGGCTTCCCAGCGGTTGAAGCCGTCGCTGTCGTGCTGCATCAGGAACATCAGTTGATCACGGTTGTACGGGAAGCTCAGTTTCACCGGGGCCGAGAAGCCGCGCAGCAACGAGGGCAACGGTTGCTCGGCAATATCAACGAAGGTGAAAGTTTGCTCGGCCTCGGTCACCGACAGCACGCGGGAGGTCCCGTCAGCGGCCGCTTCACCGGCCAACCGCAGTGCGATCGCCGCGCCTTTGCTATCCAGCAGGCCCAGTTCTACCGGAATCACGAACGGCAGTTTTTCAACCTTGTCCGGGGTCGCCGGGCAGCTCTGACGGAAGGTCAGGCTGTAGGTTTTCGCCGCTGCATCGTAAGACTCGCTCACCGCCAGACGCGGTGTACCGGCCTGGCTATACCAGCGTTTGAACTGGGTCAGGTCGACGCCGTTGGCATCTTCCATGGCCTTGATGAAATCGTCGCAGGTGACCGCCTGGCCATCGTGACGCTCGAAATAAAGGTCGCTGCCTTTGCGGAAACCTTCGGCACCGAGCAAGGTGCGGATCATGCGCACCACTTCCGAGCCCTTCTCGTACACGGTCAAGGTGTAGAAGTTGGAAATCTCGATGAACGCATCCGGGCGCACCGCATGGGCCATCGGGCCGGCATCTTCGGCAAACTGGTGCGTGCGCAGGTACGCCACATCCTCGATGCGCTTGACGGTGCGCGAGTGCATGTCGGCAGAGAACTCGGCATCACGGAACACCGTGAACCCTTCCTTGAGCGACAGCTGGAACCAGTCGCGGCAGGTCACGCGGTTGCCTGACCAGTTGTGGAAGTATTCGTGGGCCACCACTGCTTCAACCCGCTGGTGCGCGGCGTCGGTCGCGGTTTCGGCACGGGCCAGCACGCAGCTGGAATTGAAGATGTTGAGGCCCTTGTTCTCCATCGCGCCCATGTTGAAGTCGTTGACCGCAACGATCATGAAGATGTCCAGGTCGTACTCGCGGCCATAGACTTCTTCGTCCCAGCGCATGGACTTCTTCAGGCTGTTCATGGCGTGCTGGCACTTGTCGATGTTTTCCGGCTCGACGTAAATGCGCAGCGCCACACTGCGCTGAGTCATGGTGGTGAAGGTGTCTTCGACGCACCACAAGTCACCGGCCACCAGCGCGAACAGGTAGGCCGGCTTCATGAACGGATCTTCCCAGGTCGCCCAGTGCCGACCGTCTTCACCGGGACCTGAGGCAATCGGGTTGCCGTTGGAGAGCAGCACCGGATAGCTATGCTGCTCGGCGACCACCGTGGTGGTGAACTTGCTCATCACGTCCGGGCGGTCGAGGTAATAGGTGATCTTGCGAAAGCCCTCGGCCTCGCACTGAGTGCAGAACATGCCGCTGGACTTGTACAGGCCTTCCAGCGCGGTGTTGGTTTCCGGGTGAATCCGCACGCTGGTGTCGACCGTGAAACTGGCGCTGATCGGGTGCAGGGTCAGATGGTTTTCCGTCAGTTGATAGTCGCCGTCGCTCAGCTCAGCGTCGCCCAAGGCTACCGACAGCAGCTCGAGTTGCTGGCCATCCAATACAAGCGGCGGCAGGCCCGGGCCACGGGCGGGATTGCGGCGCATCACCAGTTGCGCATGGACCAGGCTGTGGTCCTCGTACAACTCGAAGGTCAGGTGCGTCTCGTCGATCAGGTACTCGGGCGCCTGATAGTCCTTCAGGTAGATCATCTTCGGTTGTTCGGTGCGCATGCTGGAGTCCTTTTACTGATGCACGGCGAGCTGGTAGGCCGTGTATTTACGAATATTGATAACGCCGGTATCGAAGATCAGGTATTGACCCTTGATTCCCAACAGCGTGCCTTCGGCAATCGGGTTCTTGTCCAGATTGAAGCTGACAATCTTGGCCGGGTATTGCTCGACCGGGTAACGGATTTCAATCGGCTCGACATCAAATACCGGTTGAATCGCTTGCAGACCGAAGCGCTCCTGCAGTCCTTGCATGCCCTCGGCACAGCTTGCAAACAGTTGATCACGAATCTGTTTCAGGTCAACCGGTGGCGCATCACCCTTGAGCAAGGCGCGCCAGTTGGTCTTGTCGGCTACCTGACTGCGGAACAGGTCTTCGACGAAGCCCGATTGCTGACGGGTCGACACGCGCATGATCGGCAATGCCTGGCTGGCGCCCTGATCGAGCCAGCGGGTTGGCAGCTGAGTGGCGCGGGTGATTCCGACCTTGACGCCCGACGAGTTGGCCAGATACACCACGTGGTCGGTCATGCAGAACTGTTCGCCCCAAGCCGGTTCACGGCAGGTTCCGGCATCGTAATGGCAGCGCTCCGGGCTCATGATGCAGACATCGCACTGCGCCAGTTTGGTCATGCACGGGTAGCAGTAACCCTGGCTGAAGCTGGTTTTGGTTTTGCGTCCGCAATGGATGCAGTGGATCGCACCCAGGTATTCCAGGCGAACCGTGCTGCCGATCATGGGATTGACCGGCACCTCGGTATCACCCAGGCGAAAAGCGTATTGCACGGCCGACGCGTCGAGGCGCGCCGACATCTTGCTGATTGCACCGCGGCCAATCTCGATCAATGGATGGCATCCGACTTGAACAGGATATTCGGCACGCTGATCGACTTCGAACTGCATTCCTGCGGGCCCATGTAGCCGGTGCGTTGTTCCTCGGGCAGGTTCTGTACTTCCCAGGCGATCATCGCCTGCAACGACAGTTCGCGCTGCTCGGCAGTCAATTTGCCGCCGTCGGACCACTTGCCGATCTCTACCGCCAGTTTCAGGCTCTGGTAGATCTCCGGCGTGATGTTTTTGATCATTTCGTTAAAAGAGGACATCAGGTCTCCGCGCTCGTTATTCACATCGCAATTTAGACAGCGGTTTATTGGACAGAGAGTCTACGGCGACTGTACAAGCCACCCAACAAACCGGTAAGGCATCCGACGAGTAACCCGCCGACGTGCGCCGCATTGGCAATTTCGCCGAAACCGATCATCGAGATCAGCCCCGACATACACAGCAGCAGCCAGACCAGCATCATCACCAACACCCCGCGAGGCAGGCGATACGCCGGGTTCGGCGACAGCAACTGGTAGATCCAGCAATGCCCGAGCAGGCCGTAAAGCACACCGGACAGGCCGCCGAACAAGGTCGGGCCGCCGAACAAGGTCGGGCCGCCGTAATAATATTGGGCGAAGTTCGACACCAGGCTGAACAGCAACGTCAGTCCCAGCAGGTTGATACTGCCCTGACGCGACTCGATACGCCGCCCCAGTTCCCAGTACCACATGCCATTCATGGCCAGGTGGAGAACGCCGAAGTGAATCAGCATTGGCGTCACCAGACGCCACCACTGCCCCGCTGCCAGGCTGTCGGCCAACGGCGTGAAGTGGATGTACTCGCCCACCACGCGAAATTCGAGGAACGTCAGCCAGCGCATCGTATCGAGATTCTCACCGAGCAACGTCACCGCGCCGACGATCATGCTCAACAGCAGAATCAGCGCCGTCACCGGGCTGTGGCGCAGTTGCTCGACGAACCCCGGACGCTGGATGTTCGCTTGTGCGGCCGGGATATCCAGTTGATGCTCGGGATCGCCCGCAGGAAACCGTTCATACAGCGAGCGCACGTCTTCACTGATCGCGTCCGGCACCCACAGCACCTGTTCACCGGCTTCTTCGCTGACCCGATGCGGCACGTGCATGCGTTGCAGCAATTTGACGAAACCACTCAGGTCCACCGCCAGCGGCAGACGTAAAACAGCAACAACACTCATCGCAATACCTCTGGCCGTTCAACATCGACCCAGACAAACTTGCGTGGATCGAGACGGGTTTCCTGATCCAGCCGATAGGCAACCAGCTTGCCGTACAACACCGCGCTGTAATCCAGGCAGGCCAGGTTCGGGCGGATCGGCACCGGTTTGCCACTGCGCCAGTAGTGCCCGACAAACAACAGAGGTTCGTCGATGCCATAGCGCAACAGGTTATCTTTTTCTACCGGCGACAGCGGCGTGCGAGCCACGGGCTCGGGCAAGGCATCTGGCTGGAAAACAATGTCGCCGTAGGTTTGCGGGTTGTCTTCCCAGAATTTGGTGCGGAAAAACGAACGCGTCAGACCGTCGCCGCTGGTCATGGTCAAACCGTGCGGCAGGCGCATATCGGTGCCCCGCAGCAAGCGGTCGAAGGCCATGCAAGCGAAACTGCCGGAAACCGCCGCTGCCTGGACAAAGTGCTCATCGACGCAGCCATCAGGGTGTTGCGCGCGCAGCACGTCGATCAGGCCACCGTCCCAGCAGGCGTGGACGACCCGGAAACGCCCGGCATCGACAAACAACGGCATCTCGTAGAACCAGGCAAGAAAGTCGCGCCAGTCCGCCGGGTGATTGGCAAATTGAGTCAGGGTTTCGTCGAGCAGGCGCGCATGCCGAGGCGTGTGTTCACGCACATACTGTTTGCCACTCCCGGGCGGCGCCGGCGTGCTCCAGCCAAGGGCATTGAATTCATGGTTGCCCATGATGCACAGCGCCTGACCGGCCTCGACCATGTCGTGAACGATGTGCAGCGCTTCGCGAATCCGCGGGCCACGGTCGATGACATCACCGAGAAACACAGCCATGCGTGACGGATGGCGCCAGACGCCGGCTTGCTTGTGATACCCGAGTCGGTCCAGCAAATGCTCAAGGGTATGAGCGCAACCGTGCACGTCACCGATCAGGTCGTAGCTACGCGCGGGATCGAGCATCAGTCGCCTCCACCGCCCAACCGGCTGCCCCAGCCCAGCTTGGTCCGGCAGACTTCGTAGTAGTTATGGTCCAGCGGATGAATCAGCCGCAGTTTCTGCGCCTTCTTGCTCACAGTGATGGTGTCACCGGGGGCGCAGGTGAAGTGGTTCTGCCCGTCACAGGAGACTTGCGGGTAAATCTGCATATCCTTCGACACGACGATTTTCAGCTCGCTATTGCCATCGACCACAATCGGCCTTCCTGACAAGGTATGGGGGTACATTGGCACAATCACAATGGCATCGAGCTTGGGATGCATGATCGGGCCACCCGCCGAGAGCGCATAGGCCGTGGAACCGGTGGGTGTGGCGACGATCAGGCCGTCGGCTTTTTGGCTGCAAACGAACTGGCCGTCGATGTACAACTCGAACTCGATCATCCGCGTCGATTTGCCGGGGTGCAGCACCACGTCGTTCAGCGCATCGCCCTGGCCGATGGCCTCGGCGTGACGGCGAACTTCGGCCTGCAACAGGAAGCGGTTTTCGACCAGATAGTGCCCGTCGAGCACTTCGGCGACTTTGACTTCCAGCTCATCCGGGCGGATGTCGGTCAGAAAGCCCAGGTTGCCGCGGTTGATCCCCAGCACCGGAATGTTGTGCCGTGCCAATGCCCGAGCGGCGCCCAGCAGGCTGCCGTCACCGCCCACCACAATCACCATGTCACAGACTTCGCCGAGCATCTTGCGCGATGAGGTTTGCAGGCCATGGCCAGGTAGGACTTCGGCGATGGTGTCCTCGAGAATCACGTGCAAGTGCCGGTCAAGCAGGAATCTTTTCAGTCGGCGAACGGTATCCAGCACCTGCGAACTACCCAGGCGACCGATGATGCCGATATTGCGAAATTGCTCCATGGGGCTCCTAGTCAGGATCTGTTGACGCGTGGTCTACGACGGCGAAAAACACGATTATGGGCGAAAGCGGGCCGCAGACAAAATCCTTTCAGCCGCGAACCAAAGCGCTATGCTCGCAAGATGACCTTATTTCCTGACTTGCTGACTTTACCTCGTCAGTTGCGCCATCCCGAAGTGCGCGACCTGGCTTGGGTCATCCTCGCGCCACCGATGCTCAGCGAAACACCCTGGCCACAACGCCATCCACTGGCCGGCAGCGACTGGGTACAAGCCCCCGAACGACTGCAACACTGGCTGCTTCAGCTCGATCAGGACAGCCGCGAGCTGCAGCGCTGGCTGGCGCTCGGCCCGACTCGTCGCCTGGGCCTGTATTACGAACGTCTCTGGCAGTTTGCCGTGCAGCATGCGCCGGGGGTCGAGTTGATTGCCGCCAACCTGCCGATTCGCCGCGAGGGCCATACGCTGGGCGAACTGGACATGCTGCTGCGCGACCGCGACGGCGTGCATCACCTGGAACTGGCGATCAAATTGTATCTGGGCCCCCAGAACGGCGAAGGCCACGACACTGCCCAGTGGCTTGGACCGGGCTGCCATGACCGACTGGACCGCAAGCTGGCGCACCTGACCCACCATCAACTGCCGATTTCCGCGCGCTCCGAAAGCCGCGATGCGTTGGCCGCGCTGGATATCCTGGGGTTCAGCGCACACCTGTGGCTGGGCGGTTATCTGCTGTACCCATGGCCCGGCAAAACCCAGTCACCCGACTGCGCCCATCCGCAGCACCTCAGAGGACGCTGGTTGCATCAGCGAGACTGGGCACACTTTATCGCCCAGAGCCCGCCCGGTCGCTGGCAACCCTTGCCACGGCACGCCTGGCTCGCGCCCGCCCATTATCTTGCCGAGCACACCTGGGACCGCACACAACTGGAGACCTGGCTGAGCGGGCTCGACCCGCAGGCGCCCGCGCAGTTGCTGGTACGCCTGACCGAAAACGTCGACGGTGACTGGGAAGAAGCCGAGCGGCTGTTTCTGGTGGCGGATCTGTGGCCAAACGTGCCGGGCCAGGGTTGAGCCTTGTGGCGCCTGAACCGGCCTCATCGCGAGCAAGCTCGCTCCCACAGGGGTACGCGTTCCAAATGTGGGAGCGAGCTTGCTCGCGATAGGGTCGACACGGTCTAGATAGACAGGCGCAACGCCAACGCCGCCAGGGTCACCAGCAACACCGGCACCGTCAATACGATCCCGACCTTGAAGTAATACCCCCAGCCAATCTGAATATTCTTGCGCGCCAGCACGTGCAACCAAAGCAAGGTCGCGAGGCTACCGATCGGGGTAATTTTCGGCCCCAGGTCGCTGCCGATCACGTTGGCGTAGATCATTGCCTCTTTCACCACCCCGGTGGCCTGGCTGGCATCGATCGACAACGCACCGATCAGCACCGTCGGCAGGTTATTCATCATCGACGACAACAGCGCAGTCAGCACCCCGGTGCCCATGGCGGCCCCCCACACGCCGTAATCCGCGAACACGTCCAGCCAACTGGCCAGGTACGTGGTCAACCCGGCATTACGCAAGCCGTAAACCACCAGGTACATGCCCAGGGAGAAAATCACGATATGCCACGGTGCTTCTTTCATCACCTTGCGCGTGGAAATCTTGTGCCCACGGGCGGCAATGGCCAACAGCAATGCCGCGCACACCGCCGAGATCGCGCTGATGGGAATCCCCAGCGGCTCCAGGGCAAAACAGCCAAGCAGCAAAATCACCAGCACACACCAACCGGCAATGAAAGTTGGCTTGTCGTGAATCGCGCTCTTCGGATCTTCCAGTTGTTCCAGGTCGTAATCGGCAGGAACGTCCCGCCGGAAGAACCACAGCAACACCGCCAGCGTCGCCGCGATGGCCACCAGGTTGACCGGCACCATGACCGCTGCATAACGGTTGAACCCAATGTGGAAGAAGTCCGCGGAGACAATGTTCACCAGGTTCGACACCACCAGCGGCAGGCTCGCGGTATCGGCGATAAACCCGGCGCCCATCACGAACGCCAGCGTCGCCGTCGGAGAAAATCGCAAGGCCAGCAGCATCGAAATCACGATGGGCGTGAGGATCAACGCTGCGCCATCATTGGCGAACAAGGCCGATACCAGCGCCCCGAGTAACACCATGTAAGCGAATAGCTTGCGCCCGTTACCGTGCCCCCAGCGAGCCACATGCAACGCCGCCCAGGCAAAGAAACCCGCTTCATCCAGCAGCAGACTGATGATGATCAGCGCCACAAACGTCCCGGTGGCGTTCCAGATGATGTCCCATACCAGCGGAATGTCGCTGACCTGTACCACCCCGCAGAGCAGCGCCAACACGGCACCCAGCACCGCACTCCAGCCGACGCCAAGGCCTTTGGGTTGCCAGATCACCAGGGTAATGGTCTGGAGGAAAATCAACGACGCGATCAGCATGCGAAACAGCCTTGAGCAAGGGGTAAAAAGGTCTAGGGAGAATCAGCAGCAACGGACCGGACGGTCGCCCATCGCCTGTAGTCGCGCGATATCAGCGCCAAGCCATGCACCATTGGCTGCCAGCGCGCCGTGCAACAACGTCATGACCCACGGAGATAATTGCGGGTGCAGGCGATAAAACACCCATTGCCCCTGACGACGGTCCGCCAGCAAACCATGGCTGCGCAATTGCGCCAGGTGACGGGAGATTTTTGGCTGGCTCAGGTCCAGCGCCGCCGTCAGCTCGCACACACACAGCTCGCCCTCTTTGGCGATGAGCAAAGCGATACGACTGCGGGTGTCATCGGCCAACGCCTTGAACACATCGACGGGATTGCAGGGATCGGACATGGAAGTGAATGCGCCTGAACAAACGAAGCGCGAATATATGGAATTTCGAATATAGGGTAAAGCGAATAAACCGCATTGCACGCAACCCGTAGGGCCTCACAAACGGATCACATGCCCCTCGATCGGAGCAATCTGCCCATGAAACAGTCGCGAAATCACCGTTTGTGCCGCTTCAAGCCCATCACTCTCCACCACTCTGAGCAATGGATTGGCCGGTGCCATCACTCGCCGATAAAACTTCTGCCCGCCCTCACCGATGTACTCGATAAGCCGCTGCGCGCCCCATTCGGCGTTGCGTTTGCGAATCTGGATCGGCGCGAAGAAAAACGCCGGCTGCGGCCCTGTTATAGCGCTCAGCTGCGCCTCATCGGTGCTCTGGGTAGAACCTACAGCGCAGCTGTAAACCAATTGCCCGGCGAAATGCTGATGCACCTGATCGCGTAAATCCAGACGGCCAGAGAAATCCACATATAAGGTCGGACGGTCAGCGGGCAACGACGCCAACTCGGCGTACTCAAGCGTGCGCTCGTAACACCCGAGTTGTTCAACAAACGCCTTGTTCCCGGTCGATGTCAGCGCCACTCATTGCAGATTCGACTGGTCCTCCAGGCAAATAGCAGTGCCGAAAGCGGTTTTGCTCGAAGCGCTGGAGAACACCACACGGGTGGCACCGAAGAACTGATTGTCCTGTAGGAAGTCTGCCAGCATCAATGACGTCAAAAACAGCGGGTTAAGCAGCATTTGCAGGTTTTCATTTGCAGGGCTGTAGTACCGATCCCAGCTACAACGGGTGTACTGGTTGTAAACCGAGCTCAATGTTTGACGGTGCGGGGCGGTGTCATGAAAACCGCGCTCGGTCACCCGCTCTGGACGCACCCAGAGATGGCTGGCCAGTGGAAAGTACCCGTAAAGGCGCTCCCCGACCGCAATGCCATCGACTCCTGAGGCAAATACATCGGCAAAACCCCAGGTCGGGATGTGGCCCCATTCTGCTTGCCCCGTCGGGAAAAATTCCCAGTAATGCATCGTGTCGCCATAAGCTGCATAGGTGATGTTATTGGTGGTCAGAGCGCAGCGATCAATCTTCAGGATCACTTCACCAACCGCCGGAACCAGGCTGCGCTGCTCACGCTCGACACGACTCTGGTCGATGGCGTTTTTTCGGGTGATCAGCCGTGTGACCGTGCCCAGGCTTTGCATTGTTCAGACTCCTTGTCGTGTGGCTGTCCACTATCCAACGGTTCGATCATCAGTCGACTGGCCAGCGCTTCCTGCGCGCAAGCGCTGGCCCCCGATCGATCAATCCTTTTTAAATTGCTCGACCCACTCGGCGTAGGCATTGATGAAACTCTGCAAAAACGGCCGGACCGACTCGGACACCTTGCCCGACTCGTCGAACGCCGTACCGGCGTTGCTCAGGTAGGCTTCCGGTTGCTGCATGCAAGGCACATTGAGAAACACCATGGATTGACGCAAGTGATGGTTAGCACCGAACCCACCAATAGCGCCGGGGGATGCACTGATCACCGCCCCCGGCTTACCGCCCCAGACACTCTTGCCATAAGGCCGGGAACCGACATCGATGGCGTTCTTCAGGGGGGCAGGCACCGAGCGGTTATATTCCGGTGTCACGAACAGCACCGCGTCGGATGAGCTCACCTGTTGACGGAAAGTGCTGTAGGCTGCTGGCGGTGTTACGTCGATGTCTTCGTTGTAGAGCGGCAGGTCGCCAATCTCGACGATGTTCAGCCTGAGGTTTGCCGGAGCCAGTTCAGCCAGCGCCAGCGCGACTTTGCGGTTGATCGACTGTTTTCTCAAGCTGCCAACCAGGACAGCAATCGTATAGACCTTGCTCATTGGAAATTCCCGACTATCTGGCTAAAGGAGCCTGTAGTTATAGATGATCCGGCAGCACTTCATGTGTTCCTTGTCGCGGAATAGCAGTTAAATACTATTTTTTTCCTGTAGGAAAACTTACCAAGCTTATCGACGGTCTACAGAACCGCAAATTGAGTGACTTATCTCCAGAGGTTCTAAGCAGATGGCAGCAGTACTCGTCGGACAATTCCATGCAAGAGATGCGGAAGGCCGTGTTTATTCAGTGCATGAGTTCCAGGAATCCACTCCGTCGGCAGACGGTCTCGGCGGCACGGAGCCTGTCACCACCTATAAGCTGGCCATTGGCGATCGCGTCAAGAAGCTCGATGAAAACCAGTTTCTATTGATTCAGTCGGAAGTCACCATCGTTCGCGAACCCGACACTTATGTCGGAAGCTTGCCGGAAACCACCGTCGCCTCATAACCCTGTGTTATGAGCTGAAGTCATAGGCACGGACTTGAGTTAGGATTCAGACACTGACTCCCTCACCTGCTGAACATGGACTTCACGCATGCGTTTACGTCATATCGAAGTGATCCAGGCGCTCCTGCAAACCGGTCATCTGGGCACCGCTGCCGAGATGCTGCAATTGCCGGTGGCCGGGGTCGAGGGGATTTTGCGCGAAGCCGAGGATCAACTCGGCTTCATGCTGTTTGCCAGCGTACGCGGGCGTTTACAGGCTACCCGTGAGGCGCGGGAGTTGCAGGTCGAGATTGCTCACGTCTTTGACGCGCTCGAACCGGTGCAGCGGCTGGCCAACAGCCTCAAACAATATCTGGCGCCGCCGTTGCGGATCATTTGTACGCCCCCCTTGGCGCAGCAATTGTTGCCACAGGGCATTGCCACCCTACGTCGACGTTTTCCAGATGCGCCCTGCTCGCTGCTCAGCCAACCCACGCGTGACATCGTCAGAAGCCTGCTGCTGCGTGAAAGCGATCTCGGCTTGAGCCTGCACGACCCCGACCACCCCGACATTCAGTGCCAGATCATTGCCCAAGGCAAACTCCAGCTCCTGGCGCCTCATGGCTGGCTGCAACCCAAGCAAAAATACATTTCCGTGCAGGACCTGGCCGGCCAGTCGATGGTCGGGCTGGAAGGTCACGATCCGCTTAACGTGATGTTCGAGAGCAAACTGCTGGCCTTGCGCCCGGCACCGGTGGTGCAAACCCGGGTTCAGACCCATCAGATGATGCGCAGCATGGTCGAGGCCGGCGAAGGCCTGGCCGTTGTCGATCCGTTTACCGCGATCGGCGCCAAGGCCAGCGGACTGGACGTTTGCCCGCTCTCGCCGGCCGTGCCGATCAGTCTTTACGCCTTGACCCTGAACAATGCCGCGATAGCGCCTGCGGCCCAGGTGTTACTGGACATCATCAAGGAACAAGCCGAGGCGATGCTGGCGAGCTGATCGGACTTTCCAAGGGGTTATCGAACAGCCGATACCAGAACAACGCCACCTCTGCGGTTTGCGGATCGATGCCGCGATAACGCAGGTGATCGATGCCACCCATGACATAGCCGCAACGCTCATAAAGCCGACAGGCACCCAGGTTGTTATTTTGGGTTTCCAGCATGATGCCCGGCAGTTTCTTCTTGCGACTCCAGAATTGCGCAACATCCAGCAGCGCCTTGGCCACCCCGTGGCGGCGCGCCGGGGCGTGTACTGCCAGCTCATCGATATGGGCAAAACCGTTCCAGTTAGTGCTGATCACAATGTGCCCCACCGGGTGATCGTCGAGAAACGCCATGAAAATCGCACTGTCGACTGCGTTCCGGTAACTGGCGAACTCCTCGGGATCGATGCCATAGCACTTGCGATAGGGCGTGATGGTTTCCAGCGACCACTGATCCACCGGCTTATTGAGCTCTGCGACCGCATAGGCCCGGACCTCAAAACTGAAGTCACTGCCCCAGATATAAGCAGCGAATCCCTGATCGGCGACACGTACCGCCAAACCCGGATACTTGGGGTTGATGACCGGCTGCATACTCGGAAAAGTCCTCAAATTTTTATGCAATCGACGGTGTAACACCGCCCATTGCCCTCGCCTTCATGCTGCAGGCCATGCACATCGGCAACAAAACCCGGGAAGCTGCTGTTGAACGTGCGGGCGAATGCCAGGTAATCGATGATCGAGCGTGTCGACTCGGTGAAGCGTTCGCCGGGCATGATCAGCGGAATCCCCGGCGGGTACGGCACCAGCATCACCGCCGCGATACGCCCCTGCAACTGGTCGATGGGCACCGCCTCGACCTCGCCCCGGACCAATTGATCATAGGCGTCGGCCGGTTTCATGGCGATCTCCGGAAGCACGGTGTACATGCGTTTGAGGTGCTTGGCGGTGGCATTGCTGCGGTAGCAGGCGTGCAACTGATCACACAGGTCGCGCAGCCCCATGCCCTGATAACGCGCCACATCTCGTTGCGCGACACACGGCAGACACGCCGCCAGACTGATGTTGGCGTCGTAGCTGCGTTTGAATTCGAGCAACTCGGTGAGCAAAGTGCTCCATTTACCCTTGGTGATACCCATGGAAAACAGCACCAGGAATGAATACAGACCCGTCTTCTCCACCACCAGCCCACGCTCCCAGAGGAACTTGCTGACCACTGCCGCCGGAATCCCCCGCTCGCTCAGTGCGCCACCGGCCGTCAGACCCGGCATCACCAGCGTCACTTTGATCGGGTCCAGCAATACGTAATCCTCGGCGATGTCACCAAAGCCGTGCCAGTCCGCTTCGGGCTGCAACAGCCAGTCCGAGGTCGTCACCAGATCGATCCCCTCCACCAACGGCGGCTGCCAGATGGAGAACCACCAGTCATCGGCGGCGATGTGCTGGCGCAGGTTGGCCAGCGCCCGGCGAAAGCTCAGGGCCTCATCGAACATCTCCTGCAACAACGAACGGCCGGCCGGGCCTTCCATCATCGCCGACGCCACATCCAGCGACGCGATGATGCTGTACTGCGGCGACGTGGAGATGTGCATCATGAACGCTTCATTGAAGCGGTCGCGGTCCAGTTGCCGAGCGCCGCCATCCTGCACGTGAATCATCGACGCCTGACTGAAAGCCGCGAGCAATTTGTGAGTGGAATGGGTGGTGAACACCAGCGGGCTGTCCTCAGTGCGCGAGGTGCCCATGCCGTAGCGCCCGGCGAAGAACTCGTGAAACGCCGCATAGGCATACCAGGCTTCGTCGAAGTGCAAGACTTCGACGCTGTTGCCCAGGGTCTGCTTGATCAGTTCGGCGTTGTAGCAGAGGCCGTCGTACGTCGAGTTGGTCACCACCGCCAGCTTGACCTTTGGCTCTCGGCCCTTGGTCAGCGGGCTCGCGTCGATCTTGGCCTTGATTGATTCGCGGCTGAACTCACTCAGCGGAATCGGCCCGATGATCCCCAGCTCATTACGCTCCGGACACAGGTACAAGGGGATCGCCCCGGTCATGATGATCGAGTGCAACACCGATTTGTGGCAGTTGCGGTCCACCAGCACCAGATCGTCACGCGCGACCATGGCTTGCCAGACGATCTTGTTGGCGGTCGAGGTGCCATTGATCACGAAAAACGTGTGATCGGCGCCGAAATTACGCGCCGCACGCGCCTCGGCTTCCGCCAGTGGCCCGGTGTGGTCCAGCAAGGAGCCGAGTTCCGGCACCGAGACCGACAGGTCCGAACGCAGGGTGTTTTCCCCAAAAAACTGGTGGAACGCCTGCCCTACCGGGCTTTTGTGATAAGCCACACCCCCACCATGCCCTGGGGTGTGCCAGGAATAGTTGGAGTCGGCGGTGTGTTGCACCAGGGCCTTGAAAAACGGTGGCAGCAAGCCATCGAGGTAGTTACGCGCCGCGCGGGCGACCTGGCGCGCCAAGAAAGGCACGGTGTCTTCGAACAGATAAAGAATGCCGCGTAACTGGTTCAGTTCGCTCATGGCATCGGCCGGGGCGTTTTCCAGGGTCACTTGCTCGCCCAGGGCGAAGATCGGCAAATTCGGTGCACGGGCACGGGCCACGCGAATCAGCTCGACCATGTTCTGTAAAAGATGGGTGTTTTCCCCGGCCCCCTCGGCAGCGATCAACATGCATGCGAGGCCGTGGTGGGTCGAGGCGACCAGCCGCCCTTCGGCGTAATCCACCGCCGACAAGATACTGAAGCCTTCCTGTTCCAGCTCCCGGGCGATGCCGCGCACACGATCACCGGCGACCGTGTCAGCCTTGATGTCGCGGTGGACAATAAGGACCGGGAACTTCAAGTCTTTATACATGGGGCTCGGCGTCCTGAGGCGGCAGACCGTAGTCTGCCAATACACTCAGGGTAGAGGGTTGAGGCCCATGTGGCGAGAGGATGCCCCAAAACAGGTCACGCCCCACCCGATACTGTGGCGAGGGGGCTTGCCCCCGTTGGGTCGCGAAGCGGCCCTGACTTTTTTCAGGTACATCGCTGGCGACTGCTGCGCAGCCGAACGGGGGCAAGCCCCCTCGCCACAGGAGCCCGTCCTATTCATGTTCGGTGGTTAAGCTTGCGCCTTGGCCTCGGCCAGTTGGGTCCAGAGTGCCGGAGCACCGGCGGACTTGGCGATGACTTCAAGGCGCGAGGCGTGCTCGGCCAGGTCCGCTTCACTGGCGCGAATGATCCGCGTCGGCTTGCGATCGGCCGGCAGACGACGAATCTCGCTCGCCTGATTCCCCGAACCCTCGCCCGAACCGTTACCGTCTGACGCATTACCAGCCAGCGACAGACTGGTCTGGCCGCCGGTCATGGTCAGGTAAACGTCAGCGAGAATCTCGGAGTCGAGCAAGGCGCCGTGCAGCTCACGGCCGGAGTTGTCGACGCCATAGCGTTTGCACAAGGCATCGAGGCTGTTGCGCTGCCCGGGGTGACGCTCACGCGCCATCATCAGGGTATCGAGGATCGAGCAATGCTGGGTGATATCAGCCCGATCCTGCTGGCCCATCAGCGCGAATTCGTTGTTGATGAAGCCAACGTCGAACGCCGCGTTATGGATGATCAGCTGCGCACCCTTGATGAACTCGAAGAACTCATCGGCCACTTCAGCGAAACGCGGCTTGCCCACCAGAAACTCGTTGGTGATGCCGTGGACGCCAATCGCGCCCTCGTCACTTTCCCGGTCTGGTTGCAAATAAACGTGGAAATGCCGGCCCGTCAGGCGTCGACCGATCAACTCGACGCAACCGATCTCGATAATCCGGTGGCCGTCGGTCACCGGCATGCCGGTGGTTTCGGTGTCGAGCACCACCATCCTCTGAGCCATCTTCTTTCAACCCCTCTTCGTGCCGTTTTGCATAAGGCGGCGATGTTAACACAGAGCTTGAAAGCGCTCAGCCCAACCCGGTGGGAGCGAGCCGGCTCCGGGCGGCGTTCCGACGATAGCGCAGGGTCAGTCAACAATGATGTTGGATGTGACTCTGTCATCGCGAGCAGGCTCGCTCCCACAATTGATACTTCAGCCTTGATCACCGCCGCCAACCGGCATCACCAGCCCGGTGATGTAAGCCGCGTCGTCAGAGGCCAGAAACAGGATCGCCCCGACCTGCTCGTCAATCGTGCCGTAGCGTTTCATCAGGCTGCTGTCGACGGTTTGATCGACGATCTGCTGATACCAGACCTTCTCCTGCGGGCTTTGCTCCGCGCTGTTACGCGGGATCCGGCGTGGCGGTGCTTGCGTACCCCCCGGCGCGGTGGCATTGACCCGCACGCCCCGCTCGGCGGTTTCAAACGCCAGGCACGCGGTGAGCGCATTGACCCCACCCTTGGCTGCGCCGTAAGGCACGCGATTGACCCCGCGCGTGGCAACGGACGACACGTTGACGATGGCGCCGCTGCCCTGCTCCAGCATGAACGGCAGCGCGGCATGGCAGCACCACAGCGTCGGAAACAGCGAACGGCGGACTTCCGCTTCGATCTGTTGCTCTTCGTAATGCTCGAAAGGCTTGGCCCAGATGGTCCCGCCGACATTGTTGACCAATATATCCAGACGGCCGAAACGCTCGATCGCCGCCGTCATCACGCGATGGCACTCGGCGTACTGTTCGAGGTCGGCGGTGAGGGTCAGCACTTCACTGGCTTGACCCAGTTGCTCTTGCAGCTCAAACACCAGTTCCGAGCGGTCGACCAGAATCAACTGCGCACCTTCGGCAGCCATACGCTCGGCGACGCGACGGCCAATCCCTTGTGCCGCGCCGGTAATCAACGCGACTTTTTCATGGAATCTGTTCATTTCAACCCCTCAATGTCCCTGTAACGACACGACAATCCTTGTGGGAGCGAGCCTGCTCGCGATGACGGCAGTAAATTCAGCATCAATGTTGACTGACCCATCGCTATCGCGAGCAGGCTCGCTCCCACAGGTGCGTGTCGGCGCCTAAGCTTTTTACGCCGCACTGGCCGCGAATTTTTCGTAGTAGAAATTTTTCGGTGCGACGCCCTGCTCACGAATGAACTGGCTGACCGCCTCAACCATCGGCGGTGGACCACAGAGGTAGACGTCGACATCGCCGTCGTTCAAGTGTTTGGGTTCGATGTGTTGGGTGACATAGCCCTTCAGTGGGTGCGCGCTTTGCGGGTTGGCTACGCAGGCACTGAAACTGAAGTTCGGGATCCGAGCGGCCAAGGTTTGCAGCCGGTCCAGTTCCACCAGGTCAAAATCGTTGGTCACGCCGTAGATCAAGTGCAACGGATACTCACTGCCCTGCTCGGCAATTTTTTCCAGCATGGCGGTGAACGGCGCCAGCCCCGTGCCGCCGGCCAGCAACAGCAACGGACGCTGAATGTCGCGCAGGTAAAAGCTGCCCAACGGCCCGGCCAGGCTCATGCTGTCACCGGCCTTGGCGATACCGGTGAGGAAGCTGCTCATCAACCCGCCGGGCACGTTGCGGATCAGGAAGCTGACTTCACCGTCACGTTGCAACGAGCTGAACGAATAGGCACGAGTCTGCTCACTGCCGGGAATGCCTAGGTTGACGTATTGCCCCGGCAGGAACGCCAGTTTGCTCAGGGCATCACCCTTGATCGACAGCGCAATCGTGCTGTCCGACAGCTGACGCACCTGGCTGATGGCCGCGCTGTAGTGGGCCTTTTGCGTGCGGCAGACGTCCGAGGACACCGGCACGCGCACCACGCAGTCACTGAGGGCGCGCATCTGGCAGGTCAGCACAAAGCCTTTTTCAGCCTCGTCGCTGCTCAGGGCGTCTTCGATGTACTCCTCGCCCAGATCGTAACGCCCTGCCTCGGCAAAGCATTTGCAGGTGCCGCAGGCGCCGTCGCGGCAGTCCAGCGGGATGTTGATGCCCTGGCGATACGCGGCGTCGGCCACGGTTTCGCCGGGATTGGCGTCAACGAAACGGGTGACGCCGTCTTCAAAATTGAGTGCGATGGAATGAGTCATGACGGCTGCCTCACAGGTGATAGACATCGATGACCTGACGAACGTAATCGTTCTTCAGGATCACTTTCTTGGCCTTGATCAGCGGGCTGTCGCCACGCACGTCGAGGGTGTAGAAGCTGCTGCCGAAATAGCTGTCGACGGTCTTGTAGCGAAAGCTCAGGGTGTGCCAGTTGAAGCGCACCTTGCACAGCCCGTCGGCCTGTTCGAGCAGCTCGATGTTGCTGATGTTGTGCGAGGTCCGGGTGTCCGGCACGCTGGCACTGGAACGCTCGGTCTTGATCCGGAAGACGCGGTCTTCCAGGCCCGTGCGGTTGCCGTACCAGATCAGCGAGATTTCCCGTTGCGGGTCCTCGGTCAACTCGTCGTTGTCGTCCCAGGACGGCATCCACAAGGACGCATCGGCGGCGTAACACTCCAGCCAGCTGTCCCATTCCTTGTCATCGAGGTAGCGCGCTTCGCGGTAAAGGAAATCGCGCACGGCGTCGTAAGTGATGCTCATGACAGTTCCTCCACCTTGATCAAGTCCGACTGCTCTTCGCTCAACGCCTTGAGCATGGTTTCCTGCCAGTACTTGTGTTGCAGCACGAACAGGCCTTCGTCTTCGGTGCGCACACCGCTGAGCAACGGGTGCAGGTCGATTTCCCTGGCCGCCTCATCGGCACCTTCAACCCAGTGCTCGGCACCACGGGACATGTCGTTCCAGGTGGTGACGCTGCCCTGGTAGCCGGTCTGGCAGGAGCGGAATTCTTCGAGGTCGTCCGGAGTGGCCATGCCGCTGACGTTGAAAAAGTCTTCGTACTGACGAATCCGGCTCGAACGCGCGCTGTCGCTTTCGCCTTTGGGGGCGATGCAGTAAATGGTGATTTCGGTACGGTTGACCGAGATCGGCCGGGCGATACGGATCTGTGAACTGAACTGGTCCATCAGGTACACGTTGGGGTACAGGCACAGGTTGCGCGAGTTCTCGATCATCCAGTCGGCGCGGGCCTGGCCAAAGTCCTTGGCCAGTTCATCACGGCGCTCGTACAGCGGCCGGTCTTCCGGGTTCGACCAACGGGTCCAGAGCAGCATGTGGCCCTTGTCGAAGGAGTAGAAACCGCCACCCTGCTTGGCCCAGGTGCCGGCGCTCATGGTGGGGTTCTCGTCACCACATTCGCGCTGCTTGCGCTGGTTCTGCGTAGCGGCATAGTTCCAGTGCACGGAGCTGACGTGATAGCCGTCGGCGCCATTTTCAGCCGTGAGTTTCCAGTTGCCTTCGTAGATGTAGCTGGATGAACCACGCAGGACTTCAAGGCCATCGGCGGACTGGTCGACGATCATGTCGATGATCTTCGCCGACTCGCCCAGGTGCTCGACCAGCGGCACCACATCGGCCTTGAGGCTGCCGAACAGGAAACCACGATAGGATTCGAAGCGTGCGACTTTGGTCAGGTCGTGGGAGCCTTCGCAGTTGAAGCTCGCCGGGTAGCCGGCCGACGCCGGGTCCTTGACCTTGAGCAGCTTGCCGGAGTTGTTGAAGGTCCAGCCGTGAAACGGGCAGGTGTAGGAAGATTTGTTGCCGGTCTTGTGTCGGCAGAGCATCGCGCCACGGTGGCTGCAGGCGTTGATGAACGCGTTGAGCTCGCCGTCCTTGTTGCGCGCAATGAAGATCGACTGGCGGCCCATGGTAGTGGTGTAGAAATCATTCCTGTTCGGAATCTGGCTCTCGTGGGCGAGGTACAGCCAGTTGCCTTCGAAGATGTGTTGCATCTCGAGATCGAACAAGCGTGGGTCGGTAAACATCTCCCGCTTGCAGCGGTAGATGCCCTGGTCTTTGTCTTCTTCAAGCAGGGAGTGAAGGTATTCGGGTCGCAGGGACATGGCCGCCGCCTCCATTGTTTTTATTCAGGCAGGCTCATGCTAGGGCGGGCGGCTATTGGGCAATATCCGCTGGGTGCAGACCTTTATCCGTTTTGTGCAAAGGGTTCAGGTTGATCGTTCCCACGCTCTGCGTGGGAATGCAGCCAGTGACGCTCCGCGTCACATGCCGAAGCGGACGCAGAGCGTCCAGTGAGGCATTCCCACGCGGAGCGTGGGAACGATCACGCCGAGGTCAGTGCCGGCGCTTGAGGGTGTCCGATGGCAATTCGCCGAACTGCTTGCGGTAGCTTTCGGAGAATCGCCCCAGGTGCAAAAAGCCGTAATCCATGGCCAGCTCGGTTACATTGCGCACCGTGCAGGTCGGGTCGCTGAGACAGGCGTTGACCCGCTCGAGCTTCTTCTGCCGGATGTAGTTTTTCGGGGTGGTGGCCGCATTGCGCTCGAACAACCCATACAGCGAACGCAGGCTCATTTGTGCCTGACGCGCCAGTTCTTCGCTGCAGATGTCCTGCTTGAGGTTGCGTTCGATGTAGTCGGCGATCAGCTCGAAGTTCGCTGCCTGCGAACCGAGACCGAGGCGCCTGACGTTGGTTTTCATCAGGCTGAGCATTTTGCTCACGACAATGTGCGCGTAATGCTCCTGAACACGCGGCATGCGCTCGGTCGCTTCAGCCTCCTGGCAAACCATGCCCAGCAGATTGACGAAGCCTTCAAGCTCATCCAGTTGGTAGCGGTTCTCGAGAAACCGCACGCCCTGCCCCGGGTGCAACCAGCGTTGCTCCTGGCACACCGACTCCAGCAGGCTGGCGGGCATTTTCAGGATGAATTTTTCGCAGTCGTCGGAGTACGTCAGGTCCACCGGATCGTCCGGGTTGATCAGCAGCAGCTCGCCGGGCGCAAAGTAGTGTTCCTGCCGATGACCGCGCCACAAGCAGTTTCCGCGTAACAGCACTTGCAAGTGGTAGAGGGTTTCCAGCGCTGGCGAGGTCACCCGCACACTGCCGCCATAACTGATACGGCACAGGTCGAGACTGGCGAATTTACGGTGATTGAGACTGGCCTGAGGGCTGCCGCTTCTGGGCAAGCGGATGCAATGGTTGCCCACGTGCTGATTGACGTAGCCCGACACCGCATAGGGGTCGGCCTGCTCAAAGACTCTGCTGCGCTCACTCAATAGATGCGCTTGCATAACCGCTCACTCTGGTTGTGATTATTGGCTGCGGTGCGGGTGCTATTGGGCACGCACCCCAGAAAAATCAGGCCTGGCCATTCTATGCGAGCCGCCGCAAAGCGGAAGGCCACGAGATAAACGGTCCGTTATCCCGTGGCCTGGGCCAGCGCTGATCAGTCTTCCAGTGCGCGCACTCGCTCGTGACGGTGTTGCTCTTCTGGTTGCGCCGACGACTGCAGGGTGAAATCGAATTCGATCTCGGCAAAGCGGCCACTGACGTCATGCTCGCGTGCACGCTGTTGATCGTCACTGAAGGTGATTTTGGCGATCAGTTCGTCGCGGGTGGCGTAGGCAAAATCGTCGTGCAGGTACTTGTCACCGTCCAGGTTGATCTGGGTGGTCAGGTGGCGATGATCATCCGCCGAGATGAAGAAGTGGATGTGCGCCGGGCGCTGGCCATGACGACCCAGTTGATCAAGCAGTTGCTGGGTCGGACCGTCGGGCGGGCAACCGTAGCCTGACGGCACGATGCTGCGAAAGCGATAGCGACCTTCGGAATCGGTGACGATCCGCCGACGCAGGTTGAACTCGGACTGGCTGGCATCGAAGTACGAATAGGTGCCGCCGGTGTTGGCGTGCCAGACATCCACCACGGCGCCAACCAGCGGCTTGCCATCGGTATTCTTGACCTGGCCCTGCATGAACAGCACCACGCCCGGATCGACGCCGTCGTCCAGCCGTGCTTCGCCGTTGGATAGCGGTGCGCCAGCAACATACAACGGGCCTTCGATGGTGCGCGGGGTGCCACCGGTTTTACCGGCCTGCTCGTCTTCGGCATCCATCAACAGGTCCAGGTAGTGTTCCAGGCCCAAGCCTGCAACCAGCAGGCCCGCCTCTTGGCGCGCGCCCAGTTCGTTCAGGTAGTTGACGGCTTTCCAGAACTCTTCCGGGGTCACTTCGAGGTCTTCGATGATGTTCACCGAGTCACGCAGGATGCGGTAGATCAGCGCTTTGGCGCGCGGGTTGCCACCGTCGTTGAGCAGGCCACTGGCGTCTTCGAGAAACTTCTGTGCGCTGGCAGTGTGGGAAATTTTGGCGTTCATGATTAATCCTCATCTTGTATTTATTAGAGTACAGAACTGGCAAACAACGGCTCAGCGATCATCCTCATGAATAGAGGAAGGATGCCTGCACATCGCGTTCACTTCGATAGCCATGTAGGGGTAAAGCGGCAGTTGCATCAGCAGGTCGTGCAGCTCCTGCACACTGTCGACGTCGAACACGCTGTAATTGGCGTAAAGCCCGGCGATGCGCCACAAATGGCGCCACTTGCCCTGCTGTTGCAGGCGCTGGGCCAAGGCCTTTTCGTCGGACTTGAGCCGAGCGGCGCGCTCCGGGTCCATATCGACCGGCAGGTTCACGGTCATCTTTACGTGGAACAACATGCTGTTCTCCTCAGACGGAATGAATGGCAGTAGAGGTTTTGTCGCGGCGGAAAAACGCCAGCCGCTCTTCGTCCAGGCTCAGGCCAAGGCCGGGCGCCTGCGAAACATGCAAATGGAAATCGCGGTAAACCGGCGGCTCGCTGAGGATGTCTTCGGTCAGCAACAGCGGGCCGAACAGCTCGGTGTCCCAGCTCAGCTCGTTCAACGTGATGAAGGCATGGGCCGAGGCCAGCGTGCCGATCCCGCCCTCAAGCATCGTGCCGCCGTACAAGCCGATACCTGCCGCTTCGGCAATCGCCGCGGTGCGCAGCACTGCACGGGGGCCGCCGTTCTTGGCGATTTTCAGGGCGAACACCGAGGCGGCGCCTTCGCGTGCCAGGTTGAACGCATCTTCCACGCACTCGATCGACTCGTCCGCCATGATCGGCGCCGGGCTCATCGCGTTCAGGCGCACCATGCCAGCACGGTTGTTGCGCGAAATCGGCTGTTCGATCAGGTCGATGCCGTTGCCGCCGAGAATCCTGCAAGCCCGCAGTGCGACCGCTTCATCCCACGCCTGATTAACGTCGACGCGCACGCTGGCGCGGTCACCCAAGGCTTTTTTGATCGCAATGACGTGGGCCAGATCGCGGTCGACTTCGCCGGCACCGATCTTCAACTTGAAGATCCGGTGACGACGCAGGTCGAGCATCTGCTCGGCTTCGGCGATGTCCTTGGCAGTATCACCACTGGCCAGCGTCCAGGCCACTGGCAACGAGTCGCGTACGCGGCCACCAAGCAACTCACTGACCGGCAGGCCAAGGCGCTTGCCGTGAGCGTCGAGCAAAGCGGTTTCGATGCCGGATTTGGCAAAGGTATTGCCGCGAATACTGCGCTCCAGGCGCAACATCGCCGCGTTGATGTTGCACGCATCCTGCCCCAGCAGCAGTGGCGCAAAGTGCTTGTCGATGTTGGTCTTGATGCTGTCCGGGCTTTCATTGCCGTAGGCCAGGCCACCGATGGTGGTCGATTCGCCGAAGCCTTCGATGCCGTCTTTGCTGCGTATGCGGATAATCACCAGCGTCTGATTCTGCATGGTGTGCATCGCCAGCTTGTGCGGGCGGATGGTCGGCAGATCGACGATTATCGTCTCGATCGATTCAATGGCAGAAGAAAGCATGTCGATACCCGTCAGGTTCTTGAAGTTCTGTGACGGATTCTCGTACGGCTTTTTTCAGGGTTCCAATATAGAATTGGTCTGGATCGATACCTTAAAGGTATTCACCATCGTCGACTGTGGAGGGCTCATGGAGCTGCGTCATCTGCGTTACTTCCAGGTGCTGGGTCAAACCTTGAATTTCACCCGCGCCGCCGAACGCCTGCACATCGCCCAGCCACCGTTGAGCCGGCAGATCCAGCAACTGGAGGATGAACTTGGGGTGGTGTTGCTGGAACGTGGCAGGCCATTGCGTCTGACCGAAGCCGGACGGTTTTTCCTTGAGCACTCCAGCGCCCTGCTTGAGCAACTGAGCAAGGTCTGCGACAACACCCGACGTATCGGCCTGGGTGAAAAGACCTGGCTGGGTATCGGTTTTGCCCCTTCGACCCTCTACGGCGTGTTGCCCGAACTGATTCGCCGACTGCGCAGCAACGAGTCGCTGGAACTGGAGCTCGGCCTGTCGGAAATGACCACGCTGCAACAGGTGCAAGCGCTCAAGGCGGGACGTATCGACGTTGGCTTCGGGCGGATTCGTATCGATGACCCGGCAATCATTCAAACCGTTTTGAATGAAGACCGTCTGGTGGTTGCCCTGCCCGCTGGCCATCCACTCTTGGCCGGCCCCATCAGCCTCACCGAATTGGCCAATGAACCGTTCGTGCTGTATCCCGGCAACCCTCGCCCCAGCTATGCCGACCATGTGATCGCGCTGTTCGAGTCCTACGGTGTGAGCATCACGGTCGCGCAATGGACCAACGAACTGCAAACCGCCATCGGCCTGGTGGGTGCCGGTATCGGCGTCACGCTGGTGCCGGCCTCGGTGCAATTGCTGCATCGCGACGACATTGGTTTCACTCCGGTACTTGAAACCAATGCCACCTCGCCAATCATCCTGAGCCGACGCGTCGGCGATGTCTCACCGGGATTGAATCATTGCCTGAAAATGATTGAAGCGTTGCGTACGCATAATCCGAAATGATCGCCCTCGAATCAAAAGATCAGTCCTGCTTGTAACCCCGGACGTCGTCGACGCCACGGTTTGCCAACTGGTCGGCGCGTTCGTTACCGGGATGCCCGACGTGGCCGCGTACCCACTTCCAGGTGACGTTGTGGCGATTGACCTGCTCGTCGAGCTGCTTCCACAGATCAGCGTTCTTCACTGGCTCTTTCGCCGCGGTTTTCCAGCCGCGCTTCTTCCAGTTGACCATCCATTCGTTGATGCCTTTCATCACGTATTGCGAGTCGGTGACCAGCAATACGTCGCAGGAACGCTTGAGCTCTTCAAGGCCGCGAATCGCGCCCATCAGTTCCATGCGGTTGTTGGTGGTATTGGCTTCGCCACCCCAGAGTTCCTTTTCAACGCCCTTGCACACCAGCAGTGCGCCCCAGCCGCCAGGGCCAGGATTGCCCTTGCAGGCGCCGTCGGTGAAGAGTTCTACGCTATCGCTCATGCCAACCTATCCAGAAAATGTCTGTGGCTTGCCGATCAATGATCGACAACGCCCAAGGCCGGGCAAGCCCGGCCGGAAAAATAAAATGTTTATTACGGCTCGCTGTGGCGTCGATTGACCTTGGCCATCGGCAGCGGGATCAACTTGCCCATAGGCTCGCGGCGCACCTGGCGGACCGGTCGCAAGCCAACGACGATCTTGCGCGCCACCAATAAATAGAAACCGCCACCGGACAGTTGCCAGTCCCCGGCCTTGCGTTCCCAACCAGCCAAGCGGGCTTGCCACGCCGGGGACGCAAGCGGCGGACGATAGCACCCGAAGCGGCGTTTCTCCAGCGCAAACCCCAGCAGGTTGAGCCAATCGGCGACCCGCGACGGTGAAATGCAGCGTGCCTTGCGCATGGCGTCGCTCGCAAACACGTGGCGCAGCCCCCAACTGCTCCAGGGGTTGATCCCGACAATCAGCAAGTGCCCGCC
This sequence comes from Pseudomonas brassicacearum, assembly GCF_003732175.1. Classification (GTDB taxonomy): domain Bacteria; phylum Pseudomonadota; class Gammaproteobacteria; order Pseudomonadales; family Pseudomonadaceae; genus Aquipseudomonas; species Aquipseudomonas brassicacearum_G. The sequence continues at coordinate 26,355 of NZ_MOBI01000002.1, forward strand.
GGGACGCACCGCGCTGGCGGCTTCACGCAGCAGGCCATGGGGCGACAGGCAGAAATCCAGCCCGTGCTGCATCACCACCACGTCGGCGGCGTGCTCACTGATCGGCCAGGCCTGTTCTTCGCAGACAATTTCCACCCCCGGCAGCGGCGCTCCCAGACGGACATTACGTTGCACCTGCTTCGCCGCCGGTGGCGCTTCGGCCGAAGGGCCGTAATGCACCAGGTAGCCGCCAAAGAAACGCCCCAGTTCGTCTTCGAGCATCCGGCGTTCTTCGTTCAACAAAAATTGGCCGATGGGACCTGACAGCCACTCGCGAGCGGCACTGATCAATGCCAGCCAGTCAGGATCAGCCTGAGCGAACGCTTTATCGGTCATTGCATTCTCCAACTCGCTTAGAAGCTCTAAGATGCACCATTGTTTTCCGCTTGGCGAATCCTGCGATGATACAGATCAGTGCCCTTCCCGCCTTCACCGACAACTACATCTGGTTGTTACAGGATCACCGCAGCCAGCGCTGCGCCGTGGTCGATCCGGGTGACGCCGCCCCCGTGCAAGCCTGGTTGGCCATGCACCCGGGATGGCAGCTCAGTGACATCCTGGTCACCCATCACCACCATGATCACGTCGGCGGCGTCGAGAAACTCAAAAAAGCGACGGGCGCCACCGTCTACGGCCCGGCCAGCGAAAACATCCCCGGACGTGACATCGCCCTCAACGATAATGATCGCGTCAGCGTACTCGGCTTAGAGTTCGACGTGTATGCGGTGCCGGGCCACACACTGGGTCATATCGCTTACTACCATCAGGGGCTGCTGTTCTGTGGCGACACCCTGTTCGCCGCCGGTTGCGGGCGCCTGTTCGAAGGCACGCCAGCACAAATGCACCACTCCCTCAGCCGTCTGGCGGCATTGCCCGAAGACACGCTGGTGTACTGCACCCACGAGTACACCCTGAGCAATCTGCGGTTTGCCGCGGCTGTCGAGCCGAACAACCCGGACATTGCCGAGCGTCTCGACAAAGTCTCCCAATTACGCGAGTCCGGTGGCATGTCGCTACCGTCGACCCTGGCGCTGGAGAAACTCACCAATCCTTTTCTGCGTACTGGCGAAACATCTGTTAAAGAAAAAGTAGACGAACGGAATGGCCAGGATAACCGGGCTCCGAGTGAGGTTTTTGCGGCTCTTCGAGCTTGGAAAGATACGTTCTAGAGAGGGCCACTATTGGTACAAAAATTCTGAATGGTTGACCGCACCCCGTACGCTTTCTAGAATCGCCCGACATTTTTGCCCGGAACTAACTTCCAGCCAATGTCGTCATCTATTCGTAAATCCATCAATTCAGACGCATTGACCCGCTTGGCTCAAGCCATCGCGGTGGCTGTGTCCGCCACCCTGGCGGGCTGCCAAAGCACCAGTCATGTGCCACAAACCGACGTGGCACATACGCTTTCCACCCGGACCAAACAAAAACCTATCTGGCTCAACGAGAAGCCAAGCCCACAAGCCGCGCAGGACGTCTGGGAGCGCATGCGCCAGGGCTTCCAGCTGCAAGACGGGCTGGGCGTCAACCCGCGCATCGAACAGCAACGCCTGTGGTTCGCCAGCAATCCATCGTTTCTACAAGGCGCCAGCGAACGTGGCAGCCTGTACATTCACTACATCGTCGAACGCCTTGAAGAACGCAACATGCCGCTGGAACTGGCGCTGTTGCCGGTGATTGAAAGTGCCTACAACCCAATGGCCTACTCGCGCGCCGATGCGGTCGGTCTGTGGCAGTTCATCCCGTCCACCGGGCGTTACTTCAACCTGCGTCAAACCCGCTTCTATGACGGTCGCCGCGACATTACCGCGTCGACCATCGCGGCGATGGACTACCTGACCCGCCTGCACGACATGTTCAACGGTGACTGGCTGCTGGCCCTGGCGGCCTACAACGCCGGTGAAGGCACGGTCAGCCGGGCCATCGAGCGTAACGAAAAACTCGGCCTGCCAACCGACTACTGGAACCTGCCTCTGCCGGCGGAAACCCAGGCTTATGTCCCCAAGTTGCTGGCCTTGTCACAAGTCGTGATGTCGCCAGAAGCCTATGGCGTGAACCTCAACCCGATCGCCAACCAACCCTACTTTGAAGTCGTCGAAATCAACCAGCGCATGGACCTGTCCAAGGTTGCCGCGGTGGCCAATATCGACGAAGACGAACTGTTCCAGCTGAACCCGGCCTTCAAGCAACGTACCACCATCGACGGTCCCCAGCACTTGCTGGTGCCGACGTCCAAGGCGCAGTTGCTGACCGCCAGCCTGTCGACCATGAAACCCGAAGAGCTGATCAGTCAGCGTCCGCTCAAACCGGTTTTCGAAGGTGCAGACGACCGCGAGCTGGCAACGCTCAAGCGCAGCTACCGGGTCAAGCGCGGCGACAACCTGACGCAGATCGCCAAGGCGAACAAAGTCGAGGTCAAGGACCTGCAACACTGGAACAAGCTGAACGGCAAGGACCTCAAGGTTGGCCAGACCCTGGTGATGCGAGACACCAGCAAGCGCAGCGGTGGGCGCATCAGCACGGTGGTTGCGGCCAACAACAAGAAGCAGACCCAATACAAGGTCAAGCAAGGCGACTCGCTGTACATCGTCGCCAAGCGCTTCAACGTTGAGATGCAACACCTCAAGCGCTGGAATCCACGTGTTGGCCAGGCCCTCAAACCCGGGCAGGTGCTGACGGTTTCTTCCCCGCGTTAAAACAGTCCGCAGCCGGGCTTTTGTGGTGAGGGGGCTTGCCCCCGTTGGGCCGCGAAGCGGCCCTGAAACATTCTTCACCCCCGCACATCGAGCCAGCCGTATTTGCGACGGCTGCGCCGTCGAACGGGGGCAAGCCCCTCGCCACAGGAATTGCCGCCTGTTGAGTGCTTTAATTCCCTACCTTTTTCCTGTCGATACAAGCTGTTACTGTACGGTCCACAAAGCCCAAGCCGCCTGGACCGGATCTCTGCCTTGATACGTCCCCTCCTGCTCCTAATCAGTCTGGCCTTGAGTTTCCCCGCAAGCGCAACGATCAGCGAAAGCCATGGTTATGCGCAGTTCGGCACACTCAAGTACCCGGCCAAATTCACCCACTTTGACTGGGTCAATCCGCAAGCGCCCAAGGGCGGTACGTTGCGGGTGATGGCATTTGGCACCTTCGATACGCTCAATCCCTACACCTTCAAGGGCACCAGCCCGGTCGCGACCCCGAACTTTCTGCAATACGGCATCAACGAGCTGAACGAACCGTTGATGGTCGGTACCGGCCAGTACGCGCCGTCCGGCGATGAACCTGCCTCCAGTTACGGGTTGATCGCCCAGTCTGTCGAATACAGCGAAGACCGCAGCTGGGTAGTGTTCAACCTGCGCCCGCAAGCACGCTTTCACGACGGTACGCCGATCACGGCCTACGACGTCGCGTTTTCCTATCGCTTGCTGCTCAAGGAAGGTCATCCGCAATACCGCACCAATCTTCAGGAAGTGCAGCGGGTCGACATCCTCAACCCACAGCGCATCCGTTTCGTGTTCAAGCGTGCCGGTAATCCGTTGCTGATCCAGCGCCTGGGCGAGTTGCCGGTGTTGCCGCAACACTACTGGGAAGGTCGCGACTTCAAGGCGACCACCTTCGAACCACCGCTGGGCAGTGGCCCTTACCGCATCACCGAGGTTCAACCAGGTCGGCAGCTGGTGTTCGAGCGGGTCAAGGACTACTGGGGCAAAGACCTGCCGGTCAATCGCGGCAAGTACAACTATGATCGCGTTGAAGTCGAGTTTTATCGCGACAGCGACGTGGCGTTCGAGGCATTCAAGGCCGGCGAGTTCGATATCTACATCGAGCACCAGGCCAAGAACTGGGCCAACGGCTACAGCTTCCCGGCCGTGCGGCGTGGCGAGGTGATCAAGGCGCAGATCGACCACCAGATTCCAACCCAGACCCAGGGCCTGTTCATGAACACCCGGCGCAGCACGTTCGCCGACGACAAGGTGCGTGAAGCCCTGGGCTTGATGTTCGACTTTGAATGGACCAACCGCGCCCTGTTCAGCGGTGCCTACAAACGGGCCATGAGTTATTACCCCAACAGCGAGTTCACAGCCACAGGCTTACCGGTCGGTCATGAATGGCTGATGCTCTCGCCCTACCGCGATCAGCTCCCCGCCAAGCTGTTCACCGAGCCCTTCAGCCTGCCGCAGACCGACGGCCGCGGCATCCCCCGGGAAACCCTGCGCCGGGCGCTGGGTTTGCTCACCGAGGCTGGCTGGAAGCTCAATGGCCAGCGCCTGCAGAATGCTGCCGGGCAGCCACTGCGTTTCGAGATCCTGCTGGTCAATCCGAACCTGGAGCGCATTCTCCAGCCCTACGCCGAGAACCTCGCCAGTATCGGCATTGACGCGCACCTGCGCACCGTCGACCGTGCGCAATACAAGCAGCGTCTGGACCAGTTCGATTTCGACATGATCCTGATGACCCTCGACCAGACCCTCAGCCCCGGACTTGAACAGTGGCAGTACTTCCACTCGAGCCAGGCCTCGGTCAAGGGCAGCAAGAATTACGCGGGCGTTGCCAACCCGGTGGTCGATCATTTGCTGGAACAATTGCTCGCGGCAAAATCCCGTGACGAGCAACTGGCGGCCGGCAAAGCGCTGGACCGGGTGCTGCTGTGGCAGCACTACTGCATCCCCAACTGGTATATCAATTATCATCGCCTGGCGTACCGCAACCGGTTCGCCTTCGTCACCACGCCGCCCTACACCCTGGGGCTGAATGCGTGGTGGCTGAAGACTTCGGAGAAAGCCCAATGATGCGTTTGCGTCCCCTGCTGGGCCTGGTCTTTGCAGGGCTTGCCTGCACGGCCCACGCTGCCCCGCAGCACGCCTTGACCTTGTACAACGAGCCGCCAAAATACCCGGCCGACTTCAAGCATTTCGACTATGTGAACCCGGACGCGCCCAAGGGCGGGATCTTCCGTCAGGCCGGCTTCGGTGGCTTCGACAGCCTCAACCCGTTCATTAGCAAGGGCGTGGCCGCCGATGACATTGGCCTGATCTACGACACCCTGGCCAAACAGGGGCTCGATGAGCCGTTTACCGAATACGGCTTGATCGCCGGCAAAATCGAAAAGGCTCCGGACAACAGCTGGGTGCGCTTCTACCTGCGCCCCGAAGCGCGTTTTCATGATGGCCACCCGGTGCGTGCCGAAGACGTGGTATTCAGCTTCCAGACCCTGATGAAAAGCGGTTCGCCGCTCTTTCGCGGTTACTACAGCGACGTCGACAACGTGATCGCCGAGGACGCGTTGCGGGTGCTGTTCACCTTCAAGCACACCAGCAACCGTGAGCTGCCGCTGATCCTTGGACAGCTCTCGATATTGCCCAAGCACTGGTGGGAACACCGCGACTTCAGCAAAGGCAATCTGGAAATCCCGCTCGGCAGCGGCCCGTACAAGGTCAGTGAGGTCAAGGCCGGCCGTTCGATCCGCTATGAGCGGGTCAAGGACTACTGGGGCAAGGACCTGCCGGTCAATCGGGGCTTTTACAACTTCGACAACATGACCATCGATTACTACCGCGACAACACCGTCGCGCTGGAGGCACTGAAGGCCGGACAGTTCGATTACTGGCAGGAGATGAGCGCGAAAAACTGGGCCAACGCCTACAACACGCCGTCCGTCACCGAGGGTCGCCTGATCAAGGAGCAGATCCCTAACGGTAATTCCACCGGCATGCAGGGTTTTGTCTTCAACCTGCGCCGCCCGGTGTTCCAGGACGTGCGCGTGCGCCAGGCCCTGAGCCTGTTGCTGGACTTCGAATGGACCAACAAGCAGCTGTTCAACGGTGCCTACGCGCGCACCCGCAGCTACTTCGAAAACTCGGAAATGGCCGCCACCGGCCTGCCGGACCAGGATCAACTGGCAATCCTCGATCCGTTCCGGGGCAAGATCCCTGAGCAGGTCTTCAGCGAAGCGTTCCAGAACCCGGTGACCGATGCCAGCGGAATGATCCGCACCCAGCAGCGCAAGGCCTATCAACTGTTGCAGGAAGCCGGCTGGCGGATCGTCGACGACAAGATGGTCGATACCAATGGCAAACCGGTGAGCATCGAATTCCTGCTGGCGCAGACCGAGTTCGAGCGGGTGCTGTTGCCGTTCAAACGCAACATGAGTGACCTGGGGATCGACCTGGTGATTCGTCGGGTCGACGTGTCGCAGTACATCAACCGCGTGCGTTCGCGCGACTTCGACATGGTGGTTGGCAGCTTCCCGCAATCCAGCTCACCGGGTAACGAACAGCGCGAATTCTGGAAGTCCGAAAGCGCCGACAAACCCGGCAGCCGCAACTACATGGGACTGAAAGACCCGGTAGTCGATGAACTGGTCGAAGAGCTGATCAACGCCGACTCGCGCAAAAGCCTGGTGGCCCATGCCCGGGCGCTCGACAGGGTGTTGCAATGGGGCTATTACGTGATCCCCAACTGGCACATCAAGACTTGGCGCGCGGCTTACTGGAATCACATTGGCCACCCGAAAGTCTCACCGACCAATGACGTGGGCATTTCCACCTGGTGGATCAAGCCCGACGCAAAACCTGCGATCGAAGTGCTGACCAAAGAACAAGCCGATCCTGCGGGCATGGAGCAATAAGATGCTGGCGTATATTTTTCGGCGACTGTTGCTGATCATTCCAACCCTGTTCGGCATTCTGCTGATCAACTTCGTGATCATCCAGGCCGCGCCCGGCGGCCCGGTGGAACAGATGATCGCCAAGCTCGAAGGCTTCGAAGGCGCTACCAGCCGTATTGCCGGTGGCGGTGCCGAAGTCTCGGTAGCCGGTTCAAGCTATCGCGGCGCCCAGGGCCTGGACCCGGCGCTGGTCAAGGAAATCGAGCACATGTACGGCTTCGACAAGTCGGCGCCTGAACGCCTGTGGATCATGATCAAGAACTACGCCACCCTGGATTTCGGCGACAGCTTCTTCCGTGACGCCAAGGTCATCGACCTGATCAAGGAAAAGATGCCGGTGTCGATCTCCCTCGGGCTCTGGAGCACGCTGATCATGTACCTGGTGTCGATCCCGCTGGGGATCGCCAAGGCCACCCGGCACGGCAGCCACTTCGATGTCTGGACCAGTTCGGCGATCATCGTCGGTTACGCGATCCCGGCGTTCCTGTTTGCGATCCTGCTGATCGTGGTGTTTGCCGGCGGCAGCTACCTGGACTGGTTTCCCCTGCGCGGCCTGACCTCGAACAACTTCAGTGAATTGAGCTGGGCCGGCAAGATCCGCGATTACTTCTGGCACATCGCACTGCCGGTGACGGCACTGGTGATCGGTAACTTCGCGACCATGACCCTGCTGACCAAAAACAGCTTCCTCGACGAGATCAATAAACAGTACGTCGTCACCGCCAAGGCCAAGGGCCTGACCCGGCATCGCGTGCTGTATGGCCATGTGTTTCGCAACGCCATGCTGTTGGTGATCGCCGGCTTCCCTTCGGCATTCATCGGGATTTTCTTCACCGGTTCGTTGCTGGTGGAAGTGATCTTTTCGCTCGACGGCATGGGCCTGATGAGTTTCGAAGCGGCGATCAACCGCGACTACCCGGTGGTGTTCGGCACCCTGTTCATCTTCACCCTGCTGGGGCTGGTGGTGAAACTGATCGGCGACCTCACCTACACCCTGGTCGATCCACGGATCGACTTCGAACACCGGGAGCATTGAGATGAACCTGTCCCCTCTCAATCGCCGACGTTTCGAACGGTTCAAGGCCAACAAGCGCGGCTGGTGGTCGCTGTGGCTGTTTTTGATCCTGTTTGGCGCGAGCCTCGGTGCCGAGTTGATCGCCAACGACAAGCCGCTGGCGGTGCATTACGACGGCCAATGGTATTTCCCGGCACTCAAGCGTTACCCGGAAACCACCTTCGGCGGCGAATTCCCGTTGGAAGCCAACTACAAGAGCCCGTACATCCGCGAACTGCTCAAGGCCAAGGACGCCTGGACCTTATGGGCGCCAATCCCGTTCAGCTACCAAAGCATCAACTACGACCTGAAAGTCCCGGCACCGGCACCGCCCTCGGCAGACAATCTGCTGGGCACCGACGATCAGGGCCGCGACGTGCTGGCGCGGGTGATTTACGGCTTCCGGGTGTCTGTGCTGTTTGCGCTGACGCTGACCATCCTGAGTTCAATCATCGGCGTGATTGCCGGTGCCTTGCAGGGTTTCTATGGCGGCTGGGTCGATCTAGCCGGACAGCGCTTCCTGGAGATCTGGTCGGGTTTACCGGTGCTGTACCTGCTGATCATCCTCGCCAGTTTCGTGCAGCCAAACTTCTGGTGGCTGCTGGGGATCATGCTGCTGTTTTCCTGGATGAGCCTGGTCGACGTGGTCCGCGCCGAGTTCCTGCGTGGGCGTAACCTGGAATACGTGCGCGCCGCCCGCGCGCTGGGGATGCAGAACGGCGCAATCATGTTCCAGCACATCCTGCCCAACGCCATGGTCTCGACCATGACCTTCATGCCGTTCATCCTCACGGGCGCCATCGGCACCCTGACCGCGCTGGACTTCCTCGGCTTCGGCCTGCCGGCAGGCAGTGCATCGCTGGGTGAACTGGTGGCTCAGGGCAAATCCAACCTGCAAGCGCCGTGGCTGGGCATGAGCGCCTTTGCGGTGCTGGCGGTGATGTTGAGTTTGCTGGTGTTTATCGGCGAGTCCGCTCGCGATGCCTTCGACCCGAGGAAGTGAAATGAATCAGGACAATCTGATCGAAGTGCGCAACCTCTCTGTCGAGTTTGTGGTCGGCGAAAGCGTGCAACGGGTGGTGGAAGGCGTCAGCTTCGACATCAAGCGCGGTGAAACCCTGGCACTGGTCGGCGAAAGCGGCTCCGGCAAATCGGTAACGGCGCACTCGATCCTGCGCCTGCTGCCCTACCCCTTGGCGCGGCACCCCACCGGCACCATCAACTACTCGGGGCATGACCTGCTGTCGCTGAAAGAGAAAACCATCCGGCACATTCGTGGCAACCGGATTGCGATGATCTTTCAGGAGCCGATGACCTCGCTGAACCCGCTGCACTCGATCGAGAAACAGATCAACGAGGTGCTGGGCATTCACAAAGGCCTGACCGGCAAGGTCGCGACCCAGCGCACCCTGGAGCTGCTGGAACTGGTGGGGATTCCCGAACCGCACAAACGGCTCAGGGCCCTGCCCCATGAATTGTCCGGCGGCCAGCGCCAGCGCGTGATGATCGCCATGGCCCTGGCCAACGAACCGGAACTGCTGATCGCCGACGAACCGACCACCGCGCTGGACGTGACGGTTCAGTTGAAAATCCTCGAACTGCTCAAGGAGTTGCAGGCCCGCCTGGGCATGGCGCTGCTGCTGATCAGCCACGACTTGAACCTGGTCCAAAGAGTCGCGCATCGCGTATGTGTCATGCAGAAGGGTTGCATCGTCGAACAGGCGTCGTGCGAAGAGCTGTTCCGCGCGCCGCAGCATCCTTACACCCGGGAACTGCTGGCAGCGGAGCCTCGTGGCAACCCGGCAACCAATGTCATCGGCCCGCCATTACTACAAGTCGAGGACCTGAAAGTCTGGTTCCCGATCAAAAAGGGCTTTTTGCGCAACACTGTCGATTACGTCAAAGCGGTGGACGGAATCAACTTCAGCCTGCCTCAGGGACAGACCCTGGGCATCGTCGGCGAAAGCGGTTCGGGCAAGTCCACGCTGGGACTGGCGATTTTGCGGTTGATTGCCAGCAAAGGCGCGATCCGTTTTGAAGGCAAGTCGTTGGACTGCCTGTCGCAGCAACAGGTAAGGCCGCTGCGGCGGGAAATGCAGGTGGTCTTCCAGGACCCCTTCGGCAGCCTGAGCCCACGGATGAGCGTGAGCCAGATCGTCGGCGAGGGCCTGCGGATACACCGGATCGGTACAGAAACCGAGCAGGAGCTGGCGATTATCGCGGTACTCAAGGAAGTCGGTCTGGACCCGGCAACCCGGCATCGCTATCCCCATGAGTTTTCCGGCGGACAACGGCAGCGAATCGCCATTGCCCGGGCCCTGGTGCTGAAACCGGCGTTGATCTTGCTGGACGAGCCGACCTCGGCCCTCGACCGCACCGTGCAACGCCAAGTGGTTGAACTGCTGCGCTCTCTGCAAAGCAAGTACAACCTGACGTATCTGTTCATCAGCCATGACCTGGCGGTGGTTAAAGCGCTGAGTCACCAGTTGATGGTGATCAAGCATGGCCAAGTGGTCGAACAAGGTGACGCACAAGGTATCTTTGCCGCACCGCAACATCCCTATACACAGCAGTTGCTGGAGGCCGCTTTCCTGGCACCAGCAACTGCGCAATAACCTGAAAGAGGAGCAACACATGGGTTTTCTCGCCGGTAAGCGCGTACTGATCGTCGGTGTCGCCAGCAAGCTGTCCATCGCATCCGGCATCGCTGCCGCCATGCATCGCGAGGGCGCTGAGCTTGCCTTCACTTATCAGAACGACAAACTCAAGGGTCGTGTCGAAGAGTTCGCACAAGGCTGGGGTTCGAGCCCTGAGCTGTGCTTCCCGTGCGACGTGGCCAGCGATGAAGAAATCGCCAGGGTTTTCGAAGAACTGAGCAAAAAATGGGACGGCCTGGACTGCATCGTGCACTCCGTTGGCTTCGCTCCGGGCGACCAACTGGACGGCGACTTCACCGAAGCCACCACCCGCGAAGGTTTCCGCATCGCTCATGACATCAGTGCCTACAGCTTCGTGGCCCTGGCCAAAGCTGGCCGCGAGATGATGAAAGGCCGCAATGGCAGCCTGCTGACCCTGTCGTACCTGGGCGCCGAGCGCACTATGCCGAACTACAACGTGATGGGCATGGCCAAGGCTTCCCTGGAAGCTGGCGTACGTTACCTGGCCGGTTCCCTGGGCCCGGAAGGCACCCGCGTCAACGCGGTATCGGCCGGCCCGATCCGTACCCTGGCCGCTTCCGGCATCAAGAACTTCCGTAAAATGCTGGCCGCCAACGAAGCGCAAACACCGCTGCGTCGCAACGTCACCATTGACGAAGTCGGCAATGCCGGCGCCTTCCTGTGCTCGGACCTGGCCTCCGGCATCAGCGGCGAAATCATGTACGTGGACGGCGGCTTCAACACCACCGCCATGGGCAACATCGAAGAGTGATCTTCGCGCTTTAACAAGAAACCCGCCGAGTGGCGGGTTTTTTGTGCCGGTCATTTCAGACCCGCCACGAGCCACTGTGGGAGCGAGCCTGCTCGCGATAGCGTACTGACAGGCGAGATTAATGCTGAATGTTACGGCCTCATCGCGAGCAGGCTCGCTCCCACAGGGATTGTGTTCAACCTTCGAGTTGCGTCAGACACCGCGCAAACAACTGCTGGATCGGTTGTGTACGCTGGCTGTAGCGCTGCAACAACACGATTTCCCGATAGAACGTCAGTTCGCCCAGCGCGATGATCCTGACCTTCGCGCCATAGTCCAGCCAGAGACCCGCCCGGGGAATCAACGCCACACCCAGCCCGCACTCGACCATTTTCACAATCGCCTCCAGCTCATCCAGCTCCAACGCGACTTTTACCTCAATCTGCTGCTCGCGCAGAAAGCGTGTCACCAGACGGCCACCGAACGAGTTGCGGTCATAGCGCACATGTGGATGCGTGCTGAGTACCTGCAACGGATCCTCGCCTTCAAGGTCCGGCGGTACGATCAACACAAAAGGCTCCTGCCGAATCACCTGGGCCGACAGTTCCTTGGGCAACTCAAAGGGTGGCTTGATCAGGATCGCCAGATCAAGCTCGCCAGCGTCGACCTGACTCAACAGGTTGAGTGACACGCCGGGCACCAGTTTTGGCTCGAGCAATGGCGCCTGCTGCCGCAAACGCAGCAACGCCTGAGGCAACAGCCCCGTCTGGGCAGTCGCTACAGCGCCGACTCTCAATTCGCCGCGAAACTCACTGACGTCGTCACTGACGGCCATGCGCTGAAAGGTCTCGAGGATTTCCCGGGCCATCGGCAACGCCCGCTGCCCCGCCGCGTTGAGGATGGCCTGACGCCCGGTGCGGTCGAACAGACGAATACCCAACGCCTGCTCCAGATTGCGCATTTGCGCGCTGACGGCCGATTGCGTGAGACCAATGTGCATGCCGGCTGCGGCGAACGTGCCATAGCGAGTCACTGCGATGAAGGTTTTCAGTTCACGCAGCATGAGCACCTCGATTGATCGATTTTATTTGAGCTGGAGGCAAAAATTATCGTCTTTTAATCAAAAATCACAAGACTAGAATCAGCCCAACTCTCCTGTCATCGAGGTTTGAACATCATGCGTCTCTCCCCTTTTCATCTGGCCATCCCGGTGTACGACCTTGCAGCCGCGCGGCTTTTCTATGGCAAGGTATTCGGCCTAGAGGAAGGACGCTCCAGCGAACACTGGGTGGACTTCAACTTCTTCGGCCATCAATTGGTCATCCACGAACACCCGAAAACCGCCACGCAAGAATACGCCCACACCAATGCCGTGGACGGTCACGACGTGCCGGTCCCGCATTTCGGCGTGGTGCTGTCGATGGAGGAATGGGAGTCCCTGGCCGAACGGCTCACGTCGCTGGGCACGCGCTTCGTGATCGAGCCCGGTATTCGCTTCAAAGGACTGGTGGGCGAACAGGCGACAATGTTTCTGTTCGACCCGTGCGGCAACGCGCTGGAGTTCAAGGCCTTCAAGGACATCGACCAGTTGTTTGCCAAGTAACCTTCAGCGTCATACCAGCCTGCGAGCGGATCCCGTCTAGCTCCCCGTCACCGGACATGGCCCACCCGCTTCTGCCCACAGCTTGAACTGGGTGACAAAAATGTCGTGTGGCACCGGCACCGGCGCCCTGTTACCACCGGGATTCCAGCCCCAAAGCACCAGCTTGTCGTCGCTGACATGGGTAATCAGCGCGGCAAAATCACGGTCGCCGTTGCTCGAACGGTCCTTGATCATCTGGCACAACTGATCGGCCGGCAAACCGATCCAGGCCATTTTGTGCGCAGCCGATGGCAGCCCCCAATGCGGTGCACCGGGTGGCGCGTGGGGGCCGTAGCTGGCGGGCGGATTGCTGTCGGCGTGGCAGGTTGCACAGGGCAGCCCCGCCGCCCCCTTGCCGTCAGTGCCGCGAACCACGTTCATGGCATGCGGTTTCCCGGCGTCGAACTGCAAGGGCGAGTCACCGGGAATATGGCAGTTCTGGCAGCGCGGGCTCTGGAACACCTTCTGCACCGTGGCAAACGCCGCCAGTGCGGCCTGATCGTCGGCAAACAGCTCAGAGGTGTAACCACCGCCCCCAAGCAACAACAACGCGCCCAGAATCAGATTCCGCCTCATCTCACACCCCCGCCAGTTGCAACGGCAGTTCGCGCAAGCGTTGCCCGGTCAGCGCAAACACCGCATTGGCCACCGCCGGCGCCGTCGGTGGCACCCCGGTCTCGCCGATGCCGCCCGGTTTTTCAGTGCTGGGGACGATGTGCACCTCGACCACCGGCATTTCATTCAGGCGCAACACCTGAAAGTCATGGTAATTGGACTGCACCACTTTCCCGTCCTTGAAGGTCAGCTTGCTGTGCAAGGTGAACCCCAGGCCAAAGGTGATGCCCGATTCCATTTGCGCGGCGATGCTCGCCGGGTTCACCGCAACGCCGCAATCGACCGCACAGACCACGCGGTGCACACGGATCTTCAGGTTGTCCTGGGACACCTCGGCCACCTGCGCGACGTAGCTGCCAAAAGACTCATGCACCGCCACGCCCAACGCGTGCCCCGCAGGCAACGGCGCCTTCCAGTTGGCCTTCTCCACTGCCAGGTTCAACACGCCCAGATGACGCGGATACTCCTTGAGCAAGGTCCGTCGATATTCCACTGGATCCTTGCCGGCCGCCGTGGCCAATTCATCGATCAATGACTCGACGACAAATGCCGTGTGAGTGTGCCCCACAGAACGCATCCACAGCACGCTGATGCCGGTTTTCGGCGAATGCAGGTCAACCAGATGGTTGGCCAGGCCCTTGATATATGGGCTGTCGGCCACGCCTTCGACCGAGGTGGCATCGACGCCATTCTTGACCATCATTGCTTCGAATGAGGTGCCGTCCATGATCGACTGGCCGACCAGTACGTGCTGCCAGGCCTGGGGCATGCCCTTGGCGTCCAGGCCAATGCGCGCATGATGGAGGAACGCCGAGCGGTAGTACCCCCCGCGTATATCGTCCTCCCGCGACCAGACAGTTTTCACCGGAGCAGCGGCCGCCTTGGCGACTTGCACCGCTTCACTGACAAAGTCCGAGGTCGGATTGGCTCGACGGCCAAAACCGCCCCCGAGGAATTCGGTATGAATCTCGATTTGCTCGGGTTTGAGCCCGGTGATTTTCGCCGCGATCATTTGGTCCAGCGTCTGGAATTGGGTGCCGGTCCAGATCTCGCATTTGTCCGGGGTGATTTTCACCGTGCAGTTGAGCGGCTCCATCGGTGCATGCGCCAGATAGGGAACGCTGTATTCAACATCAATCGTCTTCACCGCCTTGCTCAGTGCGGCGCTGATGTCGCCTGCCTGGCTGGCCGGAGTGCCGGGGATCGCGGCGAGCTTGCGGAAATCTTGCAACAAGGCATCGCTGTCGAGTCCGGCATTGGGTCCCAGGTCCCAGTCGATTTTCAGCGCATCGCGGCCGAGTTTAGCGGCCCAATAATGATCGGCCACCACGGCTATGCCTGTCGGCACCTGCACGACTTTATGCACGCCCGGCAACGCCAGCGCCGCCGCGCCGTCGAATGATTTGACGCTGCCGCCAAATACTGGCGGGCGCGAAACCACGGCCGTCAGCAATCCATCGAACTGCACATCCATGCCAAACTTCGCCTGGCCGGTGATTTTCTCCGGGGTATCCAGGCGCTTGGTCGGTTTACCGATAATCTTCCAGTCCTTGGCCTCCTTGAGTTTGATCGACGCTGGATCCGGCACCGGCAGTTGGCCGGCGTCATTGGCCAACTCACCGTAAGTGGCGCGCTGATCGCCGGCAATCACCACGCCTGGTTCGGTTCGGACCTTCGAGGGGGCGACGTTGAAGCGCTTGGCGGCGGCCTCGATCAACATCAAGCGTGCGGCAGCGCCTGCCTGACGGTAGCGGTCGAATTCCATCCAGGTCGAGGTCGAGCCGCCGGTGATCTGCATGCCACCAAAGGCTGGCAAACCATAATCGGCCGCCGATGCCGGCGCATGCTCGACGCGGATCTTCGTCCAGTCGGCGTCCAGTTCTTCGGCGATCAGCATGGTCAGGCCGGTCCAGATCCCCTGCCCCATCTCGGAGTGCCCGAGAAGCATGGTCACGCTGCCATCGGGGGCGATGCGTAAAAAGGCATTGGGGGCGAACACCGCGTCCGGTGTCGAGGCCGCCTGGGCAAAGCGATTGGCCCCTGGAATGACAAACGCCACTACCAGGCCTGCACCGAGAACGGCAGTGCTTTTCAAAAAATCCCGTCGAGAAGCCTCGATCTTCGTGTTCATCGTCATGCCTCCCCGATTTGCGCAGCACGTTTGACCGCCGCACGAATACGCGGGTAAGTCCCGCACCGACAGATATTGCCCGACAGCGCCTGATCGATATCGCTGTCGCTCGGCGAAGGGATTTTCGCCAGCAAAGCCGCCGCCGACATAATCTGCCCCGACTGACAGTAACCGCATTGCACCACGTCGATCTCGGCCCAGGCGCGTTGCACCGGGTGCGAACCGTCGCTCGACAGGCCTTCGATGGTGAGGATTTTTTGCCCGTTGGCGACAGCTGCCGCCGGAGTGATGCAGGAACGCAACGGCGCGCCGTCGACATGCACCGTGCAGGCGCCGCACTGCGCAATGCCGCAGCCGAACTTGGTACCGGTCAGGTGCGCGACATCACGCAATACCCACAACAACGGCATGTCGCCGGGTACTTCCAGGGATTGGTCTTTGCCATTGATATTGAGCGTCAGCACGGCGGCCTCCTCAGTCACTCACGATGTCCTTTCATGGCGTCACTGTGGCAACGACTGCCTACGCGCGCCTCGGTTTATCCATTGAGCTAAGCGCAATTTTCCCGAAGCCTTGAATTGCGCGACCACCGGTCACAAAAAAGGGCCACTTCCGAGGAAGCAGCCCTGTGTTTCAAATCATCAACCAACCTACACCCTCGGCCCCAGCAAGATTCGGGTATAGCGCCATAAAAACAGTGCAAACGCGGCGCACCAGAATACCGCCGAAATTGCCAATCCATAGCTGCTGAACGGTACGACAAAGACCCGACACACCCCGGCCAGCAACAGCAAACCAAAACCCAGTACCACAGCCTTTGACGGCTGCAACAGGCGCCCGGTATGACCAAGACTGACTCGCGCAATCATCGCCAGCACCAACCCGCCAATGCCCCCGACCGCCAGCGAATGCGTGGCCAGGCTTTGTTGCGTCATCACGCCCAGTTGCCACAGCGCCATGGCCAACGTGGCAATCAACAGCCAGGCATACGCCAGGTATAACGACCACAGCAGAGGCACGCGCCAGATGCCGTTGTCATACCAGCGCCACAGACGGACCAGGTGCAAACCGCTGATCAACACATACAACGCCGCCAGCCAAGGCCTTGGCGTGTCGTTGAAGCCTGCGCCGATCATCAAGGCCGCGAGCAAGCTCGCAATCAACAGCATTTTGGTTTGCAGCGGCTGCGCAATTGATCCTTGAGGGCGGTTCAAACCACGCTGGATAAAGAACGGAATCACCCGCCCGCCAATCACGCTCATCAGCGTGGCGACCAACCACAACGCCGCCAGTACGCCGCGCCGCTGCACTGCGATGTCGTCCTGAACCATGCCCCACAAAGTCAGCAGCTGACACCCGGCCAGCACACTGATCATCAGTAGAATCGGGTAATTCTCACGCTTGCGCGCGGCGATCAGGTCGCGCCCTAAAACGACAACCAGCAGCGGCAGAAAAGGCACTTGCAACGCCAGCAGCCACGGTGCGGAAACCGGCATCAACCAGGCCAGCCGTGCCACCAGCCATACCAGCAGCAACCCCAGCAGGGGCCAGCCGGACAAACCGGGGCGGCCGGTCCAGTTGGGCACGGCGGTCAGCAGGAAACCACCGATGATCGCCGTGGCAAAACCGAACGGCATTTCATGTCGATGCCACGCCAGCATCCCGCCCATCGGTTGCGCACCGGGCAACCGTCCGTAAAGCCATAAGCCCCAAACCGCCAGCGCGATACAGGCAAAGGCGCTACCGGCGAGGAAGAACGGCCGAAACCCAAGGCTCCAGAGCGGTACGTGCTTGATCGATGGCATCTCAGACCTCCGCGCCGATCGGACCTTTGCTCGACAGGTGCAGAACATTCTGAGAGTTACTGAAGCATTCGAACATTGTGGCGTACTCCTGAAGCGGTTCAGCTGTACGTATTGACTATCAAGTCGCGTGCCAGCTTTCAAAGCCCCATAAAACAGCACCTTGCTGCCTATATAGTCAATATGACTCAAGTACAAACAGGTCTAAATGACCCTATATATTGTCATTATGACTACTACCGATACCCTGACGCTCTCACGTTGTCGATTCTGCTATACCCAGTATGAAATCGACCACTTCTGGAACGCACTGTCTGCCGGTGGTGATAAACAGGCCCAGCAATGCGGCTGGCTCAAGGACAAGTTCGGCTTGTCCTGGCAAATCGTACCCGTGGTGGTGATGGAAATGATGACCGACAGGGATGCAGCCAAATCCCAGCGCGTCATGCAGGCGATGTTGCAGATGAAGAAAATCGACATCGCCACACTCCAGCGAGCCTTTAACGACGAGAGCTAATACACTCCCCACTGGATTGCCAAAGGACGCTCGCAGATGAAATACGCCATTGCCAAAGATGCCGACAAGGCCCCACGCTTCTGGCGCGATGACGCACTGCCCTTCATCGAAGCGCGCTCCATCGCCGACGGCCGCGAAGTCTGCTACGCCCGACATTCCCACGAGCACTTTTCCATCGGTGCGATCACCGCCGGGCGCAGTACCTATCTCCATGAGCAGTCGGTGTTTGAAGTCGGCACCGGCACCGTGGTGCTGATGAACCCCGGCGACGTCCATGCCTGCAATCCGATTGACGATCAACCGTGGTCCTATCGAATGCTGTATGTCGATACGCCGTGGCTGACCGATCTTCAGCATCTATTGGGATTCAGCGCAGAGTTGGGCTTTCGGCGCTTTTCAACCACCCACTGCGACGATGCCGAGTTATTTAGCCGGCTCAATCAGTTGTATGACGTCCTGCTCGACGAACAGCTGGATATACTGCAAAAACACAGCGCCACCGTGGTGTTTTTTACCGAGGTGCAGCAACAGCTCAATCCGGCGGAACTGACCGTTCGCGAACCCAACCTCAAGCTGGAACGAGCGGCCAATTACATCCGCGACAACTGCACGCTGTCGCTGAAACTGGAAGACATCTGCGACGCGGCAGATTTGTCGGCGTCGTACCTGATCCGCGCTTTCAAGCAGCATTACGGCATGACGCCGCATGCGTTTCTGGTCAACCGCCGCATCCAGTTCGCCCGCAGCCAACTGCGTCGGGGCAAATTGATTGCCGACGTAGCACTGGAGGCCGGATTCTCTGACCAGGCGCATTTTCAACGAGCGTTCAAACAGCATTTGGCAGCGACGCCGGGGCAGTATCGCAAATGAAACCTGGCATCTAGGGCAACAGCAGATAACCCGCGCTGACCGCCAGCAACGACGCCATCAACCGATTGAACAACCGCATACCGCCGGCATTACTCAGGTACTGCCGCAGAAAGGTCCCGGCATAGGCCCAGCACGCCACTGACAGGTAGCAGACCACCAGATACACCGCCGCAAACTGCCAGACCAACTGCGCCTCGCCGTCGGCAACAAATGCGCCCATCCCCGCGACACAGGCCAGCCAGGCTTTCGGGTTTAGCCATTGCATCAGCGCACCGTAGAACATCGTCGGCGCCTGCCCAGAATCTCCTGCACTGAGCCGACCATCGTCAGTGGCGAGTTTCCAGGCCATGAACAACAGGAACGCCACCCCGAATAACTGCACCACCCGCGTCAGCGATGGCCAGAGCTTTAGCAGTTCATGCAGGCCCAACCCCATCAACACCAGCAGCAAAACAAACCCCAGCGTCGCACCCGCCACATGCCGTTGGCTGGCACGAAAGCCGTACTGCGCGCCGGAGTTCAGTGCAACGATGTTCACCGGCCCTGGTGTGATCGACGACGCCAGCGCAAACGCGGCCATGGAAATGATCAGACTCATTGCACACCTTCTTCAATAACTTCGGGACATCCCGGCGCTCAAAGTAGGAGAACGCTGATAGGCCTGTATTGAAGAAAAACACCCCCGTGCAGTCCTAAACATTTCAGATCGAACGCGTCGGTCACCCAAGTGTCATTAATAGTAATGGGATCGCGGTCTCTGACCATCCTCACACCGTTGTGACAGGCAGCGAGTCCAGACAGAAGAGCAGAGTCACCGATAGGGATGTGGCAAGTGACCCTTGCGCTACGCCGAAATCATTGCGAAGGAGATCCACCGATGGTGACTCACTATAAGACTGCCGGGCACCTGGCTTGCGGCCGCCATGGCAGCAATCTCACGTCTACGACTGAATTTGCCCGCGTCAAATGCCGTAACTGCCGCAATACCGACGCGTTCAAGGACGCCCGAAAAGACGCTCGCAACGCTGCACGTCGAGCGGCGCGTAGAGCCAAAGTCCCACATGCCGCGATTGACTGGCGCGCGTCCTGGATCAAAAGACTCAGCGAGATGCCGGGCAAGCAACGGCTCCCACGGGGATTCAGTGGTCAGCCCTACGTTTAGAGTTGTGAAGGCAGCTGGATCAGTACGCCGATGATTGCCATCGGCGTATCCGGCTTGCGAATTGCCGAATCAGTCGTGCTGCAGCAGCCCCGAACTGTATTGATTAAAGTTGTTGCCGATCGCGCTACCGCCAAAGCTCATTTTGTTGGGGCTACGGCCGTCGAATTGATGGCAGTCCTCTGAAAAACAGCTGCTGGTTGTCATGCCAGAGCACGCGCTCAACAACAACGTGCCGGTGATCAAAAAGACTTTGACGAGGTTCAACTTCATTTTTCAGTTCCCCTTGGCTGGAAACGAGGCGATGCACGATCCGAGATAACCATCCTACGCCGCCCAATCAGCTGAAACATAATGAAACATCGCAGACTGACAGCATGAGTTCAGCTTCTGGAGAAATCCCATCCATTGACAACCTGTCGCCAGCTGCGTAAATCGGTTCTCTCTCCTGACTTCAAGAGCTTGCCATGGATATAGCAGCCATCCCGTTCGGCACCACCGACTGGTCGACCATCGAACCCACCGTCCACACCGGCGAACGCGGCAGCGCCTATTGGCGCACCTGCCAG
Source organism: Pseudomonas brassicacearum (assembly GCF_003732175.1). Taxonomy (GTDB): domain Bacteria; phylum Pseudomonadota; class Gammaproteobacteria; order Pseudomonadales; family Pseudomonadaceae; genus Aquipseudomonas; species Aquipseudomonas brassicacearum_G. The sequence continues at coordinate 46,816 of NZ_MOBI01000002.1, forward strand.
TTCGGCGCAATTCGCGTCCGAATGATCGAATACACTGCCGATTACCTGGCAGACCACTGGTGCTCAAAGGGCCACATCCTGCTGTGCCTTGAAGGCGAGCTGCACACCGAACTCGAAGATGGCCGCCAGTTCGTGCTGAAACCCGGCATGAGCTATCAGGTGGCGGATAATGCGGAGTCTCACCGGTCGTCGACGGTGACGGGGGCGAAACTGTTCGTAGTTGATTGACCTCGCCTCGCTGGGCTGAAAACAAAAGGGGCGGACTTATTTGAAAAATAAATCCGCCCCCTTCTTTCCTACTCTTGAGACTTAAGCCTGGACCAGGTTGGAGATCTTGACGTCTGGATCGACGTCAGCCTCGTAGTCCACCCCTTCGATCCCGAAGCCGAACAGACGCAGGAACTCCGCCTTGTAACCGGCAAAGTCGGTGAGTTCGTAAAGGTTGTCATTGCTGACCTGATCCCAGAGTTGCTTGACGCGGTCCTGGACTTCAGGCGCCAACTCCTTGTAATCCGCGCGCAGACGCCCTTCTTCGTCCATGACAGGAGGATGGCCGAACAAGCTGTCTTTGTAGAGCGCGTAGACCTGCTCGATGCAGCCTTCGTGTGTGCCCTGCTCTTTCATGACCTTGAACAACAAGGACAGATACAGCGGCATGATCGGGATCGCCGAGCTTGCCTGAGTCACTACCGCTTTCAATACCGAAACCCGCGCATCGCCGCCCAGGTCCGCCAATCGCTCGCGAATACTCAGGACCTTCTGGTCCAGGTCTTTCTTCGCCGCGCCAATGGAGCCATTCCAGTAAATGTCGTGGGTCAGCTTTTCGCCCAGGTAAGTGAAGGCAGTGGTTTTCGCCCCCTCGGCCAGAACGCCCGCTTCGTGCAGGGCGTCGATCCACATCTGCCAGTCTTCGCCACCCATGACCTTGACGGTACCGTCGATTTCTTCCTGGGTCGCTTCGGCCAAGGTGGTTACGTTGACCTCTTCCTTGTCGGTGTTCAGACCGCGCTGGGTAACCGACTTGCCGATCGGCTTGAGCGTCGAGCTGTAGACTTCACCGGTTTTCGGATCGGTACGACGCGGAGCGGCGAGGCTGTAGACCACCAGGTCGATCTTGCCCAGGTCGCGCTTGATGGTCTCGATGGTCAGGCGCTTGACTTCATCGGAGAACGCATCACCGTTGATGCTTTTGGCGTAGAGGCCTTCCGATTCGGCGAACGTATGGAACGCCGCGGTGTTGTACCAGCCGGCGGTGCCGAGTTTGCCCTCGACACTTTCACGCTCGAAGAACACACCCAGTGTCTTGGCGCTGCAACCAAAGGCCGCCGTGATGCGCGCAGCAAGTCCGTAGCCGGTCGATGCACCAAGTACCAGGACATTCTTTGGCCCATCGGTGATCTGTCCTTGCGCACGGACATAGTCGATCTGATTCTTGACGTTGGCTTTGCAGCCAGTGGGGTGGGTAGTCACACAAACAAAACCACGAACGCGCGGTTTAACGATCATAAATATCTCCCTCTTCCAAGATGCCGAGAGCCAACACTGGCTATAAAAGTCATAGACGCTGGGAAAACGGAAGCGTCACGGTGGCGGGCCTATTCATTGACCTCACTGTCCGGGCCTGTCGCAAATCCAGCGCATACCCTCGATGATTTGAGCCGCTGTTTCCAGTCCGAGAGTGGCGTTATTCAAAAACAACCTAACAGGCGGCGGTGACATTCTGGACGAACCCGTTTCCATTGCTAGCGTTATCCGTAGAAACACCTCAGGTCGTCAGGAGCAGTTCGGTGAACAAGCCCATGGAAGAGCCTTATGGCGGTAGGCGCAGGACTTATCTGTTCAAGGAGTCGCACCTGAGACCACGGCAACGGGCCCTGCTTCTGGCGCTGATTCTGTTGTTCATCAACAGTGTCGGTCAGTTGTTCATGGTGGAAGTGGTCGGGCTTGATGGCGCAATCCTCCATCTTGTGGTGGTACTCACCGCCTTCGCCACGGTGATCTGTGGCGCCCCACTCATCATGTTTCTGAGCCTGGGCTGGTTTACCCGCTACAGCGAATTCCAGAACAGCTTGAAGGGCGGTGCCCTGGCGGCCTATCTGCAACGCTTCTGGTCGACCAGTCTCATCCATTCACTCCAGGACGAAGGAAAGCTGGGTCAGACCGGTTCCGTGGATGATTGGAGAACCTGCTCCGACAAGAACCCTGAACTGTGCGAGCGTTTGTTTGCGCGGATCTACCATGAGCAATATGGATTGGTGCCGTTCATTGTGCCTTTCATCATTCTCTTGTTGGTGGCTTATGCCGCGGCAGCCTTGGTCGCCTCCAATTATGTCATCCCCAACTGCGACAACACGCTTCAAGTGGCGTGCGTGTACAAGCTCGGGATTCCACTGCTGGTCAGCTCACTGGCGGGGGCTTTCATGTTTGTCGTGAGCGACTCCGTCCTCAGTATCCGCCGCAAATCACTGAACATTTCCGATGTGTATTGGTACTCCCTGCGCCTGTTTCTGGCCATTCCGCTGGCAATGGTGATCATGAATGCCGGCGCTGGAGATGGCCCGCATATCGTCACCGCCTTTGCTTTGGGGACCTTGCCGATCGATCCGCTGATGAAGATCGTGCGAAGGCTGGGCTTTCCCCAACTCACCGATCAGGACAAGAGGGACGGCAGTTCAGACAAGTTGCTGGTCCTTGAGGGCGTGACACTGCCCGTGGTTGCGACGCTGGAATCAGAGGGCATCAACTCGATCGAGCAGGTGGCTGCGGCGGATCCGGTATTGCTTTCAATCCGCACCGGATTCCCCTTCAGGTTCACCTTGCGCCTGGGCTCCCAGGCTATCGTGCGGCGCCATCTCGGGGAAAACGCGGCCAGGCTACTTCCGGTGGGGCTGGCAGATGTCGTCCCGGTTTTCCTGCTGGTGCGGGCACTCGATACCCCGGCGGTGCCCACCGGGGATTTCCCCGACAAGTACGACGGACCGTTTCCGAGGATCGAGACACCCGATGCGGTCGTCCAGAACGCGGCCAACCGCCTTTTCCCTGATGACAATGACCTGCAACGTCAGGCCATCACCCGAATGAAATTTCGTCAAATTGCGGCCGAAGAATATACGGTGATGCTGGCACGGATAACGCCGCCCGATACCGGGTTGTAACTACAAGGCGAAGGTCATTTACGCGCCAATTTATACCTGACGCACTCGTTATAGAAACTTTGCCGGACAGCCTCGGGCTTGAACTTCGATTGACTGTCGTAGGTTTGCTCGGTAATGCCCATGGCCATCATCCGCATCCAGCCCTTGCTGAACTTGTACGCCTGGATCTTCTGGCGAGCGGCATACAGCGAGACCCCGGACAGCTTGAGTTCCTGGGCCCTTGCCGCTGTACCCGCGCCCCAACTACACATAAACCGATCATTGGGCATCAACTCTCTTGCCTGGACAGAGACCGCAATGCTCGCCAGTACCAGCGAGATCGGCACGATCAATACATTGCGTATTTTCATTCCGCCTAACCACCTGAAAATAAAGTGATTTTGGCGGTAATTTTGAGACTCCGGGGCCAGCAAAATGCCTTCTGTCCGGCTTTACGAGGATGACTTTTGCGGAACTACGGTTTATTGCGGCTGAAATGTCTGAAGGTAGGCCAACAGGTTTTCGATCTTTTCCGGATCGCTGATCCCCCAGAAAATCATGCGGGTTCCGGGGACTACTTTTTTTGGCGCTTCGATGTAGGCGGCCAGCGTTTCGCGGGTCCAGACCACATCTGATGATTTCATCGCAGTAGAGTACTGGTAGTCCGTCGTGCTGCCGACATGGCGCCCAAAAATGCCATTGAGTTGCGGACCAAAAGAACCTCGGGCTGAATCGCCCACTTGATGGCAACCGCCGCATATTCGGTTAAAGAGTTTCCCACCTGCTTCACTATCGCCGGCCGCTTCTGCGGGCGCACTGAATACGCCTGTGTTGAGTATCAAGGCGACGGTTAGTACTGCGGCCTTCTTCATGTTCTGCTCCCCATCAGGCATTGCCTACAGCTTTGAAACACTACAGTGTGCTCTATGGCCGCTATCACCAGGATTTACGGTCCACAAGGGGACATGAAACCTTATGAATAGAGGACTCATTCCTGCTTTCGATCAAGTGCTGAGCGGCACGCCGGCCCATTTCGTAATACGGGAGTTGCACGGTGCTCAGCGGTGGATAGAACAACTCGGCAACGCCGATCATATTGTCGTAGCCAAGTACGGCCACCTCGGCGGGAATACGCAGGCCACGACTGAGCAGGTATTGATAAGCGACCAACGCAATGCGGTCGTTGCCACAAATAAGCAGATCGAAAGTCGGCTTTCCATCCGACTCACGCAATTGCTGCTCCAGCGCTACAACCGTTTCCCCATAGGCGTCATCGGTCGACAGATTGTATTGGGGAACACTGTTCAGGGGGATACCGCCCTCCGCGAGCGCGCGAACCAATCCCTGCTGGCGCAACTCCCAGGCGAGACTGCTTTGCGGCAGGTTGATGCACAACGGATGCCGGTAGCCACGCTTCAGCGCTTGCCGCACGGCCTGGTACTGACCGTCTTCGTCATCGGGTACGTAACAGGCCACACCTGGCTCTGAACTCATGCAGTTGCTGAGTACCAGCGGCAGGCTGCGGAGCACCTGGGGAATCTCGACAGTACGAAGCTGCATGGCGCTGAAGATGATCCCGTCGGGCTGATGCGACAGCATCAGGTCGATGGTTTGCTGACTCGGCGGAGCCTCGAACACGTTGAGAATAAAGACGTTCCAGCCGTTTTCTCGGGCCGTGCGCTCCATTGAAAGCAGCATTTCTACGGCGAAGGGGGTTGTCGCGGTATCAAGCGCAAAGACTCCAATAGTCTTGCCACTGGAGTGACCACCACGGATCTTGCGCGCAGAAAGGCTGGGGACGTATCCGAGGGCCTCGACCGCTTGACGAACTTTCACCAGCGTTTCCTGGTTAAGTTTTTCCGGGGTGTTGAGCGCCCTGGAAACGGTCATGAGGGAAACTCCCGCCAGCCGTGCGACATCTTTAACTGAAGCCATTCGCGGGTGCCATTGCTTGTCTGGCCGGGCATCATGTCATGCTTGGCAAAAGCCTGACAACACGATGCCGGGCAGCAGGCGGCACGAATGGTATGCCTGGGGTGTTCAGAGCTTGAGATCGGCCAGGTTCCAGACAGACATCTGGCCGAACACCCCCGCCCCGTTGACCGAAAAAGCACTGATCGCGAGGCTGTCAGGCCGTGGATAAATCCGGCTGCTCAAGCTATAGGCACCGTCGTCGACAAACACCTCGATGGACGAGCGATCGAGAAAAATCCGCAGCGCAATCCGCGTTTGCTCTGCGCTCACCGGAACGCTACGAACACCGCTCACGCCGGCACCCGAGTGTTGCCTGTCGAGGACCAGGCGTCGGGACATGGCATCGAAATACAGCAATGTCCGTTCCTGTTGGTCTTCGCTACAGCGTAGCGCCAGGCCAAAGCGCTCGGCGGTGCTGCCTGCCAGATCCAGTTCAAGCTCAATCTCCAGCAGGGCACCACGAACATCAAGTGTGCGGTTCCGGGATTCGACCGTGCCGATCTGCAGCGTTTGTCGGGATTGCCGTAGCGCTGTCAGCTCACGGGCCGGACGCATGCGCAGCCGCTCGCCGTCGCGGCTCAACTCACGTGGCAACGACAGCGCACCGCACCAGTGTTGCGCCTGACTCGGCATAGGGCTGTCCCACATGTCCATCCACGCCCAGAGCAGACGGCGTCCGTCCGGTGCCAGCAGGGTCTGCGCGGCATAAAAATCGTGACCGTGATCGAGTTCGTGGAGCTTGCCTCTCTCAGTGAAATAGCCGGAGTCATCCAGCACGCCCAATCGATAGCTGTTCTGGAATTTATTCCAGTTGTCGTACCCACTGGGCTTCAGGCCTTGCGGCGAGTACAGAAAAACGTCGCATCCATCCACTTCGAATACGTCCGGGCACTCCCACATGTAACCGTCGGACTCGCGTTGGCCATCCAGGGCACAGCCGAGGTACTCCCACTGATGCAGATCCTCGGAGCGATAGAGCAAAAGCTGCGGGTCGTCCCCCTGACGAGCGCCAAGCGCCATCCACCATTGGTCTGCACGCTGCCAGACCTTCGGGTCGCGAAAATGCATGATGTCCGGATGCGGTGGCGTTTCGATCACAGGCCCATGTTTGGTGAACGTGAGGCCATTCGTACTGCTGGCCAGGCATTGGACCTGGTGAATTTTCTGGTCATCACCCGGCTCCCCCAACCAGGTGTGCCCGGTGTAGATCAGATAAAGCGTATCGCCGGAAACAACCGCCGACCCTGAAAAACAACCGTCTCGATCGTAGGGATCGCTGGGCGCCAGCGCTATGGGCAGATGCTCCCAATGCACCAGATCGCGGCTCTTGGCGTGCCCCCAGTACATCGGCCCCCACTGCGCGGAGTAAGGGTGATGCTGATAGAACACGTGGTATTCGCCTTGAAAATAGACCAGCCCATTTGGGTCATTCATCCATCCGACCGGGGGCGACAGGTGATAGCCGAGGCGATAGTCGTCGCCGCGTTCGGGCAGTTTTTTTTCGATGGCGCGATGCGCTTTGTCCAGCAGTACAGCGTGCATGGCTTGGTCCTTACTAGGGTTCGTAACGGTTGGCTGATTGCGCCATGGCAGGAAGCTCTATCGAGTCAAGAGCGCTTGCACGGGATGATTGGCGAGCAGGATCCGCGCGTAACAACGACCATGACAGCAGCAGGCAACTGCCTACCAGGCCAGCCATCGCTACGTAAACGCTCGAGAAGCCAACATGGTCGTAGCCGTATCCCACAAGTGGCGACAGCAGCATCGCGGTCAATTGCTGGGCGAACTGGAATCCCACCAGATAAATCGAGGCCGACAGTCGCGAATCGAAGTTCAACGAAATGTATTTGAATACCGAGACCAGCAGGATGGGGACTTCAAGGGCGTGCAACATCTTGCAAGCGGCGATGGTCCACGCATCCGTTGCCAATCCGGAGCCAAGAATGCGGACGAACATGATGCTGCCAGCCAGGATCAATCCATACTTGGCGCCTGTACGACCGACCACCCATGGCGCGAACAACATCAAGACCGCCTCGAGCAGAACCTGGGATGAATTCAGGTAGCCATAGGCTCGTGTGCCCTCCTCCGGGGTTGAGAAAAACGAGGAGAAATACACCGGAAACTGCTGTTCGTAGATCATGTAGATTCCACAAACCCCGGTCAGGTACAAGCTGAACGCCCAGAAGCGCGGCAGTGTCAGCAACTTCCAAAGATCGTTAAACCGCACTGGTTTGCTGGCTTCGCCACCCGCTTGCGCTTCTGGTTTGTTGAAGCGCTTCAGATCCAGGCGGAACAGGATCAGCAAGAACACGATCCCGGCGGCGCTGCTCATGTAAAACGCAATGTTCGGGTCAATGTTGAAGACCACACCCACGACGCCTGTCGCACTCGCCCAACCCAGCGAGCCCCACATTCTGGTGGTGCCAAATTCGAAACCCGCGTGACGCGACAGTCGCTCTGTATAGGACTCGATGACACCCACGCCCGCGAGCATGGCAAACGCCAGAAAAGCCGCGCCGACCATTGCCCCCAACACCACGTTCTGGGCCAAAAGGTTGGCGTATACGTAGATCGCAAACGGTGCCGAGGCGCAGAGCAGTACACCAATCCATACCAGCAGTTTTTTCGACAGACCAAGCCGATCCTGAAGAGCGCCATAAAACGGCTGAATCAGCAGTGCCGCAATAGCGTTGGCGGCAAAAATAAACCCGGTTTCCGTTCCATTCAGACCGATGACTCGATGAAGCCATATCGAGAACAGCGAGTAGCTGGATGACCACGAAAAAAAGAAGAAAAACAGTAAACCACTGATGAGCCAGTACTCACGTTTGACTGATAGCTGCATGTGACGACCCTCTTGTTTTTATTTAAGTTAACGTTAACATCGCGGTGCATTACGCGTCCTCTCCCTGCTCGTTGTCAAGTGGATCCGAGTACCAGGGGTGGGGATAAGGATCTGTTCAAAAGGTCTTTGCAGTACCCGAATACAAAAACAAGAGGGTTACCTATGAGTGCTGTGGTCTGTCGGCCTTTGGCTGGCTTTTCTTTGCTTTTTCTCTCCACTCAACTGCTCGCCGCACCGGTGCAAAGCATTGAGGAACGTCTTGCCAGGCTTGAAGCCAGAACCTCCGTGGCCGAGGCCAGAGCCTTGCTGGCAGAAGCTGACGCAGCTCGATTGCGCAAGGAAGTCGAGCAACTCAACCGGCAAATCGCGATTCCCCCGCCGGCGACCACTCAAGCTTCCCTCAATGAGCGCGTTGCCCGGATAGAGGCGAACCAGCAGGCCCTTGAAACCCCTCCCCCAACGACCGCGTCTTCAGCCAGTTCGACCGAGCGTCTGAGCGATGGCTTCACATTCGGTGGCTATGCCCGCTCCGGGATAGTGACTAACGGATCAGGTGCCGGTCATGGCGGCCCCTACGTAACTCCCGCAGGCTCCGTGGGGGGGGCCGTTGGCAGGCTTGGCAATGAAGTCGATACCTACGTGGAGGCGAAGTTTTCGAAGGAAAGCCAGGCCGGCAACGGTACGCATTCGAAATACACCCTGATGCTCGCCGACGGTCTCGAAACACCCAATGACTGGACCGCAGCAGAAAGCTCACTCAACGTGCGGCAGGTCTACGCCGAACTCGATCATCTGGCATCCTTTCGAGACAACCCGCTGTTGCGCGATGCAACGCTGTGGGCCGGCAAACGCTTTGATCGGGATAATTTCGATGTTCATTGGCTCGACAGGGGGATCGTATTCCTTGCCGGGACCGGTGGTGGTATCTACGACGTGCGCCTGACCGATGACTGGCGCATCAATGCATCGCTGATGAGCCGTTCCTACGGCGACTTCGGTACCGAGGAAAACAAGGACATCAGGAGCTATGTCGCCACCCTCAATCAATTTTTCGATGAGGGGCGCTGGCAAATCATGCTCAATGGCATTTCCTCGCGCCAGAACAACGCCAGCCTGAACGAGAAGAGCCAACAGCCATTCGCAACCGATACCCGGGTGAACAAGGCTGGGTTCAGCCCTGCCGATAGCGGTTCTCATGGCATGCTCGCCTACCATCAGCCTGACTTTTTCGGCCGTGAGGGCTACTTCAAAGCTGCGCTGCTGTATGGCAAGGGGTTGGGGGCGGAGGTCAACAGCATCGGTGCCGATGGCGACCTGCTGGACGAGGCTCAAACCGTGCGGCTGGCGCTCTATGGCCATACTCGCCTGAATCAGGATTGGAGCATCGCCCCCGCGGTGATTGCCGAACGCAGCAAGGATCGCTATGTCCCTGGCGACGACTATCGCTATGTGACGCTCAACATGCGCCTGGCCAACGAATTGAGCAGCAACTTCGAAATGCAATATGAGCTGAGCTGGCAGAGGATGGACCTGAATGCGCTTGGCTATAAGGACCGACAAGCAGCCAATGGTGACTACTGGAAGTTCACGTTGGCGCCCACTTTCAAGGCACAAACCGGAGACTTCTTCACTCGCCCTGAATTGCGTCTGTTCGCCACGTATATGAACTGGTCCAAGGACCTCGATAACTTCAGTGCAACAGACGATTTTGGTCAGAAGGGCTTCAAGTCTGGCGGGGTCTGGCAATTCGGAGTGCAGATGGAGACCTGGTTCTAGGAGCCCTCAAGGACTAAACCGGCACTGCAACGCTTGAGATCACTCGCCTTCAGCCAGCGCGTCCTCCCGTAAATGCTTGATGAACTGTTCGACGAAAACACTGACCGCACGCGGCACCTGCCGACGGCTGGGATAGACGATGTGCAAGCCGTTGTTGAAACGCCCGTGCTTGGGCAAAACCTGAATCAGCCGCCCGGCCTGCAAACTGTCGCGCAAGATTGCCATCGGTAACAGGCAAATGCCCAAGCCAGCAATAGCCGCCTTCAGCTGCGCCTGGGCGGTGTTGGCACTAAACCGGCCCGTCACCTCGACACTGACGAAACCTTGTGGCCCGTCAAGATTCCAGGTGGTGCGCGGTGCCTGCCTGGAACGTCGAATACATTCGTGCATCGACAGGGCCTGCACCGTGTCCGGTGTGCCGTGAGCCTGTAAATAATCGGGGCTGGCCGCCAACACCTGGCTTCCGGTGCCAACCCTTCGCGCGACCAGGCTGGAGTCCGGCAAATCACCGGCTCTGATGGCGACATCGATCCCTTTGTCGATCAGGTCGTCCCGGCTATCGCTGAGCAGAAAGTCCAACTGCACACCAGGGTACTGCTGAAAGAATTCCGCTACCCAGTCCATCAGATAAACGTCGAAAAAATCGGCGGGGGCCGCAACCCGTACGGCACCGCTCGGCTCCTGGCTCTCCCCTGCCAAATGGCGAGCCGCCTCTATCACCTCATTGACCTGCGTTGCACTGCGATCGTGCAAGGATCGTCCTGCCTCGGTCAGCACCAGTTTACGCGTGGAGCGCTGCAACAAACGCACCCCCAAATGCTCTTCCAGCTGGCTGACACGGCGACTGAGGGTATTGGCCGGCATGCCCATGCGGCGCGCCGCGCTGGCAAAACTGCCCGCCTGCACCACCTGGACAAACATCGCAACTTCATTGAGATCCAGCACAACATTACTTCCATAAGTGGATGAGTCAAAGCTGATTATAACCACTTATCAACGTATCACTGGCTGGATACGCTGGAATCCACGTCAAACCATTCAAGGGTGCTACATGACACTTTCAACAACGACATTGAGTCCCCTCGCCTCTTCCCGAGTCCCTGCCTCGCGCGCCATCAAATTGCGCACCCGTGGTCATGGGCACGGCCCCATTGTTCGGCTCATGAGTCCCTCGGACCTCGGTCAGTTACTCAAGCCGTTTGTGTTTCTCGACCTGTTCGCAGCGGGTGCCTCGTTCATTGGCAATATGCCGCTGCATCCCCATTCGGGGATCGCGACCATTACCGTGATCACTGAAGGCAACCTGCGCTTTGACGATCCGGACTCAGGTTCCGGATTCATTGGCTACGGCGGAGTCGAATGGATGCGCGCAGGCGCGGGTGTCTGGCACGGTAAAGAAATGTCTGCCGGCACCTCGGCGCGGATCCGGGGGTTTCAGCTGTGGATCGCACTACCGGCCGACCTGGAAAACGCACCTGTCGACAGTCAGTACCTGGAAGCCTCCGCCATCCCGGAGGCTGGACCGGCCCGCGTCATCCTTGGTGACTATCAGGGTATCCACAGCCCTGTCCGTGCGCCCTCAGGTGTGAATTATTTGTTGGTCACCCTGGCCGCAGGCCAAACCTGGGAGTACCAGCCACCGTCCGGGCACGAGGTTCTTTGGCTCAGCGTCAGTCGGGGAGCGGTGCATTCGCCGGAGCTTATCCAGGCGGGAGAACTCGTCGCCTTCACGCCAGGTAACGGTGCGTTGAAACTTGAGGCCGGGGATAAGCAAGACGCGGTATTCGTGCTTGGATCGGCCACTCCCCACCCGCACGACCTGAAGATGGGCAGCTACTCCGTGCACACCAGCCTGGAAGCGTTGAACGCCGGAGAGGCAAAGATTGCCGAGCTGGGTAAACGCCTACAAGCAGAGTCCGTGCAGAGGTCCGGGTCGGGGTCAGTACCGATCTATAAATGACGCCACCCGAAGCGTGACAAACCCGCTTGGCACGCTGCGTGCGATCAGAGTACTTGCTGCGCAAAACCTGCGGAAGTCACAACGAGGATGCTCATGCCAGCAGCGCCCTCAGCGCTGCTGGCATGGCTACAACCTCCTTGGTTTCGGGTGAGATACACACATGAGTGACATTGGCGGTGAAAGACAATGTGTCACTGTTGAGAAAGCCCTCGACTAAAAAAGTGAAGGAGTGAGTCCCTAGTTTCTCCACGCTGACCTTAATGCTCAACTCGTCGTCCCACGTCAAAGGTCTTAGCAGCTCCAATGACATGGCGCGCACCGGAGGCAATATATCGAACCCCATCAGCGTTCTGAGTCCGGGCGCTCCCAGCCATCTATCAAGCGCCGTATAAATGGCTTCCACTGCAAAATATGAAAATCGCGGGGTGTAAACCACACCTGCCGGGTCGCAATCTCCAAATAGAATGGTTCTGCTGACGAAAACCGCTTTAGGCATCAGTCTGTTCTTCCTTGAAATGTCAGTCATATTCCGCTTCCCGATGCTCTCCCAGCAGGCGCCGTTGACGCGGTGTCGCGGCGGCCAGCACGCTGGGGTTGAAGCGCCAGTGCAGGTAAGGCGAGAACTTCTGCGCCACCATTCGCCGGCCGTAGTGTATCTGCAACAGGTAGCGCACGCAGTCGGGGGTTCGGTTGTCGCTACCGGCGTGCCACAGCTCACTGCGAAACATCAGCGCGTCCCCGGCCCGACACAGCACCGGCTTCGCCGTACTGCCATGCCATTGGTTCTCGCCGCGAGCTGGCGGCCGCCCGGCTCGGTGGCTACCGGGGATCACCAGAGTGGGGCTGAGGTCGGCATCGATATCGTCGAGGTAGAGTTGCACGGTGCAGATCTCCATCGGCAACTCGAAGGCCGGGTCGGCCAGCAGGTTTTGCGGCAGTTCCATCACCAGGTAATCCAGGTGCAATGGAGCGCCGATGAAGCCGGGATGGCAGCGCCAGGCGGTCTGGCCAATGATGTGACAATCGTCTCCCAGAGCCGCTTCGGCCAGTTCGATGATCCCGTTCAGGTCGAGAAACGGCAGCCAAAACGGGTCGCGGTTGAACACGCACTTGTAATGGTCAAGCAAGCCGCTGTAGTCCCAGTGCTCGGGTTTCAGGCCATCTATTGCATCGCGCAGCGCGCTGATTTGGGCGCCATCCAGCACGCCGGGCAGCACCACGAAACCGTCCTGATGCAACACCTGCAGACGGTTGGCGGTCAGTGATGACAAGCGCTCGGTGGTGTCCATGTTACGAACCCGGAAAATGCCGATAACTCCCACTCATACTGGCACTGCGCGGGGTGCTTCGCCACGTTTGCATCCTGACGGAGTCTGAGCGAACGCGTCTATCGTGCGGTACCGTCGTGAGGCTTATAGAAGAGAAATTTTTTGGTCTCGGCGGTCCTGATGTATTTCCTGGCCCAGCCGGGCTTCATATGCCTGGCGTGGAAATACATAGCGCCATGGGTTCGGTCCGTAAGTTGGTGATTGAGCGCTTTTCGCGCTATTTCCGTAGCAGCCGCATAGGGAGCGTCTTCGTCGGTATGATCCGATCGTCGATCACACCACCACGAAAACTGGCAGGCATGCTTTTTCGAGCCTTGCTTGACCACCTCGCAAACGGTCCCTGGAAAGCCCTCATGGCCGACTCGATTCAATACCACGTTGGCGACGGCTTCCATGTCGGCCGCCCCCCCACCTTTGGCCTCCCAGAAAATAGTGCGTGAAAGACAGGTGATTGCATCGTTCAAAGGTGCTTTGCCTAACGGATCGACTGCCTGCGCTTCAGAAGGCGTGATCGTCTCAGTCTTGGACACAGGTGCCACACTGCCTTTTTCTGCAGTTTTCTGCTCCAGGACTTGCGCCTTGTCCACCGCCACCTCCTTGTTCTGCACTTGGTCAGCCGCGCTCGCCTGCCCGCCGAAAAGGGCTATTGCGAGGCAGGTGGCTATCCAGATCAGGCGCATGGTCGAACCTTCTTGCCGAGTCATGTTGGCGACTCCGCTTATTGCGGTCGACACCGTAGCGGCCCAATCATTCCAACAGACTGACCGCTGGCAACTATTGCCGCTGCGTATCAACCCGACCGGCCGCTCACCCTTGTGCTTTGCGTGTAGATATGCCGACGCTGGGGAACTCCTGACTGCCGCCACACCTCCAAATTTAAGTAGCACATCCGTTGCTTCATCCATTCGGAGGACGCCGTCATGCGTCGCACACTTGTCATCTCTTCGCTAATCCTTTGTCTGCCCTTTGGTTCGGCCTTTGCACGTGTGGATGCACGCGATGTCGCCACCTCGGCAGGTGTTTCCGCATCCCTTTATTCAACGTTCAAGGACCACAAACTGGTCGTTTCTGCCCGCGATGACGCTTCCAGCTTCGTGGCCAGTGGAGGTGCCATTCGCGGTGCCTATCTGGAGTCGGAGTTGCAACAGATTCGACGCGAGCACCCAGAGCTCAAGGCCAGCGACGAAGATCTGGCCCAAGCGATCCTCTTTCAATCCGAGGCACCCGCCGATCACTAGAGGCAAACGCACGTCAGTGACAGACCTTGGGGTTCACCGGGATGATGACGTTGGCCTAACGTCCAGGTACTCCGACTCTGTACTGACGTGCACCACCGATCAGGAACTCCTGTCCGAGAGCGCGGATCAAAAAACATAAGGCCGGTCATTCAGGCCTCATGTTTTCGGAGGATTCGCCATGCGACGTATATTCCTCATTCCAATGCTGGTGCTGTGTCTGCCCTTTGGTTCGGCCATGGCCCACAGGCGCCATATGCCTGATATTGACGCGCGCGAAGTTGCGACGTCGGCAGGGATTTCCGTGTCGCTGTACTCGACGTTCAGAGACGACAAAATCGTCACTCCAGCCCGCGAAGACCTCTCCAGCTTCGTCGCAAGTGGCGGCGCCATTCGCGACGCCAATCTGGAGTCGATGTTGATGCAGGCTCGACACGATCATCCAGGCCTCAAGGCCAGTGACGAAGAGTTGGCCCAAGCGCTGCTCGTTCAATCCGAGGCACCTGCTGATCACTAGAGATACTGTGAAGTGTCGAGTCGATCCCTCCTGCAAGGGATCGACGGCACGGCCGTGAGTCGGCATCGTCGTTGCACTCGCAAGCCGCTCAAAATCATCCCCCAATTTAATGGTCAGGTAATACATCCCCGGCTAAACTCGCATCCATGAAACGCTACCTGCGATTTTGCCTCATCTTCCTGATCAGCCTGGCGCTTCCCCTCAGCGGGATGGCGGGTGTTCAGGCGCCCACCGAGCCTTGCCCCATGAAAACCATGGGCATGGCGATGATGGATGGCATGGGGCAAGACTGCTGCCACGACATGAAAAGCCCCATCGAGCACGGTAAACCCTGCAAGCCGGGCCAGGAATGCAAGACGGGCGGCATGCTGCAAGTCTCGATCATCAAGCCTCCTGTTACCTTGTTCAGCCCTGTTGCACTTTCCTTCTCCAGCGATTTCCTGCCAGTACAACCCCCTTCAGGGGTGTGGCGACCGCCCCGCGTTTGATTCCTCTACCACGTTGAGCCTCATTCCGCTTTAGCGGGATGGCATACCTGCGCGCATGCCTTGTGACGCGCGCAGTGGATCATCACAGGAATCGTAAACATGAACTTCAAGTGCTATTGCACAGGTTGGGCCCTCGTGGCCGGCCTGGCGGCAAGCGTACTGGCATTGCCGAGCCTCGCCGCCCCACTGACGTTCGATGAAGCGTTGCGGCTGGCCGAAAACAACGCCCCGTCACTGACAGCCCAAGCGGCCAAACTCCAGGCCGCGAGCAGCGCCGCCATACCCGCCGGCGAACTGCCTGACCCGAAGTTAAAGCTCGGCGTGCAGAACTATCCCGTTGGCGGCCCTGACCGCTGGAGCATTGATCAGGACTCCATGACCATGCAGATGGTCGGGGTTATGCAGGAAGTGCCCAATCGCGACAAACGCAAAGCCCGTATTGAAGTGGCCAATGCAGCCGTTGACCGAGCCTCCGCCGACGCGCGTATCGAGCGTCTGAACGTCCGTCAGGCCACAGCGCTGGCCTGGATCAGCAGCTACTCCGTCGAACGCAAAGAGGCATTGTTCCAGGACTTTTACAAAGAAAATCGCCTGCTGACCGATACCGTCCGGGCACAGATCGCTGGTGGACGTGCCCAGCCTGCCGATGCGGTAACGCCCAAGCAGGAAGCGGCGCAATTGGCGGATCAACAGGACGACCTGATCCGAATGCGCGCTCAAGCCCGAGCGGCACTCAAACGCTGGATTGGCCCGGCCGCCAATGACCCGCCAACCGGAAGCTTGCCGCAATGGCCCGTCGAAACCTCTGGCTACACCCATAAGCTGCAACATCACCCGGCACTGGCGGCTTTCGAACCAATGACCCGCGAAGCGGAGGCCAAAATCCGTGAAGCCGAGGCGGAAAAACAATCCGACTGGAGCTGGGAACTCGATTATCAACACCGTGACCGTCAGTTCGGCGACATGGTCAGCGTGCAGTTCTCGTTCGACCTGCCACTGTTCCCCGGCTCCCGACAAAATCCAAAAATCGCCGCCAAACACGCCGAGCTCAATCAATTGGAGGCCGAGCGTGAAGCCATGGTGCGCGAGCACACCCAGAAACTGGATGAGGATCTGGCCGAATACGAGCGCCTGAATCGTGCGGTGCGTCGCAGCCAGGAAAGTCTGGTGCCTCTGGCCAGGGAAAAGGTCGGACTGACCATGGCCAGCTACCGCGCCGGTAAAGGTGATTTGGCGCCGGTCATCGCTGCCCGACGTGAACTCATCGAAGCCCGCCTCAAACAGATCGATATAGAAGAACAGCGAGCCCTGACTAACGCACGTTTGTATTTCAATTACGGGGAAACCAGCCAATGAGCATTCGAATCTGGAAAACGGCTGTGCTGACTGGCTTGTCGGTTGCCCTAGGGGTTGCAGGCGGTTACTGGTTCGCTCAGCAACGCATGAACGGAATGCCTGGTGCACTCGCCGAGCAGAGTCCCAAGACGCAAGACGAACGCAAGGCGCTGTATTGGTATGACCCGATGTACCCGCAGCAGAAGTTCGACAAACCAGGCCAATCACCCTTCATGGACATGCAACTGGTGCCCCAATATGCCGATGCCGCTACTGACAGCGCAGCTATCAGCATCGACCCCAGCCTGACCCAGAATCTCGGGCTGCGTCTGGCGACGGTGACCCGTGGCGTTCTCACTTCCAGCGTGGACGTTGTCGGTGCGCTGGAATTCAACGAACGGGATGTCGCCGTGATCCAGGCGCGGACTGCCGGTTTTGTCGAGCGGGTTTATGCCCGTGCTCCCGGCGATATGCTCAAGGCCAACGCGCCATTGGCGGACATTCTGGTACCGGAGTGGGCCGCAGCTCAGGAAGAATTCCTGGCCCTCAAGCGTAACGGCGATGTCGACTTACTGACCGCAGCACGCCAGCGGCTGCGCCTCACCGGGATGCCGGCGACGCTGATTACTCAGGTCGAACGCAGTGGCAAAGTCCAGCCGAACCTGACGCTCACCAGCCCCATCGGTGGTGTCTTGCAAGAGCTGGATGTCCGTACGGGCATGACTGTGTCGGCTGGCGAGACACTGGCTCGCGTCAATGGCTTGAGCAATGTCTGGCTAGCGGTGGCCGTTCCAGAGTCGGAGAGCGGATCGATCGTCGTCGGCCAGACGGTAGAAGCACGCCTTCCGGCCTTCCCCGGGACTGTCCTCAATGGCACGGTCAGTGCGATTCTGCCCGAAACGAATATGGACAGCCGCACCGTTCGCGTACGCGTCGAGCTGCCCAACCCTGACGGGCGCCTCAGACCCGGATTGTCGACGCAGGTGCGCCTGAACCAGAAGACCGGGCAAAGTGTGTTGTGGGTGCCAAGCGAAGCGGTCATTCGCACTGGCCGGCGCACGCTGGTGATGCTCGCCGAAGACGCGGGTCGCTACCGTCCGGTAGAGGTGCAACTCGGGCAGGAAAACAACGGCAAGACGGCGGTATTGAAAGGCCTGCAAGAAGGTCAACAGGTGGTCAGCTCCGGACAGTTCCTGCTCGACTCCGAGGCCAGCCTCAAGGGCATCGTCGCCAGCCCCCTGGAAGCATCGCCACCTGCCACTGATGATGGCTTGCGCGTTGAGCATCTTGAAAAATTGGGGAGGCAGCCATGATCGCCGCCCTGATTCGCTGGTCGGTAGCCAACCGCTTCCTGGTGCTGCTGGCCACACTATTCGTCACCGCCTGGGGCGTCTGGTCGGTTCAAAGCACGCCAATCGATGCACTGCCGGACCTGTCGGATGTGCAAGTCATCATCCGTACGCCTTATCCAGGACAAGCACCGCAAATCGTTGAAAACCAGGTGACCTACCCGTTGGCCACCACCATGCTCTCGGTACCGGGAGCGAAAACCGTGCGCGGCTATTCCTTTTTCGGTGACAGCTTCGTGTACGTGCTGTTCGAAGACGGTACCGATATGTATTGGGCTCGCTCGCGGGTGCTGGAGTATCTGAGCCAGATACAAAGTCGCCTGCCCGCCAGCGCCAAACCGGCATTGGGGCCAGACGCCACAGGCGTGGGCTGGATTTTCCAGTACGCGCTGGTCGACCGCAGTGGTGGGCATGACCTGGCGCAATTGCGCGCCCTGCAGGACTGGTTCCTCAAGTTCGAGCTCAAGACCCTGCCGAACGTTGCGGAAGTGGCGACCGTGGGCGGCATGGTCAAGCAGTATCAGGTGCAGCTCGATCCGCTGAAACTGGCCAGCCTCGGCATCACGCAGGCGCAGGTGACCGAGGCGATCGGCAAGGCCAATCAGGAAACCGGTGGGGCCGTACTGGAGATGGCGGAAACGGAATTCATCGTGCGAGCGTCCGGCTATCTGAAAACGCTCAATGACTTTCGGGCAATCCCGCTCAAGCTCGTCTCAGGCGGCGTGCCGGTCACCCTTGGCGATGTCGCCACAATCCAGCTCGGGCCGGAAATGCGTCGCGGCATCACCGAGCTCGATGGCGAAGGCGAGACCGTTGGCGGCGTGGTCATTCTGCGCAGCGGCAAAAACGCTCGTGAAACGATTGCGGCGGTCAAGACCAAACTCGATGAACTGAAAAGCAGCCTGCCGGCAGGCGTGGAAATCGTCACGACCTACGACCGCAGCAAGCTCATCGACCGCGCGGTGGCGAACCTCAGTCACAAGCTGATTGAGGAGTTCATCGTCGTCGCCTTGGTCTGCGGGATCTTCCTCTGGCATTTGCGCTCCTCGTTGGTGGCGATCATCTCCTTGCCGGTTGGGGTGTTGATGGCCTTTATCGTCATGCGCCACCAAGGGATCAATGCCAACATCATGTCCTTGGGCGGGATCGCCATCGCCATTGGCGCCATGGTCGACGCCGCCGTGGTGATGATCGAGAACGCCCACAAAAAGGTCGAGGCCTGGCACAAGGCCCATCCTGGGGAAGAACTCAAGGGCGAACATCACTGGCATGTCATGACCGAGGCGGCGGCCGAGGTCGGGCCGGCGCTGTTCTTCTGCCTGTTGATCATCACCCTGTCGTTCATTCCGGTGTTCACCCTGGAGGCTCAGGAAGGTCGTTTGTTTGGTCCACTGGCCTTCACCAAAACCTACGCCATGGCAGCGGCAGCTGGATTGTCGGTGACCCTGGTACCGGTGCTGATGGGTTACTGGATTCGTGGGCGGATTCCCAATGAGCAACAGAACCCGCTAAACCGTTGGTTGATCAGGCTCTATCAGCCGGCCCTCGACGCGGTGCTGCGTCGGCCAAAAATCACCCTGCTGGTCGCACTGCTGGTGTTTCTCAGCGCGGCATGGCCGATGTCCCGCTTGGGCGGCGAGTTCCTGCCACCGCTGGACGAAGGCGACCTGCTCTACATGCCTTCGGCCCTACCGGGGTTGTCAGCACAGAAGGCCGCACAGCTTTTGCAACAGACCGACCGCCTGATCAAGACCGTCCCTGAGGTCGAACACGTCTTTGGTAAAGCGGGTCGCGCTGAAACCGCCACCGACCCGGCGCCGCTGGAGATGTTCGAAACCACCATCCAGTTCAAGCCGCATGAGCAATGGCGCTCGGGCATGACCCAGGAAAAGCTCGTGGAAGAACTGGACCGGGTGGTGCGTGTGCCTGGGTTGACCAACATCTGGATACCGCCGATTCGTAACCGCATCGACATGCTGGCCACGGGTATCAAGAGCCCGATCGGAGTGAAGGTTGCCGGCACAAATCTGAAGGAAATTGATGCGGTCACCCAGGCCGTCGAGCGTGTAGCCAAGGACGTGCCCGGTGTCAGTTCGGCACTGGCCGAACGCCTGACCGGTGGCCGTTATATCGACGTGGATATCGACCGCAAGGCCGCTGCGCGCTACGGACTGAATATCGCCGATGTGCAGTCGATCGTGGCCGGCGCAATTGGCGGTGAAAACATCGGGGAGACGATTGAAGGGCTCGCCCGCTTCCCGATCAACGTGCGTTATCCCCGTGAGTGGCGTGACTCGCTCGGCGCCTTGGAACAGTTGCCGATCTATACCCCACTGGGCAGTCAGATCACCCTCGGCATGGTTGCAAGAGTCAACGTCAGCGACGGCCCGCCGATGCTCAAGAGCGAGAACGCCCGACCTTCCGGCTGGGTGTACATCGACGTGCGCGGGCGGGATATCGCCTCGGTAGTCGCCGACCTGCGCCGGGCGGTCAGTGAGCAGGTCAAGTTGCAGCCCGGCATGAGCCTGAGCTACTCAGGGCAGTTCGAGTTTCTCGAAAGGGCCAATGCGCGGCTCAAGCTGGTGGTGCCGGCCACGTTGCTGATCATTTTCGTGCTGCTCTATCTGACTTTCGCCCGCTTCGACGAGGCCTTGCTGATCATGGCCACCCTGCCCTTCGCCCTGACTGGCGGGGCCTGGTTCCTCTACCTGTTGGGATTCAACCTGTCGGTGGCCACAGGCGTCGGCTTTATCGCACTGGCCGGTGTGTCTGCCGAGTTTGGCGTGATCATGCTGCTCTACCTGAAGAACGCCTGGGCCGAACGAGAAGATCTCGGCGACAGCACCGAGCGCGGTCTGGTCGCCGCGATTCGTGAAGGCGCGGTGCAGCGTGTCCGACCCAAGGCCATGACCGTGGCCGTCATCATTGCGGGCTTGCTGCCCATCCTTCTGGGGAGCGGCACTGGTAGCGAAGTGATGAGCCGCATCGCCGCTCCGATGGTCGGTGGCATGGTCACAGCCCCCCTGCTTTCCCTGTTTGTCATTCCGGCAGCCTACCGCCTGATGCGCCGCCGGCACCTCCCCGTTGTATCCACCAACCCACAAGGAAAAATCGTATGAAACTGACCCTGATCGCCGTTGCCAGCGCCGTTGCCGCACTGTCTATTTCTGTTCAGGCAGAGGACATGCCGGGCATGAAAATGGACGGTATGGAAAGCATGCAGATGAAACAGCAAACCATGCAGGCCCCCACCGCCAACGCCGAGGGAACAATCAAGGCGGTCGATACCGCCAAACAGACCGTGACCATCGCCCACGGCGCCGTTGCGACCTTGCAATGGCCGCCTATGACCATGACCTTCAAGGCTTCGCCGGAGCAGTTGGGTCAGGTGAAAGTCGGTGACCGGGTGGAGTTCCAGTTCAAGGCGCAGGGCACGGTTGCCACCCTCGTCGCTATCAGCATAAAGAAGTGAATGGGTAACGGGACCAGGCAAGGTCAACTTTACTAACACCCGAATCGAGGAAAAATCCGACTGCGTATGCCGCCCCCTGCCGGGGGGCGGTTTTAGTCCGCAGACCTGAATGGCATCGACGGGTCAGGACGCCTTTCACTCAAGCGCATGCCACCAACCGCAAGCCGGTCGGCCGGCCCGCCGCGCAATGCCACCTATACTCAATTTCACCTCCCCCCTCGGGGCCTGCACTGCCAACAATAAGAAGCAGAGGTGGAACATGGTCTGGCAGCAAGTCTACGATCCCTTCGGTAACCCGCTGGTCTCGACCCTCATGGCGGCATTACCGGTGGTGGTGATGCTCACGTCCCTGGCGTTTTTCCATCTCAAGGCGCATATCGCGGCGTTGTTGGCTCTGAGCACGGCCTTGCTGATCGCCATCTTCGCCTTCGGCATGCCGGCGAACATGGCCGGTTCCGCCGCGCTGTTAGGGGCCGCCACTGGCCTGCTGCCGATTGGCTGGATCGTGCTCAACATCATCTTCCTGCATCGGCTGACCACGGAGAACGGCTCGTTCAAAGTCCTGCAGGATTCCCTCGCGCGCATCACCGACGATCGTCGCCTGCAATTGCTGCTGATCGCCTTTTGCTTCGGTGCGTTCTTCGAAGGCGCAGCGGGGTTCGGCACACCGGTGGCAGTGACCGGGGCCATTCTGATCGGGCTGGGTTTCTCGCCTCTGGCCGCGTCCGGCCTGGCGTTGATCGCCAACACTGCGCCGGTGGCGTTCGGTGCCTTGGGCACCCCCATCATCACCTTGGCCAAGGTCACCGGGCTGGATGAAATGGAACTGTCGATGATGGTCGGCCGACAGTTGCCGTTCTTCTCGGTGCTCGTGCCGTTCTGGTTGATCTGGGCCTTCGCCGGTTGGCGCAAGATGCTGGAAATCTGGCCGGCGATTCTGGTGGCCGGGGTCAGCTTCGCGGTGCCGCAGTTCTTCGTGTCCAACTACCACGGGCCGATGCTGGTGGACGTGATTGCCGCACTGATTTCCATGGCCTGCCTGACCGCTTTTCTCAAGGTCTGGAAACCCGCCCGCGTACACACCTCCGCCGCCTTGTCGGGGCGAGTCGACGACTCAAAAATTGAGGAGTCCCGAGACGAAAAACCGGCGCCCAGCGCAACCTTTGCCAGCGATGCCCGGCCCGCCGTCATGCGTGCTTGGATGCCCTGGATCATCCTTACGGTCTTCGTTTTCGCGTGGGGCACTCAAGGCTTCAAAAACATGTTCGACACCCGTCCGGCCATGGACCCGCAAACCCACTCGGCCAAGCTCGATCCGCAGGGTAAGCCGGTGAGCGAGGCAAACCCGATCTTCGCGCCAGCCCTGACCTTCACTACGCTGCATTTGCAGGTCGAGAAGGTTCCGCCCGTGGTGCCGCAACCGAAGCCTGAGGAAGCGATCTACAAATTCACCTGGTTCACCAGCACCGGCAGCGGCATCTTGCTGGCAGCGATCTTCGGCGGGCTGCTGATGGGTTATTCGATCCCGCAACTGATGAGCCAATACATGCGAACGTTGTGGGTGGTGCGCTATTCGCTGATCACCATCGCGGCCATGCTCGCTCTCGGTTTCATCACCCGCTATTCCGGCCTGGACGCGACCATGGGCCTGGCCTTCGCCGCCACCGGGATCTTCTACCCCATGTTCGGCACCCTGCTCGGCTGGCTCGGCGTTGCCTTGACCGGTTCGGACACAGCGTCCAACGTGCTGTTCGGCGGCTTGCAACGGGTGACCTCGGAACAACTGGGCATCAGCCCGATCTTGATGGCCGCCGCCAACAGCTCCGGCGGGGTCATGGGCAAGATGGTCGACGCCCAGTCGATCGTGGTGGCCTCCACCGCCACCCGCTGGTATGGGCATGAAGGGGAAATCCTGCGCTATGTGTTTTTCCACTCCATCGTGCTGGCGATACTGGTCGGTGGGCTGGTCACATTGCAGGCGTATGTGGTGCCGTTCAGCCATTTGGTGGTCGGCGGGCATTGATCGACACCAGGTGGTGTTGTTTTCCTTTAGCCCCATGCCCGGATTCTTCGCCCGGGGCATGGGGCGTGGCAGCCAAAATCGCCCCCCTCTTACACCAGCCGCTCGATCTTCTGATGCTGCCAGACCATTTTGTAATACGCCGTCTGCAATGCCAGCATGCTCAGGTAAGCCAGCGGAAACGCCATCCACACCCCTTGCAATCCGAACTGCGCATCCAATAAATACGCCATCGGCAACTGCACCCCGACCACGCACACGATCGCAATCGCCACCGGCACCATCACCGTGCCGCTGGCACGCATGATGCCGCCGATGACCGCCTGGAAACCGAACACCAGCAGACTCCAGAGCATGATGTGCAGCAGGTGTTCGGCCATGGCCTGGGTGGAGGGATCGGTGAGGAACAACCCCAGCAACCAGTGCGACAGCAAATAACCCAGCACCACCAGGCCACCGGTCAACCCCACGTTGATCAACAGCCCGGTGCGCAGGATCGGCCCGATGCGCTCGATGCGCCCTGCCCCGATGGCCTGGGCACCGAGGATCGACGCCGTGATCGCAATCGACAGCGCCGGGAATTGCACGTAATTGACGATCTGCGTCACCGCCCCGTACGCTGCCGTCGCCTGGGAACCGTGCTGGTTGACCAGCGCCAGAATCACCAGCTCCGACAGCGACAGCACCACCATCTGCAACCCCGTGGGCAGGCCAATGCGCAGCACCTTACCGAGGATCTCCAGATCCAGCCGCATCGCCGCAAAAAACGCCCGATCCGGCGCCAACGGATGGCCCTTGCGAATCAACCGCCAGGCCAGCCAACCCATCGCCGACAAGTTACCCGCCAACCCGGCAAACGCCGCACTCTGAATGCCCATTGGCGGCAAGCCGAACCACCCGCGAATCAACGCCGGCGTCAGCGCCAGCCCGATACACGTCGACACCAGCAACGCCACCAGTGGCGACAGCGTATCGCTGACCCCACGCAACAACTGGGTAAACAGCACATAGACCAACAGCGACGGCAGGGTCCACATCATCACCTGCGCATACGCCACCGCATCGTCCAGCACATCCGCCGGCGTCCCCAACCCCTGCAACGCCGGCCGCGCAAACACACTCCCCACCACCGCCGCCGTCAACCCGATCATCGCCCCCAACAGCAACGTCGTCCCGGCAATCGCCTTGACCATCTGCGGCTCCCGCGCCCCCCACGCCTGACCAATCAGCACCCCCGCCCCCGCACCAAGGCCGATGACCAGCGCGATGAAGAAAAACACGATCGGGAACATCCCGGACACAGCCGCCAGAGCTTGAGTGCCGAGCATTTGGCCGATGTAGATGCTGTTGATCGTACCTGACATGGACTGGAGGAAGTTCGACAGGACCATGGGGGCGAGGAACAGGAGGTAGGTTTGCCAGAGAGGGCGTTGGGTTGTGGGGGTTTGCATGGAGGTTCCGTCTCGGATGGGGATGCCGTGACGGGATTCTACGGGAGGGCGGAATGAGTAATGAACACAAATAATCGGGATCGATCATGTACTCAGAATCGGTGGATGACCGAGTCGATGACTCGCCATTCACGGGAGCCTGCATACGTTGCCTCATGCCCATGCTCAACCCTTCGCCGGCACACCGTGCATCGAGCAACAGTAGGGGGTCGTTAGCTGTTCGCTGACTTTGTAAATAGTTTCGTGTGTTATCGATCTCGATGGGTCAGGGCCTGGAGCCCGCGTCCATCTCGGAGGCCCGCGCCAGTGCTTGCGTGTCGACGTACTCCCGGATGTTCGTCAGCTTGCCATTGCGAACAGTGATGGCGAAGACAAAATTGTCCTCAAACGTCCTGTTCGTGGCTTTGACTTTACCCGTAGCAAAGCCGACTACCAGAACCCGGTCTCCCTGCGCTACGAACTCGGGGGGCTCCTGGGATGATATTTCCATCTCTGCGGTAGCCTTCTGAAGCACGTCTGCCAATCCCGCGTGCCCGTGGTACGTGCCGGCCAGCGGCCAGCCCTCTCCCGGAATGATCCACTCGATATCTTCGGCAGACAACGCCAGCAGACCGTGCCTATCGCCAGCGCCCATTGCTGCAAAAAAGTCTTTCACAATCTGGATATTCTCTTGAATGCTCATAAAGACCTCTCCACTGCTCTTACATCAGATCGCGTAGTGTCGGTCATTCAGCCGGGGACGAGGCCAAGTTGTTGTTGCATTGCGGAAGCCTCGTTATAGCAGTGGAAAGATATGATCTTCCCTCCCTCGAGGTGGAAAACATCGCAGGACGGAACATCTATCGTCTTGCCCGTGGGAGCTAGAGTCCCCGAAGCAAGAGCCAGATCACCTTTGTGCGTTCCCCGAATCGCGAGTTCGACAACGACGACGTCTCCCGCGACGTGGATTTTAAATATCTCACGGTGGACATCGGGGAATGCACTGACCAGACCCGCGATAGACTCACCAATGGCCTTCCCGCGAAACTTCATGCCGGATGCCATATCCCACATGTATCCTTCCTCAGAGAACATGGAGACAAACTTCTCGATATCCGTTCCTTGGCCTTCCGCGGCGGCGCAGAGTTCTCTGATTATTCTTTCATTATTAAGCATCATCGATCCTCTTCTTCATTGAGGGAGATCGCATCAAAAATGACGATCACGATTCATCAGTCGAACTTGACCAAGTCCTTAAAGATCAGTTGACCCCAGCTATTTCCGCGCGCCTGCACTAGCAGCCCACCTTCCGAAAGGCCACCCAGTTTGATCGGCGAGAAACCGAGATTTTCCGCAAGCGCACCAACCTCCGCCGCGGCATCGTCATCGTCGCTCGCCAGGAACACGACTCTCCTGCCACCCTGCACGGCCGGATCTTGAGCAAGGACGGCAGCGCCCAAATGATTGAAGCCCTTAACCAGTCTTGCACCAGTGAAGGCCTGCGCGACGACCTTGGAAGAAGGCTGTCCTCCCAGTTCCTCGGGAGACACGCCGTAGGCATTGGTCACATCGATGATGGTCTTTCCCTTCCAGGTCTGCAACGCCTTCGCGACATCCGGGTGCGACTCGAAACGGACCGCCAAAAAGACGATGTCCGCCTTGACGGCTTCCGCCAGTGTTTTGGGAATGATCTCGGGTCCGATCGCTGCTGCGGCGGATGCAAAGCTTTCCGGGTCGCGCGTGGTTGCAACGGATACTTCGATGCCGTTACGGGCAAACGCCTTGACCAAGGCCTGACCGATATTGCCGAAGCCGATAATTGCATAGCTCATATACTTTCCTCAGGTTTACCACGCCCAGCGGCTCCAACTATCGAATGGAGTGACCAGCCGGGCGTGGCGAGTCAGATTTGCGCCAAGCCGCCGTCGACGGCGACCTCACTTGCGGTCATGAAGCTGCTGTCCTGCGATGCGAGAAACGCGGCCGCCGCTCCGATCTCCGCCGGATCGGCCATGCGCTGGAGAGGATTCATCGAGGCGAAGACCTTCATGCCTTCCTCGCCTAGCGCTTCCTTCGCAAGTTCGGTCGCAGTCGGCCCGGGCGACAGCACGTTTACCCGGATGCCGGTACCCTTCAGGTCCTCCGCCCAGGTCCGCGCGAGGTTGCGCACTGCCGCCTTGCTTGCGCTGTAGACGCTGAATGCCGGGGCGCCCGTGGTGCCGGCGCTCGATCCGGTCAGGATTATCGAACCGCCCTGCCCCATCAGAGGTAGCGCCTTCTGGACCGTGAAGATCAAACCCTTCACGTTGGTGTCGAAGATTTCGTCAATGTGCTCGGCGGTGATTTTGCCGAGCGCAAGCTGGCTTCCCCCCCCGGCATTGGCGAAGACGATGTCGAGGGTTCCGCGCTCGGCCTTCACCGCCGCGTAGAGTCGGTCGAGGTCGGCCAGATCGGAGACCGAGCCCTTCACCGCGCGGGCATTGGGCCCGAGTTCGGCCACAGCGGCGTCGAGCGCTTCCTGCCGGCGACCGAAGATGAAGACGAAGGCGCCCTCCTCGATGAAGCGTTTTGCGGCGGCGCGGCCGATGCCGGTAGCGCCACCGGTGATCACGGCGGTCTTTCCATTCAGTCTGGTCATGTCATGCATCCTTCGTTGGCGTTGTACGCAAGCAGGGAACTGCTTACTTGAGGACGAGGATGCGGCCCTGATAACCTAAGGACAAGTATGCACCTTTTGGTAAGTATCAAAAATGACGACGATTTCTGAAATCTGCGGTACCGGTTGCGGGCTCAACGCCACGCTGCGCATCATCTCGGGCAAGTGGAAACCGCTGGTCTTGTTTTTCCTGCGCGATGGCCCGAAGCGCTACGGCGAGCTCAAACGTTTGATCCCGGGCGTTAGCGATAAGGTGCTGATCCAGCAATTGAAGGATCTGGAAGCCGACCACGTGCTGGCGCGGACCGACTATAAAGAAGTGCCCCCGCGCGTGGACTACACGCTGACCCTGCTCGGCCGCAGCCTGGCTGAGGCGATCGTCCCGCTGTGCAACTGGGGAACCGAGAACGCGGCGGAAATGGCAAGCATCTTCGCCAAGCGCGACACTTTGCCCTAGCAGGATGTTGAAGAACCGCTGAGTCGGACGGCCTCCGCATTTGAGGGAGGGCGGCAGGTCGAATTCTTCCGATCAGACTGTCACGACGCGGTTTTGGCGCTCTGGCCCATTTTTGTTTTCAGGCGATCGCCGGAGGTCCGTTTCTGGCCAATCTGTTGCGTCGACCGGTTGAATCCACAGCCAATAGAGGACATTGAACATGTGGGAATCAGCTGAGGGCATCAGTGCACAATGAGATATCTATGCGGTTTATTGCTCGCCATTACGCAGCATCTGTTGTGCAAAATTTGAGTTTCTTCCCAAATTCACACACTTCCTCCCACGCAACAGCGGCATTGTCATCGTAATGAGGGCAGATCCGATCGCGATACGAACATTGCAAGCGCGGCAGCCAGTAAAAGAAATACTCCACTTGCGATGAATGTTGCCTGGTATCCAACTCCGTCATAGAGCAACCCGCCCACCGTCGCGCCGAGTGTGATCGCCAACTGAATCACCGCCACCATCAGACCACCTCCGGTTTCGGCATCTTGTGGAAGCGTGCGCGATAACCATGTGAACCAACCTACAGGTGCACACGTAGCAATCAAGCCCCATACACCCAGCAGAACGGCTGTCGCCCACATCGAGCTACCAAATACGAGTAGAGCCGCAGCAATCCCCGACATCAAAAATGGAATGATCATCAGCACTCGATGAAGACTTCTATTCAACACCGAGCCGATCATCATAGTGCCCACCAATCCGGCCATTCCTATAATTAGCAATAGCAGGGAGAGTCCAGACACATCGACGCGGGTCACCAACTCCAGGAACGGACGCAGATAGGTCAATAACGCGAATTGCCCCATAAACAAAAATGCCACTGCTGCCATGCCCAGCGAGACTTTGGCGTTACCTAATAGCCGAAACACATCCGTTACAGAGCCTGGCTCATTTTGGCCAGGCATTTTCGGCAACGTGAATGCTTGCCAACAGAGCGCCAACGCGGCGAGCGGAACCACGCAGAAGAAAGCACCTCGCCAGCCGATCAGCCCACCCATGTAACTGCCAATGGGGGCTGCGACTGCAGTGGCGAGTGCGGTGCCTCCCTGAATCAAAGCGATGGCCTTAGGCACGAAACTCTCAGGTGCAATCCGCATCATGACCGCCGTCGACATTGACCAACTGCCACCAATAGCGACTCCCAAAATGGCTCGGCCCACCATCAGTGTCGAGTAGTTCGGGGCAAAGGCGACGAGCGTGCCTGAGGCAATCATCAAGACTGTCAGGAAAAGCAAAACGGGCCTTCGGTCGAGTTGGCGGATAATTGAAGATATGAAGAGACTGGTGACGACCGCGAAGAGGCCAGAAATGGAAATCGCTTGTCCGGCCTGCCCCTCAGTCAGCGCGAGATCGGTCGCAATCGGTGTGAGCAAGCTCACCGGCAGAAACTCCGAAGTCACCAGGGCGAAGGCGCATAACGACATCGCGAGGACTGCTCCCCATACCTGTTGATTCGCTGCCTGGATGGGTAAGGTGGTGCTGCTCATCTGATTTCCTCCAACACGAAAAGCTTCAACGCCGGCGAAGAGCGCGTGGCGTCGGAATCGTTTTTTTGGGTACGTAGAGTGATGAATGATCCGGGACGCAGAACTGTTGAGCCGGATAAAATCGAAAGGCCCCACTCAATGGCAGGGCTAGCGACTCAGTTGTCTGGTCGCCTAACGATAAATGTCACTTAAGGTTGGTTTGGAAGAACGACGTCAACTTGGCAAATGGAATAAGGTCGACCCGATCATAGAGATCCACGTGGCCCGCACCTGGAACGATCACAAGCTCTTTGGGTTGACCCGCCAGTCTATAGGCGTCTTCACTGAACTCACGCGAGTGAGCATTTTCACCGGCAATGAACAGCATCGGGCGTGGCGAGATCGTCTCGATATCGTTGAACGGATAGAAGTTCATGAACTTGGCGTTGCTAGTCAGCGTCGGGTGGGTGGTCAGTAACGGTGACTGGCCTTTGGGGGTGAATTCACCGCGTGGCGTGCGGTAGAAATCATAGAACTCGTGCTCAATAGCGTTGGATTTGTCCGTCAGCTCATGGACAGTTCCGCTGGTGTACTTGGTTTTGCCACCGGTGAACTCGACATAACGCTGCTCGGCGGCAGCGGCGATAGCTTGCTTCCTTTGCTCGACAGTGACGGAATGCTTCAAACCATTTCGGTTGGCTGCGCCCATGTCGTACATGCTGACCGTGGCAATGGCCTTCATTCGAGGGTCAATCTTGGCAGCGCTGATGACGAAGCTGCCGCTCCCACAGATGCCCAGGACACCGATCCGGTTCCGATCAACGAATGTTTGTGTGCCGAGGTAATCCACGGCGGCACTGAAGTCTTCGGCATAGATTTCTGGCGCAACCGCATTGCGCGGTTGACCATCACTTTCGCCCCAGAACGACAGATCGATGGCAAGGGTCACGAAGCCCTGCTCTGCGAGTTTCTGGGCATACAGGTTCGAACTCTGTTCTTTGACCGCCCCCATGGGATGGCCAACGATGATCGCTGCACTTTTGCTACCGGGCTTCAGACCTTCAGGGACAAACAGATTGCCTACAGTGTTCATCTGGTACTGATTTTTGAAGGTCACCTTTTGCATCGTGACCTTCTCACTTTTGTAAAAATTATCGGCTCCGTTAGACATGTCTGCTCCCAGTGCGGAGAGCGACGCCATCAGAAGGCCGAGCAACAAAACGAGTTTTCTCATGAGGGGCTCCCATCAGTGAATAGGTGCTGATCGACCTGTTTCCTGGGTCTGAATCAGCGAGTGGTATTAGCAATACCTGTGACGACAGGTGAGGCTTGCCCTATTCTCTGGGAATACGTCATGCTTGATAATCTAATGAAAGCTTGTTGAAGCTATAAGCACAGCTAATCAATATAGATAGGCGGGCTTCGATGTCACGACATAACCTGAACGACCTTCTGGCCTTTGTGAAGGTCGCCAGAGAAGGCAGCTTTACACGAGCGGCCGCCCACTTGGGTGTTACGCAGTCCGCCCTGAGCCAGACTATTTCCGGACTTGAAAAACGGCTGAAAATTCGCCTGCTTACGCGCACCACTCGTAGCGTTTCGCCGACCAGCGCAGGTGAACGCCTGATGCAAGCCATCGGTCATCGTTTCGACGAAATCGAGTTAGAGCTGGATGCTTTGACTGAGCTTCGTGACAAGCCTGCAGGTACGGTGCGCATTACCTGCGGTGATTTTGTCCTCAAGACAATTCTTCTTCCGCGACTCAGTCCTCTGCTTCTCGCATACCCTGACATCAAGGTTGAGTTTGATATCAACTATGGCTTCCGAGACATCGTTGCTGACCGTTTTGATGCTGGCATCAGATTTGGTGACACCGTTGATAAAGATATGATCGCCGCTCCAATCGGACCTAAGGTACGGATGGCCGCTGTGGCATCGCCTTCGTATTTCGCACGCAACAGCATGCCCAAGAAACCGCAGGATCTGGTGAATCACAAATGCATCGACATACGCTATCCAACCCTTGGCGGAGTTGACGCTTGGGAATTCGAAAAGTGTGGTCGAAAGATCAACGTGCGGGTCGTGGGCCAGGTCATTGTGAACACCAGCGCCCATGTCCCAGCGGCGGCAGTTAACGGCTTGGGTATCGCCTATTTACCGGAGGAAGAGTTTGCCCCGCACATTGAGGATGGCCGCTTGGTACGGGTACTGGAAGATTGGTGTCCTCTGTTCTCGGGTTATCACCTGTACTACCCAAGCCGTCGTTTGCCGACACCGGCCTTTTCGCTGGTTCTGAATGCTCTTCGAGATGAGGCTTTTTCTTAATGCGGCGCATGCGTTGGAGGGTTACTTTGGATCGAACATCGTCACTTGCGCACAACCCCATCTAGATGTCGCTTGAACAATAACCACTGGACACGCCAAGGCATGTCTAGTGATTTCCGTGGAGTCGACGTTTGGTGCTTGGACACGACAGTTAACGGGCACTGTCGATGATTTGGCCTCCGTCAGGTGTGAGGCTGTATCCCGTCAAGAACTGCGCATCCTTGCTGGCGAGGAACACCACCACCGGTGCAATATCTTCTTCCGGTGATCCATAACGGCCAAGTACGTTAGTGGGTGCAGGCACATCGACCGCAGCCCCCCAAGTGTCAGCGACCGGCATGACATTGTTGACCGTGATCTTGTCAGCACCCCACTCCCTGGCGGCCGAGCGAGTCAATGCCCGTACCGCCTCCTTTGCCATGTTGTAAGGCGCGTAGCCCTGCATGCCAATAACACCGGCCAGGGATGCGAAGTTGATAACCCTGCCCTCACCGGTAGCTTTGAGATGGGGATAGCACGCTTGCATCGTTCGCAGATAAGCAATCGGGCCCATTTCAAAATTACGCTGCAACTGCTCGGCGGATAGCTCGACCACCGATGAAAAAACCACAGAGGGATCGAAAGCATTGTTCACCAGAATGTCGATCCGTCCATAGGCAGCCATCACCTTGTCGACAGCGGCAGTAATTTGATCAGGATCAGCGATATCGCAAACGATTCCGAGAGCGACGCCACCTGCGGACTGTATATCAGCAACTACCTGATCGACATTTTCAGCCGTACGCGAAACGACCGCGACTTTCGCGCCCTGCACCGCTAAAAGCTTGGCGGTGGCTCGGCCGATACCACGACCGGCGCCGGTGACAATAGCAACCTTTCCACTGAGTCGAGTCATATTGCCCCCCGTTATTTAAGAGTCGTATGGATGATCGCCGCCGGTGCGTAAGGCGACGGAGATTCGCGGACGGCGTTTTGTGTCATGTAGGAAGCGGCCAGGAAAATGAGCCCTAGGACTGCCGGGATAGAACCTTTGGGCTTGTGAACACCTAGGTGTGCCAAGGCGGAGAGCAGCAGGTGATAAAATATGCCGGCATAGGCAAGATCACTTAGCTCCACATTGAAACGCGATAAAATCGCAGCAGGACCCAGTATCTTGACCACGATCATGAGAGGCACAAGATGGGATGCTGAATACCCCAGTTCCGCTTGCGCATTTCGAACATAGTCTCCTTTCGCGATGTACATCAGGGCAGAGGTGAAATAGAGCAGCGAAAGCAGTGCCGTGCTAATCCAGTAAATATAGTTTTCGATCATAAGTTTTTCCTAAGCAGGTATTATTAAGTCGGCTCAGGGCAAAGATGTCGTCTAATATGAAAATCCACAAGTAGGATGAAAAACTGATACTTAGTATGGAAAACCAGACCCATGATGATCAAATCAGCATGCATGAAGAAATGCGGCGTGCATTTTCGCTACTTTCAGGCAAGTGGAAGTTGGAGATCATGTGGCTGCTAAACCAGCGAATCTATCGTTTTGGGGAATTGCGCAAGGCGATTAGCGGCATCACACAACACATGCTGACTGCTCAACTTCGCGAGCTTGAGAGCGATGGTCTGATCACGCGAACCGTCTTCCCAGAAGTCCCCCCGGGTGTTGAGTATGAAATGACGGCAAAAGCACGTGCACTTGGACCGACAATGGAAGCGCTTTCGATATGGTGGAGTGAGTACGGGAAAAGCGTGCCGGTTAAGCCAGCATCACGTGGACGTAAAGCAAAAAGCACCTAAGCAGGCGATGGACTGATTTGAATCGTTTTTTGCGCAGCGGGTCGAGAACGGAATAAGGCGAACGTCCGCTATTGGCCCAGAGTGTGTAAAAACGCCTGCCACTCTCTCGCCGCCGATTTCATACGGGGCGGAATGCCAAGCTATCAAGATCGATATCAGCGTAGCTCCCCAAATCGCCCTTGTAGAGAGAGATCCTGGACACTCCTAGCTCGGATTGTAAGAACTCAACAAGCTTTTTAAGGCCAGCGTTTGCAGACATCGTAGTCGGATGTACCACCGTTGCCAGGTTGGGTTCGTCATCGTAAATTCTGATCAGAAACACAGCCTCTTCGTTCTGTATGTTGTAGTTATAACCACGGTACTCATATCCTAAATCGTGGTCGACATCATCAAAGCGAGTAGATTTCACTATCTTCAAAGTAGCATCCGTTAAATTTCACTAGCAGTAAGTCAGTTGCCACCCCGAATTCGGGTTCCGTAGGAGGATCGCCTCGTGAAGCGCTTTATTCAAGCTGAACATCGAGGCCAAGGCACCTTACTTCCCGATAGCCTCGACGACTACGTCAGCGATACCAATCTGTTGCGTCGACCGGTTGAATCCACAGCTGTTTTCAGCCCGTCAGGGCTGGCTACTTTGGGCTCAGGCGGTGTGAAAACGCAGGCAGTGCTTTGAAGTCTGCGTCGCTACGTAAAATTTGCCAGTAATGGGTTGATCAGCCGGACTGGAAATTTGCGTAGGAAGGCGATTTCGTTCTGGTCCAGGGCCACATCAATACAGATCCTACAGCAGCCTCAGAATCCCTCACCTTTCCCCCTGATTGGATGAAGCTTATAGTCCCCCCGTCGCCCATATGGCGACCAGGTTTGGCGACCTGCTGATCGGATCAGCCCTTTAAATCTGATTCGGAGCTCCACCCATGGATAGATACATGCCCCTCACCGGAATCGACCTGATCCCGGCCTCCCTGCTCATCGACACCCAAGCCCCACTCGACGTGCTGCAAGCCACCGCCGACTACCGCATCCGCACCGTCACCCAAGTTCTCGAAAATATCGCTTTTCGTGCCGACATCGAGAGCGACACGGTGGTGCTGGCCGACTTCGCCAAGCTGCTGGCCATTCCGTTGCGCGATGGGTGCGATTTGATGGATGTGATCGGCAGACGCTTGCGGGCGCAGGCGTCGAAGTGAATGTAAACGGCGGTGCTGAAGGCGTAATGCCAGCCCGTTAAGCGTTTAAAAGATCGCAGCCTGCGGCAGATCCTACAGATTGGCGGAGCTGCCGCAGGCTGCGATCCTGGCGATGCAAACATATCGTGAGATTATCGGAAGGCAGCGCTATTTGATCTGCACAATAACCGGACCTTCCGTGACGATCGGCGGGCTCGCGTGGATATGCGAGGCATTTTTCTGAATCCAGTCGCGTGCGACTTTCAAGCTCGCATCGCTGCCGGCCTTGTCCGTACAAACAGTCACCGCCGTACCGCCATCACCGGTATTCAGCAGTGTGTAGCTGACGAGACCAGGCACTGTTCGCAAGGTAGCTTCGACATCGGCCTTGCGCTGTTCCAATAGCTCGAAAAGCTGCTCTGCTCCAGCACCCAGGTAGGTTCTTATCACCGCATACATAGTCGCCTCCTTTGGGAGTCCCGTCTTGATGCCCATCCAGATCCGTTGATGGCCGCTATCGCTCAGGTTTCAGTTCACTCCCGACTTATTAAGTTTAGCCAAACGCCGGTGGCGAACGAGATACAACGACTACCGGCCGTTTTCTGCCCGGTGGATGGTCGAGTCTATGAGTCGCCAACCACGGGGATATGCAATCCGACACACAAGGTTCTCAAGAACGATCCTATTGAAGTGCTTCTTGTCGATTACCCATGCCCCATGGCTAGAGGGTCGTTAGCTCCCCTTCGTCACAGGCAGCTAACGACCCATTGCTCAGATCTGCGCCAGCGCCTGGGCCAGGTCGGCGCGCAGGTCTTCGACATCTTCGATCCCCACGGACAAACGTATCAGCGCATCGCCGATGCCAAGCTGTGCGCGGGTTTCGGCGGGGATGCTGGCGTGCGTCATGATCGCCGGGTGCTCGATAAGGCTTTCGACCCCGCCCAAACTCTCGGCTAGGGCGAAGATCTGCACACTCTCGAGGAAACGCTTGGCACCCGCTAGGTCGCTGTCCAGGTCGAGGGAAATCATCCCGCCGAAACCGTGCATCTGCCGTTGCGCGAGTTCGTGCTGCGGGTGCGACGGCAGGCCCGGATAATAGACACGCGCCACCTGCGGCTGATGCGAAAGCCAGCGTGCCAGTTCCAGCGCGTTGCTGCAGTGGCGTTCCATGCGCAGCGCCAGGGTCTTCACCCCGCGCAGGGTGAGAAAAGCGTCAAACGGCCCGGCGATAGCCCCCACCGCATTCTGCAAAAAGCCCAGGCGCTCACGCAGTTCAGCATTCTGCCCGACCACCGCGATGCCACCGATCACGTCGGAGTGGCCGTTCAGGTACTTGGTCGTCGAGTGCAGCACGATATCGAAGCCCAGCTCCAGTGGCCGCTGTATCCGTGGACTGGCGAAGGTGTTGTCGGCCACACAGATGATGCCCCGCTCGCGGCAGATGCGCGCGACCGCGGCAAGGTCGGTGAGGCGCAGCAAGGGATTGCTCGGCGTCTCGACCCAGACCATCCGCGTGTCAGCCTGCAGCGCCGCTTCGAAGGCCGTCAGGTCGGTCAGATCGACAAAGCTGAAGCGATGCCCGGCGCTGCGCCGACGCACCTTGTCGAACAGCCGGAAAGTGCCGCCATACAGGTCGTTGCCGGAGACGATATGCGCGCCCGTGTCGAGCAGTTCGAGCACGGTGGAGATCGCCGCCAGCCCGGAGGCGAAGGCAAATGCCTGGGTGCCGCCCTCGAGGTCTGCCACACAACGCTCCAGCGCAAAGCGCGTCGGATTGTGCGAGCGCCCATAGTCGAAACCCTTGTGTACGCCGGGGCTCTGCTGCAAGTAGGTGGAGTTCGCGTAAATCGGCGGCATCAACGCCCCGGTGGTCGGGTCCGGCGTCTGGCCGGCATGGATCACACGGGTGGCGAAGGCCCGTGGCGTGGCGTTTTCATCGTGCTGACTCATGTAAGGGATCTCCGCAAGTGATTGAGCATGTCGACTCGAGTAATCAAGCCGTGGAAGCCCGAAGCGTCGGCGATGATCGCCACCAGCCCACGGTCGAGTTCCGCCTGCAGTTCAGCCAGGCTGGCGCCGGGAGGCAGGGTTTCGACTTTGTCGGTCATCGCGCTGGCCACGGTCATACGAAAGTGCGAAGCGTCTTTGTGCACGCCCAGCAGAATATCCGACTCGTCGATCACCCCGACCAGCCGCTTTCCGCCCACCAGCACCGGCAGTTGCGACACATCCGCCAGGCGCATGCGCTGGAAGGCAGTCAGCAATGTGTCGTCCGGACCGACGCTGATCACCCGGCCATCCTCGAAGCGCCGCGCAATCAGGTCGCGCAGGTCGCCGTAGCGCTTGCGCGCAAGCAGGCCCTGATCGGTCATCCACTGGTCGTTGTAGATCTTCGACAGATAACGGGTGCCGGTGTCGCAGACGAAGCTGACCACCCGCTTCGGCTCGGTTTGCTCGCGGCAGTAGCGCAATGCGGCCGCCAGTAATGTACCGGTCGAAGAACCGCCAAGAATGCCTTCGGCGCGCAGCAATTGGCGGGCATGATCGAAACTTTCCTCGTCGCTGATCGAGTAGGCCTGGCGCACGCTGGACAGGTCGGCAATCGACGGAATGAAGTCTTCGCCGATGCCTTCCACCGCCCACGAACCGGGTGTGCCGAGGGTGCCGCTGCGGCTGTATTCGGCCATCACCGAGCCGACCGGGTCGGCCAGCACCATTTCCAGGTCAGGCTGCACACGGCGAAAGAAACGGGTCAGCCCGGTCAGCGTGCCGGCCGAACCGACGCCGACGACAATGGCATCCAGATCATGCTCGGTCTGCGCCCAGATCTCCGGGGCGGTGCTGCACTCGTGGGCCAGCGGGTTGGCCGGGTTGTTGAACTGATCGGCGAAGAAGGCGTTGGGAATATCCTGTGCCAGCCGCGCGGCAACATCCTGGTAATACTCGGGATGGCCTTTGCCGACGTCGGAGCGGGTGATGTGTACCTCGGCGCCCATCGCCTTGAGGTGCAAGACCTTCTCCGTGGACATCTTGTCCGGCACCACCAGCACCACCCGGTATCCCTTGGCGCGACCGACCAGCGCCAGGCCGAGGCCGGTGTTGCCGGCGGTGGCCTCGACGATGGTGCCGCCAGGTTGCAGGCGGCCATCGCGCTCGGCGGCGTCAATCATCGCCAGGCCGATGCGGTCCTTGATCGACCCGCCGGGGTTCTGCGATTCAAGCTTGAGGAACAACGTGCACGGGCCGGTATCGAAGCGGCTGACGCGCACCAGCGGCGTATTGCCGATCAGCCCGAGCACGGCCGGGCGAGAGTTGTTCGGCATGTTTTCACCTCCTTGCGAACTTTCACATTGGATGGACTGCAACCGGCGGTGAGTCAACGTGCGCCCGTCGCAGAAAATATCTCGCTTGGACCATAGGCCGGGATGGTGCTGCTCGCAACTTTGCGCAGCCAATCGGTAGTGTCGCTGTCGGAACGACAAGGCCTATGCGCCGATAGCCTGATGAGTTGGTGACAACCTCTCATCCTCACAGCTGAAGTCGCTGAGCTAGAAGCTGAGCTTCCCGTGTGAAGCGAGTCACCGGATCTATGGTCGCGTTAGGCCTCAGCGCTTGGTTGCATCTTCGTTCTCTCTATCGAAAGCACGCATACGATTAATTCATTTGCGATTGACATTCACCCGCTCCCCGCCCATCATTCAGCTTATGCGATTACATCGCATACGAGACAACACCATTTACCCCCTTACTCACCAAGGAATCCATCATGACCAAGATCGAGCAAGTCCTCCATTCAGGCAACAGCTACGCCACGATCAATCGCGACCCCAATGTCCAGCGTGGTGAGCTCGGCGTCCTCGACCTCAAGCTGTCAGCGCACGACGGTGAAAGCCACGAGTTCATCGCCACCGAGTTGCACCCTAGAGCCGAGCAGTTGTTCTCGGGCGCGTGGTCGGCCTGTTACATCAGTGCGTTCCAGATTGCGGCCTCGCTGAAGAAGGTCAGACTACCGTCCGACTACTCCGTGGACATCCAGGTAAGCATCGGGTCGGTCGGTACCGGGCATTGCCTCGGCGCCCAGTTCACCATCCGCGTGCCGGGCCTGGCAAAGGACGTCGTCGAGGCGCTCGCGCACCAGGCCCATCAGCTCTGCCCGTACTCGAAGGCCGTGCACGGCAACATCGAGGTTGGGCTGAGCGTCGTCACGGTGTGATCGGACGAGGCATGTGGGTCTCACTGAGTTTCTTTTGAGGAGTTTGGTCAACGCGAGAGAGTCACCCACGCCAATTTAATCTCGCATGGAATTAACGCTTATCCGCTTACACAGCGGGCATTTTTGCCCATATTACATCGCATGCGATTCTATCGTATGCATTACAAATGAACTTAATACCCTTATTCACGAAGGAATCCATCATGGAAAAAATCGAAAAAGTACTCGCCTCGGGCAACTCCCATGCCACGGTAAATCGCGACCCCAATCTCCAGCGCGGCCAGTTTGGTGTCTTCGACCTCAAGCTGTCGGCGCCCGGCGTGGAAAGCCTCGAGCTCATCGCTACCGAGCCCCACCCGACAGCCGAGCAGTTGTTTGCGGGCGCGTGGTCGGCCTGTTACACCACTGTGTTCGGGATCGCGGCCTCGCTGAAGAAGGTCAAGCTGCCGTCCGACTACTCCGTGGACATTCAGGTAAACGTTGGGCAAACCGGCACTGCGTGGTTCCTCGGCGCCGAGTTCACCATCCGCGTGCCGGGTCTGGCAAAGGAAGTCATTGAGGAAATCGCGCACCTGACCCATACGATCTGCCCGTACTCGAAGTCTGTGCGCGGCAACATCGAGGTCGGCACGAACATCATCACAGTATGAACTGTCCCAAACGGGGAGCCTGTCGCCGTGACGCCGCACGATAGGCTCTTGGCACGCCACTAGACCGTGCATCCATCCGTCGCTGGGCCGTCCCGCATCGTCGATTTTCATGCGCGTCGGCCACAGCATCGGATGGGGCGTGGTTTATTTACTCAGGAGGATGAAAGCAATGTTCAGTCACATAGCGGTCGGCACTAACGACCTGGAACAAGCAAAGCGCTTCTTCGATTTGAAATAGCTGGGCCCGGTGAAACTGACAGCCGGTTGTACTCTAATGCGGTAGCGGTCCGATGTTCGTTATATTGCGATACAATCGCATGCGACATATCATGCTTTGCATGTCTTGTGAAACATCAGGCTCTACCTAAAGAGGATACAGATACAGATGAAAACCACGAACCAAGCGCCTGCTGCGGCCGTGCCGCTGTCAGACTATCTGTGCTTTGCGATCTACTCCGCGAACCTGGCGTTCGGCAAGGCATACAAGCCGATGCTCGAGGAGCTTGGGCTCACTTACACGCAATACATCACGATCGTTGCGCTTTGGGAGGAAGACAACCAGACCATCAGCGGTCTGGGCGAGAAGCTGTTTCTCGAATCCAACACACTCACGCCGATGCTGAAGAAGCTTGAGGTGATGGGTTATCTGAAGAGGCAGCGCGATCCCGAAGACGAGCGTCAGGTGCGGGTCAGTCTCACGAAAAACGGTCGGCAACTGCGCGAAAAAGCCCTGACCATGAGTCTCACTGAGGCGACTGGCCTCGCGCCAGACGAGTTCGCTAAAGTGCAAAAATCGATCGTGGCGCTACGGAACAATCTTATCAAGTCAGTCCAAAACGGCTAATGAGCGTTTTACGCGATTGCAGCCTTGTTTCCACCGGATCTTACGCGCGCGGCGAACCAGCGCGCATGCGATTCATCATTCGAAAGGAACGGTTATGAACATCGAAGGTGCTGTTGTTTTCGTGACGGGCGCGAACCGTGGGCTTGGCCTTGAGTTCGCAAAACAGGCGCTCGAAAGAGGAGCGCGGAAGGTTTATGCGGGCGCGCGCGACCCGGCCAGCGTGACGCTGCCGGGCGTCGTGCCCGTGAAGCTGGACGTGACCGATCCGGCGGCGGTGGCTGCGGCAGCCGACGCGGCGCGTGACGTCACGCTGCTGATCAACAACGCGGGCATCGCGCGGCTCGGCAGCCTGATGGACGACGGCGCACTCGACACCTTGCGCGATCACTTGGAAACCAACGTGCTCGGGATGCTGGCGATGTCGCGGGCGTTTGCGGCGATCCTCGCCGGCAACGGCGGCGGCGCGATCCTGAACGTACTGTCCGTCGCGAGTTGGGTGAACCGGCCGATCCTGTCGAGCTACGGTGTGTCGAAGTCGGCCGCGTGGGCGCTGACCAACGGTCTGCGCCATTCGCTGCGCGACCAGCACACGCAGGTCGTCGGGCTGCATGCCGGCTTTATCGATACGGATCTGACGCGCGGGCTGGAAGTGCCAAAGGCGACGCCAGCCGACGTCG
This sequence comes from Pseudomonas brassicacearum, assembly GCF_003732175.1. Lineage (GTDB taxonomy): Bacteria > Pseudomonadota > Gammaproteobacteria > Pseudomonadales > Pseudomonadaceae > Aquipseudomonas > Aquipseudomonas brassicacearum_G. Next base: position 87,971 of record NZ_MOBI01000002.1, read on the forward strand.
TACGCCAAGCGTACGACGCGATCGAGGCTGGTGCAGAGGAAGTGTCCACCGACGAGTTCACACGGCAGGTAAAGGCCGAACTGTCGGCGGGCGTCTATCTGAATGAGGTGACGCCGCACTGAACGAGCACAGACGAAAAAGCCCGGCTAAACCGGGCTTTTTCATGTCAGAGCATACTTGCCCGCAGGCTCGGTACCGCGCTTACTGAACGTTTTTCAGCTTGATCACATCGCCGGAAATCTTGGTGGTGTAACCGGTCAGGACCCAAGCCCAGAACCAGTTTTCCTGCACCTGGGTGTTGATCATTGCATCGCCGCCCTTGGCCTTGATCGCCGCGTCCTGAGCACGAACAAAACGGCTGTTCTGCTGAATCGGGATGCAGCCAAACAGCAGGAGGCCTGTGGCGCTCGCTTCACTGTGACCCAAAACGGTGTATTGGGTGCTGTCATAGTGCTGGGTCTTCATCGAGGTGCCGGTGCAACCCGCCAGAACCAGGCCGAACAGTACAACGGCAACAACTTTGCTGAGGTGCTTCACTGAATAACTCCATGAGAAAAGCCCGGGATCCATCTCTCGAGCGGCGCACACTTTAACGGATGTGATATCAAAATGGTATCAGCCACAAAATCCGTTAAACCGCCCGACACCCGTGATAAAAATACCGGTCCTGCTTTTGGAGGCTGCCATGGATCTCGCCACGCTTAAGTTGTTTCTTCCCGCCTGTTTCGCCCTGAACATGGCCCCGGCCCGAATAATCTGCTCTCGGTCAGCATCATGGCGTTGGCTAGACAGGAGTTTCTTGTGGCGGCAGGCAACCCTAACGATGGGCAATCTCAATTCCGCTGACTGGTTGAATCCACAGCCAGAAGCGGCCCATTGGAATCGCCTATTGGAAACGACGAATATCTCTTTCAACGCAACATGATCAACACGTCCAGAAATGCGCGTACAGCCGGGTTGGTGCGGCGATACACACGAGATTCAAGAGAAAGAAATACAGCGCTGCGAAAGCCAAAATCGCAGTAGACAGCCCTGGATCATGCCGAAGTCAGTAAACGCAATGGCACCGATATGAACGCTGGACAGCGCCAGGCGCAGCTCTTCCCCATCCGATTGACAGATTCCCGTCGGTTCATTGTAATTGCCGGCGTTTACGGACGATGCAAGGGACCTGCCATGACCAAGACGCCATCTTCTGACCGGGGCGATCTGCCCCGCGCGCTGATTTTCATCCCGCTGGGCCTGTGTCTGCTCTACCTCACCCTATGGCTGGTCGAAGACCGGCTGGGCTTTCTGGCCCTGGCGCAACGCGCCGAAGGGCATGTCAGCGCCCTGAACGCGGGCGGCAGCCACCCACAAATTGACTTCACCGACGCCACGGGCAAGGCGTTCAGCTACCCCGAGAGCGGGTTTATATTCGGCTACGCGGTGGGCGACTCAGTGACGGTGCTCTACCGCGCCGATGCACCCTCCAGCACCGCGATCATCGAAGACCATGGCGCGCTATGGGGCGCGAGCCTGCTGGCGGGCCTGCTCGCAATCGTATTCACCGCAGGGGGCGGCTACCACGTGGCCGCATGGATTCGCCGGCGCCAGACGATTTCCCTGGGCAGGCTGTTCTGATCATCAGCCCTCGCGGGCGTGAGGCTCGACAGTGCCAGCAAGCCTGCCAGGATTTCCCGGAGCGTCGAGCCGATCAAGAACCGGGTCATCCGTTCGCGCTCGGCCAGCACGGCCATGGCATTTATTCCGTTGACTGCTTCGAATGCACCACGACAACCAGCCCCTCCTCCTCTCCCGGAATGCTGAAGTAGCGTGTGATCAGATCAAACTCGGCGTCTGTTGCTGCGAAATCATGTGCGCCCTCGGCATTGCGTGCGTGCAATCTGGCGCGGCAAGTCTCTTCGTCAACATCCAGATAATGCAGGCAATGCTGCGCGCTCGCATGATCTGCCAAGGTGCGCAACCACTCGCGATCAGAGACGGTGTTGGCAGGAAAATCCAGTACCACGCAAACACCTGCCGCAAGCATGTTGGTAACCAACGGCCCCAACACCCCACGAATGCGATGTGCACACCGCACATAATCGCTCACCGAACGGATCTCTCCGGGGTAAAGCGTCGAAAGCCACTGGTCTTCGCTAAATAGAATGGCCGCGTGGTTGTCGGCAAGTACCTTTGCCAACGTCGATTTACCACTCGCGATCTTGCCGCACATCAAATGCAACGTAGGTGCAGTAGTCATGGGATACGTTCCTTCATATCAGGCAAAGGATAATGCCCAATGCTTGCTGCCGCGACAATCGACCGGTTGAATCCACATCGAATAGCGGACATTCATTGGCCAGGACGCCGCAGTTTTCGGCGCCGGGTCGTGGTTTTTGTGCCTGAAATGAACGCCAACCGGGCATCATGCTCGAGTAGCGCGATATCATTGGCAGCGTTGGTATTTCTGATGGCCCACAAGGCCTGAATCTCTTTGAACGTTAAGGCACTGCCCCCCATGAACCTGAGCATTATCTACGCCTTGAGCGCGGCCGCATTGTTTGGCGCCAGCACCCCGCTGGCCAAACTGCTGGGTGTGGAGGTCTCACCGATTTTACTGGCGGGGCTGCTGTACCTGGGCAGTGGCATCGGCTTGACCCTGGTCAGGTTTATCCGCGACCGCGGCTGGCAGGCAACCGGCCTGACCGCCGGCGAGTGGCCGTGGCTGATCGGTGCCATCGCCTTCGGCGGTGTGCTTGGGCCGGTGGCATTGATGTTCGGCTTGACCCTGACGTCTGGGGCGACGGCCTCGTTGATGCTCAATCTGGAATCGGTACTGACGGCGCTGCTGGCCTGGCTGGTGTTCAAGGAGAACGCTGATCGGCGAATCGTTGCTGGGATGTTGGCCATCGTCGCTGGCGGGGTGTTCCTTGCCTGGCCGCAAGACTCGACGCAGGCGCAAGGCTGGATCGGCCCGTTGGCCGTCGCATTGGCGTGTGCCTGCTGGGCCATCGATAACAACCTGACCCGCAAGATATCGGCGTCCGATGCCCTGTTCATTGCCGGTATCAAGGGGCTGGTCGCGGGGACCGTCAACTGTACGCTGGCGCTATCGTTAGGAGCCAAACTGCCGAACATCGCCACGCTCGCGCCGATACTCCTGGTCGGCTTTCTCGGTTACGGCATCAGCCTGGTACTGTTCGTGCTCGCCCTTCGCGGCCTCGGCACGGCACGTACCGGCGCGTACTTTTCGACCGCGCCGTTTTTGGGTGCGGCGATTGCGATTCTGATCCTCGGCGAACCGGCTTCACTGACGTTCTGGATCGCGGCCCTGCTGATGGGCATTGGCGTATGGATTCACCTCACTGAAAGCCATGCGCACGACCACCAGCACGAGCCGCTCATCCATGGTCACCGGCATGTTCACGATGAACACCATCAGCATGAGCATGACTTTGAATGGGATGGCAGCGAACCCCACAGTCACGTTCACCAACATCAGGCGATCCGGCATAGCCACCCGCACTACCCGGACATTCATCACCGGCACAAGCATTGAAGCCAGTTCAGGCAAGCCGAGAAAATGCTTTGCCCGCAGGGCTTTTCAATCGACCCGGAGAAGAATATTGTAGAGATACAAACTTTTTTTGATTGTATCTCTACATGAAAAACTGGCTCGCATTAATCCTTGGCCTACCGACCGCAAATGCCACCGAGCGCATGCGAGCCTGGCGCGCCCTGAAAGCCTCTGGAGCGGCGGTGTTACGCGACGGCGCCTATCTGCTGCCGGACACTGACGCCTGTCATGAAGCTCTGGCCTCGGTCGAGCGCGATATTCTGGCCATCAATGGCACCGCCTATGTCCTGCCTGTCGTCGACCCAAATGGCGAACGCTTCGTAGCGTTGTTCGACCGTAGCGATGAGTACAGCAAGCTCGGCGCCGAGATCGACGCCTGCCGTGCACAGCTCAATACCGAGAATGCACTGGCGACCACCAAGCAGATTCGCAAGCTGCGCAAAGCCTACGAACAGCTGACCACCATTGATTATTTTCCTGGCAAGCCGAAGCAGCAGATCGACGCGGTTTTGCAGGAACTTGAGACCGCCGTCAGTCGCGCGTTGTCGGTGGACGAACCGCATAGCCGCAACCAGCCAATCGTGCCGCTGAGTCTCGCGGACTTTCAGGGTCGCGTATGGGCAACACGCAAGCGGCCCTGGGTTGATCGACTGGCCTGCGCCTGGCTGATTCGACGCTTCATCGATCCACACGCTCAAATCCTCTGGTTGAACAGTCCGCAGGACTGCCCAGCCGATGCCCTGGGATTTGATTTCGATGAGGCGACCTTCAGTCATGTCGGCAACCGTGTGACCTTTGAAACCCTGCAAGCCAGCTTTGAAATCCAGCAACCCGGCCTGGAGCGCATCGCGGCCCTCGTGCATTACCTCGACATCGGGGGCATTCAGCCAGTGGAGGCTGCCGGCATCGAACGGGTGCTGGCCGGACTACGCGAAACCATGACTGATGACGACCACTTGCTGGCTGCTGCGAGCGCCATCTTCGACGGCCTGCTTGCCGCGATTGTGAAAGAGGAACAACCCCAATGAGTAAGGCATCTGAATCACTCGTTGAAGCGGAACTGCCAAGACCTGAGACGATCAGTTTGCGAGAGGCATTCTGGTTCTGGCTCAAGCTCGGTTTCATCAGTTTCGGCGGGCCGGCAGGACAGATATCGATCATGCACCAGGAGCTGGTCGAACGACGGCGCTGGATTTCCGAGCGGCGATTTCTGCACGCCCTCAACTACTGCATGTTGCTGCCAGGGCCGGAGGCTCAGCAGCTGGCAACCTACATCGGCTGGCTGATGCATCGAACCTGGGGCGGTGTCATCGCAGGTGGGCTGTTTGTGCTGCCCTCGCTGTTCATCCTGATTGCCTTGTCCTGGATGTATATCGCCTTCGGCGACGTACCGATGGTCGCCGGTCTTTTCTATGGCATCAAACCCGCCGTGACCGCCATCGTCGTACAGGCGGCACACCGAATCGGTTCGCGAGCGCTGAAGAATAATTGGCTGTGGGCCATGGCGGCGGCGTCATTCGCGGCGATATTTGCATTTGATGTTCCCTTTCCGCTGATCGTACTCAGTGCGGCCTTGATCGGCTACCTGGGTGGCCGTTTTGCTCCCGAGAAGTTCCGGGTCGGTGGCCACAGCGCTGCCCAAAAATCCTATGGCCCGGCATTGATCGATGACGACACCCCTTCCCCCGACCATGCCCGGTTCAGTTGGTTGAAACTGGCGCTGCTGGTACTCATCGGTGCGGTGTTATGGGCGTTGCCAATGGCGATCTTGACCTCACTTTTTGGCTGGGAAGGTACCTTGACCCAGATGGCCTGGTTCTTTACCAAGGCGGCACTGCTGACATTTGGCGGCGCCTACGCGGTGCTCCCGTATGTCTACCAGGGCGCAGTCGGGCACTATGGCTGGCTGACCCCGACACAAATGATAGACGGATTGGCGTTGGGGGAAACCACGCCGGGGCCGCTGATCATGGTGGTGGCTTTTGTTGGTTTTGTCGGGGCCTATGTTTCGCAAGTGTTCGGCGCCGACCAGGTGTTTCTCGCCGGCGCCGTCGCGGCGACGCTGGTGACCTGGTTCACCTTCCTGCCTTCGTTCCTGTTCATCCTCGTCGGCGGCCCGCTGGTGGAGGCGACGCACAACGAACTCAAGTTCACCGCGCCGCTCACCGGGATTACCGCCGCTGTGGTTGGGGTGATTCTTAATCTGGCAGTGTTCTTCGGCTATCACGTGCTGTGGCCCAAAGGGTTCAGCGGCACCCTCGATTGGCCCTCTGCGCTGATCGCCATTGCCGCAGCGATTGCCTTGTTTCGCTTCAAGCGCGGCGTCATTCAAGTACTGATGGCCTGTGCGCTCATTGGTTTGGCAGTGCATCTGCTGCGCTAGAGAGCGTGCGGCGATCAAACGTTTCCTGGCAGGCATCGGGCCTGCCGGATCATCCAGCCTGTCGAACCAGGCAGGAGGTGTTCCATGAGGTGGATTACCCGTGAACGACCCAAGATTGATCGCATCGCTTGTCCTTGGCTGATCACTCGCTTTATCGATCCACAAGGCGAGTTCTTGTACGTCCCCAGCAAAGATGTTCTGCGACTTGCCGCTGAGAAAGACGCAACGCCTTACGACATTCCGGGCGTTGAGCTTTCCCACGTAGGTGAACTGTGCAGCTTTGATGCGTTCCTGAAGAAGTACCAACTCAGTGATCCTGCCTTGCAGCATTTGGCCAAAATCGTGCGCGGGGCTGATACCTCCCGCCTTGATCTGACGCCGCAATCGGCTGGGTTGTACGCGATTTCGCTGGGACTGTCGCAACGCTTTGCCGATGACCAGGAAATGCTTTCGCACGGTTTGATCATGTATGACGCGCTGTACGCCTGGTGCAAGGAGTGTCAAGGCGAGACGCATAACTGGCCTCCGCAGATGTGAAGAGGCCTGTTCACACACAAGCCCGACCCAGAGCCGGGCTGATGATCAGTGAAACACTGAACGTTCTAATCCTGCATTACCGGGACAAAGGCAGGGCGATTGACGTCGCCCTGCCCGAGCAGAAGAGGGCCTTATGAACATACGGCACAAACGACGTTTGGCTCTACCAGTCTTCGTCGTCCTGTTGACGGCGCTAGCCGTCATGAACGTCGCGAGCCTTCGTGACGTTCAGGCGGCAGACGAACCGCTGACCAACGACCTGCCGCTGAAGCATATCGCCGACATTCCGTTGCCCGGCGGCGCCACTCGGCTTGACTACGAAAGCTACGATCCAGAGCGCAACCTGTTGTTCATCGCCCATTTGGGTGACAGCGAAGTGATCGTCTTTGACCTGCGTGAGTCCCGCGTCGTTGGACGCATTACGAACGTTTCGTCGGTACACGGTGTGCTCGTAATTCCTGAGCTGTCGCGTGTCTACGCGTCGGCGACGGGCACCAACGAAATCGTTGCGATTGACGAAGCGACCCTGGCAGTTGTCGGTCGCATGCCCGGCGGTGTCTATCCTGACGGTATGGCTTATGTGCCCGACCTTCACAAGCTTTACGTATCGAACGAAAACGGCAGGACCGAAACGGTAATCGACGTGCGCACCCACACTCGCGTTGCAACGATTCCCCTGGGAGGTGAAGTCGGCAATACACAATATGACCCTGTATCACGACACATTTTCGTCAATGTCCAGACACGTCAGCAACTGATCGAGATTGATCCCGCAACCGACCGGATCGTCGCGCGCATTGATCTGCCGGGGGCAAGAGGCAACCATGGCTTGTTGATCGACCCGCGTGACCGGCTGGCCTTTATCGCGTGCGAAGGTAACGACAAACTCCTGGTACTGGACATGCGCACGATGCGGGTTATCCAGGCGTTCGATACTGGAGGAACCCCAGATGTGCTTGCGCTTGACCCCGTGCCGGGCACGCTTTATGTGGCTGCAGAGGCCGGCATGGTGTCGATGTTCCACGTCAAGGACAGCGTCGTCACGAACATCGGCAGTGGCCGCGTCGGCCCGCATGCGCACGTCGTTGCCGTGGATGCAGCGACACACCGCTCGTATTTTCCGCTCAAGGATATCGACGGGCACCCGGTACTGCGGATTATGCAACCCCGGTAGCGCATCCGTGCTGCCGCACTGTCGGCAGCTGGAGTTTTGATGGCTGAATGCGTTAATGGCGCTGCAACCTGCGCGAAAATTTGAGCGCAAGAGACCGGGTGCGATCCTGAGGGCAGACCTTTAATCTGCTTGCAGTACCTGAACTGCTCTCTGGAATATCCATGCCCTATCACCACGCCAGCCAGTACCTGTCCGCCATCGACCCGGACTGGGCGCAGCACATCGCCGCAATCGGCCCGTGCCTGCATCAGCCAAAACCGGCTCGCGATCCCTATGAAGCGCTGGTTCGGGCCATTGCTTATCAGCAACTCCACGCCAAGGCCGGCGATGCCATTCTCGGGCGTTTGATCGCGCTGTTTCCCGACTCGCCGTTCCCGACGCCCGAACAATTGCTGACCTGCGAATTCGAGGTGCTGCGCGACTGTGGTTTCTCCGGCAGCAAGATCGCCACGCTCCAAGGTATCGCCCAAGGCGCGCTGGAGGGTCTGGTACCGGATCGTTCAAAGGCGCTGTCGATGAGCGACGACGCACTGAACGAACGCCTGACCCGGTTACGCGGTGTCGGTCGCTGGACTGTCGAGATGCTGCTGATCTACACCCTCGAACGCATGGACATCCTGCCCGCCGACGACTTTGGCGTGCGCGACGGCTATCGCCGTCTCAAGGGCCTGGAGCAACAGCCTAGCCGCAAGCAGATGGTCGATATCGGTCAGGCATGGAGCCCCTATAGAACCGTGGCGGCCTGGTATTTGTGGCGAGTGCCGAACCGATGAAACGCTTTGTGTTACTCAACGCTCAGGGCGAACCGATAGACAGCGCCGAACCGGGACAAATGGGCGGTCATCGACGTTCACGAATTTACGGTCGACTGGATTGCCCTGCTGCACTGCGTGCCATTGCCCGTGGCGGCTATGTCGCGCACCGGGTATTTTTCGCCGATGAAACCACGGCCTGTGATGCGGGTTATCGACCGTGCGCGGTGTGTTTGCCGTTGGCTTATGCAGAGTGGAAAAAAGCAGCCCATCAATGAAGCTGCAACCTGCGACCGGGAACCAATCGCAGGTCAATGCGGGTTGGACAACGCAAAAGCCGGCTCAAACCGCACCAAAACGGACAAGTGCAGCCTCGATAAATCGTCGGAGTTTGGCTGTTCTCTGACGATTTGCCGTGTAGAGCAAATGCATGTGTCGGCTCGGCGCTTCGAAATCAGCCAGCAGTTGCACCAGCTCGCCGCTCCGCAGCGCTGGTTGAAGAAAGTCTTCGGGGCCAAGGACAATTCCAAACCCGTCAAGCGCGGCTGACAACAGTGCTTTGCTCTCGTTGACCTGCAAACGACTGGTGACCTGTACCTTATGAACGGTGGAGCCTTTGCAGAACTGCCATTCGCGGTCGGCCGGGCGCGACCAATAGGCATATCCCAAACATTCATGGTTCTCGAGATCAGCCGGTGTTTGTGGCGTTCCGCGTTCAATCAGGTAGCTCGGTGCTGCGCAGGCCACCAACCGATAAGGCGCCAACGGTCTGGCGGTCAAACTGGAATTGGCCAGCGGGCCGATCCGGAAAGCCACTTCATACCCCTCTTCCACCAGATCGACGAAGCGGTCCGTCAAATGCAGATCGATTTCTACTTCAGGGTGCTGACGCAAAAAATCTGTCACCAATGGCATGAGGCTATAGGAACCGAAAGTCACGGGAGCACTGATTTTCAGTTTGCCACGAGGGGTGTCGTTCATGATCTGCGCAAGGGAGTCGGCAGCCTGGGCTTCGTTCACAATGTGCTTACAGCGTTCATAGTAAGCACTCCCCAGTTCAGTCAGGCTCTGTCGCCGGGTAGTTCGGTTCAGGAGCCGCGCCCCGAGCCGGTGCTCAAGAGCGGCAACATGTTTGGCCACCATCTGCGGCGACATACCCAAGCGCTCTGCGGCGCGGGCATAGGAGCCTGATTCCGCAGTCATCACAAAAGCACCCATGCTCGTCAGGCGATCCATCATTCAACACTCCTGGTAACAATACTAAGTCTCCGATGGTGATTTATCTCCCATTGGTTGCCAATCATCATAGCTTCTCCTACCAACCAACGGAGCAAGGACATGCGGATAGGTATTATTGGCGCAGGGTTCATCGGACGCGCAGTGGCGCAATTGGTTATAGCTGCGGGGCACGAGGCGATACTCAGTAACTCACGTGGCCCACAGACCATGAGCAACGTGCTCAGTGGTATTCCCGGCAGTAAGGTTGGGACCCTTGAGGAGGCTGCACAATTTGGCGAAGTGGTTCTCGTGGCAATTCCCCTGGCACATTACCAAAGCGTGCCGGCCAAGTGGCTGGAGGGCAAAACCGTCCTCGATGCCAACAACTATTACCCGGAACGAGACGGCCACATTCCCGTCCTCGACCGATTCGAAACCACCACCAGCCGCCTGCTCGCCGAGCATCTGCCCCACTCCAGAGTGGTCAAGGTTTTTAACGCAATCCTCGCTCAAGACCTGGTGCAGGACTCGCGCCCGAAAGCTGCGCCCGACCGACGCGCACTCCCGATCGCTGCGGATGATCCGGTCGCGAAAGCCTTGGTGATCACGTTGCTGGACGAGATTGGGTTCGACGCTGTCGATGCTGGCAGCCTTGATGAAAGCTGGCGATTCGAACGGGCCAAACCCGCCTACTGCATACCCCTGGATAAACAGGGGCTGAAGGTTGCCTTGGCAGCGGCTCAGCGGCAGGTTGAATTGCCTCATGGATCGTGGCGCCGCTGAATAGCCCACAACCCCGGGTCGAGAGAAGACCTTGAATTGCCGACACCCCACCCACTGCCGCAAACATGTTCGCGGCAGTGGGCGCTGATTGGCAGGCGAAAATGGGCTCTCTTAAAAAGGGCTGTCCTGTCGATCAGTACCGATAGGTTGCCTGCACTGAAAATACATTCGCACTGTTTTCGTAATTGGCACTGTATTCAGGTTGAAGGCCGGAGTTGTTCGACTGCTTTACTGAGACTTTGGAATCCCAGAGATAACCATAAGCAAAGTCTATCGTCAGATCGGGAGTCGGCAAATATGCGCCACCCAAAGTCACGACTTGGCGGTTACCAACCGGAACGCGTACGCTGCGATCGGCATTTCCAATTGGCGACGGATCATAGGCGTAGCCTGCGCGCATCAGCCATTGCGGGGTCAATTGATAGGATGTGCCAACTGCGGCGGACCACGTGTCGTGCCAGTTCAATGGTTCGCCCACACGCTCCAGACCCGCACTCTGGCCAAGGGTGGAAACATCGCTGTTGATTGCCTCGAACTTTTCGAGCCGGCTCCAGCGTTTCCAGGTGGTCCCCAGGTATCCCGTCCAGCGACTATTGAAATGATGGGTGATGGACGTATCCACCGATTCGGGCATAGTAAGATCTATCTTGGCGGGATATTTTCCATCCAGCGGGATAACGCTCGGGGAGCCGGAAACCTCAGTATGCCCTTTGAGGTGATAGTTCACCTTCGAGTGATAGTTAATCCCCCAACTCGTTGCCTCACTCAAGTCAACCAAGAGACCGACGTTGTAGCCAATTGCCGTGTCATCGCCTTTGATGGTGACCCGTGTGTCCTGGCCGTTGTTCAGGGCGCCGGTGGCCAGGTAATTCTGAAGGTTTGCATCGAAATGGTTGATGGTCGGTCCGCCACCAACGGACAAGTAATCATTGATCCGATAGGCAATGGTGGGTTGCAGGGTTACCTCCTTGGTCGAGCTGTAGGAGCCATGGTAGCGGCCCTGAAAACTGCTCTCGTAATCATTGATCAGACCACTCGGAGCATAGAGGCCCAGCCCCACCGAAAAACGATCATCAAGCGGCGTCGACATATAGGCGAAGGGCACGACCGCCAAAGGTACCGAGTCCCCCTTATTCGTTCCTGCGACACTGCTCTGCGCATCACTAATGTCGTCGCTCCCCGAGATGATCGCGGCCCCGCCGGAAATCTCGCTGCGCTGCAACTTGGTCAAGCCTGCCGGATTTCCAAAGATAGTGCTGGCGTCCAGCGCGGATGACGACCTTCCCGCATAAGCCGTTCCCGCACTGCTGGCACTTTGTTCGTTAAGGGCAATGCCATTGGCGCTTGCCAGTGTAGAGGCGCTGAGCAGTGCCATGGCACTCGTGAACTTGATCCACGCAGCACACTTTCGCTGAGCTGAGAGACACAGGACCGCACGGCTATTCAGTTTCATATTCCACCTCTTGTTTATTGTTTTTGTTGATTTCACGCAGGCAAGGCTTCGCCTTCCTGTGCACTTGTCAGTGCCGGCTGGAGTGGATCGACGTTGTGTAAAAGGCCCTGACTGATGAGTGCCAGGGCAGGTTTGCTGGACTTACGGAAGCGAATTCGGGCTCATTTAAGCCACTCGACCTGAAAGCTGTAGTGTCCAAGGAGAGGAGCCAGGACCTCCTGGCCAGTTCCGGCCCTGATGCAGGCGACCTGCCCACGGCGATTATCCTGCACGACCTCTACTGCAATATCCGAAAGCCCCAGGCGTTCCACTGCCTGATGGACCACCCTGGCAATCTCTCGCTGTTGCAAGGCAGGCTTGAATATCTTGCCCACGGCAGTCAGTGGCAGCGCTTCGAGGATTTCAATGCGCTTGGGAACTGCTGCCCGCTCGCTGATGTTGAGATGAGCGAACGCCTCAAGCTCTTCGGCGTTGCAGGCTTGCCCGGGTCGCAGTTGAACGTAGGCGACCGGCACCTCGCCCGAGTAGACGTCGGGGCTGCCGATTGCAGCGGCCAGCGCGACGGCGGGATGCGTTTGCAGAGCCTCTTCAATTTGCTTGGGATCGATGTTGTGGCCGCCGCGGATGATCAACTCCTTCTTGCGTCCGGTCAGCCAGAAGTAACCTTGCGCATCCTGGCGTCCCAAATCACCCGTATTCAGCCAGCGCCGACCGTCGATATCGATCCAGAGGCCGCGGTTATGACTCTCCTCCAGATAGCCAACGAAGAGGTTCGGCCCACTGATCGTGATGAGGCCGGTCTCATCCACATTGGCGTCACGCAGGTACTCTCCAGAATCATTGAGCACGACCGCGCGCATATTCTGGTAGGCGATCCGTATCCCGATGGAGCCGATATGACGCTCGCCATGGGGCGGATTGATCGAGGAAACGCAGGCACCCTCCGTCAGGCCATAACCTTCAAGGATCTTTACCCCGGTCCGGCGCTCGAACTCTCGGAACAGTTCAGCCGGCATTGGGGCGGCGCCACACATGGCATAGCGAAGACTGGATAGGTCGCGGCCCTGCCATTCATTTTGCAAAAGTGCGGCATAGACAGTGGGTACACCGGAAAAGAAGTTGATACCGAAGTGCTCGACCATCTCCCAGAATCGTCGGATCACCCCCTCGCCACGATACCCATGAGGCGTCCCGAGGATCACCTGGTCACCTTGAGTCCAAGGCATCAGGCCCGTCACCAGTTGTCCATTGACATGAAACAGCGGCAAGCCACAAAAGATAACCTGGCCACTGCTGCGTGGCTGCATGTGAGCGGCCATGGCCCATGCATTGAAGACTTCCGAGCCATGGGTTCGCGCGGCGATTTTCGGCAGCCCGGTGGTGCCGCCCGTACAGATGTAGGACGAGCACTCATCCTGGCGGATTTGCCGACCGCTCTTCAGGTGTGTGTGCGGCTGCGTATTCATCAGCGATTGCCAATCATGGATCGCGATTGCGCTGTGCACGGCTCGTTCCTTCAGTGCCACGGATTTCAGGATCCCGCGCACAGGTTCGGCGACATAGGGTTCCATGCTGACCCAAACCACAGACCTGACTGCGGGTAACTGATCCAGCTGCGAAGCCAGTTTGGGCCACAGATCGCTACCCGGAGTCGGTGCGAGTGTCACCACTACGGAGGCCTTGGCAGCATTCAGCAAGCCGGCCATCTGCTTGGCTTCGAGCAGAGGATTGATCGCCATGACGATGCCTGCCGCCTCCCCGCCCCAAATAGTGAAATGGGTTTCCGGCAGGTTGGGCAGGATAAACGCAAGCACCTCGCCCGGTTTTATGCCCAGATCATGGAAGGCATTCGCCGCACGGGTGATATCCGCGAAGAGCTCGGAATAGCTCCAGTCGTGGGTGTTTTTGAAGTCAGTGGCGTCGGCGAAGAAACTCAATGCGGGCGCCTCGGGAGTGCGCCCGGCCGTACGTCTCAGCGCTTCATAAGTGCTGGAAGCCAGGCCACGCTCCGACAAGGGGACTCGCTCGAGATTTTCGATGTCGTTCAACGTCTGCACGACCATCAGGCTTCCCCCACGACTCGGTTGCGTTGCACACCGAGGTCGATCACGCCATCGGTGCTGCGAATGCGCGCCTCGACCACATCACCCGCCTGGAGATACTGCGTCCGGCCTTCCTGCGCCTTGAGGAAAAGCTTCCACTTGGTGGCTTCCGGCATCAGGGCCGCAATGCGCTGTTTGGCAGGCGAAGGTACCGTTAGCGCACAGCCTGCAGGGGTACCGGTGGCGATCAGGTCTCCGGGGGCGAGATCTTGCACGCGGGAGAGCTCGGTAAGGGTTTCAGCGGGGCCGTAAACCAGGTTCGCCGTGCTGTCGTTCTGTCGCACCTGGTCGTTGACCGTCAGGCGCAGCTGCAGTGCTTTCAGGTAATGCATGTCCTTGGCATCCAGAAGGCAGAGGTAGGGACCGACCGGGCCAAACGTGCGGAAGCTCTTGCCCTTGTAGAACTGCATCTGGGGAATCTGAATGTCACGAGCGGAGTAGTCATTGACGATGACGACGCCTGCGATGAACTCATGCAGGTTAGCGTCGGTGACAGTAACGGCGCCGGTGATCGCGCGTTTCATCACCAGCCCCAGTTCGATCTCGTAGTCAAGGAAGCGCACGGTGCGCGGCTTGATCAGGTCGCTGTCGGCCGCCACCAGGCAACTCGTCGCCTTGGTGAAGATCATGTTGAATTTCTTCGCATCCGGGTCCATGCCCGACTCGATCATGTGCTGACGATAGTTGGCACCCTGGCAGACGAACTGCTGGTTACGAGTCACCGGCGACAGCAGTTTCACTTCGCCTTCATCCAACTCCGTACCGTTCATTCGAGCGAGGTCGTCGATACTGTTCTGGCGAATGAAGTCACCGGTGGTTTCAAAAACGCCGGGGACTATAGAGATACGGCCTTGGCGTAGCACGCCCCAGTGGATACCGTTCTGAAACTCAAAGCGGACGACGTGTACAGCAGACATTGAAGGTACTCCTGGAGCAGCGTTTATCCCGCGCGCGGCAGCGCGAGAACTGTGGTGTTGTTCTGAGGAAGGACTGACGGATCTACCCGAACATCCGCATAAGCGTTATCAACTTGCGAAATGTCAGGTCCGGGCTGCGCCGCAGGTTACGGATCAGCGCACGCAGATTGGTCACGTTCATCTTGGGTTTGGTAAAACTCTTGGGCATGCGCTGCCCCCACTGCGCCATCGCCTCGGGACTCACGGGATGAATGCCCGTAGGCTGTGCGTCCGTGAAGATATCCCCGTCGCAGTAATGCTCGTGCTTATCGCCCCAAGGGTCTTGCCAGTAGTCGAAGATCTGACTGCCCAGTATGTGGCGGCCGATTCCCCACGAGTGCTCCCACCCCCGCTCCCGCAGGACGCGCTGCCCCATGCCCACCGCATCGGCATCGACGACCTCATAGGCGCTATGGCTATAGGTGGCCATGAACCCTTGCGCTATCGCGAGCGTATGGTGAGCCGTTGGAATCTGACCGAGGTCAAGGCGCATGAAGGCGACGATAGGTGTGCCGTCTGGGAGTACCTGCACATCGCTGGGAATAAACCCGAAATGCTGCGCATACCAGGCACAGGTCGCCTGGTAGTCGGCCACTTCAATCACGATGTGGCCGAGTTTAAGTATTTCAGGTGGTGCAATCGGCGGGCGCTGAGTCGAGTTGATCCGTGGCTGATCTTGCGTCAGATTCCACGGAAGCGGGGCTCTGTGTACCAGCGTTTTACCTGGAACCTGATCGCATACAGCTTCCACAATGAACCCGGAAGGATCGGTCAGCCTGACGTAATGCCCGCCGCCAGGATGTGCCGACTTCTCGACCGATGACGCGCCCGGGATTCGAGCCAGCTTTTGCAGATCCTCGAGAGACCGGACTGCCAGTCCGAACCCGACAAAGCGTGCATGCTCTGCACGATGGACACGGTAACAATAGGCAGCCGGTCCAGTGGCGCGTAGATAAAGCGTATCGGCGCTCTGATGGCTGACCGTCAAGCCGAAGTCCGTCAGGAACCGCGCCGCTTCGTTCAAGTCCGGCCGTTGAAAGATCAGGTAAGTCAGATCCTGGGCCTTCACCGTCGGCTGCGGATGCCGAGCAGGATGTTGTGTCGCCAACAGGGGTATTTCATTTTTGTTGTTCATTATTCTTGTTTTCCGGTTTTCAGGCCAAAACAATCCCCGCACCTCTGAAAATGCCAGAGGTGTTTTTTGTCGGGTCGGTTACCGCGCTTAGTCGAGTGGGGGAAGTGCCGGCAACTCTGTGATCGCCAGCGCTCTAGCCTCTTCGTGAGGCACGCCCAATGCCCGTAGCACCAGCTCGGCCGTGTCAGAGCCCGATTCGCGCCACGTTCTGTGCCCTTCCAGCACCAGGAAAATCGAGCCGAGGACGCTGCTCGATATCAGCGTCAGTACCGAGAGCAATTGTTCCTGCGCAAACGTGTACCGCCCACTGGACAGTCCGCTCAGAAGATCAGTAGTCGCTTGGCTGCTGAACATTTCGCGCAACGAAGAGTTGCTCATGGCGAATTTATGTATGAACGCCCCCCACTGGGGGTCCTCATGAGCTCGACGAATGAAGAATCGAATGCCATTGGCAAGGCGCTGAGCCGGATCGGAGAGGGAATTGAAGCTCTTGTTGACGCGCTCATGCATCTCCCTCGCGAGATAGCCAGCGACCTCCTCGAACAGGTTTCCCATGCTGCCGATATTGCTATAGATCGTGCCGCGCGCCACTCCTGCCTCTTGCGCAAGGTCGAGGATGTTCACCTGAGCGCTGCCTTTTTCAGCGAACAGGCGAAAGGCGGCTTGATGAATGCGGCGCTGTGTCGGATTTAGGGATTCCACGCTCTCTCTCCAGAATTACCTCATGGACCAATTGAACACTCGTGTTCAATTTCAGTCAACAAGGTTTTTTGAATTAAGAACGTACCCCACGATAAAAACCGTTATACCCCTCATTACTTTGGACATAATCAGTGATATGGCAAGGCCAATGAGGGGGGCTATCGATTTCTACATATCGACGAAAATGAACACAACTGTTCAGATTCGTAGGACTTCTGGCAGGGCTAGCGGGCCGAAGATGACATCAGGACTTAGGGGAGCGGCTTACCGGCGATTCGCTTGGCTCTGGCAGGTGTTGCGCCCAGAGCCTTGAGAATCATCTCGGCGACCCGCAGATCGTGCTCCGGCGCCGCACGCCCCTCGACCACCGAACGCATGGCTCCGGTTGTGCACGATACGACCATGTCCAGGGCGATCCCTTCGTCCTCGTAAGCGAAAATGCCCGCGCGCAGGCCATCACGCAGGTCGCTCAGCACATGGGCAGCCAAGCGCGAACGCATGGTCTGATCGGAATGGATGATGCGCAGCAGCGCGTTGGCCCATTGATGGTCGTACGCGGCCCGGCATACGAACATGCGCACGCCAATCGAAAGCCGTTGCGCGCCGCAGTGCACGTCCGAACTCAGGGCGGAAATGGCATCGGAGAACTCGGTCGCCATGGCGATGCCAACCGCCTCGAGCACTTCGTCGCGTGTTCGAAAATAGTTGTAGATGGTGCCGTTGGATACCTCGGCCTCCGCAGCGACGTCGAGCAGCGCAATCTCCCCCACCTCCTTGCGCGCGACAAGACGCAATGCCGCGTCCACCAGGCCGCGACGGGTGCGTTCACGCTTCTTGTGGCCTCGGGTGAGAGGCTCTTGCGCAGTTGCTTCTGAAGGACAAGTGGGGGACGGCATCTTCAGGCTCTTAATCGAGGGGGTTCGTTGATGGTAATGGAAACGCTATCGGCAGTGGAATTGGTGTGCGCCATCAGCATCTGGCAGTCTCGAACGAGACTGCCAGCCTCTACGCCTGGAGCATGGTGCATGATGATGCGGTCAGGGCGAATCGCGACGAGCGTGCCTTTGGCAGCCAGCGGCAGGATGTCATGGTTCAGGTCTTCGATGAAGTCGCAACGGCCGCTGGGGCGTTGGCCGCGTGTCCTGATTTCCAGGAAGTGCCCGCCCATTTTTTCCCAGGAAACGACTTGAGCAGTGGTCAGCAGTGACAATGGGTCTACGCCGAAACCAACCAGGGTCAGATTATCCCCAAGCGCATCGTCGCTCAGCTGGATCTGCTTTTGCATAGTGCGAACCCAGGCCTGGGGAAACAGGCTGCCACGTACCAGCTTGTCGCCCCGACGGTGCTTCACGAACAGACCGTATTTGAAGATGTTCTTCGGCTTGATGTCCAACTGCTCGAAGTACCTCCGGGTAGCGGGAGTCAACGTCAGCATGCGCATCAGGCCGTGGATGAAGAAAGCCGCGAGCTTGTTCTTGGGCATCACCAGGCGGCCCATGAGTTTCGCCAGATTGATCATCGCCTGAGCATGCGGGCGACGCTCTGCGTCATAGGTGTCGAGCACCGCCGGCGCGGCATAGCCGCGAAGGACCCAGGCCAGTTTCCAGGCCAGGTTGGCGCCATCTCGAAGTCCCGCTACGAGCCCCTGCCCGACAAAAGGCGGGGTGATGTGCGCCGCGTCGCCAGCGAGGAAGACGCGTCCCTTGCTGAATCTGTTGCAGCAGCGCGCATGGAATCGATACACCGCCTTGCGCTCGATTTCCAGCTCCTGCGGTTTGATCCATGGCGCAATCAGCCGGGCGATGCTTTCCGGGCTTTCCAGCTCTTCGCGCGATTCGCCGGGTTGCAGCATGAACTCCCAACGCTCCCTCCCGCCGGGTGCGGGCATATGCGGCGTTGGGCGCCGTGGATCGCAGAGAAACTCAATGTGATCAATCGCTGACTTATGCCGGTTCATGACATCGACAATCAGCCAATCCTCCGCATAGGTCTGCCCTTCGAACTCCTGGCCTATCAGTGTTCTGACCCTGGAGCTTGCGCCATCTGCACCGACCACGTACTGGGCGCGAACGGAATGCGAGTGACCCTCCTGATCCCGCACGGAGGCAACGACGCAGTCCGACTCCTCGACCAGGTTCTCAAGCTCGAAGCCGCCCAGGCTGGTCACTGACTTCAGCCGGGAAACCTGGCTGCGCATCGCTCGTTCGAGGTCGGGTTGATAGAAGGTCACAAGCTTGGGGTGGCCGTCGATACACCCGGCAGTGTTGGCGCGACCGAATTGCCCGAGAACCGGCGAGTGCATCTTTACTTCCGGGATAGCGATCTTCTCGAAAGCCTCCTCCGACAATCCGGCGAGTTGCAGGATACGCAGCGCCTCGTTGTCCAGGGCAATGGCGCGGGGCATTAGAACGATTTCATGGATCTTGTCCAGCACCAGTGTCTTGACCCCATAGCGGCCGAGCAGCGCCGCGATTGTCGCACCGACCGGACCGTTACCGACGACCAGCACATCGATGGCAGCGGGCGGCAGTTCGGATACTTTCTTGTTGTTGTTCATATCGAGCCCTTGTTGTGATTGAAGTCGTGAGACACGCAGGTCTCATCGTCAGGCAATATGAAGGTATTCAAAATTGAGTGATATTTCAATATTGATCTTTTAGTCATTATTTTTTGAGATCATTACCACACCCAAATGAGGCCACTTGGGCTGCGCTGAAGGTGTCAGGGGGCTTGCAAATCGAACCCGGTCCGAAGAGATGCATCCCGGATGCCTGAGGAATGAAGTCACGCTGCGTCAATTTCCGACCGGTGAGCCTTGGCTTCTGGGCCGATCAGCGTTGTCATTGGAGCCATGCTTCACAGCGCACAACTTTGTTTTAGTCTTCAGGAATCAAACGTGGCGCGTACGCAGCCCCATCCGAACCCGGTCCAGCTTTGCTTCGTCGAGTTTGAGCTCGACGAGGCCAACGCCTGCTTGTTACGTAACGGACAAGCCATCGCGTTGGCACCAACGCCCTTCACCCTGCTGTGCGTACTTGCACGCCAGCCGGGATCGCTGGTAACCAAGGATGCCCTGCTTGATGCAGTGTGGGGGCATCGGTTTGTCAGCGATTCGGTGCTGAAGACGGCCATCAGCGATCTGCGCAAGGTGTTGGGCGACGACCCCAGGAAGCCCCGTTTCATCGAGACGGTGTCGCGGCGCGGCTATCGTTTCATCGCCGCGCCGTCCCCTGCCCCTTCGATGGCGCCTGCATCCACGACGTTACCCGCGGCGGGCGCGCATCCGTCACCGCCATTCATCGGTCGCACCGACGAGGTTTCAAGACTGCAACGAGCGTGGGAGCGGGCTTACGGTGGCCAACGTGCAGTGGTCTGGCTTGCTGGAGAGCCGGGGATTGGCAAGACCACGTTGATCGAACATTTCCTCGCCAGCCTTGGCGGCGGTATCGCCTGCGCACGCGGCCATTGCGTGGAACACTACGGCAGCGGCGAACCGTACTTGCCGGTGCTGGAGGCGTTGGCCGATCTGTGCCGCAGCGACCCCACCCTGCCAGCGCTGTTGCGCGCCGTGGCGCCGACCTGGCTGCTGCAACTGCCATGGCTGAGCACTACAGAGGAGCGGGATGCATTGCGGCGCGAGCTTGCTGGCATCGGCCCGGATCGCATGCTGCGGGAAATGGGCGAACTGCTGGACCGCTACACAGAGCAGCGCCCGCTGTTGCTGGTGACCGAAGACCTGCACTGGAGCGACCGGGCGACGGTCCAGCTCATCGACTATCTGGCGCGGCGACGTAGCCGCATGCGGTTTATGTGGCTGTCGAGCTTTCGCCTCGCCGAGGTGGTAGCGCTCGATCATCCGCTCAGCTCGTTGCGCCACGAACTGCGCCTGCAACGTCTGTGCGAGGAAGTGGTGCTCGATCCGTTCTCGGAAACCGAGGTCGCTGACTATGTTGCGCTGCATTCGGCCTCGTTGGCGCGAGATGAAACTTTCGTACGGGCCCTGCACGAGCGCACTGACGGTGTGCCGTTGTTCGTATCGTCAGTCATCAGTGAGGTGATGGACCCGACGGACGACGACGCCACCATCGAGGCTCGGCTGGCAGGATTGGCGGTCCCCGAGAACCTCGCGGCCATCATCGATCACTACATCTCCAAGCTCGCACAGGAGCAGCGTACGCTGCTCTCGGCGGCAGCGGTATGCGGCGTCGAATTCCGGGTCGAGACGGTTTCGCTGGCCCTCGAGCGCGACCTCGCTGCTGTGGCCGACACCTGCGAGGAACTGGTGCGCGAGCAGGTATGGCTCACACGGTCACGGACCACCGACGCTGAAGAGACGGTAGAGCTACCCTACTCGTTCCGGCACGCCCTCTTCCGCCAGGTGCTGTACGACCGCACGCCACGCTCATTGCGCACCCACCTCCATCACCAGGTGGGCGCCGCCCTCGAACGCGAGCGCACGGCCGGCGTGCCGGTCGCGGCCTCGGAGTTGGCGATGCACTTCGACCGGGCCCGGCAGCCGATGATCGCTCTGCGCTACTACGCCGAGGCCGCAGAAGCCGCGTTGCTGCACTTCAGCCCGACCTTGTGCATCGCCCTCACTGAGCGCGCGTTGGTCCTGCTGACGCAGGCACCGGAAGGGAACGAGCGCGATACGCTCGAAATCACCTTGGCCACACTGCAGGGCGTATCGGCTTTTCACACGTTCGGTGTCGGCAACGAAGCCAGGAACGCGTTCGAACGCGCGTACACGCTGCTCGCGGTAGTACCCGAGCATCCAATGCGCGGACGCCTGCTGCACGGATTCGGCTATCTGCTGGGTCTGCGCGGCGACTATGCGCTGGCGCTGGAGGTCGCGGAACGTGCCGAAACCCTCTCGTCCGAGACGAACGATCCAGCGCTCATGCTGGCGGCGTGCATCGTGCAGGGTGAGGTGCATCACCTTCAGGGCCGCACGCAAACGACCCGCAGTTGGCTAGAGCGCGCCCTCGCGATTGCCGAGCCCCTGGACATCGGGGCGAACGAGATTTTTGCGGCCGATCCTCAGGTCATGCTGCACGGAATGCTGGCCATAGAACTCGTGCGCTCTGGCCTGATTGTGCAAGGCCGAGCCCACATGCAGCGAGCACGGACCCGCGCGCAGATGCTTCGCCAACCGATGACCTGGCTGGTCGCCACCTGGCAGGAGGTGTTGATCGAGGTGCGGATGGGCAACCCTGTGCGTGTAGCCGCGTTGGCTGACGACATGCAGAAGCTGGTCGATGAGTATTCGCTCGCACTGGGACGTACGGCTTGCCGCTGGTGGCGCGGCTGGGCCGACGCGCGCAACGGCGCGCCGCGTGACGGCTACCGGCGCATCCGCCAGGCCTACGAAGAACACACCGGGCTAGGCATGCGCTCCGGTGCCAGCGAGGTGCTCGGCTACGCCGCCGAGGCGTTGCTGCTGGCGGGTGATTGCGACGCCGCGCGAGTCGAGCTGGAGCAAGCACTACGAGTAGGAGAAGAACTGGGCGAGCGCGTATACCTGCCGCAACTGTTGCTGCTGGAGGCAGCGATTGCGCGGATGCAGGGCCGGCTCGATGCTGGCAACGCTGCGGTTCGGCATGCGATTGAGGAGGCTCGTACCCAGGAAGCTCCGTGGCTGGAACTGCTCGCGCTGGTCGAACTGTGCGAGCACCACGACGCCACGACCGAGGACCACCAGGCATTGGCGAGGCTGGTTGACCAGTCGCCCGAAACGGACGGAACCGAGCTGGTCAAACGTGCACGCTCGCTGCTTCAGGCTGCCAAGCCTGCTTGAAGCGTTAAGGACACAACCCTGTGGGAGCGAGCCTGCTCGCGATGACGGCGGTACATTCAGCATCAATATTGGCTGAGCCACCGCTATCGCGAGCAGGCTCGCTCCCACAGGGTTGTGGTGTTCAGGCCCTTAACTGACCGGCATTGATTTTTGTAGGAACGGCGCAGTCCCGACCGAAGCCTGACCTTTCGCTTACGACTTGAACCAGGGGGACGGCCTACGCTGTCGTCGAACTTTCCTGAGCCCCTGGTCTGCGATGATCCTGAACCCTGAATCCAAGTATCCGAGCCGCCGCTCATACGTAGTGAAACTGCGTGGCGATGCTACGCCGGGGGCCCTTGTGGGCCGCCTCGAAAACCTCGTCACCGGGCGTCAGCGCGAGTTCTCGTCCGCCGAAGAACTGTTGGAGTCGATTGCCTCGGACCTCGTGTCGGCGGCCGGCGAGCACACGGCAGATGCCGACGGCGAGTGACGTCTGCAACATCAATGAGCGCTCGATATGGCGACCGAACGGCGACGCTTCGCTGACAACTTCGCGCATACCGACCCTTACGCTGTTGCCATCTCGAATCCACACGAGTCCAATCCGATGCCGCGACTTCCAGTTTCCTTTCCACTGCCCCTCCATACCGGTCGGGCAACCTTGCAACGGGCCGGGCTCGCCGTTGCAGCCGCCCTTGCCACTTCAATCGCCCTCGCCCTGGGCGGTTGCTCCACCCCGGTCGTCAAACCGTCGGTCGAACTGCCGAGCAACTTCGCCGCGAGCACATCCTCCGAGATGGAACCCGAGGCGGCATGGTGGGAGGTCTACCACGACCCGGTGCTGACGGATCTGGTGCGCCGAGCAGCGCGCGAGAACCGCGACGTCAAGATTGCCGCCGAGCGCCTGCGCGCCGCGCATGCCGGCGAAACGGTCAGCCGTTCCTGGCTGTTCCCGAGCGTCGGCGCATCCGTCTCCGGCAGCGATAGCAGCACCGGCTACAACTCGGCCACAAAACAGGCTGTTCCGGATACCAAGACCACCGGTGTGGGCCTGGATGTCTCGTGGGAACTCGACCTGAGCGGCCGCCTGCGCGCTGGCGCAGCGGCGGCCAACGCCGATGCGCTGGCCGCGCAGGACAGCATGCGTGGTGTACGCCTGCTGGTGATGAGCGACGTCGTCAGCAACTACTTCACACTGATCGGCGCGCAGCGCCAGGTCGCGACGCTGCGCGCCATTTCGGCGATGCAGGACGAGACGCTGCGTCTGGTCACCGCGCGCCAGCAGGCGGGGCTGGCATCTGCCTTCGACGTCGAGCGCGCGCAGACCGACGCCTTGTCGGCACGGGCGCAGATTCCACCGCTGGAAACGCTGGCGGCGGTGTCGCGCCATCGTATCGCGGTGCTGGTCGCCGACCAGTCCTTCAATACCGCGAACATCCAGTCCTCGAGTAGCGATGTGGCGGCGGTGCCCGAGGCCAAGCCGGGCCAGCCCGCCGCGCTGCTGCAACGTCGACCTGACGTGCTGGCGCTGATGGCGCAGCTCGACGCAGCCAATGCGCGCCGCCAACAGGCCGCGGCCGAGTGGTTCCCGCGGCTCTTCCTCGGCGCGTCCTTCGGCCGCCAGGACCTGAACCTGAACGGCGTAGATCTCGGCGCTGCGCGCTTCACCAACGTGGCGGGCCTGCTGGCAATGCCGATCTTCAACGCCGGGCGCACGCAAGCGATCAACGACGCTGCCGAAAGTGCTCAACAAGAGGCGCTGCTACACGCCGAAGACGGCATGGTACGGGCGCTCGAGGATGTGGAGAACGCCCTCGTCACGCTGACGCAGGAACGCCACCGCGCCGGATCGCTGCAATTGGCCGCCGCGTCTGCGGAGTCTGCACAGAACCGCGCCCAGTCGCTCTATAACCGCGGGCAGATCGACCTGTTGCCGCTGCTGGATTCGCAGCGGGCGCGCCTGGCGGCACGCCTGAACGCCAACGACAGCAATACTCGGCTGCTGCTCGATAGCGTACAGCTCTACAAGGCACTGGGCGGAGGCTGGCAGGTGTTCGAACAACCCGCCACCCCCACAGCTGCTACCAAAGCCGACCGACCACCACTTTCCTAAGAACCTATCGTTTCTCAAAGAGGAACCGCCTTGAAGAACTCCCTTACTGCGGCCGGCGCCCTGGCCGTCGCCGTCATGCTGTCCGCGTGTAGCCCGGACCAACCCGCCGTGCAGGCACCACGGCCGGTGCGCACCGTTGAAATCAACTATGACAATGCTCGCGAAGTCAGTCGCTACGTGGGCACCATACAGTCGCGGCATGAAGTCGATCAGGCCTTCCGCGTGGGCGGCAAGGTCGCCCAGCGCAAGGCCGATGTAGGCCAGTTTGTGCACGAAGGCGACATACTGGCTGTGCTGGAGGACAGCGACTACCGCCTCGCTGAGGAAGCGTCGCAGCAACAGTGGACGGTTGCCATCGAGCAGACGCACCAGGCCGACTCGGAGCGCCAGCGCTTGACCGCGCTGAAGGTTGACGGCTCGGTCAGTGCGGCCGACGACGAGCGCGCCCATACCAATGCCCAGACCGCACATGCGACCGCCGAAGCCGAGGCTCGGAAGCTTGAACTCGCGCGCAACCGGCTCAAGTACACCGTGCTGCGCGCTTCTCGAAGCGGCGTCGTCACGGCTGTGCGCTTTGAGGCGGGGCAAATCGTGGCGGAGGGCCAACCGGTAGTTTCGGTGGCGAATCCGGATGAATCCGAGATCGTCATCGATGTGCCCGAAGATCAGCTGTCTGTCGTCAAGGAGGCGCGGTTCAAGGCCTCGCTGGCCAGTGCAGCAAACGAGACCTTCGATGTCACGCTGCGTGAACTGTCGCCGCAGGCTGCAGCGCAGACGCGTACCTATCGCGCGCGGCTCAAGCCGGAGAAGGCGCTGCCACTGGGTGCCACCGCCACGGTAATGGCCGAGCGCAAGATGACAAATGTCTCGGTGGCAGCAGTACCCGCCACGGCACTGACACAAAGCGGCGGTCAGCCGGCGCTGTGGGTGGTCACGCCAGCGGGCAAGGATCCAGTCGGCACCGTCGAACTGGAGCGTGTCGCCGTTTGGGGCTACCGCAACGACGAGGTGCTCGTCTCCGGGCCGCAGACCGGCGTATTGGTCGTCACCGCCGGGGTCCAGAAGATGACAGCTGGACTCAAGGTCGCGCTTCCCGGCGCGGCGATCGTTGACGCGAATACCACGCAGCAGGCTGCCCGATGAACAACTTCAACCTCACCGACTGGGCGCTGCGTCATCGCGCCATCGTCCTGTTCATGCTGATCATCGTAGCAGTGGCCGGCGTCTTCAGTTTCACCCGGCTCGGTCAGCTCGAGGATCCGAGCTTTTCCGTGCCCTCCATGACCTCGATCGTCATCTGGCCGGGCGCAACCGCCCAGCAGATGCAGGACCAGGTCCTCAATCGCATGGAGAAGAAATTCGAGCAGATCGACAACTTCGAGAAGGTGGTCACCTACGCGCGGCAAGGCTACGCGGGCATGACGCTAACCGTGCGCGGCGGCACCTCCAAGGCCGACCAGCGCGAGGCCTGGTATCAGGCGCGCAAGAAACTCAACGACCTGAGCCGTGAGCTGCCTGACGGCGTGATCGGCCCAATCGTAAACGACGAGTACGGCGACGTGTATGGCCTGATGTACGCAGTCAAGGGCGACGGTGTCGGTCACGCCGAGCTGTCGGACGCGGCCGAGGACATCAAGCGCAGCCTGCTGAAGGTCCCGATGGTCAAGAAGATCGATGTCATCGGCAAGCAGGCCAAGCGTATCTACGTCGAGTTCTCGCATGAGCGCCTGGCAGCGCTGGGCATTACACCGTTGGCCATCGCCGAAAGCCTGAAGAGCCAGAACGCCATGTTGCCCGCCGGCCAGATCGACACCAACGGCGACCGCGTCATGGTCCGCGTGAGCGGCCAGTTCGCCAGCGAAGAGGCTATCCGCAACGTGCCCATCACCGCGGGTGGCCGGCTGATCAAGCTCGGCGACATCGCGACCGTCTCGCGCGGCTTTGAGGACCCGCCAACCTACACGGTCCGCCACAATGGCCAGCCGGTGCTGATGCTTGGCATCACGATGACCAACGACGGCAATATCGTAGACCTCGGCAAGGCGATGGAGACGGCGGTCACCAAGATCCAGTCCGAGCTGCCGCACGGCGTGGAACTGGAGCGCGTAGCCGACCAGCCCTCCACGGTGAAGGACGCGATCTGGGACTTCGAGCGGTCGCTGATGGAGGCACTGATCATCGTGATCGCGGTGAGCCTGGCCAGTCTCGGCTGGCGCACAGGCCTTGTGGTCGCGACCTCGGTGCCGCTGGTGTTGGGTGGCGTGGCGCTGGTGATGCTGGCGATGGGCTGGAACCTCGAGCGCATCTCGCTCGGCTCGCTGATCATCGCACTCGGGCTGCTGGTCGATGACGCAATCATCGCTATCGAAATGATGGTGGTGAAGATGGAGGCCGGCATGGACCGCGTGAAGGCGGCTGCCTTCTCCTACCAGTCCACCGCCATGCCGCGACTGACCGGCGCACTGATCACTGTTGTGGGCTTCTTGCCTATTGGCCTCTCGAAATCCACTACTGGCGAGTACGCGGGTGGGATTTTCTGGATCGTCGGTGCCGCGGTGCTGTTCTCGTGGATCTGCTCGGGTATCTTCACGCCGTACCTGGCGGTCAAGATGCTGCCCAAGGACTTCGGCAAGCACCAGCATGCCGGTGATCCGTATGACTCGAAGTTCTACCGCAAGCTGCGCGGCCTGATCGATACCGCCATCGAGCGCCGCTGGGTGGTCATCGGCGCAACGTTTGGCGCCCTGGCGCTGGCGCTGGCCGGCATGAAGTTTGTGCCGCAGCAGTTCTTCCCCAACAGTTCGCGCCCTGAGCTGGTCGTCGATCTGCGCATGAAAGAAGGTTCGTCCTTCGCGGCGACCACCGAGCAGGTGAAGCGGATGGAGGCGCAGCTGTCGAAGGATGAGGAGATCAAGTATTTCACCGCCTACACCGGCGCCGGTGCACCGCGCTTCTATCTCTCGCTCAACCCCGAACTGCCGAATCCGGGCTTTGCCCAGTTCGTCGTGATGACCAAGGATCTGGATGCGCGCGAGCGGGTGCGTGCGCGGCTGATGGCCGCCGCCGACCAGCAGTTCCCGCAGGCGTGGGTGCGCGTAACCCGGCTTGAGCTGGGGCCGCCCGTCGGTTATCCGGTGCAGTTCCGCGTCGTCGGCCCCGATACCCAGGTGGTGCGCAAGATCGCCCGCGATGTGGAGAAGGTGGTCGCGTCCAACTCGAAGGTGCGCGACCTCCAGCTCGACTGGAACGACCCGGTTCGCACGCTGAAAGTCCAGCTTGATCAGGACAAGGCAAGCGCGCTGGGCCTCACACCGGCCGACGTATCGTTGGCGACCCAGACCGTGATGAACGGCGCAACGGTGTCGCAACTACGTGAGCACGAGGACCTGATCGACATCGTGGCCCGTGCCGTGCCTGAGGAGCGCTTGAACCTCGACACACTGAAAGACATCAACCTGTACACACGCCAGGGCACGGTAGTGCCGTTGTCGCAAGTTGCACAAGTGCACTCTGAGCTGGAAGAACCGGTACTGTGGCGCCGCAACCGCGACATGGCGATCACGGTGCGTGCCGACGTGAAGGATGGCGAGCAAGGTGTATCGGTGACACAGGAGATCCAGCCGTTGCTCAAGGACATCGAAGCCAAACTGCCGACGGGCTACCGCATAGACGTGGGCGGTGCGGTGGAAGAAAGTGACAAGGCCAACAAGGCGCTGCTCGCCGTGGCCCCGCTGATGCTGATCACCATCATGTTGCTGCTGATGCTGCAACTGCAGAACTTTTCCCGCATGTGGATGGTGATGCTGACCGCACCGCTGGGCCTGATCGGTGTGGTGCCGGCGCTGTTGGTGTTCCAGTCACCGCTGGGCTTCGTCGCAATCCTGGGCGTCATCGCACTGGGTGGCATGATCATGCGCAACTCGGTGATCCTGATCGACCAGGTGCAAACTGAGATCGCTGAAGGGCGCGACCCGTGGAATGCCGTGCTGGATGCCGCCATTCACCGGGCCCGTCCGGTGATGCTGACGGCGCTGGCCACCGTGCTCGCAATGATCCCGCTCACCCGAAGTGTGTTCTGGGGACCGATGGCCATTGCAATCATGGGCGGCCTTACCGTGGCGACGCTACTGACGATCTTCTTCGTCCCGGCGCTGTACGCCGCATGGTTCAAGGTGGGTCGCCAGACGGTCGCTGACACTCAACCGATGAAGGGCGATGCCACGCTTGCTTCTGAGTGATCAGCGCCGTGGCGTTGTGCTCCCGGCCTCATCACTATCAGGAAAAGTCGCCTTGCCTGATCGCCGCTCGGCGACTTTTCGCCCTCCCCCAGACCGGGCTCAAGCCAGCAGCTCGGTGATCCACCGTACCTGCCGGGCGATGTCCTGCACCTTCTCCTCGGGCACGGCCTGCCGCGCTCGGGCGAAGTTGCTCAGGGTCTTCTGCTTCTCGCGCAGCATGCGCTGCCACTTGGCCAGGAACACCGGACTGCGTGCCTGCATCTGCAGCGGACCGAAGTACAGTTCCTCGGCCGTGTACATCACCGACCCGGCGCGCTCGGCGACGATGATTTCGTAGTCGAAGCGGTTTTCCCGCAGCACTTCCTCGCAGAGGATGCGGTAACCATTTTCCATCAGCCATTGGCGCAGTGGCTGCTCGCCGCCATTGGGCTGAAGGATCAGACGCTCCTGGCCGCTCAGACGCGTTTTGCCACTGTCGAGGATGTCGCGGATCGTCTCGCCGCCCATGCCGCAGATGCTGATTGCCGTGATCCCGTCTCCCGGCTCGATCGCCGCCAGGCCGTTGGCCAGGCGCACGCTGATCTGGTGGTCCAGGCCGTTCTCGCGCACGGTGCGTTCCGCCGAGCAAAACGGCGTCAATGCCACCTCGCCGGCCACCGCCGCCGCGATAGCGCCACGGCGCATCAACGCCACAGGCAGGTAGCCGTGATCCGAGCCGATATCGGCCAGGCGCGCACCTGCTGGCACATGCTCCGCCACGCGCTCCAGGCGCATGGACAATGTCTGTTCGTTCAACTGCTGCCCCTTTTCACCGCGAACGTCCGGCACCTTTGGCCGGATCGGGCCGCGATTCTGTCGGGCAACGCCGTGCATTTCAACTTTATGCGCTCAGGACCATGGCTCGCCCCAAACCTGGCGCGTGCGCATCGACCCAAAGTACTTCCTGGTTATGGACCGCTTTTGGTCGATCTTTGCAAGGAAGCGGCTTGCCTGGATAATCCGCCTCATGACGAATGTAGGGGGTCATCCCATAGCAATTCTGCTGATACGCTGTGCGTCACAGTGTTTCTGAATAACATCTCGACACGCAGGCTTTCATCTGGCCTGCGATACGACACAGGCCCGATACGTCACCGCCTTCAAATGCAAGCAAGGTTTGAAGGGAATCAGCCAGACTCTCCAGTCAACAACGTGCAAAGGAGACATCACCATGAAGATGGCAGTGCAGAACAACAAAACCGGTAAAACACGCCGCCGTCTGGTCGGCTCGTCAATCCTCGCGCTCAGCCTGTTCGGCACTCTCGGCGTGGCCCACGCGCAAACGACCGCAACCGCACAGCCAGCCGCGATCAATGCCGGTACCGCTCATGCGGCACCCTCTCCGTTCGGCCCGCTGAAGCATGTCAATGCCGGACTACTGAACGTCGCATACGCCGAAACAGGCCCGGCCAATGGGCCGGTGGTGATTCTTCTGCACGGCTGGCCATACGACATTCACAGCTATGACGAGGTCGCACCCTTACTTGCAGCAAAGGGCTATCGAGTGCTGATGCCGTATGCGCGCGGCTACGGCGATACGCAT
This sequence comes from Pseudomonas brassicacearum, assembly GCF_003732175.1. Lineage (GTDB taxonomy): Bacteria > Pseudomonadota > Gammaproteobacteria > Pseudomonadales > Pseudomonadaceae > Aquipseudomonas > Aquipseudomonas brassicacearum_G. Next base: position 118,440 of record NZ_MOBI01000002.1, read on the forward strand.
TTCCTGTCCGAGAAAACCCTTCGCAATGGCCAACCAACCGCGCTGGCAAGTGACGTCATCGACTTCATGGATGCGCTGAAGATCAAGCAAGCCGTGCTCGGTGGTTATGATTGGGGCGCGCGGTCGGCCGACATCGTCTCGGCGCTATGGCCAGAGCGGGTCAAGGCACTGGTCTCGGTCAGCGGCTATCTGATCGGTAACCAGGCGGCCGGCAAGAACCCGCTGCCACCGAAGGCTGAATTGCAGTGGTGGTATCAGTTTTACTTCGCCACCGACCGCGGTCGCGCCGGGTACGAGAAAAACACCCACGACTTCGCCAAGTTGATATGGCAAACGGCTTCGCCGAAATGGGCGTTCGATGACGCCACCTACGACCGCAGCGCCAAGGCTCTGGACAACCCCGACCATGTCGACATCACCGTGTTCAACTACCGCTGGCGCCTGGGCCTGATTCAAGGCGAGCCCCAATACGAAGCTCTAGAGCAGAAACTGGCCAAGGCGCCTTCCATCAGCGTGCCAACCATCACCCTTGAAGGCGATGCCAACGGCGCGCCGCACCCTGCCCCCGAGGATTACGCCAAGCGCTTTACCGGCAAATACGAGTTTCGGCTGATCAGCGGTGGCATCGGCCACAACCTGCCGCAGGAAGCTCCGCAGGCGTTCGCCAAGGCTGTGATTGATGCGGATCACCTTTGAGGGCGACGCAAGGGCAGGCGCAACACCGTCTAATCTGAATAGAGCACAACCACAAACACACCTCTCGCCTCTTGATACTGGAGAAATGGGATGACCGGAATAACAGCGCGCCAATGCTCGTCATGGGCCCTACTCTCCCTGCTCGCCATCAACCTGGCGCTGACAGCCGGATGTTCAAGCAAAACTGCCGCACACCGCTATTCGACCTCAAGCATAGCCTCGAACTGCTACGCCAAAGCGCTACCCTCTGCCGGCGAAGGCGGCTTGGCCTGGGGCTCCACTTTGGGCATGGCTCGGCAAAAATCCCTGGATAATTGCAAACGTTATGCCAGCCGATCCGGCGGCACGCCAAGCACCTGCCAAGTGGTGTCGGCGGAGTGCAAAAATTAATAGCGCGTTTGCTGTGTCAGCCAACTGAGGGAGTACAAGCATGCACGATCCCTTCAATCTTCTTCGTTTCGTCGAGGCCCAGCGCCCGGTTTTTAACCGAGCCATGGAAGAGTTGCGTGCCGGGCGCAAGAGCAGTCACTGGATGTGGTTCATCTTCCCGCAACTGCAGGGTCTCGGGCATAGCGAGATGGCCCAGCGCTTTGCCATTTCTGGTGCTGCCGAAGCCCGGGCCTATCTGCTGCATGATGTGTTGGGGCCACGGCTGGAGGAAAGCGTCAGTACCCTCCTGCAACACCGCGACAAGAGTGCACTGGCCATCCTCGGCCACCCCGATGACCTGAAGTTGCGCTCCTCTCTCACGCTATTCGCCAGTATCAAGCCCGAACAGCCCCTGTTCCAGCAGGCCCTCGATCAGTTTTTCGGCGGTGAGCCAGACGCCAGGACCCTGTCCCTTCTTGAAGAATAAGGTCGACGCGAGCTACATCGCGACAAAATGCCGTGATCGCGTCGGCTGATCATCCCGTCGGGCAGACGAGGGCTCTCATTTTGCCTGATTGTTCCCGGATTATAATGTCAAGGCATCTCAACCTGCCCCGGAGAGCCTCGCCATGAACTCGCCTCCTTTCAACGAACGCCTGACCCGCGAAAATGCCATCCTGCTGCTGGTTGACCATCAGGTCGGCCTTTACACCGGCGTGCGCGACATCGACACACTGGCCCTCAAGCACAACGTTGTCGGCCTGGCCAAGGCAGCGTTGGCGCTGAAGCTGCCGATCATCGTCACCACGACAACCGAGGGAATGTGGGGGCCGCTGATCCCCGAACTCGCCGAAGCGCTGCCGGGTGTGAAGCGCATCGAGCGCACCACTGTCAACGCCTGGGACGAGCGTCGTGTCGTCGATGCGGTCAAGGCGACCGGCCGCAAGCACCTGATCGTGACGGGTATCTCGACCGACGTTTGCCTCGCCTTCCCCGCGATCTCGGCCATTGCCGACGGCTACAACAGCTATGCCGTGATCGATGCTTCCGGCGGCTTCACCCAGACGCAAGTTGCCATGGGCGTGGCGCGCATGCTGCAGGCCGGCGTGATCCCCGTTGGTTACTCGAACGTCGCCGTCGAGATTCTGGCCGACAACGCCGCGCCCGAAGCCGAGGCCGTTTACGCTGCGCTCGGCATGCCCTTCGCTGGGCTCGTGTATGGCCTGAAGCAGTACTTCTCGCACAGTTGAGCGCTACCGATTCACCACCCACCCTCCTTCCACAAGGAGTAGAGAAAAGACGCTCAAGAATATCCTTCAAAGTCCACTGGCCGACCGGTCACCACGCCCCGCGTCTTTGGGCAAGCAAAAAGCCCAACGCCTCCACACAGGGAGGCGTTGCGGGTTTTCAGAAACACCGAATGGAACATGACGTAGCTATTCCTGGCAACCTCCCCGGAGCCCCCTGACCTGAACGATCAGGTCGAGGTGGCCCACTCCAGGACCGAGGGTCCAACACTCGCGTTACCTGAGCTCGAAGCGGTCGAGATTCATCACCTTGGTCCAGGCTGCCACGAAGTCTTTCACGAACTTCTCCTGCGCGTCGGCACTTGCATAGACTTCGGCCAAGGCCCGCAGTTGCGAGTTTGAGCCGAAGACGAGATCGACACGAGTACCTGTCCATTTGAGGTCGCCGGTTTTGCGATCGCGTCCTTCAAACGCTTCATTGGCGTCCGAGACCGGCTTCCATTCCACGCCCATGTCGAGCAGGTTGGTGAAGAAGTCGTTGGTCAACGCTTCAGTTCGCGTGGTGAAGACCCCGTGCCGGGTTTGTCCGACGTTGGTATTCAACACGCGCAGGCCGCCAATGAGCACCGTCATTTCTGGTGCGGTGAGTGTCAGCAGTTGCGCCTTGTCGATCAGTAACGCCTCGGCCGGTACGCGGTATCGGGTCTTGAGGTAATTGCGGAAGCCATCGGCGATCGGTTCGAGAAACCCGAACGATTCCACATCCGTCTGCTCTTGGCTCGCGTCCATCCGCCCCGGAGTGAACGGTACCGTGACGGTGTGACCGGCATTTTTTGCCGCCTGTTCGACACCAGCGCTACCGGCCAGCACGATCAGGTCCGCCAGCGAGATCTTCTTGCCGCCAGTCTGCGCGCTGTTGAACTCGCTCTGGATTTTCTCAAGGGTCGCCAGCACATTCGCCAGTTGCCCAGGCTGGTTGGCCGGCCAGTCCTTCTGCGGGGCCAGGCGCAGGCGCCCCCCGTTGGCACCACCGCGCTTGTCGGAGCCACGGAAGGTGGACGCCGCCGCCCAAGCAGTTGATACAAGCTGCGAGACTGTCAGGCCACAGGACTGAAGCTTGCTCTTGAGTGAGGCGATGTCGCTGTCGTTGACCAAGGCATGGTCGAGCGCTGGAACAGGGTCTTGCCAAATGAGCTCTTCGCTCGGCGTTTCCGGACCCAGGTAGCGTGAGATCGGCCCCATGTCGCGGTGGATCAGCTTGAACCAGGCGCGGGCGAAGGCGTCGGCCAACTGATCCGGGTTTGCCAGGAAGCGCCGTGAAATGGGCTCATAGATCGGGTCGAGTCGCAGGGACAGGTCCGTGGTCAGCATGGTCGGATTACGCCGCTTGGACGGGTCGTGAGCATCTGGAATGATGCCCGCGCCAGCGCCGTTTTTCGCCGTCCACTGGTTCGCACCGGCCGGGCTCTTGGTCAGTTCCCACTCGAAGCCGAACAGGTTCTCCAGGTAGTTGTTGCTCCACTTCGTGGGTGTCGTGGTCCAGGTCACTTCCAGGCCGCTGGTGATCGTGTCGCCACCCTTGCCCGTGCCGAAGCTGTTCTTCCAGCCCAGGCCCTGCGCTTCGAGGCCAGCGGCTTCGGGCTCGGCGCCCACATTGGACGCAGGCCCGGCACCGTGGGTCTTGCCGAAGGCATGGCCACCGGCGATCAGGGCCACCGTTTCTTCGTCATTCATCGCCATGCGAGCGAACGTTTCGCGGATATCCACCGCAGCAGCGAGCGGGTCCGGGTTGCCCTCCGGGCCTTCCGGGTTGACATAGATCAGGCCCATTTGCACCGCGGCGAGCGGTTTCTCCAGGTTGCGCTCCTGGACACCAGGGCTCTCATCTTTGCCATAGCGCACGTCGCCCCCCAGCCAGGTTTTTTCGGAGCCCCAGTAGACGTCCTCATCCGGTCCCCAGACGTCCGGACGGCCTCCGGAAAAACCAAAGGTCTTGAAGCCCATGGATTCCAGCGCGACGTTGCCGGTGAGGACGATCAGATCGGCCCAGGAGATGTTACGACCATACTTTTGCTTGATCGGCCAGAGCAGTCGGCGTGCCTTGTCGAGGCTGACGTTATCCGGCCAACTGTTGAGGGGTGCGAAGCGTTGCTGACCGGAGCCGGCACCACCGCGTCCGTCGCCGGTGCGGTAAGTGCCTGCGGCGTGCCAGGCCATGCGAATAAAGAGCGGTCCATAGTGTCCGAAGTCCGCAGGCCACCAGTCTTGCGAATCGGTCATCAGCGCATGCAGGTCTTTCTTGAGCGCCGCAAAGTCCAGTTTTTTGAACGCTTCGGCGTAGTTGAAGCCCTCGCCCATGGGGTCGGACAGGGACGAGTGCTGGTGCAGGATCTTCAGATTGAGTTGGTTCGGCCACCAGTCGCGGTTCGATGGGCCACCGCCCGCGGCGGCGTGATTGAACGGGCATTTCGATTCAGTTGCCATGTGTGAGCTACCTTTGGTCGTATTCATCCGGCTATCCGGCCCCGCGTGGGCACGCAATAGCGACGAGCGAAATCAATGACATAAGCTGCCGGGCCAACAATTCGATCAATTGATCGTCGTGGTCACACGGGCAATCCGGATAGTGGCAATCGAGTTACCAGCACGGTGGCCCACGGCAAGCCTAGTACGCTTCTGACTTATTCGTATCTCTTATCAGGTCTCAACCGGCCAGTTTTCACCAGCGCTCCGTTAAGGTTAGCCCCCTATAAAGCAGTCAGCTAATAGGTGGCGTATCAGGTCCTGATAGGCCTAGTCTTTTACCTGACACCTAAGGACGGAATAGACCTGATACGCGACGTACGCCTGTACGGGAGAGGACCAGACCATGAATAAGTGCCCGCGCCGCACGGCCGTCCACGAAGCTGGCCACGCCCTGGCCTTTTGGTGGAATGCTCAGCACATAGAGCGCGTCACTGTGCGTACCAAGACAGAAGCCTGCACCGGCCCAATGATTGATCTGCGCGGCAACCCGCAAAACGTAGAGGGATTGGTTGAGGCTGATTACCTGGTCCCGTACCCATCCTTCGACGCGCCCGGGATTGCTGAATACCTGCCCTCAATGGTCGATTCTATTGAGCGCGATCTTCTCGATTGCTTCGCCGGCCCGGTGGCCGAAGCAGTCTACAGGCGCACCAAATCGGACAAATTCATCTGGGGCAGCGGCAGTGGGGACCGGTGCAGGGGTTACGAATTGATAAGTTTGCTGCCTGTACGAAAGCTACTCGACGCAGAGTCCCTGGCAATCGCCCGCTCCTGCTGTCTGGTGCGTCATTACTGGCCCGCTGTCACCGCTGTCGCAGATCTTCTACAAGAGCACGGCACGGTTAACGGAGAAGCTATAACAGCGCTGCTGTGCGAAGTCACCGGGGAGTCACCTACGCGGCTCACTAATGACCTGGCAACCCTCGACACGCGATGCAATCGGCGGTGGACTGCAGCCCACTCGAAGCTACTTTTCAGCAAAGCCCGGCAATCGTCTGACCGAACTGACTTCGATCGCCGGTGATATCGCCGCGAAGCTCATGCTTGCACTTCGGATTGACGTACCTGAAGTATTTAATGGCCGAGCAGCACGTTTACGATGCATTGCAGGACAACACAGTGGCAACCCAGGTGATTCAAAGGGAGCGCACAGATGAACCGTCTTACTGCAAAAGATTTTGCCCCTGAACTGCTGGAACTCTACGACAACTACGCCCATGGCATGATCAACAGGCGAGAGTTTCTGGATCGGGCGGCGTTGTTCACGTTAGGCGGTCTGACGGCCAGCGCACTCCTCGCTGCCCTGAGCCCGAATTATGCGCTCGCCGAGCAGGTGCAAATTACCGATCCGGACATCATTGCCGAGTACATTACCTATCCCTCCCCCAAGGGACACGGGCAAGTCCGTGGCTATCGGGTACGCCCGGCGAGAGCCAGCGGCAGGGTGCCGGCGGTGGTGGTCGTGCATGAAAATCGCGGGCTCAATCCCTACATCGAGGATGTCGCCCGGCGGCTGGCCAAAGCGGGATTCATCGCCCTCGCCCCCGATGGGCTGACGTCAGTCGGAGGTTATCCCGGCAACGATGAAAAAGGTCAGGAGCTACAGCAGACCGTCGATCCTGAAAAGCTCATGAATGATTTTTTTGCCGCCATCGAGTGGCTGATGAAGCATGACTCGACCACGGGAAAAGTCGGCATCGTCGGGTTCTGTTATGGCGGTGGCGTCGCCAATGCCGCGGCTGTGGCCTATCCGGAACTGGGTGCCGCCGTGTCCTTTTATGGCCGTCAGCCAAAGGCTGAAGAGGTCATCCGTATTCAAGCACCTCTGCTACTGCACTACGCCGAACTGGATACGCGGATCAATGAAGGATGGCCCGCCTATGAGCAGGCGTTGAAAGCTGCCGGCAAGACTTACGAAGCCTACATCTACCCTGGCGTTAACCATGGTTTCCATAACGACTCCACGCCTCGATACGATGAAGCTGCTGCCAGGCTTGCATGGAGCAGGACGCTGGATTGGTTCCAGCGGTACCTGGCTTAGCGTTGAAAGCCCCCGCAATACGAGAACCTGCGCACTGCCAGCGAGGAGCGGCACCCAGCAGGGACCTCATTCATGCGCCGGATCGCGGCTGCAGCCACTTTCCAAACAGGCGCGTCACCCGAGGCATGAACACGTAGACCACCAACAAGACAATGCTGGCCGTGATCAGCACAGTGCTTTGCACATAGCCGCCCAGCCAGGGCATCCAGCCAAACAGCGGCTTGAACAGCGTCGGCACCAGAAAGCTCAGGGGCAGAATGACCAAAAAGGTCACACAAGCCTGCTTCCAGCGCGGTGGAGGGGACGGCGCGGTAGCATCGACCGGGGTAAACCAGAACTCACGGTCGGCATTGACCTCGGTCTGGTCGCCATCAGCAAGCAATGGCTGCGCCTCTTCGACCAGCTTGCGGCGATCCTCGGAGTCGAGCCAATGCTGCAATTGTTCAGTCGTGGCGAAGCGCAGCACACTGGTGAACTGGGCCAGCCCCTGGCTTTGTCCGCGCATCACATCAATGCCCAGATGCCCTGGATACGTGCGCGCCATGGCGATGGTACGGCGCAACCAGTTTTCGTACGCCTCATCCCCACCCTGTTTGACCCGATGGCGCACCAGCAGTGTGACCACGCCTTCCGACAATTCGATGTTCATGACTGACTCTCCGAGCATGCCGCTGGCAGTGACGGCGCAGCGAACTGCGCCGTTGAGCAGCGGTATTTTTCGCGACTTACTTGACCTGACGTTGCGGCGCCTTGTGCACCATGGTGTAGGCGTAATCCACGCCCATGCCATAGGCACCACTGTGCTCGCGCACCAGGTCCATCACTGCGTCGTAAGTCTCTTTGTGTGCCCAGTCGCGTTGGTACTCGAGCAACACTTGCTGCCAGGTCACCGGCACCGCACCCGCCTGGATCATCCGCTGCACCGACATGTCGTGAGCTTCTTTGGTTGTCCCGCCCGATGCGTCGGTGACGATGTACACCTCGTAGCCTTCGGCCAGCGCTTCCAGAGCCGGGAAGTTCAAGCACACTTCAGTCCAGAGCGCGGCCATGATCAGCTTTTTGCGACCGGTGGCCTTCACCGCTTCTACCAGTTTTTTATCTTCCCAGGAGTTCATCGAGGTGCGCTCGATGGGCTGATGATCGGGAAACACACTAAGCAATTCCGGCCAGATATAGCCGCTGAAGCTTTCGGTTTCGACCGACGTCAAAATGGTCGGCACGTTGAAGATCTTCGCAGCTTTGGCCAGTGCAACGGTGTTGTTCTTCAAGGTCTGACGGTCGATCGATTGCACGCCGAAGGACATTTGCGGCTGGTGGTCGATCAGGATCAGCGCGGAGTTGGTTGGGTTGAGCAATTCACGAATAGACATGGCGTGTTCCTTTTGATGTCGGTGTTCTGGATGGTTGAGTTATTCAGACTGCAAGGCGCGGTGCTTGGTCTCGTTGGAGGTGGTGTGCTACCGGCTTGGAACCTAATGTAGTTTCTGGATAAAACCGAAACAATTACCTAAAATGCATAATCATTATTTCCAAAATAGGGACAGTCTTGGACCGGATCGAATGCATGCGTGCTTTTGTCGCCACCGTCGGCGCAAACGGCTTCGCCGCCGCAGCCCGAGCGATGGATGTGCCACGCTCAAAAGTCAGCAAACAGATTCAGGCGCTGGAAGAGGCCATCGGTGTGCAGTTGCTGCAGCGCACGACGCGCAGCCTGCACTTGACCGAGGCCGGCGCGGAGTACTACGAAGCGGCCCGTGAAGTGATCGCGTCAGTGGACGAAGCCGAGCAACGTGCGCGTAACGGCATTGGCGAACTACGCGGCGTGCTGCGGGTCAACGCGCCGATGTCGTTCGGTCTGCGGCGGCTCGGGCCGCTGATCCCGTTGTTTCATGAGCAGCATCCGAACATCGAGCTGCAACTGGTCCTGAGTGACCAGCAGGTTGACCCGGTACGCGGCGGCTTCGATGTGACCATCCGCATCGCGAGCCTGCCGGACTCCTCCCTGGTGGCCCGTCTGTTGGCGCCCGCTCCGCGGATCATGGTCGCCTCCCCGGCCTATCTTGAGCGCGCAGGGACACCGCAATCGCCAAAGGATCTGAGTGCACACCAATGCCTGAATTATGGCTACCTGCAGAGTGGCGTCAGCCTGCAACTGAGCAACGGCACCGAGACGCAGCGCGTACACGTCACCGGTCCTCTGCATGCCAACAATGGCGACCTGCTGGCCCAGGCCGCAGAAGCCGGCATGGGGATCGCCTTGCTGCCGAGCTTCATTGTCGAAGAGGCTTTGGCGGCCGGCAGGCTGGTCGCCGTGTTGTGCGAATGGCAGGCCCCACCGATCACCATCAACGCGGTCTACTCGTCTGCACGTCGGGTGCCGCAGAAGACCCGGGCGTTTATCGAGTTTTTGGTAACGCAGCTTGCGCAAAAGCCGAGTTGAGTCAGCGGTTTGATTCTCGCTGTAATCGCCTCAAGCAACCTGCCCATCGGATAGGTACGTGGCGATATTGCGCATTGCGCGCTGGACGTACTCTTCCTTTTCCCCGACCGGCGCGACGTAGTGCAGTGCGCTCTCCGCCGCTTCGATGCCTTCCAGGCGAGCAATGACCCACGCCGCAAGATAGACCGAAGCGAGGCATCCGCCGGCTGTGGCGATGTTGCCTTTGGCGAAGAACGGCTGGTTAAGGACATCGATGCCAGCCGCCTGAACCCACGGTTTCGTCGTCAAATCCGTGCAGGCCGGTACCCTCTCCAGCAAGCCAAGCTTGGCCAGTACCAGCGTGCCCGAACACTGCGCGCCCAGGAGCTGCCTCGAGGGATCAAGTTGCAACTGCGCCATAAGGGCGGTGTCAGCCACGACTTCACGAGTCTGCATGCCGCTCCCGACAATCACCGCATCGGCTTCGCTCGCCTCGCGAAGCGTTGCCTGGGATTCAATCACGAGCCCGTTCATTGAGCGAACACGGGGCGTCGGGCTGGCAATCGACACGCGCCATCCCGGCTTCTTGATGCAGTTCAACACGCCGAGTGCGATCAGGGAGTCGAGTTCGTTGTAGCCTTCAAAGGTGAGAATGGCGATATGCATGATTGGGTCTTCCTGCAAATGTGGCTGGCATCCGCCTGAAGGAGGCGGTTGTACAGAGGCAGGCTATGGCGAATAATTAGTACAATCAAATTATTGTAATGGATACATCTCCATGGCTCGCTCCCGGTATAAATCGTTGGTGGACGCGTTCGCGGCCGACATTCGCGCAGGACGCCTGCCACCTGGAACGCGTCTGCCCACGCACCGAGAGCTTGCGGCCAACGAAGGCCTCGCCTTAGCCACGGCGACCCGTGTCTACGCAGAGCTTGAAACAATGGGCCTGGTCAGCGGCGAAACCGGGAGAGGTACTTTTGTCCGGGAGACCTCGTTGCCATCAGGGTTAGGCATTGATCAGCATGCGGTCGCCACCGGTGTTCTGGACCTTAACTTCAACTACCCTTCTCTACCGGGTCAGGCAGAACTGCTGCGTGGCGCCTTGCGCCAACTGGCGTCTTCGGGCGATCTGGAGGCATTGCTCCGCTATCAGCCCCATGGAGGGCGACAGCATGAGCGTGCGTCAGTCGCCCGGCATCTCCAATGCCGAGGCTTGAGCGTCAGCGACGAGCAGGTACTGATCGTCAACGGGGCTCAACACGGCTTGGCGGTGACTGTCATGGGGCTGCTGCGCCCAGGTGATGTCGTCGCGACGGATGCCTTGACCTATCCCGGTTTCAAAGTCCTCGCGGATACCCAGCGCCTGGAACTGGCCCCCCTCCCTGCTGCCGGCTGTGAACCCGATCTGGATGCCCTGGTTCGACTGTGCCAGAGCAGAAAGGTCCGCGCCGTCTACACCATGCCAACCTTGCACAATCCACTGGGGTGGGTCGCCAGCGAAAGCTGGCGGCAACGCTTGGTGAGCATCGCCCGCGAGCATGACTTGCTGATCATCGAGGACGCCGCCTATGCGTTTCTCGCAGAGAATGCACCGCCGCCCTTGGCAGCGCTTGCACCGGAAAGAACCGTGTACGTGACAGGCCTCTCGAAAAATGTCGCCACCGGGTTGCGCGTCGGATTTGTCGCGGCGCCCACCGCCTGGGTTCCCGCTATCGAGAGAGCCATACGCGCGACCATTTGGAACACACCCGGGGTGATGACTTCAATCGCTTGTAATTGGCTCGACGATGGCACGGTCAATCGCCTGGAGCGCGAAAAGCGCCGGGACGCTACGAAGCGACAGGCCATGGCCAGGGGCACGTTGACCGACCTGAAGTACATAGGCCATCCCTCCTCCTATTTTCTCTGGCTGCCCTTGGGTGAAGAGGTTCGCGCGGACCAGGTGGCGATGGCACTGATGCGCGAGCAGGTTTCGGTGTCGACTGCGGAGCCCTTTGCGACATCTGCCCCTATTCCTCACGCGATCAGGCTTGCACTTGGCTCGCTGGAACTGGATGCCCTGCAAGTCGCACTCGACACGGTGAAGCGTGTGGTTGACGCTCATTCTTATTGAGGTGGCCAAGCGTCGCTGAATGATGAGCAAGCAGGCCTTAGAGCCACCGACGCACCTTTGCTTTTGCGTGAGTACCGGAAAGCGCTCCCCACTACCGGCGAGGGCGGCCTTGCTTGGGGCTCCACTGAATCGAAAGCTGGAGTCTCGCAGGCGTAAAACTCACGGTCCAAAGTGATCTATCTCATTACCTAAAGAGGTTGGAGCAAAACGTTGGTGAATCAGGTGCAGGCTGAGCAGCGTTAATGACCAAAATGCACTTTTCAGGCAAAAAAAGTCATTTACGCACCTACCTGAACCGATCCTCCGTCTCTACAGTGCACCGATCATTCAACTATCGGCATATTCATGAATCTCTGGTTCCGACTTCTCCTCATGCTGTTGCGCCGACCATGGCGCAAACCGGCAAATGCCATGGAATCGACCGTCATTCAAATGCGCGTATGGCCACTGGATCTCGACTTCAATCGACACGTCACCAATGGCCGATATTTCACACTGGCTGACGTCGGACGCATGGATTTTGTTTTGCGCAGTGGTGCCTATCGAGTGGCTCTGCGCTCAAAGGCGCTGCCTGTCGTTGGGGATACTTGGGGTAAATTTCGTCGTGAGCTGAAGTTGTTTGAAGCATTCGAAATCCACACCAGGATGCTCGGTTGGGACGACAAATGGAGCTTCATGGAACATCGGTTTGTGAGCAAAGGGCGAGTGATTGGGGTAGTCGTGATGCGGGGTCTGTTTCGGTCAGCAAAAGGTACTGTTCCTCCAAGCGAATTTGTTCGAGAGCTGGGGTTGTCCGAACAGTCACCAGAGATGTCGAATTGGCTGACATCGTGGTCTGAAAGCTGCGATGCCATGAGCCGGCAACTCAGAGATGAGGAAAGCATCAATGATCACACCGGCTCCCGCATTTCTCGCTAATGTCCTGTGAGGCAAAACTAGCGAGGCTGGAATCTTAGCCCCGCGACGCCAATACACGGATCCTATTTTTGGCTGAGCGCCGCTATCGATACTCCCGAAGCAACGAAGGTGAGTCCTGCCCCTACGTTCAAGCCATTTACCAGCCGTGGCCTCTGACGCAAAAATCGGGACAGTGCAGTGGCAAATACGCCCATAAGTGCGAATCCCACTGCCGTAAGTGCGGCGAACCATATGCCGTATACCAGCATCTGCACGCTCACTGAGCCGCGTTGTGGGTCTACGAACTGCGGGATGAACGCAAGGACGAAAAACCCAGGCTTCGGATTGAGTGCTGCCGAGAGTAATCCCGTGAGGAAAATGCTCGGCAGTGATTGCCGAGTCGCTGGCTGGAAGCTAATCAGGCTACGAGAGCGTAGGACTTTTATGCCAAGCCAAAGTAAATAACCGGCGCCGATAAGCTTGACGACCCAGAAGGCAACTGCGGACGTCTGCATAAGCAAAGTCAGTCCTAGCGAAGCGGTTGCCACATGAAATAGAGTTCCCGCCCCAGATGCCATGCCCGATACGATAGCGGCTATCCTGCCCTGACTGAGTCCTCGGCCTACGGCCAGCAGATTGTCCGGGCCGGGTGCGAGTACCAATAGCAAGCACGCGGCAGTATAGGCAAGCCAAATATTGATCGGAAACACGGCATTCTCCTTAAGCCTTACCGAGGCATCCATCCTCACGTAGCACCAGACTCTGCCCGTACCAGGCAGCAAAGTCAAAGCCACTGCATTTGAGAATATGTGTTTGCCGAACGGGTACCGAAATGCGTTAATTTTCCCGCATAGGACATAAGCGAGACACACTTTATAAGTCCACCGTGGGAACCGATCAATCTCGGAGCCGACTTTCGCCGTTGGCTCCCTCATCGTTAGTCAGCGCGCACGGGCCACGGCTTGCTCATCCGTCACGAGCGTCATGCTCTAAGTCGATCACGACTTTAGGTTATTGCCTGAAGCCCACGCAACCGGACTCATCACTGCCCGTCCGCCCACCCCGGGTGGCGTCCAACCGCCTCGAACAGTTCAAAAATGGTCGCCTTGACCTTTTGCACCGCGTTGCTCTGCACGGCCGTGTCAGGCCAGCACAAAGACAGCTCACGCGTGAACAGCCGATGATCGATCCTGGCGAGCTTGAGCTTCTGTTGATCCAGTTCGACATGGGCGGCTGCCCAAGGCAGGATCGTCACACCCAGCTTTGCCAGAACGGCTGAGAACAGCAAGTCCGTGGAGTTGGCTTCGAACTCGACCTCACAGTGCAGACCGGCCTCCTGCAATGCCGACTCGACTCGACTGCGAATCGTGTTCGGGGCACAAGGCAGCACCAGCGGCATCTTCGCCAGGGCGTCGATCGTCACCGGCCCCTCGGGTAACGGAAATTCCGGCCACGCGATCAGGTACAGCGTTTCGGTGAGCAGTCGCTGCGAGATCATCCCACGGGTTTCGACCACATCGACATTCACCGCGAGCGCAACCCGCCCGACCGTGATCAGGCCTCCCAGCTCGGCGCTCGGGGCATCGATCAACTCCAGCTTGATACCCGGATACCGACTGCGGATCGTGCGTGCGAGCGGAATCGCCAACATCCGCGCCGTACTCGACGGCATGCCGACCGAGACCTTGCCCTGCGGGAGTTCGGCGTCCTGACGCAGCAGTTCACGGGTGCCGTCGGCCTGGCGCAGCAGTTCGATGGCATGCCGGTACAGCGTCTGCCCGGCCGCGGTGGGCACTACGCCCTGCACGCTGCGCTCGAGCAATTGCGTGTCCATATCCCGCTCCAGATTGTGCATCTGCTGGCTGATCGCGGGCTGCGCGATATGCAGTGCCTCACTGGCGCGGGTGATATTGCCGCACTCGACCACCTTGATGAAATACCGCAACTGGCGCAGGTCCATGGTGGGCGTCCAAAGAATCTGACTCTATATAAATATCCGATAGGACCAAAGGAATTTCATATTTGTAGCTTATGAGATGCGCTGCCTAGACTGATTTCACAATAAACGAAGCGCTGACGGCGGCCCCCGCCTCGCAGCGCCTCAATAGGCCTGATCAAGGTCAATGGGAGATCTTAATGTCTAGAGCATTAACCGCATCAGCAACGAGCGTGAAGCCGATCAAAACGCCCCTGACCCGCGAGCAGATTCGCGGCTTCTGGACCGTCTACCTGGGATGGGTGCTGGACGGCGTGGACTCGGTGATCTTCGCCCTGGTCTTGATTCCCGCCCTGACCGAGTTGCTGCCCAACTCGGGCATAACCCCAACCCCCGCCAATATCGCCATGTACGGTTCTCTGCTGTTCGGGCTGTTTCTGATCGGCTGGGGTCTGTCGTTTATCTGGGGGCCGCTCGCCGACCGTTTTGGTCGGGTGAAGATGCTGGCAGCCAGCATCCTGGTGTACTCGCTGTTTACCGGGGCGGCGGCGTTCTCAGAGAACATCTGGCAATTGGCGGCGTTTCGGCTGATCGCCGGGATCGGTGTCGGCGGCGAATGGGCGCTGGCCGGCACCTATGTGGCCGAGAGCTGGCCGGAGGACCGGCGCAAGATGGGCGCGGGCTACCTGCAAACGGGCTACTACTTCGGCTTTTTCATCGCCGCGTTGCTGAACTACACCGTCGGCGCAACCTACGGCTGGCGCGTGATGTTTCTGTGCGGCCTCGCACCGGCGGCGGTGGCGATCTACACCGCATTGAAGGTCAAAGAGCCTGCGCAGACGCATAAAGCTGCGCACCACACCGGGCGCCCTCACGCCCCGAGCGCTTCCACTCGCACCTCGTGGTGGGAAATCTTTGCCCCGGCCTTTCGCCGACGCACGCTGACCAGCTCTGCCCTGGTCGGCGTCGCGATCGTCGGTTTGTGGGCCGGCTCGGTTTACGAAGCAACGGCCGTGGTGACCCTGGCCACCCGCGCCGGCATCGACCACGTCGGCGCCGTGCACCTGGCCTCCATTGGTGCGGCGGTGCTGTCGCTCAGCACCATCCTCGGCTGCCTCGTTGCGCCGTGGCTGGCCGAGCGGCTCGGACGACGGGTTGCGCTGGCCATCTACTTCGCCGGTATGGCGACGTCAATCGTGGTCGCCTTCGGCTGGGTCTTTTATATGGACGACGGCCTGCACCTGTTCATGGCGTCGCTGGTGTTTCTCGGTTTCTTCGGCGGTAACTTCGCGATTTTCTCGCTCTGGCTGCCTGAGCAGTATCCGACCCGGATCCGCGCCACGGCGTTCGCCTTCAATGCCTCGGTCGGCCGCTTCATCGGCGCTGGCGTCAACTTCCTGCTGGCCGCTGCGATCCACTGGCACGGCTCGCTGGGCGCCCCCATCGCCTGGACCGCTGCGGCCTTCGTGGCCGGCATTCTGATCCTGCCGTTTGCCGTCGAAACCCGTAATCAGCCATTGCCGCAATAAAACAGCAGCGCTCAAACATTCAGTGGAGAACCGTATGCAAGCTTTGCAAGGCGTGAAGATCGTCGACTTGAGTCGCGCACTGTCCGGGCCGTTCTGCACCATGGTGCTGGCGGACCTCGGCGCCGATGTGATCAAGATCGAGCCCGGCCCGTCCGGCGACATGAGCCGGACCTGGGGCCCGTTCGACCGGGGTGTGAGCACCTACTATCTGTCGTGCAATCGCAATAAACGCGGCATCTGCATCGACTTCCGCAACCCCCAGGGCTTGGCCGCGATCCAGCGGCTGGTCGATGATGCCGACGTGGTGATCGAGAACTTCAAACCCGGCACCCTCGATAGCATGGGCCTCAGCTATGAGGTGCTCAGCGCACGCAATCCGCGGCTGATCATGGGCAGCATCAACGCCTTTGGCAGCGACGGCCCGATGAGCAGCTGGCCAGGTTTCGACCAGATCGCGCAGGGCTATTCGGGGCTGATGAGCCTGACGGGGTTCGTCGATGGCGACCCGACCCGCACCGGCACGGCCATCGGCGACCTGACCTCGGGTATGTGGCTGGTGACGGCGGTAATGGCCGCCCTGCTGGAGCGCGAACGCAGCGGTTGCGGCCAGCACGTCAGCACCTCGTTGCTGGCCAGCCTGGTCGGGTTGTTAAGTGTGCACGGGCAACGCTACCTCAGCCTGGGCGATGTCCCCCGCCGAACGGGCAACGCCCACTCGGTCATTGCGCCTTACGGGGTGTTCCAGACGCAGGACGGCCCGCTCAACCTGGCGCCGATCACCTCGGCCATGTGGGGACGTTTATGCACCCT
This sequence comes from Pseudomonas brassicacearum, assembly GCF_003732175.1. Taxonomy (GTDB): domain Bacteria; phylum Pseudomonadota; class Gammaproteobacteria; order Pseudomonadales; family Pseudomonadaceae; genus Aquipseudomonas; species Aquipseudomonas brassicacearum_G. The sequence goes on from NZ_MOBI01000002.1 coordinate 135,023, forward strand.
GCTCGATTTACCGACACTGCCGGACGACCCGCGCTTCGCAACCAACGAAGCTCGGGTCGAGCGACGTGACGAGTTGAAAGCTATTCTGGAAAGCCGCTTGAAAACCCGCAGCAAACGCGCGTGGACCGAACTGTTCATCGAGGCTGGTTTACCCGCAGGCCCGATCAATACACTCGACGAAGTGTTCGACGACCCGCAGGTGCTGCATAGCCAGCTGACCCGGACACTCATGCACCCGACACTCGGCGCGCTGCGCCAGGTAGTAACCCCGGTGTTCAGCGCAACCGACGCAACAGAACCTGCGCCCGGTGTCAGCCAGCGACCACCGCCGCTGCTCGGTGAACACACCCTCGAAGTCCTGCGCGAGGCAGGTTTCGGCACGGCGTCGATCAACGCGCTGCTGGCCGCGAAAGCCGTGTATCAGGACAGCAGTGATTCGCCAGTAATGGCATCCGGACAATCAACAGGAACCGCACAATGAACCCGACGCAAACCTCTTCCGCCACCGTGACCGTCAACATTGTCGATGAACGAATCGGCCGGCTGGTCTTCAGCAACCCCACCCACCGCAACGCCCTCAGCGCACAACTGCTGAACGCCCTCGACGAAAGCCTCGCCGCACTGGCGTCACAACGCATACCAGTGGTGATACTGGGCAGCGAAGTCGGCCAGCCCGTCTGGAGCGCCGGCCACGACATCCGCGAACTGCAACACGACCACGACCCAGTTGCCTACGGCAAGCCACTCGAAAAAGTGTTGCGCCGCATCCGCGCCTACCCCGGTGTGGTGATCGCCATGATCTCCGGCTCGGTATGGGGTGGCGCGGTCGACCTGGCGATGAGTTGCGACCTGGTGGTCGCGGATCGCAGTGCAAGCTTTTCGATGACACCGGCAAACATCGGTTTGCCCTACACCACGAGCGGGCTGCTGCGCTTCTTCAACAACCTGCCGATTCACGTGTTGAAGGAAATGTTTTTCTGCGCGCAAAAGCTCGATGCAGAACGCGCTGAACACTTCGGCGTGGTGAACCGGCTGGTCGACAGCGACGTGCTGGAGGCGACTGCGCTGGAACTGGCACGCACGATTGCCGGCAAAGCGCCGCTGGCCATCGCGGCGGTCAAGGAGCAATTGCGCATCCTCGAAGACCTGCAACCGATGCCCGTCCAGGCGATGGAACAGATCGCAGAACTGCGTCGACAGGCGTGTGAGAGCAGCGACTTTGATGAGGGGCTGGCGGCATTTGCGCAGCGCAGGCCAGCGGTGTTTGGCGGTCAGTAGGACGCTGCGAGGCGGACAATCAAGCCTGGTGAGCTACGCGCGTCATACAGTTGAATCCCGATGAACATCACGAGAGCCGATATCCATCAGGAACGCCGGTAAAAAATCGAACTCAAGCCATACCGCTGCATCCAATGTATAGGCCAATGGAGGTAGCGATATGAACAACGATGACCGTGTTGACGACGACGAATCAGAAACGACGTCAAACTCCCCTCCCACCGATACGTCTGGCAAACCCGCCAATGTGGTCGAAAGAGGTCTTGAGGACAGGGAGAGTGATGCCAAAAATGTAGACGTAACCGTTACGCCCCCTTTAACTCGAACCCAGGAGCAGGAGGCTGAGGAGCGCAGTCGAAAAATAGCTGAAATAGAACGGAAAGTGGCGGATGGCAATTAGCAGAAGGCTTGACGCCACTTGCGGTCAGTTTGTAACGGTCCACTCATCCCGGACACGACTTTAAGTTTTTTCTCGGCCCGAACGGGTGCCAGGGCACGTTGCGAATGAATAACGGAGCTATGTGTGCTGCCGAACGGAATTTCGAGCAACAGTGCCGTACCCTGTATTGGCAATACCTTGGTGTCGCAATCCCGTTCAGTATGAGAGGTGGATTTCATGAGCAGCATCGTCTACATCGTCGGGGCAGTTGTGATCGCCCTGTTTGTCCTGTCGGTCCTCGGGCTTCGATAGATTCGAAGACCGCCCTTATTCATAGTTTGAGTTTTATTTCCCTGACGTGGACGTTCGCCTCATCACCCTTCCTTCGATGATGGCACGGACGTCACTCGCCACACGACGTTACCGACGTCGTCCATAATCACGATCCCATGCTTCCGGGGGCGACATGCTCCTATCGGCCGATTCTGTTGAAAAAGTCGGTCTCGGTTTTCACAACACACAAGCGGGAATCGGCCTACGGCAGTCAGCCAGCTTCAATCGAAGGCAGGCCCCCCCCTTTTTACATCGCTTTGGCCAAGGCGCTGGTGGATGATGCCGAGCTAGGGATGATGCACTTCAGCCAACCTCCACAAACCGCCGCCTGGTCACGAACAGCCCCGCGCCCACCGGCACGGCAAGGACCGACATCAATCCCATGTCAAAGCCCAGCAACTGGGCCTGGCTCACTACAACGCAGCCGATTGCGCCTGCCACCACCAGCGTCACCCCTAGCCACTTGCGCAGCGGGTACGGCTTAAGAAACCGATCAAGTAGAAAGGCCAGCGCCACGACGATGACCGTCTGGGTAATTTCGGACATGTGCAGCCCCCCTCAGGTCTTGATGATCAGGGATTCGGAAGAGCGCTGTGGTCCAATCCCACCATTGACCTGCGCCTGGATGCTGACGATTACGTCGCCAGCATGGTAGGTGGGCAGAGCGTCATTGACGTACGAGCGCACACCCGCCGTTACAACAGTACCTGCGGCGAAACTGCCTACAGGCCCGGCTAAACCGCCCACAGTACCGGCAGCGCCACCGAAGGCGGAGGCGCCCAGGTTGGCGAGTCTGGTGCGTTGGGCATCTAGGGCGTCGGCCTGTTGCCGGGTCAGCGGCTTGGAGATGCCGATCATCATCACGCACGGCAGGTTCTTGGCCTGCATCTTGTCGTACATCTCTACGACCTTGCTGTTGACCTGATAGTGGGCGCTTTTCGCTTCGCCAAAATGAAGCTCGCGCAGGCGGCCGCGCTCGCTGTCGGTGAGGTCGGTGAGGTCGGTGAGGGTGATCTGCGAGACGTTGAAGACGATCCCGTGTGGGGTCATGTATTGGAAAGTCCCTTCGACCTTCATTGCACGCATCCTTTCGAGCAAAAGGGGGATTCTCTACAAACAGCGCCCAAGATGCAAACCACCACTTTGCTGGCAGGTCGCGGCTTGATGGAAGAAAACCCGCAATTGATCTGGGCCTCGCACTATCTGAATGCTGAATCGCCCCGGCTTTCCTGGACACCTTTGAGCGTCCGCTTTTGGCCGATTGTGTTGAAAAAGTCGGCTTCAGTTTCCACGGCAGAAAAGTGCGCGTCTGAGATTGAAATCCGAGTTTTGGGCAGAAGGTTCTTGGGCTCAGATTTGACGTAGTAGTGTGCAAAAAAGGCGCTTTCACCGCTCAATGCATGGGTAGCCAGGCGGGGTCGACTTTTTCAACACAATCGGCCAATAACCGACAATCGGTTCCACTCAGACAGTTTTATACGTCACCCAAGCGCCCCAGAAAAGGCTGCTGAAAAAACGAGTAGCGTCTCCAAATCCCGAGTCATGCAGCAGTTTTTGAACTGCCGCCTCGGAGTGTGGAGGGTCAGCGCCTTGAAGGATTTTCCCAAGTTTGACCTTCACTTCATCCGGGCTCGCACCCTGCTGTCGCCACCGTTGCCCCCAGGCAGCAAGCAACAATGGTTGACTGGCATAGGCATATTGATTGCCCGCGACAATCAACGGCGCACCCGGTTTCAGATGAGTCCGAATGGAACGTAGAAGTTGCCGTTTGGCGTCGTCTCCAGCGAGATGATGGAGTACACCGATCAGCGTCGCCGCGTCGTATGACGCGTCCGGCGGCAGGTCGTCAACCTGACCAAGATGCACGTCCGTTCTCTCAAGCAAGTTGTTTGCCTCCAACTGCTGCGTCGCGGCCTCCAGCATCGGCTCAGAGGGATCAACGGCAGTGAAGCGCCAACTCGGCTCCAGCCTTGCCATTGCAATAATCTCCTGGGCCGTCCCGCCAGCGCCAACGACCAGTATTCTTGCCGGTTTTGTCTCACCGAGGATTGCCGCCAGCATGCACGCCGCAAGATCGTGGCAGGCGTCATAGCCTGCTAATGCAATACGGCTCTGTCGTCCGTACTCATTGGCCCGTGAGGTATCAAATTTTTCAGCTGCGTTCAGAGGCGATGATTTCAAGGCGATTCTCCATGTCCTCAAATCAAGCTACGCCTTGTACAGCGATAATTAAAATTCATTAATTTTATGCAATACATTCCCATGAGGAATGTAACGCTTGAGTGATTGCTCATCTGCCTGGGTTGGTTGCGTCGTTTGGTGATAGCCCGCGTCCGGGATTGCCTCACCCTCCTACCCCATCACTTCAATCAAGTCCCTCGGCGTCATCTTCGTCACCATAATCATCACAATTACAAACATTCCCAAAAACCCCAGGATCCCCATCCAGAACCATTTTCTGTAAACGGATTTGTACTCATCATCGAGCCTCGCCCCCGCCTCAACTGCGCTCAAGGCCATCACGTGCAGCCGCTTCTGAAGCGCCAACACCGGAAGCCACAGTGAGCCCACACACAGGAAGATGATCAGCGACGTCAGAACCCATTCCGTGGTCAGGGGAAGTCCGGCAAGCCTCACCAACAGATAGCCTGTCACGATCTGAATGAAACCTGCCGGTGTGGTAATCCAGGTGTCGAACCGCACGACCATTCTCGCCACATGCGCGATCACTTGAGGATTGCCTGTGCGGCTGGCGGCGATCAAATAGAGGTAAGACCCCATGCCGAATCCGAACAGGAAAATGGCGGCGATGACGTGGATGTACTTCAGACACAGATAGAGCATGGTCAGACCTGCCCGTCAGAAAAGTCTACGGACAAGTCTAGATTCACCGGGTCGTTGATCGCCGCCATGTACTCCTCGACGGTGATCTCGCCCACGCAAGCTCGGGCACCGGGCTCGGGCAAATACCCTCGGACGATTTTTGCGGCCAAGGCAACAGCTGCGCAGCTGGGGATCTCTGGCCCCTTGTCATTCATAGCCGTCAGTTGCACCGTCATGGACAGCGGTTTTGCATTTACATCGATGCCCTGGACGTCGATGTACATTGCACTTTTACCATCACCGAATCGCTCGAACCTCCGGCCCCAGCGATGCAATCTTGCAGCCCACGGCGCATGGTCCTGGACCAACCCCACTCTCATCGCCTGAGCCAGCAGATAGTTGGCCACACCGCCGAGCTTCAGGCCTGAGCCAGCTTTGAAGCTCAGGGTTTTGGCACCATAACGCTGGGCGAATATATCGATGTCCGGCACATCGACATTGGCCAGGACCCGGGTACCCAGTTGTGGCATCTTGCGAAATGTCAGGTCCTGCCAGCCCAACACTTCATGCACCTGTCCATTCTTGAGTTGCTTGATCGGTTTACCTGCGTAGGCGAGCACGCCTTCGACGGTCGACAGTCCCGGCATCTTTGCCGAAGATGAAATGCCATGGTCGATCGAGTCGATACGTTTGAAGCGATGTCGGTGTTGGTCGATTATTGCCGACGATAAGGTCGGCACCGAACTGCAACCGCTGAGGATAGCCACTCCTGCACGCTTGGCTTGTGCGTCGAGCGCGCCGATACCGGTGACGAAAGTACGGCAGTCAGACAGGTCGCAGTAGTTCACGCCCGCATCGATACAGCCCTGCGCAACGGCATAGGTCTGCCCCTGAAACGGGCCGCCGGTATGGATGACCAACTGAATACCCATCGAGTCCAGGACGGACTTGAATGCAGCGTCCATGGCATCGCAGCACCAGCTTTCACAGGTTGTGCCCGATTGGGCTTTCAGCTCATCGGCTTTGCGCAACAACTTCTGTGAGTCGCGCCCCGAAATCACCAGGGATACACCTGGCATCGCAATTAAATGCCGGCAAACGATGCTGCCAAAGTTTCCGTAGCCACCGATCACCATCACCCTGAGCGTCATTCAACTCTTCCCTAAACCATTCGATCATGTGGCTAATTCGCCCTGAATATGGACTGGCGAGGAGCTTCTCTGATATCAGATGGCCAGGCAAGCGGCAATGCCATCTACCCAACAAGGCGACTCACCCCGCTAACCCTGATTGAGAAAAAAGGGTACAACCATTAGCCTGCTCTGGATTGAAAACCGGCATCTTTGGAGGCATCGCATGCGCCTGCTGTGCAGAATCATACCGCTGTGCTTCTCGATGCTAGCTGTTATCGCGCCCTGCATGGCGAGCGCCGAGCCAAGGCCCGAGCATATGGTCTATTTGCGGGCGATTGATCCAAGTATCGAGCAAGACATCCGCTATGCCAGCGCCCACAACTTTACCGGCCACCCGCTCGACGGCTACGGCGCTGCGGAGTGTCTGTTGTCGCTGGACGCGGCCAAGGCCCTTGCCCGGGTACAAACGGCGCTGCGCACGCAAGGTTACGGCTTGAAGGTATTTGACTGCTATCGACCCAGCCGTGCTGTTGCCGATATGGGGCGCTTTGCGACGCTACCGGGTGACCCGCGCAAGGCTGAGTTCTATCCGCGCGTGGACAAGCAAGACTTCTGGCGTCTGGGCTATGTGGCCCGGGTTTCGAATCACTCCAAGGGTGGCACGGTGGATTTGACGCTGACGGGCCCAGAGGCTCTGCCCGCTCAGACATGGAGTCCCTCGGCCGTGCAAGTCGACTGCGCCGCTCCCTATGAGCAGCGTTGGCATGATGGTGCTGTCGACATGGGAACAGGTTTCGATTGCTTTGATGAGCGAGCGCATACCGATAATCCGACGATCAACGCGACCGCCAAAGTGAATCGGCAGCGGCTCGGCAACGCCATGCAAAAAGAGGGATTTTCCGGGTACTCGAAAGAATGGTGGCACTTCACCTACACCGGGAATGATGCGTTGAAGAACGTCATGGATTTTCCTATTACACCACTGGAGTCCAGCGTCACCGACCCACAGCCTCATGCAGCGCAGGCGCAGGTGCCAGACACCAGCAACCAGCTCATTGTAGTCACGACAAAAAACTGGACTGATGTCCAGGGGACCGCCCAACGCTATGAGCGGCAAGGGAAAACGTTTCAGAAATACGGCGCGTCGTTTCCGGTGGTTGTCGGCAAAAGCGGGCTGGCCTGGGGCAAGGGTCTCAGTGTCGTTGAGCAACGCAAGGGGCCGGTCAAACGTGAAGGTGACGGGAAAGCGCCTGCAGGCCTGTTCAAACTGGGAACTGCCTTTGGCTACGACAACACGGCCGACACCAGACTGCCTTATCTTGCGCTGACATCGAGCACCGAATGCGTGGATGACAGCCACTCCAAGCGCTACAACGAGCTTGTCGACGGGGCGACGATTGCCAAGGACTGGAACAGCTCCGAACACATGCGTCGCGATGACGACATGTATCGACAAGGCATTTTCATCGAGCACAACACGCCGGCGTCCGCCGACTCCGGCTCGTGCATTTTCTTCCACATCTGGCGTGCCCCCACCTCCCCGACGCTTGGCTGCACAGCCATGGACCCAGCGGATATTGCTCGTTTGTTCAGCTGGCTGGATCCGCGTCAGTCGCCTTTACTGGTCCAGTTGCCCGAAGCGGAGTACGAGTACTTTCGCGAACGCTGGAACCTTCCCCAGCGTTGATACCGCTGACTCTATCAACCTTGAGCGCAACTCGACCTGCTCGCATGCACCGACCTCAGTCGTGAGCCACGCCCGCGCGCTTGAGCATTTTCTTGCAGCGTTCGGACAAGTGAAACACCCGCAACTGTTTGCCGGTCTTGACGTAACGCTCACGCAGCGTCTTCAGCGCGGCGATGGCCGAGTAGTCAACAAAGCTCAGGTGGCGACAATCGAGGGTTACCTGAGGCGGGTCGTTGGCGGGGTCGAACTGATTGAGGAACGGTGCAGTAGAGGCGAAGAACAGCGTGCCATGCAGGCGATAGAGCTTGCTGCCGTCGGCTTCCAGGTAACTGTCGGCGTATAGCTCGCGGGCCTGCTGCCAAGCGAAGTTCAGCGCGGCAATGACAATCCCGCAGAGCACGGCGATGGCCAGATCGGTGAACACCGTGATGATCGTTACGGCAATGATCACCAATACGTCGTTCAACGGCACCTTGTTGAGCACCCGCAGCGAGGCCCAGGCGAAGGTCTGCTGCGCCACCACAAACATCACCCCGACCAGTGCCGCCAGCGGGATGCGCTCGATCAGCGGCGAAAGAAATAGCACGAACAGCAAGATCATCACTCCGGCGACCACACCAGAAAGGCGACCGCGGCCGTTGGAGCTGAGGTTGATCACGGTTTGACCGATCATGGCGCATCCGCCCATCCCACCGAACAGACCGGAGACTATATTGGCCGCGCCCAATGCCACGCATTCGCGATCCGGGTAGCCACGGCTCTCGGTGATCTCGTCGGTAAGGTTCAGCGTCAAGAGGGTTTCCAACAGCCCGACCAGGGCCATCAACACGGCGTAAGGGGCAACGATGCGCAGGGTTTCCAGATTCCAGGGCACTTGAGGCAAGGTCAGGCCAGGCAGACCGCCGGCAATGTGCGCCATGTCGCCAAGGGTGCGAGTCGGCAAGCCGAGCAGGTAGACCGCCAGACCGACGCCGAGGATCGCCACCAACGCCGGTGGCACGGCTCGGGTCACGCGCGGCAACACGTAGACGATGGCCATCGTCAGCGCTACCAGCCCGATCATCAGGTACAGCGCAGTACCGCTCAGCCAGGTCCCGCCACTCTTGAAATGCTCCAGTTGGGCCAGGGCAATGACAATCGCCAAGCCGTTGACGAAACCGAGCATCACCGGGTACGGCACCATGCGCACTAGCTTGCCCAACCGTAGCAGACCGAAAGCCATCATCAACAGTCCACCCATCAACACAGTGGCGAGCAGATACTGCACGCCGTGCTGCACCACCAGCGCGACGATCACCACGGCCATCGATCCGGCAGCACCGGAAATCATCCCCGGCCGGCCCCCGAACAATGCGGTCAGGGTGCAGATGATGAAGGCGCCGTACAAACCCATTAGCGGATTCAGGTGGGCAACCAGGGCGAAGGCGATGCATTCGGGCAGCAGAGCAAAAGAGGTGGTGAGTCCGGCCAGGGCATCGGCACGCAGACGTTTGGATTTCATGGCTTACCTAAAATACAGACCGACGGAGCAGACCGCAGGACGTGGTGGGACAAAGGGCCGCGGATATTACGGAATTGAAGGCGGCCCGGCCAGCAACCGGGTAATCCCCCCTGCGTGATCGTCTGTTTTTAGCTTTTTTTGCTTTCGAGCGTCCGTTTCAGGCCGAACTACCAGTTCATGATCATCGGCATCCCCGGACGAAAATCGTGCGTCTGGCCGCTCGCCCCATGATCAATCTCCACTATGAGCAGATGCTCATGACCCTGAACAATTGCAAACCCTTCCAGCTGGTTTGCACAATGCGCAGCGGTAGAAAAAGCCTGGTTGTCGGGAGTGATTACTCGCACCGATGTAATGTCGCGAAAACCATTGGGATGCTCGAACGGCTGCGCTCGCTCAATCGGAGCTTCATCGGGTCTCTTGGCAAACGAAAGAAAAAACCACATCGGTTCGGATACAGGCGCATGTCCCACGTCGACGCTCAGGGCCGCGGGTAAGTAAACGGGTCGATACTCCCAGACTGGAAATAGTGACTTCTCCCCTACCGTGGAAGGTCTGAAGCAAACACCAAAGGGCGCGGCGACTCCCTCTGTGCACGTGAGGCGTTCAAAGAGTCGGGTTGGCGCCGTTAACTGACTTCGAGCTTCTGACTCATCCGTGAGATATAGAAGCTCAATGAAAGCGTTTCGGAAGAAGAACCGTCTATTGGCAGTGCCTTGACCCGGGTGGACGTTTGGTGTCCCTTCGGCAAGCCCGAGGGTTTTCAGAGCTTCAGCACCTTGAACGTCATGATTCACACAAATAAAAACATGATCCATTTCCATCGTTAACTCCCTTTAACGTTGTGATTTGACTGTCTGGTTACTCAGCAACGGCTCAACAACTTTATTCGCCAGCGGCTCACCCGTTATTTTTTTTCAGGCTTTGCAGGCGCAGGTTCGCGCGTTGCACGGCGGCCATTTTTTCGGGGCGCTTCATGCGCTTCCATTTCCTGATGTCCTCCTTGATGCGCCCACAACTCACACACAGCTCACCGCGCAGCTGACAAACGGAAATACACGGGTTTTCGATATCCTTGGCCATGGTTCAATCCCGAGTCGAGCGCTGGCGCGCCAAGCGTTGCTGCCAGTTTCCGGCATGAGTGCGCTGACACTCTTCTTCAGTATCAAATTGCACGTAAGCCGAAACCGGGCTGACGAGAATATCCGCTTCACTAAACGCCACGGCCGTCAGTTCGACCATGTGTTCAGCTTGCCCACTGGCCAGGGCCTGGCGCTTGTTGGCCTGTGTGTCGAAGACCCAGGTCACCTTCAGGCTTGCTGGGAATGCCGAGTAATTCACCTCATGGGTCAACCAGGCGAACCCGACGATTTCCGCTTTGGCCGTTTCACATGCTTCGGTCAGGGTAACCACCAGGCGACGCTCGATTCGCGCCTGATCGCGTTTGCTTAAAAGCATGGGTTGATCCTTGAATGAGTATCCAGGGCCGGCCGAGAAATGCACCGGCCGACGATGTGTTCTTTTCGCAAATGATACCGCGCCTACAAATGGGCGGCAGGGGGAACGCTGCGGGAAATCAATGACGGCAACCACACCGAGACACACAACCCGCTTCTTGCCACCTCATCACCAAACCCCAGGCGAATCCATGCCCCGCTACGATCCGCTACCGCCTTGACGATCGACAGCCCCAGCCCGGACCCGACCTCATGGTTCCCGAGGCTGCGATAAAATGGGTCGAACACACGCTCCCGTTCCTCGGCCGCAATACCGGGGCCGGTGTCCTTGACCTGCAATAGCGCTCCGCCCTCCTCCATGCTCACCGAGAGATCTATCCGTCCGCCCGCAGGCGTATAGCGAATGGCGTTATCGACCAGGTTCTTGACCATGGCAAGCAGGTCCAGCTCGTTGATCAGCACCTGCACATCCTGTTCGTCCTCGACACCGATGTCGATATGCTTGGCCTCGGCCAGCGGCAGCAGATCCTCCAACACGCGACGATAGACGCCATGCACGGAAACCGGTGTTGCGGGCAGCGTCGAGTTCGATTGTGCGGTGGCCAGCGCCAACAGTTGATCAATCAGATTCTTGCCGCGCTCGATCCCCCGCCGCAACGCAAACAGACGCTCCCGGGCCAACGTCGACATGTCTGCGACCGCCAGGCGCTCGGCTTGCAGCGACAGGGCCGTCAACGGTGATCGGAGTTCGTGGGCGGCATCGGCGACGAAGCGACGCTGGGTCTCCATCGACTGAGCTACACGGTTGAGCAATCGATTGATGGCCAGCACGAAGGGACGGATCTCGGCGGGCAAATGGTTCTCGTCGATGGGGTGCAGTTCCTGCTCGCCGCGCTGGTCGATTTCAGACGCCAGTGCCGCGATAGGCCGAAACAGCTTGTGCACCAGATCGGCAACCACCAGCAAGAGCACCGGAAACAGGATGAGGAACGGCAACAGGCCGCGCCAGGCGCTCTCGCGGGCGTCCTTGTCGCGCGTGCCGGTTTCCTGTGCAACGGCGATGCGTGCGCCACTGGTCAGGGTCTTGACCAGCACACGAAACGGTTCGCCACCGACCACCAGCGTCGACAGCCCGTCGGCCAGCGTTGTCGGCAGTGGCAGCGGTGCGCCAGCCTCCACATTGCCCGACACCTTGTTGCCATCGTTCAGGTACTGAACGGTGACCCGGGATTCTTCATCGTCGCCCTCGATGCCCTTGCCTTGCGTCGGATAGGTCAGCGTCATCTGCTGACGCTCGAACAACACGGCCACCTGATGCAAGGTGTTGTCCTGCATTTCCAGGGCTTCATCGAATGCCGAGACAAAGGCAAAAATGCCGGCCACGATAGCGACGATCAAAATGGCCAGCGACAGGGAAACGGACAGCCTGACCTGGACCGACTCGCTCAGTCGCCTTTTGAAACCATCCATCCCATACCCCTGACATTCTTGATGACGTGGCTACCCAGCTTGCGACGCAATGCATGGATCAGAAACTCCACCGCATTACTTTCCACTTCATTGCCCCAGCCATAGATACGGTCTTCGAGCTCGCTGCGAGAGAGAATTGCCCCTGGCCTGATCAACAGCGCCTGCAGCAGCGAAAACTCGCGGCTGGAGAGCTGGACCTCGGGGTTTTCTTCGGTGCTGGCTTGTTTCGAGATCGGGTCCAGCGACACCACGCCGTTGCTGAACACCGGCAGCGCGCTGCCGCCTTTGCGGCGCAGAACCGCACGCATGCGGGCCAGCAGCTCGGCCATATCAAAGGGTTTGAGCAGGTAATCGTCAGCGCCACCGTCGAGGCCGCGCAAGCGATCGTCAAGGCTGTCGCGGGCCGTGATGATCAGCAGTGGAACGCCATTGTTGCGCGCCCGAATGCTGTCCAATACCGCAAGGCCGTCTTTGCCGGGCAGGCCAAGATCAAGCAGCACCAGGTCATAATGTTGAGTGTCCAGCGCCGTCAGGGCGGTGAGGCCATTGTTGACCCAGTCGGCGGCATAACTGGCATCTTTCAGTGCGTCCTGGATCGCCTCCCCGATCATGGGGTCGTCTTCGACCAGTAATATCCGCATGTCCCTCTCCGGTGATAAGTGAGGCTCGACACTCACGCGGGTATACACCTGCGCAATCAGTGCCGAGCCTGCATTGAATCACCTGTTCAAGCGTGCGCGAAGCGATTTATGGGTATTGAAAGCGATCAGCTTTTTCCTTGCAGTGAATTGAAGATTTTCAGCAAGTCGTCCATCGCCGCCTTGCAGTCGCTCTGTTTCGGGCTGTCGGCGCGCAAGGCCTCAAGTGCATTGTCGATGGACTTGTCCAGGACATGCCAGTCGCTGGCAGCACGCGGCTTTATGCCGGCTTCTGCGGAGTCCCAGGACAACTCCAGGTCCTTGATTCGCGTTTTTGCGCCCGGCAGGTCGTTTTTATTCACCAGATCGGCAACGTTGGCCGCAATGCCCTGGAATGCCGACAGGTCGCCGAGTTTCGAGGCCGAACTCTGCTGGACGCTGGCCGCGCTCGAAGTAGCGCTCGCTTTAGGGGCGTCAGCAGGTTTCGAACACCCGGCGACCAGGCCGAACACGACAATGGCTGAAAGGACGGCGGCTTTACGAATGGCGGTTTGAACGTAGACCATGATGATTCCTTGATAGGCTTTTGAATGGGTTATTCAGTGACGAGTTTGCGATTGCCGACGCTCATCTGTGCGACGGCGACCAGAATCAGGATGACGCTGAGGAAAATCGCGCTGGTCCACATGGCGCCCATGCCAAGGCCGCCATAGGTCTTGGCTTGCGTCAGCAAGTCTCCCAGGGAGGCGCCGAAAGGACGGGTCAGGATGTAGGCGATCCAGAAGGTCAGGACCGTATTGCCGCCCAGGCGCCAGGCGGCGAACGTCACGCCGATCAACGCACCAAAAATCACCGCGCCCAGTGTGAAGCCAAGACCCAGCGCCTCGGTGGCGAGGTCACCGGCCGCGGTGCCCAGCGCAAAGGTGCAGAGCACCGTCGCCCAATAGAACAACTCCCGGCGCGGCGTGACGATTTCAGTGATCGAAAGACTGCGCTCCAACCCGTACCAGATCATGAAATTGATCGCCAGCAGCACCGAAAATACCGCCGTGCTGGCATACAGACTGATGCCCATTTTGTCAGTGAGCACATCGGTAATCTGCGTTCCGACGACACTCACCAGCACCACCGTAAGCCAATAAATCCAAGGGGTGTAGGCACGTGTACGAAGTTGGCCGAACAGTGCAATCGCCAACAGCACGGCCATGCCGATACTGGTCACACTCTGCCCCAACCCGGCATCGACGGCGAGAAAGTCAGCGCCGGTTTCACCCACCGTAGTGGACATGATCTTGATGACCCAGAACGACAGGGTCACCTCGGGGACTTTATTGAGCCAGTCAGCTTTCGTAAGCGGCTTCATGTGGATGCTTCTCCTTGACAGCGCTGCAATTGGCGCAAGGGAGAGACTACGCAGGCAAACTTAGCTGGGACTGAGGAACCTCGATTGACGGTCATGAAGCGAACATAAAATCCAGCTCAGCCCTGTACACATGGGCTTCGCGGGCGTACCTGACTAAAAAAATCATCTCAACAGCCAGTAGCAAACAGTTACAAATAAGGCCATTATTCCGCTCGCAGTTACCATGAACGACCCTCTGACAGAGCGGTTCAGTCCAGGATATTTGCCCACTGCCGAGACTTTCCGAGCGTCGCACCGTGTTTTCGGGGTAGTGGGAAAGCCTTACTTCTTAAGGAACGTATTTTGACAAACGTCTGTACCAGCGGCCTTGATATCGGCTTTGCTTCTCTGGATTACCTGCAAATTGGCATCCTGGGGATCATTCAAGGCATCACCGAGCTATTACCCATTTCATCCACTGCGCACATGCGAATCGTGCCCGCCCTGCTCGGCTGGCCCGATCCTGGCTCGGCATTTTCCGCCGCGATGCAATTGGCCGCACTGGCCGCGGTCGTCAGCTATTTCTGGCGTGATGTACGGGAAGTCGTCACGGGCAGCATAGGCGCCGTGCGGCAGCGTGATTACAGCAACCAGTCGTTCAAGCTGGCCGTTGCCATTGTGCTGGCGACCATCCCGATCGGCATCGCGGGCCTGGCCTTGTCCTCGCTGCTCAACACGTGCAATTCACCGTTAAGAGGCCTGATGGTGATTGGTATCTCGTGCCTGGTGATGGCCGTTCTGCTGGCTGCAGCCGAACTCAGTTGCCGCCATCAACGCGTAGTGGGACAGATGCGCCTGCGGGATGCATTGATCGTCGGTATTGCGCAGATTGGCGCGCTGATTCCCGGCGTTTCCCGCTCCGGTTCCACACTCACCGCCGCGCTCTTCCTTAACTTCAAACGCGAAGAAGCCGCGCGCTTCTCATTCCTGCTTGGGCTGCCCGCTATCGCGCTGGCCGGTTTGAAAGAGCTGTGGGTGCTGTATCACGCGCATATCCCGGCCGAAGCGTGGTCGCACCTGATTTTCGGATTGGTGATTGCCAGCGTGTCGGCGTTTTGCGCCATCTGGGGCCTGATGAAATTCCTCGAAAGGTTTTCCACGTGGCCTTTCGTTATTTACCGGGCGGTATTGGGTATTTTCCTGATTGTCGCGGTCAGTACCGGGCTGTTGAGCTAAACAACGTTCAAACGCCAATAGAGCCCGGCCCAGTTGCCGGGCTTTTTATTGCCCTGAATAATCCTATATATACAGAGTGCTTATGATAAGAATTTAAGCTCATCTTGGCTCCGCCCCTATTGGGCATGTCCAAGCCTCTTGAAACAAAGCAACCCGATCATGCAGACAAAAGCGAAAAGGAGCCAACTCATGCTGATAGGCGTCCATCGCGCGCCCATACTGCCCAGATAGTTTCCCAATGCTCCGCCTATCGCCCAAGAGACTGCTGACGCGCCGAAATAGCTTCCAGCGTTGCTCTCGGTCGTCAGTTCCGCGAGAGCGATGTTCGACGCAGGCAAGATGAGGCTTTCGCCGAACGTGAAAACCAAAGCGATGACAACGAGGATCACCACAGACTGCTGCGAGTTCCATTCGCCCAGGAAAATGAGCGCTGCCAGTGCGAAACAGGCGAGCAGCGCGAGATGACCGATTGACATCAGGGATTGCCACCTTGCCTGTTGAAACCATCGCATCCCCAGAAGCGCAGTTAAGACACCGAACAAAGCGTTCGCGATGTAGAACGGTCGCACACCGTTATACCCTGACGCTCCCTGAGCGAAAGTCAGTGGGATGAACACATAAATTTGTGTGTACACAGTCCAGAACGGGATAAGTGCGATGCAGAGTCTTCGAAATTTCCTGTCATGGAAAACCTCAAAAAGCGCAGAGGCAACACGCTTCGGTCTTTCATTCACGCGCGTTCGTACAGCCGCGAACGGTGCCACCAAAGCCAACGCAGCGAAGATATAACCGCTCACCTCAAATGGAAAAGCGCCGCCATGGGCAGGCAGTAAGAACAGCACTGTTGGCCCGACCAGCGCACCCAGGTTAAGTACAAGATTATTCAAGACGAATACACGCGAACGAATGTCTGTTTTGAGGGTGCCGAACACGGAGTACGCGGTCGTTTCATAGAGGGCTGCGCCGAATCCACTCAAGAATGCACATGCGGCCAACGCAGGGAAATCGAGAGCATGGCCCAAACCGATGAATCCCATAGCACGGCACACCAGACCCAACGAAGCCAGTACTCTGCTATTAAATCGGTCGCTAGCAGATCCTAGAACAAGCGGCAACAGCCGACTCGACAGCAGGCTCACGGTGAGTACGCTCGCGACGTCGCCGGCGCTCAAGCGTCGCTCGACGCTCAGAAAGGCAGCCAGCAGCGGAAAAGCCCCGAACACCGAGAGATTAACGAGAAACTGCAGAAAGAGCAGGACGGTTGTTGCTAAGCCGACGCCGCCCGTCAATCGATCAAAAAGTGGCGAAGCCCGGCGAACCTTCATTGATTGCCTGGCGTCACTCGCAGACCGAACGCTTTGCAAATCGAGTTTATTTCCCAATGCGCGGTGATCAAAATCGTCCATCCTTCTCTCCCTGATGTTTTTATGGGCCGGAAAGACGAAGAGCACAAAAAAGCCCCGTCCGTTTCCGGCGGGGCCTTTCGGTTAAATTGTGGCAAGTGTTTAGAGCGCACAACCTCCCCGCGGCCCGCCGATGGCGGTCGTGGTGGTGGTGGTTGTCGTGGTGGTGACGAAAAGTGCGTTCATTGAATTCAACGTAACGTCCGCCGTATTGTTCGTCAACCGCATGATGATAATGGGCGTATAAACTGACGCTATAAATAATACCGTAACCATCTACCCCACTCCCGCAAGGGAGTGGAGCAGCGGATTACCAGAGAATGCGGTAAGAATGGGACTGTTTCGATTGCTTCGATACTCTGGAAATAAACCACTGCTTGGAACCACTCGGTCAGCAGGAACGCCGATCCAGTGCCGGGCTTTTTATTCTCCGGAGTTAGTTGACCGCTACACCCATACCGAATTTGCAGAGCGATAATTCGAACCCGTCCGATGATTCTGACCTGTCATCTTTTCAAGCAGTTGATTTCAGGCTTTCCCAGGATGGCAAACGCCTGCTGTGACGCTCTAGCGCATATCTGCATAAGGCGAGATCGGCGTTACCGGTAGCGGTAGGTTGCCTTGCCAAGGGTCAAATGTGTAGCGCAAGTAAAGCAAGGCCCGGCTCGGGGCGTAGCCTTCGCTGTGCTGCCAGGTGATGCCGGTGCCCAGGACCAGGTTATCGGAAAGGCGACGCTCCACGAGGCCCTGGACACGGAAATTGAAGCCGTTGCTGTTACTGCCACTCTTGGTCATGGACGGGTTGTCCACTAGAGTCTTGTTCGATTGCGCCAGCAGGCTCTGCAGATCAGCTTCGCGATTGTCTTTGGGGTAGAGATCAGAGCCGTCGATTTTCGCGAACGACCAACCCACCGAGCTTTCGAGCAGGGCCGACCAGTCAGCGTTACGCCAGGCGTAGTTCACCGGCACGCTGACCGAGTAGTACTGCTGTGGGCTGTAGTAGCCGCCCTGGCCGAGTGTGTCTTCGCTTAAGTCCTTGTCGTAGCCCATGTACATCAGGGTCAGGCCAGTGCGCAGGCGCTCGTCCGCGCGTTCCACCAGACGATAGTAATAACCGCCCATGGCTGTGCGCCGTTGGTTGTTCTCAACGTTCTGCCCCATTAACCAATGACTGCTCAGGCTGGCCCACACGCCATCATCGCCGCCTTGGTCATGGCTCAGGCCCAGGGTGAAGCCGTTGGCGGTAACGCCGCCCCACTTGGTTCCGGTAACCGGATCGACCGCACCGGCATACGACACCAGTGAGTTGGTCAGGGGTCGCCGCGATGCCGTGAGGCGGTAGCCCAAGCTGTTCCAGTCACCGCTGTAAGTGACACCGCCGACCCAGTTGGACACCGTGAACTCTTGTGGCGTATGACCGAGGTCGAAGGCCCAGCGATCATCGTGCCAGCCCATGCCCAACAGGGTGCCGCGCACGCTCTGCGAAGCGCTGGTACAGCCACCCTGCGCCACCGCGCACAAGCCGAACCGGTCAGTACTGGAAAAATTGCTGACATCCAGATTGATGTCTTCGGCCTGGACAAAGCCCTGCCCCTGCGCCACCGGCGCGTCGATGCGCAGGATGGTGGTTTGGGTGGTCAGGTCCGAGACCCCCGAGGAACTGTTGTCGGTGCGCCAGGCGAGGTCATGGTACAAGTTCACCGTCGGATTCTGCTTTTGGTACAGCTCGTCGACGTCGCTGCGGATGCTGCGCTTCAACCAGTCATCGCTGTCCCTGGCACGGCTGGCCAAGGTCATGGCACGGTTGTCGCGCGGTTCGACCTGTTGCGGTTCGATCATCGTTGCCGCGCCCATGCTGCGCGCATAGTCATCCAGAGCCCGCTGCGGCTCTTCTCGGGACAGCAGACGCGCCGCATCCCGATAGACCAACGGATCACTTTGCGGGGTATTGAGCAACTGCGCGAACAGCGCGTTCGCACGCGTCTTGTCGCCCAGCGACGCCCAGGCATTGGCCAGCCGGCGCTGAAACGACACATCAGCCGGTACCGGCGTCGGCACTGCCATCAGGCTGACCTTGGCGGCGTTCGGCTGACCGCGGGCGATCAGCACTTCGCTCAGGCCGAGTTGGGCCTCGGCATTTTTCGGCACGCTGGTCAGCACTTTGCGATAGCGGCTTTCGGCCTGTACCAGGTCGCCACGCTGCTGAGCCCAGTCGGCCAGGGTCAGGTAGTCGTCAGTGGTCGGCGCGCGCATCAGCAGCGCTTCGGCCTGGGCCTCATGGCCGCCGTCGCGTAGTGCCCGGGCCTTCGCGAGCAACTGGCGACGCTGCAGACGAGCCCACAGCTCGTTCATGTTGTCGCTCCAGGCGGTACGGGGAATCTGTTGCAGACTGCCCATGGCATCGCCGTCACGCTCGGCATTGGCCAGAAACAGGCCGTGGGCATAGCGCGCCTCGGTGTTCTGGCCCTGACGTTGTAGCAGCCAGTGGAAGCTTTGATCGGCCTCGGTATTGAGGCCCAATTCGCGCTGGGCATTGGCCAAGCGGTACACCAGCCAGGGATTGTCCGGGTCCAGCACGCGAGCCTTGCTCAAGGCTACCGTCACCTGCGCCCAATCGCTGCGCCGGGTAGCGTCATCGGCCTGCGCATTAAGGCGATCCAGCATCAGCCCCCGACGCACGCTTTGGAACTCTTGCTGCTCTTTGGGCGTCAGGCTGTCGAGGTAGTGCTCGGCCTTTTCCGGTGATTGCGACTGGTACAAGCGGACCATCGCACGCACCACGCTTGCATTGCCCGGATCGAGCTTGCGCGCTCGCACCAGCAAGGCTTCTGCGGTGATGTCATCGGATTCGCCCCGGGCAGCGTAGGACAAGCCGATCAGCGGCGCAGGATCGTTAAGCTTGGCTTGGTTCGCCTGGCGGTACCATTTTTTTGCAACGGGATAATCCTTTCGCTCAAGGGCTTCATCACCCTTTTGCAGCAGCATCCACTGATAGTTGGCAGCCTTGAGATCCTGCCACTTGGTCATCCAGAAGGTGTCCTGCTCGATGGACGAGGCTTTGACGAAAGCGTTGTATGCCGCTTCGTGCTTGTTCTGGCGCATCAGCGAAACACCCAGCGAGCCCAGCAGGCTGGAGTCTTGCGGGTAACGCTTGATCGCCCGAAGCAAACTGGCTTCAGCGCCGACGTTGTCGCCGGCCTCGAGCAATGCCTTGCCTTTGACTCCGGCCTGCCAGGCCGGATCAGCCAGGTATTGCTCCTGCTCTTGCAATTGTTTAGTCGCGTCAGGGCGCAAGCTGGTATTGGGGTAGAGGTTCAGAAACGCTCGCCAGCCCTGCGCGGTTTCGTGCCCTACCGGTTGTTTGAGCCAATAGTTGTATTCGCGCTCGGCAGCGTTGTTGCTGGCGTTCGGATCGCCAGCCAATTGATGCAGGACGTCCAGCGCCTCGGGATCACGCTTTTCGGCAAACAGCAGGCCGGCCAAGGTCTGGCGCAGCGGGGCATTGCCGGGGTACTGCCGATCCAACTCGCGCAACTGCTCTATCACAACCGGACGCTCGGCCTTGATGCCGCTACGCACGTTCAGATATTCCAGAGCTGTGGCAAAGTCCGGCATATCATCGCCGAACAACTGTCGATAGGCCTTGACCGCGTCTTCGGAGCGGCCGGCGACGGCCAGCAGGCGCGCCTCCTGCAGAGCCCTTTGACCGTCGGCACCATGCATTTTCAGCAAGCTCTCGGCCTGACGCAGGGCCGCCGTGCCTGGCGCCTGTTGGCGCAGTTGGGCGACCAGGCGTTCGGCTTCCGGTTGATTTTTTTGCAGCAGTGCCTGGCGGACTTCGACAACTTTCACCTGCGGATTGTCCGGGGCGATCAGTTCCAGACGAGCCAGCGAGTCATGCACCAGGTCTTCGCGGTACAGCGCCTCACCAATGCGGACCTGCTCCAGCAGCCATTGCTGCTGGTCGGGCGGGCTGAGAGGCTGGCCCAAGGCGACCCCATAAACGCTGCTCAACAGCAGCCCGAAACCGGTCATTTTGTGCATGCGGCAGTCCAGTTTGGCACGAGGTGTCCGTTCTTATCGAAGCGATAACGTTGTTGGTCCCAACCCTGCCCGAACAGCGTCAGCGATTGGTTGTAATAGGCATCTGCCAAGGGTGGCTCTTGTTGCAGGCGTTGGCGTTGGGCCTTGAGGGCATCCACACTGTCCGGGCTGGCAGCCAGCAAGGGCAGCAATGCAGCACTGAAACCAACCGGGCCGGCGCCATTATCGAGACCGGTGAGAGTGTCGACTTTTTCCGGAACGTGGCCCAGCCGCGCAGTCAGGTCCAGCATGGGTTTGAAGTGTTCGATCAACCCGGTGCGCCCGGGGGCATCCTTGTCCAGCATGCCCAGCCAGAGGTAGGCACGAATGGCGTCATAGCTACCAACGCTGCCTTTCTGACTGTCCACGGCCCAACCCTGCCCGGGTTTCCACAGTTGCCAGTCGGGTGCCAGGCCCTTGGGCGAGCTTTCGATCAGTAGACGCTCGGTGTTGCTGGCCAGCTCCGCCCAGATTGATGCTTCCTGGGCGAAGCGGGCCAGTAATTGCGGCGGCAGATAGCTGGCATTCAAACGCCAACCCTCGGCATTATCGAATCCGGTGTCGCCGGGCAGCAGCATCAGGCCCAGGCCCGGTAGCTTGCGCAGGCTTTGCGCAGCACTGCGCCAGAGCAGGTTGCGGCCCAATGCCAGGTAAGTCGGTTGATGCCATAGACGCCCGGCTTCCAGCAGACTGTAGGCGATCCACAAGTCGGCGTCGGTGGCGTTGTTGCTATCAAGTACCTGCCAGCGGCCAGCTTTGTCGCGCCCCCACTGCCACGCCGGAAGCTGCCGGTTCAGATCTCCCCCGGCCAGGTTGTCCTGGGTCCAGCGCAGCACCTTGGCGAAGCTTTCGCGGTCATTGCCCAGCAGGGCGAAAAACAGCCCATAGCTCTGTCCTTCAGACGTGGAAATCAACTGCTCCGAAGAGTGGTCAATTACCCGTCCGTCCGGGCTGAGCATCGCCTGGCGATAATTCTGCCAGGCCGGCCAAGCGCATTCAGCAGCGCCGGCAAAACCAGGCGCTATGACAATCGCGGTCAAAGCCAGCGCGAAGAAAGCCTTCACCCGACTACTCCTGACCAGCCAGGCGACGACGGGCAGCCCAACGTAGTGCGCGCCACAGCAGGAACGCTGTCAGCAGCACACTGATGGTGGCCATGACCGCCAGCAGGATCGGGTGCTCGGACAATTGGTACCAAAGCAGCAACCACCACGGAAGATGGCCGACGAAGTACTGCTGGCCCACCCAACTGCTGTCTACGCCACTGCTGCGGATCAGCGTCACGGAACCGGTAACGGCGTCCATTTTCCCCGTGTCGCCCAGGGTGTCGCGCAGCAGTTGGTAATCGGCGTCATCGCTCGCCAGCAAGGCTACGATGCTGCGCTGTTGGTGATACGGCGACTGCAAGCCGACGATGGCGGCGATCGGTGCCTGGGCGCTGACGTCGACGCGGTTGGCTCCCACGTCGCGCTCATCGCTGAACTGGCCGGCGCGGGCCGACTTGCCGCTCTGCTCGTTGGACGGTTTGAGTAGCCAGGCACGCGTCTTGTCCAGCACCAGATTGGCATCGGCACCATCGCCTACACCCGGCGCCATGGCGCCGAATACCAGCAGATCGGCATCCGCCCTGGCGTCGTCCCAGTTGTTCGAAAGTTGAAGACCAAACGCTGGCAAGCCTGAGCGCGCAGAGATTCCGGCAAGGGTCTCGAACACCGTACTCAGTTGCACCGCGCTACTGTGGGTCGGGACCATCACCAGGGTTTCCGACAGGTCAGCCATGCGGCTGTATGGAAAACCACCTCGGGCAAAAGCGCGCAGGTCGGGCATGGCGATGTAGTGATAGTAGCCGGAGAGGTCAATGGTCGACTCTTCATCGATCACGGCCTGGTTGTTCACCGGCAGCGAAGTCTGGCAACGGTCGCGCTGGGCACTGCTAAAGGTGCTGGCGAAGTTGAAGTCGAAACGCAGGGTATTACGATCGCCAATCTTCAGTGCCGGCACCAGCAGCTTGTCGCTGAGGTTCGCCGACTCGTTGGACAACACCGCCAGGCGCAGCTCCTCCAGACGGCTGTCGGTCTTGCTTAGCAGCGGCAAGCTGGTGATGAATTGGTTGTTCAGGCTGATGGTCAAGCGCGACTCGTCGTTGACCAACGGTGGCGTATAACGAAACTTGGTTTGCAGCGGGATCCCCTGGTTACGCCAGACAAACAGGTCAGGCGGCAGATTCACGTCCACCGTGATGGGCCGTGGCTGCAGCCCGTTGGCCTGAAGCTGCTCGGGGTATTTGATCAACTCGGCGAAGCGTACCGAGCGGTCCGTGCGCATCCAGTTCGGCGCGTCATAAGGCACCCGAGGCTTGAGCTGCTCGACCTTGTTGACGGTCACGCGCGAGCCACGGAACGTGCCTGCACCCAAGGCCAGGGCGCGGGCAGCCACAGCCAGGTCATCGTCGTTGCGACCCAGCACCAGCAACATCTTGCTGTAGGGATCCTGCGGGTTGTCGATCATCTGTACAACGGGCGCATCCACCACCGGGAACAACTTTGTGTCAGCCAGGAAGGACGGGCGATGATCGTTGGTGGCAAAGACAATGACCGACTTGGTGCGATGGCGTTCATCGGCGGGCGGCAGCTGGTCGAACAGCACGGGAAACTGTGCACCACGCCAAGTGGCCTGGCTGCCGAAATAGGACGCCAGGATCCCGGCTGCACGCTGCTCGCCCAAGGTCGGCGCAGCAGCGAAGACCAAATTGATGACCGGCTTGTCCTGGCCTCGGGTGTCGAAGAAAGGCATCGGGAAATAGGCCAGGTCGTTCTTGAGCGTTAGCGCCTGCTCCTGCAATTGGATCTGACTGCCGCGCCCCACGTTCAACCATAGTGTGCTGTTGGCCGGATCTTCGCAGACATCGGTGTAGTGGCCGACGAACTCCAGGCGTACGCGGTTGAAGTCCGCAATCAGGCGCGGGTCCAGGGCTACCGATTGGTTGACCCTCTTACCCAACTGATCCTTCTCGATCGGCACAACGCTCATCAGTACGTCGTTGAGGTACACGCGTAAATGCGAGACCTGTGGCAGCAGCGAAGGCGACGGCGTGTACTCCAGCTGCAGTTTCGCGTCACTGGCAATGCGATCGCGGCGCAGGCTGAATTCGATCTGGTCGCTATTGTGGATACCCAGCAACAGGCTGTCGGCGGGACGGCCGAGCTGTTCGAAGCTGTACGCAGTGCTCCAGCTCGGTACGTTACTGACCACGACCGGTGCGACAGACACAGGTGCAGTGGCGGCCTGGGCGTAACCGGCGACCAGGAGCGCCAGACTGACAACAAGGGGTTTGCTGAAGTAGCGGCTCATGGTGCGCTCACTGATGGGGAGTTGGGAACTGGGGCAGCAACTGGCATGCGCGGCAGGAAACTGACCAACCAGCGCAACATCCGCAAAGGTGGGCCGGCGATGCGGCGGATCCAGGCAGGCAGGTATTCGTAGAGGCGGTAGTAACCGGTACCGCCAAGTTTGAGAATGTCCAAAAAGCTGTGCAGCGGGCGATCCGGGGTGAATTTCTCGCCCCAATTAAGCCACGCGTCGGCGCGGGCAAACGTGCACTGCACAAAGTCGATTTTCTGTTGTGCATTGAGGCCGGTGAAGCTGATGCCGATGAAGTTCTTGTGGCTGCGGCTGATATAGCCCGGGAACAGGAATTCACGAGTGCCGCGCTGCATCATCAGCGAGATGCTCCCGCCCACCGCCAGCGACAGCGAAGTGTCGAGCTGGATACCTGCGCCACCGTCGGAATAGTCCTGCAGCATGCCTGGGTAACAGTGACCACTCTCAAGGCGCACTGCAGCGGGCAACTTGACGTATACCCGGTGGGTCTGGCGAACCTGGCGCACTTCAGCAGCGACCGCCATGGCGCCCCCGATGATCAGCAGGTTGTAGACCACCCAGAGAATACTCACCACAACGGTGACAATTTCGTCGCGGGGGCCGCAGAACAGACGCCAGACAGCAAAACCCAGGCCGGTAATGTTCAGCAACGCCAGTAGCAAGTACGGCTGGGCGATTTTCCAGTCAAACTGGTTCTGCTCCATCAGGCCGCCCTTGGCGGTGACGTTGAACTTGCCCTTTTTGGGGTTGAACAATGCCACGGTGGTGGGGCGCGCGATGTACCAGGCCAGGACGGTCTCGTACACCTCCCCCCAGAAAGTCCGACGATAGGCGCCCTGCATCCGCGAGTTGGTGAGGCTTGCGTGGATCATGTGTGGCAGCACGTACAGCAGGATCATCAGCGCCGGGGCGTAGATGATGTAGGCATGCAGGAACAAAAACGCCAGCGGCGCCATCAGAAACACCAAACGCGGCAGGCCGGCCAAAAAGTGCATCATCGCGTTGGCGTAACAGATGCGCTGGAAGACGGTCAGGCCTTTTCCGAGCAAGGGGTTGTCGGTGCGGAAGATCTGCGCCATGCCACGGGCCCAGCGAATGCGCTGGCCGATGTGCGCTGACAGGCTCTCGGTCGCCAGGCCAGCCGCTTGCGGCAACTTGATATAGGCCGAGTTCCAGCCGTTGCGGTGCAAGCGTAGCGCCGTGTGGGCGTCTTCGGTAACCGTCTCGACGGCAAAGCCGCCGATCGCGTCCAGCGCGCTACGCCGCAGCACCGCACATGAGCCGCAGAAAAACGCTGCGTTCCACATGTCGTTGCCGTCCTGAATCAACCCGTAGAACAGCTCGCCTTCGTTGGGGTGCTCGCGGAATACATTGAGATTGCGCTCGAAGGGGTCCGGTGACAGGAAATGGTGCGGGGTCTGCACCAGCGCCAGTTTCGGATCACGCAAAAATCCCCCGGTGGTCATCTGCAGGAATGAGCGCACAGGTATGTGGTCACAGTCGAAAATGGCGACCAGTTCGCCGTTCAGTTGCTTCAGCGCGTGGTTGAGGTTACCGGCCTTGGCATGACGATTGTCGCTGCGAGTGATGTAGCCCACCCCTACTTCGGCGGCGAACTGGCGGAAACTCTCGCGTCTGCCGTCATCGAGAATGTAGATGTTCAGCTTGTCGGCCGGCCAGTCGATGCCCATGGCCGCGTACACCGTACCTCGCACGATTGACAGGTCTTCGTTGTAGGTCGGGATCAACAGGTCGACGCTGGGCCACAGGCGCGTGTCGCGCGGCAGCGACGCCGGTTTGCGGCCCAAGGGCCAGCACGTCTGGATGTACCCCAGGATCAGCACTACCCAGGAATAAGTTTCGGCCACCAGCAGGATCATCCCGCACACCAGGTCCAGTGGCTGGTTCCAGTTCAGGGTCGAGGTGTAGCGCCACCACAGGTAACGGCACGAGACGATGGTCGACAGTACCACCATCAACAACGTCGGAAAGCGGCCCGGAACCCGTCGCACCAGCATGGCCAGGCCCCACAGCAGCAAGACGAATACCAACTGGGCGACGTAGCCGAAGGGCTCGGTGATGCACAGCAACGTAAAAATGAAGGCGACGACACCGATGGCCGTGTTGACCAATCGTTGGTTGTGACGATCCAGGCCTTTCCACCAATGGCTGCTCTGACGAATTTGCTGGCTGGCCTCGGCGCGCCGGGGCAACTCTTCCAGCACCTTGCCAATCCGCGTCCACAGCCGCAGGTACAGCGCTCCGACGAGCTTGAGCCAGGCTGGAGTCGACAGCGTCCCCGCCCGCGGCCTGGCCGGGCGAACCAGCAGTAGCCAGAGGCTTTGTACCGCATAGCGCAACGGATCGCCCAGGCTCGGAGCCTTGTTGGTCAGTTGTGGATACCAGCGCTTTGGCTGATCGAGCACCGCGCGCCAGCTCGGTGACTCCAGACGCAACAGCAACCACGCCAGGGCGTTCATTGTCGCCAGCAGCAGTGCAACTGGCGGCGCACAGTCATAGCGCCGACGCAGGTGAGCATAAGGAAAAACGCGAGCGATCATACTGTCCCCAAGCGTCGGGTCAGGCACCAGGTGGCCAGGCTCAGCACATCCTGGGCAACCAGACTGGCCTCGGCATAAGCCCCCACCGGCATCTTGAACGCCTGGGCTTCGCGCATCGCTTCATCCTGATGCACGTTGAGAGGCAGCAGGCGGGCACCATATTGTTTGCGCCAGATCAGCAGCAGGTCGCGCTGCAATTGGCTGACCGGGTCGAAGCGGTTGATCAGCAGGTGCTCGCGGGGGGCTTCCTCCTGCTGCAACAGCACGTGGCAGGCAGCGTCCGCCTCGACAATCTGCAGGCGCAACGCACAGGGTCCGACAAAAGCATGACCGGGCAGTCGCAAGGGCACATCGAACAGGATCCAGTCAAAGTGTTCGGCAAGGCTGGCCTGTCGGCGGCGCCATAGATTCGGCTCGTTTAGCAGGCGCTGCTCGATGTGATCCTGCTCTTCCCGTTTCAGGCGGCCGTAAGGCAACACACTCAATCCCGGTTCCACGGTCCAGGCCTGGGTGTTCCAGCCCTCCCCTTCGATCATGGCGCGCGCCCAGCCACCGCGCTCGCCGAAGCTGACATTGAAGTGCAGGCGAAGCAGGTTTTCCGGACACATGTCGACCAGCAGCACGCGCTCGCCCAGACTATGCAATGCATAGCCGGTGGCCGCCAGCAGCGAGCTGGTGCCAACACCGCCGCGCAGACCACGAAGACTCAGTGCGGTCACGACAGCATCTCCAGTCCGGACTCACGTATCATCGGCAGGACCGCCGGCTGCAGGCGTTCCATCTCCGCCAGCAGCGGCCAGCGATGCAGGGCCTTTTGCAATTCGATCTGTGCGGATGTGTCCACGTAGTCCAGTTCGGGCAGCTCAAGCTCCAGTTTCAGGCGGGCGATGTCATCGGCACGGTCCGCACGCGACTGCACCCGGGCCTTCACTTGAAGCGCTGTGGGTAAGGCAGCCATCCTGCTTTCTCCTTGATTCGTATGTAAGGTTTTCCGGCGTAGTCAACGACCACCGTGCCAGCGTTTTCAGAGACTGCCGCCGTTTGCGGCAGATTGCTCAGCAGAGCCGACCAGTTGAGACCCTGGCCATCCGCCTGGGGCTGGGCGCTATACAAGCGACTGATGATTTCCGACAGAGCCAGGAAACTGCTCGGTTCGGTGATGTGCAGTGGCGCAGCACCGGGGTTATGCCCCATGCCCACCAACTTGATTCCAACCGGTACGTGGGTAATGGACTGGCTCGGGATCTCGCGCATGCCGGCTATCTGCATACGGTCGCCATGCAGCGACGCGCCATGCTCCGGCACGATCACCACCACTACGCGACGGCCACTGAGTTCCAGTTGTTTGATGAAGCCATTGAGGTCATCGATCAGCCCTTGGGCAAGCGGTTTGTAATCGCTGCTCCTGGTGCCGCCATCAGCGGTCAGCACACGGTTGCCGTCATGCAGCGTGGTGGTGTTGTAGAACAGCGCCACGCGATCGCTCTTTTCTGCTTCGCGGTGCTTCCACCAGGTATCCAGTACCTGCGCATCGCGCAGGATCGGCGAACCGTCGAAGCCCACCAAGGCACGCGGCAATTTGCTGGTACTGATCGCGGGACCCGGTAATGACCCTTGGGCGCGGACTTCGTCAAGGAAGCCTTCGAACTGCCCGGTGTGGTTGAGCATGACTTCGCTGGAAAAGCCCAGCTTGCTCAAGTCGTCCATCAACATGCACTGCTCCGGGGCCGTGCCATAGAGCTGATTGTGCGGGACCTGCCCACAACTGGCGCGCAACAGGCGGATCGCCGCCGGGCCGCTGTAGGAAGTGGCCGAGTTGAAGCTGTCGAAAATAACGTCCATCTGCCGGAACAACGTGTTATCGCGCAGCCCCACGGATTCCAGATCATCCCAGGCCATGGAGCAGATATTGATCAGCAACAGGTCGAAAGGCTGCGCTGCAGAAGTCGCAGGCTTGAACTCCACCTGCCGTCCAGCCTCGGTGCTATAGAACTTCTGCAGGTAGGCTTCCAGTGTCGCACTGTCCGGGGCGGCCGAGCTCACCGCTGCGATGGGAGCGCCACTGGCCGACACCGCGACCGGCTCATTGCTGGTGCGCAGGGCCAGCACATTGGCACTGGCCAGCCAGGCTAAACCCAGCACACTCAGAGTGGTCAGGCGCAGCCAGTGCCGGACGAAGGCATAGACCACCATCAACACAGCCAGCAGCGCACACAGGTTCCAGTCAATGAAACGACCCACCAGCTCGACCACGTATGCACCGCTGAAATCCAGCACGCCTGGCTGGTCCAGCAAGCGGCTGAAAGGGGGCAGCCAGGTGTCCTGGTAAAACAGCGCAACACCCACGGGGATCGCAATGACTGTACGCAGGATGCGTAGATAACGATGCGGCAACGGCAGCAGCAACGCCGCCGCGAATACCAGGTTAGGCAATACCTGCAGGTTCAGGTAGCCCGCCCACAGCAATACGAACTTGAGGATGAAATACAGATTCCACGGACCCAGGCCCGGCCAGGCGCGCACTGACGCCAGGTTAATGACTTCAAACCGGCTCATTGGGCTCGCTCTGGACAGGGGCGCGACGACGCACACCACGGGATTTCAGGTAACGCGGGGGCAAGAGACCCTGCACGACAGACAGAAAATGGCGACCGAACCTGATCAGTACCACGATCAGTGCCAGGGTCAGCAGGCTGCTGAGGCCAATCACCTGGATCAGCTCGGAATAACTCATGAACAAGAGTCCGTAATGGGCAGTGTGGTGCGTTGAGGCGAATAGGCAACACGGCCGGCAGCTTCGGCGGAGCTACCGGCCGTGCGTTCTTCTGCCAGAACGAACGTGGGAGGCAGCAAGGGCGCCGCGAGGAAGTCCTCGCGCGGCAACGCTTCAACGCCGGGGAGAATCTGGAAGCTACTGAAGAGATCGCGCCAGGCCAGCCTGCAGATATTCCCCAATGCGGGTTCCAGTCCGTCCGCGCGACAGGCAAACAGGAACAGATAAAAGGCACCGTTGACCACGCAGGCGACGTCACCGAAACGACGCAAGCCGATTTGACTCAAGTACTGCTCGATTTCCAGGCCACCGCGCGGCATCAGTTTGAGCAGTTGGTGGCTGATTTCTCCAGAGGCGCCACCATAGACGCGCTCCACCATGCTGATGAATTCCTGGGGCGTTAACAGGCCGCGCTCGGTGGGCGGCCGCAGACGTTCGAATAGCGATTGGAAGTCGGTGGTGCGGCTCCGCCGCCAGGTCTGGCCCTGGGCGTTGTCGATGATGCTGAAGAAGTGCGCCAGCGTCGTCCCATAGGGTACGGTGATGTTGGCGCCGCAGGACACCAGCAAACGCTCGTCCCGATAACGCAGGCAGGGCTCCATCTCGCGTACGATGATCTTCAGCGCGATACCGCAGCGCTCGCGCAAGGTGTGAATCTGACGGGCCAGCTCTTCGACCTGCAGGTTGTTGTCAATGGCCACGATGATGCTGGCAGCACGAGCGTGACTGGCTTGTTCGAGCAAATCCTCACGGTTCTCGAACAGCCTCCACTGATCCGACAACGGCGGCGAGCCTTCAAGCACAGAACGCTGCGTCAGGTAGATGCGCTGGTCATCGGTATGGGTCAGTTGCACATTGGTCTGTTCATAGACCGAGAGCGCAAAACCGTCCACCTGCAACTCGAGCTCGAACTCCTGCCCGCTGCACACGCCCCGTTCGCTGTGCCAGTAGTGCAATTGATAGCGAATACCACCATCACGGCGATAGAGCTGAGCGAGCCCGGAGATCGTATCGTTGAGCCGCAACAAACCTTCATGCAACTGAGGCGCCTGGCCATGGCTGATCACCAGCAGGGAGCATTGGCGTCCGCCCAGCCATTGCCTCAGGGACCGGCAGCAATGCCGCAGCTCTGGCGCGACGTCACTCTGCCATGCGCTATCCGGCAGCATCAGCACAATGGTAGTGCCAGCAACCGGAGCAGCACGGGCAAGCTCGCCGACCAGTGATTTGAGGGTCAGGCCGATGTCGTCTTTTTTGATGTCAAACAGCTTCAACTGAGCAGGACCGGCATCTGCCGCCAACTTCTGGGCCAGGTCCTGACTTGAATGCCCGCAGCACACCAACATTCCTTGCGCATCGGCCGGCATCGCTGCCAGGCACTGGACCGCCAGCGCGGCAGAATCGCTCTGCTGATCCACTGCCACCCAATAAAGGCCGCCGTCGCGTAATAGTATTTGTTCATCTCGCAGATGACGGATGCCTAAGGTGACCTGACTCAAATGTAGTTCCCTTCCCTTTGAACCGGATGCGATGCGACGAGCACCTTCTCTCCGACACAGCGTTGCAAGGGAGTCACTTTTCTGACACCCAGTATCAGCGCACCGAGCAAAGCTCAGTATCGGACTTGGTCAGCAAATAGGATGCCGCATTGCCAAGCAGCTCCCAGTGATGCTCAGGGAGCGAACTTGCAAGGCAATATGGAGCGGCCAGAAAAAACGAGACGCTGCTTTTTCCGCCGTTCACCACCCCCCTAGACTCTCTTGTTACCTCGGCAATGGCGCGCAATTGTGATGATGCCGGACTGCCACTGTCAATAAGTCGTAACGAACATGATCAAATATTGCGAGAAGACGGTAAAACCCAATATTTCCGCCATTTTATTGACGATCAAAGGGATGGCGTCCCTATCATCCTGCCATACCCGATGTACCGCCCTGCGCCGCGCTTCCCAGCCGGGAGCGCGGCGCTCACACGATTGCCAGCATCATTTGTCATCCATCTTTCTGTCCGACGATTGCGGCCGATACTCGGTGCTTTCTTCAGCATTGGGCGCTTCGGGGAGATGCCCCGGAGTGAACACATGAGTCAGCAGGTCTTTGGCATCGATTTCGTTGACACCACTCACCGAGCGGGCGAGTTCTACCACCCGCTCGCATTCTTTATGGGTGTTAACGCGACCGCTCAACGCTACCGTACCGGCATGGGTTTTGACATTGACGTGCATGCCGAGAGTCGGCTCTGCAAATGTCAGCGCCGATTTCACCCGGGTAGTAATCCACGCGTCGTGAACGGCCATTCCCAGATTATGAGAGTAATGCTGGAAGGAGTGAGTTTTCATAGCTGGACCCTCTCTCGTGTCATCGACAGATTAATTATAGTGCGGCCGTCGTGGTCCGAGCGCTGTCCCCCAGCGCATCCGCTTTAGTCGCTCTGTACCGGGCGCAAGAGTGCGCTACCGAACAGACCCGCGCCGGTCGCTGAGTCAATCTAGCGTGAGGTAGATCGCTGCCAGGTCAGAACGGTCACGATCCTCCTGCTCATCCAGTGGACGGTGGGGTTCAGTGATTCCCTCATCCAAAGAGGCACGACTCATGACTCAGTATTCGCAAGTACCTTTATACCGACGACTAGCAGTAATGCTCGTCGCTTTCACGGTGGCAGCTGCCGCGCTACCGGCACAAGCACAACACGACTATCAGCGGGACGGCTACGGCCGGCAGGTTTACCATCGCGACTATCGTGGAGGCCATGACAACCGTCGTGACTATCGCGGCGGTGGTGGTGACTATCGTGGTAGGGGCGGCAGCGATTTGGGAGCGGTACTCATTGGCGCAGTCGTGGGAGCAGCGGCCGCAAGTGCGGTGCGGGCGCCGCCCGCCGTGATTTACCGGGAACCCCCTCCGCCACCACCACCGGGAGTCAGGTACTACTATCCCAACACGTACAATTCCAATGGCTATTAAGCTGCGCAGCCACCTGAAACCCGAGCGACCGCCGCTCACACTGATATATCCCATGCAGCGGTCGTCAATCCGACAACTCAATCCGGATATAACGACATGAACAACTTCGTACTGAAAGCGGCTATGCCAGCAGCGTTGATGCTGGCATTGCTCACCACTTCTGTCTCGGCACAAACGACGGCTGCCAGCACTCCTGCCGAACAGTCACAGAAGGCTGCCACTCACACCAAAAAGCACATGGACGTTGTAGAGAAGAGGATCAGCGAACTACACGCCAAGCTGAAAATCACCGACAAGCAGTCAGCACAATGGGATGCCTATGCGCAAACCATACGCGACAACGCACACAATGCTGATACAGCCTTTATGGAGCGTGCGGAGAAGCTCTCATCGTTAAGTGCCGATGATGCGATGGCAACCTATGCCAAATTAGCCCAATTGCACGCAGACAATATGCAGAAGCTTGCAACGGCGTTTAGCGCTCTGTATGGCACCTTTTCCGATGTTCAGAAAAAAAATGCCGACAAGCTGTACCGCAATGAAGAGGAGAAGCGGGAGGACCGGCACGAAGTTGCGAAAAAAACTCAGTGATATGCCACGACCTTCAACCAGGCGAACCGGCCGCTACGGGCTCGGTTCGCACTGGAACGCTGCGACCCGCAGAGGCTGATGCCAAGGGCTGAAGTATTGCTGAACTGCTAGGCTGTTCCAGGAAGTCCGCGCGACCTTTTGGAGATTTGCCCCATGCAGCTTGAAGGTTCCTGCCATTGCGGCGCGGTGTCGTTCAGCCTGAACAGTGCCCACCCCTACCCGTATCAACGTTGTTATTGCTCGATCTGCCGCAAGACTCAAGGCGCTGGCGGCTACGCAATCAACCTCGGCGGCGAGGCGAAAAGCCTGAAAGTCCGCGGTCGCAAACACATCTCGATCTATCACGCACGCCTCAAGGATGACGGCGCCCGGCGAGCCCACTACAGCAGCGCCGAACGGCACTTCTGTTCGCTCTGCGGCAGTGGCTTGTGGTTGTTCAGTCCTGAATGGCCCGAGTTGATTCACCCCTTTGCTTCGGCCATCGACACCCCGCTGCCGGTGCCGCCGGAACACACACACTTGATGCTCGGTTCAAAAGCCTCGTGGGTCGAAGTCGAACTACATCCCGGCGATCAACAGTTCGAGGTCTACCCGCAAGAATCCATCGCCGAGTGGCACGAGCGGCTGCACCTGAGCCGTTAACAGTCTTTGACAGTTTCCCGACAAAGCTCTCAAAGATTGCACGCCTGAACGTCCCTAGCATGGGCGGTATCCTAATCCCCGCCGGGTGTCTCATGCTTGCTCTGAAAAACCGCAAAACTTTTTGTCTTTCGCTGACGTCCATCTGCCTGCTGGCCTCGACCGAGCACTTGCAGGCCGAAGACTGGCATTACAGCATGCAGGCGGGTGTGGCCAATGCGCCACGCTACAGTGGCAGCGATGAACGCGTGAACGCGCCGCTGTTCGGCGGCCAGATTGTCAGCCCTTATGGCATCTTCCTCGACACCGAACGTGGTCTGGGCTGGCAGAACGAATGGGGTGACCTGGCATTCAGCACCTACGTTGGCCTGAGTGAAACGCGCAAGGACCGCAAGTCGAGGTTCAAGGGCTCGAGTCGCCTGGATGGTATGGGCTCGATCAAATCCCGCCCGCAACTGGGCGCCAGTATTCACTACACCTTGGGCGAGGTGGTTGTCGGCGCCACCCTGGAGCACGCGCTGAAAAAGAGCGATGACGACCGCGACACCGACTCCGCCTACAACCGGCTGGAGCTGAGTATCAGCACCAGCCTCTATGAAGGCGAATACGGCAGCCTGGATGGCAGCCTCAACAGCGTGTTCGGTGATGCCGACTACGTGCGGACCTGGTACGGCGTGAGCACGACCCAGGCGTCACGCAGCGAGTTCCGGGCCTACGCCACCCACGGCGGGATGGTCAGCCGAGGCGCAGCGTTGACCTGGTCAGTGCCGATCAATGATCAAACCGAATTCTCGACTTTGTTGGCAGTGCAATATCTGAATGGCGATGCAGCGGACAGCCCGATCGTCGAACGACGGATGCAGACTTCGTTGGCCGGCCAGGTGAAATACAGCTTCTGATCGCGCAGGAGCTGCCGAAGGCTGCTCCTACGCTGGTTTAACATTCGCCCAGGTCATGCGAAACGACGCGCCGCCCCACGGCGAATCACTGACGTCGACCTTGCCGCCGTGCGATTGCGACACCCGCCAAACCAGCGCCAGGCCCAGACCGAAACCGCCGGTGCGACGGTCGCGACTGGTGTCGAGTCGCGAGAACGGCTCGAAAATCTTCTCGCGCCTCTCCAGCGGCACACCGGGGCCATCGTCGTTGACCAA
Source organism: Pseudomonas brassicacearum (assembly GCF_003732175.1). Classification (GTDB taxonomy): domain Bacteria; phylum Pseudomonadota; class Gammaproteobacteria; order Pseudomonadales; family Pseudomonadaceae; genus Aquipseudomonas; species Aquipseudomonas brassicacearum_G. The sequence continues at coordinate 169,848 of NZ_MOBI01000002.1, forward strand.
CACTTCATAGCCGTGTTCACCCTGCGCTAGCGAGACCTCCACCCGCCGCTCGGCGTAGCGAATGGCATTGCGCAGCAGGTTGATCACCGCCCGCGCCATAAAGCGCGGCTCGATCCGCACATAGTCGACCTCACAGGCGCGAATCGACAGCTGCACACCAGCCGCCTCGGCCTCCAGGGCAACGCTGCCGACCACACTGTCGAGCCAACTCTGAGCCTGAATATTTTCGAGACTGATCACCGTGGCACCACGCTCAAGACTGGCGTAGGTCAGTAATTCGGAAACCATCTCTTCCAGCTCACCGAGGTCGGCGTACATGTCGGCAATCAGCGCTTTGCGCTCGCTCGGATCGGCCTGTTGCTTGAGTTGATCGAGTTCAAACGACAAGCGCGCAATCGGCGTGCACAACTCATGAGACACCGCATTGGTCAGCTCGCGCTGATTGGCAATCAAGCCTTCAATACGCGCGGCCATCTGGTTGAAATGCTCGGCCAGGACGCGAATGTTCGAGCGTTTGGACAACTGAATGCGCGAGGTCAGATCGTTATCGCCGAAACGTTGCGCGGTCACTCTGATCAGTTCAAGGTCGCGCCAGTGCGGTCGCACCCAGAAGTACAGGACAAAGGCCAGAAACACGCCCAGTAAAGCGTAGGCCCAGACATACAGCCACTTGGGTTCCTCCGGGAGTCTGATGTTCAACAATTGCGGGCCGCCATCGATGTTGGCGATAAACTCGTTGAAATCCCCGCGCACGACCAACAGACCGTCAGCCAGCAGTTTTTGCTCTCGCTCAGAGAGACTCAGCTCACTGCTCTGCACCAGCTTCAGGCGCAGGCCGTAGTGGGTTTTCAGCTCCGCCAGGCGCTCATCACGCGCAATGCCGGTGACCGGACGGAGCAGTTCGACCAGGCTGTAAGCTGGCCTGCGCATGGCTTCGCGGTTATAGGTCTCGTTGGCCTCGGGCAACAGCTCGTCAAAAATGTAATTGACCGTCCAGATCGCCCCTGCAAAGCCAAAGGCAAGAACGACGTACAGACGCAGAAACAGCCTTAACATCTAGAGTTCCCAGGCAAATGGATTGAACAGATAACCCTTGCCCCAAACGGTCTTGATGCACACCGGTTCCCTGGGATTGTCCTTGAGCTTGCCGCGCAATTTGCTGATGTACACATCGACGCTGCGGTTGAGTCCGTCAAAAGCGATGCCGCGCATGCGATTGAGGATGTCATCGCGGGAAAGAATCTTGCCGACGGCGCTGGCCAGCAACCACAGCAGTTCGAACTCCATGGTGGTCAGCTCGATACTCTCACCCGCCAGCCGCACCTCGCGGCAGCTGCGATCAATCAGCAACCGGCCGAACTCCAGCGAGCCGCGCACTGTGGTTTCCGGTGTCTGGCGACGTTGCAAGGCACCCAGCCGGGCCAGCAACACCGGCGGCTTGATGGGTTTGATGACGTAGTCGTCGGCACCGGACTCCAGGCCCAGGATGTGGTCCAGGTCGTCTTCCTTGGCCGTGAGGATGACAATCGGCGTCTCGGACACGCTGCGGATCTCGCGGCATACATGCAGGCCGCTCTGGCCAGGCAGCATCAGGTCGAGCACGACGACCTTCGGCTTGAATTCGAGAAATGCGGCCAGCGCCAGATCACCACGGTGCACAGTCCGCACCTCGAAACCATGTTGGGAGAGGAAGTGCGCGATCAACCCCGCGAGCTTTTCGTCATCCTCAACGAGCAGTACCTTGCCAAACGCCTGGTTGTCCATAAGTGCCAATCTGTGAGCCGATGATTGAGAGCGCGCATTATGGCGCCAATCTCACCCTCAACCGACATGCCAGACAGCAAAAACCGGCCTCGTGGGCCGGTTTTCAGAGAACTTTCATGTTCTTAAGAGTTTTTAACAATTTGCCTGATTTCTTTCACAGACTTGCCACAGGCACGCCACTGTGGAAACGGAACTCGACGTCCGGGGACTCGATCAGCTCCTGTTCGGCGGCGCGCACCTTATCAATCACCTGAGCAATGTCCTTGGCGTCGCCATACTGGTAAGCCAGCTTCAGGTATCCTTGGAAATGCCGCGCCTCGCTTTTCAGCAGGCCGAAGTAGAACTTGCCGAGTTCTTCATCCAGATGGGGCACCAACGCTTCGAAACGCTCGCAGCTGCGCGCCTCGATAAACGCCCCGACCACCAGTGTATCGACCAGTTTGACCGGTTCGTGGCTGCGCACCACTTTGCGCAAACCCGAGGCGTAACGACCGGCGGACAATTGGCGCAGTTCGATCTTGCGCTTTTTCATCAGGCGCATGACTTGCTCGTGATGTACCAACTCTTCCCGGGCCAGGCGTGACATCAAATTGATCAGATCGACATGCGAATGGTACTTGGCGATCAGGCTGAGCGCGGTACTGGCAGCCTTGAACTCGCAGTTCTTGTGGTCGATCAGCAGGGTTTCCTGGTCGGCCAGTGCGGCCTGAACCCAGCCATCGGGCGTGCGGCAACCAAGGAATTCGTGAATTTCAGGAAGGATCATTGGCTCACTTCCGACAGTTCAACAGGACCATTGGGCAGGACAGCGACGATTTCAGAGTTCAGTAACATGAGGCTCACGGGCAATAGGTTCACAACGAAGGGGCCCGATTATACGTGCCTGCCGACAGACCACCAGTCGCGGCACTTGATATGCATCAAGACCCGAGTTCACGACCAGCAACTATAGTTGTGCAACGACGTGTTTTTCATTCATCGGAGATTCCGACCATGCAAGCCATCCGCAGCATCCTGGTGGTCATCGAACCCTTGCCCGAGGAGAGCCTGGCCCTGAAACGCGCCAAGCTGATCGCCGGGGTGACTCAGGCGCATCTGCACCTGCTGATCTGCGATAAAGAGCATGATCACTCGGCGCTGTTGAGCGTGCTCAAGGCCAGCCTGCAGGAAGACGGCCATAGTGTCACCACCGAGCAAGCCTGGAACAAAAGCCTGCATGAAACCATCATCGATGTGCAGCAGGCCGAGGGTTGCGGGCTGGTGATCAAGCAACACTTCTCGGACAACCCGCTGAAGAAGGCCCTGCTGACCCCGGCGGACTGGAAACTGCTGCGCCAGTGCCCGAGTCCGGTGTTACTGGTGAAAACCTCGAAACCGTGGACCGGCGGGACGATTCTGGCGGCCATCGACGTGGGCAACAGCGACCCCGAGCACCGCGTGCTGCATGCGAGCATTGTCGATCATGGCTTCGACATCGCTCACCTGGCCAAGGCCCATCTGCACGTCATCAGCGCCCATCCGTCGCCCATGCTCTCGGCGGCCGACCCGGTGTTCCAGCTCAAGGAAACCATCGAGGCCCGCTACCGCGAAGCGTGCAAAGCGTTCCAGGCCGAGTTCGACATCGACGATGAGCACCTGCATATCGAAGAAGGTCCGGCCGATGTGCTGATTCCCCACATTGCGCATAAATTGCAGGCGTCGGTGACCGTCATCGGTACCGTGGCGCGTACAGGGTTCTCGGGGGCCTTGATCGGAAACACCGCGGAAGTGGTGCTCGATTCGCTGGAAAGCGATGTGCTGGTGCTCAAACCACAGGAAATCATGGATCACCTGGAAGAATTGGTGACCAGCGGCAAGTAAGCTCAAGCGATTGCGGCTCCTGCGCAGGATCACAATCCCTGCAGGAGTCGGCAATCGAAGCCAGGCAGTACGTCAGCTCAACATCAACCCTCTGGACGCAACATCAATACCGCCAACGGCGGCAGATTCAGTACCAGCGACAAGGGTTGGCCGTGGCTGCCCTCCTCTTCGGTCATCACGCCGCCGCCGTTGCCGTAGTTTGAACCGGCGTAGATCCCCGCATCGCTGTTGATCACTTCATTCCAGCGCCCGCCAATGGGCACGCCAATCCGATAGGCCGGACGCGGCACCGGCGTGAAGTTCGCCACCACCAGCACCGGCCGCCCTTCCTTGCTCCAACGCAGCCAGGCATAGACACTGTTCATCGCGTCATCGCCAATCAGCCATTGGAAGCCCTGCGGCACATCGTCCTGTTCGTGCAGCGCCGGCTCTTCGCGGTAGAGCTGGTTGAGGTCAGTCACCAGTTTTTGCACGCCGAGGTGTTCCGGGTATTGCAGCAAGTACCAATCCAGCTGCTGATCGTGATTCCATTCGCGCCACTGGCCGAACTCACAGCCCATGAACAGCAGTTTTTTACCCGGGTGCCCCCACATGAAACTCAGGTAAGCGCGCAAGTTGGCGAACTTCTGCCAGCGATCGCCGGGCATCTTGTCGATCAGCGAATGCTTGCCGTGTACCACTTCGTCGTGGGAAATCGGCAGGATGAAGCGCTCGGACCAGGCGTAAACCAGGCCAAAGCTCAGTTCGTTGTGATGATGGGCGCGGTAGACCGGGTCCTGCTGAATGTAATGCAGCGAATCGTGCATCCAGCCCATGTTCCATTTGTAGTCAAACCCTAACCCGCCATGCTGCGTGCCCTGGCTGACGCCCGGCCAGGCCGTGGACTCCTCGGCAATCACCAGCGCACCAGGAGCTTCGAAGTCGATCACGTCGTTGAGATGGCGGACAAAATCGATGGCTTCGAGGTTCTCCCGACCACCGTGGCGATTAGGCACCCACTCGCCGGCCTTGCGTGAATAGTCGCGATACAGCATCGAGGCCACTGCATCGACCCGCAGCCCATCGACGTGAAAGTGTTTGAGCCAGTGCAATGCCGACGCCAGCATGAAGCCATGCACTTCGGTGCGTCCGAGGTTGTAAATCAGCGTGTCCCAATCCTGGTGAAAACCTTCCAGCGGGTTGCCGTACTCGTACAGCGCGGTCCCGTCGAACTGCGCGAGGCCATGGGTATCGGTGGGAAAATGCGCCGGCACCCAATCGAGGATCACCCCGATGTCGGCCAGATGGCAGGCGTTGACGAACGCGGCAAAGTCACTGGGCGAGCCGTAACGGGCGCTCGGGGCAAATTGCGATAACGGCTGATAACCCCAGGAACCGCCGAACGGGTGCTCCATGACCGGCATCAGTTCGATATGGGTAAACCCGAGTTTCTGCACGTAAGGGATCAGACGCTCGGCCAGCTCGCCCCAATGGTATTGGCGCGCCACTTCACCAACGTCGTCCACTTCGCACTGCCAGGACCCCGCATGCAGCTCGTAAATCGACAGCGGCGCGCTCGCGTGGTGGCGCTCGCCGCGCGACTGCATCCAGTCCTGATCCTGCCAATCGATACGCAACGGTGAGGCGACTTTCGAGGCAGTGTCCGGCGGTAGCTGTGTCGCCAGTGCCACGGGGTCGGCCTTGAGTGGCAGAATCCCATGGGCACCGAGAATTTCGTACTTGTACGCCTCCCCCGCCTGCAAGCGCGGAACAAACAGCTCCCACACGCCGGACGGATGACGCAAGCGCATCGGGTGACGACGACCATCCCAGACGTTGAAATCGCCGACCACCGAGACCCGCCGGGCATTTGGCGCCCACACGGCAAAACGTACGCCGTCGACACCCTCGACATTCTTCAACTGCGCCCCCAGACACGCACTGAGATCCCGGTGATTGCCCTCGGCGAACAGATACAAATCCATCTCGCCCAACAACGGACCGAAGCTGTAAGGATCCTCTGCGGTCTGCTCGCCGCCAGCCCACCGAGTGCGCAACAGGTAAGCCCGAACCTGGTCAAAATGCCCGACGAACAACCCCGGTACTTCGGTCGGGCTCAAGCTGCCGAGTTCTTCGCCGGAGTCACGGGCAATCACCTGCACGCTCAAGGCGTCCGGCAGGTAAGCGCGAATGAACTGACCGCCGACCCCATCCGCATGGGGCCCGAGTATCGCAAAGGGATCCTGATGCTCGGCACGCACCAGCGCCTCGATGTCTCGCGCCGCCGGCAGCAGCGTTTCTTTCACCTGTCCCTGCTCCCTCAATGATGGCTCCGTCATGACTGCTCTCCACTCACATAGGAAAAGGGTTTGAGTCCACTCAACAACCCGTATAAACCGTGCAATGGCACAGGCAACCAGGCGGGACGATTTTCGGCTTCATACCCCACTTCATAGGCTGCCTTCTCCAGGCAGAACAACGCCAGTGCGGCGTCTTCGGCCTCTGGATCCTGCCAGGCATGAGCAAGACTAGCTGCTGCCTGCCGATACGCCTGAACAAACGCTGCCGTGGACTCACGCAAGTAACGTTCCGTTACCCGTTGACGTGCCGCCAGCGTCTGCGCGGTGCCATCGACCCCTTGCCCGTCCAGGGCCATTGCTGCCGCGTAATCGAACGAACGCAGCACGCCGCTCACATCCTTGTACGGACTGTGTTTACCCCTTCGCTCATGCAACGGCCGCGCCGGCTCCCCCTCGAAATCGATCAGGTAGGCGTCGCCCTTGATCACCAGCACCTGGCCCAGGTGCAGATCACCGTGGACACGTATCTGCAAACCACCCACCGCTTTTTCCGCCAGCTCCTGAATGTGCCTGAGGATGGTTTTCTTCTGCTCCTGCAAACGCACCACCAACACTTGGTCCCCCGGGCTCAGCCGGGCCTGATGCTGTGTGAGCAACTGCAAGGCATGCTCCAGCTGCGCACCAATCGCTTTCGCCAATGCCTGCTGATCCTTGTGCGTGCTGACCCGCAAACCAAACGCCGGGTTGTCACCGGGCGCGGCCAATAGCTGGTGCATTTCCCCGAGCCGTTGACCGAGCATACCAGCGAAATCTTTCAATTCACCGAGCGCGTTGTAGTGCTGTTCCTGCTCGGACATGGCCTCGGCCAACTCATCGCGAATTGCCCGTTCAAGGTTGTTCTGGGTCCATTCCCAGGCATCGCCCTGATTGCTCAGATACCCTTGGGCGATCATCAGCAGAGTGTCTTCACCTTGCAGATCTCGGCGAATCACCGAGCCGAGCAGCGGTGAAATATGCTTGAACCCGGCGGCCGTCAGGTAGGCGCCCATCTCCAGTTCCGGATGCACGCCACTGGCGACCTTGCGGATCAGCTTGAGTACAACGCTGCCGCCAATCACCGCGGAGCTGTTGGATTGCTCGGCCGACAAGTAGCGCACATCGCAGTCAGCCTCCAGATTGAGGTTCAGCAGCCCGGCAGTCGGTTCGAAACGAATTTCGCCGTCACTGGCGTCCAGCACAGTGTGCGCCTGCATCGCCTGGATCACCGCACGAATGAAGCTGTCGAGGCTGAACGCGTCCGTCACCAAGCCCACCTGCCGCCCGCGCCGCACTCGTGACAACGCCAGTTGCTGCGGCAATGCGGCGCCCACCTGGTCTTCAGCCAGAAACCCGAACGGCAGTTGGTAACGACTGGTCTGACCGTCGCTGACCACCTCGATTTCGCTGAACAGCACCGGATGCAGCGGATCACCAAAACGCACACCGTAAGCAATGTGCACCGTTTCGATACTGGAGTCCTTGCCGGCGAACCAACGTCGATTGTGCAACCAGCTTGGCAGCGCGCTTTGCTCCAGAAGGGTGCGCGATGGCGCCTCGAGCAGCTCTTCCATGCGCTTTTTTAGTACCAGGGTGGTGAAGTCCGGCAAGCTTTGCGCAGGCTCGACGTGCCAGCTCGGCATCTGGTTTTCCGCTGCCAGCACAAACCAATAAAAGCCGTACGGCGCCAGGGTCAGCAGAAAGTTGAGCTGGCCAATCGGCGGGAATGCATTGCCGCCGAGCATTTCCACGGGAACCATTCCAGCGAAGGCCGAAAGGTCCAGCTCGGCCGCTTGGGCACTGCGCGAAACGTTGGCCACGCAAAGGATGATTTCGTGTTTACCGTCATCACCGGTGTATTCACGGGTATACGCAAGAATCCGCCGGTTGCTCGGCGAGAGCATTTTCAAGCTGCCCCGACCAAAGGCCTTGGACTGCTTGCGGATCGCCAGCATGCGCCGGGTCCAGTTCAGCAATGAATGCGGGTCGCCAGCCTGGGTTTCGACGTTCACCGACGGGTAGCCGTAGAGCGGGTCCATGATCGGCGGCAGCACCAGACTCGCCGGGTCGGCGCGGGAGAACCCGCCATTACGGTCGATCGACCACTGCATCGGTGTGCGCACGCCATCGCGGTCGCCGAGATAGATATTGTCCCCCATGCCGATTTCGTCGCCGTAGTACAGCGTCGGCGTCCCGGGCATCGACAACAGCAGGCTGTTGAGCAACTCGACGCGGCGCCGATCACGCTCCATCAACGGTGCCAGACGCCGGCGAATGCCGAGGTTGATTCGCGCGCGGCGGTCAGCCGCGTAGTAGTTCCACAGGTAATCGCGCTCCTTGTCGGTGACCATCTCCAGGGTCAGCTCATCATGGTTGCGCAGGAAAATCGCCCATTGGCAGTTGGCCGGAATCTCCGGAGTCTGGCGCAGGATATCGGTGATCGGAAAACGGTCTTCCTGGGCCAGCGCCATGTACATGCGCGGCATCAGCGGGAAGTGAAAGGCCATGTGGCATTCGTCGCCGTTATCGCCCTTGGTATCTCCGAAATACAGCTGCGTGTCTTCCGGCCATTGATTGGCTTCGGCCAGCAGCATGCGATCCGGGTAATGGGCGTCGATCTCGGCGCGAATCTGCTTGAGCACCGCATGAGTCTCGGGGAGGTTCTCGTTGTTGGTGCCGTCACGCTCGATCAGGTAGGGAATCGCATCCAGGCGCAGGCCGTCGATGCCCAGGTCCAGCCAGTAGCGCATCACTGAGAGCACGGCTTTCATGACCTGCGGGTTGTCGAAGTTCAGGTCCGGTTGATGCGAATAAAAACGGTGCCAGAAGTATTGGCCGGCCACTGGGTCCCAGGTCCAGTTGGACTTCTCGGTGTCGAGAAAAATGACCCGCGTGCCGTCGTACTTTTGATCGTCATCGGACCAGACATAGAAATCCCGCGCCTTTGAGCCTGGCTTGGCCTTGCGCGCCCGCTGAAACCAGGGATGTTGATCGGAGGTGTGGTTGATGACCAGCTCGGTGATCACCCGCAAGCCTCGATTGTGAGCCTCGGCTATAAAGCGCTTGGCGTCGGCGAGGGTTCCGTAGTCGCGGTGTACGCCACGGTATTCGGCAATGTCGTAGCCATCGTCGCGGCGTGGCGAGGGGTAAAACGGCAGCAACCAGATGGTGTTGACGCCCAGATCGGCGATGTAATCCAGTTTGGCGATCAAACCGGGAAAGTCGCCGATTCCGTCGTTGTTGGAGTCGAAATAAGACTTTACGTGAACCTGATAAATCACCGCATCCTTGTACCAGAGCGGGTCGTTGCTGAAGGTGGCTGACCTGGGTTTCTTCGCCATTGGAAACTCCTGCTCGATTCGATGAGGCTTCTCTGTGGCGAGGGGGCTTGCCCCCGTCGGCCGGTCCGCGTTCGGGCGTAGCAGTCGTAAAATCTGCGCACGCGGCGTGCCTGAAAAATGGGCTCTCTGGACCGGGGTCTGCTTCGCAGCCCAGCGGGGGCAAGCCCCCTCGCCACAAAAACTGCATCAACTTCAAGTTGCCGTTATCCGCCAAATCCCGAACGGCTGGTGCCACGGCTCGATGCGCATCCATTGGGTCTTGCCGTGCCAGTCCCAGCGGTGGCCGTTCATCAGGTCTTCACCCAGGGTCACCGCGTCGTCGGGCAGGCCCATCTCCCACAGCGGCAATTCGAAGTGCGCCTCCTGGGCGTTGAACGGGTCGAGGCTGACCGCCACCAGAATAAAATTGCTGCCATCGGCCGCGCGTTTACCGAAGTACAGAATGTTGTCGTTCCACACGTTGTAGACCTGCAGACCCAGATGGCTGTGCAAGGCCGGATTTTGCCGGCGAATGCGGTTGAGCTGGGCGATCTCGGCGATGATGTTGCCCGGTGCAGTGAAGTCCCGGACACGGATTTCATACTTCTCGGAGTCGAGGTATTCCTCCTTGCCCGGCACTGGCGCCGACTCGCACAGTTCAAACCCCGAATACATGCCCCACAGGCCCGAGCCCATGGTCGCCAGCGCAGCCCGGATCAGAAAGCCTGCGCGGCCCGACTCGTGGAGAAAGCCTGGATTGATGTCGGGCGTATTGACGAAAAAGTTGGGCCGAAAGCACTCGCGCCAGGGCGACTGGTTCAGCTCGGTGAGGTACGTCGCCAATTCGTGCTTGGTGTTACGCCAGGTGAAATAGGTGTAGCTCTGGGAGTAACCGACCTTGCCCAGGCGCGCCATCATCGCCGGGGTGGTAAAGGCCTCGGCCAGGAAGATCACTTCGGGATACAACGCCCGCACATCTCCGATCAGCCACTGCCAGAACGGCAAGGGTTTGGTGTGCGGATTGTCGACGCGGAAGATCTTCACGCCCTCCTCGACCCAACCGACCACAATGTCCCGCAGCTCCAGCCACAGGCTGGGAATCGCCTCGCTGGTGTAGAAGTCGACGTTGACGATGTCCTGGTATTTCTTCGGCGGGTTTTCGGCGTATTTGATGGTGCCGTCCGGCCGCCAGTTGAACCAGCCCGGATGCTGCTTCAGCCACGGATGGTCCTGGGAGCATTGAATGGCGAAATCCAGAGCGATCTCCAACCCGTGTGCGGCGGCGGCCTTGACCAGACGACGGAAGTCCTCGCGACTGCCCAACTGCGGGTGAATCGCCTCGTGCCCCCCCTCAATACCGCCGATGGCGTACGGGCTGCCGTGGTCATCAGGGCCGGCGGTCAGGGCGTTGTTGGGACCTTTGCGATAGCTGCGACCAATCGGGTGGATCGGCGGGAAGTACAACACGTCAAAGCCCATGTCCTGGATCATCGCCAGGCGTGAATGCACATCGTTGAACGTACCGTGGCGATCCGGATCTTCGGTGATCGAGCGAGGAAACAACTCATACCAACTGGCGAACTGCGCACGTTCGCGCTCGACGTCCAGCGGGTACTCCGGACTCAGGCTGAGGTAGGGACGCAGATCGGCCTCGGCCATCAGCCCGGCACTGCGCGGGTGCAAAAACAGCGCGACTTGCTCGGTTTCAAGCAGCCCGGCCAGCTCATGGTGCAGCGCTGCAAGTTTCTTGCTCAACTGACCGTCACTGCGCTCCGCCGCCTGCAGTACCTGGATGCGCCCTTCTTGCAGCTCCAGGCTGACCGGCACACCCGCGACATGCTTTTTCTCCAGTTCATGACAGAAACTGGCGAACTGGTCGAGCCAGGCTTCGATGCAAAACCGATACCTTCCTGGCATTGCGACGCTGAACTGCCCCTGCCAGGTGTTATTACCGAGATCGGTCATGACTTCGCTCTGCCAGATCGAGTCGGCCTCGGCACGCCAACGCACGCGCACCGCAAGCGTATCGTGACCGTCGGCAAAAACCTTGCTGGTCACCGTCACCGCCTGCCTTTCGATAGCCTTGGCCGCAAACTGGCCGCCATCGATCACAGGCATGGTGCTCTCGATGACAATCCGCGGCAGCAGCAAAGCCTGCGACAGTGGCAGTTGCGGGTTGTACTGCAGCTCAGTCGGTTTTTCAGTCGTCATCGAGCCTCGCCCCTTACGCCCCATGGACGCTCCTTTGCTTGATCGTGTGCTGCTTGCATGACGCTACTTAGGTTCCGAGCGCCGGGCGCTGCCAAAAGTTCAGATCCTTTCACTTTAGCCACGCTCCATGACCACTAATCGGTTAGACCGAACGATGAGCAAGACCTGTGCCCTAACCTTTTAGATCCCGCAGAAAAGGGTGACCCTCATGACCGTGCGAATCGAAAACCAGGTCTGCTTCTTCATCACCGAGAACGGCGAAGAGATTCGCCTTGCTGCCGATGTAACGATCATTACCGACGCGGACAAAGCCATGTCGGCGGTGGACCTCGATGACCTGCGCTTCTACATCACCGAAGCAGAAGCCGACGCATTAACCGTAGCAGGTGCTACCGATGGTCGCCGGCACCTGATGGTCACCAACGGTGATTCGGTGATTTGACTGACGCAGATCAGAGATCGCCGCAGACGCCTGTGACAGGCGCTGTCGCCGCGCCTGCCGGGGTGCATCAAGTTGTCGCAGGGGCGGATCAAGGACTCATCTGATCCGCTTTTTAATCCAATACCTGAGTCTGTTATGCAAACAGTTCGGTGATCATAGTTCATCTGCCTGATGGAGGCTGATGAGCGAAAGACCATGAGCGATAGAATCCCCGTCCGATTAGTAGAGACATTCGAGCCTTCGCGTCCAAAGATGAAGGCCAAATCCAGTGACAACCAGATTCACACCCGCAGCTTCACCGGCTTGTTCCGTACCTTGCGCCTGAGCGGCGCGGGGTTTCTGTTCCTGGCGTTTTTCGGCACTGTGTGGCTGAACTGGGGCGGCCGGCAGGCCGTACTCTGGGACTTGTCGGAAAGCAAATTCCATATCTTCGGCGCGACGTTCTGGCCGCAGGATTTCATCCTGCTCTCGGCGCTGCTGATCATCTGCGCCTTCGGCCTGTTCGCGATCACCGTGTTCGCCGGGCGAGTCTGGTGTGGCTATACCTGCCCGCAGAGCTCCTTCACCTGGCTGTTCATGTGGTGCGAAAAAGTCACCGAGGGCGAGCGCAATCAGCGGATCAAGCTGCAAGCCGCACCCTGGGGCCCGAACAAACTGCTGCGTCGCTCGGCCAAACACACGATGTGGCTGGCCATCAGTGTGCTGACGGGGCTGACGTTTGTCGGCTACTTCACGCCGATTCGCCCACTGGCCAATGAGCTGCTGACCCTGCAAATGGGCGGCGTCAGTCTGTTCTGGGTACTGTTCTTCACCGGCGCGACCTACATCAACGCCGGTTGGCTGCGTGAAGCCGTGTGCATGCACATGTGTCCGTATGCGCGGTTCCAGAGCGTGATGTTCGACAAAGACACGCTGACCATTTCCTACGACGCTGCCCGTGGCGAAAGCCGTGGCCCGCGCAAACGCGAGGTCAAGCCGGCCGCCGTGGGTCTGGGTGATTGCATCGACTGTCACCTGTGCGTGCAGGTCTGCCCGACCGGCATCGACATTCGCGACGGTTTGCAAATGGAGTGCATTGGCTGCGCGGCATGTATCGACGCCTGCGATTCGATCATGGACAAAATGGGCTATGCCCGTGGCCTGATCAGCTATACCTCCGAGCATGAGTTGCAAGGTGGCAAGACGCACCTGCTGCGGCCTCGGTTGATCGGCTACACCGCGGTGCTGGTGGTAATGATTGGTGCACTGACGCTAGCGCTGATGGAGCGGCCGATGGTCTCGCTGGACGTCAGCAAAGACCGTGGCCTGTTTCGCGAAAACAGCCAGGGGCAGATCGAAAACATCTACAGCCTCAAAGTCATCAACAAAACCCAACAGCGGCAGGACTATCGTTTGTCCTTGGTGGACGGCGACGGCTTCCAGCTGCAGGGCAAGACCGAGTTGAGCCTGGCGCCGGGAGAAATTGTTGATGTGCCTGTTTCAGTGGCCATGACCACCGACAAGCCAAGCAGTAGCTCGCAGAAGATCAGCTTCAAGATCACTGACAGCGATGAACCTTCGGCGAACAGCGTGGCACAAAGCCGTTTTGTTGCACCGTTGAATCGTTGAGCCTTTAAACTCTGCGCCCAGTCAGGGAGCCTCAGGTTGAGCAAAGTCATTGTGGCGAGGGGGCTTGCCCCCGTTCGACTGCGAAGCAGTCGTAACACTTGCATGTCATATCCATCTGTATGAACAAATGAAGGGGCTGCTGCGCAGCCCAACGGGGGCGAGCCCCCTCGCCACAAAGAGCTCCACTCGCCACAGAAGTATGTGTCGCCTGTTTTCCGTCAAATCCGGGTCCTAGATGAAACGCTACGAAAAATTCGCTGACGACATTGCTGAACTGATCCGCTCCGGGGTGCTCGGCCCTGGCCAGCGCGTACCCTCGGTGCGTTACGCCAGCCAGACTTACGGGGTCAGCCCGTCCACGGTGTTCCAGGCTTATTACCTGCTGGAGCGTCGCGGGCTGATCCGCGCCCGGCCGCGCTCCGGCTACTTCGTCAACACCCATGCGCCGAGCCCGTTCTCGGAGCCGGTGATCAGCAGCCAGGTCAACGAATCCACCGAAGTCGACGTCAGTGAACTGGTGTTCTCGGTGCTCGACTCGATCAAGGACCCGAACACCGTACCCTTCGGCTCGGCCTTCCCGAGCCCGACGCTGTTTCCACTGCAACGCCTGTCACGCTCGCTGGCCAGTGCCGCCCGGGAAATGGACCCACGCATGGTGGTGACCGACATGTCGCCGGGCAATCCGCAATTGCGCCGGCAAATCGCCCTGCGCTACATGGTCGGCGGCCTGATGCTGCCCATGGAAGAGCTGCTGATCACCAACGGTGCGCTCGAAGCGCTGAACCTGTGCCTGCAAGCGGTCACCGAACCTGGCGACCTGGTGGCCATCGAAGCCCCGGCGTTCTATGCCAGCCTGCAGGTGCTTGAGCGACTCAAACTCAAAGCAGTGGAAATCCCCGTGCACCCGCGCGACGGCATCGACCTCGGCGTGCTGGCGCAAACCCTCGAACGCCACCCGATCAAAGCCTGCTGGTGCATGACCAGTTTCCAGAACCCGATGGGCGCAACCATGCCCGAGGCCAAGAAACAGGAACTGGTCGAGTTGTTGCGCAGCCATCAAGTGCCGCTGATTGAGGACGATGTCTACGCCGAGCTCTATTACGGCCAGCAAGCGCCGAAACCGGCCAAAGCCTTCGACACCGAAGGGCTGGTGATGCACTGCGGCTCGTTCGCCAAAAGCCTCGCTCCCGGTTACCGCATCGGTTGGGTCGCCGCCGGGCGCTACGCGCAGAAAATCGAACGGCTGAAGCTGATGACCTCGCTCTGCGCCTCGATGCCGGCCCAGACGGCGATCGCCGATTACCTGCAACACGGCGGTTACGACCGCCACCTGCGCAAACTGCGTTACGCCCTCGAAGAACAGCAAAGCGCCATGCTCGCGGCCATCGCCCGCTACTTCCCGGCCCAAACCCGCGTCAGCCAACCGGCTGGCGGCTACTTCCTGTGGCTGGAATTGCCATCGCAAATGGATTCGTTGAAGTTGTTCCAGATGGCGTTGGCCCAAGGCATCAGCATTGCGCCGGGACCGATCTTTTCACCGACCCAGCGCTTCAGGAATTGCATTCGTTTGAACTACGGCAGCCCGTGGACCGAGGATGCCGAAAAGGCGATGGAAACGTTAGGGCGGATTGTGCGTTCGTTTTGAGACTTGAGTCGCCCCGACCGTTGCTATCGCGAGCAGGCTCGCTCCCACATGTGAAACGCATTCCCCTGTGGGAGCGAGCCTGCTCGCGATGAGGGTGGCACTGACAAAGCAAAACCTGAGGTTTAACGCCCGCCACCCAAGTCAACAAAGGTCCCGGTCGCATAAGAAGCCTTGTCCGACAGCAGCCAGATAATCGCCTCGGCCACTTCATCCGGGCGGCCGCCACGGGCCATGGGAATGCCCGATTCAAGCTTGCTGACCCGATCCGGGTCACCGCTCAGGGCATGGAAGTCGGTGTAGATGTAGCCGGGACGCACGGCATTGACGCGGATGCCTTCGCCGGCGACTTCCTTGGACAGGCCGATGGTGAACGTATCCAGCGCACCCTTGGAGGCTGCGTAGTCGACGTATTCACCCGGCGAGCCGAGGCGCGAGGCGACCGAGGAGACGTTGACGATGCTGCCGCCCTGCCCGCCATGTCTGGGCGACATGCGCAGTAGTGCATGCTTGGCGCAGAGAATCGGCGCCAGGACATTGGTTTTCAGGATTTTCAGAATGCGGAATTCGGACATTTCATCGACCCGCGACTTTTGTCCGACGGTGCCGGCGTTGTTCACCAGTGCGGTGACTCGGCCCAGCTCGGTGTCGACGCGATGGAACAGGCTGATCACTTCATCTTCGATGCTAACGTCTGCGCGCACCGCAATCGCCTGGGCGCCCAGCGCGCGGACTTGCTCGAGGACCTGTTGCGCGGCCTGCTCATCAGCCTGGTAGTTGATGCAGATTCGATAGCCCTGCTCAGCCGCCAGGAGCGCTGTAGCGGCGCCGATACCGCGACTGCCGCCGGTGATTACGATGACTTTGTCCATGTTGATTCCCCCCATTCAAACCCAAAGCCTTGCGCCGCAAGAATAACCGCCAATGCCGGGTTTTGCATGAACTGTCACTGCCACAGAGGTCTATCAGACTGTCACCAATTGCTCGGCCCGGTGTATATCGACCATGAACCGGTCGGCCGGTAACGGGTGACCGAGCAGGTAGCCCTGCAAGGAATCACAGCCTAGCTGAGTCAGGAAGTCCTGTTGCACATCGGTTTCCACGCCTTCGGCGACGATGCGCAAACCCAGCGCCTGCCCAAGGGCGACGATGGCCGAGACGATCGCCGCGTCATCGCTGTCGCGCTCAAGGTCACGGACAAAACCACGGTCGATCTTCAGCTCATTGGCCGGCAGGCGCTTGAGGTACATCAAGCTCGAATAACCGGTACCAAAGTCGTCGATGGACAGGTCGACACCCATTTCCGAGAGCTGCGCAAGCACTGTCATGCTCGCGTCGGCATCGCTCATGGCGGTGGTCTCGGTGATTTCCAGGGTCAGGCTGTTGGCCGGCAAACGGTGAGTGGCCAAGGCTTTGGCGACGCTTTGAACCAGCCCGGCATGACAGAACTGCAACGCCGAGAGATTCACCGCAATGCGCCAGTGGGTGTAACCCTGGACGTGCCAGACGCTCATTTGCCGACACGCTTCGTTGAGCACCCAGTCGCCGATCGGAATGATCAACCCGGTTTTCTCCGCCAGTTCGATGAACTTGTCCGGCAGCAGCATGCCCAGGGTCGGGTGTTCCCAGCGCAGCAAGGCTTCGGCACCGACCGGCCGACCATTGCTGGCGTCAAACTTGGGTTGGTAGTGCAGGCTGAATTGCTGTTGCTCGAGCGCATTACGCAAATCCTGAAGCATTTGCAGTTGCTTGCGGGCGTTGGTATTCATCGAGGCATCGAAGAAGCTGTAGCCGTTCTTGCCGGCACCCTTGGCGTGATACATCGCCGCGTCGGCGTTCATCAGCAGTTCTTGCGGGGTTTGTCCGTTGCCGGGGTATACGGCAATGCCAACGCTGGCAGAGATCTGCAAGTCGTGTTCGGCGACCCGGAACACGCGGGAGATCAACCCCACCTGGCGCGCCGCCAGACGCAAGGCATCGTCAGGTTCGGCGAGCTGCACCAGCAACACGAATTCATCGCCGCCTATCCGCGCCAGCGTGTCCTGGCCGCGCAGGTCCTCGCGCAAACGTACGCCGACTTCACGCAGCAACTGGTCGCCTATATGGTGACCAAAGGCATCGTTGACCGGTTTGAAACCATCAAGATCGATGAACATCAACGCAAAACAGCCGCCCTGCTCCTGCACCACATGCATGGCTTGATCGATGCGATCGGCCAACAGCACACGGTTCGGCAACCCGGTCAGGGGATCGTGCAACGCCAGCTGGGTGAGTTCGCGGTTGGCCAGGGTCAAGGAGTTGGCCAACTCGGCGGTACGTGCTTCCAGGCGTGCGTCGAGGATCGACGTCAGCAGCGCGATGCTCAACACTGCCAGAGTGGTGACCAGCACCAGATTGTCCAGGCCCTTGCCACTCAAACCGTCGAGTGCCACGCCACAGTAGCTACCTTCGGCAAATCGCGCGGCCGCCATCCCCGTGTAGTGCATGCCGACAATCGCGATACCCATGATCACCGCGGCGCCGCCACGAACGAGGCGCACATACGGGGTGTTCTGGCGTAAACGAAAGGCAATCCACAATGCCGCGGCCGAAGCGCCGACCGCGATCACCAGCGAAGCACCAAACAATGTCGGATCGTAATCGATACCCGGCTGCATGCGCATGGCGGCCATGCCGGTGTAATGCATGCCGCTGATGCCCGCGCCCATGATCAATGCGCCAAACGCCAGTTGCCAGCCCGGCATACGCGGCTGGCTGACCAGCCACAGCGCGAACCCGCAGGACAGAATGGCGATCACCAGCGACAACGCGGTGATACCGATATCGTAGCCGAGGATGATCGGCAACCTGAACGCCAGCATGCCAATGAAGTGCATCGACCAGACGCCGATACCCATCGCCAACGCGCCACCCGCCGTCCAAAAGTGAACTGCGCGGCCTTTGGCGGTTGCGATGCGACCGGTCAGGTCCAGGGCGGTATAGGAGGCAAGAATCGCCACGCAAAGGGAGATCAGAACCAGCGCAGGGGAATAGCTACCGATGAGCATCAGAACTTCTCGTGGCCGCCCCGCTGGACTGCATCCATGCTCGTTGGGGCAAAGTGCGCGATTGTACTGATTCCATCAACGAACGCACTCACAAAGTAACCAATAAGCCATTAGCGCGACGCAAATTTTTAACGCGTCGAACATGTGCAGACAGATGAATTGATTCAGCTGATTTGCGACGGCTGCGCCCTTGGCTACTCTTTCTTGCTGGCCTGGGTTTGGCCATCCCAGCCACCGCCCAATGCGGCAATCAGGTTCACGCTGGCAATCAGCCGGCTTTGCTGCAAGGTCAGCACGCTACGCTCGTTGCTCAGCGCTGTAGCCTGGACCACCACCACATCAAGGTAGGCGATCAATCCGGCCTTGTACTGGTTCAAGGTCAGGCGCAACGACTCGCGGGCCGCGTCCAGCGCTTCCTGACGCACCGCGGCTTCGTCCTCCATGACCTTGAGCTGCACCAGGTAGTTTTCGACTTCGCGGAACCCGTCGAGTACGGTTTGCCGATACTTGGCCACGGTCTGGTCGTAAGCCGCCTCGGTACGGTCGACATCCGCCGAGCGCTGGCCACCATCGAACAAGGTCATGGCGAGCTTCGGCCCCACCGACCAGAAACGGTTCGGCAAGCTGATCAGGTCAGAATACGTGCTACTGCTGTAGCCGCCACTCATGCTCAAGGTCAGGTCCGGGTAGTAAGCCGCCTTGGCCACGCCGATGTTGGCGTTCGCGGCGATGACCGAGCGCTCGGCGGATGCGATGTCCGGGCGTCGCTCCAGCAGTTGCGAGGGCAGGCTCAGCGGAACCTGCGGCAATGCTGGAATGTTCTGGGTTTCAGCCAGATTGAAGTCAGCCGGCGGCAAGCCGATCAGCACCGCAATCGCGTTCTCGAACTGCGCACGCTGCCAGATCAGGTCGACCATGTCGGCCTGAGTGCTTTTCAGTTGGGTTTGCGCCTGGGCGACCGCGTCCTTGCCGGACACCCCCGCGCGGTACTGGTTTACGGTCATTTGCAGCGAGCGCTGATAATTCTCGACTGTGGATTGCAGCAAGCGCTTTTGCTGGTCGATCACTCGCAATTGCAGGTAGTTCTGCACCAGCTCCGATTGTTGACTCAGGCGCATCGCGGCCAGGTCGGCAAAACTCGCTTGGGCACTGGCCTTGTCGGCTTCCAGGCCGCGACGCAATTTGCCCCAGACGTCCGCCTCCCAACTCACCCCAAGCTGGGTGTTATAAGTGTCGCGAATGCCACTGTTGGTACTGCTCAGGCTTGAACTGCTGCTGCCAGTGCCCTGGCTCGAACGGGTTTTCCCGGCGCTCAGATCAACCGTCGGAAAAAACGCACCTCGAGCACTGCGTACCAAGGCCTGTGCCTGACGGTATTGGGCTTCGGACTGGGCAACGGTCTGGTTGGCACTGTTGAGTTTTTCGACCAGCCCGTTGAGCTGCTGATCACCGTACAGCTCCCACCAGGCGCCACGCGCCAATGAGTCACTCGGTGTCGCCTGACGCCAGCCGTCTGCCTGCTTGTACTGTGCCGGCTCGGCCACTGGTGGGCGATGATAATCCGGGCCGATGGCGCAGGCACTGAGCATCAAGACGCTGAGCGAAAGACTCAGCAAGCGCGAGCCACGGGCCGACACCAGGCGCCGGGCCAGCGGTGCGTCGAGGTTGAGTGGGCAACGGTCAGTCATAGCGGAGTTTCCAGAGAAGCATCGGTACGAACCCCACGCCAGCGGTTGACCCGATGGCGCAAACGGTCGAGATAGAGGTAAACCACCGGGGTGGTGAAAAGCGTCAGCACCTGGCTGAAAATCAACCCGCCAATGATGGTCAGGCCCAAGGGTTGGCGCATTTCTGCGCCTTCGGCAGTGCTGAGCAACAAGGGCAAGGCGCCCAGAATCGCCGCCAGGGTAGTCATCAGAATCGGCCGCAGACGCAACAGACACGCGCTGCGAATCGACTCCAGCGGCTCCATACCCTGATGGCGTTCAAGTTGTAGCGCGAGGTCAATCATCAGAATGGCGTTTTTCTTCACCACGCCAATCAACAGAAACAGCCCGAGCAGCGAAATCAGGCTGAACTCGCCGCCCAGCACATAGATCGACAGCAACGCACCGACACCCGCCGAAGGCAATGTCGAAAGGATCGTCAGCGGGTGCACGTAACTTTCGTACAGCACGCCCAGCACCAGATACACCGCCACCAGCGCGCCGAGAATCATCCACGGCTGGCTCTTCTGGGTCGCCGCGAAAGCGTCGGCAGTGCCGGCCATCTTGGCGATCACTTCTTCCGGCAGCCCCAGCTTGGCAATCGCCCGTTCGATGGCGGCCGAGCCTTGCTCAACGGTGACGCCTTCGGCCATATCAAAAGAGACGCTTTCGGAAGCGAACTGCCCTTCATGGCTGACCCGGTCGTTTTCCAGGCTGTTTTCATAGTGGGCAATCGCCGACAGCGGAATGCGCGCCCCTGCAGCGGTGATCACCTGAACCTGATTGAGGGTGATCGGATCCTGGGCGTATTTCGGATTGACCTCCATCACCACCTGATACTGGTTGAGACTGTCGTAAATGGTCGATATCTGGCGCTGGCTATAGGCGTTGTTCAGCACTGCGGTGACCATCGACATGTCGACGCCAAGGCGTTTGGCCTGGTCACGATCGACCACCAGTGTCACCTGCGCGGCACCTCGCCCTTCACGGGCGTCGATGGCCGTCAGTTCAGGCAATGCCTTGAGTGCGGTGACGACCTTCGGATACCACTCGCGCAACGCCGACAAATCACCGCTTTGCAGGATGTAGGTGTATTGCGAGGTGGTCTGCTCGCGGCCACCGCCAAACTGCAAGTCCTGGTCGGCCATCAGCATCAATTGGGCACCGGCGACCTTGGGCATTTCCTTGCGCAGGCGCTCGATGACCTTCTGCGCAGAGATATTGCGTTCCTTGATCGGCTTCAGGCGCACCAGCATGAAAGCGTTATTGGTGCCGTTGGTACCGCCAATAAAACCGGCGACACTTTCCACTGCAGCGTCTTTCAACACTGCACGGCGGAAGGTTTCCATTTTCGGCTGCATGACATTGAACGAAAGGCCATTGTCGCCGCGGACAAAACCGATCAGCTGGCCGGTGTCCTGCTGCGGCAGAAAGGTCTTGGGCACCACTACATACAGGGCGATGTTGACGCCAATGGTGACAAACAGGCTGAGCAGCGTCAGCCGCTTGTGACGCAGCACCCAATCCAGGCCGCTGGCATAGTGCTTGACCATCCAGTCATTGGCGCGCCGACTGGCGCGCTGCAAACGGTTTTCCTCGCCTGGCGTATGGGGTTTCAACCAGCGGGCACAGAGCATCGGCGTCAGGGTCAGGGAGACCACCAGCGACACCACGATTGACGCTGCAAGCGTTATCGAAAACTCGCGGAACAGGCTCTCGATGATCCCGCCCATGAACAGAATCGACAGGAACACCGCCACCAGCGAAACGTTCATCGACAGCAAGGTAAAACCGACTTCCTTGGCGCCCAGGTACGCCGCCTTCATCGGCGCGATCCCTTCGTCGATGTGCCGCGAAATGTTTTCGAGCACCACGATGGCATCGTCCACCACCAGCCCCGTGGCCAGAATCAGCGCCATCAGCGACAGGTTGTTCAGCGAAAAGCCATAGAGGTACATCACCGCGAACGTACCGACCAGCGACACCGGTACCGCCAGCGTCGGGATCAACGACGCGCGGAAGTTACCGAGGAACAGGTACACCACCAGAATCACCAGCGCCACGGCAATCAGCAGGGTCATTTCCGCTTCGTGCAGGGTCGCCTTGATCACCGGTGAGCGGTCCATCGCCAGGTTCAGCTTGACGCTGGCCGGCAATACCGCCTGCAACGCCGGCAACTGCGCCTTGATAACGTTGACCGTTTTAATGATGTTGGCACCGGCCTGACGGTTGATCACCAGCAGCACTGCCGCGTCGTCGTTGAAGAAACCGCTGTTGTAGCGGTCTTCGACGCTGTCGCGGACCTTGGCCACATCACCCAGGCGCAACGCCGAGCCATTCTGGTAGCGAATGATCAGCGGTTCATAATCCTTGGCCTTCTCCAACTGGTCGTTGGCCTGGACCTGCCACATCCGCTGGTCGTCTTCGATCGAGCCCTTGGGCCGGCGCACGTTGGCGTTGGCGATGGTGTTGCGCACATCATCCAGCGCCACACCGTACTGGTTCAGCAGTTGCGGTTCGAGTTCGATCCGCACCGCCGGCAACGAGCTACCGCCAATCTGCACTTCGCCGACACCGGGCACCTGAGACAGGCTTTGCGAAAGGATGGTCGAGGCCAGGTCGTAGAGCTGACCTTTTTCCAGCACGTCCGAGGTCAGCGACAGCACCATGATCGGCGCCTGGGACGGGTTGACCTTCTTGTAGGTCGGCATGCTGCGCATACCGCTGGGCAGCAGGTTGCGCGAGGCGTTGATCGCCGCTTGCACTTCTCGCGCCGCGCCATTGATGTCGCGGTCCATGTCAAATTGCAGGATCACCCGGGTCGAACCCTGGCTGGACCGGCTGCTCATGGTGTTGACCCCGGCGATGGCGCCGAAGGATCGCTCCAACGGCGTCGCCACGGTGGACGCCATGACCTCGGGGCTCGCGCCCGGCAGGCTCGCCGACACCACAATCACCGGGAAATCCATTTGCGGCAGCGGCGACACCGGCAGCAAGCCGAAACTCACGCCGCCCAGCAGCATGATCGCCAGGCTCAGCAACATCGTCGCTACAGGCCGGCGAATGAAAGGTCCGGACAGGTTCATGGCAGCTCTACCGGCTCCAGGCGCTCAGGCGCACGCCGCCAGCGCCGACCGAGGCGGTCGAAGTACAGATAGATCACCGGCGTGGTAAACAGCGTCAGCACCTGGCTGACCAGCAAGCCCCCAACCATCACCAGACCCAATGGCTGGCGCAGTTCAGCACCTGAACCGGTAGCGAGCATCAACGGCACCGCGCCAAACAACGCGGCCAGGGTGGTCATCAGAATCGGCCGGAAACGCAGCAGCGCCGCCTGATAGATCGCGGTCGCCGGGTCCATGCCCTGATTGCGCTCGGCGTCGAGGGCGAAGTCGATCATCATGATCGCGTTCTTCTTGACGATGCCGATCAGCAAGATGATGCCGATGATCGCGATCATGCCCAGGTCATTGCCGCTGAGAATCAACGCCAGCAAGGCGCCGACCGCCGCCGATGGCAGCGTCGAGAGAATGGTGATCGGGTGAATGTAGCTTTCGTACAGCACGCCGAGCACGATGTACATGGTCACCACCGCCGCCAGAATCAGCAGCAAGGTGCTCGACAGCGAGGCCTCGAACGCCTGGGCCGCACCCTGGAACTGAGTCTGCACGCCAAGCGGCATGCCGATGTCCTGCTGCACCTTGTTGATCAGCTCCACTGCCTGGCCCAGCGCCACGCCTGGCGCGAGGTTGAAGGACATCATCACTGCCGGGAACTGGCCGATGTGCGCAATCGCCAATTGCGCCTGGCGTTCTTCGACGTGGGCCAGGCTGGACAGCCGCACCTGGCCGCCACTGGTGGTCTTGACGTGAATCTGCTCCAGCGCCTGCGGGCCGATCTTCTCGCCGTCCTGCGCCTGCATCACCACGCGATACTGGCTGGCCTGGGTGTAAATAGTCGAGATCTGCCGCTGGCCGAAAGCATCGTATAGCGCGTCGGTGATGTTCGACACCGAAACCCCGATTCGCGAAGCCGCATCACGATCGATCACCAGATAGACCTGCAAGCCCTTGTCCTGCAAGTCGCTGGCAACGTCGGTCAGCTCTGGTTGTTTGCCCAGCGCCTCGACCAGTCGCCCGCTCCACAGGCTGAGCATCTCGGCATCCGGCGACGACATGCTGAATTGGTACTGTGTGCGGCTGACCCGGTCTTCGATGGTCAGATCCTGCACCGGCTGCATGAACAGACGAATGCCCACCAGTTTGTCCAGCTGCGGCTGCAACCGGCTGATCACCTGGGCTGCGCTCAGGTCACGCTCTTTGTGCGGCTTGAGGTTGATCAGCAAGCGCCCGCTGTTCAGGGTCGCGTTGTCGCCGTCG
This sequence comes from Pseudomonas brassicacearum, assembly GCF_003732175.1. Lineage (GTDB taxonomy): Bacteria > Pseudomonadota > Gammaproteobacteria > Pseudomonadales > Pseudomonadaceae > Aquipseudomonas > Aquipseudomonas brassicacearum_G. Next base: position 194,142 of record NZ_MOBI01000002.1, read on the forward strand.
ACACCGATATAGGACGACAGGCTTTGCACCGCTGGGTCGGCCAGGATGACCTTGGCCAGTTCCTGCTGGCGCTGGCTCATGGCGGCGAAGGAAATCGATTGCGGCGCCTCGGAAATACCCTGGATCACCCCGGTGTCCTGCACCGGGAAAAAGCCCTTGGGTACCACGATGTACAGGAACACGGTCAGGCCCAGAGTGGCGATGGCCACCAACAGGGTCAACGGCTGGTGCTTGAGCACCCACTGCAACTTGCGCCCGTAGGCGGCGATCAGCCAGTCGATCCACGCACCGCTGGCCCGGTAGAAACGGCCCTGTTCTTCTGGCTTGGGTTCACGCTTGAGCAACCGCGCGCACATCATTGGTGTCAGGGTAAGGGAGACCACCAGGGAAATCAGGATCGCCACCGCCAGGGTAATCGCAAACTCGCGGAACAGGCGCCCCACTACATCGGCCATGAACAACAGCGGGATCAATACCGCGATCAGCGACAACGTCAGCGAGATCAGGGTGAAACCGATCTGCTTGGCGCCCTTGAGCGCCGCCTGCAACGGGCTGTCGCCCTCCTCGATGAAGCGCGAAATGTTTTCCAGCATGACGATCGCGTCGTCCACCACAAAACCGGTGGCGATGGTCAACGCCATCAAGGTCAGGTTGTTGACCGAGAAACCGGCCAGGTACATCACGCCAAAGGTGCCAACCAGCGACAACGGCACCGCAATCGACGGGATGATCGTGGCACTGGCCCGGCGCAAGAACAGGAACGTCACCATCACCACCAGGGCGATGGCGATCAGCAGCTCGTGCTGCACATCCGTGACAGAAGCGCGGATGGTCTGGGTACGGTCGGTCAGCACGGTAACGTCGAGGCCGGCCGGCAGGTTATCGGTGATGCTTGGCAACAGGGCCTTGATCCGGTCGACCACTTCGATCACGTTGGCACCCGGCTGACGCTGGATGTTCAGCAGCACAGCCTGGTTTTCATTGGCCCACGCGGCGAGACGTTCGTTTTCAGCGCCATCGACAATCTGCGCGACGTCCTTGAGTCGCAATGGCGCACCGTTCTTGTAGGCCAGAATCAGTTCGGCGTAGTCCTTGGGCGAGGTCAACTGATCGTTGGCATCAAGCATCGAGACCCGGGTCGGGCCGTCGAAGTTGCCTTTGGGCTGGTTGACGTTGGACGCGCCGATCAAGGTGCGCACGTCCGAGAGGTTCAAGCCGTTGGCCGCCAAGGCTTCCGGGTTGACCTTGATCCGCACGGCCTGACGCTGGCCGCCGGCGATACTGACCATGCCGACGCCACTGATCTGGGCGATTTTCTGCGCCATGCGCGTGTCGACCAAATCATTGAGCTTGGGCAGCAGCATGGTTTTGGAGGTGATCGCCAGGGTCAGCACCGGGGTGTCCGCCGGGTTGACCTTGTTGTACACCGGCGGTGCCGGCAAGTCCTTGGGCAACAGATTGGTCGCCGCGTTGATCGCCGCTTGCACCTGCTGCTCGGCGACGTCCATGTTGATGTCGAGGCTGAAGCGCAGGGTCAGTACCGAGGCGCCGCCGGAACTGGTCGAGGCCATTTGGGTCAGGCCGGGCATTTGCCCGAACTGGCGCTCAAGTGGCGCGGTGACCGCACTGGTCATCACATCAGGACTGGCGCCCGGGTACAGGGTCATGACCCGAATGGTCGGGTAATCGACCTGGGGCAATGCCGAGACCGGCAACAACTTGTAGGCAATCATGCCGGCCAAAACAATGGCCAGCATGCTCAGAGTGGTGGCTACCGGGCGAAGGATAAACAGCCGCGAGATGTTCATGCGCGGCCCTTGTGCGCCTTGCCTGAGGCTTTCGGGTCGGTGGCGGCGCTTGTCGATGGCTCCTGGTTATCCGTCGGGGTCACGGGGGCGGCAGTGTTGCTGTCATTGACCACTTCAACTTCACTGCCCTCCTTGAGGCGGTCAGTGCCCTCCAGAACCACGCGATCACCGGCTTTCAAGCCTTCCTTGATCACCGTGTTGTCGCCATCGCTGGCGCCGATCTTCAACGGGCGAATGGTGACTTTCTTGTCACCGTCCAGGACATAGGCAAAGGTGCCGTTGGTCCCGAACTGAATGGCTGCCGAAGGCGCCAGCACCACGCCCTTGAGGGTGTCGGCCAGCAGTCGGACATTGACGAACTGATTCGGGAACAGTGCCAGATCGCGGTTGTCGTAGCGTGCCTTGAACTTCAGTGTGCCGGTGGTGGTGTCGATCTGGTTGTCGAGGCTTTGCAAGACACCGCTGGCCTGCAATTTGGTATCGCCACGATCCCAGGCTTCAGCCGGCAGTTTGGCACCGGAGTGGTAGCGGGTCAGCACGGTATCGAGAGTATTTTCCGGCAAAGTAAAGACCACGCTGATCGGCTGGGTCTGGGTAATGACCGCCAGGGACGTGGTGTCATTGGCGGACACCAGGTTGCCGACGTCCAGCTGCCGCAGACCGACACGCCCGGTAATCGGCGCACGGATCTTGGTGAATTCCAGATTGAGTTTGGCGTCGTTGACCGCCGCCTGATTGGTCTTGACCGTGCCCTGGTACTGCCCCACCAGCGCAGCTGCGGTGTCGAGGGTCTGTTTGGCGATACTGTCTTGTGCATACAAACCGCGATAGCGTTCCACGTCCACCTGCGCGTTTTTCAACTGTGCCTGGTTCTGCAACAACGTGCCTTCGGCCTGCAGCAAGGCGTTCTGATAGGGGCGCGGGTCGATCTCGGCGAGCAGATCGCCTGCCTTGACCATTTGCCCTTCTTCAAACGCAATCTTCACCAGTTCACCGCCCACACGGCTGCGCACATTGATGGTGTTCAGCGCAGTGACCGTGCCCAGCGCTTTGTAGTACAGCGGGAAATCCCCCACCACGGCGGGGGCGACCCGAACCGGAACCGGTCCTGTAGCGCCGCCGAACCCAGGACGCATCCCGCCAGACTTGCCGACATGCCCGGCCGCCGCTTTTGCTGTCGGGGCGGTTTTCTGAGCCGCGCCGCCTGGCCAGAACTTCCAGCACAGGCCGGCGATGACCAACAGAACCAGCAGGCCGAATAGCCAGCGACGGGAATGACGGGAAGCAGAGGATTGCATGGAGTGATCAACCATTGGGCGCGTGTGGACATCTTTATACGGGAGGGTGAACGATAAGCACTGACGACGTTTAAGCAAAGCGCCTTTACCGGCAATTTACCTTCAGCCTGCTTTTGCGAATTTTTCGCTAAATCACTGAAGCACAAATGAAAACGGCCTGGACAGAGCCAGGCCGTTAATAATTGTAAAATGCGGTTACTTCAAAACGGCCAACGCCGCTTCGTAGTTTGGCTCTTCAGCGATTTCTTTAACCAGCTCGCTGTGCAGCACAGTGTCGTTTTCATCGAGTACGACCACTGCACGGGCGGTCAGGCCTTTGAGTGGGCCGTCGGCAATGGCAACGCCGTAGTTTTCGATGAACTCACGACCGCGCAGGGTCGACAGGTTCTGAACGTTTTCCAGGCCTTCAGCGCCGCAGAAGCGTGCCTGGGCGAACGGCAGGTCAGCCGAGATGCACAGGACAACGGTGTTGGCCACGTCGTTGGCCTGAGCGTTGAACTTGCGTACCGAGGTGGCGCAGGTCGGAGTGTCGATGCTTGGGAAGATGTTCAGCACTTTGCGTTTGCCGGCGAAGCTCGCCAGGGTCACGTCGGACAGATTGCCGGCAACCAGGGAAAAGGCTGGCGCCTTGGAACCGGCTTGTGGCAGTTGGCCGTTGACTTGAACCGGATTGCCTTTGAGGGTGACTTGAGCCATGAACGGAGTCCTTCTGAACGTTGTTTGGAAAATATCGAAGAGGTCGAAGTTAACCACGAAATTGTCCGACGACCTATGGTGAGATACAAATTGTGATGTGTCGTCGCCCAAACTGGATACAACTCTAACAACCAACACAAAACCCTGTGGGAGCGAGTTTGCTCGCGATGGCAGTGTTACATCCGACATTGATGCTGAATGTTATGGCCGCATCGCGAGCAAGCTCGCTCCCACAGGACCGCATACAGGCTGCTTCAGCCCAGCAAGCGCAGCATATTGCGATGCCGCGCCTCGAAAATCCGCCGCATGTAGGCATTGACCATCAACCACTCCAAAAGTGCACCGCCAATAGCCGCGTAGGTCACGCGATCGGTGTACAGCGTCCCGCCCTCCACCGCCGCGACCCGGTGCTCATGACGAAATGCAGCCATCGGCCCCTTGAGCATTTCGTCGATGAAATGGCTGTCGCTGACCTCGCGAATCGTCACGGTCCAGGTCGCCGGAATACAGCCGAACGTCCAGTGACGAAAACTGAACTCGCGACCGGCAGCGATACGCAAGTCGTTCACGTCGATGTTGCCCAATGGCGTCACCCGTTCCGGGAAGATTTTCGGGAAGTTGCTGCCTTCAAGGCAAAAATCGAGAACCTGTGCAGGCGTACGCCCTTTGATCAGTGTGGAGAGTTCCAGAACGGGCATTGACAGTGACCTTCCTTTGAGCACGAATACCGGCAGATTAGCACCCACCTTTTAACGTATTACAGCGCTTTTCACATGCAAGCCTGTGAATAGGCTTATTATTTCGGCGCACGAAATTTAGGTGAATGAATGCACCAAGTGACCGGGTAACGACCCGCAATGACGTGCGCCCTTGTTCAGTAACGGAAACTTGTTTCGACAAAAACCGCAAACTCGACGACATTACGCCCGTGAAATAACACCTGAATCGCGCTTATCCATAGGACTGTGCAATGACCATCGAAAAACCGACCCGCCTGTTGCTCGCCGGCCTCTCTTTGCTACTGAGCGCCAGCGCCTGGGCAGATTTCAGCGCCAGCCCCGAAGAGGCCCGGGGGATCGCCAAAGACGCGTATCTCTACGGCTTCCCGGTGGTGGAAATGTACAAGACCCTGTACACCCAGGCGGTGGACAAGAACGGTCCGAACTTCAAGGCACCGCTCAACCATATCGGCAATACGGCCAGGGCGTTCACCCCCAAGGACACCGCGTTCGTTACCCCAAACCCGGACACTCCCAGTTCATCTCTCTGGATGGACCTGCGCGCGGAGCCTGTGGTTGTGACCCTGCCGCAGATCGCCGAAGAGCGTTACTACTCGGTACAACTGGTCGACCTCTACACCCAGAACTTTGCTTATCTGGGCACCCGCAGCACGGGTAACAAGGGCGGGACCTTCATGATTGCCGGTCCCAATTGGCAAGGTCAGCAACCGGTGAAGATCGATCGCCTGGTACGTAGCGAAACCAATATTGCCTATGCGCTGTACCGTACGCAGCTGTTTGATGAAAAGGACCTGGAGAAGGTCAAGAAAATCCAGCACGGCTACAAGGTTCAGACGCTGAGCCAATACCTGGGGCAACCGGCACCGGCCGCCGCACCAAAAATCGACTGGCCAAAACCAACCCCGACCATGAGCGACAGCCCGGAGCTGTTTCGCTACCTGAACTTCATGCTCGGCTTCGCCCCGGCGCAAGACGTTGAAAAAGACCAACTGGCACGTTTCGCGAAAATCGGTATTGTTGCCGGCCAGCCGTACGACCTCAAAGCCCTCACCGCCGAACAGCGCAAGGCCCTCGACGACGGGATTGCCGATGCCAAGGCCGAGTACGCGGCGTTCAAGAAAGACAAGATCGATACCCATCAGGTCAACAACGGTGACTTGTTCGGTACCCGCGACCACTTGAACAGCAATTATCTGTACCGCTACGCCGGCGCCAACCTGGGGATCTTTGGCAACTCGGCCGATGAAGCAGCCAAGTTCAGTTATCTGGTCGACAGCCTGGGCAAACCGGCTAATGGCGCGAGACACAGCTACACCGTGCACTTTGACAAGGATCAGTTGCCGCCAGCCGATGCGTTCTGGTCGCTGACCATGTACGACGGCAAGACCAAACTGCTGGTACCTAACCACAAGAAACGCTACCTGCTCAACTCGCGCATGCTGTCCACCTTCAAGCGCGACCCGGATGGCGGCCTGACGCTTTATCTGCAGCACTCCGAGCCGCTCAAGGATCAGCGCAGCAACTGGCTGCCGGCGCCGCACGGCCCGTTCTACGCGGTGTTGCGCCTGTACCTGCCCCAGCCTCAGGTCGGCAACGGTCAATGGAAACTGCCGCCGCTGACGCCGATCAACCCGTAAGTTGACGTGATACGCAAACCGTGTGCACCCACGCAACGTGGGTGCACACGTCACCCGGAACTGCCGATCGTGGTACTCAGCGTCGGCGAAACAACGGTCGTGGCTCGATCACCGAGCGACCGTAATGCACACTCATCCCCACCAGCCCCTTGAGGGCATCTTCAGCGCATTTGTCTTCACGCACCGCGAAAGCATCGAAACCGCATTGGCGCATATGGCTGAGCTGGTCGCGCAGCACATCGCCAATCGCCCGCAACTCCCCCGCCCAGCCCAAACGCGTGCGCAACAGGTAAGCCTGGCTGTAAGCCCGGCCATCGCGGAAACTTGGAAACTCCAGCGCGATCATGGGTATCAGCTTGAGCCACGGCTTGAGACTCTCGACCTCGTCATCCGGCCCCAGCCACACCGCGTCTCGTGACGGATGATGTTCAATACGGCGCATCAGCCACAGAGCCAGCGGCAAAATCAGTGGCCCCACTGGCAGTTCGCTTTCCAGGTCCCTGACCAGCATCCACGGATCGTCGTCGACCTTAAGCGCAGCACCTTCTTCCAACCGCAGCAGATTATTCATGCAACGACCTCCAGGCTCTTGGGATAAACGCGCTCCTTGAACGGCTCCAGACCGATGCGCTGCAGGGTATCGACAAACAGCTCTTCGCTCTCGCGGTAACGGACAAAGGTCGCGATGATCCGCTCGATCACCTGCGGTACTTCGGCGGCGCTGAACGACGGGCCGATGACCTTGCCCAACGCGCTGTTCTTGCCCTGTGATCCGCCGAGGGTGACCTGGTACCACTCGCTGCCATTCTTATCGACGCCAAGAATGCCGATATTGCCGATGTGGTGATGACCACAGGCATTCATGCAGCCAGAGATATTGAGGCTGATGTCGCCCAGGTCGTGAAGGTAATCAAGGTCATCGAAACGTGCCTGGATCGCTTGGGCAATGGGGATCGATTTGGCATTGGCCAACGCGCAGAAATCGCCACCGGGGCAGGCAATGATGTCGGTCAGCAAACCGATGTTGGCGCAGCCCAGTCCGCGCTCGCAGGCCAGGCACCACAACGCGTACAGGTCAGCCTTGGGCACGTCCGGCAGGACTATGTTCTGTTCATGGGCAATACGGATTTCGCCGAAACCGAACTGCTCGGACCAATCGGCCACCGCGTCCATCTGCGCATCTGTGACATCACCGGGCGGTGAGGCCATGCCGGGTTTGGTGGACAGCACCACGCTGGTGTAGCCAGGTACTTTGTGCGGCTGCACGTTACGCGCGACCCAACGTGCGAACGCCGGGTTCTCGGTCAGGCGAGTGCCGAAGTCCAGATCTGTGTCAGCCAGCGGCTCATAGGTAGGTGGCACGAATGCGCTGGCGACGCGCTGGTATTCGACGTCGGTCAACTGCGCCGGGCCGTCCTTGAGGTGTTGCCATTCCTGCTCGACTTCCTGGGCGAAGGCCTCGATGCCCAGCGCCTTGACCAGAATCTTGATCCGCGCCTTGTACTTGTTGTCACGCCGACCGTGGCGGTTGTACACCCGCAACACCGCCTCGACGTAGGACAGCAAATGCTGCCACGGCAACCCTTCACGGATCTGCAAGCCGAGGATCGGCGTGCGCCCCAGACCGCCGCCGACAATCACCCGCAGCAGCATCTGCCCGGCCGCATCGCGGTAAAGGTAGAGACCGATGTCATGCATCATGATCGCCGCGCGGTCCTGTTTCGCTGAACAGATGGCGATCTTGAATTTACGTGGCAAAAACAAAAATTCCGGATTGATGGTCGACCACTGCCGGAGGATTTCCGCCAAGGGCCGCGGGTCGATCAGCTCATCTGCCGCCACCCCGGCAAAGGCTTCGGTGGTGATGTTGCGCACGCAGTTGCCGGAGGTCTGGATCGCATGCATTTCGACCTGGGCCAGGCGCTCGAGGATGTCCGGCACCTGGGCCAGTTCGATCCAGTTGAATTGCATGTTCTGTCGGGTGGTGAAGTGCCCGTAACCCCGATCGTAATCCCGGGCGATGCTCGCCAGCGTACGCATCTGCCGGGCACTGAGAGTGCCGTAAGGAATGGCCACCCGCAGCATGTAGGCGTGCTTTTGCATGTACAGGCCGTTTTGCAGGCGCAACGGCAAAAACTCCTCCTCACTCAAGGCTCCAGCCATGAACCGCTCGACCTGATCGCGGAACTGCGCAACCCGTTCAAAGACCAGGGCCCGGTCATAGTCATCGTACTGATACATGTCGCTACCTCATCAGGGTTGATCGGGCTCTGCGGCTCGTTTCTGGGGGAGTGACTATGCAGTAGCGGCTCAGCTGGTTACAGATTCAGCTAAAGACTAAAAAACCATATCAGGGCGCGGCAGATCACCGCAGGTAGGCCTTACATCTGATCCGTATTAATGCAGTTTTTCTGAGTCTGTTTTGTTTCGACCAGGGTTTCTACAGTTGACTGCATGCCAGACCGGGTGGCCTGGCAAGACTTTGCAACCGTGGAAGCATTGACCATGAGCACAGCAGCAATCGGACAGGCCTATAACTACAAGGTCGTCCGCCAATTCGTCGTGGCAACAGTGGTATGGGGCGTTATCGGGATGGCGATGGGCGTGTGGATCGCCTCGCAACTGGTGTGGCCGGAAGCGAACCTCGATTTGCCCTGGACCACCTTTGGCCGCTTGCGCCCGCTGCACACCAGCCTGGTGATTTTCGGTTTTGCCGGCAGCGCACAATTTGCCGCCAGTTACTACGCAGTGCAGCGCACCTGCCAAGTGCGACTGTACAGCGACAAACTCGCCGCCTTCACCTTCTGGGGCTGGCAATCGGTGATTGTCAGCATGCTGATCACCCTCCCCCTGGGCTACACCACCACCAAGGAATACGCCGAGATCGAATTCTCCGGCGCGGTGTGGATGACGGTGGTCTGGGTCGCCTACGCCATAGTGTTTTTCACCACCGTGGTGCAGCGCAAGACCAAGCACATCTACGTCGGCAACTGGTTCTTCGGTGCGTTCATTGTGGTGATCGCCATGCTGCACGTGGTCAATCACCTGTCGATTCCGGTGGACTGGTTCAAGTCCTATCCAGTGTATTCCGGGGCCACCGATGCGATGGTGCAGTGGTGGTATGGGCACAACGCAGTGGGCTTCTTCCTGACCACCGGCTTCCTCGGGATGATGTATTATTTCGTGCCGAAACAGGTCGGCCGGCCGGTGTATTCCTATCGGTTGTCGATCGTGCATTTCTGGGCGCTGATCACCCTGTACATCTGGGCCGGCCCGCATCACTTGCACTACACCGCACTGCCGGACTGGGCGCAATCACTGGGCATGGCGATGTCGCTGATCCTGCTGGCGCCGAGCTGGGGCGGGATGATCAACGGCATGATGACGCTCTCGGGTGCCTGGCATAAGTTGCGCACCGACCCGATCCTGCGGTTTTTGGTGCTGTCGCTGGCGTTCTACGGCATGTCGACCTTCGAAGGGCCGATGATGGCGATCAAAACGGTCAACGCGCTCTCCCACTACACCGACTGGACCATCGGCCACGTACACGCCGGCGCCTTGGGCTGGGTGGCAATGATCACCTTCGGCTCGCTGTATCACATGATCCCGAAAGTCTTCGGCCGCGAGCAGATGTACAGCATCGGCCTGATCAACACGCACTTCTGGCTGGCCACCATCGGCACCGTGCTGTACATCGCCTCGATGTGGGTCAACGGCATCACCCAGGGCCTGATGTGGCGCGCCATCAACGACGACGGTACGCTGACCTATTCCTTCGTCGAAACCCTGGTGGCCAGCCATCCGGGCTTCATCGTGCGTTTCGTCGGCGGCGTGTTCTTCCTCAGCGGCATGCTGCTGATGGCTTACAACACCTGGCGCACCGTGCGGGTCGCCGATCTGAAAATCGCCGAGCAAGAAGCGCAGATCGCTTGATCCGGCCCATGACGCAAGCCTCACCGGCTTGCGTCTCTCACCTCAAGGAATGTTCGTCATGATCGAAATCATGTTGGATCTGTTGGGCGTGGCGTGCCTGTATTTATCGGTGGAGTATTGCTTGAAGCATCAGTCGGCCGAAAGTCTGGAAGATGCCAGCCTGATTCCGTTTGCCGATGACCCGGAAGTGGCGCACAGGGTTGAGTTGGCGACAGGCAAGACCGTCAAGGCCGTTGCACCCGAAGAGGCCAGGCCGGGTTGGGGGAATCTGGAGATTTGAAGTTCCCCCCTGTGGCGAGGGGGCTTGCCCCCGTTGGAGCGCAAAGCGGTCCAAAAGTCGCTGATCGTATTGTGTCAGGGAAAATGCATTTGCCGGTTTTACGACTGCTTCGCAGCCGAACGGGGGCAAGCCCCCTCGCCACAAAGGCTCACACCTGCCAGAACTCGCCTCAACCCCGATCGCGCGGTATCAGGCTCTGCAACTGCTGCGCCAGGAAATTCGCGTCGAAGGCAAAGGTGTCCGGGTCTTTCAGACCGTTGGTCTTGCGCCACTGCCAGTCAGTCGAAGGTGGCTGGCACACCAGTGACACACTGCCGTAACGCGCAGCGGTCAGACCCATGACCGCCAGTGAAATCAGCCCGCCGGCGCCCATCACCTCCGGCACGATTTCCACTGGTTTGCCGGCGATCAGAATGCTCAGTTTTTCGGTCTTGAAGGTCGAACTCTCGACCGGCACGTTCGCCCCGAACGCCACATAGGCTTCGCGGCTCACTTCCAGCAAGTGCGGGGTCTTGACCGGAGCCAGCCACTGTTCGATCTGCCCGAACAACTCGCTTATACGCGTTGCCCACACGGCCGATTGGGTTTCAAACAACTGCTTCTTGTGCGCTTCGCTTTCTGCGTAATGGCGAAGCATCTCACCTAGTTGCTGTACGTCGTCCATTGCTGTGTTCCTTTGGTTGAAGCAGTACTGCGGACTTTGAGCATGGCAGATGCACGCTGCCGGTGTACGACTAAAACCGGGCATGCACCCCCTGCTGACGCTTCAGCGCCGCACCAAGGGTTTACTCCGCTGCAGGATCGCGGACATTGTAGGCCGCATTCAGCCATCAACAGGAGCGTATTGGTCCCGGATGCCGCCGAACGGCATGCGCAAGCAGCGGTGGCGTTCGCCCTGGGCCGCTGACTCAGCGCGCCTTGAGCAGACGGCGCAAGCGCGCCATGCTCAGGGCATCAACCAGCACGCCATCGCGCACTGCATACTCGCGAAACAAGCCTTCTGTGTCGAAACCAAACTTGCGATACAGCCCGATCGCCGCTTCGTTATCCGCAGTAAAGCGCGGTGATGCCCTCGATATGGGCTTCGCTCATACGCTCAATGCTGATAACAGGATCGATGGCTGACATGCTGATTCCTCCTTGAAAGTGACATGGCCATCGAGTCTAAACGGATCATCACCAGGATGACGACAGCCATAGCGCGACGAGGCGCGAATATGGATGCGCTGCAACTTCTTCCCGACACCGCAATACGGATAATCTGATGTCACACACGTCAACTCGAAACACCAACTGGCGCAGGAGCCTCGCGGGTATGGAACTTCATGTTGTGATCAACGGCCGCAAGGACCTCGCAGGTCAGCTGTATCAGCAACTGCGCAGCGCCATCGAGTCGGGTCGCCTGGCCGCCGGGACACAGCTACCGCCGAGCCGCTTGCTCGCCGAACAATTGGGTATCTCACGCAAGACCATTTCCGATACCTACGCGCAGTTGACCTACGAGAACTTCCTCACCGGCAGGATCGGCAAAGGCACCTACGTCAATGCCCGTCCCTCGACTATCGTCCGCAAACAGAGCCACTCCGAACTGGCGAGCGCCGACACTCTCGAGCGTTGGCGCAACATGCCGTCGTTCTTGCGCCACCCGACTCTGGAAGGCTCGCTGCGTTACGAGTTCATTGGCGGCGCCACCAGCAAGGGCCAGTTTCCTCAGGACGACTGGCGCCGCTGCACCGCCCATGCGCTGCGACAGATTGCCGGTTCCAAGGGCTTTTACAGCCAGCCGGAAGGCCTGCCGGCGCTGCGCAACGCAATCGCCCGGCATATCGCCTTTTCTCGCGGGGTCAATTGCCAGGACGACGACGTGGTGGTGTGCAACGGCGCGCAACAAGCACTGGACCTGATCTCCCGCGTACTGACCGAGCCCGGCAGCCTCGTGGCCATGGAAGATCCCGGCTACCCGCCGGCACGCCTGTTGTTCGCCTCTCACGGCGCCGAAGTGGTCGGGGTGCCGGTGGATGAGCAAGGCATTCAAGTCGAGCTGATTCCCGATGGAACCCGGCTGATCTATGTCACGCCCTCTCACCAGTTCCCGCTCGGCATGCCGATGAGCCAGGCACGGCGCGAAGCCTTGCTGGCAAGGGCCCATGAGCTGGGCGCGATCATTATCGAGGACGACTACGACAGTGAGTTCCGCTACGCGGGCCGGCCCACCGACTCCCTGCAAAGCATGGATGAGCGCGGGATCGTCGCCTATGTCGGGACTTTTTCGAAAACCCTGCTGCCGGAGTTGCGCCTGGGTTACGCGATTCTGCCGCCGGCCATTCTCGACGCAGTGATCCGCGCCAAGCAACTGACCGACCTGCACACCTCGACCCTGCCGCAATGGGCACTGGCCAAGTTCATCGCCGAAGGCTGTCTGCTAAAGCACATCCGCCGCTGCCATGCAGTCTATGCCGGGCGGCGCGAGCGAATCCTCGCACGCGTTGCCGGGGACCTTTCGCCCTGGCTCGAAGCGGTGCCAACCACTGCCGGCTTTCACATGGCCTTGCTGTGCAAGGTCGAGGTGGATATCCCGTTGGTCATTACACTGGCTAAAAAACTCGACGTCGGCCTGTATAGCCTGAACGGCTTTTACTATCAGCAACCTCCAAGGGCCGGGCTGTTCATGGGCTTCGGCGCCATCGAAACCCTGGACATCGATGTAGCCCTGGACCGTTTGCGCGATATTCTCCAGCAAGTCTGTTGAGGTCTATTGGTATGGCGCTTTTACTGCCAATTGGCTGTTGGCCGCGACCAGACACAGGCCTATCCTGCACATGCGTTACCCACCTTGAGCGAGCCTCGTCTGGCTTGATACAGGAGCGTGTGCGATGCCCAACGAAATAATCAATACGGTCCAGGTACAGGCCGCCGCTGGCCGCTCGGATGAGCTGGGCAAGCAATTGCAGAAGATCGTCGAAACATTGCGTGAGCTCCCAGGCTGCGATTCCTACATGGTCGACCGCTGCCCGGAGGACGACAATCGATGGACGGTCAGTGCCCGCTGGCAGTCCGAAACCGCCATGCAATCACACTTCTACTGCCCGCAAGTTCAAGGCTTCATCAGCCTGATCGACAGCCGACTGGCCAGCAGCGTCGACTTCAACAGTTTTCCCATCGTTTAACGCGTCAATACGACGAACTACTGACGCTATTGAAAAACTAATACCCGCGCTTCCAGCCATAAGTAACAGGGCCTGAACTCTATACTCGGGCCCTGTTTATTTCCTTAGGAAATCAACTACGCACTTTTAAACCCCTAATAAATCAGCGCTCCGACCAGTGGAACTATTGGCTATTTAATTTCCAGCCAACAGGTTTAGTCTGGAACGACGTCGACACTGTTCGACCCGTTAAACTTCCCGACTGAATGTGTTTCACTGGAGACACACCATGAAAATAGTCCTGGTCACCAGCATCAGCCTCACCGCCTTATTAACCGGTTGTTCGGTGCCCACCGCGCCAGAAGAACAAGCTGCTCTGAGCAATTACTTCACTGCACCGGTCATGCACTCCAGCGCCACCCATATCACCAGCGGTCCGAACGTATCACTGGGCATTGTCTACAGTCAGAACACCCAGAACAGCCGTGCCTACCTCAAGGACTACCAAGCCAACGCTGGCACCGGTTTCGGCCAGAGCCTGCTGGTGCAGCCGATCCACGACGCCTATGTTTCCACCTCCCAACCAGACATGGCGGTGAATTGGGTCAAGGCCTCCCTGCAACGGCAGTTCGGCTCGGTGACGGTTTACCCGGACATGCAAAGTCTTAAAGCCGCAAAACCGGATGTCGTGGCGGTCATCGACACCCATAGCCAGCTCATCACCTCGCGCAGTTCCGATGTACAGGCCGACGTCACGGCGCACTTCTATGACGCCAGCCTCAATTACATCGGAACCGCCCAAGGTCACGAGGCAAGAAGCCTGAGCCCGGTGTGGGCCGACTTCAAACCCACCAAAGAGATCGTTGCCGACATCAATGAGCAGCAGACTATTCAAGTTCGTGCGTTGCAAAAGTTTGACCAGTCACTCAGTAATTTACTGACCAAGTCGTCAGATAAACTTTCGTTATCGAGTGAGGGGTTGCGAACCATTAAATAACCCCCTTCCAGGCCTGAAAACACAGTAAAACCGTATTGTCTACTGTCAACTCTGACAGTAGACAGTGATTGATCCTTCCTTCTCTAATCCACCTCAACAGACAGGAAATGGGCCAATGGCCTTTCGTCCAGTCTTTGGTGGTTTCATTGAATGGAGTGTCAATGCGATGGCTTCACAATACGGACAACTCTCTCAGAATGATCTAAAACAACTCTCTTCGAACGAGGTAAACGAACTCATTGATAGTTTGCTAGTCGAGCTAGCAGACAGAAAAGAGCCTCTGCCCAGGCATGGCAGGATCTCCAATCCACAATCCCGTGCACAGTTCCTCTATGAGGAGGGCAAACTGGATTTCGGTCAAGTCAATGAGTGTGAGGGTGGAAAAGGGTTTCCCGGACTGCTGGGTAATTTGCCGGACCCGGATGCTCCAGATGACGTCTACAACCGCCCACCTCCCGCTGATGGGCTGATTGCAAGTGGCGGACATACGGCGGATGCTCGCGCCCTGCTCAACGCAACCGGCTCTCACTGGAAAAAACACAATGTCAGGCCGGGTCCGTTTAATGTCATCTGGGAATACAGGCAGGTCCACAAAACCCGTCGATGGTCATATTGGATCACCAAAGTTGGCTGGAACCCTGATGAGCCACTGGCAAGAAAGCATTTCGAAGACGAACCGGTCGAGGTATTCCTGAACACATTCCGACCGTATTACGCCCCTGGATCCGACGTTTTGTACCCACGACCCATTCACCAACACACGATGACACTGCCTGACCGCAAGGGGTACCACGTCCTTCTCGCCGTTTGGGACGTGGCCAATACAGCAGCCGCTTTTTATCAAGTGATTGACCTGGACTTCATCTCCTGACCGACAATGCTCACCGCACTCGACAAAGCAAAAAAAAACCCCGTCTCTCTCGAGACGGGGCTTTTTATTCAGCGCCTGATGATCAGGCAGCCGGCTCCAGTTCAGCGATTGCAGTGGCCATGACAGGCACCACCGCTTGACCGCTCAACGCCAGGTCCAGCAGTTCACGGTTGGCGACCGCGTACATGGCGTAGTCGGTGCCGCTGGCGGCACGGATGTCCACCAGCATGGCGCGCCAGCGCTCGACCATGTTCTGGTTCTGGTCCATCCACAAGGCCAGACGCGTTTCCACGTCCTGCTTGCCATCGCCCATTTGCAGGACCGAGATGGTGATCGCCCGTTGCTGCCAGTCGATGTCATCGCGGAACGCTTCACGGGCCAGCGCTTGCCAGTTGTTTTCCACCGGCAGAGCGCTGATCTGTTGCAGGTACCAGGTCAGGTCCAGCGCGCTGCCCACGGCGAAGTAGGCCTTGGCCACGTCCGCTGCATTCTGGCCAGTCACGTCCGCTGCCTCGATGATTGGCAACAAGGTGTACAGGTGACTGGTGCCTGCAACCATGCGCGCCAGCAACTCGGGTACGCCAGCTGCGACGTAAGCCTGATAGCGGGTCTGCCAGCCTTCGCGGGTCGGGCCTTCCAGCAGTTCGTCGAGCTTGAGGCCCAGCGCTGCCAGATGTGGACCGAAATGCGCAACGTCTCGCGCTGCGTTCTGCTCGTTGCGACGGCTGCGCAGGAACCAGCGAGTGGCACGGCGGCCCAGACGCATCAGCTCATCCATCAGCTCCAGTTGCACGTCGGCCGAAACCTGGTAATCCAGCGCCTCGATCTGACGGAACCAATGCGGGAGATGGAAGATGTCACGCACGATCACATAGGCGCCAGCCACGTTCGCCGGGCTCATGCCGGTCGACTCTTTGAGTCGCTGAACGAAGGTGATGCCCATGTGGTTGACCAGGTCGTTGGCGATCTGGGTGCTGACGATCTCACGCTTCAGACGGTGACGACGCATGGCCTCGGAGAACTTGCTGACCAGCATCGGCGGGAAAGCGGTTTCCATGTCGCGGGTCAGGTAGTCGTCGTCCGGCACCAGCGAGTTGAGCAACTGCTCCTTGAGGTCGATCTTGCTGTAGGAGATCAATACCGACAGCTCGGCACGGGTCAGGCCCTGGCCTGCCGCAACGCGCTCGTTCAGTTGATCTTCCGTTGGCAGGAACTCGATGGCACGGTCCAGCTTGCCACGGCCTTCCAGGTCGTTCATCAGACGCTTGTACTCGGCAATCCGCACGTAGGCACGACGGGCTGCCAGGGACAGAGCCTGGGTCTGCTTGTAGTTGTTGCCGAGGACCAGACCGCCGACTTCATCAGTCATGCTGCCGAGCAACTGGTTACGTTGCTTCTCGGTCATGTCGCCAGCCTGCACCACTTCGTTGAGCAGGATCTTGATGTTCACTTCGTGGTCGGAGCAGTCCACGCCACCGGCGTTGTCAATGAAGTCGGTGTTCGAGCCGCCGCCATTGAGACCGAATTCGACACGACCCAGTTGGGTCATACCGAGGTTACCGCCCTCGCCCACGACTTTGCAGCGCAGTTCGTTGCCATTCACGCGCAGTGCATCGTTGGCCTTGTCGCCGACATCGGCGTGGCTTTCGCTGCTGGCTTTGACGTACGTACCGATACCGCCGTTCCACAGCAGATCCACTGGCGCCTTGAGCAAGGCGTTCAGCAGTTCGGTCGGGGTCAGCTTGTCGGCCTGAATGTCGAAGCGCTCTTTCATCTGCGGGGAAATCGCGATGCTCTTCGCGCTACGGGAGAAGATCCCGCCGCCTTCAGACATGATGCTGGTGTCGTAATCCGACCACGCCGAACGCGGCAGGTCGAACAGACGCTGACGCTCAGCGAAGCTATTGGCTGGCTGTGGATTCGGGTCGACGAAAATGTGCAGGTGGTTGAACGCTGCGACCAGTTGCAGCTTGTCGGACATCAACAAACCGTTACCGAACACGTCACCGGCCATGTCGCCGACACCCACGACAGTGATGCTGTCTTCCTGGACGTTGATGCCGCGCTCGCGGAAGTGACGTTGTACGCCAACCCACGCGCCTTTGGCGGTGATGCCCATTTTCTTGTGGTCGTAACCGGCCGAGCCGCCCGACGCGAAGGCGTCACCGAGCCAGAAGCCGTAGTCGATCGCAATACCGTTGGCGATGTCGGAGAAGGTCGCAGTGCCCTTGTCCGCTGCCACCACCAGGTACGGGTCATCGTCGTCATGACGCACGACGTTGGCCGGCGGTACCAGCGCGCCGTCTTTCAGGTTGTCGGTGATGTCCAACAGACCGGAAATGAAGATGCGGTAGCAGGCGATGCCTTCTGCTGCGATCTCATCACGGCTGCCACCCAGCGGCAGGCGACGCGGCAGGAAGCCACCTTTGGCGCCCACTGGCACGATGACCGAGTTCTTCACTTGCTGGGCTTTTACCAGGCCCAGGACTTCGGTACGGAAGTCTTCTTCACGGTCGGACCAGCGCAGACCACCACGAGCCACGTTGCCGAAGCGCAGGTGCACGCCTTCAACGCGTGGCGAGTAAACGAAGATTTCGAACTTCGGTACTGGCTTCGGCAGCTCTGGAATAGCGTGCGGGTTGAACTTGAAGCTGAAGTAGGACTTGTTCTGACCGTTGGCATCGGTCTGATAGAAGTTGGTCCGCAGAGTAGCCTTGATCAGGTCCAGGTAGCGACGCAGGATGCGGTCTTCGTTCAACACTTGAACGTCGTCCAGAGCGCTCAGAATCGCTTGCTCCAGGCGCAGTTGCTTGTCGTCGAGGTCGTCGCTGGTCAGCTTGCGTGCCAGGTAGAAACGGGTCTTGAACAACCGGGTCAATTCGCGAGCGATGTCGGTGTGGTTGTTCAGGGTGCTGGCGATGTAGCCCAGGTCGAAGCCCAGACGGATCTGCTTCAGGTAACGGGCGTAAGCACGCAGCAGCGCCACGTCGCGCCATGGCAGGCCGGCGGTCAGTACCAGACGGTTGAACGCATCGTTTTCGGCGTCGCCGCGAACGATGTGGACGAACGCGTCCTGCAGGGTGTCGTTGAGCTGCTGGATATCGAGTTCCAGGCCTTCAGCGGCGGTGAACGCGAAGTCGTGAATCCAGAACTCGCGACCGTTGCTGTGACGCAGGCGATACGGGAACTCGCCCAGCACGCGCAGGCCGAGGTTTTCCAGAATTGGCAAGACGTCGGACAAGGCCAGCGGGGTATCGGCGTGGTACAGCTTGCAGTGCAGCTCGCGCTGACCGGACACCTGACCCAGCGGCTGATAGAAGCTCATGACCAGTGGATTTTTTTCGCTCAGGCTCAGCAGGTGCTGCATGTCAACCACAGCCGAATGCGCGGCGAAACGCTCGCGGTAGCCGGCCGGGAAGCCTTTCGGGAAGTCGGACAGCACATTGGTGCCCTGGGCTTCGCCGAAGCTTTCCACGACCAGGCTTGCGTAGTCGTCCTGCCAGCTGCGGCAGGCCTGAACCACTTCTTTTTCCAGCAGCAGCGGATCGATGTCCAGACGGTTCTTCGGGTCGACCCGCAGAATCAGTTGTACACGGGCCAGCACGGACTCGGAGAAGAAGGTCCAGAATTCGCAATCGCTGGCTTTCAGGCGATCCATCAGCACTTGCTGGATCTTCTGACGCACTTCGGTGGAATAGATGTCGCGTGGCACATAGGCCAGGCAGTAGCAGAAGCGACCGTACGGGTCTTTGCGCAGGAACACGCGAATCTTGTTGCGTTCCTGGATCTGCACGATCGACATCACGGTGCTGAACAGCTCGTCGACCGGAGTCTGGAACAGATCGTCACGCGGCAGTACTTCGAGTACCTGGGCCAGTTCCTTGCCCAGGTGCGCCTTGGACTGGAAGCCGGAACGCTGTTCGATGACGTCGACCTTGCGACGGATGTACGGAATGACCCGCACGCTTTCGCCATACACCGACGAGGTGTACAGGCCCATGAAACGGCATTCCTTGATGACTTTGCCATTGGCATCGATCTGGCGGATCGACACGTAGTCAGGGTAAGCCGGACGGTGCACACGGCTTGGGTGCGCAGCCTTGGCAAACGACAGCGGCGTCGGTTCGCGCAGGTAGTTCACGGCGTAGTCTTCGATACGCAGGTCTTCGGCGGTCAGGCCAGCGCGCAGCAATCGGGTCAGGCCCAGGAACGAGTTCTGGTCATACTCGATATGGCCGCCATCCTTGTCGTCGCGAACCACGAACTCTTCGTAACCCAGGAACGTGAAGTGATTACCCACCAGCCACTCGAGGAAGCCCTTGATCTCGCTCTTTTCTTCAGCATCGACGGCAAATTTGCTCTTGTCGATGCCTTCGATCAGTTCCTGGACCTTGGCTTTCATAGGTTCGAAATCGGCGACCGCAACGCGGACTTCACCGAGAACCTGCTCCAGCTCCTTGCTCAATACATTGAGTTCGGCGGTATGGGCGCAACGATCGATCTCAAGGTACATCAGCGATTCTTGCTGAATGCCCTCGCCCTGGGTGCCTTTAGGCAGGATTTCCAGCAGCTCGCCCTTGGCGCCGCGACGTACGCTCAGCACCGTGGTTTGCAAGGTATGGATGCTGTAGCCGCGACGGTTCAGTTCGGTGCGCACCGAGTCCACGAGAAATGGCAGGTCGTGGTGCAGCACTTCGACCGCAGTGTGGGTCGACTGCCAGCCGTGACGTTCGTAATCCGGGTTGTAAACACGCACTTGTGGTTGCGCGTGATCAAAGCGCTCAAGCAGGCGCCAGGCAGAAAGGGTGCAGCCGGCGAGGTCGGACAACCGGCGCTGGGTCAGCTCATCGAGGGAAATAATGCCAAAGAATTGTTCAGCGAACAGCGCCACTTGTGGCAGTGCCTGTTCACTGATGTGCTGCGCCAGTGCCGCTTGCAGTTGTTGCTGGAAGTCGGCTTTGCTGGCTGCGGTGAAGAACGCCATCTGTGGTACTCCGCTTGGGCTTGTTATTGATGGAAGCGTCGCGTGCAAAACCCCTGTCGGGGCGATCCGTCACCCTGTTCCTGAATCTCGGGCAGAGGTTAACAGGGTGACAGGTGGGTGAAGCTGGACGAGACACTCAGGTCACATTCACCTTCCAATGAATGGGCATCTGTAAAAACGACTACCGGGTAGACAAGCAATGTCTTTAGAGGTGCCCATTGGTTGCGCAGCTTATCGGGTGCGACAACCTGCCTGCTTGCGATGCTGCGACATATTCGGTCATCGGCACGTAACTCATCGGCAGCGCATCGAATAACACTAGCAGCCGCGTGAAAAAAAGACGGTTTTATGCCCGGATTTACGGCACCTGCGTACCAGAAATGACCGACAACCCCTCCGGTGTTCACAACACACTTTTTGACACACAGCCGAGCAGAAATTCCCTCGGGCTGGCAGAATCGGATTTTGTTGTCTTTATAACGCTCGTTGAGCCAGGAATCACCCCATGCAACTGACCACCGCCCACCTGATCACCAACCCGTGCGATGACGAAGAAGACAACATGGCCATGCTCTGCTGCCACAGTAATCAGGGCGAGATGTTTCTGATGACTCGCTACCCGGACGAAGATGAACTGGAGATCACCCTTGATGGTGAACCGTCGACCCTCGATGGTGTGAAAGTCACCCTCAGCCCTACCCGCCTGCTGATCGAAATAGCCGCCGCTGACGCCGATGCGCTGAATGGCGACGATCACCTGGAAATCCACCACAGCACCGCGCCGGAGGATCTGGCTGAAGTGGAAGAAACGTTGCAGAACATTCTCAAGGGCACGGGCACTTATGTGAGCCAGCTGACCTGACCCGCGATGGTGGTCTGACGACCGCCACGTCCCCCGGGAAGATTGACTATGCTTGCCTCATACACTCCAGTGACGAGGGATTTATGGACGATCCAGTCGACAACAAACCACCCAGCTTCTGGCAAATGCTGCACAGCGTGCTGGCGGCGGCGTTTGGCGTGCAGAGCGGGAAGAACCGCGCACGCGACTTCACGCACGGCAAGCCCAGTCATTTCGTGGTGCTCGGCATTTTATTCACGGCGGTCTTTGCACTGACGCTGTTCGGCATCGTGAAACTGGTCCTGCATCTCGCCGGGGTTTAGCCCACCCTCAGTGCATGAGGGTTTGCAGGCTGAACGGGTAGCGATAACTCAGAGGACGATCCTTGGCCGACAGGCTGCGGAAGTTCACACCGTAGTTCTGCGTGGCTCCCATGGCCAACAGTTGCCTGGCCTGCTCCCGATCAATCAACTGCAACAACGGGATCTGCCGATCACGGCCGCCATAGCGTTCGACATGAACGCCCTGATCATAGTCATGCAACTGCACCAGCGCCCAGCCGCCCAGACTGAAGTGCCCGCCCAGCAATACGCTAAGACGACCATCCAGCAGCGCCTGCAAGGCCGACGGCGAGGTATTGACGGCGCTGAACAGCGCGCCCTTGCCCGGTGTGCCGCCCGCTTCTTCATAGGCCTGCATCGCGCCGAACGCCATTTCATCGTTGGCCGTCCAGATCAGCGACGTCTTCGGATAGCGTTTGAACAGCAACGTCGCCTGCTCATGGACGCGCTGACGGTTCCACCCGCCGTACACCAGTTGCTGCAAATGCACTTCGGGGTGCTCGCGCAATGCCCGCATCAAGCCCTTTTCACGCAACTGCGAGGCCGGCGTGATTTTCAAACCGGCAAACGCCAGCAATTCAAGTTTCTGGCCGGGGGCGACCGGAGGATGCAGGCGGATCAACTCCTTGAGCATCAGGTAACCGCCCTCCTCATCGTTAGGCACCAGGCTACCGAGCAAATTGGGGTATTTTTCCTGGCGATTGCCGAGCAACGCCAGTTGATCGGCGTTTAGCGCGCTATTGACGATAAACAGCTTCACACCGCTGCCCTCGGACAACCGCAGAATTTCCGGCGCAACATATTGCTCGTTGGCGAACACCAGATAATCCGGACGTTTTGGCCCTTGCAGGGCTTCCCGGGCCTGTTTGATCGTGGTTTCAGGCACGCGTTCGGAATACCGTATCTGCAGGTCCATGCCCAGATCCCGAGCGGCGGCCTGCATGAATTGCGAATAGCTGAGCCAAAAGGTTTCCGTAGAAGTGCCAGGGCTCAGGAACAGCACCGACGCCGCTTGCGTACCCGACCCATAGGCCGAGCAAACCGATAGCAATACCCCACAGAGAAACTTGAACATTGAATATCCGAGCCCCGGCAATTAGCCGCGCATTATAGCCAGCGAAGTGCTGGCAAATCGCGATTAATCGACGTTTTGTCCGACAATCGTCAGAACAGGACCCGGACACGCTTACCTATTGATGGCTGACCCAGAACACCGCAGTGCCCACTACCAGGATGATCAGAAACAGAATGGCCCATGCATCGACGGTGCTATCGCTTTTCCGTGCTTTGGTTGGGTTGCTCATTGCATCGCCTCTTGTCGGTTTTATCGGTGATTGCAGAAAGACTCGAGCACAGTTAAGTCGAGGATTGCCCGTACCACAAATGTGGGTAAGACAATAACCAGTCTCATTAGTCGATTTGGTTCTTTACATATACTCAAACATCACTTTTGCGCATAAACGCAAACTGGTATCTTGCCTCGGCTCCGTGGGGAGTGCGCGGCCGTGCGCGCAGAATTGCCAAGGCAGTATCGGAATCAAGCGAGCGGAAAACGCAGCTGTTCCTGATTGGCCCAAGCCTGAGAACAGGACCTATATGTACGTATACGACGAGTACGATCAGCGGATCATCGAGGACCGCGTCAAGCAGTTCCGTGATCAGACCCGACGCTATCTGGCAGGCGAGCTGAGCGAAGAAGAATTCCGCCCCCTGCGCCTGCAAAATGGCCTTTACATCCAGCGCTTCGCTCCGATGCTGCGGGTTGCCGTGCCTTATGGCCAACTGACTTCGCGCCAGACGCGAATGATGGCCAAGATTGCCCGCGACTACGACAAGGGCTATGCCCACATCAGTACCCGGCAGAACGTCCAGTTCAACTGGCCGGCACTGGAAGACATCCCGGACATCCTGGCTGAGCTTGCGACCGTGCAGATGCACGCTATCCAGACCAGCGGCAACTGCCTGCGCAACGTCACCACCGATCAGTTCGCCGGTGTCGCTGCCGACGAGTTGATCGATCCGCGTCCGTGGTGCGAAATCGTCCGTCAGTGGACCACTTTCCACCCGGAATTCGCCTACCTGCCGCGCAAGTTCAAGATCGCCATCAACGGTTCGACCTCGGACCGTGCAGCCATTGAAGTCCATGACATCGGCCTTGAGCCGGTGCACAACGCCGCAGGCGAACTGGGTTTCCGCGTGCTGGTCGGTGGTGGTCTCGGCCGAACGCCTGTCGTTGGCGCGTTCATTAATGAATTCCTGCCGTGGCAAGACCTGTTGAG
This sequence comes from Pseudomonas brassicacearum, assembly GCF_003732175.1. Classification (GTDB taxonomy): domain Bacteria; phylum Pseudomonadota; class Gammaproteobacteria; order Pseudomonadales; family Pseudomonadaceae; genus Aquipseudomonas; species Aquipseudomonas brassicacearum_G. Next base: position 217,993 of record NZ_MOBI01000002.1, read on the forward strand.
CTACCTCGACGCCATTCTGCGTGTGTACAACCGCTATGGTCGTCGCGACAACAAGTACAAGGCGCGGATCAAGATTCTGGTCAAGGCCCTGACGCCTGAAGTCTTCGCTCAAAAAGTCGACGCGGAAATGGAATACCTTCGCGGTGGCCAGACCACGCTGACCGAAGCCGAAGTGCATCGCGTCGCCAAGCACTTCGTCGATCCGGACTACAAAGCCCTGAACGATCAGACGGCAGAACTGGCTGAACTCGACAAGCAATACCCGGGCTTTGCTCGCTGGCGCACCCGCAACACCCTGGCTCACAAGAAGCCGGGGTATGTCGCCGTGACCCTGTCGCTCAAGCCGACCGGTGTTGCTCCGGGCGACCTGACCGACAAGCAGCTCGATGGCGTTGCCGATCTGGCCGACCGCTACAGTTTTGGCCAACTGCGCACCTCCCACGAGCAGAACATCATTCTGGCTGACGTCGAGCAGAGCCAACTGTTCACCCTGTGGGGTGAATTGCGCGAGCAAGGTTTCGCTACGCCGAACATCGGCCTGCTGACCGACATCATCTGCTGCCCGGGTGGCGACTTCTGCTCCCTGGCCAACGCCAAGTCGATCCCGATCGCCGAAGCCATCCAGCGCCGTTTCGATGACCTGGACTACCTGTTCGACATCGGCGAACTGGACCTGAACATTTCCGGCTGCATGAACGCCTGTGGTCACCACCACGTCGGTCACATCGGCATCCTCGGAGTGGACAAGAAAGGTGAAGAGTTCTACCAGGTCTCCCTCGGCGGCAGCGCCAGCCGTGACGCCAGCCTGGGCAAGATCCTCGGCCCGTCCTTTGCCCAGGACGACATGCCTGACGTGATCTCGAAGCTGATCGACGTGTACGTGGAACAACGTACCGAAGACGAACGCTTCATCGACACCTATCAACGTATCGGCATCGACCTCTTCAAGGAACGCGTCTATGCAGCGAATCATTAAGAACAACGAGGTCATCGACGAAACCTGGCACTTGATGCCCAAGGACTCGACCCTCGACGGCATCTCCAACTGCGACGACCTGATCGTGCCGTTGGCTCTGTGGCGCGATCACGCTCACGCCCTCAAGGCCCGCGATGGCGGTCTGGGCGTGTGGCTGGATGCCGATGAAGAAGCCGAGGAAATCGGTGACGACGTCGATCAGTTCCAGGTCATTGCCTTGAACTTCCCGGCCTTCACCGACGGGCGCAACTACTCCAACGCGCGCCTGCTGCGTGACCGCTACGGCTACAAGGGCGAACTGCGGGCGATCGGCGATGTGCTGCGCGACCAGTTGTTCTACCTGCACCGCTGCGGTTTCGACGCGTATGCATTGCGCGCCGACAAGGACCCGTACGAAGCCCTTGAAAGCCTCAAGGACTTCTCGGTGACCTACCAGGCCGCCACCGACGAACCGCTGCCGCTGTTCCGTCGCCGCTGACCGACAAAAAAACCTTGAGCCCGGCGTATATGCCGGGACTCAAGGTTTTTCATATTGGCTACAGAGTCCCCGATCCACCTACAGAGCTTGAAAAGCCTCGCCATCGAGACTGGCTATTTTCACAGGCGGTTCCTTGAATAACGTGATTCTGTCTTCCAGTCGTACAAAACTGGCAAACGGGTCATCCCCATCGAAGCCCGACCATTCCATGCCCTCGAAAAGGTGTTGGCAAAGCTCCTGCGAAGCATCCATCTCCTCAACCATCCGCCACACTCGCTGCTGCAAAGGTGCGTAGTCCACCAGGAAATCAGCCGTGCGCGTCAGCGCTGCCAGGGTGTCGAAGAAACGGCCATTCCCCCCTTTTGCAAAAATACGCTCCCAGCGTGCAGTCTGTTGTGCCGCTTGCTCAGGGAGAAGCCCGGTCAACCAGGCGTTTGGCCTGGCAACACCGCGTATCCCCGCCCCCATCCATAAATTGATCCCCATCTGTTTTCGATGGGCCACTATCCATTGCAGACTGTCTACGTCGGTTAACGGATTGCCTGAAAGCAAGACGTTGCCCTCGACCACCGACTGCTTTCGAACCGACTCAGGCACTCGGGCAATCTGGTTATCACGCAGATCCAGCCGCTCCAGACCAGGAAAATCGAGAGTAAAAACCGGGCAAGACCGAAGCTCTGCCCTCCTCAACTTGAGTTGACGCAATTCGGACATCTCAAACACTGGCGGCGGGAGACCGAGTGGGTTTTCGCTAAGATCGAGCTCCTGCAGTCGGGTGAGCCCGGCGAGCTGGCCTACGGTTCCCTCCGTCAGGACCAGCCGGGTCGCTTTCAAATTCAAGACCTCAAGCCGAGACAGCTGGCCGATGGCAGGCGGTAATCGACCAACCTCTATGCCATTGCGATCAAAGAGACGTAGATCAACGCCCTGCATATTCAACGTACGAAGATTGGGGAAACACTCAAGAAATCCATTAAGGCTGCTGCGCTGCGTTAACGTGAAATTCGGCATGGTGAGAGAGACCACGTCGTTCAACTTTACATTGAGCTGCGGGAGGTAGTGCATCTGCTCGAAGTCCATGTCCAGATGAAAGCCGATGAACTGCCCATCCCGATAAACCCTGCTGTCTGGCCCGCTACGCTTTTGCCAAATGGCGATCAGGTCCTCGGCCAGCTCATATCGGGTATCACGTTCAATATCCATCCATTCGTCTATGCGCGCGTCGTTCTCTGCCTCAATCTCGGCGTCGCTCAATCCCTGGGCCTCCGCATCACCCGCGAGCAAAATCTCGATATCCATGTCTTCGATATTATCGGTTATGTCTTCGACCCAACTCGTGATATCGACACGTAGTTGCTCCGCCTGCAACCTCAGCCGATAAAGATCGGCCTGAGCCTGGGCGCCTGCATTCAACAGAAACTCATCCGCTTGCTCGGTGGTAAAAGCAGGATAAATCTCTTTAACCTGAGCCCTCATCATCTCCGTGGACAATTCACCGAACTGCGCGGTGCTCGGGAATCCACCACCTCGCAAACCGAGACGCTGAAAGGTCAACCCGGTGTCCATCCTGCGCAACCCGAGCATCAATTCGGAGCGCGGCAGGGCGTTCTCCCGAATTTTGAGCTGCAAGTCCTGCCATTCATGGCCTGGACGCAAACCGAGGGCTGCACGTTGTTCTTGCGGCAAAAGCCCGAGAGGCGACTGGTCAAAGTCAGCCGTACCGACCTGCCCATAGAGCGTCTCGACTCGAGTCGCACGCGACCAGCCCGGCAGCCGTTCCAGCGTCTGCAAAACGAGCACATCGCTGTCGGCGTTTTTGACTGACTTCAGATAAAGCCCCTCATAGGCGCGGCACAGGCGTACATGCTGCTCGTACTGGTGCGCCTTGCCACTCAACTGCCCCAATACTCGCTTGGTGTCAGCCAGTGTGTGGGGCGCGGCAATGTCCACTCCCGACCTGTCGAGCATTTGCTCCACCGCACTTTTCGGCAAACCCGGGTATTGATCCCGAAACAACCTGATCCAGTCATTATCCGAATGCTGCAGCGCGTCATAGCGCTGCCTGAACTGTTCGACTCGTGTGTTCTTTAGCTGCTCGGCCTGCACCGAGCCTTCGGGGAACGCGTCAATGGCGCGCTGCAGATCCTGATCGAGCATAAAACGACTGATGGTATCCGCCAGCATCGGAGGCGGTGGCCGCTGCCCGGTGTGCATCAGGCGTAAGACATCATCGTCCACCGGGCTGACATGAGCTATTTGGACCAGAACCTCATCGCTGAATGACTGGACACTCGGCCCAATACCTCGCATCAGCTGCGCCCGTTCAGCGCCAACGGCGGAAGGTGCAACATTTCCGGCCACCAGCGAGGACTCGCCGGACAAGGGTTCATCCATAAACGCGGGGGCAGGACCGGGTTCAGACCCGATGCCGACGGCATGCTCTTCGGCCTTGATGGCTGCCCCTTCCGCGGCCAGTGGCAAGGCATTGAGCAAACCGAATACGGTACGCGTGACACCTGCCGAGCGCTCTTCAGAGGTCTTGCCATCAACCGCCTGAGCCAATCCATAACCGGCATCGATCAGTCCGGCCAGCGCCAACAAACCTTCGCCACCCGGAACGAACAACGCTAAGGGACCAAATTTGTTGATCCATTGCACAATGGGCTCGACCACTGCACTCAAATCATCCCGATTGACCTGGGCATCGTCTCGAATCGTTTCAATACTGGCGTGGGCCGCTTGCTTCATCACCAACACCCACTGCGCGAAGGGATCGGTTGGAGACGTCGCGGCCTCGAAGTGAATGTAATCGGCAGGATCCCAGTAACCATCATCGTTGAAAAAACCATGGCCTTTCTTCAAATGATGTTGTTCGGGGTAAATCGCCATGCCGTCCAATGCGGTCGACACGCCCGCATGGAACGTGCCGTCCTGCCGGTCATCTTCGGAAAAATGCGCTGCCAGAGCGTCCTTCCTGGCATCGTCCCCGCCCACCTCGGCCACCCAATTGTGCAACGCCTGTTGATCGGAAAACTCGTGGAACGGAGAAGAGTTACTCGGGACATAAAGCAAAATCCGCTCACTGGTTTTCTCCCGAAAGCTCCAGATATCGCTCGATACATAACGGTAAATGACCAGACGCGCAGCCTCTATGGAAGACTCGATGGTCGCCCAGGCCTGCAATTGCTCAACCGTCAGCTGTTCCCATGTTTGCTGCGGCTCAAACCCGGCAGCCCGCAGCGCCAGTTTGAGTCCGTCCTCGCTCAGGCTGTTTTCCTGGTGCTGCAAATACGCCGCCATGACAAAGGCCGTCTTGACCGAAGTACGCAACGGATAGCCTTGCGGTGCGTGACAGACCTCATCGGAAGGCCACGCAGCGTGCACATAAGCGCTGTATTTGTCCTTGAACTCCAGCTCCCACACCCACCTCTTGAAGTCCGCCGGCTGCAGCTTCAGCTGAGTGCTCGGGCCGTAGTGTTGAGGGACGGTTTGACGGTAGATGCCCTCATAGTCCAGGAACCCACCGTCTGGCTTGATAGACTCATCGATCTCGACGATTTGGACTTCCGGGCCCACGGCAGGAGGTGTGTACAGGCCGAATGCCGTTTCCCCGAAGCGACCCGCGCCTACGGTCTGATAGTTGGACAGTAAGGCCTGTACCAGGCTTTGTGATTTTCTGACCCGGCCTTGCTGCACGTCCTGTTGCGCAGGGTAGCCATAGAAACTGTAATTCAGATCGACCAGGCACGCGGTCAATGGCGCTGTCCCCCAACGTTCCTCGATCAGCTTCGCGGCATATTGGGTCGGGGTCGAGGGCAATACGGCGTCCAGTGCAAGGCTCGACAGTGGTTGTTTTTTCTGAGCAGATAACCGGCTGGTGACAGGCTGGTGTTGACTCTCTAGCGCCATCATTTGCAATCCTTTGCAGTTGATTCGGGAGCTAAGAGCTTATGCATCGCCTACCGCAAAAAAAGCAGGAAATGTCTTCAATCCGATGGGAAAACGCGACGGCCTCAAAAGATCTGAAATGAGGAAGGTAAACACCCGCGACTGAACCTGTAGAGCGCCGAGCATTGCACTCGACGCTGCGATAACAGTGGCTACTCCTGTGTTTCTTACCAAAAGCGCTGCTGGGTGAGACGGCTCCACCACGTCAACAAAACCCGATCAATCGAACCACTGGCCGCCAGGCCGACGCGTTCTTGCAGGCTCTTGCGTTCGGCATAATGCAGGTGAAACAGCTCTGCGCCCTTGGCCCGTTCGGCAAGGTATTCATCGCTGGTTTTCAGCTCATCGACCAGTCGTTTTTCCAGTGCGGCAACACCCAGCCAGACTTCACCGGTGGCCACTTCGTTGATGGCCAGTTGCGGCCGGTAGCGTGAGACGAAGTTCTTGAACAGTTCGTGAGTCACATCCAGGTCTTCCTGGAACTTCTCCCGGCCCTTCTCGGTGTTTTCGCCAAACACTGTCAGCGTGCGCTTGTACTCACCCGCCGTCAGGACTTCAAAGTCGATGTCGTGCTTTTTCAGCAGGCGATTGACGTTAGGCAACTGCGCCACCACCCCGATCGAACCCAGAATGGCAAACGGCGCGCTGATGATCTTCTCGCCGATGCACGCCATCATGTAACCGCCGCTGGCCGCGACCTTGTCGATGCACACGGTCAATGGCACACCGGCCTGACGAATGCGCGCCAGTTGCGAGGACGCCAGACCGTAGCTGTGAACCATGCCTCCGCCGCTTTCCAGACGTAGCACGACTTCGTCCTTTGGCGTGGCCAGGGACAACAGCGCGGTGATTTCGTGGCGCAGGCTTTCAGTCGCCGAAGCCCTGATGTCGCCATCGAAATCCAGCACGAACACCCGGGGTTTGGCTTCCGGCTTTTTCTTCTGTTTTTTCTCGGACTTGGCTTCGGATTTACGCAAGGCCTTGAGCTGGTCCTTATCGAGCAGTGTCTGCTCCAGGCGCTCACGCAGTTCCTTGTAGAAATCATTGAGTTTATTGACCTGCAACTGGCCCGTGAACTTGCGCCGGCCTTTGCTGCGCAACGCCGCAAAGCTGGCCAGGACCACCAGAATGGCGATCACCAGGGTAACGGTTTTAGCCAGAAAACTTGCGTACTCGGCAAGAAAATCCACATTGACTCCTTAACGACAGTGCGCCGCAGAACACGCGGACGCGTATACCTTCAGCATACCCATGCGGCCGCGTTGCGACCAGTCGTGAAACCTTCTGTGACAGGCCTCCAACGAGCATTTCAAACAAGCGTATGTTTTTTCATTGACAGCTCATCGGCATCCTCATAACCTCGCCAAACCTTCAACGTACCGGGATGACGCGGACGTGGGCAGCATCTATTTGATTCGACATGGCCAGGCCTCCTTCGGCGCAGACGATTACGACGTGCTGTCGCCGACTGGTATTCGTCAGGCAGAAGTGCTCGGCAGTCACCTGGCTGAACTGGGGTTGAGTTTCGATCGCTGCCTGTCGGGCGACCTGCGTCGCCAGCAACATACTGCCAGCAGCGCCCTGGCACAATTCGGCGCTGTCGGCCTGCCGGTGCCACCGCTGGAAATCGATTCGGCCTTCAACGAGTTCGACGCCGACGCGGTGATTCGCGCGCTGATTCCAGACCTGCTGCCCGAAGAACCCGAAGCCCTGAATATTCTGCGCAATGCCGCGCATAATCGCGGCGAGTTTCAGCGAATCTTTGCCTTGATCATCGAGCGTTGGCTGGCCGGCACTTACAACCCACCGGGGCTGGAAAGCTGGCCAGACTTCGTCGAGCGGGTCCAGGCCGGTTTGCAGCGTATTCTCGAACAGGCCGACAACACCCAGAAAATCGCCGTATTCACGTCCGGCGGGACCATCACTGCCCTGCTCCACCTGATTACTCAAATGCCCGCCAGGCAGGCCTTTGAACTGAATTGGCAAATCGTTAACACCTCGCTCAACCAACTGAAGTTCCGTGGTCGCGAGGTGACACTGGCTTCCTTCAACAGTCATGCACATTTGCAACTGCTGAAGGCCCCGGAACTCATCACTTTCCGTTGAGTCCGGATCACTGTGACCCTTGCTGTAACACTTCATAAAAGGATCGAACCATGACCTCCGTAGCTGACGCCGTACAAGCCATGAAAGCCAAGTTCAACCCAGCCGCTGCTGCCGGTCTGGACCTGGTTTTCGGTTTCCGCATCGACGACACCAAGAACTTCTCGCTGATCGTTAAAGACAGCACTTGCGAGCTGAAAGAAGGCGAAAATCCGGACGCTCAAGTGACTCTGGTCATGGACGGCGAAACCCTGGAAGGCATCGTCGACGGTTCGACCGACGGCATGCAAGCGTTCATGGGCGGCAAACTGCGCGCTGAAGGCGACATGATGCTGGCCATGAAACTGTCCGAGCTGTTCCCAAGCTAAGACGACGGCTCCCGCCCTCGGGAGCCCTCTGGCTGCCTGCGAATCCCGCCTTTATGGCGGGATTCGTCGTTTCTGCCGGTCGTAAATATGCCCGCCCGACACATCGACTGCGAATTTGCCGTCTATATTCTTTGCTGGCCGTATGAGTTACGTATCCGACTGCCCGCTCGACCGAATACTGCGGAGAACGGCGCCATGAGCCCACCTGATGAACGCGACGACTTCAACCACCGCCGCGTACTGCAAGGCCTTTCGGAGGGCGCCGTCGGTGCCTGGACCAATCCTCTATTTGCGCAGAGCACCAGCATGACCAACACCCCAGCCGATCTCATCCTGTTCAACGGTCGCATGCACACGGTCGACCGGGATAAACCCCAGGCCAGCGCGGTCGCCATCAAGGACGGGCGGTTTATTGCCGTCGGCAATGATACCGACGTCATGCCCCTGCGCGGCGCCAGCACGCAAGTCATCGACCTGCAAAAACGCACGGTGATCCCAGGTCTCAACGACTCGCACCTGCACCTGATCCGTGGTGGCCTGAACTTCAACCTCGAACTGCGCTGGGAAGGCGTGCCGTCATTGGCCGACGCCTTGCGCCTGCTCAAGGACCAGGCTCATCGCACACCGGCACCGCAATGGGTGCGCGTGGTCGGTGGCTGGACCGAGTTCCAGTTCGCCGAAAAGCGCCTGCCGACGATTGAAGAGTTGAACAAGGCTGCACCTGACACCCCGGTGTTTGTCCTGCACCTGTATGACCGCGCCCTGCTCAACCGCGCGGCGCTGAAAGTGGTTGGCTATGACCGCAATACCCCGAACCCGCCGGGTGGTGAAATCCAGCGCGATGCCAATGGCGACCCCACCGGCATGCTGATCGCCCGTCCGAACGCGATGATTCTGTACTCCACGCTGGCCAAGGGGCCGAAGTTGCCGCTGGAATATCAGGTCAACTCGACCCGACAGTTCATGCGCGAACTCAATCGTCTCGGCGTCACCAGCGCCATCGATGCCGGTGGCGGCTTTCAGAATTACCCAGACGACTATCAGGTCATCCAGCAGTTGGCGAAGGACCAGCAACTGAGCGTGCGCATCGCCTACAACCTGTTCACCCAAAAGCCCAAGGAAGAGCTGACTGACTTCAAGAACTGGACGAGCACCTCGCACTACGGCCAGGGTGACGATTTCCTGCGGCACAACGGTGCTGGCGAAATGCTGGTGTTCTCCGCCGCCGACTTTGAAGACTTCCTCGAACCACGCCCCGATCTGCCGCAAACCATGGAGCAGGAACTGGAACCGGTGGTGCGTCATCTGGTCGAGCAGCGCTGGCCATTCCGCCTGCACGCCACCTACAACGAATCGATCACGCGGATGCTCGACGTGTTCGAAAAGGTCAACCGCGATATCCCGTTCGACGGGTTGCCGTGGTTCTTCGATCACGCCGAAACCATCACCCCGCAGAACATCGAGCGGGTTCGTGCACTGGGCGGCGGCATTGCGATTCAGGATCGCATGGCCTTTCAGGGCGAGTACTTTGTCGACCGTTACGGCGCCAAAGCCGCCGAGCACACCCCGCCGATCCAGCGCATGCTCGCCGAAGGCATCCCGGTCGGTGCCGGCACCGACGCCACGCGGGTTTCCAGCTACAACCCATGGACATCACTCTACTGGCTGGTCAGCGGCCGCACCGTCGGCGGCCTGGAGCTTTATCCGCAAGGCCTGAGCCGCGACACGGCGCTGGAACTCTACACCCATGGCAGCGCCTGGTTCTCCTCCGAGCAAGGCACAAAGGGCCAGATCAAGGTCGGGCAACTGGCCGATCTGGTGGCGTTGTCTGCCGACTACTTCAGCGTCGACGACGAAGCGATCAAATGGATTGAATCGGTGCTGACCGTGGTCGATGGCAAGGTGGTGTACGGCAGCCTCGAATTCGAAAAACTCGGCCCGCCGCGTTTGCCGGTCATGCCCGACTGGTCACCGGTGGTGAACGTGCCGGGGCACTGGAAACCCTTGGCACCGCTCACCGCCCAGATGCATCAATGCGCAGGCACCTGCGCAGTGCATGCCCACAGCCACGAGCGGGCGCGCTTGTCGAACGCACCCGTCAGCGACTTCCAGGGATTCTGGGGCGCGTTTGGCTGTTCGTGTTTTGCGTTTTGACTCAAGGGGTTTGGCAGGAAGCCCGCCGACGGCGGGCTACTTGTCGGTTGATCAGTGATGCAAATGCTTGAACACGTAACCCACCAGGTCGGTGTTGACGAATGCGGGGACCTGCTTATTCAGGCGTAGCACCTCCAACAGCGCGAGTTGGCAATCCCAGACCATTTCCCGTCGGTCACGCCTGAGACTGACCTCGGCGCTGACGATGTGGTTATAGGCTGTGTAACAGGAACGCGAGGTCTTGCCGGGGGCTCGCTCGATGGCGACCGGGTTGTCAGCGACAGCCACTGTCGCCCCCTTATGATTGATCACCGATTGCGCGGCCAACTGACCGAGCGTGTCGCACTGGCTGCGACAGACGACCTTTCGGTTTTTCAGTTCACCGAACCCACGCTCATACAGGGTGATTCGAGATCCGACCTTCTGCACGCAAGCCTCTTCAAAAGCGTTAAGCACTTTCTCGGCATTGCCCAGGCTCGCCTCAAGCTCCGAGAGTTTCAGGAAGCGCTCCAGTTGCTTGTCTTTAAGACTCTTCAGGCCACGGCTGATCGTCGACAAATGGGTGAACTCTTTTTTACAGGCCACCACGTGAACTTCAAACTGATAGCCGGCTGACACGGCCAGCGGCGGGAAGGCAGCGAAGTCTGCCGAGTCCAGCGCCGACTCCATGATGATGCTGTACTTCTCGGCAAAGGCTTTGTTGAAGATCTTCGCGCACACCGCCCGCACAAAGGCCTCGGTGTGCTCATACACGTGCAGCACCCCGTGGGTTTCCATCTGCGAATACTGCGGATGCTTTTTGCGGTACTCAGGTAGATACAGCCTGATGTAATTCGAATAGTTGCCGGTTTTCAGTAGTGAGTCTTCCAGCAACCAGGTTTTCCCCGAGCCCTGGATACCCGCCACGATCAGCATTTTCGGGTTGGAGGTACTGATGACCTTGTCTTTGAACAGACTCGCGCTGATGTCTGAAAACGCCGCGTTTACCTGTTCTTCCGTGTATGAGTATTCATTGCTGTTTGGCACGTTGATTAATTCCCTTTAAGTGGATGTCCGATCTTCTGCCTGAAGATCAGGGGTCACTTTATGCCTTGGCCATCCACGTAAGGCCCTACATAGATAACACCTGCGAGTGCATCGAATCGACCTTGCCAAGGTGTAAAACCGCGCCCGAACGCAGCCTCGCGGGCTCGACAGTTGCTACGGGTGTTTAAGCTTGCCTACGCAGTGCCCATCAGAGGCTACAACGCCTTGCGTCACGGCCTACACCTGCGCCAGAATCCGCCGGCTTGTGCGTATTGGGCCTTGCTCTTATTGTTTCCGTGTCACTGCTCATCAGTGATCGGGTCTGCAAGCCCGCCGGAAATAACCAGTCGCACAGCAACACCATAAGCAAAGGACGATTTTTTGTGTCCGCTTTATGGCGGCTTTGCGCGGGAGACCTTAGGGTCTGCCGGGTTCCTGGTTTCCCGGTCTTGCAGACCCGCGCATAGCTGCCACCCATCATCTGCAAGTGATATTGGCAGCTCCTTTGAAACAATCAGGAGCATCACCATGTTCAAAGCCACACCGAATCCCCCCGAAACCGACCCCGTTTCCCCTTACGCATCCCTCGATTCAAAAGAACTCCACGCCGCCGCGCACCGCGCGCTCGATCATTACCTGGTGCTGCCCGAGACCAAGCAATTGTTAGCCGACCGACGCCCCGGCTGCATTTTTGTCATCGCCCCGGACGTCGACAGCGAAACCTTGCTGGCCCACGCCTGCGAAACCCTCGCCTCGGTGAATGTCATGGCCAGCGATCTGGCGTTCGAACTCGAAGGCCCCAAACGCAATACCGCGCTGGCGATTCAGCAGATGATTTCCCTGGCTGAACTGGCCGTGAATCGCGCACTGGATCATCTCGATCCACCGGATTCACCGGAGTAGAAAGCAACGCCGTGGGGCTCTTGTGGCGAGGGGGCTTGCCCCCGTTGGGTCGCGAAGCGACCCTAAAACCGGTGTCCGCGTTGTATCTGGAAGTTCCCGTTGATCAAGGGAGCGGCTGCTTTGCAACCGAACGGGGGCAAGCCCCCTCGCCACAGGTTCTCGGCCGTGTCTGCGAACAACACAAAACCCGTCGACTTTTCACAAGACGACGGGTTTTGTCGTTTCAGATTGATCTCGATCAGGTTCCCCCCACAGGGCTGCCTCTACCCTTGCGCTTCCATCAAAGGCCAGGGACGGCTCAATGGGAGCCTCCGGCCGCGCATCCTCAGGGAAGAGTCATCCATGCGGTCATTGAAAATCATTTTGTTGTCATCGGCGTTCAACGGTTTGACCCAACGCGCCTGGCTGGACTTGCGCCAATCGGGCTACGATCCCAGTGTGGTGCTGTTCACCGACGAAGCCTCGGTGTGCCGGCAGATCGAGGAATCGGCGGCCGATCTGGTGATCTGCCCGTTTCTCAAGGATCGCGTTCCACAACAACTCTGGAGCAACCCGGATCGACCGGTGGTGATCATTCACCCCGGTATCGTCGGCGACCGCGGCGCCAGTGCGCTGGACTGGGCCATCACCCAGCAGGTCAGCCGCTGGGGCGTTACAGCCTTGCAGGCAGTCGAAGAAATGGACGCCGGGCCGATCTGGTCGACCTACGAATTCAGCATGCCCGCCGATGTCCGCAAATCCGAGCTGTACAACGGCCCGGTGAGTGACGCAGCGATCCATTGCATCCGTGACGTGGTGGAAAAATTCGCCAGCGATTTCGTCCCGACACCCCTCGATTACACGCAACCCAACGTCATCGGACGCCTGAAGCCGAACATGAAACAGGCCGACCGGACCTTCAGTTGGCACGATTGCGCGCAGTTCATCAAACGCACCCTCGATGCCGCCGACGGCCAGCCGGGTGTGCTGGCGAGCCTGGCCGGCGGGCAGTATTACCTGTACGACGCGCACCTGGATTCACGCAGCGGTACGCCGGGGACCATTCTTGCTGTCCAGGACGATGCCGTACTGGTCGCGACCGACGATCACAGTCTGTGGATCGGTTCACTCAAGCGCAAGGCCTTGCCTGGGGAGGAAACCTTCAAGTTACCGGCGCGGCATGTGTTGGCCGGACAACTCGATGCAATACCGGTACTGGACGGATCTATTGCTAACCAACCGTTCAACGAGGCGACCTATCAGCCGATTCGTTATCGGGAGTCGGGCCACGTCGGTGAGCTGACCTTCGAGTTCTACAATGGCGCCATGAGCACCGAACAGTGCCAGCGATTGGTTGCGGCGCTGCAGTGGGCCAAGGCTCGAGACACCCAAGTGCTGCTGATCAAGGGCGGTCGTGGAAGCTTTTCCAACGGCGTTCACCTCAATGTCATTCAGGCAGCCAAGGTGCCGGGGCTGGAAGCCTGGGCCAATATTCAGGCGATCGACGATGTCTGCCAGGAACTGCTGACAGCCCGGCAACTGGTGATCAGCGGCCTGACCGGCGGTGCCGGAGCCGGCGGCGTGATGCTGGCGCTGGCCGCTGACATCGTTTTCGCCCGGGCGGGTGTCGTGCTCAATCCGCATTACAAAACCATGGGCCTGTATGGCTCCGAATACTGGACCTACAGCCTGCCCCGCGCAGTGGGCAGCGAAATCGCGCACAAGCTGACCGAAGAGTGCCTGCCGGTCAGCGCGTTTCAAGCCTGGCAATTGGGGATGATCCAGGAGATTGGTCCGCGCTGCCCGCGCGAGTTCAGCCATTGGCTGTTGCAACAGGCCAGGGGCGCTTTGACCGATGAAAAGTACGCGGCATTACGAGCGCGCAAAGCCAACATGGACCTTCAGCAGATCGAACACTGTCGCGAGGTCGAGTTGGCCCAGATGCAACTGGACATGGTGCACAACCGCCAGCAGTTCGCCGAGAAGTGCCGCAACTTCGTGTTCAAGCGCAAAACCTGCCAGACCCCGCAGCGCTTGATCGCGCCGTGGGCATTGGAGCATGAAGTGACGCTGATCGCTTGATAGGCCACCTGATCGTTCCCACGCTCCCGCGTGGGAATGCAGCCCGTGACGCTCCGCGTCACTGGACGCGGTGCGTCCCTAGAGGCATTCCTTTGCGGCGCGTGGGAACGATCAATTGCGTGGCGTTCAGAGCAGCAACGCCACCAGCGCGCTCCAGCCGGTTTGATGGGACGCGCCGAGGCCGCGGCCGGTTTCGCCGTGGAAATACTCGTGAAACAACACCAGGTCACAGCTCAACGGGTCGGCCTGGAGCTGCGCGTAGCCGACCATAGACGGTCGGCTACCGTTTTCATCCCGCAGAAACAGTCGGGTCAAACGCTGACTCAAACTGTCGGCTACCTGGGCAAGCGATGCCAGATAGCCCGAACCGCTGGGGTATTCGACCGAAAAGTTTTCGCCGTAGTAGCGATGAAACTCACGCAACGACTCGATCAGCAGGTAATTGATCGGCATCCACAACGGCCCGCGCCAGTTGGAATTGCCGCCGTACAACCTCGAACCGGATTCCGCCGGTTCATAGTCGGCACACAGTTTGTTGCCATTGATCTGCATCCCGAACGGATGCTCGGCGAAGGCTTTGGACAAGGAGCGAACGCCGAATTCGGAGAGGAACTCGGCCTCATCGAGCATGCGCTTGAGCAAGTTTTTGGTGCGCTCGCCACGCAACAGCGCGAGCAGTATCCGATTGCCTTTTCCAGGCTCGGTCCAGCGTGAAATCAGACTCGCCAGGTCCGGCCGATGATGCAGGAACCCCAATAAACGCTCACGCAAACCCGGCAACCCTTCGTGCTCGTGCTGTTCCAGCACCTGCACCGCGAACAGCGGCATCAAGCCGACGATAGAGCGCAGGCGCAGTGGCTCGCTGGCCCCGTCGGGACGGTGCAGAACATCGTAGAAAAACTGGTCCTGTTCATCCCACACCCCTTCAGCGGCATCGTCCACGCGGTTGATGGCGCCGGCGATATAGAGAAAGTGCTCGAAGAACTTCACCGCGATGTCGACATACACCGGATTGCGCTTGGCCAGTTCCAGGGCAATCCGCATCAAGTCCAGCGCATACGCCGCCACCCACGCCGTGCCGTCGGCCTGATCCAGTTGAAAACCGGGTGGTAACACGGCCGAACGGTCGAACAGCGCAATGTTGTCCAGCCCGAGAAACCCGCCCTGGAACAGGTTGCGACCTTCGGCATCCTTGCGGTTGACCCACCAGGAAAAATTCAGCAGCAGCTTGTGGAAAATCCGCTCGAGAAAATCCATATCGCCGACACCGGTCAACGCCTTGTCACGCTGATACACCCGCCAACAGGCCCAGGCATGCACCGGCGGGTTGGCATCGTCGAAACGCCATTCGTAGGCCGGCAGTTGGCCGTTGGGGTGCATGAAGCGGTCTTTGACCAACAACAGCAGTTGGTGCTTGGCAAACCCCGGATCGATCAGCGCAAAAGCAACGGCCTGAAAGCCCAGGTCCCACGACGCATACCACGGGTATTCCCAGGTGTCGGGCATGGAAACGATGTCGGCGTTCGACAAATGCCGCCAGTGGGTGTTGCGGATGTGCAGCCGCCCGGGCGGTGGCGAGGGTTGTCCGGGGTCGCCGTCGAGCCAGCGATTGACGTCGAAATAATACAACTGCTTGGACCAGAGCAACCCGGCCAGTGCCTGACGCTGAACGTTACGTGCGTCCGGGTCCGTCATCTGTGCTTGCAGCGCCGCGTAATAGTCATCGGCCTCCAAGCGGCGGCGCTCGAACAGCACCTTGGCGTTGACCTTGGGCGAGACGGTCGGCGCAAAGCGCAGGTAGATGCATTTGCGCGCCAGCCCGTCCAGTTCGAGAACGAAATGCGCCGCGACCCGAGTACCGGCGTCACGTCGAATCGCCCCCGCCACACCGTCCACCAGATAATCGTTGATGCCATCCTTGAACGGGCCGTTGGCGGGCACACCGTCAAGTTTCGGATGATTGGTCTGGTTGTCGCAGAACAGCCACTCACACCCCTCCTCGCCCCAGGCACTGAGTTGCCTGTCCGCCAGCATCGGGTGCTGCGCCAGGACCGAGTCACCGGTCAGCGTCAGGCTGGGCATGTGCCTGTTACCGCCCCAACTCCAGGTGTTGCGCGCCCACACCTGGGGCAAGACGCGCAGACGCGCCGGCAGATCCGAACGGTTGTGCACGATGACCCGCATCAACAGGTCGTCCGGGCTGTGCTTGGCGTATTCCACCGTTACGTCGAAGTAGTGGTCGTCCTCGAACACCCCGGTGTCGAGGATTTCATACTCGGTATCGGAAAGGCCGCGACGAGCGTTCTCGGCCACCAGGTCGGCATAGGGAAACGTAGCCTGCGGGTATTTGTAAAGCATGCGCATGTAGGCATGGCTCGGCACCCCGTCGACATAAAAATACAGCTCTTTGACATCCTCGCCGTGATTGCCTTCGGCATTGTTCAGGCCAAACAGGCGCTCCTTGAGAATCGGGTCGCGCTCGTTCCATAGCCCCAACCCGACGCACCAGTGCTGGGCCCGGTCGCAGAACCCCGCCAACCCGTCCTCGCCCCAGCGATACGCCCGGCTGCGGGCGTGCTCATGAGTGAAATATGTCCAGGCATCGCCATCGGCGCTGTAGTCCTCGCGCACGGTGCCCCATTGCCGTTCACTCAAGTACGGGCCCCACTCGCGCCAGCACTCGGCCTCATCACCAACCAAACGTTGGCCTTCGACGGTGTCGAGAATGTTCGCGGCCGACTTTGCTGTCATGGGAACGTCCGTTGTTGTCCGGGATGGTTTGCAGTGTAGAGCGAGGATTCACCCCGGTGCACGCCACTTCCTGCTCATTCAACTCGAGTTCAGGCGCACGCTTGCTCTACACTGCGGGCTCTTCACCTCAGCGACTGCTTATGGACATCGATCTCGCCCGTACCTTTCTGGAAATCGTTCGCTGCGGCAGTCTTGCGGCCGCCGCCGATAAGCTGCACGTCACCCAGACCGCGATCACCGCTCGGGTGCAGAAGCTCGAAAGCCAGCTCGCCAGCACCTTGTTCGTGCGCAACCGCGCTGGCGCTCGCCTGACCGCGGATGGCGAGGCCTTCGTGGTGTACGCCAATCAATTGGTACAGACATGGGAAGCGGCGCGCCGGGATTTGCCGTTGCCGGAAGGCTACCGCAATGTGCTGCACATCGGCGGCGAGGTCAGTTTGTGCAACCCGTTGATGCTCAGTTGGGCCCGCGAACTGCGCGAGAAGATCCCCAGTCACGCCTTGCGCACGGAAATCCGTGACGGCGAAAACCTGCTGCGCCAACTGGAATTGGGCGTTCTGGATGCCGCACTGGTGTTTCAACCCGAGTACTGGCCGCAGCTGCAAGTGGAGCAACTGCTGGAGGAGAAACTCATCCTGGTGCGCCTGCCATCCAGGCCCGAACCCTACGTCTATATCGACTGGGGCAAAGAATTCCGGCGCCAGCACGACGCGGCGCTGCCGGACAAGGCCAAAGCCGCGCTGAGTTTCAACCTCGGCCCGCTGGCGCTGCAATACATCCTGCAAAACGGTGGCACCGGTTATTTCCGCACTCGGGTGGTTCAGACCTACCTCGACAGCGGCGTGCTGGAACGGGTGCCCAAAGCCCCGGAATTCAGTTACCCGACCTATCTGGTGTACTCGCGGGATCGCGACTCGGCGGTGTTGCAACAGGCGTTCGAGTTGTTGCGCGAACTGGTCAAGACCGACAGCGACTGGTCGCAGCGCTGGGATCCGTTGATCTGAGCAACATCCACACCCGTTCGGCGTGAATAGCTACCCATTCCCGACATCCATTGGCTGAATAATTTCTCCGCGACTAGTCTTTCGTTAATAACAACGACAACAGGTGATCGCGGTGAGGCAAACCACGCAGGCGTTTCGTGCCCGGTACCGGGCCGATATTCATCGGTTCTACAACCCATGGCTGCACGGCGGTTTTGTATTGGCCTTCGGTGTGCTGGGCATCACGCTGTTCTGGAGCACCATGCATCAGGTGCAACCGCTGGAGTGGCTGGCGGTACCGCTGACGCTGTTGTTTTTCAATTTCGCGGTCTACGTGGTCCACCGGCATCTGGGCCATCACAAAAAGGCCTTTGCGCGGTTGTTCTATGCCCGACACGCGGGCGATCACCACAGTTTTTTCGCCCCCGGCTACATGACCTACGATTCTGCGCGCGACTGGCGGGTGATTCTGTTTCCGGCATGGCTGATCGTGCTGCACAGCCTGGCGATCGCCCTGCCCGCCTGGTGGCTGCTCAAACACCTCAATGGCAACGTCGCCGGACTGTTCGCCGGCTGCATGATCCTCGGCTACCTGACCTATGAGGTGTTTCACGCCTGCGAGCATCTGCCGCCAGGCAATCCCGTCACCCGCCTGCCGTGGATTCGTCAGATGCGCCGCCTGCATGCACTGCATCACCGTCGCGAGCTGATGCAGGAGCGCAATTTCAACATCGTTTTTCCGCTGATGGACTACCTGTTC
Source organism: Pseudomonas brassicacearum (assembly GCF_003732175.1). Taxonomy (GTDB): domain Bacteria; phylum Pseudomonadota; class Gammaproteobacteria; order Pseudomonadales; family Pseudomonadaceae; genus Aquipseudomonas; species Aquipseudomonas brassicacearum_G. Next base: position 236,504 of record NZ_MOBI01000002.1, read on the forward strand.
GGCACACTGTATTGGGAAGCCGAACCCGATCATTCGCACCTTCAAACACGGCGCGCGCCCATGACCCGCCTGCAACACCGGATCGACATCGAACGCGACCCGATCGCCGTGCTCGCCTACGCCAGCACCGCGACGCGTTGGCCTGAGTGGCACCCTTCATCGCTGAAAGTCGACGGCCAGCCAGGACCGCTGCACGCGGGGTCACGTTTTGAAGAGGATATTCATGCGGGTGGGCGGGCCGGGCATTTGAGCTGGGAGGTCGACGAGTATTTGCCGGGCCGGCGTTGGAGCGCTCGCGCTCAGGGTGATCATGGTCTGGAGTTGCAGCTGACTTATGAATGCGCCAGCGAGGGTGACGGCACGCGCTTCGTGCGTACCCTGGAATACCGCTTCAGCGGACGGCTGATGCGCCTGGTCAATCAACTGCTGCTCAAGCGGCGTATCGAGCGCGAATCGGCAGCCTCAATGCTGGCCCTGCGCGACAAGGTGCAACAGACGATACCGGCCCAGACAGGAGCAGTCGCCTGACGCGCAACACACCACATTGAATCAACGCGTGCATGCAGACTGCCGAACAGGGGGCGACACGGCGCCCCCCACGTTGGTCACGTTCTGGCAGAACCGTTCAATCTTTGGGATATTTCGTCTTTAATCGAAAGGCGCTTTTCCTTGAGCTTCCTTACTTCGTCATCTGCCTGAGCCTGGGCTTCTGCCTTTAGGACCCGGTTGTCGATTTCCGAATATTTATCCAGCAGCGCGTTCAGGTGAGGATCATTTGCACGCTTTTGCTGAATGACTTCCTTTGAGCAGCTCAGGTCCTGATACAGGTCATGATTCACCGGCATGGAACACCTCCGTTTGTTGATCGGTGGCGAACGCCTTTGCGTGCGCTCGCCAGTTATCAGAATGGCCTCGCTCGGCGGTTGCTGTCGACTATCAATCAGACCAGCGGTGCCCGTTGGTCGGACGTGTCGATATTGTCAGCGCCCTCACCCACCAGAATAGTCTCGTGTCCGCTGCGGTGTTGAGCACCGTGTGTCGGCAGCTGACGGGAAATCATCTTTGGCGGGCTTTAAGCCTCAATGATCTCAATGAAAATCCCGACTGTGAACACTGATGCCGTTGAGCAACGGGCTCAGGTCGCTCAAGCGTCCGGCGATCAGGTGCCGGACCTCGCCGACCTTTTCCCAGCGGCCGTCGATCTTGAGCAGTTGCGAGCCGATCAGGGCTTTGCGTTGACGCTCGGCGAGGTCGCGCCAGACCACGACGTTGATGTTGCCAAACTCGTCTTCAAGGGTCACAAAGGTCACGCCACTGGCCGTGCCCGGGCGTTGGCGGCCGGTGACCAGACCGGCGACGCTGACGTTGCGCCCATGTTCGACCTCCAGCAACTCCCGCGAACTGCGGCAACGTCGGGCACGCAACTCATCACGCAACAACGCCAGCGGATGCGGGCCGAGGGTCGTACCGACGCTGCTGTAGTCGGCTTGCAGATCTTCACTCACGGTCGGTTTGGGCAACACCACGCAAGGCTCTTCCTGGCTCGGCAACCCGGCGAACAACCCAAGTTGTTTCTGCACCCCCGCCACTTCCCAGCGTGCCCGATGGCGATCACCGGCCAACCTGCGCAACGCTCCGGCGTCGGCCAGTTGCTCTTGCGCACGAGCATCGAGTCGGGCGCGTTCGCCCAGGTCGGCGATGTCGATGAATTCGCCCTGCAAACGCGCTGCTTCGATGCGACGCGCATCGTCCTCGCGAAAGCCCTTGATCATCCGCAACCCCAGGCGAATCGCCGGTTGTTCGCCGTCAATCGGCTCCAGGCTGCAATCCCAATCGCTGGCGGCTACGTCCACCGGCTGGATCTGCAAATGATGCCGACGAGCGTCCTGGAGAATCTGGTCCGGGCTGTAGAAGCCCATCGGCCAACTGTTGATCAGCGCACAGGCAAACGCCGCCGGCTCATGGCATTTCAACCAGCAACTGGCGTAGGTCAGCAAAGCGAAACTGGCGGCATGGGACTCGGGAAAACCGTAGCTGCCAAAACCCTTGATCTGCTCGAAGATCTGCGCGGCGAACTCCTCTGTGTAACCGTTTTTCAGCATGCCTTCGCGAAGGCGCTTCTGGTGTGGTTCAAGACCGCCATGGCGTTTCCAGGCCGCCATGGAACGGCGCAACTGATCGGCCTCGCCGGGACTGTAGTCGGCGGCCACAATCGCGATCTGCATGACCTGTTCCTGAAACAACGGTACGCCGAGGGTGCGTTTGAGCACGGCCTCCAATTGCACCGAGGGATAGGTTTCCGGCTCTTCCTTGTTACGTCGCCGCAGGTACGGGTGCACCATCCCGCCCTGGATCGGACCGGGACGAACGATGGCCACTTCGATCACCAGGTCATAGAAATTCTGAGGTTTGAGCCGCGGTAACATCGACATCTGCGCCCGGGACTCGATCTGGAACACCCCGATGGTGTCGGCGCGACTGATCATCTCGTAGGTTTGCGGGTCCTCGGACGGTATCGTTGCCAGGCTCAGGTCTCGCCCGCGGTGGTAGCGCAGCAAGTCGAAGCAGCGGCGAATGGCGCTGAGCATGCCGAGGGCAAGTATGTCGACCTTGAGCAGGCCGACCATGTCCAGGTCGTCCTTGTCCCACTGGATGATCGTGCGCTCGGCCATGGCAGCGTTTTCCACGGGCACCAGGCTGTCCAGCGGCTGCTCGGAAATCACGAAACCGCCCGGGTGCTGAGACAAATGCCGGGGGAAGCCGATCAACTGCCGGGTCAGGCTCAGCACCTGGCGCAGTACCGGGCTGTCCGGGTCGAAGCCACCTTCGCGCAGGCGCTCCAGCGGCGGTACATCGTCGCTCCAATGGCCGCAGCAATCGGCCAGCGCATTGACCTGATCCGGCGGTAAACCGAGGGCCTTGGCCACGTCGCGGATCGCACCGGCACCGTGGTAAGTGCTGACCACCGCCGTCAGCGCGGCCCGCGTCCTGCCGTAACGCTGGAACACGTACTGCAAGACTTCTTCACGACGCTCATGCTCGAAATCGACGTCGATATCCGGCGGCTCGTTGCGCTCTTTGGAGAGGAACCGCTCGAACAGCATGCTCGTCCGGCTCGGGTCGATTTCGGTGACTCCCAGCGCGTAACACACCGCCGAGTTGGCGGCCGAGCCGCGCCCCTGACACAGAATGCGCTGGCTGCGGGCGAAGCTGACGATGTCTTCGACGGTGAGAAAATAACTCTCGTAACCGAGCTCAGCGATCAGTTTCAGTTCCTTTTCGATCAGCGCCATGACCGTGCTGTCCGGCCCTTCAGGCCAACGCCGGCACAGGCCCTGTTCGGTCAATCGACGCAGCCAGGAAGTCGGCGTCTGCCCTTCGGGCACCAGTTCACGCGGGTATTGGTAGCGCAACTGGCCGAGGTCGAAAGTACAACGTCGGGCAATGATCAGCGTTTCTTCAAGCAACCACGCTGGATACAGCTCGCGCAACGCCTCAAGGCTGCGCAAGTGCCGTTCGCCATTGGGATGCAAACGCTGCCCGGCGTCGGCGACCCGCACATGCAGACGAATCGCCGTCATGGTGTCCTGCAATGCACGCCGACCACGGGCATGCATGTGCACATCGCCGCTGGCCACCGCCGGAATCTGCAAGCGGGCAGCCAAGGCCTGCAAATCGGCCAGACGACGGGCATCGTTCTGTCCGCAGTGCAGCTCAACCGCCAGCCACAGCCGCTCGCCGAAAATACCTTTCAGCCAGGCGCCGTGCTCCAGCGTGTCAATCGTATCCGGCACCCATAGTGCCAGCAGACCGGGCAATGGCCCGTTGAAGTCTTCGCGCAGCACCCGGTACTGGCCTTTTTCCGTACGCCGCCGGGCATGGGTGATCAGCCGGCACAGGGCCTGATAACCCTCAAGGTTCTCCACCAGCAGCACCAGCTTGGGACCGTTTTCGATGCGCATTTCACTGCCGATGATCAACGGCAATTCCAGCGCCTTGGCCGCTTGCCAGGCACGGACGATGCCGGCCAGGGTGCACTCGTCGGTGATCGCCAGGGCTTGGTAACCCTGACGTTTGGCCCGTTCGAACAGCTCGTGGGCACTCGATGCACCCCGCTGGAAACTGAAGTTCGACAGGCAGTGCAGTTCGGCATAGTCGGCGCTCATGCGAACCAGCCTTGCAGCCACAGCGGTCCGGCCTCGCCCACCGCACGATAGGCCCAGGCCTTCGAGCCTGCGCGGGTTTCGATCAGGTAGTAATCGCGGCGCACGTCGGCGCCATCCCACCAGCCAGACTCGATGCGCTCCGGCCCCATGAGGATGCGCGCCGAGCCTTCGTGCATGGGCAATGGCTCGGTCAGCAACCAGCCGGGACGTTGTACATCAGGCAGCACCGGACAGGCCTGAGGCTGTGCATTCGGCAGCCAGGCACACTCCGGTCGATGATCGGACTGAAAACCCAGGCCCTGCACCGCCTCATCCCCGAGCCGCGCACGCAAGCGTTCGCGCAGTTGTTCCCAGGGCAAGGACTGTTGCGGGCGTTCGTCGAACAGCTCCCGGCGCTGCGGGACGAAACTTGGCAAATCCTGCGCCGACAGCCGAAAACCGCGCACCGGCGCCTCGACCTGCACCTGTTCCAGCCGACCACGGGCCAGTTCGAAGAGCATCGCCGGGTCGCGCTCGGCGCTCAGCAGGCCGACCTTGATCAGCGTATCCGGCAACCCGGTGTGTTCCAGGTGCAGATCAAAGCACTGCACACCGCTGTCCCGACCACAGAGGAACGCCGAAAGATCAGCGGTCAGCCGGCGCAAGGGGAACAGCAATGCCTGATGGGATTGCACATCGAAATTCAGTTCGATCCGCACATCGAAACGGTCCGGTGGCAGGTAAAACCCCAGGGCCAGCGGTCGCTCACCCAACACGGTATCAAGGTGCTTGAGCACTTGCGCTTCAAAGCGTCGGGCCAGGGTTTGACGCGGCAGCGTCTGAACCTGACTCAAGGTGCGCAAGCCCATGCGCGATAGTGCGGTGGCGACCGTTTGCTCAAGCCCGATCCGCTCGACAGGCATCTGCCCGAGCAATTGCCTTAGCGCGTCATTGTCCGGCACCGCCAGACCGTCGTAGACATTGGCCAGGACCCGTGCAGCCAGCGGGTTGGGCGCCGCGACCAGTCGATGGCGAAACCCCAGCGCCGTGAGCTCTGCGCGCAACCGCGCCTCGAACTGCGACCAAGGCCCGAACAGCCTCAGGCTCGACTCGATTTCAAACAGCACCGCACGCGGGTAATGCACGCTGACCTGGGAGCTGAAGCGATAGGCCCAGGCGGCGAGAAACTGCTGCCAATGCTCGATTTCGGCCACGTCATAGTCGGCGCTGACAAAGGCCTTGCTCAAGGCCTGGGCGGCGGTCATCGACTGGCCCGGGCGCAGCCCCAATGCTCGCGCCGGTGCATTGACCGCTTGCAACACCCGCCGCTGCGCCGGGCCGCTCAGCAGCACCAGCGGTTCGTCAGGATCGCTGCGCTGACGCAACACCACGTCCAGCGCCAACTGCGGGAAAAGGATACAGACCCAGCGCATGCCAACCTCACTGCCCCGTGGCGAAGGCAATCGGTGCCGAACGGGCCAGCCCGCCACGGCACTTGAGCACCCTTAACTGCGCGGGCCTTGAATCGATGGCGATGCGCAGGGCTGCCGGCGAAGGATTGATGGCGTCCTTGATCGAGCGATAGGCAAACGCCAGGGTCTGCCCGGTTTCCGCCGCCACCTGCAAACGGCGCAAGGCGCGGTCATCCGCCTGTTGCGGCCAGCACAACACCGCCCCGCAACTGCCTGAACGCAGGCATTGTTCCGCCGCCCACAGTGCCTCGCGGTCACTGGCCTGGATGATCGACAACTGCCGCAGATCCACCCCGGCGTTCTGCCAAGCCTGGGGATACGGCACATACGGCGGCGCTACCAGCACCACCCGCTCACCGGCGGTCGTCAGTCGAGCCAAGGTTGGCCATACCAGTTGCAACTCACCCACGCCCTGCCCGGCGACGAGAATTTCGCTCAGCGCCGCTTCCGGCCAGCCGCCGCTGGGCAAAGCCGCGTCCAGTGCCGCATGCCCGGTCGGCTGCGGGCTGATGCTCGGCGGCGCGGGCCGGCCTTTCCAGACCTGGCCACCATTGAACAGCGTATCCAGCGCAACGACGGCGCCCATCACCCTTGCCTCACCAGACCACAGAACACCCCTTCAATCGCCAGGTCCTGATCGGCGGTGACCACAATGGGGCTGTAAGCCGGGTTGCGGGGCAGTAACCGTACGCTGTCCCCTACCCGCTCAAAGCGCTTGATGGTGACTTCACCCTCAAGCCGCGCGACGACAATCTGGCCGTTCCGCACCTCGGCACTGCGGCGCACACCCACCAGATCACCGTCGAGGATGCCGTCACCGATCATCGAGTCGCCCTGAACCCGCAGCAGGTAGTCCGGTGTGCGCGAGAACATTGCCGGATCCAGCCACAAGCGGCTGTGAACCTCGGCATCGACGCCCATCGGCGCACCGGCGGCCACCCGCCCGAGTACCGGGATGTCCAGCAACTCGGGGCGACGCGGCTGATTGAGCAAGCGAATACCGCGGGCCTGATGCGGATTGACCTCGATAAAACCGGCCTCGGTCAGCGCCACCACATGCTTGCGCGCCACGCTGCGTGAGGCAAAACCGAACGCCTCGCTGATTTCAGCGAGGCTCGGTGACTGACCTTGTTGCGCGATGCGCTCGCGGATGAAGGTCAGGATGGCGGTACGGCGGGGAGTTAAAGTCGTCATGGAGTACATTTGTACTCCTTCCGGATTTTCCTGACAATAACCGCCAGTCGTAACGCTTAGCCCTGGCCGCGCTGCCGCAGAAAAACCGAAATGAAATCGATGAAAGCCGCCACCTTGGCAGTGGCGCGACGGTGACTGGGGTACACCGCCAGGATGTGCGAACCGAACGCGTCCGGATCAATCTCGTAGTCGGCCATCAACCGCACCAGCCGGCCATCCGCCAGATACGGCGCGGCACTCCACAGCGGCGCGTGCAGCAACCCGCGCCCCGCCAGCGCATTGGCCAACAGCAAGTCGTAATTGTCGCTTTTCAGGCGTGGCCGCGACGGCTGGGGCAAACTGAGTCGTTGACCGTCGCGCTCGACCCACCAGAATTCACGGCTCAGGGCTGCATGGCGATAAAGCAGCCAGTGATGCTGATCGAGGGTCTGCGGCGTCACCGGAATCGGGTTGCGCGCCAGATAATCCGGGCTGGCACACAGGGCCAGGCGATTCTCACCGACGACTCGGGCGATCTGTCCGGGCAGGTCGTCATGGCCTTCACGCAACGCCAGGTCGTAGCCGCTTTCGAGCAGATCGACGAACTCGTCGCACAGGTCGATGTGCAAACTGATTTGTGGGTACTCATCGAGGAAACTGGCGCACGCCTCATCGAGAAAAGCCCTGCCGAAAGCCAGCGGCGCGGTGATTTTCAGGGTGCCCTGCAAACCATGCTGCAACTGCAGGATCTCTTCGCTGACCTCTTGCAGACGTTGCAGCACCTGGCGCGCGGTCTCCAGATAAAGCCGTCCGACCTCGGTCAACAACGTGCGGCGGGTGCTGCGCTCGAACAAGCGCGCACCCAGCTCAGCTTCCAGATGACTGACCGCTTTGGTCAGCGCCGACGGGGTTTTGCCCAGTTGCTGCGCGGCACGGCTGAAGCTGCCGTGCTCTGCGGTCGCGACAAACATTTTCAAGGCACTGAGCGTGTCCATGGTTTTTCCATTCAGGCAAAAGGGTTTTGCTGGTTTCAGGTGTTCTGTCCAGCGTGCCAAGTCACTAGTCTCGCTGCCAGACGAATAAAAACAAGGCATCCGCGCATGAATAGAGTTATCCCGACACTCCTGGCGTGTGCCGTGGCTTTTTCCTCGATGGAAGCCATGGCCGCCGCCGATCTGGTGTTGATCAACGGCAAGATCTTCACTGCCGACCATGCCCAACCCAAGGTCCAGGCCTTGGCCGTGCAGGACGGCAAAGTGCTGCAGGTCGGCAGCGACGCGCAGATCAAGGCGCTGATCGAGCCCTCGACCCGGGTCATCGATCTGGCAGGCAAAACCCTGATGCCCGGCCTGATCGACAGCCACTCACACGCGATCTTCGGCGGCCTCGAACTGGCCTCGGCCAATATGGAAGATGAGCAAGTCAGCCTCGACGAACTGGAAAAACGCCTGCGCGGTTGGCGTGACGACGGCAAGGCAAAACACGGAGATGTGTTGAGCATGGCCGGGATGAGTTCAACCTACTGGGCGCAAGCCGAGGCTTTTTCCCAGCGTTTCAACCAGGGTGAATGGATGCAGGTGCCGATCGTGTTCATCGGCAGCGACCACCACACCGCCTGGGCCAACAACGTGATGCTCCAGCGTGGCGGAATCGATGCTGCGTTGATCAACACCCTGCCCGCCGCCGAGCGTGACACCATCGGCCGCCTGGCGAATGGCGCGCCCAACGGTTTTCTGGTGGACGCGGGTTGGGACCGGGTCGCTTCGGTCATGACCAAAGCGAGTCCGGTGGACCTGCTGCGAGCCGCCCAGGCCGCGCTGCGTTACAACAACAGTCTGGGCATCACTGCCTGGATGGACCCGGCCGCGAACGCCGCGCCGGGGGAACCGGTGTTCGCCCTCAAACCCACGGAAAAAACCGTTGGTGTCTTGCCGGTGTACAAGGCGCTGTCTGAAACCGGGGCAATGAGCGCGCACGTCGCGGCGCTGTTGGTGGCCAACCCGCGAAGCCGCCCGACCGATCTGGACACGCTGGACACAGTGCGCAAGCAGTTCCAGGACATCCCGAACCTGAGCTTGCCCGGCATCAAGATCTTCGCCGACGGCGTATTGGAATTTCCGGCGCAGAGCGCGGCGCTGATCGACCCCTACACCAACTCGCACAAACAGGGTGAATTGCTGATTGATCCGGCGCATTTCGGTGAACTGGTCAGTGCCGCCGACCAGCGTGGCTGGTTGGTGCACATTCATGCCATTGGCGACCGTGCAGTGCGTGAGTCGTTGAACGGGATCGAGCAGGCACGCAAGGATCGGCAAAGCGGCGTGACCCACTCCATCACCCACCTGCAACTGGTCAACCCCAAGGAGTTCGCCCGCTTCAAGCCACTCAATGTGATCGCCTCGATGCAGTTGCTCTGGGCCTCGGCTGACGAGTACACCCTGGACATGATCAAGCCGTACGTCAGCGCGCTCGCCTTCCGCTATCAGTACCCGGCGCACTCATTACTCAAGCAAGGCGCAACGATTGCCGGTGCGAGTGACTGGCCGGTGTCATCGCCGAACCCGTTCAATGCGATGGCCCAGGCCATCACCCGTGTGGGGCCCAAAGGCGTGTTGAACGCCGCTGAGGGTATCGACCGCGAGACCATGCTCTACGCCTACACCGTCAACGCCGCCCGCACCATCGGCCTGGAACAACAGATCGGTTCACTCCAGCCCGGCAAGCAGGCGGACTTCATTATCGTCGACCGCGATGTGTTCAAGGTCGATGAAAAAGCCCTGCACGACACTCGGGTACTGAGCACCTGGTTCGCCGGCCGCGAAGTCTACGTCTCCGCTGCAAACTGAAAAAAAGCCTGTCCGCACTGTTTACGCTGGAGGTCGGCCTGACGTTGCGATGAGCAGCGATTGACTTGGCTTGCGTCAGGTTTGCCGGCCGCTGCGACCAGCAGACTGTAGGCATGGTGACTGTCGGGAGGCGTTGCAATGTACACCGCGTCCACTTCAGGGTCGGCGATCAGCGACTCGGCATCGGTGTAAAACCGTTCGATGCCATGGCGCGCGGCATAGTCCTGCACCGCCTCCAGCCGTCGCCCCATCACCGCCACCAGCGCCGAACCCGGCGCCTTGTAGAAGGCCGGGCCGCTCTTGCGCTCGGCGACACTGCCGCAGCCGATCATTCCCCATCGCACGACGTTCATCGCCTTCTCCCTGTGTCGATGTCCAGTCTTCAGACGATGTTCAGTGTGCGCAGATCCAGCTGACCATTCTTGAGCGGCGGGCACCAGTAGTAGCCGCCGGTGATCGGCCGGCTCATGCGATACAGACCGTCAACGACGCCGTCTTCCAGGCCACTCATGCGGCGCAGTTGGGCTTCGAAGGCATTGAAGGAATGACCGAAGGCCAGGAACATCAGGCCGGCACGATCACCTTCGATCCACGGCATCGAGCGGCGCACGATGAAGGCTTCGGGGGTGAAGCTTTCCTGGGCCGTGCGTTTGACGTGAGCGGAGATCGGCGCGTCGTCGAGTTCTTCGTTGTCGCTCTTGCGGCGACCAATGATGTTGTCCTGCTCATGGGACGGCATCGCACTAAAACCGTTCAGGTCATGCTGCCACTGCTGGATCGCGGCGAAGCTTCCACCCACCTGACCGTTCTCACCCTCAGCCACCAGCGCTGCGGCAACGGCGGCTTCGTCATGGGGGTTTTCGGTACCGTCTTCATAGCCCGTCAGGTCGTGGCCACTCATGTGACGGAAGGCTTCATTCATCTGCACCAGCCGCAGCGCTGGAGCCAGCGCGACTTCAAGGGCACGGCTGCGGTTAAGCAACTCGCCGCGATCCTCACCGTGCAGCCAGCACCACAGCGCGTGCTGGGTCGAAGGGTTATCGACGCCAACGCCGATCATCGCCGGGAACGGTCGCAGCCCCGCGACCTTCGCGCCCAGTGCATTGACCAGCGACTTGCCAAAACCCACCACTGCCGACTTGCCGTCCACCTGTTTCATCAGGTTTTCGAGCGCAGCCGGCAGAGCTTCGGCGGATTCGAGAGCGAAAAACAAATGACGTGCCTGAGGCGGAACGGGGGTGGCAAGGATGCCCGGCTGGTAGTAACTCATGAGAACTCCTCTGGAAAGGCATGAAGTTTACCCGGCACGCAACGATTTGTGTGTGTTGAAAGGCGCAAGAGCGGTGCAGACACGAAACTGTGCTGCTGTAGCTAAAATCCCTCGTAGCCGCTACCGAAACAATCTGATAAAACGATTCAGCAGTATTGATCATGGCGCACATCCTATGCCGAGCCAAAAGCGGTATCAGAATGATTTGTAACCATAGCCGTCATTCCTGAAAAAGACACGGCTGACAGGTCTTGACCTCGTGGCAGTGTCTGGCGATAAAACCTTATCCGCATCACCCAATCCAGACGGGGTAGCGACATGAGCACAGCAAACATCCTTGGCAACCTGTTCCCGACCGCCCACGACATCCCGGAGCAATACCGTCTCGACGGGCAGACCGAGCAACGCGAATACCTCGTCGATGGCGTCCTGAAAATCTGGAACGGCCCTCTGGCAATCGTCCGCAGCCCGGTCTACCTGACCGGCGAAAATGGCGATGAACAAGTCATTCTCGGCAGCACGCCATTGCTCGATGCCGACACCGCGCTGACCGCCCTCGACGCCGCCGTCCGTGCCTATGATCGTGGTCAGGGCAACTGGCCAACGATGCGGGTGGCCGAGCGGATTCAGCATGTCGAAGCGTTCCTCGCCCGCATGCGCGAACAGCGTGAAGCGGTGGTCAAGCTGCTGATGTGGGAGATCGGCAAGAACCTCAAGGACTCGGAAAAAGAGTTCGACCGCACCTGTGATTACATCGTCGACACCATCAACGCCCTCAAGGAACTCGACCGTCGTTCCAGCCGTTTTGAACTGGAACAGGACACGCTCGGCCAAATCCGCCGCGTGCCGCTCGGCGTTGCCCTGTGCATGGGGCCTTACAACTACCCGCTGAACGAGACTTTCACCACGCTGATTCCGGCGCTGATCATGGGCAACACCGTGGTGTTCAAACCGGCCAAGCTCGGCGTCCTGCTGATTCGTCCGTTGCTGGAAGCGTTCCGCGACAGCTTCCCGGCCGGGGTGATCAACGTGATCTACGGCAGCGGCCGCGAGACCGTCAGCGCGCTGATGGCCAGCGGCAAGATCGACATCTTTGCCTTCATCGGCACCAACAAGGCCGCCAGCGACCTGAAGAAACTTCACCCGAAACCACACCGCTTGCGCGCCGCCTTAGGCCTGGACGCGAAGAACCCCGGTATCGTGCTGCCTGAGGTGGATCTGGACAATGCGGTCAGCGAAGCCGTCACCGGTTCGCTTTCGTTCAATGGCCAGCGCTGCACTGCGCTGAAGATCCTCTTCGTTCACGAGCAAGTGGTCGACCGTTTCATCGAGAAATTCAACCACAAGCTGGCCTCGCTCAAACCCGGCATGCCGTGGGAAAGTGGCGTGTCGCTAACCCCGCTGCCGGAGTCGGGCAAGGTCGATTACCTACATGGTCTGGTGGACGATGCCGTGAGAAAAGGCGCCAAGGTAGTGAACGAAAATGGCGGCCAGGCACGCGGTTCATTCTTCTATCCGGCGGTGCTGTACCCGGTGACCACTGACATGCGTGTCTATCATGAAGAGCAGTTCGGCCCGGTGGTGCCTATCGTCCCTTATCGTGACCTGGATACGGTGATCGACTACGTCCTCGAGTCAGACTTCGGACAGCAATTAAGCCTGTTCGGCACCAATCCTGCCGAGGTTGGGCGGCTGGTGGATATCTTTGCCAATCAGGTTGGGCGGATCAACATCAACGCCCAGTGCCAGCGCGGTCCGGACACCTTCCCGTTCAACGGGCGCAAGAATTCGGCCGAAGGCACGCTGTCGGTGCACGATGCGTTGCGAACATTCTCGATCCGCACGCTGGTGGCGACCAAGTTCCAGGAGAGCAACAAGGAGCTGATCAGCGACATCATCCGCGGACGGGAGTCGAGTTTCCTCACCACCGACTATATTTTCTAACACGCACACCGAGGACACCCTGCGAACCCGATGACATCCTTTCGATCATCTCGATTGCCTCCGTTGCTGCGCCGGCTGCTGCGTCCGCTTCTGGACCCGTACCGGCGCTATCGCAACGCCAAGCTGATCCACGCCGTTCGGGTGTCTCTGGGGCTGTTGGCGACGATTCTGCTGACCACCGGGATCCACCTGCCCCATGGTGAATGGGCGTCGGTAACCATGTTGGTGGTGATTGGAGGTTTGCAGCACCACGGCAATATCGGCAAAAAAGCCGCCGAGCGCGCATATGGCACGCTGATCGGCGCAGGCGTGGGTTTGCTGCTGGTGGCGCAGCAGGCCTGGCTCGGCATGCCGTGGCTGACTTACTTCGGTATGTCGGTGGTCTGCGGGTTCTTCTCCTACCACGCAATTGGCAAGGGTGGTTACACCGCGCTGTTGTCGGCCATCACCGTATTCATCGTTGCCGGACACGGCGACAACCCGGTGACTGACGGACTCTGGCGCACAGTCGATATCCTTATCGGGATCGTCCTGGCCCTGGCCTTTTCCTTCGCGTTGCCGCTGTACGCGGTGTACTCCTGGCGCTACAAACTCGCCAGTGCCTTGCGCGACTGCGCGAGTATTTACAGCCGGATCATCAGTGGCCAGTCGGTCACTGATGAGCACTACCTCAAGATGCTCAGCCGTCTCAACGGGATGATGGTGCAACTGCGCTCGTTGATGCCGTCGGTGTCCAAGGAAGTGCGAATGTCCATGACCGAACTCGACGCCCTCCAGCGCAACTTGCGGATGTGCATCAGCACTCTGGAAATCCTCGCCAACACCCGTCCCGATGCAAGCGACGAACAGGCCATGGCACAACTGCAACTGGCGCTGAAAGCCGAGCACCGGCAGGTTCGCGTTTTACTGATTGGCATGGCCCGGGCGTTGCAATCCGGTACGACACAACGCCTGGAGCGCGCGACCGATGAAACCGCACCGCAGACCGCCATGGGCACCCCGGTCTACAGCGCTTTGGACGGTTACCGATTACTGACCCGACAACTGACCGCCAACCTGAATGACATGCGTCAGCGCTTGGTGAAGACTGCGCCGCGCTGGAAAATCTGAGCGCCGGTCACTGCGTCGCGACTTTACGAACACCATTGCCCCACCCCTGTTGCATACCGGCAGCGGCCAGCAGAATCGCGACCACGCCGATCCACTGCAACAGTTCGAGGCGATGGCCGAAGGCGAACCAGTCTACGAAAATCGCCGCAATCGGGTAGATAAACGACAGTGCGCCGGTCAGCGCCGTCGGCAGTTTCTGGATCGCGCCGTAGAGCAGCACATACATCACGCCGGTGTGCACGATGCCCAATGTCAGCAAACTGGCCCAAGCGCTGGGTTGTTGTGGCAACGCGGAAAAATTCGCCCAGGGTGCAAGCAACAGCACGCCGGTGCAGACCTGTATCAAGGCGATCAAATGCGGCGGTGTGCCGGTCAGGCGTTTGATGATCAGCGCGGCAAAGGCATACAGCAGTGCAGCACCCAAGGCCAGTGCGATCCCCTGCAGGTATTCACCGCCCCCCGCTCCCTGCTCGCCATGCGCACTGACGATTGCCAGCATCCCGAGAAAAGAAACCCCGAGCCAGAACAGCTTTTGCGCGGTGATCTTCTCGCCGAGAAACAATGCTGCCAGACCGACCAGCATGAACGGTTGCACGTTATAGACCGCAGTGCCGATAGCAATCGACGCTCGTGAGTAGGAGGCAAACAACAGCACCCAGTTACCGACAATCGCGACCCCGCTGAGCACCGCCAGCAAAAATGTGGTGCGGCTCAGAATGCCCGGGCGCAGAAAGCCGAACACTGCGCAAATCAGCAGCAAGGCCGCAGCGCCGAACACGCAGCGCCAGAACACCACGTCCAGCACAGGCAGGCCGGAAATCAGCACGAGCCATCCGATAGTTCCGGAAATAAGCATGGCGGCGGTCATTTCCAACGAACCACGACGCAGTGTTTTATCCATGATCAGGCTCCTCGATATGAGCCCAAAGTATGCCAATCCAGCGCGGCGCTACTCCAGCATCAAATGCAGGCTAAACTGCCAGTTCACCTTTTTTATCAAGGCAGATTCCAGTATTTGCCTAATCGGGGGTTGTATGACCGACGACATTGACCAACTGCTGATCGCAGCCCTCATGGAAGACTCCCGACGCTCACTCAAGGCCTTGGCACAGATCAGCGGCCTGTCATCACCCAGCGTCGCCGAGCGCCTGCGCCGACTCGAAGAGCGTGGCGTGCTCAAGGGCTACACCGTCGACATCGATCCCAAATGCTTCGGTTATCAATTGCAGGCCATCGTGCGTATTCGCCCGCTGCCCGGTCAGTTGCAGAATGTCGAACGGCAGATCCAGGCCATTCCCGAGTTCACCGAATGCGACAAGGTCACCGGTGATGACTGCTTCATCGCGCGCCTGCACGTGCGTTCGATGGAACAGCTGGACACCCTGCTCGACCGCCTCAACAGCTATGCCGAAACCAATACTGCAATCGTCAAGAAGACCCCGGTGAAACGGCGGTTGCCACCGATGGCGTGAGTGCTGTTTTTTTTGAACGGTGTAGGTTGAGGGTTTTCCGGCGAAGGATTGGCGGTATGAAAGCTCAGGCGATGTTATTGGCGGCACTGACGCTCGTGGGGTGCGGCACCCTCCAGACAGTGGTGCGCCATGACGATGCCGCCATAAAGAGCCTCAAGGAACAGAAAAGCTACTGCGGCGCCGTCCCTCGAATCTACAGCGGCGTGACCTACGATTTCTGTACGCTGTATGCTCCCCTGCGCTCAGGCGTCGACGTGAAAAAATACGACAACGCCACGATTATCGTCTTGATAGACGCCGTTATTTCCGGTGCTCTCGACACTGTATTGCTGCCCTATACCATTTACCGGCAACAGGCCGATGGCAGCATCATCGTCACCGAGTGAGCCCTGCCCGAATGCCAGACAACAAAAAACCCGCCGTAGCGGGTTTTTTGCTCAAGGCTGGCGATCAGTCATCGCGGCCCATGATGCCGAACAGCTGCAACAAGCTGACGAACAGGTTGTAGATCGATACATACAGGCTGATGGTCGCCATGATGTAGTTACGCTCGCCGCCATGAATGATGGCGCTGGTCTGGAACAGAATGCAGACCGAAGAAAACAGCACGAAGCCCGCGCTGATCGCCAGTTGCAGACCGCTGATCTTGAAGAACATGCCCGCCAGCGTCGCGCCCAGCAAGACGAAGAAACCAGCGGTGATGAAACCACCGAGGAAGCTCATGTCCTTGCGAGTGATCAGCACATAGGCCGACAGACCACCGAATACCAGTGCGGTCATCGCGAAAGCCGAGCTGACCACTTCAGCGCCGCCTTGCATGCCCAGATAACGGTTGAGAATCGGCCCCAGCAGGAACCCCATGAAACCGGTCAGGGCAAACGCCGACACCAGGCCCCAGGCCGAGTCACGGAGCTTGTTGGTCAGAAAGAAAAGCCCGTAGAAGCCGATCAGCACCACAAACACATTCGGGTAGCCGACACGCATCTGCTGAGCGACGAACGCCATCACACCGCTGAATGCGAGCGTAAGGGCGAGTAAACCATAAGTGTTGCGCAGGACGCGGCTAACCTCTAGCTGCTCAGCCTGCACGCTGTTATTAACTGCGTAATCCTGTTCGCGCATGGCGACACTCCTGTTGGTTTGAAACGTTCAGTCGCAAAGATCATAACAGACGCTCTGTAACAAGCTATGCAGAGAGTTTGACAGTGTGTTTCATTCAGGTATTATGGCGCCCGCAACGCAATACGGAGGTGTGGCCGAGTGGTTTAAGGCAACGGTCTTGAAAACCGTCGACTGTAACAGGTCCATGAGTTCGAATCCCATCGCCTCCGCCATATTTGCACCTAAAGGCCCCATTTTATGGGGCCTTTCTGCTTTCTATAGCTTCTGTTCCCCCACCTGTTCCCCCACTCTCTTTTTGCGTGATTTTACTCTACTGCCCTTTAAGGGGCATTGATGTAGCAGTGTGAGCGCTAGACAAAGAAAAACTCCTCAAGGCGCATGGCGTGCGCGGCCTAACCATCTGCGGCCTTACGGCTGCGGTCAGTCAGTACGCTATCGTCGTCATGCAGCAACCCTGTATTGAATAGCTATGGATGTCGGACAGGTGCCGGTGCACAGCAAGGCTGGCCCGCCCTGCCAGTTCAAAGCTGGCCCGCCTGGGCGCGCTGCGGCTTTTGCGAGCAGCCCATGCCGCCCAAGGAGCACGGCGCCTGCCAGAGAAGGTGTCGCATGACCTGGTTTTAATCAGCCCCGGTCTTAGCCTCCAATCGACGAGCCTTTTCTTCCTCTATAACGTCCCCAATATTTCGGGGGCGCACGCCTATGCTGGGCGGGCTTGGTGTTGCTGCCTGGGCCCTCTGGGGCGGCCTGTCTGCCTCGAAGTGGGACGAAACACTCGCATTGGGCTGTGCCTCCACCCCTTCACTAACAGGATGATTGCCAAATGGGCTGGCGCTATCGCTTACGAGTGCTGAGCTGGGCTCTGGCTTTGCTTCTAGAGCCTGTTGGCTCTGAGGTGCTGGGTAAGCGACGGGGCTCTCATCAATTATCACCTGGGTGCGAGCTGGCTGCGTCGGTGTACTGCTGTCGGTCTCTGCTGCTATATCTTTCGATGCGTGGCGGGTGAAGTGTTTTTCTATCATGCCTAGCCCAGACTCCATGGTTATCAGGCGCTCCAGGACTTGAGGTCGTGTCAGATCGTGCTTTTTGGCTAGCTCATCAAGGAGGTCGATTGCTGTTAACGAGAGCTCGACGTTAACTTGCTTCTTGCCCGCCGCCATTGTCCGTTCGCCATGCTGCTTTTTGCTCCATCGCTGCTTGATCTCCTTGATGATGGCTTTCTGGTCGGTGGGGCCATACTCCGCTTGATCGAAGAACATAAGTAGTTCTTGGTGGTTGCTAATAGGCTCCCGTAGCGAAAGTAGGGATAAACGATTTTTTTTCAGCCACTCCCAGGCACATTTGCAGCGCTGAGCTCCTTCTTTTTTGTCTTCAAACCACTCGAAATCACTGTCCCCTGCCTTGTGCCTAAGCCAATCCTTGCGAAGGCGTGTGATTTCGTCTGCTTTATCTGCGATATCGACATGCCAGAGATCGAGCATGGCGATGAGATGATTTCTGCCAGTGAGATGTACCAGTCCTCGGGGCAGTCCTCGAGAGCGTCTCAAGTCAGTGATGTCTTCGATCTTATGAAGCAGCCACTGATACTGCCGTTCACCTCCGTCAATCCACTTGAGATGGTCATCTGGGACCATAAACCGGTCTTTCTCCCGCTTTATCCCCTTAAGCATGTGGGTATTTCGCTTCAAAAAGTGGGCGATGGCGTCCCTCATGGTAGTGCCATTGCAAGTGGCGGGATCTAGGCCGACCTTTTCGTGATAGTTCAGGCATAGCCATAGCCAAATGTCATGACGATTGTTCTGTTTCGACTGCGGATTCCACGCCATCCGGCCACTCATTCCACTAACATCCGGCCACCT
>NZ_MOBI01000020.1:0-435627 GCF_003732175.1 Pseudomonas brassicacearum
ATCCCTTATCGTAAGGGGGAAACGGTGTCCTGTCTTTCATGGGGCTCGTTCACGGACAAACAGACACTAGCTCACCCACCCCACTGTCCTCACTCCCTTCATCAGATACCCATCACTCACCTGCTAACCTACCGATGATCGGAGCGCGATGATTCGTCATGTCCGATTTTCAAACCGGAACCACGCTCACCGCACGCCATTTGATTACGACCATGAGCCTGCGCCGGATCATCGACGATATCGTTTCGTTCTGCTCAATGAGCGAGCGCTACACACCCTCGACTTCGCGCAAAAAATAGGCGGATCGCCGGCTAAAAGATGCTGGAGCACTGAAAGAGCTGACTTATGTCTTTGCGCCGTCCACGATGCGCGAGCACATCGAGCGGACCTCATACCTGCACCATCAGCGGCGCCCTACCCTGGAAAAGCTGGGTATCCGCGCCCGCCCGCCATATAACTGTCGTCATACGTATGCGACAATATGCATAATGTCTGGCATGAACCCCGCATTCATATCACAGCAGCTCGGCCATAACGTGCAGATGTTGCTGTCGACCTATGCCCGCTGGATAAACTCAAGCTCCGATTGGAGCGAGCTGGAAAAACTGAAAATTGGTATCAAATCGTTATCAGCAGAACCCAGCCTCAGCTAAGTTATTGATAGGTAAGCTCTTTGATCTCCACAGCAAATATCACGATGCAGTTCGGCGCCAAGCCGTTGTTCGAGAACGTTTCGGTCAAATTTGGTGCGGGTAACCGCTATGGCCTGATCGGCGCCAACGGTTGCGGCAAGTCGACCTTCATGAAAATCCTCGGTGGCGACCTCGATCCGTCCGGCGGCCAGGTCATGCTCGAGCCGAACGTACGTCTGGGTAAGTTGCGCCAGGACCAGTTCGCCTACGAAGAATTCACCGTTATCGACACCGTGATCATGGGTCACGAAGAGCTGTGGAAGGTCAAGGCCGAGCGCGACCGCATCTACTCGCTGCCGGAAATGACCGAAGAAGACGGCATGGCCGTCGCCGAGCTGGAAACCGAATTCGCCGAAATGGACGGTTACACCGCCGAATCGCGCGCCGGTGAACTACTGCTGGGCCTGGGTATCGGCATCGAGCAACATTTCGGCCCGATGAGCGAAGTTTCGCCCGGCTGGAAACTCCGCGTTCTGCTGGCTCAGGCACTGTTCTCCGATCCGGAAGTGCTGCTGCTCGACGAACCAACCAACCACCTGGACATCAACACCATCCGCTGGCTGGAAAACATTCTGACCCAGCGCAGCAGCCTGATGATCATCATCTCCCACGATAGACACTTCCTGAACAGTGTCTGCACCCACATGGCTGACCTGGACTACGGCGAGCTGCGCCTGTTCCCGGGCAACTATGACGAGTACATGACCGTGGCGACCCAGTCCCGCGAGCAGCTGCTCTCGGACAACGCCAAGAAGAAAGCGCAAATCTCGGAACTGCAATCGTTCGTCAGCCGCTTCTCGGCCAACGCCTCGAAAGCCAAGCAGGCTACTTCCCGCGCCAAGCAGATCGACAAGATCCAGCTGGCCGAGGTCAAGCCTTCGAGCCGCGTCAGCCCGTTCATCCGTTTCGAACAGAACAAGAAGCTCCATCGTCAGGCGGTCATCGTCGAGCGCATGGCCAAGGGCTTCGACGGCAAGACCCTGTTCAAGGACTTCAGCTTCAACGTTGAAGCGGGCGAACGCGTGGCGATTATCGGCCCGAACGGTATCGGTAAAACCACCCTGCTGCGTACCCTGGTCAATGAATTGAGCCCGGATGCCGGTAGCGTGAAATGGACCGACGCCGCAGAAATCGGCTACTACGCACAGGACCACGCTTCGGATTTCGAAGATGAATCCAACCTGTTCGACTGGATGGGTCGCTGGACTCAAGGTGGCGAGCAACTGGTCCGTGGCACCTTGGGCCGGATGCTGTTCTCCAACGACGAGATCCTCAAGTCGGTCAAGGTCATCTCCGGTGGTGAGCAAGGTCGCATGCTGTTCGGCAAGCTGATCCTGCAAAAGCCAAACGTGCTGGTGATGGACGAACCGACCAACCACTTGGACATGGAATCCATCGAAGCGCTGAACCTGGCGCTGGAAAACTACCCGGGCACGCTGATCTTCGTCAGCCACGACCGCGAGTTCGTATCGTCGCTGGCCACTCGAATCATCGAGCTGAGCCCAAGCGGCGTGATCGACTTCAGCGGCACCTACGATGACTACCTGCGTAGCCAGGGCGTAGTGTTCTAAGCAGCCTTAAGCTTCAAGCTGCTAGCGTCAAAGAAAGCCCCGTCCATGTGACGGGGCTTTTGTGTTTTTGGCTACAGGATGCGATAGAGCAAGCGTTCGATCCGTACCCGGCTGACCCGACGCAGAAACTTGCTCACTGCCGGCGGGTATTCGAGCAAGGTTTCCAGCTGCTGATAGCGCTCAATGCGGCGAGTGTTGCGGAAAATCTCCGCCAGCTCACTGCGACGGGGTTCCTGCAACTCACCTTCCGGGTCGTCGATCAGCAAAGCGTTTTCCAGGTCCAGGCGGAATGCTCGCGGGTTGAGGTTGTTGCCGGTCAACAAGGTGTAGCGTTCGTCGACCCACATGCCTTTGAGGTGATAGGTATTGTCACCGTCGCGCCACAGATGCAGGTTCAACTGACCGCTGTCGATCGCCCGCTGATGGCGCTTGGCGAAGCGTCGCAGGCTGATTTCATAGAGATACGGTAACGCAGCAATGACCTTGAACGGCTCGCTCGGCGGAATGTAGAAGTCGTTGGCAGTCTTGTCGCCGACAATGATGTCGATCTTCACCCCGCGTGCCAGCGCCCGGTTGATTTCACGGGTCACCGGCAACGGCAGGTTGAAATACGGTGTGCAGATGGTCAGCTGATGCTGGGCGCAGGCAATCAACTCACAGATCACCCGGCTCAACGGGTTGTTTTTACCGACCCCGAGCAGCGGGCTGACTGACAGACTACCCTTGTCCAGCGTACCCGCCGTGGTGTCGTACACCGCGTGCTTGAGGCGGCTGCGCAGGTCGCCGATGTCGCTGCGCAGACTGCGGGTAGTCGGCAGGTTTGGCGTGTCGAGACGGTGCACGGCTTTGGAGGCAATCAACCCGTGCTGCACCAGGTGTTGCATGGAATCGGCCAGCGCCCGGTTGTGCAGCACGTGATAACGGTCGTAACGGTATTTGTCGAATTTGTGCAGATAGACGTTATTCAGACTGGCGCCGCTGTAAATCACGCAGTCATCGATCACGAAGCCTTTAAGGTGCAACACACCGAACAGTTCGCGGGTTTGCACCGGCACGCCGTACACCGGCACTTCGCTGGCGTGTTCGCGAGTCTGCTGCTGATACCACGCCGAGTTGCCCGGCTGCTTGCCGGCACCGATCAAACCGCGCTGCGCCCGTAGCCAGTCAACCACCACCACCACGTCCAGCTCAGGGCGCGCAGCTTTGGCAGCGTGCAAGGCATCGAGGATTTCCTGTCCCGCTTCGTCGTGTTGCAGGTAAAGCGCGACGATGTAGATGCGCTGGGTCGCCTGAGCAATTTTCTCCAGCAGGCAACGACGGAACTCGGCAGCACCAGAAAGGATGGAGACCGCATCGGCGGTCAACGGAAAACTGCGCAGCTTGGGCAGTAGAGAGCGTTTGAAAAGCGACGGCATAGGGCTCGCAAAGGGTCGAATCCGAAGAGTTCACGAGCTTACACCATGCGTTCGCTCGGGTCTTCACAGCCTTCGGCATTTATTCCCGGTAGACACTGCCAAAGGCGTGTGAAATTTTAACCACGAAAAATATTTGACCATGAAGAACGATCGTTCTACTCTTCACAGCATGAGCAAAATCACTAGCAACGACACACGCGACATCATTCTGGATGTCACCGAAAAGTTGATCTACAAAAGTGGCATTGCGGCCACGGGCATGGATCTTCTGGTGAAAACCGCCGGTGTCTCCAGAAAAAGTATTTACCGCTACTTTGCCAACAAGGAGGAACTGACTGTCGCGGCCTTGCAGCGGCGCGACGTACGCTGGATGAGCTGGTTCAAAACCGAAGTGAACAAGGCCCCGACCCCGGCCGGGCGGCCGCTCAACCTGTTCACCGTGCTCAAGGACTGGTTTGCCAGCGAAGGCTTTCGCGGCTGTGCCTTTATCAACACCAGCGGCGAAACCGGCGATCCGCAAGACCCGGTGCGACGGGTCGCGAAGGAACACAAACAGAAACTGCTCGACTACGTGCGCGAGCTCTGTACCGAACAGGGCGTACACGACCCGGAAGCGCTGGCCAAACAGCTGCTGATCCTGATCGATGGCGCAATTACCGTTGCACTTGTCATGGGCGATCACAGTGCCGCTGATAATGCGCAATGCATGGCGCGAAAGTTATTGGATCTGTAACTGTTCAAGCAATATCAATGGGCTGTTTTGACACTCACTTTCCCTGGAGACTTTAAATGTCATCTAATGCCGAAGTTCGTCCGCCACTTCCGCCGTTCACGCGTGAGTCGGCCATTGAAAAGATTCGCCTGGCCGAAGACGGCTGGAACTCCCGCGATCCACAACGGGTATCCCTGGCCTACACCCTGGACACCAAATGGCGTAACCGCGCCGAGTTCGCCAACAACCGCGAGGAAGCCAAGGCTTTTCTGACCCGCAAATGGGCCAAGGAACTGGATTATCGGCTGATCAAGGAACTCTGGGCCTTCACCGGTAAGCGTATCGCCGTGCGTTACGCCTATGAATGGCATGACGATTCGGGCAACTGGTATCGCTCGTATGGCAATGAAAACTGGGAGTTCGATGAGCATGGGTTGATGTCCAACCGTCACGCCTGCATCAATGACCTGCCGATCAAGGAAAGCGAGCGCAAGTTCCACTGGCCGCTGGGCCGGCGCCCGGATGAGCATCCGGGCCTGTCTGACCTGGGCTTGTAACCCAGCGATTGATCGCTCTCATCCTCTGCGCAGGAACCATCATGTCGGGTATTAGGGCGGTCGCAGGGGGCGGCGGTTATAGGTAAGATGGCGCCCCGCCTTGCCCTCTGCCCCGCCGAATAAGTCGACCTCATGCCTTTCGAACTCAGCGTAGACCTCACCACTCTGGCCATTTTGGCCATCGTCGCGTTCATTGCCGGTTTCATCGATGCGATTGCCGGCGGCGGCGGTCTGCTGACCACCCCGGCGCTGCTCACTGCCGGTTTGCCGCCGCACCTGGTGCTGGGCACCAACAAACTCAGCTCGACCTTCGGCTCGGCCACCGCCAGTTTCACCTTCTACCGACGCAAGCTATTCCACCCGCGGCAATGGGTACACGCGATTATCGGAACCCTGGTCGGCGCACTGACCGGCGCAATCATTGCGCACTACCTGCCGGCTGAATGGTTGAACAAGATGCTCCCGGTGATCGTCTTCGCCTGCGGTGTGTATCTGCTGTTTGGCGGCACGCCGAAAGCACCGCTGGACAGCGACGCCCCAATCAAGAAGAAGTGGCAGTCGAGCCAGGGTTTCAGTCTCGGGTTCTACGATGGCGTGGCCGGTCCCGGCACTGGCGCGTTCTGGACCGTCAGCAGTCTGCTGCTCTACCCCATTGATCTGGTCAAGGCCAGCGGCGTGGCGCGCAGCATGAACTTCGTCAGCAATATCGCGGCGCTGTCGGTGTTCATCTTTTCCGGGCAAGTGGACTGGATCATCGGCCTGAGCATGGGCCTGTCGGTGATGGTCGGCGCGTTCTTTGGCGCCCGCACCGCCATCAGCGGTGGGGCGAAGTTCATTCGCCCGGTATTCATCACCGTGGTACTGGGCTTGACCGTGCGTCTAGCCTGGCAGCACTGGTTCAGCATGGCCTAAGCGTCGCGCCACATAAATGTCGATCAGGTAGCGGGCAATCGAGCGCCCCGCCGGCAATGGCGGCAGCGCATGAATGTTGAACCACTGGGCGTCTTCGATCTCGTCAGCTTGCGGCACGATCTCGCCACTGGCGTATTCGGCATGAAACCCAAGCATCATCGAATGCGGGAACGGCCAGCACTGGCTGCCCAGGTACTGGATGTTCCTGACCTCGATCTGCACCTCTTCACGCACTTCACGAATCAGGCAATCCTCGGCCGACTCGCCGGGCTCGGCAAAGCCCGCCAGGGTGCTGTAGACCCCCGGAACAAAGCGTGGCGAGCGCGCCAGCAGGATTTCGTCGCCACGGGTGATCAACACGATCATGCTCGGTGAAATCCGCGGATAAAAACGCAAATCACAGGGTTCGCAATACATCGCCCGCTCACGCGACACCTGCGTCATGCGCTGACCACAGTTGCCGCAAAACCGGTGCTCCCGCGCCCAGGTGCCGACTTGCGCGGCATAACCCAACACTTTGTAAACGGTGTGATCGCCATCCAGCATGAACGCCCGCAGGCCTTTCCAGTTACAGCCCGGCACCTCGCTGTGAGCCTTGAGCTCCAGCAAATACACCGGCTCACCGTCGAGATAACCGATGCCGTGCTCGGCGAGAATCGACAGGTCCTGACGTTTCAGCCACTCCCGCGGAAACAGCGCGCCATTATCGTCGAACAAAAAACCTTCAGGGCTGCGGGCCACGGCCCAGCCGCCGGGTAAATCGGTATCGAGTACTGCAGTGGTCCAGCGTGAAGTCATGTGTGCTCAGTCCAGAAATTCGGGTTTCTGCTTGCTCATCGACGCCGCCATGGCGACCCGCAGGTCTGTGGATTGCAGCATCGCGGCGTTCCAGGTGGCGATGTATTCCAGGCCATCGTTGATGCTGTGATCGCGCATGTAGCTGATCATCTCTTTGGTCCCGGCGATCGCAATCGGCGATTTGGCAGCAATTTCACGGGCAATGCCCATCACCCCGTCCAGCAAGCTGGCCGTGTCCGGGTAGACCCGGTTGACCAAGCCGATGCTGCGCGCTTCTTCCGCGCCAAAGGTGCGACCAGTGTATGCCAGTTCGCGCAGCATGCCGTCACCGATGATCCGCGGCAAGCGTTGCAAAGTGCCAACATCGGCGGCCATGCCCATGTCGATTTCCTTGATCGAGAATTGCGCGTCTTCGGCCGCATAGCGCATGTCACAGGCAGAAATCAGATCGATGGCACCGCCCAGGCAATAGCCCTGAATCGCCGCCAATACCGGTTTACGGCAGTTATCGACAGCGTTGAAGGAAGCTTGCAACGCGAGGATCTTACGCCGCAACAGGCGCGCATTGCGACCCGCATCCTTACCCATTTCATTGGCCACCGAAGCCAGCATCATCAGGTCGATGCCCGAAGAGAAATGCTTGCCGGCACCGCTGATCACCACGGCACGGACTTCATCGGTGTCGTCAATCCACTGGAAAATTTGGATGATTTCAGTCCAGAACACCGCATTCATCGCGTTGATCTTTTCCGGGCGATTAATCTGCACATGGGCGATGTTGTCGCTCAGTTCGACGCGAAAGGCTTGGTATTCGGACATGGCAGTGATCCTTGCTGGCGCAGTAAATAAGGCCTGAACTATAACAAGCCATCGCGTGTGGCTGTAGGCAGTGCATCGGCCAAAAGCGGGACTGAACGTCCACCAACCTTGCATGCGTCTACATCCGGTTGGTTACCTCCCTTGGTCCTCACAAGCGGACCTATGCTCAAGGTAAAAAGAGTGGTTTAGTGCCGCCCGTTATCCACCCGGAGAGTTGTCATGACGTTCGATTCGCTTCACTTCACCCCATGGTCTGCGCTGGCTGGCGGCGCACTGATCGGTCTTGCCGCCGGTTTGTGGGTGGTCACCAGCGGTCGTGTCGCAGGCATCAGCGGGTTGTTGGGCAGCCTGCTGGCGCCCAGAGACTCGGCCTCGGGAGAAAAAGCCCTGTTCCTCCTGGGGTTGCTGGCGGCACCTGTGCTGTGGATGCTGTTCGCGGGACAGCCAGGCATCGAGTTCAAGACCGGCACCCTGGGCCTGATTGTGGCCGGGCTGCTGGTAGGTATCGGCACCCGCTATGGCGCAGGTTGCACCAGTGGTCATGGCGTGTGTGGCATTTCACGGCTTTCTCCGCGTTCGATCATCGCCACGCTGTGCTTCATGTTCACCGGCTTTACGACGGTGTTCGTCTTGCGTCATCTGCTGGGAAATTGAACATGCGCAAACTGACTGCGTTTATTGCCGGCTTGCTATTCGGCATCGGCCTGTTACTGGCCGGTATGGCCAACCCAGCCAAAGTGCTGGGCTTCCTGGACATTGCCGGGCTTTGGTACCCGTCCCTGGCTTTGGTCATGATCGGCGCTATTGCAGTGGCATGGATACCGTTTCACTGGGCCATGAAACAGAAAAAATCCCTGCTGGGCTTACCCATGCAACTGCCGGCAAACCGTGAAGTGGATCGACGCCTGATCGGTGGCAGCCTGCTGTTCGGCGTCGGCTGGGGCATTGCCGGCATGTGCCCGGGCCCGGCACTGGTGCTGCTGCCCACGGGGCACTGGCAAGCCTGGGTGTTTGTGATTGCCATGCTGGCGGGCATGCTCATTTTCAATGTCCTGCAGACCCGTCGTTGAACACATCAAACGCCTAGGTCAGGGCTTCCGGACCTGAGGGTGTGACGTGCACTGCTGTAGTCCAACAGTGCACGTCGGTCTTTCAGGTCGCCAGTTCAGCGCCCGCAATCGCCGCCGAAGCCGCCAGCATCGCCCGCAGCAACACTGCACAACCGGCCGCCAGGTCATCCGGTGTGGCGTTTTCGATTTCGTTGTGGCTGATGCCACCCTCGCAGGGCACGAAGATCATCCCGGCCGGCCCCAGTTCCGCAAGGAAGATCGCGTCATGCCCTGCTCCGCTGACGATGTCCATGTGTGACAGCCCAAGACCTTGCGCCGCGCCGCGCACTGCCTCGACGCAGCCCTTGTCGAAATACAATGGCGGGAAATCGGCAGTTGGAGTCAGTTCATAAGTCAGGCCGTGCTCATCGCAGGTGCTGTCGATCACCTGCCGGACCTCGGCGATCATCGAGTCCAGCCGCGCCGGTTCAAGATGACGGAAATCCAGGGTCATGCGCACTTCGCCGGGGATGACGTTACGCGAGCCTGGATAGGCTTGCAGACAACCGACGGTGCCACAGGCATGCGGCTGGTGACCGAGGGCAGTACGGTTCACAGCGGCGACGATTGCGGCGGCGCCGACCAATGCATCCTTGCGCAAATGCATCGGCGTTGGTCCGGCGTGAGCCTCGACGCCGCGCAGTTTCAGGTCGAACCACTTCTGTCCCAACGCGCCCATCACCACGCCAATGGTCTTACGCTCGTCTTCCAGAATCGGGCCTTGCTCGATGTGCGCTTCAAAGTAGGCACCGACTGCGTGCCCACTGACCTTGCGCGGACCAGCATAGCCGATGGCATTCAGCGCCTCACCCACGGTTACGCCGCTGGCGTCGGTCTTGGCCAGGGTTTCCTCGAGGGTGAATTTTTCGGCAAACACCCCGGAGCCCATCATGCATGGGGCGAAGCGCGAGCCTTCTTCGTTGGTCCAGACCACCACTTCCAGCGGCGCCTCGGTTTCCACGCCCAGATCGTTGAGGGTGCGCAGCACTTCGACCCCGGCCAACACGCCGAAACAGCCGTCGAACTTGCCGCCGGTAGGTTGGGTGTCGATGTGGCTGCCGGTCATCACCGGTGGCAGTTGCGGATTGCGCCCGGCGCGGCGGGCGAAGATGTTGCCGACGGCGTCGATGCTCACCGTGCAGCCCGCTTCCTCGCACCATTTGACGAAAATGTCGCGGGCCTGGCGGTCAAGGTCGGTCAGGGCCAGGCGACAGACGCCGCCCTTGACCGTGGCGCCGAGTTTGGCCAGCTCCATGAGTGACTGCCAGAGGCGGTCGCGATTGATGTGCTGATGGCTGGACTGCAGAACGTCCACGGCAGCGTTCATGGTGATCTCCTTCAGGCTGATTTTTATAGTTCCCATGCTCTGCGTGGGAATTCATCTCTGGACGCTCTGCGTCCGCTCTTGGGACGCAGAGCGTCCCCGGCTGCATTCCCACGCAGAGCATGGGAACGATCACCCTTTTCTTATATCGAGGTATCGGCCACAGCCGTGTCGCTGCTGCGCATCATGCACAACCCGTAATACATCAGCCCGCCAAGGGCCGAGCCGGTGAACCAGCCGTAGCTGTAGAACCAGCTGAAGGCATCGCTGCCCAGCGACAGCAAGGTCAACACCACCGGCACGCCGAAGGCGATGAAGCCGTTCCAGTTCCACGCCGGGTACACGTCATCGCGGTACAGGCCAGCCAGGTCCAGTTGTTGTTTCTTGATCAGGAAATAGTCCACCACCATGATCCCGGCAATCGGCCCGAGCAGGCTCGAATAACCGAGCAACCAGTTGGAATAGACCGTTTCCAGGCTGACATTGGAGACGATCAGCCCAAGCTTCTTCAGTAGTTCGTGGCCCATCAGCGCCAGCCCTACCAGACCGGTCAACATCACCGCTTTGGTGCGGTTGATGAGTTTGGGCGCAAGGTTCTGGAAGTCGTTGGTCGGTGAAACGATGTTGGCGGCCGTGTTGGTCGACAGCGTCGCAATAATGATCAGCGCCATGGCGAACGCCACCCACACCGGGCTCTGGATATGCCCGATCAGGCTGACCGGATCAGAGACGGTCACACCCACCAGTTTCGCCGACGCGGCAGTCATCACCACCCCGAGCGAAGCGAACAGGAACATGGTCAGCGGCAAACCGAAAATCTGTCCGAGGATCTGGTCTTTCTGGCTTTTGGCGTAGCGGCTGAAGTCCGGGATGTTCAGCGACAAGGTTGCCCAAAACCCGACCATCGCGGTCAGCCCGGCCAGGAAGTAACCGGTCACGCTGGCGCCTTCAGGACGTTTCGGTGGCTGGGCCAGCAACTCGGTCAGCGACACATTCGGCATGGCCCAGACCAGCAAGCCCAGCCCCACTGCCACCAACAACGGCGCAGAGAGCGTTTCCAGCCATTTGATCGACTCGGCACCGCGCAGCACCACCCACAGGTTCAGCGTCCAGAACATCATGAAGCCGATCACTTCGCCGGTGCCACCGAGAGATTTCCAGCCCTCGAAAACCGAGCCGAGAAACAAGTGAATCGCCAGCCCGCCAAACATCGTCTGGATACCGAACCAGCCGCAGGCCACCAACGCGCGGATCAGGCACGGCACGTTGGAACCGATCACCCCGAACGAAGAACGCAGCAACACCGGAAACGGAATCCCGTATTTGGTGCCCGCAAAGGCGTTGAGTGTCAGTGGAATTAGCACAATGACGTTGGCCAGCAGAATCGCCAGCAACGCCTCGCCAACGCTCAGGCCGAAGTACGCGGTCAGCACCCCGCCGAGGGTGTAGGTCGGTACGCACACCGACATGCCGATCCACAACGCGGTGATGTGCCATTTGTTCCAGGTTCGTTCGTGCACCTTGGTCGGCGCAATGTCGTGGTTGTACCGGGGACTGTCGAGGACGTCGCTGCCGGCGTCCAGTTCGTACAACCCTTCGCGCTCGGTGACTTGCGATCTGTTCTGTTGCATGGCCGCTCCACTGTTTTTTTGATTATTTTGCTCATCGGGCTGGCCTGCGGATAAACCACGAGCCGGACGATGGCCGGAGAACTGACGACTTTTACCGACCGGCCAAGGTGTCAACGGCGGCAATCAATAAGCATGCCGGAGGCTTTGCTGACGACCTGAGCGCATCGGTAAATTCCATGTAAACAACTGATATTCATCAACTTTATTCAAAAAACAATCAAGCCTGCGAAGACTTACCTGGGCACTCAGGCAAAATGCCAGGCAAGTTGTCCGAACCGTCAGGACTCAATCTGGTGCGCTACATTTATTTTGTATTTTTTCTGTCAGCCACAGGCGCACCTCAAATAGCTGATTTCACATAGGAAATCTTGACCATATTTCGATCCTGTCAAGTGCGTCAAAATGGTGAGAGACCTCACCATTTTGGTGATTTGTACTTTTAATCGTTTAATTTCAATAAGTTAATATCTATATAAGCTTATAAAAAATATTCTTGCCCAATCCGATATCTCCAGCTAGCGTTTATTCCTGACAGCGCTGACAGGAATACAACTCCCTTAGCCTGCTACATATAAAACACTTAGAACCGGCATAAGCCAGTCAAGCCTGCGAGGAACTCGGAATGTCTCTGTTGATCCGTGGCGCCACCGTTATTACCCATGATGAAAGTTATCGCGCCGATGTCTTGTGCGCCGACGGCGTGATCAAAGCCATCGGCAACAACCTCGATACTCCCGCAGGCTGCGAAGTGCTCGACGGCAGCGGCCAATACCTGATGCCCGGCGGCATCGACCCGCACACGCACATGCAACTGCCCTTCATGGGCACCGTGGCCAGCGAAGACTTTTTCAGCGGCACGGCGGCAGGTCTTGCCGGTGGCACCACCTCGATCATCGACTTCGTGATTCCCAACCCGCAGCAATCGCTGCTGGAAGCTTTCCATCAGTGGCGCGGCTGGGCTGAAAAATCAGCCTCCGACTATGGCTTTCACGTCGCCATCACCTGGTGGAGCGAACAGGTTCGCGAAGAAATGGCCGAACTGGTCAGCCACCATGGGGTCAACAGCTTCAAGCATTTCATGGCCTACAAGAACGCGATCATGGCGGCCGACGACACGCTGGTCGCCAGTTTCGAGCGCTGTCTGGAGCTCGGTGCCGTGCCGACCGTGCATGCGGAAAACGGCGAGTTGGTCTATCACCTGCAACGCAAGTTGATGGCCCAAGGCATCACCGGGCCTGAAGCGCATCCGCTGTCGCGACCGTCCCAGGTTGAAGGTGAAGCC
The DNA here is from genome assembly GCF_003732175.1 of Pseudomonas brassicacearum. Lineage (GTDB taxonomy): Bacteria > Pseudomonadota > Gammaproteobacteria > Pseudomonadales > Pseudomonadaceae > Aquipseudomonas > Aquipseudomonas brassicacearum_G. The sequence goes on from NZ_MOBI01000020.1 coordinate 12,823, forward strand.
GCGAGCCGGGCGATCCGTATCGCTGAAACCCTCGGCACGCCGCTGTATCTGGTCCACGTCTCGACCAAGGAGGCGCTGGATGAAATCACCTACGCCCGCAGCAAGGGCCAACCGGTCTATGGCGAAGTACTGGCCGGGCATTTACTGCTGGATGACAGCGTCTACCAGCACCCGGACTGGCAAACCGCCGCCGGTTACGTGATGAGCCCGCCCTTCCGTCCTCGTGGCCACCAGGAAGCGCTTTGGCATGGCCTGCAATCGGGCAACCTGCACACCACCGCCACCGATCACTGCTGCTTCTGTGCCGAACAGAAAGCCGCTGGCCGTGACGACTTCAGCAAAATCCCCAACGGCACGGCCGGCATCGAAGATCGCATGGCGGTGCTGTGGGATGAAGGGGTCAACACCGGGCGCCTATCGATGCAGGATTTCGTTGCACTGACCTCTACCAACACGGCAAAAATCTTCAACCTCTACCCGCGCAAAGGCTCGATCCGAGTCGGCGCCGATGCCGACCTGGTGCTGTGGGACCCGCAAGGTACGCGGACCATTTCAGCCAAGACCCATCACCAAAACGTCGACTTCAACATCTTTGAAGGCAAGACCGTGCGCGGCGTGCCCAGCCACACCATCAGCCAGGGTCGACTGGTCTGGGTCGACGGCGACCTGCGCGCCGAACGCGGTGCCGGGCGCTACATCGAACGCCCGGCATACCCTGCAGTGTTTGACCTGTTGAGCAAGCGCGCTGAGTTGCACAAGCCAATTGCCGTGAAACGCTGAAAGCGGCCTTCTGATCGTTCCCACGCTCTGCGTGGGAATGCAGCCCGTGACGCTCTGCGTCACAAGCGCGGGACGCGGAGCGTCCCCAGAGGCGTTACCACGCGGAGCGTGGGAACGATCACCGACAGGCAATACAAAAAACAATGCCCATCAGAGGCAGTACCTCAAATAACCGTGAGGCCAACACCGTGATCAAGACTCTGAACCACTTGCCCCATCCCGCCGAGGATGCGGCCACCCTCGCCGGCCATTTCACCGATCTGGCGCCGCCGCTCAACGAGCGTCAAGCGCATCTGGAAGCCTCGCGCTGCCTGTATTGCTATGACGCACCCTGCGTCAACGCGTGCCCGAGCGAGATCGATATCCCATCGTTCATTCGCAACATCCATCAAGTGAACGTCCAGGGCGCGGCGCAAACAATCCTCTCGGCGAACATCCTGGGGGGCAGTTGCGCCCGGGTCTGTCCGACAGAAATCCTTTGCCAGCACGCCTGCGTGCGCAACAACACCGAGGAATGCGCGCCAGTACTGATCGGCTTGTTGCAGCGCTACGCCATCGACAACGCGCACTTCAGCGAGCACCCGTTCAAACGCGCGGCGGCCACCGGCAAACGGATTGCCGTGGTCGGTGCCGGGCCTGCCGGTTTGTCCTGCGCACACCGCAGCGCCATGCATGGCCACGAGGTGGTGATTTTCGAGGCACGGGAAAAGGCCGGCGGCCTCAACGAATACGGGATCGCCAAATACAAACTGGTGGATGACTTTGCCCAGCATGAGCTGGATTTCCTGCTGGAAATCGGTGGCATCGAAATCCGCCACGGGCAAAAACTCGGCGAGAACCTGAGCCTCAGCGAACTGCATCAGCAGTTCGACGCGGTATTCCTCGGTCTTGGCCTGGCCGCCAGCAAACAGCTGGGGCTGGCCGACGAAGACGCCCCAGGGCTGCTGGCCGCTACCGATTACATTCGCGAACTGCGCCAGGCCGATGACCTGAGCCAATTGCCGCTGGCCGATCATTGCATTGTCCTCGGCGCCGGTAACACGGCAATCGACATGGCCGTGCAAATGGCCCGCCTCGGTGCGCACGACGTGAATCTGGTGTACCGCCGTGGCCTTGAGGACATGGGCGCAACCGGTCATGAGCAAGACATCGCCAAGGCCAATCAGGTACGGCTGATGACCTGGGCACAACCGCAGGAGGTCTTGCTCGACGATAAAGGCCAGGTGCGCGGCATGCGTTTCGCCCGTACACGTATGGAAAATGGCCGGCTGATCAGCACCGGGGAAACCTTCGAGCTGGTCGCCGATGCGATCTTCAAAGCCATCGGCCAACGATTCGACGACAGCGCGCTGAGCGATCCGCTGGCCCGCGAGCTGAAACGCCAGGGCGAGCGGATTCAGGTAGATGAGCAGATGCGCACCAGCATCCCCGGCGTCTATGCCGGTGGGGATTGCACCAGCCTCGATCAGGACCTCACCGTGCAGGCCGTGCAGCACGGCAAACTCGCGGCGCAAGCAATCCATGCCCAACTCATGCTCAACGTGGAGGCTGCGTAAATGGCCGATCTCTCGATTGTCTTCGCCGGCATCAAAGCTCCTAACCCGTTCTGGCTGGCCTCCGCGCCGCCCACCGACAAGGCTTACAACGTGGTCCGTGCATTCGAGGCCGGCTGGGGCGGCGTGGTCTGGAAAACCCTGGGTGAAGACCCGGCGGCGGTCAACGTCTCGTCGCGTTACTCCGCGCATTTTGGTGCCAACCGTGAAGTCATGGGCATCAACAACATCGAACTGATTACCGATCGCTCGCTGGAAATCAATCTGCGAGAAATCACCCAGGTCAAAAAAGACTGGCCGGATCGCGCCTTGATCGTTTCGCTGATGGTGCCTTGCGTCGAAGAATCCTGGAAAAACATCCTGCCGTTGGTAGAAGCCACGGGCGCCGATGGCATCGAACTGAACTTCGGCTGCCCTCACGGCATGCCAGAACGTGGCATGGGCGCAGCGGTGGGCCAAGTGCCGGAATACGTCGAGCAAGTCACTCGCTGGTGCAAGACCTATTGCTCGCTGCCGGTGATCGTCAAACTCACGCCGAACATCACCGACATCCGTGTCGCCGCACGAGCGGCTTACCGTGGCGGCGCCGATGCGGTATCGCTGATCAACACCATCAACTCGATCACCAGCATCGACCTGGATCGCATGGTTGCGCATCCGATGGTTGGCAGCAAAAGCACCCACGGCGGTTACTGCGGTTCAGCGGTCAAACCGATTGCGTTGAACATGGTCGCCGAAATCGCTCGCGACCCGCAGACCCAGGGCCTGCCAATTTGTGGCATCGGCGGCATTGGCAGTTGGCGTGACGCAGCTGAATTCATGGCCCTGGGCAGTGGCGCGGTGCAGGTGTGCACGGCGGCGATGCTGCATGGCTTTCGGATCGTCGAGGAAATGAAGGACGGATTATCCCGCTGGATGGACAGCCAAGGCTACTCAAGCGTGCAGGATTTTTCCGGGCGTGCAGTGGGCAATACCACGGACTGGAAATACCTGGACATCAACTATCAGGTGATCGCCAAGATCGACCAGCAGGCCTGCATTGGTTGCGGCCGCTGCCACATCGCCTGCGAAGACACTTCGCACCAGGCCATCGCCAGCCTGAAACAGCCGGATGGCACCCATAAGTACGAAGTGATCGACGACGAATGCGTGGGCTGCAACCTGTGCCAGATCACCTGCCCGGTGCAGGATTGCATCGAAATGGTGCCGGCCGATAACGGGAAACCGTTTCTGGACTGGGACCATGATCCCCGCAACCCCTACCATGTCGCCGGTTGAGATCCGCGTCGCCTGATCGGACGCCATCGCGAGCAAGCTCGCTCCCACATTGGATCTCCAGCGTAAACCAGATCCCTGTGGGAGCGAGCTTGCTCGCGATTAGGCCATCAGCCGTGCAACAAATCTCACGGTTCCAACCCGATCCCCCGCAGAATCACGCTGGTCACGGTCTGCACCGCACGCTCGAACTGCATGTCCGACAGCGCTTGGTGGTCGTTGAGGATGTTAATCTGGTGATCGAAGTCGGCGTAATGCTGGGTCGAGGCCCAGATCATGTACAGCAGGCTTGAAGGCTCCACCGGCAGGATGCGTTTGTCCTCCACCCATTGGCGAATTTTCGCTTCCTTCATCTTGGCCCAGTCGTACAGGCTGACGTCCAGCGCCTCACCCAATGTCGGCGCACCGTGGATGATTTCATTGGCCCAGACTTTCGAACCATAAGGCCGGCTGCGGGAATGGTTCATCTTGGCGCGGATGTAACTGCTGAGCACCACCCGAGGGTCATCGAACATTTCGAAGCACAACGCGTCCTGCTTCCAGACTTCCAGCAAATCGAACAGCACCGCGCTGTACAGCTCAGCCTTGGTGCTGAAGTAGTAATGCAGATTGGAGCGCGGCAGTTGCACTTCTTTAGCGATGTCGGCCATCGCGGTACTGCCAAAACCTTTCTCGGCGAAGACCTTCTCGGCGGCCAGCAGGATTTTCTCGACGTTACTGCGGCGGATCTCGATTTTGTGATTGCCCATAAGGGCTCCCTGACAAGCTGCATGGGTCAAGACTAGCATTCGCCACCTGCGAAACGAAACGTCGTACAGGGTGCGAGGCATAGGTAAACTGTCGCATCTTCCAATCTGCCTGATAGGTGCTGACCCATGTTGCTGAAAAAAGCCCTGACTGTGACTGCCCTCCTCGGCTCGCTGTTCGCCGCCTCCTCGGTGTTTGCTCACGCTCACCTGAAAAGCTCGACGCCGGCCGCCGACAGCAGCGTTACCGCACCTGCCGAATTGCGTCTGGTGTTCTCCGAAGGCGTTGAAGCCAGTTTCACCAAAGTCGATATCAGCAAGGATGGCATGGCCGTTGCGGTGAAAAGCATCGCCACCGAAAGCGCCGATAAAAAGACCCTGGTCGTCACACCCGCCGCACCTCTGAGCGCCGGTAACTACAAGGTCGAATGGCATGCAGTGTCAGTCGACACCCATAAAAGCGCTGGCAACTACAGCTTCAAGGTGAGTCAGTAATCGATGTCGAGCGCGCTGGTCCTGTGCCGCTTCCTGCATTTCATCGTCGTGCTGATGCTGTTTGGGGCCTGTCTGTTCAGGCCCCTGCTGTTGCGCCATGAACCGCTGACCCAAGCACTTGCAACACTCGATCAACGCCTCGCCGGGCTGAGTCGGCTGCTCGCCGGGTTCGCCTTGCTCACCGGAATTTGCTGGCTGCTGTTGATCACCGCCAGCATGGCCGGCTCGCTGTCGGCGGCGTTTGATTGGCCAACCGTGCAACTGGTGATGAGCAACACCTTCTTCGGACAAGTCTGGCGCTGGCATCTGCTGTTCAACGGGATGCTGGTGGTCTGCCTGCTGAGCCCGCTGAACAACTCGTTTGCGCTGCGTATGCTCCTGAGCAGTCTGCTGCTGATGACCCTCGCCCCGGTCGGCCATGGCGCTATGCTCGATGGCCTGAGTGGCCAGTTGCTGATCCTCAATCAAGTGATTCACCTGATCTGCGTCGGTGCCTGGCTGGGTGGGCTAATGCTGCTGATGATGATTCTGCGGCGACCGACGACCCACGCTGTCGGGCCGATACTGCAACGCTTCAGCGGGGTCGGTTATGGGCTGGTGGCGGGTTTGCTGGTGACCGGCCTGATCAACGTCCGGGTGTTGACCGGGGCCTTCTGGCCAACACCGCTGCTGTCCGGGTTCGCGCTGATTCTGTTGATCAAGGTGCTGTTGGTCAGCGCAATGCTTGGCCTGGCGCTGTTCAATCGCTTGAAAATCAAACACTGCGAGCAACGCCTCTCGGCACTGCGCACCAGCGTGATGCTGGAGTGGTTGTTGGGGGTAGCGGCCGTCGCGGCGGTTTCCCTGCTCGGAACATTGCCACCGATGGTGGCCGGTAACTGATCGTTCCCGCATGGGAACGATCAGTGGCACCTACAGATTGTCGGCGACAGCATCGCCTTGCCCGGACGTATCGATACTCACCACCACCGACATGCCGGGCCGCAGGCGTTCGCTCTGCGCCTGGTTCGCGTCGACGGTGATGCGCACCGGCACGCGCTGGGCGATTTTGACAAAGTTGCCGGTGGCGTTGTCAGCTTGCAACAGGCTGAACTCGGAACCGGTAGCCGGTGAAATGCGCTGCACCCGACCGTGAAATTTCTGGTGGTTCAGTGCGTCGACGGTGAAGGTAACCGGCTGGCCGATGTGGATGTTGTTCATCTGGGTTTCTTTCATGTTGGCGATCACCCACAACTGACTCGGCACCAGTGCCATCAACTGCGCGCCGGAGTTGACGTAGGCGCCAAGGCGCACGCCAATCTGCCCGAGCTGGCCGTCCTGCGGGGCGACCACGCGGGTGTTGGACAGATCGATCCGTGCCAGCTCAACCGCCGCTTCGGCGCTGGCCACCGCGGCCTCCAGCGAACCGCGGTTGACGATCACCGTTTGCAGGTCCTGCCGGGCGATTTCCAGACTCGCCTGGGCCTGAGCCACCGCAGCGATAGTTTGTGCGTTGGCCGCACGGGTCACGTCCAGCTCGCGCTTTGATACCGAGCCGTCGCTGATCAACGCTTCGTTACGCCGCAAGTCCGCCGCGCTTTTTTGCGCCTGGGCCTGGCTGTCGGTCAGCGCCGCCTGGCGTAATTTGATGGTCGCCTCGGCGCTGTTGCGTTGCTGCACCGCATTGGCCAGCGCGGCTTTCTGCACCGCCAGTTGCGCCAGCGATTGATCCAGACGTTGCTTGTAGATCCGGTCATCCAGCCGCACCAGCAGGTCGCCGGTCTTGACGAACTGGAAGTCCTGCACTGGCACTTCAAACACGTAACCGCTGAGTTGCGGACCGATGATCGTCACCTGGCCACGAACCAGCGCATTTTCAGTGCTTTCAATGGCGCTACCGAACGGTGGCAATTGCCAGGCATACAGCACGATCAGCACCCCGACGATGGCAATCGCAGCAAAACCCAGGGACGAAATGATCCGCACCGGCAACGAACGCGGCTCGGTACCAGAAGTTTTCGGCGGTGCCACGCCCTCGGGAGTCGAGGCGATGGCGTTGGTGGTTGTGGTGATCGGGTCGGTCATGAAGAAGAGGCACCGCTGGAGGGAACGGAAGTCGGACTGGCCGGCGCGGGAGCGACAGCCTTGGTCGTGCTCAGCAGCCACAGGCTGCGAATGAAGATCCAGAGCATGGTCAGCATCGCGATCACCGCGATCAGCATGAACACGTCGTTGTAGGCCATGACATTCGCCTCCTGGGTCGCAGCCGCTGCCAGGCTACGAATGCCCTGGGTGGTGCGGGCCGACGGGTCGGCGATGCTCGACACATAACTCGCACTGCTGCCTTGCACACGATTGAGCACTTGTGGGTCTATCAAGGTCAGGCGCTCGACGATATGGCTGGAATGGAATTTTTCCCGGGCGATCTGGAACGTCCCCAACAGCGCCGCGCCAATCAAGCCACCGAGGTTCTGGCAGATCCCGAACAGCACTGAAAAACTCACCAGATTGCGCGGATTGGTCAACACGTTGCGCGTGCCGAGAACCATCGTCGGCCCGAGGAAAAACGTCCCGCCAAAGGCCAGCAGAAACTGGCTGAGGTACATGTTCTCCGGACGTGTCAGGTTGGTCGAGAAACTGTCCATCACCGAACCGGTGGCCATCAGCGCCAGAGAAATGATCAACGGCATCAACAGGTGCGAGGGATTGATCGTCAGCGCGCTGGTGGCAAGGCCGGCGACGCTGCCCACTAGCATCACCACGTAAAGGCTGTGCATCTGCTGGCTGCCCAGGTTCAGGGTTTGCAGCAAACCCACGGCCCCGGTGGATTGCTCGGTGAGCACCAAACGGATAAGGATCACCGCCAATGCCAGGCGAATCATCACCCCGCTGCCCAACCAGCGAGTCATCAGCATCGGGTTACTGCGGTTATGTTCGATGGCCAGACCCGCCATGATCAACACGATCGAGCCAGCCGAGGCGACGCCGATCCACGGTGCTTCGAGCCACCAATCGATACGGCCCAACGACAACACCGCACAGAGTAGCGCCACCCCACCCGCCAACAGGGCGAAGGTCAGGAAATCGAGTTTTTCGAAAGTTTTGAAGCGGTCGCCCGGTGGCAACTTGAGCATGAACACCCAGCCCAATGAGGTCAGCGCCATGCCCAGTTCAAACAGATAGAGCCCGCGCCATTCAGCGATCTGCAACAGGTCCTCGGAAAACAGCCGGGCCAGTGGCAACGCCAGTTGCGAGGTACCCAGGCCCAGCACCAGCGCCTTCATGCGCCACTTCGCCGGGAAAGCCTGAACCATGTAATACAAACCCAACGAGCTCAGCGCCGCGCCGACCATGCCGTGGGCGGCGCGCACCGCAATCGCCGAACTCAGGTCGTTGACGAACAAATGGCCGAAGGTCACCAGTGCATACAGCACCAGGAACACTTCGGTGAACGCCCGCAGGCCGTACTGCTGCCGAAACTTCACCAGCAGCAGGTTCATCGAGACGTTGGTCATCACATAAGCCGCTGGCAGCCAAGCCATCTCGGCTGTTGTCGCCCCCAGCGCCCCTTGCAGGTAAGGAAGGTTGGCGACCACCAACGCATTGCCCAAACCACCGGTCAATGCCACCAGCAACCCGACCAACGCATAAGCCAGCCGCTTTGGCGTGGGGTGCAAAGGCGTCGAGGGGGAACCGGGCAAGCTTGGCCGTTCGTGGGGCTGCCAGTTGCGCGGGGCGTAGTGATCCATGGCGTGGCCTTGTCATCGGTATTGAAGGCAGTAAACCTGAGCCAGAGATTTCTTGCCAGTTCGCTGCACAGTAACCACCGTTTTCAGGCCTTGAGCAGCATGTAGCCGGCCACCATCAGGCACACACTGGCAAACCCCACTTGAAGTATCCGGGCCGGAACCCGGGCGCACAGTCGCCGCCCCACGACCATCCCGGCGATGCTGGCAGCGATAAAAGCCGCGCCCTGGGCATCGATGGTCACCCCGGCATGAAAGGCGCCGATCACGCCGGTTGCCGAGATCAAACTGATCACCATCAAAGAGGTGGCGATGATGCCCCGCATCTGTACGTCAGTCAGTTGCTTGAATGCCGGCACGATCAGGAAACCGCCACCGACCCCGAGCAATCCTGAAACCACGCCAGTCACCGCCCCCAACGCAGCCAGGGTTGCGGTGCATTTGGCGGTCCAGGAAAAGCGCCCGGTCTGTTGATCGAGCATGCAGTTCTTCTGGCCCCAGTTGGCGTGGCCGTGATCGCTCGGCCCCGGTTGCGGTTTTTCTCGCCGCAGCATCCGCCAGGCGACCATGATCATCAGCAGACTGAACAGGATCATCAGGACTTTTTCCGGCAACTGATGGGCGAAGTAGATGCCCACCGGCGAAAACACCGCTCCCAGCAATGCTATCAACAACGCCGCACGGTAGCGCACCAACCCATGGCGCAAGCCGTCAATGGCACCGACCGCCGCTGCACTGCCCACCGCAAACAACGCCACCGGCGCCGCCTGGGTCATGCTCCAGCCCAGCCCGAGCACCAGGGCCGGGACTGCAAGAATGCCCCCGCCGGCCCCGGTCAACCCCAGGATCAGGCCCATCACCACACCAAACAATGTCGCCAGCAGCATAGGGTTTTCTCAATCGACCTTGGACACACGAGTCAGCCACTCGCGCCCCTTGAGCATGCCGTTCCAGTAAAACCACGGCAGCAGCGTCGCTTTGAGAAACCATGCCGAACGCCGCGCCACGGTCGGTTCGAGGGGAAATGTCGGCAGCAGCTTACCGGCATAACCGAACTCGGCGAGTATCACCTTGCCCTTCTCCACCGTCAGCGGGCAGGAGCCGTAACCGTCGTATTTCAGTGGCAAGGGTTGCTGTTTGCGCAAGGCCAGCAAGTTCTCCGCGACCACGACGATTTGCTTGCGCACTGCAGCGGCGGTCTTGGCGTTGCTGGTGGAGCAGACATCGCCGAGGGCGAACACGTCCGGATAACGCACATGCTGCAAACTGTGGACGTCCACTTCGCACCAGCCTGCGGCATCGGCAAGCAAACTCTGACGGATGAAGTCCGGCGACACCTGCGGTGGCACCACGTGCAGCAGATCGAATTTTTTCGCTTGCAGTGTGACCGCTCCGGCGGCGTCCCTGACCTCGAACCAGGCGGTTTGCGCCGGCCCGTCAACCTTCACCAGGTTGGAGTTGAATGCCAGCCGCGCACGGTATTTCTCGATGTACTTCATCAGCGGCGCAACGAAGGTCGCCACGCCGAACAACGCGGCGCCGGCCAGGTTGAACTCGACGTCGACATGCTTCAGCACACCGTGTCGGAGCCAGTGATCACACGACAGGTACAACGCCTTTTGCGGCGCCCCGGCGCATTTGATCGGGATCGCCGGCTGGGTAAAGATCGCCTTGCCACCGCGCAATCCCTTGACCAGTTGCCAGGTATAAGCCGCATGCCGGTAGCTGTAGTTGGACGTGACACCGTGCTGCCCGAGGGCTTCCTGCAGGCCTTCGATTTTCTCCCAGGCCAATCGTAGGCCGGGACACACAATAAGGTTTTGATAGGAGACATTGCGCCCGTCATCAAGCGTCAGCAAACGGCTCTCGGAGTCGACATTGCTGACCGCAGCCTGCACCCATTGGGCCTGACGCGGCATCACCGCAGACATTGGCCGCACGGTGTTCTTGAGCTCATGAGCGCCGCCGCCAACCAACGTCCAGGCCGGCTGGTAATAGTGCTGGGCGCAGGGTTCGATGACGGTGATGTTCAAACTCGGATCGCGCTTGAGCAGGCTGGCGGCGAAGCCGATACCGGCGGTACCGCCGCCTATCACCACGATGTCGGCACTGATGGTCTGGCCCCAGTGTTGATCCTTCATAAGTTATTGCCTCTACAAGGGGCGTTGCCCGAAAAGGCTCACGCCCAGCTTTTTATCACCGCGCCGCAATACAGGCCCGAGAGTGTTTTCATCACCTGAATCACTTCGTGACTGGCCAAACCATAGAAAATGTACTTGCCTTCACGCCGGGTACTCACCAAGCCTTCATCGCGCAAAATGCCCAACTGCTGGGACAACGTCGGCTGACGCACGCCGGTCATGGTTTCCAATTCGCCGACGTTACGCTCGCCCTGGGTTAACTGGCAGAGGATCAGCAGACGGTCCTCATTGGCCAATGCCTTGAGCAGCGCGCAGGCCTTGGAGGCCGAGGCACGCAATTGCGCCACTTCACCTTCGCTTAGACTGGATTGCATTTGCAGATAACCTTAGTCGTCACTTAAGCTGCGGACATTATGTTTAAACATAAAGTGTTGCAACCCTTTGTGTCTTTCTGTCATCCAGCCAGGACCCGCCGCCATGCCAGCGTTGATCCAAGCCTTTCTTGACGACGCCTCGTCGACCTATACCTATGTGATCTATGAATACGACGGCGGCCCGTGCGCCATTGTCGATTCAGTGCTCGATTACCACCCGGCGTCCGGTCGTACTGCCACCACTCAGGCTGACCGGGTGATTGCTTTCGTCCGCGAGCACCAGTTGCAAACCCAATGGCTGCTGGAAACCCACGCCCACGCCGATCACCTGTCCGCCGCGCCTTACCTGCGCCGCGAGCTGGGCGGCAAGATCGCCATCGGCCAGGCCATCAGCCAGGTGCAGGACGTGTTCAAGAATCTGTTCAACCTGGAGCCGGCGTTTCGCAGCGACGGTTCACAGTTCGACCACTTGTTTGCGCCGGACGAGGAATTTGCCATCGGCAACCTCAAGGCCAAGGCGCTGCATGTTCCCGGTCACACACCGGCAGACATGGCCTACCTGATCGACGATGAACTGATTCTGGTGGGCGACACGCTGTTCATGCCCGACGTCGGCACCGCACGCTGCGACTTCCCTGGCGGCAACGCCAATCAGCTGTTCGCCTCGATACACAGGTTGCTGGCCTTCCCCGCCGACACCCGTCTCTATGTCTGCCACGACTACCCGCCAGCCGGCCGTACTTCCCAGTGCATGACCACCGTTGGCGAGCAACGCAAAAACAATATTCATGTGCATGACGGCATCGACGAAACGGCGTTCGTCGACATGCGCACCCGGCGCGATGCGGGCTTGTGCATGCCGACGTTGATGCTGCCGGCGATTCAGGTGAATGTGCGGGCCGGGAATTTGCCGCCGGCGGAAGACAATGGCGTGGTCTACCTGAAGATCCCGCTGAATCAGTTCTGATTTACCAAGATCTTTTGATGGTCATCTTAATTGGCCAAGGTCAAGCCATTGGCCGGCAATGGCAGCGCGGTTTTGTAGCGCACCTGCTTCAGCGCAAAACTTGAGCGGATGTTGGCGACACCCGGGACCTTGGTCAGAAAATCCATCATGAAGCGCTCCAGCGCCTGAATAGTCGGCACCAGTACGCGGATCAGATAGTCCGGGTCGCCGGCCATCAGGTAACACTCCATTACCTCCGGACGGTTGGCGATGGCGGCCTCGAATTGCGCCAGCGCCTCCTCCACCTGTTTCTCCAGGCTGACGTGAATGAACACATTGACGTGCAGCCCCAGCAGGTCGGCATCCAGCAGCGTGACCTGCTCGCGAATCAGCCCCAATTCTTCCATGGCCTTGACCCGATTGAAGCACGGTGTCGGTGACAGATTCACCGAGCGTGCGAGGTCGGCGTTGGTGATGCGGGCGTTCTCCTGAAGGCTGTTGAGAATGCCGATGTCGGTACGGTCCAGTTTGCGCATGAGACAAAACAACCTGTTTTTTATGTTTATGCAGATTTTTTATCCTCAAATGACCTTAAGCGCAACGAAACAGAGATAAATATTCTTCTTGCCCCGGCCTATGATTGTTGTAGGACAAGATTTCTTCCACCCGAAGGATGACGGTCAGCTCACTACAAGAAATTCACAAGATCGAGCGTAGAAAGCCATGAACCAAGCGTACGAACCCCTGCGCCTGCACGTTCCCGAACCCTCGGGCCGCCCCGGCTGCAAAACCGACTTCTCCTACCTGCGTCTGACCGATGCCGGCACGGTGCGCAAACCTCCAATCGACGTAGAACCTGCCGACACCGCTGATCTGGCCAAGGGCCTGATTCGCGTGCTCGACGATCAGGGCAATGCCCTCGGTCCGTGGGCAGAAGGCGTGCCCGTGGAGATCCTGCGTAAAGGCATGCGCGCCATGCTCAAGACGCGGATTTTCGACAACCGCATGGTGGTCGCCCAACGTCAGAAAAAGATGTCGTTCTACATGCAGAGCCTTGGCGAAGAAGCCATCGGCAGCGCCCAGGCTCTGGCCCTGAACATCGACGACATGTGCTTCCCCACTTACCGTCAGCAAAGCATCCTGATGGCTCGCGAAGTGCCGCTGGTGGACCTGATCTGCCAACTGCTGTCCAACGAGCGCGATCCGCTCAAAGGCCGCCAGTTGCCAATCATGTACTCCGTTAAAGACGCCGGCTTCTTCACCATCTCCGGCAACCTCGCCACCCAGTTCGTGCAAGGCGTGGGCTGGGGCATGGCCTCGGCGATCAAGGGCGACACCAAAATTGCCTCGGCCTGGATCGGCGACGGCGCCACCGCAGAGTCCGACTTCCACACCGCCCTCACCTTCGCTCACGTTTACCGTGCGCCAGTGATCCTCAACGTGGTCAACAACCAGTGGGCGATCTCGACGTTCCAGGCGATTGCCGGCGGTGAAGCCACTACGTTCGCCGGTCGTGGCGTCGGCTGCGGGATTGCCTCCCTGCGGGTCGATGGCAACGATTTTGTCGCGGTGTACGCCGCCTCTGCCTGGGCCGCCGAACGCGCCCGCCGCAACCTCGGCCCGACCATGATCGAATGGGTCACCTACCGCGCCGGCCCGCACTCGACTTCCGATGATCCTTCCAAATACCGCCCTGCCGACGACTGGAGTCACTTCCCGTTGGGCGACCCGATTGCGCGCCTCAAGCAGCATCTGATCCGTATCGGCCAGTGGTCCGAAGAGGAGCACGTCAGTGTCAGCGCTGAACTGGAAGCCGAAATCATCGCCGCGCAAAAAGAAGCCGAACAGTACGGCACCCTGGCCGGTGGCCAGATTCCGAGCGCTGCGACCATGTTCGAAGACGTCTATAAAGAGATGCCGGAGCACTTGAAGCGCCAGCGTCAAGAGTTGGGGATCTGACATGAACGATCACAACAATAATATCGAGCTGGAAACCGCCATGACCACAACCACCATGACCATGATCCAGGCCCTGCGCTCGGCCATGGACGTGATGCTCGAACGTGACGACAACGTCGTGGTGTTCGGCCAGGACGTGGGTTACTTCGGCGGCGTGTTCCGTTGCACCGAAGGCCTGCAGAGCAAATACGGCACCTCGCGGGTATTCGATGCGCCGATCTCCGAAAGCGGCATCGTTGGCGTCGCCGTTGGCATGGGTGCTTACGGTTTGCGGCCAGTGGCCGAGATCCAGTTCGCCGATTACGTCTACCCGGCCTCGGACCAGATCATTTCCGAAGCCGCACGCCTGCGCTATCGCTCTGCCGGCGAGTTCACCGCCCCGATGACCCTGCGCATGCCTTGCGGCGGCGGCATCTACGGCGGCCAGACCCACAGCCAGAGCATCGAGGCGATGTTCACCCAGGTCTGCGGATTGCGCACGGTGATGCCGTCCAACCCTTACGACGCCAAAGGCCTGCTGATCGCCTCCATCGAGAACGATGATCCGGTGATCTTCCTTGAGCCAAAACGCCTGTACAACGGCCCGTTCGACGGCCATCACGACCGCCCGGTAACCCCGTGGTCGAAACATCCGGCGGCGCAAGTGCCGGACGGCTACTACACCGTTCCGCTGGACGTCGCCGCCATCACCCGCCCGGGCAAGGACGTGACCATCCTGACCTACGGCACCACCGTGTATGTCTCGCAAGTGGCCGCTGAAGAAACCGGTATCGACGCCGAAGTCATCGACCTGCGCAGCCTATGGCCGCTGGACCTGGAGACCATCGTCAAATCGGTGAAGAAAACCGGCCGCTGCGTGGTCGTCCACGAAGCCACCCGCACCTGCGGCTTTGGCGCCGAACTGGTCGCGCTGGTTCAGGAACATTGCTTCCACCACCTGGAAGCGCCAATCGAGCGTGTGACCGGTTGGGACACCCCCTACCCGCATGCGCAAGAGTGGGCGTATTTCCCAGGCCCGTCCCGTGTGGGCGCGGCGTTGAAACGGGTCATGGAGGTCTGAATGGGCACGCACGTTATTAAAATGCCGGACATTGGCGAAGGCATTGCAGAAGTTGAACTGTCGGTATGGCACGTCAAGGTCGGCGACATGGTCGTCGAAGATCAGGTACTGGCCGATGTGATGACCGACAAGGCGATGGTCGACATTCCGTCCCCGGTGCATGGCAAGGTGATCTCCCTGGGCGGTGAGCCAGGTGAAGTCATGGCCGTCGGCAGCATATTGATCAGCATCGAAGTGGAAGGTGAAGGCAACGTCAAAGCGTCGTCTCAGCCAGCGCCGGTTGCACCAGCACCGAAGCCTGCGCCAGTTGCCGCAGCGAAAGTCGAAACAGTGATTGAAAGCAAACCCACCGTCCCGGCTCGCCCAGTTGCGCCGCAAGGCCCGTTGGTCGCTCGCGAGGCCGATGAACGCCCACTCGCCTCCCCGGCCGTGCGCAAACATGCGCTGGATGCCGGCATTCAATTGCGCCTGGTCCGTGGCACCGGCCCTGCCGGGCGGATTCTGCATGAAGACCTCGAGGCCTATCTGGCGCAAGGTCAGTCAAACGCATCGAGCACCGTTGCCGCGTACGCCGAACGCAACGACGAACAGCAGATCCCGGTGATCGGCATGCGTCGCAAGATCGCCCAGCGCATGCAGGACGCCACCCAGCGTGCGGCGCACTTCAGTTATGTCGAAGAGATCGACGTGACTGCGGTGGAAGAACTGCGTGCACACCTGAATGAAAAGCACGGCGCGACTCGCGGCAAGCTGACGTTGCTGCCGTTCCTGGTCCGCGCCATGGTCGTCGCCCTGCGCGACTTCCCGCAGATCAACGCCCGTTACGACGACGAAGCCCAGGTCATCACCCGTCTCGGGGCGGTGCATGTCGGCGTCGCGACCCAAAGCGGTATCGGTTTGATGGTGCCGGTGGTGCGTCACGCCGAGGCTCGCAGCCTGTGGGACAGCGCCGCAGAAATCTCCCGCCTGGCCACTGCTGCGCGCAATGGCAAAGCCAGCCGCGATGAACTGTCCGGCTCGACCATTACCCTGACCAGCCTCGGCGCCTTGGGCGGCATCGTCAGCACTCCGGTGCTGAACCTGCCCGAAGTGGCCATCGTCGGCGTCAACAAGATCGTCGAACGGCCAATGGTGATCAAAGGCCAGATCGTGATTCGCAAGATGATGAACCTCTCCAGTTCCTTCGATCACCGGGTGGTCGATGGCATGGACGCGGCGCAATTCATCCAGGCCATTCGCGGCTTGCTCGAACAACCCGCCACGCTGTTTGTGGAATAAGCATTTGTGGAGCAAGGCATGCAACAGACTCTGAACACCACACTGCTGATCATCGGCGGCGGCCCCGGCGGTTATGTGGCGGCGATCCGCGCGGGCCAGTTGGGCATCAGCACCATTCTGGTCGAAGGCCAGGCGCTCGGCGGCACCTGCCTGAACATCGGCTGCATTCCGTCGAAAGCGCTGATCCATGTGGCCGAGCAGTTCCATCAGACTCAGCACCACAGTCAGCACTCGGCCCTCGGGATCAATGTCTCGGCGCCGACCCTGGACATCGGCAAAAGCGTCGAGTGGAAGGACGGTATCGTTGATCGCCTGACCACCGGCGTCGCGGCGCTGCTGAAAAAGCACAAGGTCCAGGTCATTCAAGGCTGGGCCAAGGTCATCGACGGCAAAACCGTCGAAGTCGGCGACACCCGTATCCACTGCGAGCACCTGCTGCTGGCCACCGGTTCGAAAAGCGTCAACCTGCCGATGCTGCCGATTGGCGGGCCGATCATCTCTTCCACCGAAGCCCTGGCACCGAAAAGCGTACCGAAACGGCTGATCGTGGTGGGTGGCGGCTACATCGGCCTTGAGCTGGGCATTGCCTACCGCAAGCTCGGCGCCGAGGTCAGCGTGGTCGAGGCGCAGGATCGGATTCTTCCGGCCTATGACGCCGAACTGACCCAACCGGTCAACGAAGCGCTCAAGCAACTTGGCGTGAAGCTTTACTTGAAGCACAGCGTCGAAGGCTTTGATTCACAAGCCAATACCTTGCAAGTGCGCGACCCGAATGGTGAAACCCTGAACCTGGCCACCGATCAGGTGCTGGTGGCGGTTGGGCGTAAACCCAACACCCAGGGCTGGAACCTTGAAGCGTTGAAGCTGGACATGAACGGCTCGGCGATCAAGATCGACAACCGCTGCGCGACCAGCATGCGTAACGTCTGGGCCATTGGCGACCTGAGCGGCGAGCCGATGCTCGCTCACCGCGCCATGGCGCAGGGTGAAATGGTCGCCGAGCTGATCTCGGGCAAACACCGCGAGTTCAACCCCACCGCCATCGCTGCCGTGTGCTTTACCGACCCGGAACTGGTGGTGGTCGGCAAGACCCCGGACGAAGCCAAGGCCGCAGGCCTGGATTGCATCATGTCGAGCTTCCCGTTCGCCGCCAACGGCCGGGCGATGACCCTGGAATCAAAAAGCGGCTTCGTGCGGGTGGTCGCGCGGCGTGACAATCATCTGATTGTCGGCTGGCAAGCAGTCGGTGTCGGAGTCTCCGAATTGTCGACGGCATTTGGCCAGTCCCTGGAAATGGGCGCACGCCTGGAAGACATCGCCGGCACCATCCACGCGCATCCGACGCTGGGTGAAGCGGTACAGGAAGCGGCGTTGCGAGCATTGGGGCACGCGTTGCACCTGTAACAGTCTGACCCTGATCGTTCCCACGCTCTGCGTGGGAATGCAGCCCGGGACGCTCCGCGTCCCTAAAGCGGACGCGGAGCGTCCGTTGAGGCATTCCCACGCAGAGCCTGGGAACGATCACAGAAGGATCGCATTCTGGGCTGCGATTTAGCGTTGGAATGAAGTATTGTTGTCCCCATCCAGAAAAACGTCAGAAGCCTTGAACCATTCAGGCGATTGTTAAGTGATAGAGGGTGTCATGGGTAACGAAAGCATCAATTGGGACAAGCTGGGTTTTGACTACATCAAGACAGACAAGCGCTATTTGTCGCACTGGCGCGATGGCGCCTGGGACAAAGGCACCCTGACCGAAGATAACGTGCTGCACATCAGCGAAGGCTCCACTGCCCTTCACTATGGCCAGCAATGCTTCGAAGGCCTGAAGGCCTACCGCTGCAAGGATGGTTCGATCAACCTGTTCCGCCCGGACCAGAACGCCCTGCGTATGCAGCGCAGCTGCGCTCGCCTGCTGATGCCGCAGGTGGACACCGAACAATTCGTCGAGGCCTGCAAGGCCGTGGTGCGTGCCAACGAACGTTTCATTCCGCCGTATGGCACCGGCGGCGCGCTGTACCTGCGTCCGTTCGTGATCGGCGTAGGTGACAACATCGGCGTGCGTACCGCTCCCGAGTTCATCTTCTCGATCTTCTGCATCCCGGTCGGCGCCTATTTCAAAGGCGGCCTGACCCCGCACAACTTCCTGATCTCCAGCTACGACCGCGCCGCGCCACAAGGCACCGGCGCTGCCAAGGTCGGTGGCAACTACGCCGCCAGCCTGATGCCTGGCTCCCAGGCCAAGAAGGCGCACTTCGCCGACTGCATCTACCTGGACCCGATGACCCACACGAAGATCGAAGAAGTCGGCTCTGCGAACTTCTTTGGTATCACCCAGGACGACAAATTCGTCACACCGAAATCTCCTTCGGTGCTGCCGGGTATCACCCGTCTGTCGTTGATCGAGCTGGCAAAATCGCGTCTGGGTATGGAAGTCGTTGAAGGCGACGTGTTCATCGACAAGATCGGTGACTTCAAGGAAGCCGGCGCCTGCGGTACTGCTGCGGTGATCACGCCAATCGGCGGCATCGAGTACAACGGCAAACTGCACGTGTTCCACAGCGAAACCGAAGTCGGCCCGGTCACCCAGAAGCTCTACAAAGAGCTGACCGGTGTGCAGACCGGCGACATCGAAGCGCCAGAGGGCTGGATCGTCAAGGTCTGATCCAGCGCTTGCGGCACTAAAAAGCCCACCCATCGCTTACGCGGTGGGTGGGCTTTTTATTGGCCGGCATCTACGTCGAGCCGGGCAAACAACCACTCCAGAAACACCTGGGTCTGTGCTGTCACGTCCGGCGCAACACCGTAGTAATAACGCGGTAACGGCATGCGCAGTTCAGGTAGCGGGCAAATCAGACGGCCGCTCGACAAGTCATCGCCCAGCAACGAGGCCGGACACAAAGCTATGCCCTGTCCCTCCACGGCAGCCTGAAGCACCGGCTGCATGTGATCGAACTGCAGCGTCATCTGAGTCGCTGACTGCGTTTCGCCGAACAACAGGGCCCAGTTGTGCCAGTCCTCGCGGCGGGTCTTGGCGGTCAGTAAGGTGTGTCGGCTCAGGGCGTTCAAGTCGTCGAGCGGCAGACGCTTGATCAGCGAAGGTGCCGCGACCAGCAGCAATTCGTCTTCAAACAGTACCTGAGCGTGAATGTCCGGCGCCCAGCCGTCGCGACCCCGTCGAATAACGACGTCGAACCCGTCTCGTGCGTGATCGGGCGCCAGCGTGGACGTGACCACCTCGGGTTTGATCTCCGGGTGCAACGCCACGAAATCCGCCAGCCTGGGCGTCAGCCAGCGCTGGGCGAAGGTCGGGCGGACGTTGATCTTTACGGTACGCAACGAGGCGTGTTGCTTGAGCGCCGCGGCGGCGTTGGCAATCTGTGACAGACCCGCGCTGACCTGTTCATAGAAGCTCTGTCCCGCCGGGGTCAGCACCGATTGCCGGATGCGCCGTTCGAACAGCAGCACGCCCAGATGCTCCTCAAGCCGTTTGATGTGACGGCTGACGGCACTGTGACTGACGTGCAGTTCCTCGGCCGCGAGGCTGAAGCTCTGATGACGAGCGGCGGCCGCGAAAGCGCGAACTGCATTCAAGGGAGGGAGTTGATTAATCATGCGTCTAATTTAGTCACATATGCCGTGCAATTAAAGCGTTTGTCACGCCCTTCTCGTCACGCCAATCTGCGGGCATGCAGCCGATGCCACCTGATGGAGTGAGAGATGAATAGCTACGGATTGTTTTTACTGTTCGCCGCCCTGACCATTCTGAGTCCCGGGCCCGGCGTGGTGCTCACGCTGACCAATTCCCTGCGCCATGGCTGGACCGGCGCGCTGCCGGGTATCCTGGGCATCGCCCTGGGGGCGTTTGTCGTCGCCGGGATCAGCGCGACCAGCGTGGGCCTGATACTCGCAACCTCCGCGAGCGCGTTCACCGTGTTGAAATATGCCGGTGCCGCGTACCTCTTGTATCTGGGTTACAAAAGCTGGCGCACTGATCGTTTCATCCCTGAGCGTGACGTGAACTCGTCCGGCCCTGGGTATCGCTTCGTCGAGGCGGCATCGCTCCAGCTGTTGAACCCAAAAGCCGTGTTCTTCTTTCTCGCGGTGTTCCCGCAGTTCATCGACACCTCGACGCATTACTACAGCCAGTTTTTTACCCTGGTCAGTTCCTACAGCGTGCTGGTGATCCTGATCCACGGCAGCTATGCCCTGCTCGCCAATGCAGCCAAAGGCTGGCTGTCGAGCCAAAAAGGTTCCTGGCTGGCGGCGAAGGTGTCAGGCGTCACCTTCGCCGGCTTCGGCGTGCTGATGGCCTCGGCCAGCCGATAGCGAATACCGCCGTTATGGCGAAGGACTGACAACCGGGCGACTGCCTGACTCTGTGGCACCCCGCAGGTTCACCTTTGCCAGCGCTGGCAGTTCAATCGCGAATCTGGCGGTGATCTCTTTACACCCGGTCGCCGTCAACGCCAGCGCCCGGCTGTCCAGATCCTGTGTCAGCCATTTGCGCTTGATCGCCGTTTGCAGCAACGCCGCGCCCAATGAGCCGCCGAGATGTGGGCGACGCATGCTCCAGTCGAGACAAGGGCAGGCAAAACGTCGACGCAGACTGCTCAAGGACTTCACGTCGATACCCAACCCTTCGAAAAACCGCTCACCGGTTTCACTCAACGCGTACTCCTGATCACTCTGCTCCGGCATCTCCAACCAACCCGTTTCCAGCATCCGGTCATGCAGCAACACGGCCAAGGTGCCGGCCATATGGTCGTAGCAAGTGCGAGCAAATTGCAGGCGATCCGGGGTTCGGGGAGTAAAGGTTGGCGCTGCGTTTTGACCGATCACCATCAGCGCTTCCAGGGCTTGGGCGACCCGCTGATCCGCCAGGCTGTAATAACGATGCCGCCCCTGAACATGCAGCCGCACCAAGGCAAGTTCCTTGAGTTTCGCCAGATGGGCGCTGGCGGTGGAAGCACTGACGTCGGCGATCACTGCCAGTTCGGTACTGGTGCGCGCGTGGCCGTCCATCAGCGAGCAGAGAATCTTCGTCCGGGCCGGCTCGGCAATCGCCGCCGCCACTTGCGAGACGCCAATGTCGTGTTGTTCAACGTTCATATTTCGCTCCCGGACGAATCGTCACCCTGCAGGACTGGAGATAGTAGCAACACTTTCCACCGACGAATAAGGCAGCGCTTCATGGACCCGATCATCGCCGCGACACACACCGATCCCTACCCTTATTACGCCAGCCTGCGGGCAGACGACGGCCTTTCATTTCATCAAGGACTGGGTCTGTGGGTGGCCAGCAGCGCCCAGGCCGTTGCCGCCGTGCTGGCTCATCCCGACTGCAAGGTCCGGCCGGCCCACGAACCGGTGCCCAATGCCATTGCACACGGCGCGGCTGGCAAAGTGTTTGGTCAATTGATGCGAATGAACGATGGCGAACGCCAGCGCTGCCCGAGGTCGGCCATACAGCCCGGACTGGAAGTGATCAACACCGACGAGGTCAGCGCACTGGTCCGCGCCCGGTTGATCAGCCAATCTGCTGACGGACTGCACAAGGCAATGTTCATGGGGCCGATTTGCGTGGTCGCTGCGCTGCTCGGCTTTACGCCAGCCGAAGGTCGAACCCTCAGCAATCTGACGGCTGATTTCGTCGCGTGCCTGTCGCCCCTGAGCAGCCCGGCCCAGCTGGACACGGCCCATGCAGCGGCGGAACAGTTGAACGGTTTTTTCGTAGAACGCCTCAGCGCACAGGATCAGCAAAGCCCTCTACTTGAAGGGATTCGTCAACGCCTGGCAAACCCCGACACTCTGCTCGCCAACCTGATTGGGCTGCTTTCCCAGACCTATGAGGCCACTGCCGGGTTGATCGGCAACGCCATGCTGGCATTGATCCGCAATCCGCAGCTCAAGGCTGAAATACAGCGCGACCCGGCGCGTGTCGAAGACTTGTTGGCGGAAGTCCAGCGCCATGATCCTTCGGTGCAGAACACCCGTCGTTTCGTCAACGCGCCCTGTGAAATCCACGGTGTGAGTCTCAAGCCCGGCGATGTCATTCTGGTGCTGCTGGCCTCGGCCAACCGCGACCCACAGCTCAACGACAACCCGGACGCCTTGATCCTCGACCGCCCGGCCCGCCGCAGCTTTACCTTCGGCATCGGCCGCCACCAGTGCCCCGGCCAGACACTGGCCTTGAGCATCGCCAGCGCCACACTCAGCGAAATCCTGACGCACAACGGCACGCTGGATCAGCTTGCCTGGGATTACCGCCCGTCACTGAACGGGCGCATTCCGGTGTTTCGCGAGCGGTAGGAGGTTCAGCGATGAGCGTGGTGATTTTCGAAGCGTTTCCTTATGCGGAACATCGTCAGCGTTTTCAGACCCGTCCTACAGCCATGGCACTCTGCTTGAGATAGCGTCTCGTCGCATTTAACAGACGAAACAAGGAGGAGCATGGCTCGTAACAAGGACATACCCAAAGTCTGGAACCCTCCATCGGGTGACGGTCATCACCGCACCTCTAGATACATGACGCCAACCGAGCTTGCAGAGCGTGAGTCTCGACAGCAGGCATATGAAGACATGCTCGCCAGACAACAAAACATCGAAAGGAGTTTTAGGGAACAAAACAAGAAGCAGGTACAACCACTCGTTGGCTGTGTGTTCGCAAAATCCTGCAACTTGCCGGATGGAATCATAAATCACGACAGCCCGACCGGATTCGTGCCTGTTACCAGCCTGAAAGATTATGGTCATTACGTTCTGCTGGGCGGCCGGGACGTGGACGAACATGGCCAAGTACCACTCAAGAAAATCAGTGGAACTGTGCCCGCCAACATTGGCTCTTTGACGTTAGGCGCAGCAGCCATCGCCTCAGCAGGCGCAACCGGCCCAGCAACTTCGGCAATTAGCGTGGGCAGCGTGGCGAGCGCTGGCGTTGTTACAGGGGCACTTCTCGGTCTGGTTGCGATGCTGGCTTCATCAAACCTGGGTGACAGCGCCCTATACACGGAAGAGCAACTCAGAACACTCAAACAAGCCCGTACACGTGTTCGATTGCGTGTCGAAGAAAACGCCGACGGAACCCTAAAAGGTACGGCTACAACACCCAGAATCGCCGTGAATGGGAGTTCATCCCTGTTGTCACGTTTAAGGCGCAAGGCTCCCGGCAGGTGGCCGATTTGGGTGATGGTATTACCTTGACCTGGACTCCGGCAGTCACTCCGGACAATACCTTGACAATCCCTGCACTGGAGGGGGCACCGCAAGCTCCACAAATCTGGATTTACCCGCCTACGCAGGCGGCTGACAACATCATCGTGAACCCTGTCTATCCGCCTGAATACAAAGACTTCATTCTTGCCTTCCCGGCAGATTCCGGTATTCAGTCGCTTTATATCGTCATGAATATGGAGTTCGACGCGGCTGATTACCACGGGAAAACGGACAACCCGGTAAAGAGCAAAGGGCCGGTCAACGGACAGGAAGCGCTAGACAATTCTGTACAGGTAAAACCGACATCACCACGCCGAATTGGCGTTGATCCAGGCACCAAGGAGTTTGTGGTCTTCGACCGAACAGGAGGAGACGTCTATCACGGTCACGTAAGGTCGTGGGATAAACTCCACCAGGATATGAAAAATGCTCTGATCAAAGCCGGAACAGTCGACAACAAAGGCAACATTCAGGGAGTTAAAAAGTGAGCCTGCTCTATCAAGATCCATCGATGAACCATGACAAAGCGAGCACTCTTCTTGCTGAAGGAAAGGAAACGGATGTCATCGCCGCCCTGATCTCCATCGGTCTTAACGAGCCGGATGGAGCGTGGGCTCAGAACACTTGCCTGCACTATCTGAACAGTGAGAATGAAAATGTTGCATCAGCGGCCATCACGGCCCTTGGTCATGTGGCACGCCGACACGGTCAACTGGAGATAGAGAAGGTACTCGCGGCCTTTGAGCGTGTGAAGGCGCGATTCCCCTCTCTTGAACCTGTCATCTCGGACACCCTTGAAGATATCGAGCTGTTTACCTGACGTACTGCCAGGTAAATGCCTGTAGCAGTGTCCTCAAGCGTTGCGATATTCGACCGTCAGGTGTGACAGCTCATGGACCGGGGCCAACCGTTCGCGGATGGCATCGGCCGTGACGGCTGCCGAGGTCACGACGCTGACAATCGCTGCCCGGGCTTGCGGGCCTACTCGCCAGACATGCAGGTCGGTGATGCTGACATCGCCTGTCGACTCAAGCAGCTCACGAACTTCGGCGGAGACGTGTTCATCGGTCGTGTCCAGCAGCACTGCGGCGCTGTCTCGCATCAAGCCATAGGCCCAATTGGCGATCACGATTGCGCCGACGATACCCATCACCGGGTCCAGCCAGACCCAGCCCAGATAGCGACCGGCCAACAACGCAGCGATTGCCAGCACGGAAGTCATCGCATCCGCCAGCACATGGACATAAGCCGAACGCAGATTGTTGTCGTGATGATGCTCATGTCCGTGACCGTGACCGTGACCGTGACCGTGACCGTGACCGTGGTCATGATGCCCAGAGTTACCGGCCAGTAAAAGCGCGCTGACAATGTTCACGGCCAGGCCCACTACGGCGATCAGCGTCGCTTCGGCGAAGGCCACGGTAGTCGGTTGAAACAACCGCATGACGGACTCTACAGCAATGAAGATCGAGACCAGCCCCAGCACCATGGCCGAGGCGAAGCCCGCCAGATCCCCTACTTTGCCTGTACCAAAACTGTAGCGCGCATTACCGGCGTTGCGTCTGGCAAACCCGTAGGCGATTGCGGTAATGCCCAGCGCACCGACGTGGGTTGCCATATGGAAACCGTCCGCCAGCAGCGCCATGGAACCGGTGATGTAACCGGCAAAAATCTCGCCCACCATCATGACGAACGTCAGCGCCACGACCCACAACGTGCGTCTGGCATTGTCATCGTGGGTGGCGCCCAGAAACATGTGATCGTGGGAATAACGTGAAACCTGAGGTGAACTGCTCATGGGTTGCATGACCTTCAATTTGAGTAACGACGAATGGCTTGCAGCAAGTCTTCAAGGCCTTCGGCGCGTTCTTGATCGCTGAGCTCCGGGCTGGCCACGTGTTCGCGCGCATGAGCTTCGATGAACTGATCCAGGAGACCGTTGACCGCGCCACGAATCGCCGCGACCAAATGCAGGGTTTTGGCGCAGTCGGCTTCCGACTCCAATGCCCGCTCGACGGCTTGAACCTGGCCGGCAATTCGACGAACCCGCTTGAGCAGATCGTCTTTGTGTTCGTGAATGTGCGACATACCCATACCCCCTATACCTATCTGCGGAAAGGATAGTCGTCGATCACGTCAACATTGGCAACCCTGTATTCACCCAATGGTCATGGAGATCCCCCGGGTGCAGGTGATCGCCCGAGTCGTACGCCGGCAGAAAACGCGTCGGATGCTGTGGGACGAGCATGATCCGATCGAAGTCGATCACCGCATCGAACGCCCCGCTGCTGCGAATCCACTGCGGCCTGCAGCTCGGTGCGGGGCTATGCATCACGCCGGCCTGGCTGGTCAGCGACTTGCTGGAAAACAGCCAACTGGTACGCGTGCTGCCGCAGTGGAACGGCCCGGACAACGAAGCGTTCCTGCTCTACCCGGAACGCCGCTACCGACCGTTGCGTGCGCGGTTGCTCACCGAGTTTCTCAGCGAGCGAATCAGCCGTTTGCCCGGGTTCGAGTCGTAACAGCCATCAGTCGTCGCGCGTCAGCACTTCGAGCAATTCAATCTCGAAAATCAGGTTGGAATCCGGCGGGATAGCGCCCATCGAACGCTCGCCATACGCCAGGTGCGCTGGCACCAGCAATTTGCGCTTGCCGCCGACCTTCATGCCCATCAAGCCCTGATCCCAGCCCTTGATAACTCGACCGGTGCCGATCACGCATTGGAAGGGTTTACCGCGCTCCCAGGAAGAATCGAACGGCGTACCGTCCTCCAGAAAACCGCGGTACTGGGTGGTAATCAAGGCGCCTTTAACGGCAGCTTTGCCGTCGCCCAGTTCAAGGTCGATGACCTGCAATTCTTCGTTCATTACTCTCTCTCGTTCGCGATGACCCTAAACACGGTCCGCGTTTTCTCAGATTTCGCCTTGCAGGGCAATCCTGTTGAAGACGCTGATGCAGGCACCCGCTCAACGCTCAATCGGCATGACCGCCAGAATCTGCCCGTTGCCGGTATGCACCAGCATGTACTTGTCGTTGACTTGCACCCACTGACTCTGGCTTTGCGGGGTGCTCAAACCGCGTCTTTTCCAGTCGACCAGGGCTTTTTCGCTGCGTGTGTAGACATCCGGCGCCTGGTCGCCGACGTGCAGGTTGCGGGCGTTGACAGGCGCCGACTGGACGATGGTTTGCAGGGTGTCGGCGGCCAGGACCGTCGGGCAGACAACGACAAGACTCGCAAACACCGCCATGGCAGTCAGTTTCCTTTGATGCAACATCGGTATTGCTCCTGTGAATTCGTGACACCCGCTCTAGGGCCGCAATTGCGTCCGGTCATTCGAAACGCTCACACCTCACTGTAGCGATGATTCTGCGATTGATCTCACCGCAGTGATAATCCATACGCATCAATGGATGTTAAATATGCACTTATCATATCGATCGACCTGCCCCAGTATCCGGCCTTAATAAGATCCATGCGCCACGTTGCGCATGTCATAAAAGCGCGGGAGACACAACATGCAGGCTACAACCCATCCGCCAGCGACATCCGCTCGCAGCAAGGCCAGTGCGATTTTCCGGGTCACCTCGGGCAACTTCCTGGAACAGTTCGACTTCTTCCTCTTCGGTTTCTACGCCACCTATATTGCGGCGGCGTTCTTCCCTGCCAGCAGCGAATTCGCCTCGCTGATGATGACCTTCGCAGTGTTTGGCGCAGGTTTTCTGATGCGCCCGTTGGGCGCGGTGATTCTCGGTGCGTACATCGATGATGTCGGCCGCCGCAAAGGCTTGATCGTCACCCTGTCGATTATGGCCAGCGGCACGATTCTGATTGTGCTGGTGCCCGGCTACGAGACCATCGGCCTGTTTGCCCCGGCGCTGGTGTTGATCGGCCGTCTGCTTCAGGGCTTTTCCGCAGGCGCGGAACTGGGCGGCGTGTCGGTGTACCTGGCGGAAATCGCCACACCGGGCCGCAAGGGCTTTTTCACCAGTTGGCAGTCGGCCAGCCAGCAAGTGGCGATCGTCATTGCTGCGGCGCTGGGCTATGCACTGAACCAATGGATGCCGGCGACGGTGATTGCCGACTGGGGCTGGCGCATTCCGTTTTTCGTCGGTTGCATGATCGTGCCGTTCATTTTCCTGCTGCGGCGCAATCTTGAAGAAACCGCAGAGTTCACCGCGCGCCGTCACCGCCCCACCATGCGTCAGGTGTTTGGTACTTTGCTGCAAAACTGGCAGATCGTAATCGCCGGGATGCTGATGGTGGCGCTGACCACCACCGCGTTTTACCTGATCACCGTGTACGCGCCGACCTTCGGCAAAACCGTGCTGCACCTGAGCACCTCCGATGCGTTGCTGGTGACCTTGCTGGTCGGCGTGTCGAACTTCTGCTGGCTGCCACTGGGTGGCGCACTGTCGGACCGCATCGGTCGGCGTCCGGTGCTGGTGGCGATGACCCTGTTGACCCTGGCCACGGCCTATCCGGCGTTGTCGTACCTGGTCCAGGCGCCGAGCTTCATCAACATGCTGCTGGTGCTGCTATGGTTGTCGTTCATCTACGGTTTGTACAACGGCGCAATGGTTGCAGCGCTGACTGAAATCATGCCGGTGGAAGTCCGCGTGGCCGGTTTCTCCCTGGCCTACAGCCTGGCGACCGCAGTATTCGGCGGCTTCACCCCGGCGATTTCGACCTTCCTGATTCAGTACTCCGGCGACAAGGCCGCCCCCGGTTACTGGATGAGTTTCGCCGCGCTGTGTGCGTTGTGCGCAACGCTGTACCTGTACCGGCGCTCGACCGGTCGTTTACAAGTTGCCGTGCAATAAGCCAACCCCAGACAGAGAAGTATCGATGAAGAAATTACTGAACCTTGCGGCGCTGACCCTGATCGGTGCCCTGGGCCTGAGCAGCGTTGCCCAGGCTGAAGAGCTGCACGTGATGACCTCCGGTGGCTTCACGGCCGCCTACAAAGTGCTCGGTCCGAAATTCGCCGCCGCCACCGGCAACACGCTCGATACGGCGCTCGGCCCGTCGATGGGCAAGGCGCCTGAAGCGATCCCCAACCGGTTGGCCCGTGGCGAGCACGCCGATGTGGTGATCATGGTCGGTTACGCTCTGGATGAGTTGATCAAGCAAGGCAAGGTCTTGCCCGGATCACGGGTTGAACTGGCCGATTCGAGGATTGGCCTGGTGGTGCGCGAGGGGGCGGTGAAGCCGGATATCAGCTCGGTCGAGGGGCTGAAGGCGACGTTGCTCAACGCCAAATCCGTGGCCTATTCCGACAGCGCCAGTGGCGTGTACATCGAGGAACAGTTGTTCAAGCACCTGGGTATCGAGCCGCAGCTCAAAGCCAAATCGACCATGGTGCCGAAAGTCCCGGTGGGCTCTGTGGTTGCCACTGGCGACTATCAGTTGGGTTTCCAGCAGGTCAGTGAATTGCTCCCGGTGCCCGGCGTGACCTTCGTCGGCAAGATTCCGGAATCCGTACAGTCGGTGACGCGCTTCGCCGCTGGCATTCCGGTTGGCGCGCAACATCCGCTGCAAGCCAAGGCATTACTCGACTACCTCGCCTCCCCGGCCGCCCAGCCAGAGGTCATGGCGACCGGACTGGACTCGGTCAGCCATTAAGCCTGGCGCCGGCCTCAGCCGATCTACGCTGAGGCCGGTTTGACCTTCATTTCAATAATCAGCCGTTCCAGCTCCAACGCCGCAGGCGTCAGCGTCCGCCCCCTGCGCTTGAGCAGGCCGACGCTGCGCATCACTTGCGGATCAGTCAGCGGTATATGGGTCAGAATCGGGTGGTCACTGCCGGGCATTGCCATTAATGGCACCGCAGCAATCCCCAGCCCGGCTTCAACCAGACCAATCATGGTGGTGACGTGTCGGGTTTCGCAGATGCTCTGGCGCGCCGGCACAATCCCGCTCAACGCCTGATCCAGCAGGAAGCGATTGCCCGAAGTCTTGTCGAGGGAGATGTAATCCTGCTGGTACAGCTCGCTCCAGCTCACACTGGCGCGGTTGGCCAAGGCGTGATCGCGCCGGCAAGCGACCACATAGCGCTCCTGCACCAGCGGTTCGAACTCGACTTCGGCCTCCAGCGTGCCCATGAAACTCAAGCCGAAATCCGCCTCGCCATTGACCACTGCACTCAGCACGTCATGGGCGCTGGAGTCGAGCACCTTGACCTTGATTCGCGGAAAACGCTGATGGTATTGGGCGACCACCTGCGGCATGAAGTAGTACGCCGCCGACGGTACGCAGGCCACGGTAACGTAGCCCAAACGGGTCGACGCCACGTCGCTGATCCCCAGCAGCGCCACATCCAGGTCATCCAGCAAGCGGTCAACACTGGGCGCAAACGCACGCCCCGCCTGGGTCAGGCTAACGCGGCGAGTGGTGCGCTCGAACAGTTTGACCCCCAGCGCGTCTTCGAGCTTTTCAATCCGTCGACTCAGCGCCGGCTGGGAGATGCGCACCGCGTCGGCGGCCTTGCGAAAGCTGCCCTGCTCGACCACGGCGCGAAAAGCCTGCAAGTCATTCAGGTCGAAGTTGATGGCCATGACGCGCACTCAGCGGCAAACGAATTGATCAGCTTATCCTATGAATGTAACAAATTGATGCAAAATGTAACGCGAAAATCCGCGATTGCCGGCACTCATGACTGACTGATGCCGGCTCAGCCTTTATCCTTGGCGCCTTTCCAACCCATGATTGTCCGCATTTTTTGTCGTTCGACGTTTTCCCAGGAGTAAGCCATGCCCCATGAAGGCAACCTGTTGCAAGCCGCTGTAGTCTTTCTGTTCGCGGCGGTGCTCACCGTGCCTTTGGCCAAACGCCTGCAACTGGGCGCGGTGTTGGGCTATCTGCTGGCCGGGGTCATCATCGGGCCGTCGGTGCTGGGGTTGATCGGCAACCCGCAAAGCGTCAGCCATATTTCCGAGCTTGGCGTGGTGTTGCTGCTGTTCATCATCGGCCTTGAGTTGTCGCCACGACGGCTATGGGTGATGCGCAAAGCAGTGTTTGGCGTTGGTCTGGCGCAGGTGCTGCTGACCGGTTCGGTGATCGGCGTGCTGGCGTTCTACGTGTTCGGCCAGGCACTCAACAGTGCGATCGTGCTCGGTCTGGGGCTGGCGTTGTCGTCCACCGCATTCGGCCTGCAAAGCCTCGCCGAACGCAAGGAACTGACCAGCCCGCACGGACGGCTGGCGTTTGCCATTCTGCTGTTTCAGGACATCGCCGCGATCCCGCTGATCGCCATGGTGCCGCTGCTCGCCGGCGGCGATCACACCTCGACCGCCGCTGAAGAGTTGAACCATGTCCTGCGGGTGCTGGGCAGCATCGCAGTAGTGGTGATCGGTGGGCGTTACCTGTTGCGGCCGGTGTTTCGCGTGGTCGCCAAAACCGGCCTGCCGGAAGTCTCGACCGCCACTGCGCTGCTGGTGGTAATCGGCACCGCGTGGCTGATGGACCTGGTCGGCGTGTCGATGGCCCTCGGCGCATTCCTCGCTGGCTTGCTGCTGGCGGACTCGGAATACCGTCATGAACTGGAAGCACAGATCGAACCGTTCAAGGGCCTGCTGCTGGGACTGTTTTTCATCAGTGTCGGCATGGGCGCCAATATCAGCCTGTTGTTCAGCGCGCCGGCGACGGTGCTAGGCCTGACCCTGCTGCTGATCATACTCAAGCTGCCGATGCTGTTTGTCGTCGGGCGGCTGGCCGGAGGCCTGAATCGGCTGAGTGCGTTACGCCTGGGTATCGTGTTGGCCGCGGGCGGTGAATTTGCGTTCGTGGTGTTCAAGATCGGCCGCGATCAAGGCCTGTTCGACCCACGAATGTACGACCTTCAGGTGCTGACCATCACCCTGTCGATGGCCGTGACCCCGCTGTTGCTGCTGATGTGCGGCCGACTGGTGAAATCAAAGATCGAGCCCGTCGCCGTGCCGCCGCACTTGCGCGAAATCGACACTGACGCCCCTCGCGTAGTCATCGCCGGCCTGGGCCGTATGGGACAGATTGTGGCGCGGATTCTGCGGGCACAAAAAATCCAGTTCGTCGCCCTCGACACCTCGGTGGAAACCATCGAGCTGTCGCGCAGTTTTGGCGGTGTGCCGGTGTTCTATGGCGATCCGATGCGCCCGGAAATACTCAAGGCCGCCAAGGTCGAGCAGGCGGAATTCTTTGTGATTGCCACCGATGACCCGGACACCAACATCAAGACCGCCGAACTGGTGCGCAAACTCTACCCGCACATGAAAATCATCGCCCGTGCACGTAACCGTCAGCATGTGCACCGCTTGGTCGATCTCGGTGCCGAGGCGATCCGTGAAACCTACTATTCAAGCCTGGAAATGAGCCGCCGGACCCTGCTCGGTCTGGGCCTGAGCCAGACCCAGGCCGACGCCCGCATCAAGCGCTTCAAGCATCACGACGAACAAGTGCTCGAAGCCCAGCACGCGATCTATGATGATGCCGCGAAAGTCATGCAAAGCGCCCAGGAAGCCCGAGCCGAACTGGCGCGGTTGTTCGAGGCGGATCGGATTGAGGAAGAGACGGAAAAAAATTGAGGATGTCAGTGTTGATCGTTCCCACGCTTGCGCGTGGGAATGCATCCCGTGACACTCCGCGCTACATCAAACAGCGGACGCAGAGCGTCCATGGCGGCATTCCCACGCAGAGCGCGGGAACGATCATAAGGTCCCCACGATGAGCAACGCCGACCAGTCCTTCCCCACGCTGAAGGAAATCTTCAACGCCGAACGTTTGCAACACATCGCCAGCGAAATGCACGCGGTGTACCCGGCGTTCAACACCAAGGCGTTCCTGAAACTGGCCAATGACGACTTGGCCGAGTTGTCGGTGATGCAGCGCATGGCAAGGGTCGGTGAGTGCCTGCATGCAGTGTTGCCGCTGAGCTATGAGCAGACACTGGAGATCCTGCGTCCACTTGCACCGCGCCTCAACAGTGGTTTTGTCAGCATGTTCCTGCCTCAGTACGTCGCCACTTATGGCGCTCACGCGTTCGAATTGTCGATGGATGCGCTCAAGTATTTCACCACGTTCGGATCTTCGGAGTTCGCGATCCGGCATTTCCTGCGCAGCGACCTGGAGCGCTCACTGGCGCTGATGCACGAGTGGTCGCTGGACGACAACGAACACATCCGTCGCCTGGCCAGCGAAGGCAGTCGCCCGCGCTTGCCGTGGTCGTTTCGCCTCGAACAGGTACAAGCCGACCCGACGCTGGCAGCAGAGATCCTCGACAACCTCAAGGCCGACAGCAGCCTTTATGTAAGCAAATCGGTGGCCAATCACCTCAACGACATCACCAAGGACCACCCCGAGTGGGTGCTGAACCTGATCGAAGGCTGGTCGCTGGAAAACCCGCGCACCGCGTGGATCGCCAAACACGCGCTACGCAGCCTGATCAAACAGGGCAACCAACGGGCACTGGCAATCATCGGCGCTGGCGGTAAACCCGAGGTCCAGGTCCGTAACCTCAAGGTTGAACCGGCAGTGATCAGTCTTGGCCAGACCATAAAGCTCTCGTTCGACCTTCATTCAACCGCCAGTGACAACCAGCAACTGGTGGTCGATTACGCCATCGACTACGTCAAAGCCTCGGGTGCAACCTCGGCGAAAGTCTTCAAACTCAAGGGCCTCACCCTGCCCGCCCACGCCCGGCAAACCCTCAGCCGCGCCCAGCAAATCCGCGAACTGACCACCCGAAAACATTACGCAGGCACGCATGCGGTACACATCATGATTAATGGTGAGCGACTGGGAAGCACCGCGTTCGAAATCACTCCGTAACCCCAGAGCAAGGAATGCCCACGATGGCGTCAGTGAAATTACTATCGCCGGCAAGCCATGCTCCCGCAGCTTTGAATGACATACATCTGCAAGAGATTGGTCGACTGTAAGGTCGCCATCGCGAGCAGGCTCGCTCCCACAATTTTGATTGGTGTACATCCGCAAGAGATGGGTCGGCTGTCAGGCCGCCAGGATCAAAAGATCGCAGCCTGCGGCAGCTCCTACGCGTCGGGATGCGGCCCAAGCAGCAGCGCCTGCTCGCGATCACACAACCCCACCACATAATCCCACAACACCCGCAAGCGCACCGACTTGTGCAGCTCACGGCGAGTACTGATCCAGTAACTACGCTGAATGCTTTCGGCCGGCAACAGCGGCACCAGCTCCGGATCATTGCTAGCCATGTAACACGGCAATACCGCAATCCCCAATCCCGAACGCGCCGCCTGCTGCTGGGCAATCACACTGGTGCTGTGAAACACCACCTGAGGGCTGCGGCAAAAACTGTTGAGAAACATCAATTCCTGACTGAACAACAGATCATCGACATAGCCGATCCAGGCATGCCGCGCCAGGTCTTCCCGGCTGCGCAACGGCGGCGAACGGTCGAGGTAAGCCTGACTGGCGTAAAGCGCCAAACGGTAATCAGTGAGCTTGCGAGTGACCAGCATGTCAGCAGCCGGGCGCTCCAGATGAATACTGATCTCAGCTTCGCGATTAAGGATGCTGACGAAGCGCGGCACCGCCACCAACTCCACTTCCAGCCCCGGATAGCGATCAAACAAACCCTGCATGCGACTGGCGAGAAACATGATCCCCAAGCCTTCGGTCACCCCGACGCGAATCTTGCCCAGCGGCGCGCTGGACTGCGTGATTTCCTCCTGCGCCAGCAAAGCCACGTTCTCCATGGCTTCAGCATGTTTGAGCAGTGCTTCACCGGCCGGAGTCAGCTGGTAACCCTGGGCTTGCTGGACGAACAGCGCGGTGCCGAGGCTCGTTTCAATCGCCTCGATGTGCCGCGCCACCGTAGCGTGGGTGGTTTTCAAGCGCCGGGCGGCGGTCAGCAAGCGGCCGCTGCGTTGCAATTCGAGAAAAAACCGCAGGTCATTCCAGTCGAACATCAGCCTTCCTTGAATGCTTGGGAGCAGATCGCTGTTTAAAAACACACAACAGCTGAGTAAAAACTAACATTCTTTTACCGAAAACTAACAACTAGGATGGATCCCAATAAGAACAACATGCTGCGAGGTCATGGATGCTACCTGCCGTTGATGCATACGATTACATCGTGGTCGGCGCCGGACCGGCCGGCTGCCTGCTGGCCAATCGGCTCTCCGCCAACCCGCAACACCGGGTGTTGCTGCTTGAAGCCGGCGGGCGCGATAACTACCCGTGGATTCACATTCCGGTCGGTTACCTGTTTTGCATCGGCAACCCGCGCACCGACTGGTGCTTCAAGACCGAAGCGCAAACCGGCCTGCAAGGCCGCAGCCTGAGTTACCCGCGCGGCAAGGTATTGGGTGGTAGTTCATCGATCAACGGCATGATCTACATGCGCGGCCAGGCCAGTGATTACGACCGCTGGGCCGCCGAAGGCAACCCCGGCTGGAACTGGAATGACGTACTGCCGCTGTTCAAGCAGAGCGAAAACCATTTTGCCGGTGACTCGGCATTTCACGGCGCCGCCGGTGAATGGCGCGTCGAGCGCCAGCGGCTGTCGTGGCCGATTCTCGACGCCTTCCGCAGCGCCGCCGAACAAAGCGGCATCGCCAACCTCGATGACTTCAACCAGGGCGACAACGAAGGGTGCGGCTACTTCCAGGTGAATCAGAAAGCCGGGGTGCGCTGGAATGCCGCCAAGGCCTTTCTCAAACCGGTTCGCCATCGGCCTAACCTCACGGTCTTGACCGGTGTCGACGTCGATCGCGTGCTGCTGGAAAACGGCCGGGCATCCAAGGTCAGCGCCCGCTGGCAAGGCCAGGAAAAAACCTTTGCTGCCCGCAGGGAGATCATCCTCAGCGCCGGTTCAGTCGGTTCCCCGAGCATCCTGCAACGTTCCGGCATCGGCCCGGGCGGCCTGCTCAAACGCCTGGGCATCGGCATCGCCCACGAGCTCAATGGCGTGGGTGGCAACCTGCAGGATCACTTGCAGCTGCGGCTGATCTATAAGCTGGAAAACGCCCGGACCCTGAACCAGATCGCCGGCAGCCTGTGGGGCAAAATCGGCATGGGCTTGCGTTACCTGTATGACCGCAGTGGCCCGCTGTCGATGGCCCCCAGTCAACTCGGCGCCTTCGCTCGCTCCGGACCGGAACAAACCTCGGCGAACCTCGAATACCACGTCCAACCGCTGTCGCTCGAACGCTTTGGCGAACCCTTGCATGCGTTCCCGGCGTTCACCGCGTCGGTCTGCGACCTGCGCCCGCAAAGCCGTGGCCGCGTCGAGATTCGTTCGACCGACCCGCAACAGCCACCGTTGATTCAACCCAATTACCTGAGCCATCCCGAAGACCTGCGCGTGGCCGCCGATGCGATTCGCCTGACCCGGCGCATCGTTGCCGCACCGGCCTTGCAAGTGTTCAACCCGGTCGAATACCTGCCGGGCGCGGCCTTGCAAAGCGAAGAACAACTGCACGAAGCCGCCGCACGCATCGGCACGACGATTTTCCACCCGGTCGGCACCTGCCGCATGGGCAACGATGCCGATGCAGTGGTCGATGCCCAACTGCGGGTCCACGGCATTCCCGGCCTGCGCATCGCCGATGCGTCGATCATGCCGCATATCACCTCAGGCAATACCTGCTCACCGACACTGATGATCGCCGAAAAAGCGGCGCAGCTGATTCTCGCCACTACTATAAACACCCCCTCTGTGGGAGCGAGCCTGCTCGCGAAGAGGCCCGTCAGCCACCTCTGATGGTGACTGACACAACGCCTTCGCGAGCAGGCTCGCTCCCACAAAGGCTGCGCAATACCAGCAGGAGCGGCGCCAGCCCATACGGCGGGCGCTGACAGTGGAACAACAATAAATAAACACTGTGAGGGATACCGACATGTCAGAACAGGCTCAAGCAATCGCCGCAACGCTCAGCGCCGGCACCAGCAAGGAAACCCAGAAAGTCATCTTCGCCTCGTCCCTCGGGACGGTGTTCGAATGGTATGACTTCTTCCTCTACGGCGCCCTCGCGGCGGTGATCAGCAAACAGTTTTTCGCCGGGGTCAATGACACCACCGCCTTCATCTTCGCGCTGATGGCCTTTGCTGCCGGTTTCATCGTGCGGCCGTTCGGCGCTCTGGTATTCGGTCGACTGGGGGACATGATCGGGCGCAAATACACCTTCCTCGCCACGATCATCCTGATGGGCCTGGCAACCTTCTGCGTTGGCTTGCTGCCGACCTACGCCAGCATCGGCATCGCCGCACCGATCATTCTGGTGATGCTGCGCATGCTTCAGGGCCTGGCACTCGGCGGCGAGTACGGCGGCGCCGCGACCTACGTGGCAGAACACGCGCCAGTCGGCAAACGCGGTTTCCACACCAGCTGGATTCAGTCCACCGCGACCCTCGGTTTGCTGCTCTCGCTGCTGGTGGTGCTCGGCTGCCGCTACTTCACCGGGGATCAGTTCGAAGTCTGGGGCTGGCGCATTCCGTTCCTGCTGTCGATCGTGCTGCTGGGCATTTCGACCTGGATTCGCCTGAGCCTGCACGAGTCGCCGGCCTTCTTGAAAATGAAAGAAGAAGGCAAGTCCTGTAAAGCGCCGATCCGCGAATCCTTCGGTAACTGGGAAAACCTCAAAGTCGTGCTGATTGCACTGTTCAGCATCAACGCCGGGCAAGCGGTGACCTTCTATGCGGCACAATTCTATGTGCTGTTCTTCCTCACCCAGTTCCTGAAAATGGACCCGGCCCTGGCCAACACCTTGCTGATTGTCAGTGTGGTGATCGGCGGCCGTTCTTCATTTTCTTCGGCTGGTTGTCCGACCGGGTCGGAC
The DNA here is from genome assembly GCF_003732175.1 of Pseudomonas brassicacearum. Lineage (GTDB taxonomy): Bacteria > Pseudomonadota > Gammaproteobacteria > Pseudomonadales > Pseudomonadaceae > Aquipseudomonas > Aquipseudomonas brassicacearum_G. The sequence goes on from NZ_MOBI01000020.1 coordinate 50,161, forward strand.
GCAAACCGATCCTGATGATTGGCCTGTTGCTGGCCACCGTGCTGTACTTCCCGATCTTCAAAACCCTGGCCCATTACGCCAACCCGGCCATCGACCGCGCCAGTCAACAGGCGCCGATCAGCGTGCTGGCCGATCCGGCCACCTGCACCTTCCAGTTCGACCCGGTCGGCAAGGCGCGTTTTGACAGTCCCTGCGACAAGGTCAAAACCTTCCTGGTCAAACAAGGCCTGCCTTACAGCAGCAAAGCCGCCCCCGCTGGCAGCACCGTGCAGGTCAGCGTTGGCGATGTCACCCTCGACGGTTACGACGAAGCCGCCCTGCGCGGTGCCGTGACCCTGGCCGGCTACCCGCAACAGGCAGACACCCAGCAGATCAACAAACCGATGATTGTCGTGCTGATCGTGGCGCTGATCATTATTTCGGCGATGTGCTACGGGCCGCTGGCGGCGCTGATGGTCGAACTGTTCCCGACACGCATCCGCTACACCTCGATGTCCCTGCCGTACCACATCGGCAACGGCTGGTTTGGTGGTTTCCTGCCGACCGTATCGTTTGCGCTGGTGGTTTACACCGGGGATATTTTCTACGGGCTGTGGTACCCGATACCGATCACCGGGGTGAGCCTGGTGGTGGGCATGCTTTGCTTGCGCGAAACCAAGGACGTGGACCTGGAGAAAAACTGACGGCATAAAAAAGTCCGCCCATGTTGGCCCTGGGCGGACTTTCACTGCACAGAACCGCGTCGGCGGTTCCTGTCAGCAGAGTTTAGGCGACAATATCCGTGGTTGCCGCCTGACCGACTGTTCCCACGGCAAAATCCACCGCACCGTGGCCGGTGAGATCGATATACAAACTGGTCTGGTTGGTCTGTGCAAAGTACGTCAGGATCGCGTCGCCAGCATGGCCGGTGAAGCCACTGACGAAGTTCAGCGTGGCGGCGCCGGAGGAGAACTGCGCGATGCCCGACAGGTCGATCTTGTCCTGACCGCTGGTGAAATCCATGATCCAGTCTGGCGCGGTCATGGTCGAATCGGATGCCGCACTGAATACGAAGGTGTCCGCCCCTGCCCCGCCCCACAAGGTATCGCCGCCACCGCCGCCGTAGAGGATGTCGTTACCGGCACCGCCTTCGAGCAGGTTGGCCACCGCGTTGCCGATCAGCAGGTCATTGCCCGAACCACCGATAGCGTTTTCCAGGGTTACGCCATGGGCGATGGAGACGTTGCCGACCAGGCCGCCAACGTCAGAGAACGAGCCTTGGTTGAGGTTGATCTTCTGGTTCTGGCTGAAGCCCGAGAAGTCCAGAGTGTCGTTGCCGCCACCGTCCCACACCGAGAACACCACTTTGGAAGCCGACGAGGTGGCGCTGTAGAAGTCGCGCTCGGCGTTGGAGTTGAAGCCGTAGACGGTGTCCTGGGCACGGGTCTCGAGGTTGGCACCGTAGAGTTTTTGTACCGCAACAATGTCATCCAGCAACGGTGCCGAGGCGTACGCGCCGCTGCCATCCTTGCTGAAGTCCTGACCGGTGTTGCTCTCGCTCCAGTAGCTCATCAGGCTGTAGCCGCGCGTGTCCTGAGCGTAGGTCACGTCGTTATAGGTCGGGTTGCCGTTACCCGCGTTATAGACGCCCGGATGCGACAGGCCCAGGCTGTGGCCGATTTCGTGGGTCAGGGTCTGACGCCCATAGTTGTTGGTACCCGGCGTTTCGTTGACCCGGTACTGATCGTTGATCAGGTACCAGGACTGACCGTCGTAGCTGCCGCCCGAAGGCAAGTAGGCGAACGCCGCGCCACCGGTGCTGACATCGTAGTTACCGAAACTCAGGTGCCCGTCACCGCCTGCGGCCCCTTCCTTGAAGGTGACATTGGCCACGTCCGACCACGATTGCAGAGAGAGTTTCGCCTGGGTTTTCTGCAGATCGCTGAACTCGCTGAAATGCCCCAGCTTGGTGTTGTAGTTCGCCGGCGCCGACGTCATGAAGCTGAAGCTCAGTTCGACTTTGCCATTGCCGTCCGTGTCGTGCCAGGACAGGTTTTTACGCAGTATCTGATCAGCCGCCTGATCCGCGGTAAACGACGGTTTGCCGTTAATCAACTCAGCGCCACCGCGATCATACAAATGGCTAAAGGTATCGACCTGACTGTAGGCCGAACTGACCTGCCCTGAAGAAAAAACGGCTTTTGCTTTGGCGTGTGGCATCACTACATCCTTGTTTCAAATAGTCAGTTCCGATAGACCACGGCGACCCCTTCGCGAGATCGTCCTATCACTCGCCCTTCTAAGGCGTATCGAAACTGACACAATTGGATGCGATCGGGCTATTGAATTTTTAGATAGCCTTTAAGTGCACGTTCTGTTCCATTGCTCCTCAAACCCCAACATGGCGTGCCGTATACCGCTACCGTGGTTCAGATGACCCATGACCAGCCGGATAAACATGTGGCATGAGCTCATTTGGAAGTGAGTCATCAGTCTATATCCCAACGCGCAGTGGCGCCCTATTCCCGAGCACCACTACTAAACTCCAAATCTGACAACACCCGAATCTGATAATGTTGTCAGACAGACAATATTGTTCTGCGGTAACCTTCGGGAAGATTAATCTCATCAAGACTATTGAGTTTATGCACCCCAATTTCTTTATGCTCGCCGCTTAACCTAATGCCAGAGAAGTCCTCAACAAAACATTCGAATGGCACAATCAACACAGGCGTAATATCCAGAACCTTATAAATATAGGGTGCCAGCGGTCGATTAATTGTGGCAACCAAACCAGTTTCCTCCATTATTTCGCGGACCAAGCAAGATTCGACACTTTCGTTAATCTCAAGCTTCCCACCGGGAAGCTCCCACTCATCTCGCTCGTTTTTTAGAAGCAGAACTGCACCATCATTAATCAAGACAGCTTTTACTGAAACGGGAAATTTTTCTGCCATGCTGTCACTTGTGATGCCATCCATAACTTACACCTCCAGCCAATAATTTAATTGAGTTGCCAATTATGACTTTTAATCTACCGAATTGTTACTGTTAACATTGATGCATAAGCCGCTGGCATCGTCTTGCAGCTTTACTCTTGGGAACAAAACACCACCCCCATCACTGCTTTCAATCTCTCGCAATTCCTTTATAAGATTATTGAGCCCATCCTGGCTAAAAGCCTCTTTAAAAAAATCGCTTTCGCTGTATACACAATACGTATCAACCAATCGATAAAGACCATCTGAGGTTAGCAGGATTTTTATGTTTTTTTCATATGGAATTGAAATACTTTCAATATGACTTATTCCTGAGCCGTCCGGACTGAGTATCCAATACCCATCAGGAGTATTCATTAATGATCTGTTTTTCCTGATTTCAGGAACCAGAGTCATCCATATATCCTTGTGAGGGATTTCTGGTGAACACCTCCTGAGTGAGATATAAGAATCAAGTAAGCTCCTATCAAGCCTGTCTACACCACAGGAGCCAAAGGCTTCGACTTTCCCGCCATCAACGCTGTATTGAATCCTGCAATCCCCAAGATTATTTAAATGGGCTATTTGTCCTTCTATGCAGGCATAGCTGAAGCTAGAAGACGGAACATCCTGATCATTCCATTCGCCCCATACTCTGTTAGCCTGCCTCCTGATGTCCTGAAGGATTTTATACGTTTCATCTAAAAAGCTTTCAGAGCCTGAAAGTTTACAAAGTGCTGAGGAGAATTCTTGTACAAACCAAGAAGCATCACTTTTTAAATGGCCATCGAAATTTTTTTTTCGACCCGACAGGCTTGTGGCGCCATCTAGAATCCAGCCTCGTGTACCGCGATGGTTAACTTCATCTTCATTTATAGCTGACGGGCCATCTGTAGCAAAAGAAAAAACTATATTAGTTGCATTATTATTGTTCATTCTTCAGCACCTCATTAAGTAAAAGCCTATAAGCAGAGCGTGCTCCTGAGTAATGAGTACGCCCATGAAGCCATCGATGATTATCGATAAGATAACCCTCATTTTCTGCCAGGCGCACAGTAATCATTTCGCTTTTTATCGTATCCAAGAATAATTGGATAACGCTGGCCACGTCCGGTGATAGGTATACCATCCTATCGAAACGAAAGCGTATCGATAGCTTTCCTTCTTCGACATATAAGATGCTTCCTTCAAAAAATCCGGTTTCTGACTTGAACACAACAGACTTGGGTCGAGTCAATATTTCAATGACATTAGGAGAGTATGCAGACAACTTCTCAAAAATTCGGTGGCCATCTGAAAAAAGACTGGACCCACCAACACCGGATTGCTGCTCAACCCAGAAAGCAAGTAAGCGTGGCGGCACAGGTAGCCCGCTGCGATCGGTATGAGGGATAAGAGCTCCCTGAGTGAATCCTAATTTATTAGTATTTGCTGCATTGACAGGTTCTTTGTCTTTATTCTCATAACCGTAAGTGATATGTGTTAGCCCGCTGGGTAAATAATCATTGTGACGATAAATTTCTCCTAATGTCGAAAATCGAGATAAAAAATCATTTGAGCTTTTTACTCTCTTGAAAAGAACTATACCGTGCTCATGGAAAGTATCGAGCAGGGAACTAGCCCCGTGTGAAGGCTCCCAAAAATTATATTTTTCGATTTCACTCATCATACTCACCAGTCCTTGTGAAAAATGAAGTGTTAACGTTACCAGCGGAGAAAACTCCAAACAAGTCCTCAGAGGTGCTGAAATCCCCCTTCACCTCACCACTTGATCCGATCCACGCTGAGCCAGATAAGCTTTCCAACGTTGAATTTGCTGGCAAGCGCGAGCAAACCCGCCTCGAACATCGCTGTCGGTAGGGTCATGGCCACCTCGCTCGCGACGAAATCATCGTGCCGGAAACTACCCCGCCCAAACCGTTTTACTGGCGGAAAATCACGGCAAAACGCTGCTTCCAAAGAGGCTGTGGTGAGCATTTGCCTCACCTGACTGACGGTACGCCCCTTCATCGCCAGCTGATTGACGTCTCCCCCCTGCAAGCGCGAGATATCAGGTTCAGCAATGTTCGAACAAGGGGAGTTCAACATGGTCAATGTCACCGTTTTGGCAGGAGATTTTCTACAAGGCGATAGCGAATACCGTGAAGGAGCGTTGCAGCTGAAAACCTCTTTAAACCCTAACCAGGAAATCAAAGTGCGCCCCTCGGCATTCAAAACCCTGGAAGTAGCAACCGAGGACAGCGTGACCAACAAGGATGCGATTGGCTACAGCATCGCCGGCGCCATGCTGCTCGGCCCCGTCGGGGCGATCGCCGGCTACCTGATGGCGGGCAAGGAGACCGAGATTACGTTCATCGCTACGCTCAAGGATGGCCGCAAGCTGTTGGCAGCCACTGACAGCGATACTTACCGGGATATTTCCCGGCACATGAGTCATTGAGTTTTACACAGCAATCCCTTGTGCTCATGACACTACGACTGAATGTCATGAGCACTTCGCGCTTTAACATCGATAACTATCGACTGCCATTATTCTGACCGTCCCTTCTGCACTGTCCTTCTCTGTCTAATCCCTTAACAACATGGATTTAAGGTTGACGTCAGCGGCCTGCCTGAGTACATTGCCCGGGCCGGTAACTCAGGCCTTTTTTTCAACTCACAAAAGAATCCAATGGACACAGTATCTAGACGCTGTCTGGCTGATGCGAATTCGCAGAGCTGGGCACTTAACCCAGAAAATGACGGGACTCGACTCCTCGGTCGGGTGAGCTGCGCTAGGGCTTGACGCTCCATCGTAACTTGCCTCTCCGGCGTCAGTCCGGTTGCGAGGCATGTTATGAACTTCAAATCTATTGTAATGCCAGGTGTACGCGCCTTCGCCTCGACGATGCGCGTAAAGCCTTGCCGTGAGCGCCCTGTGGCGACTCACTCGCCGTTCTCCTCCCCTTCTTTGCGCACTCAGGCTCACCTGCGTGCCACTTGGCGCGTCTGCCCGTCGACCGGTCAACTCCAGCAACGCTGGAGCGTCGACGAAAGCCAGGAACCACCGAGTCGGTGCTTCGCGCACCTATTGCAGCAGGCCAGCGTATGGCTCGGCCTGCACCTCGGGGCACGCACTTTCAGTTGATCTGAAAGCACTTCCAAGGGTTTAACCAGCGTTTTCCTTAATAAGGAATTCGGAAACTTTCTATTGCCTATTTAAAACACAAACTTCGTGGGGTTCGCTATGGACGAGGCCAGTAGTAGGTTCGCTGCATACCGTTTTTTATTGGATGTGCAGCGAACGTTAAACACTAAAAAACACAACAATTTTAATCGATCGCTTACTTGCGACTCGGCATACATTCGCTCGCCTTTAATTAGTTGAGTTTGCAGTGTGTCGTGCCGCAAGACTGCGGCAGGAGCACACGCAATGACCCTTGTAAAAGATCCGAAAAAACACGTCCGGGGCGCCACGAGCGACGACACCAAGCTGTCGATGCGCGCAGCCCGCGAGGCGCAAAACGGCCTCGCTGTCACCCTCGCCAACGTGAAAACTTCCGCCGACGGCCTGACCGAACTCGATGCCGAAGGCCGCCTGCAACGCGAAGGCTTCAACGAAGTGGCCCATGACAAGCCGCCGCACGCCATCGTCCAGTTCCTCCAGGCCCTCAACAATCCGTTCATCTATGTGCTGTTGGCGCTGGCCGGCATCAGCTTCGTCACCGACTACTGGCTCCCGCTCCAGGCAGGCGAAGAAGTCGACCTCACCAAAGTCATCATTATCATGACCATGGTGTCGCTCAGCAGCCTGCTGCGGTTCTGGCAGGAACACCGCTCGGCCAAATCGGCGGAAGCCCTCAAGGCCATGGTCCGCACCACCGCCACCGTGCTGCGTCGCGAGCAAATGGGCATGCAACCGCATCTGCGCGAAGTGCCGATGCGTGAACTGGTGGCCGGCGACATCATTCAGCTGTCAGCCGGCGACATGATCCCCGCCGACATCCGCCTGATCGAATCCCGTGACCTGTTCATCAGCCAGGCGGTGCTGACCGGCGAAGCGTTGCCGGTGGAGAAATACGACACCCTGGGCAACGTTGCACAGAAGTCCGCCTCCGCGACAGCCGCCGACCAGTCAAACCTGCTGGACCTGCCGAACATCTGCTTCATGGGCACCAATGTGGTCAGCGGCACCGCCCGAGCAGTGGTGGTCGCTACTGGCCCGCGCACCTACTTTGGATCGCTGGCCAAAGCCATCGTCGGCTCGCGGGTGCAAACCGCTTTCGACCGGGGAGTAAACAGCGTCAGCTGGCTGCTGATTCGCTTCATGTTGGTCATGGTCCCGATCGTCTTCCTGCTCAACGGCTTTTCCAAAGGCGATTGGGCTGATGCGCTGATGTTTGCCCTGGCAGTCGCGGTCGGCCTGACCCCGGAAATGCTGCCGATGATCGTGAGCGCCAACCTCGCCAAAGGCGCGATGGCGATGGCTAAACGAAAAGTCGTGGTCAAGCGCCTCAATGCGATTCAGAACTTCGGCTCGATGGACGTGCTCTGCACCGACAAGACCGGCACCCTGACCCAGGACAAAATCATCCTCGAGCACCACGTCGACATCAACGGCCGGCGCGACGAGTCGATCCTTGAACTGGCGTGGCTCAACAGCCATCACCAAAGCGGTCTGCGCAACCTGATGGACCAGGCGGTGGTGCAATTCGCCAGGCGCAACCCGAAGTTCAAGGAACCGTTCGCCTACAGCAAAATCGATGAGCTGCCGTTCGACTTCATTCGTCGGCGCCTGTCGATCATCGTCAAGGACAGCCGCGACGATCATCTGCTGGTCTGCAAGGGCGCGGTCGAGGAGATGCTGAACATTTCCAGCCACATCCACGAGAACGGTGTGGTGGTTGCACTGGATGAGCAGCGTCGCAAAGAGCTGCTGGCGCGGGCCTTTGAGTACAACGAAGACGGTTTCCGGGTGCTGGTGGTGGCGACTCGCGAGATCCCGAAAGCCCAAAGCAAAAATCAGTACAAGACCAGTGATGAACGCGAGTTGGTGATCCGTGGCTTCCTGACCTTCCTCGATCCGCCGAAGGAAACCGCTGGCCCGGCGATTGCCGCGCTGCGGGACATGGGCGTGACCGTCAAGGTGCTGACCGGCGACAACGCCGTGGTGACCAGCAAGATCTGCCGCGAAGTCGGCCTGGAACCCGGCACGCCGCTGCTCGGCCAAGACATCGAGAAGATGGACGAGTCGACCCTCAAGTTGCGGGTTGAAGAACGCACGGTGTTTGCCAAGCTCACGCCGCTACAGAAATCCCGGGTGCTCAAGGCCTTGCAGTCGAACGGTCACACCGTCGGCTTCCTCGGCGACGGCATCAACGACGCCCCTGCCCTGCGTGACGCCGATGTCGGTATTTCGGTCGACAGCGGCACCGATATTGCCAAGGAATCGGCCGATATCATCCTGTTGGAAAAGAGCCTGATGGTGCTCGAAGAAGGTGTGCTCAAAGGCCGCGAGACCTTCGGCAACATCATGAAGTACCTGAACATGACCGCCAGTTCGAACTTCGGCAACGTCTTTTCGGTGTTGGTGGCCAGTGCCTTCATCCCGTTCCTGCCGATGCTGGCGATCCATCTGCTGCTGCAAAACCTGATGTACGACATCTCCCAGCTGGCGCTGCCGTGGGACAAGATGGACAAGGAATACCTGCGCAAGCCGCGCAAGTGGGACGCGAAAAACATCGGGCGCTTCATGCTGTGGATCGGGCCGACCTCGTCGATCTTCGACATCACCACCTTTGCCCTGATGTGGTACGTATTCTCGGCCAATAGTGTGGAAATGCAGACGCTGTTCCAGTCCGGCTGGTTCATCGAAGGCTTGCTGTCGCAGACGCTGGTGGTGCACATGCTGCGCACCCAGAAGATTCCGTTCTTCCAGAGCACCGCGGCATTGCCGGTGATCCTGATGACCGGGCTGGTGATGGTGCTGGGCATCTACATCCCGTTCTCGCCACTCGGCACCCTGGTCGGTCTGCAACCGTTGCCATGGCAGTACTTCCCATGGCTGGTGGGCACTCTGCTCAGCTACTGCGTGTTCGCTCAGTTGATGAAGACCTTCTACATCCGCCGCTTCAAGCAATGGTTCTGATGCACTAAACACCGCAATCCCTGTGGGAGCGAGCTTGCTCGCGATAGCGGACTGGCAGGCAGCACAGATGTTGAATGTGCAACCGCCATCGCGAGCAAGCTCGTTCCCACAGTTTTTTGTGTTCGCCTCACCTTTACGCCGCGATCCGGCTTTCGGGCCGTCAATAAATGAAATAGCAAAGGGAGAGTCCTCATGTCGGGAACTACTCTATTGATCAACCTCGCTGGCTCCATCGCACTCCTGCTCTGGGGCACCCATATGATTTCTTCGGCGCTGTTGCGCGGCTTCGGCACGCCACTGCGCCAATGGCTGGGAAAAAACCTGAACAACCGCTGGATGGCCTTGCTGTCGGGCGTCGGGATCACCGGCATTTTACAAAGCAGCACCGCCGTCAGCCTGATGGCGAGCTCCTTCACGGCTGCCGGAGCCCTGGGCCTTGCGCCAGCGTTGGCGGTGATGCTCGGGGCCAATATCGGCTCGACGCTGGTGGTGCAGTTGCTCAGTTTCGACATATCAATCGTCACTCCTATCGTCCTGCTGGCTGGGTTCATCGTCTTCCGCCTGCGCGATGACTCACGCTACGAGAGCGTCGGTTGCGCGCTGATTGGCCTGGGATTGATGCTGCTGGCGCTGCGCATGCTCGGGTCGACGCTGGGAGAAGTCGAAGGCACGCCGATCTTCCATGCGCTCATGCACAGCCTGGATGGCGACATGATCATTGCCTTGTTGGTGGCGATGCTGCTGACCTGGATCTGCCATTCCAGCGTCGCGGTGGTGTTGCTGATCGCCTCGCTCGCCGGCACCGGTCTGCTCTCGCCGGTGACCAGCATGGCGCTGGTGCTCGGCGTAAACATCGGTGGCGCCCTGCCCTCGGTACTCAACGCCAGTTCCGCCGTAGCTCGGCGCTTGCCGGTCGGCAATCTGCTGGTGCGGGTCATCGGGGCGCTGGTGTGCTTGCAGTTCGTGCCGATGCTGGCTCAGAGCAGCCCGATTGCGGAGCTGACACCTGCGCTGCGGGTGGTTTGCCTGCACACCAGCTTCAATCTGCTGCTGGCACTGGTGTTCATCGGCCTGACAGAACCGCTGGCGAAACTCTTGACGCGCCTGCTGCCGTCACCTGCGCGGGATGTCGATCCCGGTATGCCGCTCTATCTGGATGAAGCCGGCCTTGCGGTGGCGAACATCGGCCTGTCCAACGCGGCGCGCGAAGCCCTGCGGCTGGCCGACATGCTGTCGACCATGCTCAACCGCGTGTTGCAACTGTTCCAGACTTCGGACCAGCGCAACGCCGACGAGGTGCGGCAGATCGACCAGTCCCTGGACCTGCTGAGCGCGGCGATCCGTGCCTATCTGGCGGACATCGGCCAGGAAGGCATCAGTGACAGCGACGCCGATCGCTCGCAGGAAATCCTGATGTTCGTGATCAACCTGGAGCACGCCGCTGACATCCTTTCCACCAGCCTTGCGCAGTTGGCCGCGCGTCGACTGCGGCGCGGTGAAAACTTCTCGGCCTTCGAACTGGGCACGCTCTATCCGCTGCACAACGAGTTGCTGGAAAGCCTGAGCCTGGCGATTACCGTGTTTCTTCGCGAAGACCTTGCAACCGCCCACTATCTGGTCAACCGCAAAGAGTCGGTAAGAAGGCTCGAAGCTGCGGCCAGCCGAGCACACTTTCGTGCCCTGCGCGAAGACAAAAACGCCTGGGCCGAGTCCGGTGACATTTTTCAACGGCTGCTGCGCGACTACCGACGCGTGCATCACCACATCGCGGCGCTGGCCTACCCGGTACTCGAACGCGCCGGGGAACGCGATATCGAGAGCAGTTACCTGGCAGATATTCATCCGCAACCGTCTGACGACAAGGATGAACTGCCATGCGCGTCCTGATCTGTGCCGGGCGCTATTACGCCGACACCCGTACCTGCCGCCGAGTGCTGGAAGCCTTCCAGTGCCTGCACGAAGTGCGCGTACTCATCCACGGCGGCAATCAGTTTTTGGGCGGCGAAATCGAAGACTGGGCCCGGGAACTGGGGGCTAACATCGTGCGCTATCCCGCCAACTGGCAACTGCACGGCAAGCTGGCGGAGCGCCTGCGCAACAGCTTCATGCTGCAAGACAGTCGACCCGACATTGTCATTGCACTACCCGGTGGGGAGGACACCGAAGAGCTGGTCGCGCAAGCCAGGGCGGCCGGCATTCAAACGTTGCAGATGAACGAAAGGGTTTAACCCGCCTTAACTGTACATCCATACAGATAAAGGTTGATCCACGCCGCTGTACCCCGCATGCTGTGCACCTTCAAACCCTGATGACTGATGGTGGTTATGCAGCTGTTTCTCTGTGAAAAACCTTCCCAGGCCAAAGACATTGCGGCGGTGCTCGGTGCCAGCCGGCGCGGCGACGGCTGCTGGCTGGGAACGGACGTCACAGTGACCTGGTGCATCGGTCACCTGCTGGAAACCGCACCGCCGGATGCCTACGACACCCGCTATAAACGCTGGGTCCTGGAAGACCTGCCGATCATTCCCGAGAAGTGGAAGATGCTGGTCAAACCCAAGACTGCCAGCCAGTTCAAAGCGGTCAAACGGCTGCTCGGCGAAGCGGATGAACTGGTAATCGCCACCGACGCTGACCGTGAGGGTGAGATGATTGCCCGCGAGCTGGTGGAGCATTGCCGCTATCGCGGGCCGATCAAGCGCCTGTGGCTGTCGGCGCTGGACGATGCCTCGATTCGCAAGGCCCTGGCGGCGCTCAAACCCGGCGGCGAGACCTTCTGCCTCTATCACTCAGCGCTCGGGCGCTCGCGCGCAGACTGGCTGATCGGCATGAACATGAGCCGCCTGTTCACCCTGCTCGGGCGTCAGTCTGGCTATCAAGGCGTGCTGCCGGTGGGCCGGGTGCAAACCCCGACTTTGCGACTGGTGGTGGATCGAGACCGCAGCATTGCCGACTTCGTGCCCGTGCCGTATTGGGCCATCGACGTACAACTGCTGCATGACAACATCCCGTTCGCCGCTCAATGGCGTGCGGCACCGGATGTCTGCGACGAGCAGGACCGCTGCCTGAATCAGGCGCTGGCCCAGGAAGCTGCGGCGGCGATGCGCAACGCCGCCAGTGCGCGACTGATCAAACTGCGCACCGAGCGGGTCCGCGAAGCCGCCCCGCTGCCGTTCGACCTTGGCACGCTGCAAGAAATCTGCTCGAAAAAACTCGGCCTCGGCGCCCAGGAAACCCTGGACGTTGCACAGGCGCTGTACGAAACCCACAAGGTCATCACTTACCCGCGCAGTGACTGCGGCTACTTGCCGCTGAGTCAGCACAGCGAAGCACCGGGCATTCTCGCCGCCCTTGGGCGTGCCGACCCCAGCCTCGGCGAGTTGCTCAAGCACCTTGAGCCACAACGCCGGTCGCGGGCCTGGAACGACGCCAAGGTCAGCGCCCACCACGGGATCATCCCCACGGCGGCGGCAAAAAACTTCGAACGCCTGACCGGCAAGCACCGTGCGGTCTACACCTTGATCCGGGCGCGGTATCTGGCGCAGTTCCTGCCCAATCACGAATACGACCGCACCCAGGCTGACTTCGACTGCGCCGGGCAAGCGTTGCGTGCGGTGGGCAAACTGATCGTCGAGCCAGGCTGGAAGCGCGCACTGCCCGAAGCGTTGGCGCCGGCGAAAGGACGGGAAGCCCCGGCACCGCAGATGCTGCCGGCACTGGCTCAAGGGTGCGACTACGCCGTCGCCAACGTGACGCTGAAGGACCTCTGGACCCAGCCACCCAAGCCATTTACCGAAGGTGACCTGATCAAGGCAATGAAGAACGTCGCCAAACTGGTGGAAGATCCGCTGCTCAAGCAAAAGCTCAAGGACACCACCGGCATCGGCACCGAGGCGACTCGCGCGGGAATCATTCAGGGGTTGCTGGATCGAGGCTACCTGATCAAGAACGGCAAGGCCCTGGCCGCCACACCGCCGGCCTTCAGCCTGATCGACGCCGTGCCCCGAGCCATCGCCGACCCCGGCACCACAGCCATCTGGGAACAAGCCCTGGACATGGTGCAAAGCGGCGAAATGAGCCTTGAAGAGTTCGTCGCCAAACAAGCCGCCTGGATGAGCAAACAGGTCGGCCGCTGCACCGGCCTGCGCCTGACCATCAGCGGCCCGGCAAGCCCGGCCGGCAAAGCGGCGGCGCCCTGGAAGAACAAACGTAAGACCACTCAGCGCAAAACCGCGCCTGCCACCAAACGTAAAGCAAAACCGGCCTTGTAGGAGCACGGCTTGCCGGCGATGGCGATCTCACGGGCCCCATCGCTGGCAAGCCATGCTCCTACGACGGCGGGCGGTCGCTATCGGCTGCCCGCACACTTCTATTGAAACGCAAAAAACGAACAGCCAATTACAGGCTACGGGTGTTTAAGCTTGCCTACGCAGTGCCCATCAGAGGCTACAACGCCTTGCGTCACGGCCTACACCTGCGCCAGAATCCGCCGGCTTGTGCGCTTTGGTCCTCGCCTCTATTGTCTCCGTGTCACTGCTCATCAGTGATCGGGTTTAGTAGCCCGCGTTAACTTTCCAACGGCTGCATGAGCGTCATCCAGTCAGGGTTTCCCTGCACTTGATGGTAGCTGTGCGCATGGCGCCCTCGGGCGCGCCGGTTTTGGTGGGTTACCCGGTCTACTAACTTGCGCACAGCTGCCACCCTTTCGTTTAGTAGCGCAATGGTTGCAGCCCTACTTACGGATGACCCCCAATGTTCAAACCTACGCCGAACCCTCCCGAAACCGACCCTGTTTCCCCCTACGCTTCCCTAGACTCGAAAGAACTCCACGCCGCCGCGCACCGTGCGCTCGATCATTACCTGGTGTTGCCTGAAACCAAGGCATTGTTAACCGACCGACGCCCCGGCTGCATTTTCGTCATCGCCCCCGACGTCGGCTCTGAAACCCTATTGGCCCATGCCTGCGAAACCCTGGCCTCAGCCAATGTCATGGCCAGCGATCTGGCATTCGACCTCGAAGGCCCCAAACGCAATACCGCGCTGGCAATTCAACAGATGATTTCCCTGGCCGAGTTGGCGGTGAATCGCGCACTGGACCACCTCGATCCACCGGATTCACCGCAGTAGTACGCCAACACGCTGCTCGTTCCCACGCTCTGCGTGGGAATGCAGCCCGTGACGCTCCGCGTCACTGGACGCGGAGCGTCCCTAGAGGCATTCCCACGCGGAGCATGGGAACGATCAATTTCACTAGCAGAGTTGGCGGTGAATCGGGCACTGGATCCCACCGGAGTAACAGTGCCCGTAGCAGCTGCCGAGCCCGCGAGGCTGCGTTAGAGGCGGGCCGCGTTCGGACGCAGTCCTCGCCAATCCGGCGTACGCGGTTTTCCTGAACGAACGTGTTGCCTGATTTTACGACCGCTTCGTCCGGATGCGGCCCAGACCGAACGCAGCCTCGCGGGCTCGGTAGCTGCTACGACGGGTGTTTAAGCTTGCCTACACAGCGCCCATCAGAGGCTACAACGCCTTGCGTCACGGCCTACACCTGCGCCAGAATCCGCCGGCTTGTGCGCTTTGGCCCTCGCCTCTATCGTTTCCGTGTCGCTGACCATTCAGCGAACGGGCTTGGCGGCTCGGTATTCAATGCGCGCAACAGCGTCCCAACCATGATTGACGGCACTTTTTAGTGCCTGCTCTCCTGTGTCATGGCGGGTTGCCCAAGGATCCCTTCGGGGATACCGGCATTTTTGCGCTTTGAGCCGGTCCGCCAAACTTGTGTAACCCGCCACCCAATCTGCTTGGCGGCAGACGGTGGTAACTCACAATGACAAAGCGAGGTTCACCATGTTCAAAGCCACTCCAAATCCCCCCGAAACCGACCCGGTTTCCCCCTACGCCTCCCTCGACTCAAAAGAACTCCACGCCGCCGCACACCGTGCGCTCGATCATTACCTGGTGCTGCCCGAGACCAAGGCATTGTTAACCGACCGACGCCCCGGCTGCATTTTCGTCATCGCCCCCGACATCGACTCTGAAACCCTGCTGGCCCACGCCTGCGAAACCCTCGCCTCGGCCAATGTCATGGCCAGCGATCTGGCGTTCGACCTCGAAGGCCCCAAACGCAATACCGCGCTGGCGATTCAGCAGATGATTTCGCTGGCCGAGTTGGCGGTGAATCGCGCACTGGACCATCTCGATCCACCTGATTCACCAAAGTAGCGGCCAACACGCTGCTCGTTCCCACGCTCTGCGTGGGAATGCAGCCCGTGACGCTCCGCGTCACTGGACGCAGAGCGTCCCTAGAGGCATTCCCACGCGGAGCATGGGAACGATCAAGTTCAGGTTTTTGGGGAGGTTAGAACACCGACCAGCCAATGCGCTGACTCAGCAACTCCAACGCCGCCATGCCGGCCAGCGAGTTACCTGCCGGGTTCAGCTCCGGTGACCAGACGCACACGGTAAAGCGCCCCGGCACCACGGCCACGATGCCACCGCCTACACCGCTCTTGCCCGGTAGACCGACGCGATAGGCAAAGTTGCCGGCTTCGTCATACAGACCGCTGGTGGCCATGATCGAGTTGACCTGTTTGGTCTGGCGCGCCGTGAGGATCTGTTGGCCGCTGTGCTTGCAGAACCCGTCATTGGCCAGGAAACAGAAGGCCCGGGCCAAATCGACACAGCTCATGCGCAGCGCACAATGGCTGAAGTAGCTGCGCAGCACTGCTTCCACATCGTTATGAAAGTTGCCGAACGATTGCATCAGGTACGCCATCGCCGCGTTGCGCGCACGGTGCTGGTACTCCGACTCGGCGACTTTACTGTCGACCATCACCTGCGGATTGCCGGACAACCGCCGCACAAAATCACGCATCGACAGCGCTGGCGCGGCAAAGCGTGACTGATTGATGTCGCAGATCACCAACGCCCCGGCATTGATGAATGGATTGCGCGGTCGACCGCGTTCGAACTCCAGCTGCACCAGCGAGTTGAACGGCTGGCCGGAAGGCTCGTGACCGAGTCGCTCCCAGATCGCTTCGCCGGAATGTTCGATGGCCTGCACCAGGCTGAACACCTTGGAAATACTCTGCACCGAAAACAGCGTGTGGGCATCGCCGGCGCAATACAGCTCGCCGTCATTGCCATACACCGCAATGCCCAACTGATCGGCCGGCACACTGCCCAGCGCAGGAATGTAATTAGCCACCTTGCCCTGTCCGATCAGGGGGCGAACCGTGTCAAGAATCTCGTTCAACAACGCTTGCATGCCGGCTTCCGAATTCACGCCCCGTACCACCGCGGGGACACAGACGCTAGACGCCACAAACGCACGTCAGAGCACAGTTTTTCGCTCAACTGCCAACCCCCTCGCAGTAGACCGAATAACAACTATCCTGCATCGTGTTGTGAAACCCGGCAACCGGAGCGCTGACCATGTTCGAAAGCCCCATCCGCGAACAGCTCGACCACCTTCAGAACCTGATGGTCGAGCAGCCGTTGCTGGTGCTCACAGGCGCCGGTATCAGCACGGCGTCGGGCATTCCCGATTACCGCGACACCGATGGGGTGCGGCGCGGCCGGCAGCCGATGATGTATCAGGAGTTCCTGAAAGCGCCCGAGTCGCGCCAGCGCTACTGGGCACGGGCGATGCTCGGTTGGCCACGGGTTCGGCAAGCGCGGCCGAATACCGCCCACGAAGCCTTGGCCACGTTGCAAGCGCAGCGGCAGATTGCCGGGCTGATCACTCAGAATGTCGACACCTTGCACGATCAGGCTGGCAGCCCGGACGTGATCGAATTACATGGCAGCTTGCACCGGGTGTTGTGCCTGGATTGCGGCCAACGCAGTGACCGGGACTCGATCCAGCGCCTCATGGAAGCGCAAAACCCCTATCTGGCGGGTGTCGATGCGGTTCAGGCACCCGATGGTGACACCCTGCTCGACCCGGCCTTCGAGTCGCACTTTCAAGTCCCCCGTTGCCCAAACTGCGCAGGTGAGCGAATGAAACCGGACGTGGTGTTTTTCGGTGAAAACGTCGCGCACGCCACCGCCGCCAAGGCCATGGCCGCTGCCGAGCAAGCAGCGGGTTTGCTGGTGGTGGGGTCATCACTGATGGCGTTTTCGGCGTTTCGCCTGTGTCGGGTAATCGCCGGCCGTGGCAAACCGCTGATCGCCATCAACCTGGGCAAGACCCGCGCCGATGATTTGCTGGACATGAAAATCGAAGCGTCCTGCGAACAGCTATTACCGCTGCTCGCAGAACGCCTGAGCCAATTCAGGCCATTTCTGCCTGCTTGACCACAACCGCTTTCTTCACCTCAAACCGATCCGCCAGGAACGGTGTGATGTCCAGCGGCAACGCTTCGTTGTTCACCAGTTTGTCGAGCAACACGCCGGTGATCGCCGAAGTCAGGATGCCGGTGCGGAAATGTCCGCAGGCATTGAGATAGCCCTGAACCCCTTTCATCGGCCCGAGAATCGGTAACTCGTCCGGTGAGCCCGGCCGCAACCCGGCCCAGCAACGCTTGAGATTGATGTGTTCAAGCTCCGGAATGCAGCGGATCGCGCCTTGCACTAACCCAAAGACTTCCGGGTAGGTGGTGGTCACGTCGAAACCTTTGTCTTCGGTGGTGCTACCGATCAGGATCTCGCCGTTGTCCTTCTGCGCGAGGTAGCAATCACTGGTGGTCAGGCAACCGCGCAAGATCTTCGGCATGCGCTCGGTCAGCAAGATCTGGCCCTTGACCGGATTCACCGGAATGCTGATGCCCGTGGCTTTCAGGCTGAGCTCCGCGGCCCAGGCACCGGCAGCGTTGATCAAGGTGTCGCAACGGAACTCGCCGGCATCGGCCGTCTGCACACCAACCACCCGCGAACCCTGGCGCAACACCTCAGTGACGTTGGTGTTGAAATACAGGTCGACGCCATTCTGCCGGGCACCTTCGGTGTAGGCGTCCGCCAGGCGGAACGGACTGACCTGATGGTCGCAGAGAAACTCCAGCGCCCCGCGCGCTTCATGGCTGACGCTCGGCTCGGCCTCGCGCAACGCGGCCTGGTCAAGCCAGCGCACCTGATCAGCCAGGTGGGGAATGCAGGCGACGATGTGCTCGGCGTACAAGCGGTCCTCATCGTCGTAGATCACGAACTTCAGCCCGGTTTTTTCGAACTTGAAATCCATGCCGTGGTTTTCCTGCAACTCGCGGTGCAGGTCCGGGTACATCGCATTCGATTGCAGGGCAAAGTCAAAGAACGAATCCGGCAGGATGTGCGGCGTACTGGAATCAACCGCCACCGCCGTGCCCTGGGTTTCGCGCTTGCGGTTGGCCGACATCATGCGAAAGAAGATCACCCCGCAGCCCAACCCCACCGACTCGCCAATCGCCCACAGCCCGCCGGCCGACGCGCGGGTCGCGTTGCCGGGACGCTTGGCGTCGATCAGCGCGACTTTCAGATGCTTGCGTTTCGACAGTTGATAGGCGCAAGAAGCCCCGATCACACCGCCACCGGCAATCACCACATCGTAGAACTTACTCATGATTCAACGCATCCGTGCCGAGGTTCTGGAAAGCCGAAAAAGGAATCGGCTCGATGGGAAAACGCGGGCGCAACCAGCCCACATCCTGGCGCCCGGTGGCCTCACGCAAGCGGTCGCTGCAATAGCCGACACACATCCGCCCCTGACAATCGCCCATGCTCACCCGCGTACGCATTTTCAGGCTGGCCATGTCTTGAACGCCTTGGGACAGCGCGCGATCGATGTCCGCCCGGGTGGCGTTTTCACAGCGGCAGATCAGCGTATCGGCAGCCGGCAACGCCGTTTGCCCGGCACCGCGTTCGGTGTAGCGATCCACTGCTGCACGAAAGCGCACGATGGATTTGAGCTTCGCCAGATAGCGCTCGCGCAAGTGCAGTGCTTGCTCACTGCTCAGCACATCGCGCTGCACAAGGATCGACAGCGCAGCGATTCGGCCGCTGAGCATCGCTGCCTCACCACCGCGAATCCCGCCCATATCTCCGGCCAGGTGAACGTGCGGTTCGCTGCTTTGCTGCCAGATATTGGCTGTGGCGCGCAGATAACCGTCATCGCTGAAGCCATGTTCCAGGCCCATTTGCTGACTCAGCTGAGTACGCGGAATAAAGCCATAGCCCACCGCCAGGGTGTGCGCCGGCACCTGTTCGGCGCGACTCAGGTCTGGCTGCCAGTTGCTGGAATACGGTGCGACCGTCACGCTGCGTAACTCGCCCTCGCCTTGCGCCTCGACCACGCCCCAACCGTAGCGCATCGAGATTCGGTGCAGTTTCAGATAGGCGAGCATGCTCAGCCCGTCGAGGAACAATTGGGGTTTGTTCAGCAGTGCCAGGCTTTCCTTGGCGATCTTGCCGAACGCGCAGGCCTCGAACACTCCGGCGACCTTCACCCCGCTGGCATGCAATTGACAGGCAACCAACGGCAACAACGGACCGGTACCGGCGATCACCACCGGAATTTGCGGCTTGACCACGCCACTCTTGATTTGCAGTTGCAGGCCGCCCAGCAGTATCACCCCCGGCAATGTCCAGCCGGGGAACGGTACGCTACGCTCATGGCATCCGGCGGCGAGCAACAATTGCGGGTAGGTGATTTCCTGCACGCGTTCGTCAGCGTCCAGCATGACCAGCGCCCGAGTCCCTTCTGCACCGACAACCCGCGTGTTCAAACACACATCGATCAGCGCACAACGGTCCAGAAAGTCGCCATGCAGTTTGGCCAGGGACTCGGCGTAACGCGGTCCCAGATAGTCCAGTTGCACGCCGTCGCGCAACGGCCCGCGATACACCACGCCACCGAGCCGCGAAGCTTCTTCAAGCAAGGTGCAGTGCACGCCGTGTCTGGCCAGTTCAATGGCCGCCGCCATACCCGCCGGGCCACCGCCGACGATGACCGGATGCAGGCTCATATTGCCTCCTGCTCGGCAATGCGGTTGACTGCCGTTTCGACCCGCATTCCCGGCTGCACCAGCGTCTGGCAGGCGCGGCGTTTGTGTCGGCCGTTGATTTTCACCAGACAGCATTGGCACACGCCCATGCCGCAATAGGCCCCGCCGATCTGATCGTGATCGTTACGTGCGACCTGACGCACGCCGAGGGCTTGAATGACCGTCAGCACTGTTTCGCCTATCGCGGCGCTGACCGGCTGGCCATTGAGTTCGATGGTCATATCTGCCCGCACAAGCGGCTGGATATCAAAGGTACGGTCTAGGCGTTGCATGGCATGTTTCATCCGTGAAAAGTCATTAAGGGGTGTCAGCATCCTGTTGCGGTCGTGCAATGAGGCAACATCGCTGCGCCAAGACAATGTAACTGACGGTGCTACAAGGCCCTGATTCCTTTACGTTACGTGATATGCCAAAGCAAAATATTGATCCAGGCCAGTGAACCGTGCCGCGCCTCCTTCTGTCACACGCGATGAAAAGTCGTGTCTGTCTGGAGGCGATTTACCTTGTATGAAAGTTTTTTTAGAACCCTTGCCGGCATTTCTTGGCACACTGCCACCCGTGTATTTCACTTATTCTCAGGCAAGCCCCATGACCCGAATCCTGACCATTGAAGACGACGCTGTCACTGCACGGGAGATCGTTGCCGAGCTGAGCAGCCATGGCCTGCAGGTGGACTGGGTCGCCAATGGTCGAGAAGGCCTGGCGCGGGCAGTCAGCGGTGACTACGACCTGATCACCCTTGACCGCATGCTGCCGGAGCTCGACGGCCTGGCGATTGTCACCACCTTGCGAACCATGGGCGTGTCGACGCCGATTCTGATGATCAGCGCCCTGTCCGACGTCGATGAGCGTGTTCGCGGCTTACGCGCCGGCGGCGACGATTACCTGACCAAACCCTTTGCCACCGACGAAATGGCCGCCCGCGTCGAAGTCCTGCTGCGACGCCAGAACACCGTCAAGGACTACACCACGACGCTGCGCGTGGCCGACCTGGAGCTCAACCTGATCAGCCGCGAAGCCAGTCGCGGCGGACAGTTGCTGAGCCTGCTGCCGACCGAATACAAATTGTTGGAGTTTCTGTTGCGCAATACCGGGCAAATCCTCACGCGGATGATGATTTTCGAAGAGGTCTGGGGCTATCACTTCGACCCCGGCACCAACCTGATCGATGTGCACATCGGACGTCTGCGCAAAAAGATCGACCTACCGGGCCAACTACCGCTGATACGGACTGTGCGAGGCTCGGGTTATGTCATTGCTGAACCCGTCTAAAGGCTGGCGCTCCTCCAGCAGCCGTTTGCTGGCGCTCTACAGTGCACTGTTCGTGGTCTGGAGCTGTCTGCTCATGGGGGTGATGTATTACGAGGTTTCCAGCTACCTGGAGAACCTTGCCAAACATTCGCTGATGCAACGCCAGCACCTGTTTTCGCGCTTCCACGGCGATCAGCTGGATGAGGCGCTGATTGCCAGCATCACCTTCGACCAGCGCGGTATCGACGCCTACGGGCTGTTCGACGAACAGCATCGGCCTCTGCACGGGCTGATTCGCAAGATCCCCGCCGGCCTGCCGCTGGACGGCAAGATTCATTCACTGGGCGACTGCGCCGATCCGGATGACGCCCGCCTGCCATCCGACAGTTGCGACGCGGTGGTGACCCACACACTGGATGGCCGCTGGCTGGTCCTGGTGCGTGACAACGGTTCGTTGTTTGCGGTCACACGGATCATCCTGCATGCCCTGTTCTGGGGAGTCTCGCTGACCATCATCCCCGGTATCGCCGGTTGGCACTTGTTGCGCCGTCGGCCGTTACAACGGATTCGCGCCTTGCAGGCGAGCGCCGAAGCCATCGTCGCCGGCAACCTGAACCACCGTTTGCCGCTGTCCAGCCGCCGCGATGAGCTGGACATGCTTGCAGCCATCGTCAACGCCATGCTCGAACGCATCGAGCGCTTGGTGAACGAGGTCAAGGGGGTTTGCGACAACATCGCCCACGACCTGCGCACCCCGCTCACCCGGCTGCGCGCGCAGCTTTACCGCATTCAACAGCAGGCCGTCGAAGGTTCTGCCGAGGCGCTGCAGCTGGATCAGGTGATTGCCGAGACCGACACCCTGATGGCGCGCTTTCGCGGGCTGCTGCGGATTTCCGAACTGGAGGATCAACAACGGCGTTCGGGCTTTGTGGTGTTCGATCCATTGCCGTTGCTGCAGGAACTGTACGATTTTTACCTGCCGCTGGCCGAAGAAGGCCAACTGAATTTAAGCCTGCAAACACCGCAGACCTTGCCGGCGCTGACCGGCGACCGGGCGTTGTTGTTTGAAGCCCTGTCGAACTTACTGAGCAACTCGATCAAGTTCACCCCCGCGGGCGGTCAGGTGATTGTGCGGGCAATCGACAATGCCGGCAGCACACGCATTGAAGTACTCGACTCCGGCCCCGGCATCCCGGCGGACAAACGCACGGCGGTGTTTCAACGTTTCTATCGCGTCGACGACAACGCTAAAAACGGTGGCTTCGGCCTCGGCTTATCGATTGTCGCGGCCATCGTGAACCTGCACGGGTTCGCCCTGGACGTCGGCAGCAGCGAACTCGGCGGCGCCCGCCTGACACTCGATTGTCGCCAGCGGTTACTGCCCGCCGACTAATAGCTCTCCCCCCGTAGGGGGGTGGGGACATTGTTCAGGAGTCGGTTCAGCGTTTGAAGAGTCTGAACCTGACGCTATGCTTGCGTTTCCACTTCCAGGGAGGTAACCCGGCCATGACGTCCACATCCGCTCAATCACACTGCGCCCTATTGGTCATTGATGTACAAAACGACTTCACTCCCGGCGGTCGACTGGCGGTACCCGAGGGCGACCGGATCATTCCCTTGATCAATCGCCTTGCCGGTCAGTTCACCCAGGTGATCATTGCCCAGGACTGGCATCCGGCCGGGCACGCCTCGTTCGCGTCCAGCCATCCCGGACGCCAACCCTATGATGTGATTGAATTGCCTTACGGCGCCCAGACCCTGTGGCCTGAACATTGTGTGCAAGCCACCACTGGCGCCGAACTGCACGCCGAACTGAACCTGCCCCACGCCCAGTTGATCATCCGCAAAGGGTGTAACCCGGACATCGACAGCTATTCGGCGTTTCTGGAAGCAGACCGCAGCACCCCCACCGGTTTGGCCGGGTACTTGAGGGAGCGCGGGATCGATACGGTGTTCATGGTTGGACTCGCGCTGGATTTCTGCGTGATGTTCTCGGCGCTGGACGCCCGCGCAGCCGGGTTCAATGCCACGGTAGTGCTGGATGCGTGCCGGGCGATCGACCTGAACGGCTCGCTGGCCTCGGCCATGGAACGGATGGACCAGGCTGGGGTGGGGTTGATCACCGCTGCTGAAGTTTCTGTTTGATTTGATCGTTCCCATGCTCTGCGTGGGAATGCATCCAGTGACGCTCTGCGTCACAGCGGACGCAGAGCGTCCGGGGCGGCATTCCCACGCGGGAGCGTGGGAACGATCATCGGTGGCGCAAGATCAGGCCGGGGTCGGTAACCACAACCGGAACCGCGCCCCGCCCAGCGGCGAGGTTTCGGCCGTCAGCGTGCCGGCCTGGGCTTCCAGGGCCCGACGGCTGATCGCCAGCCCCAGGCCAAACCCGCCCGTGGCGCGGTCGCGGCTGCGGTCCAGGCGATAGAAAGGCTCGAAGATCCGCTCGCGTTCGTCTTCCGGAATGCCGATGCCGTCATCGTCGACCCAGATTTCACACCCTTTGGGGCAGACCTGCACACCGATCTGAATTCGTTTTTCGCAATAGCGCATGGCGTTGCGCAGCAGGTTCTGGATCGCTCGGGCGGTCAGGCGCGGGTCGAGGCTGAAGCGTTCGAACTGGCCGTGCAGCAAGACGTCGATGACGATGTCCGGCGACTCCAGTTCTTCATCGACGCTGCCCAGTATGCTGTCGATAAACTCATCCAGCGACACGTCCACCTGCTCCGGCACCTGTGCCGGATTCTGCAAGCGGCTGTAGGAGAGCAACTCCAGCACCAGTTCGTCCAGTTCGCGAATGTGTGCAACCAGGCCCTGCAAACGCTCGCGACTGGCGGCCGGCAAGTCGTCGGACAATGCCAGTGCCAGGCCAAAGTCCAGTCGGGTCAACGGCGTGCGCAATTCGTGGGACACCGCGTTGAGCAAATCACGTTGCTGGTTCAGGAGGTTTTCGATATCGCCGGCCATGGTGTCGAAAACGTTGGCCAGGCTGCCGATGTTCGAACTCGGCGGGATCTGTGTGCGTTCGCTCAAGTGGCCCTTGCCGAAGCGCTCAGCGGTATTTTTCAGCCGTTCCAGATCGCGCCAGTGCGGCCGCAGCCAGATCAACAGACACGCCAGCAGCGCGCCGCCAATCAGTACGTTAATGCTCCAGTACAACAAATTGACGTCCAGCGGGTCCGGCGGCACCACCAGTTTCACCGACAGTTGCTGATCCAGCGGCGAGACCGCCAGCGTGCGCCAGCCCCAGTCGCCCATGCGGATGACGTTTTCACCGCGCTCCAGACGCTCACGTTCGTAGGGGGTGAAATCCGCATCGTCATTACGCACCAGTGCCACGTGCAACGGGCTGAAGTCCTGGTCCAGCTGCGCCGCCAGATGTGTCCATTGCTCGGTCGGCACTCCGTGAAACTGTTTGGTGATCAGCTTCTGCAAGCCTCGCGACT
The DNA here is from genome assembly GCF_003732175.1 of Pseudomonas brassicacearum. Lineage (GTDB taxonomy): Bacteria > Pseudomonadota > Gammaproteobacteria > Pseudomonadales > Pseudomonadaceae > Aquipseudomonas > Aquipseudomonas brassicacearum_G. The sequence goes on from NZ_MOBI01000020.1 coordinate 74,912, forward strand.
GATCAAGGTTGTAGTTCACGAATCGCTCGTGAAAAACCTTGATCACCAGATCCGGGATGAAATAAATCGCCGCGCTGAAGGTGACGATGGTGATCAGGTAGAGGCGGATCAGTATGCGCAGCATGTTCAGCATTCCCACTCGGAGCGGCTGAACAGATAGCCCTTGCCCCACACGGTTTTGATCTTGCGCGCTTCGCCGGCATGGTCGTCGAATTTGCGCCGCAGCTTGGAAATCGCCACGTCCACCGAGCGGTCGGTGCCGTTGAATTCGATGCCGCGCAGGCGTTGCAGGATCTGGTCGCGGCTGAGCACTTCACCGGCGTGGCGAGCCAGTACCACCAACAGGTTGTATTCGCCGCTGGACAGTTCGACCAGCTGCTCGCGCCAGGTCACGGTGCGCTCTGACAGATCGATGCAGAGATTGCCCATGAGGATCCGGTCGCTGGCGGTCTGCGGCTCGTTCAGGCTGCTGCGCCGCAGCAAGGTCCGCACCCGGGCCAGCAGCACGCGCGGCTCGCACGGCTTGGTGACGTAATCGTCGGCGCCCATCTCCAGGCCCAGCACCTGGTCGTGACTGTCGTCGCGGGCCGTCAGCATCAGAATCGGCAGGGTCGCCGAATCGGCGCGCAGCAAACGACAGACCTGCAAGCCATCGAGGCCCGGCAGCATCAGGTCGAGGATCACCAGATCCGGCGGATCGACCCGCGCCCGTTCGCGCACATGGTCGCCACGACTGATCACACTGACCTGATAGCCATTGCGTTCAAGGTAGCTGGCAATCAATTCAGAGAGCGCGGAATCGTCTTCGACCAGGAGGATGTTGGGCATGGATGTTTCCAGAAAGTGCGGTGGCGTCCGATAAACCGCCATCGCGAGCAGGCTCGCTCCCACAAGGGATCTGATGTGGACGCAGATACTGTGAACACCACCGACCTACTGTGGGAGCGAGCCTGCTCGCGATGGCAATCTACCCGTCGCAATAGAAATCAAGCGTCCAAGGATATACGCCCTCACGCATACCTGAGTAAAACCCTTACACAATTTCACACAGCACCTACAAAGCTTCACCGCTACGCTCGTCCCCTCCCCGTAGGATGCCGGGGTCATTATTGGGGTATTTACATGTCAAAGAACCTGTTTGCGAAGCTCGGCCTGATTGCCTTGGCAATGACGCTGAGTGCGTGCGACAAGTCCTCCACTGCCGAAGAAACAGCGCCGCTGGCCACGGTCCGGATCGAAACCCTCTCAGCCCGGCCACTGTCGATCAGCAGCGAGCTGAGTGGGCGGATCGCCGCGCCGCGTATCGCCGAAGTCCGCGCCCGGGTGGCCGGCGTGGTCCTGCAACGGACCTTCCGCGAAGGCAGCGACGTCAAACAGGGCGATGTGCTGTTTCGCATCGATCCGGCACCGTTCAAGGCTGATCTGGACAGCGCCCAGGCGGCGTTGCGCAAAGCCGAGGCCAATGCCTTTCAAGCGCGCTTGCAAGAGCAGCGTTACGCCCAGTTGATCGAAGGCAACGCCATCAGCGGCCAGGATTACGACAACGCCCGCGCGGCCGTCCGGCAGACCGCTGCCGATGTCGCGGCCAATCAGGCCGCTGTGCAACGGGCGAAACTGAACCTCGGTTACGCCACCGTCACCGCACCGATTTCCGGGCGGGTTGGCCGTGCACTGGTCACCGAAGGCGCGCTGGTCGGGCAGAACGAAAGCACGCCATTGGCACTGATCCAGCAACTGGACCCGATCCACGCCGACCTGACCCAGTCGACCCGCGAACTCAACGAATTGCGCCGGGCGTTTCGTGCCGGGCAGATGCAGCAGGTCGGCCAGGACCAGGCCAAAGCTACGCTGATTCAGGACGACGGCAGCCTCTATCCGTTGCCGGGCAAGCTGCTGTTCACCGACATCAGTGTCGACCCGAGTACCGGCCAGATCATTCTGCGCAGCGAATTCCCCAACCCGGACCTCGACCTGCTGCCGGGCAGTTTCATCCGCGTGCGCCTGGAGCAAGCGGTGAATCAGCACGGTATCAGCGTGCCGCAACGGGCGATCCTGCGTGACAGCGCCGGTATTGCTCAGGTGCTGTTGCTCGACGCCGACGCCCGTGTCAGTCAGCAACCGGTGCAGCTCGGCCAGGTGCAGAAGGATCGCTGGATCGTCACCGGCGGCCTCAAGCCCGGCGATCGTATTGTCATCGAAGGCCTGCAGCACGCCCGTCCCGGCGAAAAAGTGCAGATCGACGACACCTCTCTTCCACTTGCCCAGGTAACCGGGCAGTAGGCAGGACGCAGACTTTATGCCGCAATTTTTTATTGACCGTCCGGTGTTCGCCTGGGTGGTCGCGCTGTTTATCCTGTTGGCCGGTGCGCTGGCCATCCCGCAGCTGCCTGTCGCGCAGTACCCCAACGTTGCACCGCCGAAGGTCGAGATCTATGCGGTGTACCCGGGCGCCTCGGCGCAAACCATCGACGAAAGCGTGGTCAGCCTGATCGAGGGCGAACTCAACGGCGCCGACCACCTGTTGTATTTCGAATCCCAGAGCAGTCTTGGCACCGCGACCATCACCGCCACCTTCCAGCCCGGCACCGATCCGGAAATGGCCCAGGTCGATGTGCAAAACCGGCTCAAGGTGATCGAGTCGCGCCTGCCGCAAGTAGTGACCCAACAAGGTTTGCAGGTCGAGAAAGTCTCGGCCGGCTTCCTGCTGCTGATCACCCTTACCTCTAGCGACGGCAAACTCAACGACGTGGCGCTCAGCGATTATCTGGCGCGTAACGTGATGAACGAAATCAAGCGTCTGGACGGCGTCGGCAAGGCTCAGCTGTATGGTGCCGAACGGGCCATGCGGATCTGGATCGACCCGCAGAAGCTGATCGGTTTCAACCTGACCCCGGCCGACGTCAATGCCGCGATTGTTGCGCAGAACGCCCAGGTCTCGGCTGGCAGCATCGGCGACTTGCCGACCCGCACCACCCAGGAAATCACCGCGACCGTGCTGGTGAAAGGTCAACTGTCGACCCCTGAAGAGTTCGCCGACATTGTGCTGCGAGCCAACCCTGACGGTTCCACGGTGCGCGTGGGTGACGTGGCGCGGGTCGAAATCGGCAGCCAGGAATACCAGTTCTCCACCCGCCTCAACGGCAAGCCGTCGACGGCGGTCAGCGTGCAGCTGTCGCCCGGTGCCAACGCCTTGAGCACCGCAACGCTGGTGCGCGAGAAGATGGACGAGCTGGCGCGCTACTTCCCCGCCGGCGTCGAATACAAGATCCCGTACGACACCTCGCCGTTCGTCAAAGTCTCGATCACCAAAGTGGTTTACACCCTCGGCGAGGCGATGCTGCTGGTGTTCGCGGTGATGTTCCTGTTCCTGCAGAACATCCGCTACACGCTGATCCCGACGTTGGTGGTGCCCGTGGCGTTGATGGGCACCTTTGCCGTCATGTTGGCGCTGGGCTTCTCGATCAACGTACTGACCATGTTCGGCATGGTCCTGGCGATTGGCATTCTGGTCGACGACGCTATCGTCGTGGTCGAGAACGTCGAGCGGATCATGGTCAACGAAGGCCTGTCGCCCAAAGAAGCAACACGCAAGGCGATGAGCCAGATCACCGGGGCGATCATCGGCATCACCTTGGTGCTGGTGGCGGTGTTTATCCCGATGGCGTTCATGCCGGGCTCGGTCGGAGTGATCTACCAGCAGTTCTCGCTGTCGATGGCGACGTCGATTCTGTTTTCGGCGTTCCTCGCCCTGACACTCACCCCGGCACTCTGCGCCACGCTGCTGAAACCGATCGCCAAAGGTGAACATCAGGCCAAGGGCGGTTTCTTCGGCTGGTTCAACCAGCGCTTTGAACGGATGACCGAGGGCTATCAGCGCTGGGTGGTCTACGCCCTGAAACGCAGTGGTCGTTATCTGTTGGTCTACGGCGTGCTGTTGATCGGCCTGGTACTTTGCTTCAGTCGCCTGCCCTCGTCCTTCCTGCCGGTCGAAGACCAGGGTTACACCATCACCGACATTCAACTGCCACCGGGAGCCAGCAAGAACCGTACGGTGCAGGTGGTCGAGCAGATCGAAGCGCACAACGCCACTGAACCCGGTGTCGGCGACAGCACGGTGATTCTCGGCTTCAGCTTCTCCGGTAGCGGCCAGAACGCAGCCCTGGCGTTTACCACTCTCAAGGATTGGTCGGAGCGCGGCAGCGATGACTCGGCGGCCTCGATTGCCAATCGCGCCAACAGTGCCTTGAGTCAGATCAAGGACGCCGTGGCCTTCTCGGTGCTGCCGCCTCCGGTTGACGGACTCGGTACGTCGAGCGGTTTCGAGTTCCGCCTGCAAGACCGCGGTGGCCTGGGTCATGCGGCGCTGATGCAAGCGCGCAGTGCCTTGCTGGCGGCTGCCGAGAAAAGCCCGATCCTGATGAACGTGCGCGAAAGCGCCCTGGCGGAAGCACCGCAAGTGCAACTGATCGTGGACCGCAAACAGGCCAATGCCTTGGGTGTTTCGTTTGCCGATATCGGCAACGTGCTGTCCACCGCCGTCGGATCGGCGTACATCAACGACTTCCCCAACCAGGGGCGGATGCAGCGGGTGGTGGTTCAGGCTGAAGGCGATCAACGCAGTCAGGTTGACGACTTGCTGAAGATCCACGTGCGCAACAATGCCGAAAAAATGGTCCCTCTGTCATCGTTCGTCCAAGCCACATGGACTCAGGGCCCGGCGCAGCTGACGCGCTACAACGGTTACCCGGCCATCAGTATTTCCGGTGAGCCGGCGCCCGGTCACAGCACCGGCGAAGCCATGGCGGAAATCGAGCGCCTTGTCGCCCAAGGACCGGCGGGGCTGGGTCAGGAGTGGACCGGTTTGTCATTGCAGGAGCGCTTGTCCGGCAGCCAGGCACCGATGCTGCTCGGCTTGTCGTTGCTGATCGTGTTCCTGTGTCTGGCGGCGTTGTACGAGAGCTGGTCGATCCCGACCTCGGTGCTGCTGGTGGTGCCGCTGGGTGTGCTCGGCGCGGTGCTGGCGGTGACCTTGCGCGGAATGCCCAACGACGTGTTCTTCAAGGTCGGGCTGATCACCATCATCGGGCTGTCGGCGAAAAACGCGATCCTGATCATCGAGTTCGCCAAGAGCCTGTACGACGAAGGCCACGACCTGATCGACGCCACGGTGCAAGCCGCGCGCTTGCGCCTGCGGCCGATCATCATGACCTCGCTGGCGTTCATCCTTGGCGTGGTACCGCTGGCGATTGCCACCGGCGCCAGCTCGGCAAGCCAGCAAGCGATCGGCACTGGCGTGATCGGCGGAATGATCACCGCGACGTTGGCGGTGGTGTTTGTGCCGGTGTTTTTTGTAGTGGTGATGAAACTGGTCAGGAAACGCCACAAGAACATCCAAGCAACAACTCTAACCTGATGTGGGAGCGAGCTTGCTCGCGATAGCGGCATAAAAGCCAACATGGATGTTGGATGTTACGGCCTCATCGCGAGCAAGCTCGCTCCCACACTGGTTCTCATCGATCTCACCGTTGTGGTCACAACGGACCATGCTGGGCTAAGGTGTTGCAAAGCCCTGACGTATCGAGCCTACATGCCGCACCTCCTGCGCACCCACCCTCGCCTGACCGCCGCCACCCTGCTGGGGGTGGCGGTCAGTATCCTGGCTCCGGCCGACTCACTCATCAGCAAGATCCTGATCGGCTGGAATTCCTGCGTCTGGACCTATCTGGTGTTAATGCTCTGGCTAACCGTGCGCTCACGGGCCGATGACGTAAAGCGCATCGCCGAAGTCGAGGACGAAAACGCCGGGATGGTGTTGTTCATTGTCTGCATAGCGGCGATTGCCAGCCTCGCCACCATCACCCTGGAACTGGCCGGCAGCAAGGATATGGAAACCAGCCGACGGCTATTGCACTACGGCTTCACCGGTATGACAGTGATCGGTTCGTGGTTGTTGGTCGGGGTGATCTTCAGCGTGCATTACGCCCGGTTGTTCTACACCTGGGAAGGCAAGGAGCCGGCACTGCGTTTTGCCGAAGGCTTGAAAAACCCCAACTATTGGGACTTCCTGTATTTCTCGTTCACCATCGGCGTGGCAGTGCAAACCGCTGATGTCGGGGTGGCCACACGCAGTTTGCGCAAGATCGTGCTGGCCCAGTCACTGATCGGTTTTCTGTTCAATACGGCCATCCTTGGCTTTTCGATCAATATCGCCGCCGGGTTGTTCAGCTGACCACGGATTGGGCGGTCTGCAATTGATCGCCCCTTAAAACTTGAACTCCGCACCCAGGGTCCCGCCAATCGGCATTTCGATGTTCTTGCCGGTCATGTACCCGACCTCGGCGTGTGCGCTCCAGCGGTCCGTCAGTTTCATGGCAACCCCCGCCCCTACTTCAACACGCGACCCGGAGAGTTTATGGCTGAACACATTGTCGTTGACCTTGAACCCGCTGTTACTGGAAAACTCATGGGCCAGCGCTGCTCGGACATAAGGCTGCAGTTTGCTGCCGTTCTGCAGCTGCAGGTCACGACCCGCCGTCACCCCAACCTTGCCCAGCAATGAATAGGTCCCGTCGCCCTCGACCTCCATGCCGTTATCCAGACCATAATTCTTGCCCTGAATGTAGGCGGTCGACCATTGAGTGGAGGGCTCGATGAAATATCCATTGCGGAGTTCGATTTTCCGACCCACTTCTACAGACGCACTCATGGCGGTATTACCGTAATCCCCCTTGGACTTTGCCCCATCACTCATCGCAACATCGGCTTTGTTCTCGAAGCGGTTGAGCTTGAACGTGCTATCGACGTAATACCCATGTTCGCCCAACCAGGTCAGGTAGCTGCCCAGGTAGTAGCTGTCGACGGTAGCCGAACTGCCATGGTTCAGAGCGAGGTCCGATTGGCTATAACCCGCCATCACCCCCAGCAACCACCGACTGTCGCCCAACGGTGTATCGACACCCAACGCAAAACCCTGCTGCGTTTGCCGATAGCTATTGCCGTAGTCCCCATTAACGTTGTACTTGCTGCCGAAAGCGCGGCTCCAGGCCCCTGACTTGCCGGTGTTGAAGCGCACCTCGCCCATGCGTGTACGCATTGAGGCGTCTTCGGCTAACAATACGGGAAGCAGCGCGCCAAACAAGGCACTGACGACTTGAGTGGAAGGGCTGACGCTGCGCTTGCTCGGATCGAGGAACCAGTTTTTACCGGCCGCATCCTGACTCAGCCCATAGGAATACGTACCCAAGTCGACCGCGCCATCGGCATTGGCCAGCGAGAACCGGGCATCGCCGCCTTGTGTGTGCACCACAGTGATCGGCTCGCCACTGGCCGGATCGACGCCACTGCTGGTGATCAACAGTTGATGGTTACCGGTAGCCGTGCCGGTGACGTTCAGCAGATCAGTCTCACCCGTGGTGAAGTGGGTGCGCATGATAAACAGGCCTTCGCCCGACAGGTTGGTTACATCCAGTTGTTTGTAGTCATTGCCATTATCGGCACCAAACCTGACAGTGCCCTCTGTGTGCAGGTCTCCGACCCGGCTATTGCCGGTCATGGTCCATTCGGATTGATGATCGATGCCGACCGTAGCCACGTTCTCCAGGCGCCCGGTCAACAGAGAACCTTGCTGTAACTGAACATTAGCGGTGCTACCCGCCTCGGCGATCACATCTCCGGTCAGCAAGCCTTGATTGAAGTTCAGGTTCGCGGTGCTGTTGCCGGCCACCTGAACATTACCGTTCAATGCGCTACTGCCGACGTTCATGTTGACCAGAGCCTGTCCCGTCACCTCCAGAATGATGCCGTTACCGCCCTTGAGAGTGGAACCGTTGAGAATATCGATCTGCGTTGGGGCACTGTCCTTGCCGGCGTAATCGACAAGGATCGCCGAACCCGAGCCACCGACCACACTCGATTTGTTCAGAACCACTGTATTAGGTTGAGAAACAACATTGGGATCCAGCCCGAGGATCAAGCCATTCTGGCCGCCGATGATATGGCTGCCATTGCTGGCAGTAACGCTGCCATTGGTCAACCGAAGCCCGTAACTGCTGGCACCGGTGCCTTGTAGCGTGGAGTTCGAAAGATTCAGAGCACTAAGGCCGGTGACCCACGCCCCGCCCGTCACGCCAGTGATCGTACTGCCGGTCACCGTCGCGGTAGATCCGGTCTTAGTGCTCGCGTTGCGAGCGATGAGCATACCCAAGCGGTTACTGTTGATCGTGCTGTCAGTCATCGTCGCGATACTGTTGACCAGTTCGACACCGTTATTACCGTCAGCCGCGTTGACGGTGGTATTCAGCAGATTGACCGTCGAGCCCTGGCTGGCTGAAATCTGTTGCGTCGTGCCGGAATTGACATTGAGCGTCGACTGTATAGCGCGAATATCAAACGTTGAAACACCGTCGACCGTTAAAACTGCATTGTTGTAAAGTTGCCAGTCCTGGGTCACCCCCGGTGCGCTGATCGTAAGGCTGGTGCCGTTCAGACGCTGGGCGCTGGCATTGGGCACGATCAACGATAGAAGGGCCAGTGATGAGATGTTGAGCCCGATGACAACCGGGTTCAGATTAAAGAGTTGCGTTAACGACATAGTGAGGTATCCAGGTAATTATCCGTCCTTGAAGGAAAGATCCAGTAATCCGACACGGGAGCTCTCCTCCCGGAATGCGCGGGAGACTACGTGCGTAAACGATTCGCGTATGTAGGACTTTTCATCAGCCTAATCAGACTTTTCCCCCTGATGGGTCGGAGCATGAAAAGCAGAGAGAGGTATTGGCCTCTCTCTGCTGACTCGAGCAGTAGTATTTAAAGTGTTGGCGTCCCTTCGCAGTATAGACCGCTCGCCAACAGCCTTACTTCACGCAAGAACTCATCCGACGGAACTGGCACGCCATTAACCTCTACGACGTACCAAATTTTTACAGCGCCATTGAGTAGTCCAGAATCCAGGGTCGGTTGAATGGGTTTGATTTTAGTTACATAGGGTTTAATGTTCACCTTGAACTCGCCCGCCGTCACGTCACTGTCGGTGATTGTGTGAGGCTCAGAGAACCGGGTACTCTCGATGGGCTCAAAGCCAAGGCGATCAGTCGTACCGACTGAGCGCACTTCAACAGTCGAGCCTGCCGGCATATAGGTGGCGTTGATAGGAACCGTTACCACCAGTTGACGATCTGAACCAACAACAATGAGGCTTTTGCAGTTAACAACATTTTTTCTCACACCATCGTCAGTGATTGGAAAGGTCGGCGCCGTTGGAGCGTCAAACTCGACGATCTCGGCATCAACGGTCACTTCGGTTTTTTCCGAGAGCCATTTATTGGCACTCATGTCTCCCTGAATAGTCCACCAGGCATACTTCTTGCCAGTGCCTTGATCATCAATAGTGGACGCTGACATATCGTGTGTCAGTTCTGTCTCAATACCGGTCAATGCCAATTCGTGGACCATCACTCCGTTGTACCAGAGTTGAGCGATCTCGCTGCCTAGAATCACCCAAGGGTCACCGGCCTTTTTCATTGGAGTCTGGATTGTGACCGGTTTCCCACGGTCCGGGCCCGTAATATGATTCAGTGTTCCGGATGCCCCTGTAACCCCGACTTTCACCATGTTCGGATTGGTCAAGCTCGGTAGATCGGGGTTAACCGGGCCGGCCTTTGTGAGATCGGTAATAAAGCCTATTGCAGGTGAAGGGCGTGGCGTCTCGATCCCTCGTTTTAGCTCATAAAACACTTCTGTGGAAGTCAGTGTTTCATCATCGATTGGCAGTAATTTAAGGTGCAGATAGGTGAGTTCGAACCGAAGTAGGTTACCAGTACCCACTGGGAGTTCCGCCACGTCAAAAGTAGCACCATCACTGGTGCGTCTCAGCTTGAGCAGAATTTTGTCTGTGGGGTTCCAGTGATTACCACGATCTACGTAGACATAGACCTTTGATTCAAGTGTTTTAAAATCAAGTGTACCCCCTTCACCCACGATCGGGATTCTGGGTTTCTTAAACTCGGGCTGAGGACGCAGCAGTACCTGAATGAGGGCATTAAATGAAATTTTACTGTCGTTACCTACTTCATCCGCAATCTTGTAGCTTACAAAAATACTTCCATCATTTTTTACCTCATCCTCAAAGTCTTTAACCGGAATGCTAACCAACCCATCGCCAGCTAAATTTCCGGAGAAAACCACATTTGGAAGTGGATCATCCGCCCCTGGCTCAGCAGTAGAGATGGAGATATGAATTCGATCACTGGACGAATAAAATTGATAGCCCGCATCAACTTTCAACTCCAGATGTGTGTTATTTTCCAGCCACTGATCGTCAATGTCGTCTGGCACATTTAAAACACCAGACTTAACAGGCCGAAGGTAACTACCATCCTGCTTGCTTTGGTAAGGTGCATGACGATCGACACCAATATCAAGTGCTTTTGAGGAAACATCGTTACCCGTATTTCCCTGGTTGACGACCAATCTCACCTGATAGCGAGTGGCAGGGTGAACTTTGTCATAATCAACCAGTTCATCACTCGGTAGAGGAAAGAACTGAGGATATCCTTCTTTAGTTGTTGGCAAATCCTGTGGAACCCCCTCATAAACAACTAATGGTATCAGCGGCCCGTCCGGCTCATCCGGGTTCTGGACCATCTTACTTGGATCAAGCAGCTGCAATTTGCCGCTATCACCGTCATTGTATTCGTTCAATGATTCCACAACGACCGTTACGTTTGTCTGATCCAGAAGGGCTTTGGTCAGCAGCCCATCACCGACCAGCCCCCCAATCTTTGGAGCCGGGTGAAGTTCAGGCTGAATGGCTGAATTGAAAGAGCGGTGGTTGTTACGAACTTGTTCAGCAAGTCGCTGCTGGGTCAGTTTCGATGTCAGTTTTTCGTTAACAGTCATTTCACGTTCTCCATCACAGTTGAATTAATGCGCGTCCGAACAGGCGATGTTGGGGATCGTTCTTCAATAACAGGAAATGACCTGTTATCCCTGCAAGAAATTAAACGCCCGATCCCCAACACCGGCTACTGTCAGTTCTGACAGGTCTAACTACCGCCTGTCGGTTTAATCCGACTTTTCCTACAATTTCCTTCGTCGATGAGCTTGACGTTCACGTGCGTCTAGTGTTTTCTGAAACCGGTTTCAGTACCAGCCACAACAACTCAAACAACAAGGCTTCACACCGTGACTACTTTTTCCGCCGCCCAGCGCGGCCGCGTCACCATGCTCGATGTTGCCGAGCACGCCAGGGTCTCGAAGGCCAGCGTGTCGCGTTTTATTGGCGAAGACCGCGCCTTGCTGTCCGAGGCCACCGCCAAACGCATCGAGCAAGCGATCAGCGAACTGGGCTATCGCCCGAACCAGATGGCTCGCGGTTTGAAACGCGGGCGTACCCGCCTGATCGGCATGCTGGTGGCCGATATCCGTAACCCCTATTCGATTGCCGTGATGCATGGCGTGGAAACCGCTTGCCGACAGCACGGCTACAGCCTGGTGGTGTGCAACACCGACCGTGACGATGAGCAGGAACGCCAGCATCTGGCGGCGTTGCGCTCGTACAACATCGAAGGCTTGATCGTGAACACCCTCGGCCATCACCTCGATGAGCTGCGCGAGTTGCACCGTGAACTGCCGATGGTGCTGGTGGATCGCAAGGTCGATCTGCTGGACAGCGACCTGGTCGGACTGGACAACCCGGCGGCGGTCGAAATGGCCCTGGATCATCTTGAAGCTCGCGGCTATCGCGATATTGTGTTGCTCAGCGAACCCTTTGACGGCACCAGCTCGCGGGTTGAGCGGGTGAACAGCTTCAAGGCGCAGATCGAGCAGCGCACGCTGCTGAGCGGTGCGGTGGTTGAGACCGGCAGCGAGCTGAACGCACGGCTGAAATCCTTCCTGGCCACACCCGGCCCTGGCCCGAAAGCACTGTTTTGCGCCAACGGTATTGCCGCGTTGGCCGGCACCCGCGCCTTGCGTGAGCTGGGTTGCAGACTGTTTGAAGACATTGGCTTGATCGCCCTCGACGACCTCGACTGGTACCCGCTGGTGGGCAGCGGCATTACCGCCCTCGCACAGCCGACGGCAGAGATTGGCGCGAGCGCGTTCGAGTGTTTGCTCAAGCGCTTGCGCGGCGATGACGGGCCGGCACGAACGCTGGATTTTGCGGCGCGGTTGATTGAGCGTGGGTCGACTCGGCTGAACCTGGCGTGATGCTTATGGCCCCATCGCGAGCAAGCTCGCTCCCACAGGGGATCTGTGTAGATGCAATCCAGTGTGGGAGCGAGCTTGCTCGCGATGAGGCCCTTAAGGTCACTGCATAAATCAACAACTGACTCTTTTTTTGAACAAAAATGAAACCGGTTTCAGAGGTGCAAAACAATGAATAAATCACCCGTTTCCATCAGTCTCTCCAGCTACGGCGCCGAGCTGGTTCGCCAGCGTGGACAGTTGAGTTTTGTCGAATTGCTGGCCGCTGCCGGCGCTGATCGCATAGAACTGCGCGAAGAACTGCTCACCGATGAAGTGCCGGCTGACGTGGCATCGGCCATCGAATACCGCGGCCTGGGTTGCGTGTTTTCCTCGCCACTGGAACTGTGGCTGACCGGGCAGGAGCAGCCCCATCCAGAATTGCCGGACACCTTAAGGCGAGCCCGGGCGTTTGGCGCCAAGTGGCTGAAGGTCTCGCTGGGTGACTTCACCGACACTCACTCTCTGCCGGCGCTGGCCCGCTGTTTGTCCCAAAGCCCGGTGCAGTTACTGGTGGAAAACGACCAGACCTTGCAGGGCGGACGCATCGAGCCGTTCCAACGGTTTTTCAGCGCAGTTGAAGCGCATGCGCTGCCAGTGCAGATGACCTTCGATATCGGCAACTGGCAATGGCAGGACCAATCCGCCGCCAGCGCCGCACGCCTGCTGGGCCGGCATGTCGGCTATGTGCATTGCAAAGCGGTCCGTCGCCGTGCCGACGGCAAGCTGGTCGCCATACCGCCCTCGCTTGATGATTTGCACGAATGGGCACAGCACCTGCAGCACATGCCCAAAGGGGTGATGCGGGCGGTGGAATATCCGTTGCAAGGTGCCGACCTGGTGCAGTTGACCGCCGAGCATGTCGCCACCCTCGCCTGCCTTGGTCAAGCACAGCTGGAGAGCGTTCATGTCTGAGATCGATATTCTGTCGTTTGGCGAAACCATGGCGATGTTTGTCGCCGAACAGAGCGGTGATCTGGCCGACGTTGCGCAGTTCCACAAACGCATTGCCGGCGCCGACAGCAATGTAGCGATCGGTCTGTCGCGACTGGGGTTCAAGGTGTCCTGGCTGAGCCGGGTCGGTGCGGATTCGCTGGGCCGGTTTGTGGTCGACACCCTGGAACAGGAAGGTCTGGATTGTCGTTTCGTCGAGACCGACCACGCACACCCGACCGGTTTCCAGCTCAAGTCGCGTGCCGACGATGGCAGTGATCCTCACGTCGAATACTTCCGCCGCGGTTCGGCGGCCAGTCTTCTGTCCGTGCAGTCGATTGCTTCTGAACTGCTTGAAGCCCGACATCTGCACGCCACCGGCATTGTGCCGGCGCTGTCCGGGTCGGCGCGCCAGATGTCTTTCGAATTGATGACGCGCATGCGCGAGGCCGGGCGCAGCGTCTCCTTCGACCCCAACCTGCGCCCGACGCTGTGGGACAGCGAACAGCAGATGATCGGCGAAATCAATCGCCTCGCCGCCTTGGCCCATTGGGTGCTGCCGGGCTTGAGCGAGGGACGATTGCTCAGCGGTTTCGAGGACCCGGCCGACATTGCGGCGTTTTATCTGGATCAGGGCGCCGAGGCGGTGGTGATCAAACTCGGCCCTGACGGCGCCTATTACCGCACCCAACAGGATCAGGGTTTTGTACCGGGTGTGCCGGTGACCAACGTCGTGGACACGGTGGGGGCCGGCGATGGTTTTGCAGTCGGGATGATCAGTGCCTTGCTGGAGAACTCCAGTGTCCCGGACGCCGTACAGCGCGCCAACTGGATTGGCAGCCGCGCGGTGCAGAGTCGAGGTGATATGGAGGGTTTGCCGACCCGGGCCGAGTTATCGGCTGGGCCTGAGGCCGCCAATCGCGAGCGGGCTCGCTCCCACAGGGGATCTGTTTCAGACACAAATGCTGTGACCGACGCCAATCAAATGTGGGAGCGAGCCTGCTCGCGATGAGGCCCGCACAGTCACTGATTTTTTGAACCGTTACCTGTTGCGACAAAAACAACAAGCTCAGGAGCACTACCATGCAAACGCTGAACCTCGCCACCCGCCGCTGGTGGTACATCATGCCGATGGTGTTTATCACCTACAGCCTGGCGTATCTGGACCGTGCCAACTACGGTTTTGCCGCCGCCTCAGGGATGGCCGCCGACCTGATGATCACGCCGGGGTTGTCCTCGCTGCTCGGTGCGCTGTTCTTTCTCGGGTACTTTTTCTTCCAGGTACCGGGGGCGATTTACGCGCAAAAGCACAGCGTGAAGAAGCTGATCTTCGTCAGCCTGATCCTCTGGGGTGGCCTGGCCACGTTGACCGGGATTGTCTCTAACGCCTACATGCTGATCGCCATCCGCTTCCTGCTGGGCGTGGTCGAAGCTGCGGTGATGCCGGCGATGCTGGTTTACCTGTGCCACTGGTTCACCCGCGCCGAACGCTCGCGAGCCAATACTTTTTTGATCCTCGGTAACCCGGTGACCATGCTCTGGATGTCGGTGGTGTCGGGTTATCTGGTGCAGCATTTCAGCTGGCGCTGGATGTTTATCGTCGAAGGGTTACCGGCGGTGCTCTGGGCGTTTATCTGGTGGCGCCTGGCCGATGATCGTCCTGCCGACGCCAAGTGGCTGAGCAACCAGGAGAAGCAAGACCTGCACAGCGCCCTCGCCGCCGAACAGGTCGGAATCAAAGCGGTGAAAAACTACGCCGAAGCGTTCCGCTCCCCCAAAGTGATCATCCTGGCCCTGCAGTTTTTCTGCTGGAGCATCGGCGTTTACGGGTTTGTGCTGTGGCTGCCATCGATCCTCAAACACGGCGCGCAGATGAACATGATCGAAGCCGGCTGGCTGTCGGCGCTGCCGTATCTGGCGGCGGTGATTGCGATGCTCGGGGTGTCCTGGGGTTCGGACCGGATTCAACGGCGCAAACGGTTTGTTTGGCCGCCCTTGTTGATCGCCTCCATCGCGTTTTACGCCTCCTATGCACTCGGTGCCGAACACTTCTGGTGGTCCTACACGCTGCTGGTGATTGCTGGCGCCTGCATGTACGCCCCTTACGGGCCATTCTTTGCCATCGTCCCGGAGATCCTGCCAGCCAACGTCGCCGGCGGAGCCATGGCGCTGATCAACAGCATGGGCGCCCTCGGTTCGTTTGGCGGCTCGTATCTGGTCGGCTATTTGAACAGCTCCACCGGCTCGCCCGGCGCCTCCTATCTGTTGATGAGCGCGGCCTTGATGCTCTCGGTGGTGCTGACGATTTTCCTCAAGCCCGGCGCCAGCGACCGGGCCCAACCCTCGCGTGCAACGGCCCGGCCCGTAGCGGCACATTCCTGAATTGAACAAGAGACTGATCGGATGAAAAAGCAGGTCGTGCTGTACAAAAAACTCTCTGCGCCACTCATGGCCCGCTTGCATGAACAGGCTGAGGTGACGCTGATCGACCGCCTTGACGCCGAAGGACTGCAGCGGTTGCGCGATGCGCTGCCCTCGGCTCACGGCCTGCTGGGCGCCAGCCTGAAGCTGGACGCCAAACTGCTCGATCTGGCGCCACGCTTGAAGGCCATTGCCAGTGTCTCGGTCGGCGTCGACAACTACGACATCGACTACCTGAACCGCCGACAGATCCTGCTCTGCAATACCCCGGACGTGTTGACCGAAACCACCGCCGACACCGGTTTTGCGCTGATTCTGGCGACCGCCCGACGCGTGGTCGAGCTGGCCAATCTGGTGCGTGCCGGGCAATGGAACCGCAACATCGGCCCGGCGCATTTCGGCACCGATGTGCATGGCAAGACCTTGGGCATTATCGGCATGGGCCGCATCGGCGAGGCATTGGCCCAGCGTGGGCATTTCGGTTTTGGGATGCCGATTCTCTATCACAGCCACAGCGCGAAACCTGCGGTGGAACAGCGTTTCGACGCGCAGTACCGTAGCCTTCCAGCGCTGCTGCAGCAGGCCGATTTTGTCTGCCTGACATTACCGCTGACCGCTGAAACCGAAGGATTGATCGGCGCCGAGCAGTTTGCGCTGATGCGCCCGGAGAGTATTTTTATTAATATCTCCCGAGGCAAAGTGGTCGATGAAACGGCGTTGATCGAAGCGTTACGCCAAGGGCAGATTCGTGCCGCGGGGCTGGATGTGTTCGAGCGTGAACCGCTGGCTCATGATTCGCCGTTGTTGCAGTTGAACAATGTGGTGGCGACCCCGCACATCGGCTCTGCGACCCACGAAACCCGCGAAGCCATGGCCCGCTGTGCCGTCGACAACCTGCTGGCGGCACTGGCCGGTGAACGCCCGGTTAATCTGGTGAATGGTATTGCGTGGAAAGCTTGATGGTGTTGGCGTTTGTTCGATAGCTTTCGCGAGCAAGCCCGCTCCCACACTTTATTTGCGTCGAGCACAGAATTCATGCCCGAAACAGATCCCCTGTGGGAGCGGGCTTGCTCGCGAATAGGCCATCAAATCCAGCACAACGCTCCAGGCGGTTCACGCCCGCCGGGCTTTCAACAGTTCCATTGCACAGCGCACGATTCGGCGGCAGGCTTCGGCCAGCCGCTGTTGGTCGAGCACCAGGCCAATGCGGATATGCCCCGCCGCACTGGGCCCGAACGCTTCACCGGCGAGCACCGACACGGCATAGCCTTCCAGCAGTTTTTCGGCGAACGCCTGCGCGCCCACTCCGGTCTGGCGCACATCGACCATTACGAACATCCCGCCATCCGGAATGACCGGATTAATGCCCGGGCAATCGCTCAATCGTGCGCACACCAGATCACGCCGCGCACGGTATTCGTTGCGCATCAGTGCAAGCTCCGGCAAGTCAGCCTCCAGTGCCACACGCGCTGCGTTCTGCACGAAGTCGGGAATGCCAAAGAGCATGCACAGCGAAAGGTTCTCCAGGTGTTCAGTCAAGGGTTTTGGACCGATCACCCAACCGACTCGCCAGCCAGTCATGGCGTGGGATTTCGACAGACTGTTCACGGTCGCCGTACGTTCGGCCATCCCCGGCAGGCTGGCCGGACTGATGTGCTCACCCTCATATAACAGTTCGCTGTAGACCTCATCGCTGATCAGCCACAAGTCATGCTTGACGCACAAACGCGCCAGGGCCTGCCAGATCGGCAGCGACAGGCTTGCCCCGGAAGGATTGTTCGGACTGTTGAGCAGAATGGCGCGAGTCCTGGGAGTGATTCGTGCGGCGATGTCCGCCGGGTCAACGCGAAATCCGTTTTCCGGCCGCACCGCGATCGGTACCACCTTCGCCCCGCAGGCGCCGAACACGCCCTCATAGGTCACGTACATCGGTTCGGCGACCAGCACTTCGTCACCCGGGTCGAGCAGGCATTGCACCACCGAGTACACCGCACACTGCGCGCCCGGCAGCACCAGCACATGATCGGCATCGACCACCTGACCACTGCGCCGGGTGTGACGACGGGCGATGCTGGTGCGCAGCGACCGCGTGCCGCGCACCTCCGAATAATGCGTATCACCGGCCAGCAAGCTGTCGATGGCCGCCTGGACGATCGGTTTCGGCGTATCGAAATCCGGGTCGCCGACCGACAGCAGCAGCACATCGACGCCCTGCTCGCGCAACTCCAGCGCTCGGTAGTGAATCTGCCAGGCATCGGCTCCGTCGCCGGCGATTCGTTGGGTCAAGGCTGAATAGCGCATGTACATCTCCTGTCGCGCGAACTCCACATTCAACCCTATCTCAAATCACGAAACGCGCCACTCGATAGGGGGTTAACCGGGATAGCCTTGGCACGCCTCAGTTAACCGATCAGCATAAGCTGATGATCAAAGGGATATCTACCTGTCAGATCTGACAGTTGTTGTTTGCAAAAATAAGTCCTTCAATCCGCGTGAAGCTCTCGAGTCATCACGAACCGAAGAGTTACTTTGACAGTGCGCAAGGAACATGGAATGACCCTCTATTCAGCAACATCCGATTTAGAATTGGTTCCACTGCAGATCCCCGACGCATTACCCGACATCCCCGACGGAGAAATCAACCTGTTGCCAGCACGTTTGAAAGGCAAGGATCTTAACGTGCAGATCTCGAAACCTTGGGAGAGCTCTGCGAAAACTGGCGACACGGACCGTTTTGAACTGCTGCTTGGTCCCAAAAATGCGCCTGTTCATACCGTTGTGGCGAGCTTTTGCCTGTCCAGCCCCATTGACCCAGGCCTATTTCCCCTTGTTGTAATCATTCCCAAGCAATTCATGGTTCATCAAGGACCATTTGAAGTGTTCTATCGAATCAGCAAGGCTGATGTCCCCGTCCGCCAGTCTCCAGTTACCGAGTTCACCACTGACTGGACACCGCCCAATTACGGTGAAACGCCGGTCAGACCAGAACTTCCGGAAGAAGTGGCCAATGGTGTGACGACTCACTATCTGGAGACCCATGATGATTGCGTCGCCGTCACCATCGAGCACTATCCAGATCTGAAGGTGGGGGATGAAATTGGCTTTTGTATGGGTGGGGCAGATGCCTCTCCCATCGTGCTTAAACAGGTTGAGCACACAAACAGCAATACGACGCTAATGCTACCCGGTGAAAAACTACGCCATTTTGCTAACGGCATTCACCTGATTTTTTACACTTTCAAAGACCGAGCAGGCAATGAAGGGCCCAACTCCAAAGGCAACTTTATTAGATTGACACTGGATCCGGCCTAGGCAATACCGAGTTTTTGACAACTGAGTGAGTGACCCCGGACTCTGTCCAATGACAGAGCCCTAGGGGTCGGTTTGACGCAGGCTCAAATCACGAAACGCGCCACCATGGCATTCAAATCAACCGCCAGACGCGACAGCTCGTGGCTGGCGGCACTGGTCTGGTTGGCACCGGCGGCCGATTGCGTGGCCAGGTCGCGGATGTTCACCAGGTTGCGGTCCACTTCACGCGACACCTGCGCCTGTTCTTCCGAGGCACTGGCGATTACCAGATTGCGCTCGTTGATCTGGTGGATCGACTGGGTGATTTGCTCCAGCGCCACGCCGGCAGCACGGGCCAGCTCCAACGTAGTGTGCGTGCGCTGGTTACTTTGCTGCATGGAGTCGACCGCTTCGCCGGTGCCGTTTTGAATACCGGCGACCATTTTTTCGATTTCCTGGGTCGATTGCGCGGTGCGATGCGCCAAGGCGCGAACCTCGTCTGCCACCACCGCAAAACCGCGTCCGGCTTCACCGGCACGGGCCGCTTCGATGGCCGCGTTGAGTGCCAGCAGGTTGGTCTGTTCGGCAATCGCCCGAATCACGTCCAGCACCTTGCCGATATCGCGGCCCTGAGTGGCCAGGCCTTCGATCATCAGCGAGGTGCTTTGTACGTCATGGGTCATGGTCTGAATGGCGTTGACGGTTTCCACCACGCGGTCGCGACCTTCACGGGCGGCCTGGGTCGATTGATTCGACGCTTCGGACGTCGACACCGCGTTGCGTGCAACCTCTTCCACGGCGGCGGTCATTTCATTGACGGCGGTCGCGGCCTGTTCGATTTCGTTGTTTTGCTGTTGCAAGCCGCGCGACGCTTCCTCGGTCACGGCGCTGAGTTCTTCAGCCGCAGCGCCCAACTGATTCGCGGAACCGGCGATCTGCTCGATGGTTTTGCGCAAGTTGGCCTGCATGGTCGACAAGGCGCCGAGCAAACGCGCCGGTTCGTCGTTGCCGTCGATTACGATAGGTTTGGTGAGGTTACCGCCAGCAATGGACTCGGCAGCGGCGACCGCACGGTTCAGTGGTGTGACGATGCTGCGGGTCAGCAGCCAGGCCAGCAGTACCGTCACCAATGCGGCAAACACCGAAACCGCAATGATGCCGTTGGTGGCGAAAGAATATTGGTCGCCTGCGACAGCGTCGGCCTGGGTTGCACCTGCCTTGTTGATGGCGATCAGCTTGTTCAACTGCTCACCCATCAGATCGGTACCGTCCTTGATACGCGTATTGATCAGGTTGCGCAGGTCATCGAGTTTGTTCTGCCGCGACAGCTCCATCATCTGGTTTTGGGCTTGCAGGTAACTGTCCAGGGTGGCGGCAAAGGTTTTAGACAGCGCCGCTTCCTCACCATCGGCGGGCAAGGCTGCATAGCTCTTTTGAGCTTGTCTGGCCTTGTCAGTGAGTACGTTGATGCGAGTTTCAGCGTCTTGCAGTCCGGCGGCGTCGCGGTTTACCAGCACGCGGAACGAGAGGATACGCAAGCGCAAGACGCTCTCGGTGATATTCCCAAGGAAGGCTACGCTAGGTAACTGATTGGTTTCCATGTCGATGGAGGCTTGGCGGATGATCGACATGCGGTTCACGGCAAAGACGCCGAGCACGATCACCAGCAACGCAATGAAAGCAAAACCCAGGAACGCTCGAGGCGCGATATTCATATTACGTATGGACATAGGATGACTCTCGGGTGGTGAAGTCTTCGAGCATCCATGCAGTGAACGCTGGCAGGCTGGGGATCGCTCCCCGCATGCAGGTAGGCGACTTTGATTTGAGGGGTGTGTGCGCCTATACCCTGTATCGGCAGGGCTTTAGGTTTTATGGAGGGTTGAGCGAAATATATTTCTGGACCTGACAAGTGTTTCAAGGGTGAAACACTGCTTCTACCCGTGGCGAGGGAGCTTGCTCCCGCTGGGGCGCGAAGCGGCCCCTATAGGGCGATGAATGGCAATTACGGCGGCTTCGCCACCGAGCGGGAGCAAGCTCCCTCGCCACAGTGGGCAGTGGCTATCTCTTGTAATCTACCAGGCGCCAGACGCGGGCGATGTCCCGGGCGCGATCATGCAGCAGGCGCGGAGCGTCGGCGCAGGCTTGCTCCAGGGTCATCGGCCCGGACGACAGGGCGAATGCCGCGTCCACGCCATGTTCGTACATCTGCTCGTAGCCCTCACCGAGGGTGCCGGCGATCACGATCACCGGCACGCCCTGTTGCCGGGCAATACGCGCCACCCCAAAAGGGGTTTTGCCGCGCAAGGTCTGGGCGTCGAAGCGACCCTCGCCGGTGATCACCAGATCCGCATCACGTACCGCCTCTTCCAGGCCGACCAGATCGGCAACCACTTCCACGCCAGCACGAAATTGCGCACCCAGAAACGCCTTGGCCGCAAAACCCAGACCGCCCGCGGCGCCACTGCCCGGTTCGTCACGCAGATCTTTTCCCAACGCTTGGACGCAGAGCCCGGCGAAATGCCCAAGGGCCTGATCCAGCTGTTGAACCTGCTCGACCGATGCGCCTTTCTGCGGGCCGAATATCGCTGAGGCTCCGTGGGGACCGCACAGTGGATTGTTGACGTCGGCGGCGATCTCGAAGCGCACGCTGGCCAGACGCGGGTCCATTTCACTCAGGTCGATCTGTGCCAGTTGCGCCAATGCCAGCCCACCCGGTTTCAATGTTTGCCCCTGGGCATCGAGCAGTCGTACGCCTAGTGCTTGCAACGCACCAGCACCTGCGTCATTGGTCGCACTGCCGCCAATGGCCAGGATAATCCGCTGTGCCCCCGCATCGAGTGCGGCGCGGATCAGTTCACCCGTACCAAAAGTGCTGCTGATGCACGCATCGCGCAGGCCCACCGGCACCAACTGCAAACCGCTGGCTTCGGCCATTTCGATAATCGCCGTGTGATTGTGGGGCAGCCAGCCCCAGTGCGCGTCGACCTGTGTGCCAAGCGGACCCTGCACGGTGGCGCTGCGCAGCTCACCTTCGCAGGCAGCGAGAATCGACTCGACCGTACCTTCGCCGCCGTCAGCCATCGGACACTTGACCAGCGTCGCGTCCGGCCAGACCTCGGCCAGGCCCAGCGCAATGGCATTGGCCACGGCTTCGGCACTCAGACTGTCCTTGAACGAATCGGGGGCAATGACGATTTTCATGTGAATTCTCCAGTTCCAATGGAGCCCATGCTGCCAGTTGATATGAACAATAACGCCGGTCCACTGCACAAGTGCAGCATGGGTTTATTGTTCATTCTCACAAAACCCTGTGGGAGCGAGCTTGCTCGCGAAGACGGTCTATCAGTCACCATGGATATTGGATGTGATGGCCTCTTCGCGAGCAAGCCCGCTCCCACAGGGATTTATGTCGCTCACGGTTTGGCGTCTGTCTCGGGCAGCAGTTGCACACCCAGGTACAGCGCAAGCATGCCATCGAGGCGCAATGGGTCAACGCCGCTGAGTTCGGCAATGCGCTCCATGCGGTAGCGCAGGCTGTTGCGGTGAATGCCCAACGCATCGGCACAGGCCTGGCTTTGGCCGTCGTGCTCGCACCAACTGCGCAATGTCGCCAACAGTTGGCCGTTACTGTCCTTGGCGATGACTTTGCGCAGTGGCGTGAGTAATTCGTCCAGCGCATCGTCGTTGCGATGACGCCAGAGCATGACCGGCAATCGATAGCGGTTCAGCATCAGCAAACGGGTTTTCGGCAGCACATCGCGCCCGTAGGCCAGCAAGTCGCCGACCCTTCGATAGCAGCGGCGCAAGCCTTGCAAACCATCGGCCTGGCCCCCAACGGCAATGCGCAGAATATTCCAGCCCAGGCCTTCGAGCTTCTCCAACAAGCGCTCGTTCTCCACCGTTTGCGTGGTCGGCCGGCACCACAGCAATGACGACTTGGCGGAGCTCACGCACCAACTGTCGGGATAGCGTGAGATCAGCCAGGCACTCAACGCCTCGGCGGTTTGCCCCGCTCCATGTTCCAGGCCCAACTCGAACAGATAAGGCGTGCGCGACAGCTGCGGCTTGAGGCCCATTTGCTGAGCTTCGTCGATCAGCCGTGGCGAATCCCCGGCCTCGCTGAGCAGCAACGCCAACAGGTCATCGCAACGCTGGCGACGCCATTGCTGCTCGGCCTGCTGGTTGCGCTGGCCGACCAGCATCTCGGCAGTCATGCGCACCAGCTCCGCATAGGTACGCAGTTGCTCGGGCTCACCGGTAATACCTAACACGCCAATCAAACGCTGATCGAGCAGCAACGGCAAATTGATCCCCGGCTGCACGCCTTTGAGGTGCACGGCGGTTTGCGCGTCGATTTCCACCACCCGCCCATTCGCCAGCACCAGCTGCGCACCTTCGTGCCGGGTATTGATCCGCTCCGGCTCGCCACTGCCGAGGATCAGCCCCTGGCTGTCCATGACATTGACGTTGTACGGCAGAATGGCCATCGCCCGGTCGACGATATCCTGCGCCAGGTCGTGATCGAGTTCGAACATGCGGCGTAATCCTTGAAAACGTGCGGCGATTGATTGTTCACCCGCACAGGCTGTTGGCGTAAACCCTGTGCTCAGGCACAAAGACATCCGCTCAGGGGTGACCGAGACTCTCCAGGCGACCAACGTTACCCTTGCCTCGCAAAAAATCATAATAAAGAGAGTCCTGCCATGTCACAGAGCGCCGCTGCCACCCTGGCCACCGATGACGATAAAAACGCCGTCTACAAGCGCGTTACCCTGCGCTTGATCCCCTTCATCTTTGTCTGCTACCTGTTCAACTACCTCGACCGGGTCAACGTTGGATTTGCCAAACTGCAGATGCTCGATGCGCTGAAATTCAGCGAAACCGTGTACGGCCTCGGGGCCGGGATTTTCTTCATCGGCTACGTGTTGTGTGGCGTTCCAAGCAACCTGGCGCTAAGCAAATTCGGCCCACGGCGCTGGATCGCGGTGATGATGGTCACCTGGGGCATGCTGTCGACCTGCCTGTTGTTCGTCACCACGCCGACCGGGTTCTACACCCTGCGCCTGTTCACCGGTGCCGCCGAAGCCGGATTCTTCCCAGGCGTGGTGCTGTACCTCTCGCAGTGGTTCCCGACGTTCCGCCGTGGCCGTATCATGGCGCTGTTCATGTCGGCGATTCCGGTGTCCGGCCTGCTCGGCAGCCCGTTCTCTGGCTGGATTCTCAACCACTTCGCCGCCGGCCAAGGTGGCCTCGCTGGCTGGCAGTGGATGTTCCTGCTGCAAGGCATTCCGACCATCACGCTGGGTGCGCTAGCGTTCTTCCTGCTCAGCGACAACTTCGCCAGCGCCAAATGGCTCAAGCCGCAAGAGCGTGCCGTGCTTGAGGCGGATCAAGCCATCGATTGGGCCAGCAAACCAAAAACCGCCACCGACTCGCTGTTGGCCGTGTTCAAGAACCCGGCGATCTGGGCGTTCGGCCTGATCTACTTCTGCATTCAAAGCGGTGTCTACGCGATCAACTTCTGGCTGCCCTCGATCATCAAGAGCCTCGGTTTCGCCGATAACCTGGTGATCGGCTGGCTCAGTGCAATTCCGTACCTGCTGGCGGCCGTGTTCATGCTGATGGTGGGTCGCTCGGCTGACCTGCATAAAGAGCGCCGCTGGCATTTGGTGGTGCCGATGCTGATGGGGGCGGCAGGTCTGTTGATCGCCGTGAACTTTGCGGCCAACCCGGCCATTGCGATTCTTGGCCTGACCGTCGCCACCATGGGCGCCCTCACCGGCCTGCCAATGTTCTGGCCGGTACCGACCGCCATGCTCAGCGCCGGTGCCGCTGCCGGTGGCCTGGCGTTGATCAACTCCATGGGGCAGATGGCCGGTTTCCTCAGCCCGTACCTGGTCGGCTGGGTCAAGGACAGCACCGGCTCGACCGATGCGGCGCTGTACCTGCTGGCTGGGGTGATTGTCGGGGGTAGTTTGTTGGCGCTGCGCATGACCCGCACCTTGCGCGTTTGATACCTGACAATCTTCCAATGTGGGAGCGAGCCTGCTCGCGATAGCTGCTTTACATTCAACATCAATGTTGACTGTCATGCTGCCATCGCGAGCAGGCTCGCTCCCACACTGATTTCAGCATTGGCCAGATAATTCCGTTTGCCCCGTGCGGTTGTTCTGGTATTTGATTGAGCCTTTCCCACCGGTAAAAGGATTTCGCACATGACCTACCGCACACTGGGCCACTCTGGACTGCAAGTGTCCACGTTGACCCTCGGTACCATGATGTTTGGCGAGCAGACCAGCACCGAAGATTCGCTGCGGATCATCGAGAAGGCCTGGGATCAGGGTGTCAACTTCATCGACACGGCGGACGTATACACCGGTGGCCGCTCCGAGGAAATCGTCGGCGAAGCGATTGCCGGTCACCGTCACGAATGGGTAGTGGCGTCCAAGGTCGGCTTTGGCCCGGTGGACGGTGTGCCGAATCGCAGCGGGCTGAGCCGCAAGCACCTGTTCAATGGCATCGATGCCAGCCTGACCCGTTTGGGCACCGATTATCTGGACATCTATTACCTGCACCGCGAAGACCACAACACGCCGCTGGAGGTCACTGTGTCGGCCATCGGCGATTTGATTCGCCAAGGCAAGATTCGTTACTGGGGTTTGTCCAACTACCGTGGCTGGCGTATCAGCGAGGTGATCCGTGTAGCCGAGAAACTCGGTGTCGACAAACCGGTGATCAGCCAGCCGCTGTACAACATCGTCAATCGCCAGGCCGAAACCGAACAAATCACCGCCGCCAATGCCTACGGCCTCGGCGTGGTGCCTTACAGCCCATTGGCCC
Organism: Pseudomonas brassicacearum; assembly: GCF_003732175.1. Classification (GTDB taxonomy): domain Bacteria; phylum Pseudomonadota; class Gammaproteobacteria; order Pseudomonadales; family Pseudomonadaceae; genus Aquipseudomonas; species Aquipseudomonas brassicacearum_G. The sequence continues at coordinate 100,643 of NZ_MOBI01000020.1, forward strand.
GTGGCGTGTTGAGCGGCAAGTACACGCCAGACGTCACCCCGGACGCCAACAGCCGCGCCGGTCGCCAGGACAAGCGCATCCTGGAAACCGAATGGCGGGTCGAGTCGCTGCGCATTGCCCAGCAGATTCAGGCGTACACCCAGGCGCGCGGCGTCGGCATCGTCGAGTTCGCGATCGCCTGGGTCCTGAACAACTCTGCCGTCAGCTCGGCCATCGTCGGCCCGCGCACCGAAGCCCAATGGGATGCCTACACCAAGGCCCAGGCGGTGAAGATCACGGCTGAAGACGAAGCCTTCATTGACTCACTGGTGACGCCGGGGCACTCCTCGACGCCTGGGTTCAATGATATGGGCCATTTCGTGTCGGGGCGTAGACCACGTTCCAACTAACCGAACACATATCCCAATGTGGGAGCGAGCTTGCTCGCGATGGCGGTTTCACATTCAACATTGATGTTGGCTGGTAGACCGTCATCGCGAGCAGGCTCGCTCCCACAGTTGGTTTATGTTGATCATCCGGACAATATTCGGCTCTGAAACCACGTATCCTCTGCACCCGCTTCACGCTCACTCAATGTCTCGCGAGGACAGTTTGTCTAAAGGTATTGCTCTATCGGTGTCAGCCTCGGTGCTGTTCGCCGTCATGTATTTCTACACCTCGTTGCTGTCGCCCCTGAGCGGCGTGGAAATCTTCGGCTGGCGAATGCTGCTGACCGTGCCGTGCATGACCGTGTTCATGGTGGTTTCCGGCGAATGGCGGCGCGTGGTCGAGATCCTCCGTCGGGTAGGCAGCAAACCGGCAGTGTTCGGTGGTCTGCTGGTTTCCTCGGCATTGCTCGGCGTGCAACTCTGGTTGTTCATGTGGGCACCGCTGAATGGTCATAGCCTTGACGTTTCGCTGGGCTACTTCCTGCTGCCACTGACCATGGTGTTGACCGGACGCATCGCCTATGGCGAACAGCTTTCGTACCTGCAAAAGGTCGCCGCGTTTTTCGCCACCCTCGGCGTGCTCAATGAGTTGTATCAGGTGGGCAGTTTTTCCTGGGCGACCCTGTTGGTGGCCATCGGTTACCCGACCTACTTCGTGCTGCGCCGACGCTTGGCGTCGGACAACCTCGGCGGTTTGTGGCTGGACATGACGCTGATGCTGCCGGTCGCGTACGGGTTCGTACACAGCGGTGAACAAGGCTTTGCCGTATTCGATCAACACCCATGGTTGTCGCTGCTGATCCCGCTGCTCGGGGTGATCAGTGCTTTGGCGCTGGTGGTGTACATCATTGCCAGCCGCTTGCTGCCGTTCAGCCTGTTCGGGTTGCTGAGCTATGTCGAACCGGTGCTGTTGCTGGGGGTTGCGTTGCTGCTGGGAGAAAGCATCAAGGCGGGAGAGTGGCTGACCTACATTCCAATCTGGCTGGCGGTCCTGGTGTTGGTGTTTGAGGGGTTCAAGCATTTGATGCGGCATCGCCGATCTTAACGTTGCGCAAAACAATGTGGGAGCGAGCCTGCTCGCGATGGGATCTTCAGACGCAACATTGATGTTGGCTTACAGATCGCTATCGCGAGCAGGCTCGCTCCCACAGTTTTACAACTGCAGCGAATTACTCAGTCGAGAGCACACCACGGCGAACCTGGTCGCGCTCGATGGATTCGAACAGCGCCTTGAAGTTGCCTTCGCCGAAGCCATCGTCGCCTTTACGCTGGATGAATTCGAAGAACACCGGCCCCATCAGGGTTTCCGAGAAGATTTGCAGCAGCAGACGCTTGTCGCCCGCTTCGGACGAACCGTCCAGCAGAATCCCCCGCGCTTGCAGTTCGTTGACCGGCTCGCCGTGGTTCGGCAAACGGCCCTCGAGCATTTCGTAGTAGGTGTCTGGCGGCGCGGTCATGAAGCGCATGCCGATCTTTTTCAGGTGATCCCAGGTCTTGATCAGGTCATCGGAAAGGAAGGCAACGTGCTGGATACCCTCGCCATTGAACTGCATCAGGAACTCTTCGATCTGCCCGGCGCCTTTGGACGATTCTTCGTTCAGCGGGATGCGGATCATGCCATCCGGGGCGGTCATGGCCTTGGAGGTCAGGCCGGTGTATTCACCCTTGATGTCGAAGTAACGGATCTCGCGGAAGTTGAACAGCTTCTCGTAGAAGTTCGCCCAATACGCCATACGACCGCGATACACGTTATGGGTCAGGTGGTCGATGATCTTCAGGCCTGCGCCGACCGGGTGGCGGTCAACGCCTTCGATGAACACGAAGTCGATGTCGTAGATCGAACTGCCTTCGCCAAAACGGTCGATCAGGTACAGCGGCGCGCCGCCGATGCCTTTGATCGCCGGCAGGTTCAGTTCCATCGGACCGGTTTCGATGTGGATCGGCTGGGCGCCGAGTTCCAGGGCTCGCTTGTAGGCTTTTTGCGAATCCTTGACCCGGAACGCCATGCCGCATACCGACGGACCGTGTTCAGCCGCGAAGTACGAGGCCACGCTATGGGGTTCGTTGTTGAGGATCAAGTTGATCTGGCCCTGACGATACAGGTGCACGTCTTTGGAGCGGTGGGTCGCGACCTTGGTGAAACCCATGATCTCGAAGATCGGCTCAAGGGTGTTCGGGGTCGGCGATGCGAGTTCGATGAACTCAAAGCCCATCAGACCCATTGGGTTTTCGTATAAATCTGCCATGGTTGGCGCCTCATCATGATGCTTTGGGAATTAACGGAACGTTAGTTACAAGCACTGCTGAGAGCGGCGGGTGGCGCGCAGGAGATACCCCGCACACTGCGGGCGAGAAAATCACCGTAGATCAATTGGAACCCAAATATCTTCATTGTCGACCCAAGGCTCTTGCGGGCGAGGCTTCTGCTGCCAGAAGACGTTATTCTTATATGCGTAACCGGATTCTACACAGCGTAACCTTGTTTGTCCGCCTTCTCTATAAAATCCCCCTTTTTGACGCCGGTGCAAGGGGTTTATTGCACAGGTAAATGCCCAGCAGAATCGCCGCGCCTCCCAGGTACATCGCCCCACTCAGTTGCTCGCCCAGCAACAGCGCGCCAAGTATCACTGCCGTCAGCGGATTCAGGGCGATGAACACCCCCGAGCGGGTGGCGCCGATTTTACGAATACCCTCGTAGTACCAGATGTAGGCCAGCGCCGATCCGAGTACACCCAGATACAACAGACTCGACAGCTGCGTCACCTGCAAATCGCCCAGGACCTCAAGACTCACTTCACCGCGCACGGCGCTGGTCGTCCACAACATCAATGTGCCCAGCACAATCGAGTAGGTCACGGTATGCAGCGGGCCCAACGTCTGGTTCAGGCTTTTGGAAAACACTGAGTAGATGCCCCAACCCAACACGCAACCGAAAATCAGCAGATCACCGATCCAGCTGTTCGCGGCACCGCCATCAAACACAGGCTGGTTGCGACTGAAAATGACCACCCCTGCCCCAGCGATGCAAATCGCGATGCCTGCAATTTTGGCCCGACTCAAGCGCTCCTTGAACAGCAGCCACGACGCCAACCCGATGACAGCCGGATTCAACGCCACGATCAACGATGCACGAGAGGCGTTGATGTAGTGCAAGCCGTAAAAGAAACACAGGTTGTAAAAGAAGATCCCGAAAAAACCCAGCATCCCCAATTGCAACCACTGCTTGAAGGTCGGACGCATCAAAGGGATGCGCGCCAGAACCATAAACAACAGCAAGGCCAGGCTCGCCAACAGAAAACGCAGGCTCGCCGCAAATAACGGGCTGAGTGAGTCAGCGAGAAACCGACCGGCAACGAAAGTCCCACCCCAGATCATGGTGACAGTGGCGAGTTTCAGGTAGACCGGAACATCCGAATCACGGAAGCCGCTCTGGACAAGGCTTTTCATAAATCTCCACGGTAAGAAGGACGTCGGATGACGTATTCTTTGCGTAATGTCTGATCATCGTAAAATGAGTAAATACTCATGACCCTGACCCAACTCGAGATCTTTTCGCTGGTGGCCGAGTTGCACGGTTTCACCAGTGCGGCCAACCGCCTGGGCATCACCCAGTCGGCGGTGTCCCATGCCATCAAGTCGCTGGAGCAGGAACTCGGTGTCGAGTTGCTCAGACGGCATCAGGCCCACATCGAGCTCAGCGATATCGGTCAACAACTGCTGTTGCGCGCCCGCGCCATGCTCGGACTGGCCAGCACCCTGCGCCAGGAAGCAGCGGATGCTCGCGGAATGAAGCGTGGCACGCTGCGTATCGGCTCATTCGGACCGACCTCGTCGATCAAACTGCTGCCGAAGATTTTGCAGCACTACCGTGCGGCGTATCCCGGAATCGAGATCCACGTTGACGAAGGTCCTGATCGGCAAGTGCTGCAATGGCTTGAAGAGCGGCGTATCGATATCGGTTTTGTGGTGCTGCCAGAGGAACGCTTTGAGACGTTTGCGCTCGTGGAAGATCAGATGGTCGCGCTGATACCGACCACTCATGAACTCGCCCGACGCGACAGCCTGACCTTGAGTGATCTGTGTCACGACCCGTTCATTCTCACTGAAGCAGGCTCTTCGGAGCTGGTCTCGCACCTGTTCAGCGCTGCCCGGCTGACCCCGGACATTCGCTATCGCAGCTCGCAATTGCTCAGCACGCTGGAAACCGTCGGCCGTGGCGACGCCTTGACGCTGGTGGCCGAACTTTCGCTGCCAAACGCGGAACACCCGCGCTACGTGAAAAAGCCGCTTTCACCGCCGGTCAAACGTCAGGTTGGCTTAGCGGTGCTCGACCAGCGCCAGTCATCACCGGCGACCCTGGCGTTTATCAAGTTAGCCGTAAGCCTGGGCTACCGTTGAAAAGCACAAAGCCTGTACGCCATCTATCATGGCCCTTGTCTGTACTCTTTTTGAGAGGCAAGTCTGTGCCCTGCCTGCATTTGAGAGCCCTACTCCATCTGAGAACCCTACTTCGTCGCCGCAGGTTCCATAGATGCCCTTGACCATCAACGCCCGCCGAACGCCACTGACTCGCAACCTCATCACGCTGGTGATCGGCTTGGTGCCGGTGGTGCTTGGCTTCGTCATTCTGCACATGCAAGCCGAACGGGTGCTGGAACAAAGCACCTACCAAACGGCCGAAGATGCAGTGCGCCAGGTCGATTTGATGCTCGACAACACTGCGCAGGCAGCAGAAGAACTGCTACCTCTGGCCGGCCAACCTTGCGTCGACGTAAAACTGGCCCTGCGTGAGCAAGTCACGCGTCGGCCGTTTGTGCGCTCAACCAATCTGGTGTGGGACAACAACCTGTATTGCAGCTCGCTGTTTGGCGACTATCAGGCAGAAGTTGATCCTGGCGAGTACACCAAGGGCACGTTGTGGTTGATGAACGGCAACCCTGTCACGCCCGATACCGCATTGCTGGTGTATCGCCTCAGCAATGGCAGACAAGGCGCCCTGACCTCCCTTGACGGCTATCACCTGAGCAATGTCCTGCGGTTGATTGGCCGCAAGACCCTGCTGTTGCTGCAAGTCGGGCCCCACTGGCTGTCAGCCGATGGCAAGGTCCATGAGGGCGCCCTGCCTGTATTACCGGTAGCCCGAAGCAATCTTGAATCTTCGCGGTATGCCTTTGAGGTCGAGGCCGGCTTTCCCGTGGGTGAAGTCTGGCGCTATATGAAGAACGAATACCCACCGCTGTTCAGTCTGTTGATTTTCTTTGGGGTCATCGCCGGGGCCATTGGTCATTGGCTACAGAAGCGCTCGTCATCACAGACTCATGAACTGCAACGGGCACTGGAAGCCAATGAGTTCATTCCTTACTTCCAGCCTGTGGTTCACGGTGACAGCAAAGAGTGGGCAGGCATCGAGGTCCTGATGCGCTGGCAACACCCAAGAGAAGGCCTGGTGCGTCCGGACCTGTTCATTCCATTCGCCGAGCATTCTGGATTGATCGTGCCGATGACCCGCTCGTTGATGCGCCAGACTGCAGCGTTGCTCGCCCCGCATGCGCATGTGCTCCATGAGCGCTTTCACATCGGCATCAACATCACCGCCAACCACTGCCGTGACCTTGCGCTGGTAGACGATTGCCGCGAGTTTCTCGCCGCCTTCCCGCCTGGCAAGGTTGCGCTGGTTCTGGAGCTGACCGAACGCGAGCTGATCGAACCCAACGCCATCACCCTTCAATTGTTCGAACAGTTACATGCGTTGGGGGTGATGATTGCGATCGATGATTTTGGCACCGGGCATTCAAGCCTCGGCTATTTGCGCCAGTTCAATGTGGACTTTCTGAAAATAGATCAAAGCTTTGTGGCGATGATCGGCGTCGATGCCTTGTCCCGCCACATACTCGACAGCATCATCGAACTCTCGGCCAAGCTGGACCTTGGTATCGTTGCCGAAGGTGTCGAAACCCTCGAACAGAGTGATTATCTTGCCCGTCACGGGGTGAACTTCCTGCAAGGCTACCTATTTGGGCGACCAATGCCGGGCGCCGATTTCATTATTGCGTTGAACAGCCATTAGTTAGCCACTTTCGGCGCTCCCTGGACATCCTTAACAAAAGGATCCCAGCAGCAAATTGCATCAAACAGCAACGTGCGTTACATCATGAAAAAGACGTGATTTACTCTGAGCGAATTAACTACTACAATTTTTCTTGCCTGCGCAAGATTGACAGGTGAGCCATTAACACCGAGTCGCTACAAGGCTCTTGGCTTATAGCTTTGTTGGCGGTTGGTATCAGCCAAACACACTATTGGAGTAAAGATATTGTCCAGACTCGCTGAATTTCGTGCCGCTGAAAAGGCCCTTCAAGAACAGCTCGCGCAGCTGGAATCGCTGAAGAACGACGCCGGGCTCAAGAAAGAAATCGAATTCGAAGAAAAGCTCCAGGGGCTGATGAAAACCTACGGCAAGAGCCTGCGCGACATCATCGCCATCCTCGACCCGAATCCAAAATCCAGCCTGCAGCAGGCCGCTGCACCCAAAACTCGCCGCGCCCGCGTGGTCAAGGTTTATCAAAACCCGCACACCGGTGAACTGATTGAAACCAAGGGCGGTAATCACCGCGGCCTGAAAGCCTGGAAGGAACAATATGGTGCGAGCACCGTTGACTCCTGGCTGCGCGCTTAAGCTTTCCTGCGCCCCTCCAAAAGCCCTGCCTGTGCAGGGCTTTTTTATGCTCACCTATACTTAATGCAACGATGATCGTCGATCCCGTTGGAAACGCCTGCTAAATACCGCGGACACCCGACACAACTTTATGCTTAATCCCTTTGGGTATTAAACAGTAACTCTCGGCACTGGAAGCGTGCAGATGTCGCGCATTACTTAAGTCTCAAACTGTTTCGCGCATCGCGTATTTCATCCTGACTTGCGGCATAAGCTTCGGCTTGGCCTGCGTAGGAAAAAACATAGGCCTTATCGGCATCTAGCGCTGCGACTAATGTTTGCGACAACACATGTCGTCCATTCTGGGTGACCGTACAGGTGGTTTCCAGCGCTTGCAGCCTGCTCAATGTAGCGGGATGAATTTTGTTGCACACACTTTGATAGCCGCCCTGAAAAAAATCCTTTTGCACGGACTTGCGCATTTCCAGCAGCACGCCTTGCAAATTGACTTCATGCCCAGGCTCAACCTGGCTCATGGTCAACTCCATGACCAGGACCGGATCACCGTTTGCATCGTTTTTCACCGCCCGCTGCCTTGAAACCCTTGGCGGTGTTTGAGCTGTGGCATCCTCTTGCGGCAACACTTGCACTGCCCAGCCGCTGGGCCAAGTAATCTCGGGAAGCACAGTCTCGGCGCAGGTAACAGCCGAAAACAGGCAGGTCATAACAAGCAGGTAGCGATACGGTCGAATCATTGCACTCAACACTGACGGGGCAAACGTAAAGTCTGAGCCCAGCCACGCCACCAGGCAATAGCCGAAGGTTTTGCTTTGGCGCAATGCCCCCGTATTATTGGCGTACTGCAAGCAAGCCTCATCAACTGCAAGCCAAGGGACAGCTCTTGTCTTGAGCGCCGTTTGCCCCACTTATTTACCGGAGGGCCCATGAGCCTGCACGAACTGAACACCTTCCCCGGCGTTACCGCCCAACCTGACACCGCCACACAGCAATTCGTCTTCAACCACACCATGTTGCGAGTCAAGGACATCACCAAATCCCTGGACTTCTACACGCGCATCCTCGGCTTTACGCTGGTGGAAAAGCGCGATTTCCCGGAAGCCGAGTTCAGCCTGTACTTCCTGGCGCTGGTCGATAAGAACCAGATCCCGGCCGACGCCGCTGCACGCACCCAGTGGATGAAATCGATTCCCGGTATTCTTGAGCTGACTCACAACCACGGCACCGAGAACGATGCGGATTTCGCCTACCACAATGGCAACACCGACCCTCGCGGTTTCGGCCACATCTGCATCTCGGTGCCAGACATTCGTGCTGCTTGCGAGCGTTTCGAAGCCCTGGGCTGCGATTTCCAGAAACGCCTGAACGACGGCCGCATGAAGAGCCTGGCCTTCATCAAGGACCCGGATGCGTACTGGGTTGAGATCATTCAGCCGGCACCGCTGTAAAAAATCACCGACACTGATCGTTCCCACGCTCTGCGTGGTAATGCTTCCTGTGACGCTCTGCGTCACGCTTTTTGGGACGCGGAGCGTCCCGGGCTGCATTCCCACGCAGAGCGTGGGAACGATCATGCGCAAGACACAAAAAACCCCATGATCGCTCATGGGGTTTTGTGTTTTCAGCGTTGACGTTTACGCAGGGGCGGACGTGCGAATCAGGTGGTCGAAGGCGCTCAGCGATGCCTTGGCACCCTCGCCTACCGCGATCACGATCTGCTTGTACGGCACGGTCGTTACATCGCCGGCAGCGAACACACCCGGTATCGAGGTCTCGCCACGGTGATCGACGATGATCTCGCCGCGCGGCGACAGCTCGACGGTGCCCTTGAGCCAATCAGTGTTAGGCAACAAACCGATCTGCACGAAGATCCCTTCCAGCTCGATGCTCAGCACTTCGCCTGACTGACGATCCTTGTAACGCAAGCCGCTGACCTTCTGGCCATCGCCGGTCACTTCAGTGGTTTGCGCACTGGTGATCACGGTCACGTTCGGCAGGCTGTGCAACTTGCGCTGCAACACTGCGTCTGCACGCAACTGCACGTCGAACTCCAGCAACGTGACATGGGCGACGATACCCGCCAGGTCGATGGCCGCTTCGACCCCCGAGTTACCACCACCAATCACCGCAACGCGCTTGCCTTTGAACAGCGGGCCGTCGCAGTGCGGGCAGTACGCCACGCCTTTGTTGCGATATTGCTGTTCGCCCGGGACGTTCATTTCACGCCAGCGAGCACCGGTCGCGAGGATCACGGTCCTGGCTTTCAGTGAAGCGCCGCTGGCGAACCTGATCTGGTGCAGCTCGCCGTTTTTGCCCGGCAGCAGCTTGTCGGCGCGCTGCAGGTTCATGATGTCGACGTCGTATTGCTTGACGTGCTCTTCCAGCGCAACGGCGAGCTTCGGCCCTTCCGTCTCCTGTACCGAGATGAAGTTTTCGATTGCCATGGTGTCCAGCACCTGACCACCAAAACGCTCGGCTGCAACGCCGGTACGAATGCCTTTACGGGCGGCGTAGATTGCTGCCGAAGCACCGGCCGGTCCACCGCCGACGACCAGTACGTCAAAGGCATCTTTGGCGCTGATCTTCTCGGCTTGACGCTCGACGGCGCTGGTGTCGATCTTGGCGATGATTTCTTCCAGCCCCATACGGCCCTGACCGAAGTTCACGCCGTTCAGATAAATGCTTGGCACAGCCATGATCTGACGTTCAGTGACTTCGTCCTGGAACAACGCACCGTCGATGGCGACGTGACGGATGTTCGGGTTCAGCACCGCCATCAGGTTCAGCGCCTGGACCACGTCCGGGCAATTCTGGCACGACAGCGAGAAGTAGGTCTCGAAGTTGAACTCGCCTTTGAGCGAGCGGATTTGTTCGATCACCTCGATACTGGCCTTCGAAGGGTGACCGCCGACTTGCAGCAAGGCCAGCACCAGCGAAGTGAATTCGTGGCCCATGGGGATACCGGCGAAACGCAGGCTGATATCGCTTCCCGGGCGGTTCAACGAGAACGATGGCTTGCGCGCATCGATACCGTTGTCGAGCAAGGTAATTTGCTGGGAAAGACTGGCAACGTCTTTGAGTAACGCGAGCATTTCCTGGGATTTCGCACCGTCGTCGAGGGAGGCGACGATCTCGATCGGCTGGGTGACCCGTTCCAGGTATGACTTCAACTGAGCTTTAAGATTGGCGTCCAACATACGGGCGATTTCCATGTTTTATGCGGTAGAAAAAACAACGCCCGGGCAGATTCGCCCAGGCGTTTTTTGGGGCGATGCGGTTTACGTGCTTAAGAGCTCATCGCCCTCAATCGACTCACAGACTCAGATCTTGCCGACCAGGTCCAGAGACGGAGCCAGGGTGGCCTCGCCTTCTTTCCACTTGGCTGGGCAGACTTCGCCCGGGTGAGCGGCAACGTACTGGGCAGCCTTGATTTTGCGCAGCAGCTCGGACGCGTCACGGCCTACACCGCCATCGTTCAGCTCAACGATTTTGATCTGACCTGCAGGGTTGATCACGAAGGTGCCACGGTCTGCCAGGCCGACTTCTTCGATCAGCACGTCGAAGTTGCGGGAGATCACGTGGGTCGGGTCACCAATCATGGTGTACTTGATCTTTTCGATCGCAGGCGAAGTGTTGTGCCATGCGGCGTGGGCAAAGTGGGTGTCGGTCGACACGCTGTAGATTTCTACGCCGAGCTTCTGGAACGCATCGTAGTTGTCAGCCAGGTCTTCCAGCTCGGTTGGGCAAACGAAGGTGAAGTCGGCCGGGTAGAAGAACACGACAGACCATTTGCCTTTCAGATCGGCGTCCGACACTTCGACGAATGCGCCGTTTTTGAATGCGGTAGCGTTGAACGGTTTTACTTGGCTGTTGATGATAGGCATCGTTGACTCTCCGTCAGGGTTGAAAAGTTGATGAGGTTAATCCTACCCACCCAATCGCCTGATGGCTCATTGGCAAACCTGATGCTGCTAATTGGTTTTCGCTATTAGCCAACGCTATTGATAGAAGAAAACCATATCCATCCACCAACGACCTTTTCAACGATCCGGGCCATCCCGGGAAACGGCCTGGCCTGCGCGATTAACGCGAAGCCAGGTACCGCTTCAGAGAGAGTGAGGAGATTAGCCCGCTACGGGCGTGCGCATGGTGACGAACTCTTCGGCAGCGGTAGGATGCACGCCGATGGTTTCGTCGAAATCGCGCTTGGTGGCGCCAGCCTTCAAGGCAATCGCCAGGCCCTGAACGATCTCGCCCGCTTCCGGGCCGACCATGTGGCAACCCAAAACCTTGTCGGTCTTGGCGTCCACCACCAATTTCATCAATGTGCGCTCCTGGCACTCGGTCATGGTCAGCTTCATCGGCCGGAAACGGCTTTCGAAAATCTGCACCTCATAACCCTCGTCCCTCGCCTGCTCTTCACTCAGGCCAACGGTGCCGATGTTCGGCAAGCTGAATACGGCCGTGGGAATCATCTTGTAGTCGACCAGACGATACTGCTCAGGCTTGAACAGCCGACGCGCCACCGCCATGCCTTCAGCCAGGGCTACCGGCGTCAATTGCACGCGACCGATCACATCGCCAATCGCCAGAATCGATGGCTCAGCGGTTTGATACAGCTCGTCGACTTCGACAAAGCCTTTCTTGTCGAGCGTGACTTTGGTGTTCTCCAACCCCAGGTTGTCGACCATTGGACGACGACCCGTGGCGTAGAACACGCAGTCCGCCTGCAACTCGCGACCATCCTTGAGGGTCACGTTCAAACTGCCATCGGCCTGCTTTTCGATGCGCTCGATGTCGGCATTGAATTGCAGGTTCATCCCGCGTTTGGTCAGCTCTTCCTGCAAATGCTTGCGCACCGAGCCGTCGAAGCCACGCAGGAACAACTCACCGCGATACAACAGGCTGGTTTCAGCACCCAGCCCGTGGAAGATCCCGGCGAACTCTACGGCGATATAGCCACCACCGACCACCAGAACGCGCTTGGGCAGCTCTTTGAGGAAAAACGCCTGGTTGGAGCTGATGGCGTGCTCGTGCCCCGGAATCTCGGGGATCTGCGGCCAGCCGCCCGTGGCAACCAGAATGTGCTTGGCGGTATGGCGCTCGCCGTTGATCTCGATTTCATGCGGGCCAACGATTTTGGCGTGGCCTTCATGCAAGGTTACGCCGCTGCCGACCAGCAGATTGCGGTAGATACCGTTCAGCCGATTGATCTCGCGATCCTTGTTGGCGATCAGCGTTGCCCAATCGAAATTCGCCTCGCCCAACGACCAGCCAAAGCCCTGCGACTGCTCGAAGTCTTCGGCAAAATGCGCCCCGTAAACCAACAACTTCTTCGGCACGCAGCCAACGTTGACACAAGTCCCGCCCAGATAGCGGCTCTCGGCCACTGCCACTTTCGCGCCGAAACCCGCTGCGAAGCGTGCTGCTCGTACACCGCCGGAACCGGCGCCAATCACATAAAGGTCAAAATCGTAGGCCATTTTCAATCTCCTCGGCAGGCCACAAGCATACCCGCTGCAGCTTTCTCGGTCAGCGCTGCGAATGACATGGGGCCAGAAAACAAAAAAGCCACCCGAAGGTGGCTTTTCAGAACAAAACAGCGAAGCGCTTTTAGTAAGCCTTGCCGGTCTTGTAGAAGTGTTCGAAGCAGAAGTTGGTCGCTTCGATGTAGCCTTCAGCACCACCGCAGTCGAAACGTGTGCCTTTGAACTTGTAGGCAATCACGCAACCGTCTTGCGCCTGTTTCATCAGGGCGTCGGTGATCTGGATCTCGCCGCCTTTGCCTGGCTCGGTTTCTTCGATCAGCTTGAAGATGTCCGGGGTCAGGATGTAACGACCGATGATCGCCAGGTTGGATGGAGCATCTTCTGGCTTTGGCTTCTCGACCATGTTGCGGACGCGGTACAGGTCGTCACCAATCAAGTCGCCAGCGATCACGCCGTATTTGTGGGTTTCCTGCGGGTCGACTTCCTGGATCGCGACGATGGTGCAACGGTACTGCTTGTACAGTTTGACCATCTGGGTCAGTACGCCGTCGCCTTCCAGGTTGACGCACAAGTCGTCCGCCAGCACTACCGCAAACGGTTCGTCACCGATCAATGGACGACCGGTCAGAATCGCGTGACCCAGGCCTTTCATTTCGGTTTGACGGGTGTAGGAGAACGAGCACTCGTCGAGCAGTTTACGGATGCCGACCAGGTATTTCTCTTTGTCAGTACCTTTGATCTGGTTTTCCAGCTCGTAGCTGATGTCGAAGTGGTCTTCCAGTGCGCGTTTGCCACGACCGGTCACGATGGAGATTTCTGTCAAACCAGCGTCCAGCGCTTCTTCAACGCCGTACTGGATCAGTGGCTTGTTCACCACCGGCAGCATTTCTTTAGGCATGGCTTTAGTCGCTGGCAGGAAGCGAGTACCGTAACCGGCTGCTGGGAACAAGCATTTCTTGATCATAAAAGTCCTTAAAAGGGCTGTGTGTACGAGTTTCGGCGCAGTCTAATCAGGCGGCGAGCACCTTACAATGCCCCACACTGGCTAACCGATGCCATCATAGAGAAATATTCCGGCAGATAGTTCCGCAACGACGCAGATTAGCCTCCAGGCCAACGCGTACGGAACAACGCAAAGACTTCACTTTAGACCAGTGAACGCGCCCGGGCACGTTTCCAGTTATCATTACGCGATTGAACCAGCCAACGAGGCAGATAGATGTCGGCAGCAAAAAGCGTAAACGGTTACCTGATTAATCAGGCCAAAGATGGCCAATGGTGGGTCGACAGCGTTAGCGGCGAAAACATCGCCGGGCCTTTCCCTACAGAAGCGATGGCGATTGAAGTGGCCTCGGTGCTGCAAGACACCCCGCCTGCACCCAAGCGGCGCGGCGCCAAGCCTGAGTAACACCACTGCTCGAAAGAGCCCTGCCAACGTGCAGGGCTTTTTTGTGTTTGTCTGTACCGAGATGGTTGTTCGCTATAGCATCTCGCTGCAGGGCGACTCACGCCCTTACACACTGTTCACTCGATGACGACCCTCACATGAAAAAATATCTGGCTCTGATTGCGGTGTTGGCCTTGAGCGGTTGCGCCACTGCGTCCAAAACCTATCTGAACAATGGCGAGCAAGGCCTGTCGATCGACTGCTCGGGTGAAGCCAACTCCTGGGCCAAATGTTATCAAATGGCTGACGATTCCTGCGCTGGAACCGGCTATCGGATCATTGGCACCGATGGCACGCCAGCCACCAAGGAGAGCGACAAGACCCTGGGCGTCGACGTTGGCAACTACAAGAGCCGCAGCGTCGTAGTGGTGTGCAAGTAACCGGCAAGACGCTATGGCCGTTACATGTGAATTTCGGCGAATTTGATCCCGAGGCCGCGTACTGTCTCGATCAAATCATCCAGCCGAGCGAATGATTCGACCTCGTCGTTTTCATCCACCAGGAAATAGCTGCGCCCTGCACTTTTCTTGAAGAACACAATCCATTCCCCGGAGTTTGCCGGGTTTTGAATCACATGCGTCGCAGAGATGAGCCCCTCTGCATGCCGCTCTCTTACTTGCTCTCGCTTCATTGACCACTCCAGAAATGACAGTGCCGCCCAAGCCCGAGGCTGGACGGCACTCCTGCTGATTGACGACAGTTTATCGGACGATACGGTCAATCAGCCAATTTCAAATTCAGCGAGCGAGAGGGAATCGCCAAAAAAACTATGAGCCAGAAATGCATTTGTTGGCCGCATCCTGCACATCTCCAGGCCGAATGGGCACATTGGACATGCTTTCGTGGAGCTTGATGCTACTCCCGCTGGATCGTTCTTCGATGTCAAACACCGCAGACGGACTCGCAGACAGTTTTCCTGGAACAATGACCCGGACACCATCCTTGTTGTAGGGCTCCATTTGCACAGCCCCTCGGGTACTGGCCAAATGTTTGGCCACACAGTCGGCATACGCTTGAGGTTTTTTCCCCGAGATCACATTCATGGTCGGCAGCGTCTGACTAATGTCCGAGACAGTCGCGCAACCACTCATCGCCAACGCCAGTACCAAAACACCCCGCTTCATACGAATCCTCCCTTAAAGACCCTCCGACAGCGCAAATACTGTTTTTCTCCGGAGACCGCTGCTTTATCACCCATAAAAACCCGAATAGCTGTTTTTAATTGTCAAAGCGCCTCGCGGTAGCCCAATAATAAACCGTTCGGGCTGATAAACTGCGCCATCGCCCATGCTATCGTTTTGATTTTGTAGAAAAAGCCCTTCTGGAGGCGCCCCCATGAAATTTATCCACCAGCGCGAGCACCTCAATGAAGATGACATCGTCGTCATTCAATGCTCCCAAATGTGCAACATCCGCTTGATGAACGACGCCAATTTTCGCAGCTTCAAGAATGGCGGCCGCCACACTTACCACGGCGGCGCGTTCGGCACCTTCCCTGCGAAAATCACCGCGCCAAGCACCGGCTTCTGGAACATCACCATCGACACGGTCAACCGCCGGCCGATCAGCGTGACCCGCAAACCGACCCTGACCCACTCGATCAAAATCATCCGCCGGTCCAGCTCGAAACTCAGCTGAGACCTCGGCCCGCACTGCGACAGACAGGTACGACCGTGGCCCAAACGACTAAATACGTCATCAAATACAAACTCAACGAAGAACGCCGTTTCGAGTTCGCCCAGCTTGAAACCGGCACCGAAGAAGAAGCCAGAGCGGCACTCGAAGCGATTCACGGCGACTTGTCCGGAATCAGCGATATAAAGGTCAGCAAAGCGCTGTAACCCCCTGGCACAACCACTCCGGAGTTCGACCGCAAGCACCGGAGTGTCACCCACCTTCGTACTCCCTAGACTGGCAAACCTCAACCTTGGGTTCAGGAGCCGGAACATGCCCACTTCGTTGCAGCACAACGCCCCCCTTACACGTGATATCAGCGGCGTCCGTGCGATGGGCGAACAGCCTCTGGTCTCACGTATCGACACGCTGGATTGGCCTTCCCTGGAGCAAGACCTCGACCGGGACGGCTGCGCGATAATCAAAGGCCTGCTGAACCCTGAACACTGTGCAGATCTCTGCGCGTTCTACGCTCAGCCTGCGCTTTTCCGCTCGCAAGTGATAATGGCCCGGCATGGTTTCGGGCGCGGCGAGTACAAGTATTTCCGCTACCCGCTGCCAGATATCGTTGCTTGCCTGCGCGGCACGCTTTACTCAAGGCTTGTCCCGCTGGCCAATCGCTGGAATGAACGGATGGACTTGCCCGGTCGCTTTCCCACGGAACACGCTGCCTTCCTGCAACGTTGTCATGACGCCGGACAAGAGCGTCCTACGCCGCTCTTGCTGCAATATGGCCCGCAGGACTACAACTGTTTGCATCAGGATCTGTATGGCGAGCATGTGTTCCCGCTGCAAGTGGCGATTCTGCTGTCCGCTCCCGGCGATGACTTTACCGGCGGCGAATTCGTGCTCACCGAGCAACGCCCACGGATGCAATCACGGCCCATGGTGATGAGCCTTGAAAAAGGCGATGCGCTGATCTTTGCCGTGCATCAGCGCCCGGTCAAAGGTGTTCGCGGCGATTACCGGGTGAACCTGCGCCACGGTGTCAGTCGCCTGCACAGCGGCAAACGGCACACCCTTGGAGTGATCTTTCACGATGCGCAGTAAAGTGATGCCCCCAGCGACCTTCGACCTGTTTGCCGGTGAAGACCGGCAACCGGCCAGGACCGAGCAAATCGGCGAACAGTCTTTCGTTCTCCGAGGTTTCGCCCTGCCCTGGGTGGCGCAATTGCTGCCGGTGCTGGAGAAGATTTTACTGGCCGCACCGTTTCGGCAGATGGTCACCCCTGGCGGTTTAACCATGTCCGTCGGCTTGAGCAGTTGTGGCACGCTGGGCTGGACCACCGATCGCAGGGGCTATCGCTACACTCGCATCGATCCCGTCAGCGGCCAGCCATGGCCGGCAATGCCCGAGGTCTTTCGGGAGATGGCACAGGCCGCCGCACGAGAAGCCGGCTTCCATCACTTTGAGCCGGATGCCTGCCTGATCAACCGATATCTGCCGGGAGCCAAAATGTCGCTGCATCAGGACAAGGATGAACGATCCTACGATCCACCGATTGTTTCGGTGTCCCTCGGCTTGCAGGCGATGTTCCTGTTCGGCGGCTTTGAGCGTAGCGACAAACGCCTGCGAGTGCCGCTGTTTCACGGAGACATCGTGGTCTGGGGCGGCGTGGATCGCTTGCGTTATCACGGCGTGCTGCCGCTCAAGGAGGGTCATCACCCACAACTGGGCGGACAGCGGATCAACTTCACCTTCCGCACGGCGGGATGACATCCGGAATTTGACCGCAAGCGCCGGAGTGTCCTCAGCGCCCACACTCGCTAGGCTCCGTACGAATGAACCTTCTACCGGTACCCTCCATGACCACTGCCAAACCCACCACAGAGCAAGATCCCCGTTGGTCCGCGGTGCTGGCTCGCGACCCGCATGCCGACGGTCAGTTTGTCTACGCGGTGAAAACCACCGGGATCTATTGCCGCCCCAGCAGCCTGGCACGATTGCCGAAACCGGAAAACGTCGAGTTTTTCGACACCGAGGAACAGGCTCAGGCTGCCGGTTATCGCCCGAGCAAACGCGCAGCACCGGACCAGACTCATCTCGCCGCGCAACACGCCGCACTGGTCGCCGCAGCCTGTCGGCAGATCGAGGCTGCCGAGACGTTGCCCAGCTTGAACGAACTGGCAGAGACCGCACGAATGAGCGCTTTCCACTTTCATCGGGTGTTCAAGGCTGTCACCGGCCTGACGCCCAAGGGCTATGCCACTGCGCAACGTTCACGCAGGGTTCGTGAACGCCTGGAAGTCGCCGGTTCGGTGACCGACGCGCTGTATGAGGCAGGTTTCAATTCCAACAGCCGTTTCTATGAGTCCGCCGATCATCTACTTGGCATGAAGCCCAGCGACTACCGCGCTGCGGGCCAGAACACCGACATCCGTTTTGCCGTCGGCCAATGTTCATTAGGCGCAATTCTGGTGGCACAAAGTCAACGCGGGGTGTGTGCGATCCTCTTGGGGGACGATCCCCACGCCCTGGTCTGCGACCTGCAAGACCGGTTCCGCCAGGCCAACCTGATTGGCGCCGACCATGAGTTCGAGCAGTTGATTGCCAAGGTGGTGGGTTTCATCGAAGCCCCGGCGCTTGGCCTGGACCTGCCGCTGGATGTGCGCGGCACGGCGTTTCAGGAGCGGGTGTGGATGGCGCTGCGAGATATTCCGGCGGGCAGCACCGCCAGCTATGCCGAAATAGCCCAGCGCATCGGCGCGCCAAAAGCCTTCCGTGCCGTGGCCCAGGCCTGCGGTGCCAACAACCTTGCGGTGGCCATTCCCTGCCATCGGGTGGTACGCAGCGATGGCGATCTCTCGGGCTACCGCTGGGGAGTGGAGCGCAAGCGTCAACTGCTTGCGCGTGAAACCCGGCCTTAGAAAATGCCGATATACACTGCCACTGACTCAGGGCCGGTATAGGCTTCGAAATCGGTGGCAAATCGGCGTTTGACCTGCGGATTGGCCTCAAAATACGCCCAGACCCTGCCCCACGCCTCGATGACACTGCCCGGCATCGCTCCCTTCGCCTCGAAAACCAGGTACTGGCCGCCCTGCACCTCAATGGTTTCATAACCGGGGGCAGCTTCACTGACCGCCACCCCGGCCATCACATCGAAAGAGCCCGAGGCATCGGACTCATAGTGGGAGTACACCCCGTAAGCCAGTGAGTCCGGTTTCTTATTGGCAATCTTGTCAAATAACCCATCGACAAAAAAACGCTGCCACATCGGGCCGATTCTGGCGGTAGTTGCCTGCTGCTCAGCGCTGTTAAGCGTACGCACACGCAATCCCGATACGCGGAATGGTGAAACCTCAAGTTGCTTCAAATCCATGGAACAGTTCCTCCGTCGTTAACGATTCACATCCACCACAAGCGGCCACAATGCCATTGGTGCAAGCGCTGGCACAACCGGAGGCTACGCTGTTGCACTCGGCATCTGCGCCTAAAGGCCACTGGCCTTATGACGCTGACTCCTGCTACAAAAGCCGCTCTTGTCATGAAGAGGACGTCCCAATGAGCCAGTGGCCTGACCCCCGTATTCTTGATCTGCTCGGCATCGAATTGCCGATCATCCAGGCTCCCATGGCCGGAGCCACCGGATCGGCCATGGTCATTGCGGCCAGCAATGCCGGCGCCTTGGGCTCTATGCCCGCGGCCATGCTCAGCGTCGAACAGTTGCGCGAAGAGCTAAAGGTCATCCGGCAACACAGCCAGCGCCCGTTCAACGTGAACTTCTTCTGCCATCAACCACCCGTGGCCGACGAACAACGCGCTCAGCAATGGAAAAACTTGCTGGAGCCTTATTACCGCGAACTGGGCGCTGACTTCGACGCACCGACCCCGGTTTCCAATCGTGCGCCGTTCGATGCCGCCGCCTGCGCGGTGCTCGAAGAGTTCCGTCCGCAGGTGGTGAGTTTTCACTTCGGCCTACCGGAAAAATCCCTGCTCGATCGGGTCAAAGCCACTGGTGCGAAGGTCCTGTCTTCAGCAACCACCGTCGAGGAGGCGATCTGGCTGGAACAGCATGGCTGCGACGCGATCATCGCCATGGGCTACGAGGCCGGAGGCCATCGCGGGATGTTTCTCAGCGATGACCTGAACAGTCAGGTCGGCACCTTTGCACTGGTGCCACAGATCGTCGATGCCGTCAGCGTACCGGTGATCGCCGCTGGCGGGATCGGCGATGCGCGCGGAATTGTCGCCGCCTTCGCCTTGGGGGCCTCGGCAGTGCAACTGGGCACCGCCTTCCTGTTTACCCCGGAAGCCAAGGTCAGCGCCTCCCATCACCGGGCCTTGCGCAGCGCCAAGGAAAGCGAGACGGCGCTGACCAATATTTTCACCGGGCGGCCCGCGCGGGGGATTCTCAATCGGGTCATGCGCGAACTCGGCCCGATCAGCCCGCAAGCACCGGCCTTCCCGCTGGCCGGCGGCGCGCTGATGCCACTGCGGGCCAAGGATGAAGCGGACTTCAGCAATCTCTGGGCCGGACAAGCGCTGCGGCTTGGGATTGAGTTACCCACCGCTGAGTTGACCCGGCGGCTGGCTGACGAGGCGCTGGCCTTGATGGCGCGTCGCTAAACACCATTTGATCGTTCCCATGCTCTGCGTGGTAACGCCTCAACGGACGCTCTGCGTCTGCTTCGGCAGGTGACGCGGAGCGTCACTGGCTGCATTCCCACGCAGGAGCGTGGGAACGATCAATCAATAGCCAGGATCGCAGGCTTCGGCAGCTCCGCCAGTTCCCGTAGTTGCCGAAGGTTCGGGCCGCATTCGGACGATCTTTTGAAGCCAGCGACAAAGTTCCGTTTGTCGGTAATTCGCTATATATTCACCTATATAGCGTTTGCACCCTAGCGTCGGTGCAGTTCGCCTCCAATAAAAACTGCCCACTGCACCTGCCTACCTCGGAGCCGCTTCATGACTATTCGTGCCTCACGTATTGCCCCTACTTGCCTGGCATCCTTGCTCGCCGTGTTCGCGTTTGGCTCAGTCCACGCCGATGAAGTCCAGGTTGCGGTCGCGGCCAATTTCACCGCACCGATCCAGGCCATTGCCGCCGACTTCGAAAAAGACACCGGGCACAAACTGGTCGCCGCCTATGGCGCCACGGGCCAGTTCTACACCCAGATCAAAAATGGTGCGCCGTTCGAAGTGCTCCTGTCGGCTGACGACAGCACCCCGCAAAAACTCGAGAACGAAGGTGACACGGTCAAAGGTTCGCGTTTCACCTACGCCATCGGCACCCTGGCACTGTGGTCGGCCAAGGACGGTTACGTTGACGCCAAAGGCAAAGTGCTCAGCGACAACACCTATCAGCACCTGTCGATCGCCAACCCGAAAGCCGCCCCTTACGGCCTTGCGGCGACCCAGGTATTGGCCAGGCTGGGCCTGACCGACAAGGTCAAAAACAAGATCGTCGAAGGCCAGAACATCACCCAGGCCTACCAGTTCGTCTCCACCGGTAATGCAGAAATAGGCTTCGTCGCCTTGTCGCAGATCTATAAAGACGGCAAAGTCACTGGCGGTTCGGCGTGGATCGTTCCAGCCGACATGCACGACCCGATCAAACAAGACGCAGTGATCCTCAACAAAGGCAAAGACAACCCGGCCGCCAAGGCGCTGGTTGCCTACCTCAAAGGGCCTAAAGCCGCTGCGGTCATCAAGTCCTACGGTTATCAACTCTAAATGACGCTATCGAGTGCCGACTTTTCCGCCATCTGGCTGACCCTCAAGCTGGCCTCCCTGACGACGGCCATCCTGCTGGTCATCGGCACTCCAATTGCGCTGTGGCTGTCGCGCACCCGCTCCTGGTTGCGCGGACCCATCGGCGCCATCGTCGCCCTGCCCCTGGTGCTGCCGCCGACGGTGATCGGCTTCTATTTACTGCTGACCCTCGGTCCTAACGGGGTCATCGGCCAGTTCACCCAGGCACTGGGGCTGGGCACGTTGACGTTCAGTTTTGCAGGGCTGGTGATCGGTTCGGTTATCTACTCGATGCCCTTTGTCGTCCAGCCATTGCAGAACGCCTTCTCGGCGATTGGTCCGCGTCCGCTGGAGGTGGCCGCCACCTTGCGTGCCAACCCCTGGGACACTTTTTTCAACGTGATCTTGCCGTTGGCCAGGCCAGGCTTTATCACCGCGGCCATTCTCGGCTTCGCCCATACCGTCGGTGAGTTCGGCGTGGTGCTGATGATCGGCGGCAATATCCCGGACAAAACCCGCGTGGTGTCGGTGCAGATCTACGATCATGTCGAAGCCATGGAATATGGCCAGGCCCACTGGCTGGCCGGGGCGATGCTGGTGTTTTCGTTCCTGGTATTGCTGGCGCTGTACTCCAGCCGCAAAACCAAAGCCGGCTGGAGCTGATCGATGACCTCAACGATTCACGCTCGCCTGAAACTGAGCTACCCGGATTTTTCCCTGGACGTCGACCTGCACCTGCCCGGCCGCGGCGTCACGGCGCTGTACGGTCATTCCGGCTCGGGTAAAACCACCTGTCTGCGCTGCATCGCCGGTCTGGAAAAGGCCGAGCAAGGCTTTATCCAGATCAATGACGAAGTCTGGCAGGACAGCGACAAAAAACTCTTTGTCGCCCCGCACAAACGGGCGCTGGGTTATGTGTTTCAGGAGGCCAGTCTGTTTCCCCATCTGTCGGTGCTGGCCAACCTGGAGTTTGGCCTGCGGCGCATTCCACGCCAGCAACGCCGGGTCGATATGACCCACGCCACCGAACTGCTGGGAATCAGCCACTTGCTGGACCGTCATCCACAACACCTCTCGGGCGGCGAGCGCCAACGGGTCGGTATCGCCCGGGCGTTGCTCACCAGCCCGAAACTGCTGTTGATGGACGAGCCACTGGCAGCGCTGGACTCACAACGCAAAAGCGAAATCCTGCCGTACCTCGAACGGCTCCACGACGAACTGGAAATCCCGGTGTTGTACGTCAGTCACTCGCAGGATGAAGTCGCTCGGCTGGCCGACCACATTGTCCTGCTGAGCTACGGCAAAGCCCTGGCGAGCGGGCCTGTCGGCGAAACGCTTGCGCGGCTCGACCTGCCACTGGCCTTGGGCGACGACGCCGGCGTGGTGATCGAGGGTCAGGTGACAGACTACGACGCCCATTATCAACTGCTGACCCTGCAACTGCCCCGCAGCCAATTGAATGTGCGGGTCGCGCATTCGCCTATGGCCGTTGGCAAGTTGTTGCGCGTCAAAGTCCAGGCTCGCGATGTCAGCCTGAGTCTTCAGGGCGGTGAACTGAGCAGCATCCTCAATCGCCTGCCAGTGACAGTGACCAGTGAAATTTCCGCGGACAACGCCGCCCATGTGCTGGTACGCCTGGACGCTGCCGGAACACCGTTGCTCGCGCGCATCACCCGCTATTCCCGCGATCACTTGCAACTGCACCCCGGCCAGCAGCTGTGGGCGCAAATCAAGGCAGTGGCGGTCCTCGCTTAAGGCGACGAACAGCACAGACCGCTTTTGCACCTTTTCAACTTGCTTCTATAGTTGATGTGTACACAACTGGAGCGTCGGTGACGCCATGGAAGACATATTCGTTGTGAAACGTTGCAACAAGACCACCGTTCAGGGTCGCCGTGCGGGTGAAGTGTCTCATCAGCAGCCGATTGCGGCGGTCTGGTACCGGATCGCCGATACGCGCACCGGCGGCGGTTTTATCGGCGATGGTTATGAGCGTATAGAAGATGCCATGAAGGAGTGCCGACGGCTCAATGCCGCCAGCTCGCGGGTCTCGCGTAAAGTCTGAAACCCAGGCTGCACGCGGCTCCGCTGCCATTGGCATTGCGGGTCTATACTGATTCCAGCTGAAGGATCGGCGACCTCATCGGCAAACGCTCGCGCCCGGCGAGCGTTTTGTTGCTCGATCAAAAGCTTCTCTGATACGGAGGTGTTTCTCATGTCCGAAAAAGAGTCCATCACTACCTTGCTGACCCTGCTCGACTCGCGTCAGGCGCGCTTGGCGGCTGCCTGCAAGGAGATCGCCGATTGGGTCGACATCCATGGCGGCCACCCCACCGCTATGAAAATTCGCGACCGTCTGCAAGACATCGAGAAAGATGCCCCGCTGATTCAGAACGCGCTGACCTCACTCAAACCTGTCGACCGGCCACTGCCTCGATTCCGCTAAGCAAGTCCCGGCTTCATACGCTGAAGTCGGGACTCGCCGAGGATCGGCAGCACACCGACAGGCTGTTTTTCAGAGTTGATCCCGAGCTATACCGCTGCGAATACGCAGAATATCGGCGAGCACCGCCAAGGCGATTTCCGCGGGTGTCTTGCTGCCCAGATTAAGCCCGATCGGCGCATGAATACGTGCCAGTTCAGCTTCGCCCAAACCACCGATACGCCGTAAACGCTCAAAGCGCTTTTGCGAGGTTTGCATCGAGCCCATCACACCGATGTAAAACGCCTCGGTGCGCACCGCTTCCATCATGGCCAGGTCGTCGATGCGCGGATCGTGTGTCAGCGCTACCACGGCTGTATCGCTGTGACAGCCACCCTCGGCGATGAACATCGACGGCAACTCGCGACGAATTTCCACGTTCTCAAGGACCACCCCTTCGAGGACCTCATCACGCGGATCACACAGAATCACTTCGAAACCCAGCCCCACCGCAAACTCGGCACATGCCTGGGCCACGCTGGAATAACCGGCGAGCAACAAGCGTTGGGCCGCACCGACGCGCACGCGCACCCGGTCGATTTCCCGTTCGATACGCGGCCCGTGTTCACGGTCAACCAGTAGACTGCGTGCGCCGCTGGCCAGATTCACTTCGCGAATCAAACGACGCTGCCCCAGCAACGCGGACTCCAGTTCGCGCAGATGGGCTTGCACCTCGCACTCAGGTTCAAGCTTTTCCACCAGCACGTCGAGTAACCCGCCGCAGGGCAGTTTTATCGTGGAGCGCGGATCATCGCCTTCGCCGTAACGCACCACTGAAACAGCATCGAGAAACGCCCCTTCGGCCATGCGTGCCAGGAAGTCGTCCTCGACGCAGCCACCCGACAACGAGCCAATCCATTGCCCGCTGTCGTTGACCGCCAACATCGAGCCCGGCGCACGAGGCGCCGAGCCGTAGGTGCCGAGCACGCTGCAGAGCCATACACGCTGGCCAGCGCTGGACCAGGCCAACGCTCGCCGAACCACTTGCAGGTCAAGATGCTGCATATCAGTGTGCCTTGTGCTCAACGGGAGCATCTGCCTTCAATTGCTCGATCTGGCCGATCAGCAGATCAGCCGGTTGACCGCCCCAAGCCTGACGCAAATAGCTGATCAGGTCCGCCATTTGTTGATTGCTCAACTTGTCGGCGAAACCCGGCATCGGCTGCATGCGCTCGAAGCCGGCAAATTTTTGCTCGCCAATTCCGTCTTCAATCACCCGCAACAGGTTGCGCGGATCTTCCAGGCGCAACGTGGTGTTGCCTTGCATTGCCACCGCAATGTGCGGCTTGCCCTCGCCGTTGACACCATGGCAACCGGCGCAAACGTTCAGGTAATCCTGACGCCCGCGCTGGGCGCTTTCAGTCATTTTGTCCAACGGCACTTCGCTCAACACCCGCGCTTGCGGTGGCGGGTCGCCGAGCAGGAAAGTCGCCATGGACGCCAGGTCCGGGTCATTGAGGTTCTGGGTGCTGTTATGAAACACCGGGAACATCTCGTTGAACATCGTACCTTGAGCGCTCATGCCGTGCTTGAGGAAAGAACTCAGGTCCTGATGCGTCCAGCCGCGTGCCGCCAGATCGTTGGCGAGCAAGCTGGGCGCCAGGTAGCCATTGAGCAGGCCGCCCGTCAAGCGTTTGTCTTGTTTCATCGCGCCGGGCAGACCACGCGGCGTGTGGCATTCGCCACAGTGGCCGAGCACGTCGACCAGGTACTGGCCGCGTTTCCAGTCTTCACTTTTGCCGTCCGCAGGCGCCAGCTTCACGTCCTTACCGTAAAGCATGTTCCAGCCCGTCAACCCCAAACGCACGTTGAACGGAAAGCTCAGGTGGGTAACCGGTGCAGCACGGCTGATCGGCGCGACCGTCTTCAGGTACGCGTGAATGGCGTCGGAGTCTTCACGCGGCATCAGGTGATACGAGGTATACGGCATCGCCGGGTACAGGTTGGCGCCATCACGACGCTTGCCTTCGGTCAGCGCAGCGAAGAACTCGTCATCGCTGTACAGGCCGATCCCGTGGTCCTTGTCCGGGGTGATATTGGTGCCATAAAGGGTGCCGAACGGTGACACGATCGGCAGGCCGCCCGCATAAGGCGCGCCACCGGGTGCAGTGTGGCAAGCCATGCAGTCCGCCGCCCGCGCCAGGTATTCACCGCGCTTGATCTGCTGCTGATCGGCCGCCTGGGCCTGCTGGATCGCCATCAGCGAAACGGCCAGGCCGACCGCCGCGCCAAGGCTGGAAAGTAGTCGCTTCATGCTTAACCCTCCTTGACCAGGCCGAGGTCGGTCAGCACGTTGCGCGTGGCGCTGTAATAGCGAACGTAGCCGGTGCAGCGACAAATGTGGTGGCCGAGGCTGTCTTCGATGACCGCTTCCAGTTGGCTTTTGCTGATCGGTTGACGCTGGAGTTTTTCCACCAGCACGGTCGCGGCGTTGACGAAGCCCGGGGCGCAATAGCTGCACTGGAAGGCGAATTCGTCGACGAAGCGTTGCTGAATCGGGTTCAGCTCGGTGACCTTGCCACTTTCATCGCGGCTCGCATGGCCTTCGATGGTGCGGACTTTCTTGCCCTCGAAGTAATGCGCACCGGTGATGCAGGTGCGTACTTCTTCGCTGGTGCCGTCGGGGTTGTCGACAATCACCACGCAGGCGTGGCAAATACCCTGGCCACAGCCCAGGCGCGAACCGGTCAGGTTTCGGTATTCGTGCAGATAGTCGATCATCGGCAGATCATCAGGGACCTCGACGGGACCGACGGATTGACCATTGAGGGTCATTTGAAGCGGACGGTTAGCCATTGAGGGCCTCCTTGATGCGCGCTGGAGTGATAGGCAGGTCACGGACCCGTTTGCCAATTGCATGGGCCACGGCGTTGGCGATGGCGCCCACTACCGGAATCATCACCACTTCGGCGATGCCCTTGGACGGGTCGCTCGGCGATAATGGCGGGAGGATTTCCGAGGTTTGCGTCCAGACCGCGACGTCCTTGGCGCGCGGCAAACGGTAACGGTTGAAGTTCCAGTCACCTTCCCCCGGTCCACCTTCGTACAGCGGCATTTCTTCCAGCAGCGCGTGGCCGATGCCCATGGCGATCCCGCCCTCGATCTGGCCCTTGACCAGCTCTGGCACCAGCACCCGGCCACATTCAAGCCAGGAGTGATGGTTGAGGACTTTCACCTCGCCCGAGCCCTTGTTCACTTTCAGTTCAACCAGTGTCGCCACGGGGCTGTAATAGGTCACCGCTGCATTGTTCAACTGGGTCGCCGGGTAGGCAATGTTCTGCCGATCCAGCAGGTGGAAACCGGCGCTGTTCATCTGCGCCTTGATCGCGTTCGGCGCACCGTCTCCATACTTCACGGCGAGACCATCGAGTGGCAACCGCTCGCGCACGCCATTGATGCTGTACTCGGCCTCGGCCCAGCTCCAGCGGTTGAAACCGTGCACCGTCGCGCCAGTCACCAGACCGCGCTCATGGGCACGTTTGGCCAGCACGGCAAATGGCAGCGGTTCCATGCCGTTGGCGGTCAATTTGCCGTCCACCCAATGAGCGTCTTCGCGGCGCAGCACATACGGGTTGGCCTGACCACCGAACGGCCCCTGACGCCAGATTTCGACGGCGGCCGGCCACAGACCGTGATTGAACAACACACGCGCCGCTTCACGGGTCGCATGGCTGAAGTAATAGGCGGAGTTGGTCGCCGACGATGCCGAGGCGATCTTGCCGACCCAGCGCGGGTTGCGCAGCATCGCATCCTGCTCGGCCTGGCTCATGAGGTAGGGATTGCCGCTGCTGGTCAGCTGCAGCTCTTTCCATTCGGTTTCGCCGGTCTTCACTTCACTGGCCGGGTTGCCGAGGAAATCGGCGACCACCAACGCTTGGGAAGTGGACATGCCGGTGCCAATCTCGATGCCGATATGGCGCAGCGTGATATGCCCGTCAGCGCTGAATTGGATACTGGCCATCGGCGCTTCGGAACCGGTGCCGAAGTCTTTCTGGCAAATGGCGAAGCCGATGCCGTACCAGTTGTCCGGGTCATTGGCGTCCTCTTGCTTTTTCAGCGCGTAACGGTTTTTCCAGAGCTCGTTGCCAGCCGCTTTTTCGAGAATCTCATGCAGGCGCAATGCACCTGCCGGCACTGCACCCTGGGTGTTTTTCATCCCGGACAGCAGCACGTTTTTCTTGCGCAGGTCGATGGCGTCGATACCCAGACGATCAGCGATTTCATCCACCATCATTTCGGTGGCGGCCATGCTTTGCAGGGTGCCGTAACCCCGCATGGAGCCCGCTTCAACGCCGCGAGAATGGTAAGCGGTCACTTGCAGGTCGTTCTGCGGCATGTAGTAAATCGACTGTGCGGCTGTCGCACCGACCGCCGCCACCGAAGGGCTGTAGTTGATCCGCCCACCACCGTCGACGATCATGTCCGCGCGGAAAATCTTGAAGCTGTGATCCTGTTTATCGACGGCCAACTGGTAGCGAATGTCGAACGGATGACGCTTGATACCGCTCTGGAACTGCTCGTAACGGTCGTTGGCCAGACGCACCGGCACACCGCCGCCATACAACGCCGCCAGTGCCGCGTAGTAGACAAAGATATTGTGGTCTTTGGAGCCGTAGCCGACGGTGTAGCCAGGGTGCATGTTCAGCGTGCTCAAGCCAAACCGCGACGGCGCGATCATCTTCGCGGTTTCAGTCGCAGCCTCCAGCGGGCACTGGGTCGCGACGACAAAATGCAGGATCTTGGTCGCCGGGTCGTACCAGCCATTGCCGTTGTCCGGTTCCATTGCAGCCGGTTCAATCGACGGCGTCTTGTAGCGCTCGTCGAAAACCATCCAGCCTTCTGGCGGGGTTTCCAGTTGCTGCTTCATGCGATCGGCATAAAACAGACCGCGCTCGGTCAGGTTGCCGTGCAGGTTCGGCTGGGCGTTCCACACCGGACGCCGTTCGCGAATCATCGGGAACAGGATCGAGTCCTTCAGGCTGGCGAATTCATCTTCATCCGCCGAGGTCGCCCCACCGACCCGCACGTAACGGAAACTGCCATAAGGATCGCGCGTGTAAAACGGCGCCTCGGCGCCGTAGCGGATCGCTTTATCGTTGAACTTGAGCGTGTTCTTGGCCTGGCGGAAACGCTCGAAGTCGTTCCAGATCAGGATCGCTACCGGGTGGCCGATGAACATCGGCACCTTGCCGGTCGGCAGCAGTGGATCGGGCGCGTGGTCTTCAGGGAAAACGATGCCGTCCTTGTCCAGGTCTTCAGCAGTGACGATGCGATCCGGCTGCAGCTCGGCCCCCAGCAACGACAGGTCGAAACCGTCATAAATGCGGTCGGCGCGAATGGTTTTGAGCAGCATCGCGTGGCCTTGTTGCTGCGGCCAGCCCGGCATGTCCTTGGCGCGGATGTCGCGGGCAAATACCTTGCTGCCGCAGACCTTGGACAATGAGTCGTTACGCATGCGTGCCTTGCCGTTGTTGCCGAGCCATTGCTCGGATGGCACGGTCACGCTGTTTTCCATCAAGGCAGCCAATGCCTGGGAGCTGAGCGGGGTCAGCGTCACGCTGACGCCAGCGATCAACCCGCCCTGCAGGAAAGAGCGCCGGGATATATCACGGTTGGACATGGATCATCCTCTGGACGGTTAAGAATTCCGCCCATGTCGTTATGGTGTACAGGGAAATCTCAGGTCTCAGGAGCCCTCCTGACGATACGAAGGGCTGAAAAACCGAAAAGCTGACCTAATGGTTAACTTTATCGAATTTGTCAGGCCTCGGCAAAAGTAATAAACAGAGACTCATTGGAGAGCCTGTCGACGAATGGACAATATTGAGGTCGAAAAAAAGCCCGCATGCGGGCGGGCTTGAAGGGGATATCACAAAGGAGTCAGGTCAATCTAGGCCGGTCAGGGTGAAGACTTCGTGAAAGGGTTGTCATGGTTACGGAAATATCATAGCCCCCCCACGGGGGCCTACGCCTTATCAACGCCTCTCACGCTGCCTCGCTGTGTCTTTTTCGTCTCACCCCTTTACTCCATTTTTTGCTCACCGACTTTCGAATAGGCTCAAGAAGAAAGAACAATACATAGCCCGAGAGGACGAGCGCGAGATCAATCCATGACTCAGCAATGGGGCCTACAAAGTATTCAATGCAGTATTTAGCAACGAACAGCAACGCAAAGCCGCCAAGCGCCATCAATGTGAGCATTGCAAAACTTGATAACCTTTTCTTCAACTGGGTCTATCTCCCTACTCTATAGCGGCGATCTCATCTGAGACGCCTGGAAACTTCCATCGTTCCAAAAAATCCACAATGATGCCGCACAGAGCCAAACTGGCAGCCCTGAGCGAGCTGCTATAGCGGCCCATGCTTATTCAAGGTGTATACGATGAGCCTTCACTTCGCTCGCATAGAGGGCCAGCCGTTCTTCGGCGGTCTCCAACACCTGACACGTCTTCAGCAGTGACTGGGCATCGACGTTATTACCGGTCTGTCTCAGTCGCTCGGCAATGGCTTTGAGCTCCACCGCCGACCATCGCAAATCAGACGCAAGGTTCTGGAAGTCGCTGCGCAGTTCGTGCTCGGGTTTGTTGAGTAACATGGCAATTCCCTCCGCGTCACGGCATCACTCGATGCGACGCTCTGAAAATCGTTTCCACTGCAAAAGACTTGATAACCCTCTTGCGTACGTGATGCAACTCCCAGATTTAGTACCTCGCTTGCGCGGCGAATCAAGCTGCCGCCAGATCATTCGCCGGACGTCCAATCGTCGGCCTGCGACCTGACCTGATCGTTGTCTCAGCCTGCGAACGCTCTACGCCCGGCTTTCAACTCAGTACGCAGCTCACCGATAAAGTTAGCGATCTCCCGGACACTGGTCAGCGTCGCCGTCGACACGCCAGTGATCAGCAGTTCAACACGTCCGGATTCTGGTTCGACAATCATAACCCTCAACGATCCGTCGGGATTCACCGTGCAGGTACACGAGAGTGGATAGAAACCGGACTCCACAATCTGGCAAAGCTGAAGAAGAGGAAACATGGCATTCCGTCCATGGGGAGATAGTGTGCGGGAGTGCTACCTGACCTTTACAGGTTAGCCGACCCCGGCAAACGCGAACGGATTAAGCTCAAAGTGCTAGGTGTTTCGCACTTTGGAATCGCGCGTCACCTGAAACGGGCCCCGGCAAACCATCTAGACTCCAACGAAGAAGTGCTGAAGGTTCCTGGAAGTATTAGCCCTTGATAGCGAGCCACTCCCACCTAAATCCTGAGTACACAAATCATGTGTGAATCCTGTGATACAAGCTCCGCGCCGGACGCAGATGGCCGTCGTCGTTTTCTCCGGCTTGCAGGACTAGGGGCCAGCGCCCTGCTGCTTGCCGGTGTACTGCCTGACAGCATCGCACAGGCCGCTGAGAAAAAGTCCCTACCTCCAAAACCACAAAACTCGATCAACCCGGATGCGGCCCTTCAACGACTGATCGCGGGCAATAAGCGGTACATCAACGGCACCTCCAAGACACATGATTTCAAGTCCGAGCGTGAAGCCCTCGTCTCTGGCCAGAACCCGTTCGTGGCAGTATTGAGTTGTGCTGATTCGCGCATTGCCCCCGAGTACGCGTTCGACACGGCCCGTGGCGACCTTTTTGCGGTGCGTGTCGCGGGCAACTTCGTCACAGAGGAAGGCTTGGCAAGCCTGGAATATTCGGTCCTGGTGCTCGGCGCACCATTGATTCTGGTGCTGGGGCATGAAGACTGCGGCGCCCTCACGGCGGGCATCAAGGCAGCAAAGGACAATGCGGTTTTCCCCGGTCAAATCCAGAAACTGACTGACGCACTCAGACCCTCTATCGAGAAGGTACTCAAGGATCCGGGAAATCTTCTCGAGAACGCGACGGTGCAAAACGTCAAAGACGCGGTAGACAACCTCAAGAAAGCCTCACCCGTACTGACTGAAGCGCTGAGCAAGGGCACATTGAAAATCGTCGGGGGCATCTATCGACTGGCCAGCGGTAAAGTAGATCTGATTGCCTGATGCGCACGATGCATCTCACCCGACGGTGAGATGCATTGCTTGTACTCGCTGGCGAGCGCCGCTTAGAGGGGTCTGGCTTTATCGTGCAGTGTTTCCAGCTCGCTCTCGACCGCGCTTTGAACATCCTTCCACTTTTTCGGATTATCTGGCTGGAGCTCGTCGCGGTCCTGCTGTGCTTCACCCGAACGGCTCGGCTCAGCTGGTTTTTTAGTACGTGGTGCTTGCGGATCGGTCTTCATGGCTCACCTCTCGTACGTCCTGCGGTCGATACGTTATTAGAAGCTTAGAAACGTTCCATGTTCAAAACCAGTACCCACCAGCGACAAATTTCAGGCAAAAAAAAGCCCAAGCAGCTGATGGACGCTTGGGGCTTAAAAATGCGTCAACCGTGGTAGGTGAACACGGCCGCGATAATAGCTCATCACTCGACATGTAACAAGATATTTACATCTTTTTTTCACACAAGAAATCACCTAAGCCCTTAAATAACCACACTTTTTTAAAGGTCGCAGCTCGAACGTCGCTACTTCAGCGAGAGCTTGGTGCTATTGAAATGCCCTCGCTCGCATCACCGTAAATTCGAAAATGCCTGACCTCTCCGGCATCCATGGTCGTTACCACCTCGCGCAAGGAAATACCTAACGAACACAGGCCGTTACCCTTCAGGTCTTCGCCTGCGCCGACAAAGACTTCCCCGGGTTTAGTGAAAAATCTTGCTCCTTCACCAGGTCCCACTCGCGCAACAAAATCACCGTTCACATAAACACCGATATAGCAGGCCGAACCCAGCAAACCGCCATCACGGGTGACAAAAATCGTTCCGCTGTCGCCTTTGATGGGTTGCTGAAATGCAAAAACCCGATCACCTGGAACCTGAGCGGCCTTTTCTGCTGGAACTGGAGAAGTCATGCACCCTGAAATGAATAAAAAGGCTGCAACCCCTATCAAAATCCGCATGTTGAGCCCTCGTAAATCTATGCCAAGGCTTTATCACCAGCGAGTGAACAGGATAGGTCCCGGGATCGGGATCCCATGGCTGAATGCATGAGAAAGAGTATAGATGTCAGGGATGAGGACCTGATCGACTGCCGTGGCTGGCCAGGATTATTTCTACGCCGTTTATCGCCCGCTCGGGCCGCTCAGCATCCATTGCATGAACGCCCCGGAAGACAATGGGACAGAGAAGAAATATCCCTGCCCGACCTCATAACCTTGCGATCTGAGAATGTCACGCTGGGCAGCGTGCTCAATGCCTTCAGCAACAACGTGCAAGGAAAGCCCCTTACCAATACCGATAACAGACTCGCTTAATGCGCGGCAGGAGGCATCGTGCTCCAGGTCATCAACAAAACTCTTGTCCAGTTTCAGTTCGCTGATCGGCAACCGCCGCAAGTACCCCAGGCTGGAATAACCCGTGCCAAAGTCATCGATCGCCAGACGCACGCCCAAGGCATGCAGGTCCTGGATGGTTTGCTCTGAACCAGGGCTGTTGCAAAGCAATACGCCTTCCGTCACCTCCACGCACAAATCGGCGGGCTGCAATTCACATCGACGCAATTGCTCGGCTATCAGCCCCACCAGATTCAAATTGTGAAAGTTGATCGGTGACAGATTGATCGACATGGACGGGACCACGAATCCTTGCCGACGCCACTGCGCCAATTGCCCGCAGGCCTCTTGCAACACCCATTGGCTCAACTCATTGATTAACCCGCACTCCTCGGCCAAGGGTATGAATCGCATTGGCGAGATACTGCCCAGTGTTGGGTGTTCCCAGCGTGCCAGCGCCTCTACGCCGACAAGACGCCCGCTCCTCAAATCGACTTGTGGCTGATAAACCAGTTGAAGACCATTCTCAGCGAGGCTCACACGCAACGCCGTCTCAAGTATCAAACGTCCCTGAGCGATCTTGTTCATCTCTTCGAGAAAAAAACTGAAACTGCCACGGTCGGTACGTTTGGCCTGGTACATCGCAATATCGGCGCAATGCAACAGGCTTTCCATATCCTGCCCGTCATCTGGAAACATGCTGATACCGATACTGGCCGACAGGACAACGGAGGTGCCGGCAATATTGGCCGCAATACTCAGGGTCATCTTCAACCGCTCGAGAAAGGTCGTGACCTGTGTGGCATTCATCCTTGGAAGCACCAGAACGAACTCATCACCGGATAACCGCCCGACAATGTCCGACTCCCGGAGCACACTGCGCAACCGTTGCGCCATGACTTGCAGCAACTCGTCGCCCGCAGCATGCCCCAGCGCATCATTGACCTGCTTGAAGCGGTCCAGGTCGACAAACAGCACCGCCAACCCAGCCTGCTCTTGAGCAACTTCGGCTATGGCCCGGTCCGCCTGTGCAAGCAAAAAACTGCGATTGGGCAAGCCGGTCAACGCATCATAAAACGCCATTTTTCGAATGGATTCACGCGCCTCTTCCCGCTCGAGTGCCAACATGCACAGGTGCGCTCCCGCCGTCACCAGGTGAGCATGCAAGGTATCGGGACCGCGACATTCCCTGAAATAGAGTGCAAAGGTGGCAGCGATCCGCCCTGCTCCGTTGCGCACGGGAATAGACCAGCACGCTCGCAAACCCGACTTCTCGGCCAGAGACTTGTAATCCGCCCAGAGCGGATCGTGGTTGATATCCGTCACCAGAACCGGTTCGCCCCTGTAGGCCGCCGTCCCGCAAGACCCGGCAACAGGACCTATCGGTAGTCCCTCGATCGCTCTGGAGTAATCGGTCGGCAAACCAGGACTGGCCAGCGGGTGCAGAAAACCCTCCGGGTCCACGCTCAGGATCGAAACGATGACTTCGGGCGCAATGCGTTCGATCTCCTGGCACATCAGGGTCAATACGCTTTCCAAAGACTGCTCTTTCAAAAGAGCCCCTATCACCTTGTCCTGTAACACCTCGTGCAGCTTTGACCGGGTGATGTCAGTCAGCACAATGACAATGTTGTCGACCTTCCCTTGAGCATCAAACACGGGGGTCGACGAAATATGCACCCACAACCGTTGACCATTACGCTTGCTGATCAGTGCGCTGGCTTCACTGGATTCACCACGCAGGACTCTTTCCAGCACCGCTTGCGCACGCAATTCGGCCTGAATATCAGAGACAAAGAACATCAGAGGCGACCGTCCGATGACCTCCTCACGGGAATACCCGAGCAATCGAATGAGCCCGTCATTGACATAGATGAGACGTGCATCGGCGTCGACAATACAGGTGGCAGAACTGGTGATATTGACCGACATCGACAGCAACCGGTGTTCGATATCTTTCAAGCGCGTCTGTGTCACATCCTTGAGGAAGGCCGCATAAAGGATTCGGCCCTGCAGGGTGATTTTCGAGATCGACATCGCACCCCAGCGCTCCTCGCCATCCTTGCGCGCGATATGGACATCCCGGCTAACACCCACGATCTTGTTGACCCCGGTCTCCCGGTTT
Source organism: Pseudomonas brassicacearum (assembly GCF_003732175.1). Taxonomy (GTDB): domain Bacteria; phylum Pseudomonadota; class Gammaproteobacteria; order Pseudomonadales; family Pseudomonadaceae; genus Aquipseudomonas; species Aquipseudomonas brassicacearum_G. The sequence goes on from NZ_MOBI01000020.1 coordinate 136,016, forward strand.
GCGCCGACATAACCGTCATGGTGGGGACGTATGGCGTGAGGAACCAATGTATTGACGTTGCTTCCCAGTATTTCTACACGGGAACACCCCCAAAACTGTTCGGCAGCCGCATTGAAAAACACCACGTTGTTCTGGTCATCAATGACCACCACAGCATCGACAGCCTGTTCCAGTGTTTGCACGAAAAAGTCTTCTGCCTCTTCGCCGCTCGCCAGTCTGACTCTCGTGTCCATAATCGCAACTTTTCCAATGCCACCACGGCCCACCATCCCTGGCTGCGTGTGAGGCGTCATAAGAACCTTCAGACCAGGAAGGGGCCTACCATCGGAGCAACGCGCACTGCTGTTTCTATATCGAAGGGCGGGATTTATTCACTCTAGTCGCGCCCATACGTCACTGCGCCCTTGGCTTGAAATCACAGGATAGCCTCGAAGTGACTGACCGGTCGATCCAGTCCACCCGTAAGACGCCCGAAAACGAGAAAGCCCAGCATCAGGCTGGGCTTTTTCGACTTCGGATCGGCTCAATGAAGCTGACGCTGCTTCTGTAGCTCGGTCTTCAGCCAGAGACTTGCAGGTTGTACGCCTGCTGGACATCGCACTTCATAGAGGATGCCACTCATGCTGCTTTTAGTGGCCGCCAGATCGATGAAGTCTTCTGTACTGCTGATCATGTTCTTGCCTTCGAGATAGTTCAGCTTTTTCTCCAGATGCGCCCGAGCCTGGGAGCCCGGATATTCGCTTCCGTTACGCACGAACCGACACTCACTGTGTTCGACAAAATCCAGCAAGCTCTTTATCTCTTGAGCGGCTTGAGGTGTGGTTTGAGCCTGGGCATTGGTCATCATTACGATCAGACCAATACCCGCCGCCATCAACCATTGGTTGACGGGCCGAGCCATCCTTCCTGTCAGAATCCACATGACCTTTCCTCGTCCCGACCAAACCTCAAGCGTCAGTCTTCTCTGTCGTCATGATCACGATTGTGGTTACGACCTTCGCCCTGATCATTGTCACGACGCTCGTATCCACGGTCATCGTGGCGATCATAACTGCGGTGATACTCACGACCACGGTCATGATCTCGACCGCGCCCGCCTCCATCTTCCCAGTAAGGCCAGCAGCCTCCCAACAGTAGAGAGCTTGAAATGGCCAGGATCATTATCGCTGTGCGCTTCATATGAACATCCTAAAAGCAAGGGTCAGTGCTATGGAGAAGGATTGTCGCTACCCGCAAGTTTAGTCCGCAGAGCGCTCAACCATAGATACGACCATCAAGCGGATCAATGATTCATTAGTGAGAGGCGGCACACCCGAAAAACAGCTCCGGTGATCATCAAGCCTGACCGACTGCAGGGGCGTTACCGGTGCGTCTCGCGATGTCGATCCCCCACTCCAGCGCGTCTTCCATGTCCAGCAAATGCGGTTTTGGGTCGTGGTCCTCAAAGAGGACCGTGCCGTCAGGCTGGTAAACACCGATGAACATCTGCAACGAGCCGTCCCTCAGAATCTTGGCCCTGACTTCGATCTTGCGTCCGTTCGAAAGCGTTTCCGAGTGGATCATATGGCGCTCAGTCATTGCTGCATCCCTCTGTTGGTTGATAGTCGAGTAACCCGCACTAAAGAGCCCGCCGCATGCGGGCTTTTTGTTGCTTCGATGTAAGCTCTCGACGGCGTGCCATTCTCGCAGGTCGAACTTTGGCTTTGCCGCATCCTCTATAGTTCTAGTGCTCCATCCTGAATGCACTGACGAGAGCCGCCTGGCGATAGGAAGCAACAACGCACGTTTCAAAATGCTCAATAGTCAAAATAGCAGTCTGAACACAAAAACTACTTATTGAGGTCCACACCATGCGAATCACACTGCTTGCCCTTGCTCTTGGTGCTCTGATCACACAAGGAGCAATGGCCGCTGGAGATGGCTCCGCCGCCGTTGGCGGAGGCCTTGGCGGCGCACTGGGCAACATAGTCGGTCAGCAAATGGGCGGAAGCACGGGTGCAGCGATCGGCGCCGGTGTAGGGGGTGCTGCAGGCAGCGCTGTCGGTGCGCCGAGGGGCAACAAAACCAACGCAGCGATCGGCGGTGGGCTCGGGTCGGCGGGTGGTTCGGTCATTGGTCATCAGTTGGGTGGCTCAACCGGCTCCACCATTGGCGCAGGCCTTGGCGGTGCCGCAGGTGGCGCAGTAGGTAATAACCTGTCTGGCGATAATCGTAATCACGACTCAGAGGGCAGAGGTCACAACGGTAAACATCATCATAAATACAAGAATAAGTACAAACACGATTAAACGGTTGAGTTTACTACACGTTTAAGCCCGACCTCATGTCGGGCTTTTCCTTTCGACGTGCCCCTGGTAGAGACTGCCTTTCACTCCACCCGCTGTTATTTGCTATACGACGCCCTCCTGCCGGCAGTCAGTTGAACTGCCGGGCTCGACACGAATCTATCCTGGCTCTGCTACATCGAACTCATGCAGGGCGATACTCTTGTGCCTGATAATTGTCACCGTAGTAACGCCCACGATCATGTCCGCGACCGTCACGGTCATGCCAATACGGCCAGCAACCGCCAAGTAACAACGCTGCCAACACCACAAAAATCAAAGCCGTTGTGCGTTTCATTTGATCATCTCCGGGCAGGCCCATGCCTGACGTTATAGTCGTTTGATGCCCTCACATTGAGGAGGTTCAAAACGCCCGATTACCGAGGCCCCCACTCCACTGAATCGAAACCTGTCAGTCATCCGCCTTGAAGTCCCCGAACTCGTGGGGCAGCTCCATCCAGGCATCAAGGGATGCAATTTGCCGCACTACAACCGCATCCAATTCCGCGCCTACAGCCCTGCTTTCACGCATCATCTTGTGAACGGTGACCGTAGCCTTTTCATATTCATGATGAACCGCTAATGCTTTCGCCAAAAACTCTTCTTGCCGATTCATAGGGCGTTCCAAGGACAGTTGACCCGCAACCACTGGTGCGCCAATCGACAAGGAGTCATACAGCGAATGTGTCTGTCGGCCCCACGAGCGACAAGAAGGTTTGTTTGGGCGAAAGGGTCAAGCGGCGAAGAGAAGAGAGATCAATGAGCCCAATGCACTGGTGCGCGAGCAGTTGGCCAAAGTCGCAGCTACTTTTCCCTGTATCGGCAATCAGACTCATTGATCGTTGCCCAGCTCAATGTTGGGCGATTTCCATTTAGCCAAATGGAGATGCATGAGTACGCCGACAGCGTGCTATGCACTATTTTTTTAACAAAGCAGCTTCGGCACGTCTAATAACCTTTTACCCCGCCCTTATAGGATCAGGAAATATCCCCACGCCCTTTCACCTGTGCGCCTGGCTCATACGACTGTTGTCATGACGGGGCAGTAGAATCGAAACTGAGTAGGCAAGAAGCTCTCACCCACCAAGTGAATTGCGGACCAGAAACGAACAAGGGCTTGCTTAGCTTTCGCTAGCAAACCCTTGATATATATGGTGCCCGAAGCCGGAATCGAACCGGCACGTCCTTACGAACGGGGGATTTTAAGTCCGATAATTTTTCTTTTAAAATCAATAGCTTGAGTTACTTTCCGCAACGCAAACAGAGCAAAACACCCACCTTACAGGCCTTTAAATCCAAGACCTAAAAAATAATTGCGGTGCAGAATTCGCACCATCTACAGCCCCTTCCCCGGCATCCTGCCGACCGTACATCCCCCCAAATCCTACAGCTCGTCGCTCTACCCTCGTCCGACCATCGCGCCTCGATTACTGTACATCCAAACAGTACACACTGAAGGCACCTACCGTGGATCCCCTCGACATCGAAGACACTACTGACTGGCTGGGATGCCCGACCGAACTGGAAACTGTCGCCCATTACAACCGCATACTGGAAAATGAAGTCCAGGAGCTGACCCTACAACTGCGCAGAACCCGCGAGGACATCTTCGGCCTAGTGCAAATGCACGCGGACGTGTCCAAAGAGCGTGACCACCTCAGGGCAGAGCTGAGTCGCACACAAGCCGAGCTGTCAGACGCCAAGCGGGAAAAGACCTCAATCGAGACCAAAAGCAATTGGCAGCTAGCGGCAAAGGACCGGCTGATCAGCGAGCTCTACGCCAAAATTTTCGAACTCACCGGAATCGATCCGTATACCCGCCTCCCGGGCAACTAAACTTGCAGACTCCACCGGAGGGCTTGCCAATGTGCGGAAGACTTTCCCAGTACAGAGGAATCCACGACTTCGTTGCGGCGTTAAGCATGCCTAACGCTCTGGTCAATACCGTCGGCGATCAACCGCTCGAGCGGTACAACGTTGCACCGTCGACTCATGTCGCGCTGCTCTACCTCGAAGGCGACACCCTGCACGCTGATCGGGTGCGCTGGGGATGGCGCCCGCACTGGGCGAAGGATCGCGCCCCGCCAATCAATGCCAGGGTCGAGAAGGTCGCACACGGGCTATTCTTTCGGGCGATCTGGCCACACCGCGCAATCACCCCCATCGATAACTGGTTTGAGTGGGTCGATGAAGGCGGACCGAAGAAGCAACCCTATTTGATCCGGCACCGGGACAGCTCGCCAATTCTGTGTGCCGCCATCGGCCAATTTCCCGACACGGATGAAGGGCCTGGCGAACATGACGGCTTCGTGATCATCACCGCCGATAGCGCCGGCGGCATGGTAGACATTCATGACCGACGGCCGGTAGTGCTTGCGCCAGAGTTGGCTCGGGAATGGCTGGACCCAGCCACGCCAAAGGAGCGCGCCGAGCAAATGGTGCTGCTCCAGGGCGAACCGGCCGGAGCCTTTGAATGGTTCAAGGTCAGCTCCGGCGTGGGCAATGTGCGCAACCAGGGACAGAGTCTGATCAAACCGTTCAACGAACCACCTCTCTGACGAACGCCAAGCATGCAGCCATCGCGATCAATCCTCGGTCACCTTCGTCGGTGATGCCGATCATCGGTTTTGCACGGTCTTACCTCGCGACAATCAACGACACTGCTAGCCTCCTTGCGCAGTACCAACCCATACAAGGAGAAACAAAATGTCGGACGACCTCACCAAACGTCGACCTCAGGACGCATCTAAAATCAACGTGCATGAACCATATGAGCTGAACTACTGGTCTGAACATTTCAAGGTGTCAAAGGAGAAGATCAAGGACGCAGTTCAGAAAGTTGGCGTAATGGTCGACAAGGTAAAAGCGCACTTAGGTAAGTGATTACCTGAGCGGAGGATCGCAAGGTCTTCCGCTCTTTCATCGACAGGCAGCCGCGGCGGAAAACAACTCCCGCTCATAGCTGATCCGCTGCCGACGCTCTGCCAATAGCGCCCTCACCTTTACCTCAAGCGATACCCTCCCCCCACGTCCTGCCGACCGAACACAATCACATCTCCCCCGCACCATCGCGGATGAACTTGCGTCGCGAATGGGTCAACCACGCCAGACGCTCCGCGCCAGGCTCGAACGCCAAGGCGGTACGGCCCACGCAATCGGCGGCCATTGACTGGCTGTCAACCTAAACATTGTAAATATTGTTGAGCGCGACTTCTACCTGGGGCATTCTTCGCGACGCACATTTACATGGACGGTAATATTTGATGCGCCCTGCACCTATGGATGTGCCCATCCCCTGCGCCTGCACACTCGATACCTCGCTTCATCCCAGCGGCCTGAAAACCTCGTTACGCCTTTATGGACTGGTTCGCATCGTCGGATTCAGCGACACGCCTGCGAGCACGCCGGTTGAAATTCTTTGCGCGGCGTCCGGCGAAGGCAAAGCGATTCGGGCCTTCGTTTCAAGGTTGGACGCTGAGTTGGTCGCCAGGTCAATGCCTGGCACGGGCTATCGTGTCGTACCGCTGGCACAATTTGACCCCACTGGATTTATCCAGCAACACCAGGGTTGGCTGACCGTCCACATCACCTGTGGTTTTTCCTCGCAGCGCGACACGTTACGACTTGCAGATGGTGACTTGCCAAGCTTGGGCTGGTTTATCTATGCCCAGACAGGTCCCTGGAGTCCGGGGCGCTTTATCCACTGGGGCGAAGAAGTCGCCGAGATATTGCTCAGTGCCTACCGCAGCGTTGGTATGCCCAATTACAACGCCTGGCTCAACCAGCTTGATGGCTATTCCATTCAGGACATGGACAACTGCGTCGAAATCGCCTGGCAGGCGTTGCTGGCCTGCCGTCCCATGCGCGAAAACCACCGAGCACTGTTCAACCCTAGGGATGAGTGCTGGCGCTTTTCCGACTCGCCCATCGACCACTATTACCCCATTTGAGACCTTGAAAAGGAACTTCCCATGAGTGGCAAACCTGCTGCCCGAGTGACAGACCCCACCAATTGCCCGCTTCCGGGGCATGGCACAAATCCTATTGTCAGCGGCTCTCCCAATGTGAACTTCGATGGCCTTGCCGCCGCTCGAATGACCGATAAATCCGCATGCGGGAGCCCGATCACGGGTGGCGTCAGCGCTACGGTTCTCATCAATGGGCTGAATGCTGCTACTCAAGACAGTACCGGTAGCCACGGCAACGTAGTTATGGCTGGATCCGGCACGGTCATTATTGGCGACACCTTCGTACCGGCACCCTTCAGCGGCCTGCTGCCGATGCCAGTGCACTTCAGCGACAAGTTCAGACTGGTTGACCAAGACTCGGGCGAGCCTCTACCCAATCTTGATTACGCCATCCAGCGCGCTGACGGCAGCATGGAACACGGTGTAAGTGATCCGATGGGGTATACGCATGTAGTGAGTTCGCACCTGCCCGAAACAATCAAACTGTTTTTTGAGGACTAAGGCATGGCAGCAGATGCTCTTCATACAACCGACTGCACACAATCCTCCCCAGACCAAAGAAAAAGTTTCATTATTTCTGTTTTCCCAGAGGGGCAGACAGAGAGCGTCAAAATCTATATTGGTGACTTTCATCATGGCTGAAGTGCTTAGCAAAAATGGCAGAAAAATGTCTCCCAGAGCCACAAGAACGGTGACGCCCGTCAAAGACTCCACCCCAAAAACTGTATCGCTGGACGCCAAGCAACAGATAAGACGGACCGAGAATGAGGGGTATTTAAAAAACAAGAACGTGAAGGCATTTTTGGATACCATTGCCGAATCCGAAGGTGGTAACTACCACGCAAAATTTGGTTATGGCTGGGCACCGGGTTTTAAAACTGGAAAATGGACTTTTACTGATGAGTCCACCCATCCGGGGGCAGGTTACGGCGGATCAACTACGGCATCAGGCAGGTATCAAATTACGATAAATACATGGAAGTTACAGTGTATTACAGCAATGGGCTTATCTGACTTCACACCGCATACGCAGGACTTGACTGCGGTCGAAATTCTCCGATCTGTGCATGCAATTGATTCACTCGTAAATGGTGACATTAAAGATGCGATACACAAAGCGTCTGGACAATGGGAATCTTTACCAATGGGCCCCGGCATGGCTAATCGCCCACTGAATGGACACCCGTCCGGTCAGCCGTACATGCCGTATGATGATGTCATAACCACCTACAAGAAATTTGGCGGAACTACAAAATGAAACTACATTATATTGCTTTCATTTTGCTATGTTGCGTTAGCATTTTTGCGAACGCAACAGATGTGCCTATTAAAAAAGGAATGTCATTCTTAAATGCACGAAAAGCATTGATTAAACATGGTTGGAAGCCAAGTTTAGCGAACGAGATGCAGCCGGTTGGCACTGCGGTAATACTTAAAAATATGGGTATTAGCGAAATCGAAAGATGCACCCAAGGGGTGCAATATTGCGAGTTCCATTATAAAAAAAATAATGTATGCCTCGGAATTACCACTACCGGCGAAGAAGTAAAGAACTTGGTAATTGACGCATGGGATTTCAAGTGCCCTGAGAAGTATTAGGGAGGGGATAGTTACACCAATATCAGCCAGCTATTCTTCGGACCTTGCTAAGGGTGAAGTTGGTCTGTAATTCAGCCTGAAAAAATAAGCTGTTGGCTCGCTCACACCAGAGAACTGTCATCATCCAGCGTGGTGGTAAATCTGAAGGTGTGTGCGAGCGGCGGTGCTTGTATCAGTAGGCCGTTTCTGTCGGGAACTACCGGGTTGTGCAATCTGACGGGCGAGCCAGCGGTTAAAGGCGAACCATTATCCACCGCAGCCTTATGCCGAGTATTCAAAGTTTTTGGCGAGCTACGAAGCCGCTGTAGGTACCAGAAAATGAAGGTTTTGATCCTTGCACTCGCCGCATTTTATTGTATTGGAGCTGGCGCCGCGTTTGCGGATGGCTCGCAGTCGACGAACGACAAACACGGGCCGGCAGGCATCGCCGTCGGTGAGCTCTTGGTTGCGGCCAGGGCCAAGCTCGTCAAGCAAGGATGGAAGCCGACGCGGATGCATACCACCGATGGCTATGAATATAGTGGCGTGGAGCGGGAGCGGGCTGCACGCAAGTTCTTCGAGGTCGATGTCTGCTCTTTTGATAGCTCGCGTTGCATCTTGTTCTACTCAAAGAACGGCGCTTGCCTGCGCGTCGACACCATTGGGGAGCAATTCAATGACATGACGGTTACGCGATGGGCCGATGAGTGTCCTGACGCACCTCCAAAACCAAGTAAGCGCAGCGCGGAATAGCGACTGACCATCTTGAATGGGGTGACATCTGCCAGTACTTGGCCCCGCGCCGAAAATTGCAGTCATTCAGCCTCAGTGTGATATCCCCCTCACATACGCCTGGCACGCCGCCAGCGCGATTAGTCCCTGGTCACCGTCGTCGGTGATTCCGATAATTCGTTGAGCATGCGCTGGGTCAAGTCGGGCTCTCGCACCTCCATGAACCACGCCGCCGGCGCCGGTAGCGGCTGGCACTGCGCAACCACCGGCTGAATCCGCTGCGTCGATGAGGACTGACAGCCGTAGATCGGAAGTAGCAAGGCGATCGCGCAGGCGAGCCTGGTCTTTTTGAGCATTGGTCAAAGCCTCGTGGTGGGTTTGGTCGCTGGCCGCCAGGCGCTGCTCGAGCGCCAAACGTTTGTCCTGCTCGGCACGCTGCTGGGTGGCGGCGGCGAGGGTCAGCTGATTCAGCGCCTCACCCTGAACCCTCGCCTGCTCTGCCAACTGCCGGCCGTAGCGCCAGTCCTGAAGCTGCCAGGCCAGCGCCGCCGCACCGCCGGCCACAACGGCCAGCACTGCAGCGATACCAATTAGGCGCCACCCCACGGCATTCACAGCAGCGCCCTGCGCACGCCTTCCACCAGCACTGCGTCCGGATAGGCAAAGCCGGCGTTCTCGTGGTGGATGATGGCTTTCACTAAGCCCTGCATCACCGCGACCTTGGCCAGATCAATCTCGGCACCGGGGGCGGTACAGGTGTTTGCCTCGACCGCGCGCACGTATGCGCCGGTGTCGTTCTCGATGCTCGGCGCCCAGCGGTTAATGATCGCCTTCACCGTCTTCAGTCCGTGCTTGCGCTGGTAGGTCAGCAGGGTTTTACCCAGGGCGCGGATACCGTTCTCGGCCGTGTCGAAGCGGGCGAACCGCTTCTCGATCGCCGGATCTGGCGCGAGCTGGCCCAGCCATGGGTTGGCCGGGCTGTAGTCAATGTTTCCGGGGTTTCGGTTGCGCACTCCGCGCGTCTCGGTGATGGTCATAACTTTTCTCCAGGCAGTAAAAAGCCCGCTCAGTGGCGGGCTCTTATATTTCGGTCATTTTTTCCAGCGGTATGGGCAGCACTTCGGGTTTCGGCATTTCCAGCCGTACGTCGATCCAGCTGTTAAGGGGCACATCCAGTGCGGCGCCGCGGCCTGGGATCATTTCGCCATCGTCCGATAGCGTCCACCGCCGCTTGAACAACTTGATGATGATCGTCCCGTTGGCGACCTGCTGGCATTCGGTAATGCCCAGCGTTCGACCACCGTCCGGCGAACAAGGGTCTTGCGTGCGCCACCCTTCAAGGGCCAGGCCAAGGCTTCCCGTGACGCGGTACTCACCAACGCCGAGGCGTTCTACAGCCACACCGGGAGCTTCGCTGTTGGCTACGCCCCACTCCCCGGCGGGCTTGAACGTTTGCTCCTGCAGGTCGAGACGCTGACTTGCCGCGACATTCGCAATTCTGACGATTGGTGATGCCGCCGACAGAGCACCGCCGGAGCCACGTGTAGTGTTTCCGGTGTGGTAAATCTCGCGCATCAGGGTGCTCGTGTAGTCGCCTGATCGGAAAAAGATGCGCCCAGTGAAAGACATTAGAATTTGGGCGCCGTACTTTCCGTCTATCCAGGCAGTATTTAGGATTGTTCCAGACGTGTTGATTTCTGGTGCGCCAGCAGTCGTGTTGTTCCAGATCTGGAAGGAATTGCCCCAGGTATTAATGGTGGCTGCTAGCGGCGAATTCCTATCCCCTGCCAGCATCGCGTTGCCCACAGCGGAGCCGGCATTGAGCGTCGCTGCAGTTCCCAAACCAAGCCCGGATCTCGCTGTAACCTGGGTTTTGCCACCCGTCCCGCCTTTCTCCACCGGCACCACGTTCTCAGTCGACACGGAGCCGAGGCCGGCCAGTGTCGAGCCCCACTGCTGAATGATGCTCTGCGCCTGATCGGCAAGCTGCTTCACGTACCCCTGAATCGGGGCCACCGTATAGCTCGCACCGGCGGCTGTAGGGCCGGCGTACGCCGGGAAGATCGCCAGCACCGTTGCGCTGGCGACATTGGTCACTTCGTGCAGCGCGCCATTCGGGCCGATGAATGCATCGCCCACCCGGCTGTTCGACGCGAAGTCGGTGCCGACGCCAGTCACGCTCGTTGAGCCATTTGTTACGGTCACTTTTCCATCTCTGTACCAGGGCATAGTGTTTTCCTTAATTTAAGCAATAAAAAACCCGCACTGGGCGGGCCTCACTAATTGTAATTCTGTATTAGCCGAGCTTGGCAAACATGGCGGGCAACCAGAACGCATAGGGATTGGAGAAGGCTATAGTAACAACGTACAAAGCCTTGTTCGGAAAGTCCCACCACGTATACAGAGCACGCCCAACATTATCCGAACTATTCATCCTCATCACGAATGAGTTAGCTAAAAGATATTCATTTTCAGGAAAATCAAACGGAACCGTATAAAAGTTAATGTATTCGCCTTGATCCCCGCGCTCAGTTTTAACGTAGGTCCAATTCTGAAAAGCCCGAGTAAACAACAGATTGGGGGTTCCCGAATCGAAAATAGGGGTGCCTGCCGATGAGAACAGCCTTAACCCATAATTAGCTGTAGGCTGCGCGCTAAATGAAGCGACTATATATCGCCCATTTGGAAAAAAACCTACCTGATTATACATACCAGTCACAAAACCGGTCCAATTACCAGGGCTGCCCCGTACAGCTCCGGCAGCTCCCATTTTCAACAACCCACCTACGGTGTCCGGCCTGATGAAAATCATAGGCTGCTCGGCGGTTGTAATTGGACTTGGAAATGTAACAAGTGACATGTAATTGCCCAGACCGTAGTTTGGCGCATAGCGCCCACTGTATATGACACACAACCTGGAATATTCAGAATCCAGAACAACAACATTGTCGTTATTTGAAAAACTCAACCCATATGTCATTAACGAAACCTCACGACAAACAGGCGCATAGTCCCATCTGTGACCGAGCTAGCGTCGAATGTTCGCGTATAGTTGTAGACGCGCGCGACACCATCAAGCATTTCAGTCTCAAACTGGCGCTGATTGTTTGATACAGGACCGCTGGGAACCACAAACGCAATTGCGTTACCGGGATTACACCCCGGCACCGTGAAGCTCTGAATTTCCTTCGCCCGAGTAAATGTCACAAGCACTGATAAAACGAGCCTGACAGTGAACGAGTTTTCATCCAGCTGAAGCGCACCATCGCCACCCCATATCCGTAATCCGTGAGTCATGCGTCAAGATCCCCCAGTTGCACCCTTTTCACATTGTTTTGGTCATAGACCTTGATGGCTCTGTTGGTCATCGTCAGTCGTCCACCGCCTGGCGCTGAGCCGTTGAACTCCAAATTTCCGGCCTTATCCAGGCGCCAGCCCAGCGTGCCGGGAATGTAGTTGTCCGATTGCAGTGCCTGGCCAATTTTCAGCATCGAGATACTGCCGTCCTGGATGAACGCATCACGAATAAACGTCTGCCCACCCGACACCGCGAACGGCGAAACAGGCGTGCCATTGGCCAGGTTCAGCAACATGAAGGTGTCAGCCCTGACGACGAACTGGGACGACACCCCAGATGGATCGACCTGAAGACCGAGCCCGAACGAAGCGGCGTACTGCTGGCCGCCGGCGGTGGTCTCCATCTTCACCGACCACAGCGTCTGCAACTTGCCCTCGACGGTTGCCTGGGCCTGAGACACGGTCTGCACAGCTGCGGTGTTGCCATTGATTGAAGCCTGCAGCTGCTCCGAACGTTCAACTTGAGCCATATCCGCCGTGGCCCGTGCGCGGGTCTCCTGCGCAAACAGCGCCGTGCTGTGCCAGTCCTTGACGACCCCAGACAGTGCCCCGTCGCCGGTGTCGTCCCTGCCGATCGTGTACACAGCGCGCACGGTGTTCTTCACACCGGTAACCGCCTCATCAGTTGCCGCTTGGGCCGTCTCGACCTGCTGAATATCAGCCGCATTGCCATCGACGCCGGCCTTCAGTTGATCCAGGCGTTCGGCCGTGGCCAGCTTGTCCGTGGCGACCACAGATTCCAGCGAGCGGATGCCCGCCTTGTTCTCGCCCACCGCCGCATCCAGTGCCGTGGTGCGCTCGACCTGCGCCAGATTGTCGGCCGCCTGGACCTTCACCTGCTGCGCAAACGAGGCGCTAACATCCCAGTCGTTGAGCGCCCCGGCCAGCGATGCCGATCCATCATCAGCGCGGTACGCCGCCCGCAGCGACTGCAAGGCTGTGGCCGAAGCGGTGACCTTGCCGTCCACCTCGGTGATCTTGGTGGTATTGAGTGCCACCTGTTCGGCCAGCGCGTTGGCGGATTGCAGCAGGGTTCCGACATCCGTCCAGTAGTTGGCATTCGGTGGCGTCGCGTCGACCGGTACCGAGTCGATGGCCTGGTACAGGTGCTGGCCCTGCCGAACAAATTCGCCAGCGGCGTAGGTCTTGACTGGGTCGTACGCCAGAGCGTCGGTGACCTGATCAATCAGCTCTGTCAGTTCCGTCTTGGCCTGCTCCAGACGATCATTCACCGACCCCGGACCAATGCCATCGATCAACTCGATGCGGTCGAGCAGGTGCTTACCCAGCTCCGTCTCAGTGAGCTTGCCGACCAGCATATCCAGGACTGGCGCAGCATCCGAACTGGCCTGCCCCATCACCCCGCTGCCAACCGGGTAGAACGGCCCGACGTTGCCCGTCCGGTCGATCAGGCGCGCCCAGAAGAACAGCGTCGCGCCGGCCTTGAGCTCTTGCATGCTGTAGTCGCTTTGCGGATAGGCCAGATCCGCCAGCTTGGTTGCCACCTCCAGGTTGTTGGTCGACCCGTACCAGATCTCTGTGCGCTGAGTGTCCTCGGCACCAGCCGGGAAACCCCATTTGAGGCCGATGCCGAACAGCAGACTGCTGGTGTTCAGGTACGACACCGCCGGCGGCAAGCCTTCCTTGCCCTTGAGCTGGGTCAGGTTCGAACTCTTCCAGATCGACGAGATGTCGAACGCACTCACCGCCCTCACCCGAGCCAGATAGGCACCGGCATAAATGCCGGTCACGTCGACGCTGGTTGAGCCTGTGCGTTGCACCTTGATCCAGTTGCCGCTGTCCTTGCGCCATTCCACGTCATACCCAACAGCACCGTTTACCGCTGGCCAGGTGATGGTCATGGTGGCGACAGCGATACCCTGGGACACGACCGAGTTGGACGTGACCGTGACGCTGGTCGGCGCCGGAACCACGGTGATGGGAATTACGCTGATCGGCCGCTCTTCTAGGCGCGCGCCGGTGTCGATGTGCGCAAACTTGCTCGGGTCATATTGCAACGCGCTGATTTCGAACTCGCCCTCCGCAGTGCGCTTGGTCCGCAGTACGCGGTAAAGCGGGATGGCCAAATCATCAGCGTCCAGCGCCCATTGAAGCTGCGGCAGTGGCGGTTCGCTGTAGTTTGTGGTCACGGTCACGGCGCGGCCTTTGACGCTCTGCACGGTACGACCCTCGGCTCGGCCGCCCGGCAGATTGAGAATCAACCGGTCACCGGCCTTGGCCTGGGTATCACAGTCAAGCGTCACGACCCGGCCAGCGGCGGCCGAGATACGGCCACCTACCGCGCGGCCCGCCAGCAGCGAATCCGCCACGGGGATGATGTGGCCGGGAAGAGGAATAACACCCTCCATGCCCGTCTTGAACGACACGGTGCGGTCTTGGTTGTTGCTCAGGATTGCCCACTTGCCGCGACGCTGGGCCTCTGACGCCCGGGTGCAGCCGATGGCGCTCAGTTCGGTCGGCTTGTCGCCCATGCGGCGCTGGAGAGCCAGATCCGCGAACGGGATCACATCGGTGTCGTAGTTGTTGGCCGGATTGTCGTAGCTGACCAGAGCCCGGGTGTAACGGGTCTTCGCCGAAGCGCTGCCGTACGAGAACTTGCCGTCGATGACGTTGGCACGGGTGAAGACGTAGTCGAAGTCCTGCGCGCGCGGCATATCAGCCTGCATCACCAGTTGGCCCTGGGCCCAGTAGGTCATGCCTCGGTAAATGCCGGCGATATCACGCAGCAGCGACCAGGCATCGGCCTTGCCCTGCAGGTTCATGTCACACAGGAAACGCGGCTCTGTCCCGCCGAGGCCGTTTGGCACCAGCTGGTCGCAGTACTGCGCAATCCGGTACAGCTCCCACTTGTCGACCATGAACGGCTTGATGCGCTTGCCCAGGCCGAAACGGTCCTCTGTGCAGATGCCGTAAGTGATCCAGGCTGGGTTATTGGTCCAGGCCTGCTTCATGGTGCCGTCCCAAGTGCCGGTGTAGGTCCGGGACATTGGGTCATAGTTGCTTGGCACCTGCCATTTACGGGCGCGGCACTTCACGGTCACGGCTGGAATGTTGGTGAACTGCTCCGCATCGAACTCGATGAAGAGCAGCGCGGTGTTTGGGTACCGCAGCTTTGCGTCAATGACTTCGGTGTAGCCGGCAATCAGCATCGTGTCGGCGACTTTGTTGCTGTTCTGGTTTGGGGTGATCCGGCGGACGCGGATCTGCCAGCCGCTGGTGGCCGCCGGCAGGTCGACACGACGCGAACGCTCGTAGCGTGTGGTGGTCTTCCCGTCTACGGCCTCAACCAAGGCCTGTTGGTAGGCGCCGCCGTCTGTGGCCACATCAATAGCGTACTCGATCCGGTACCCGCCAACGTTGCCGCTGTCGTCCTGCCGCTGAAGCGCGGGCCAGGCCAATCGCACCCGAACTGCCGACAGCTGCGTGTTGGTGATCGAGCGCACCCACGCTGTGTCACTGCGTAACTCGATATTCAGCGAGGTTTCGTTCTCGACCGATGGAATACCAAGGATGTACGTCTGATCGACAGAGCCGGGACGCCAATCCCACTTCACGTTCGGGAAATTGACGTTACCGCTCGCATCCTTGATTGGCGTGTTGTCCAGATAGATGTCGTAGTCGGTCGGAGTACCATCAAACTCACCTTCGCCAACGGCGATCAAGAGCTTGGCCAAGTTCGTCGAGCGCAGGCTGTCGCTGGCTTCAACTGGTGACTTTGGGTTGCTGTCACCGCCTTTCTCGCCGTGAATATCGATCCTCTGTGCTACGCCCATGCTTTCCTCCTGGCGAAAAAAAACCGCCTCATCGGCGGCCTGCGTGCTGCGTGATATCTACGTTTTGTCTTCGGCGTAGATCGATGCGGAAATGATCATGCCGCCCCAGCGCCGGTCTCCGATGCAAATCGGGACTGGATTTCCGCTTGCGGTGGTGTTCTTGGCGCTACCGAAGGCGTAGGACGGCGCATTGGCAGGGTCGGCGCTTTGCTTGAGGCCGGATGCCTGCGGGCTGAGCATCTGTATTACGCCGCCGGCGGTCAATGCGATACCAGGCGCTAGGGTCGCTCCGTTTGTAATTGAACTCATGGCAATTAGAACCACCCCTAGAATGGTTTGTAGCAGGCCAGCTCGCTTACTGCCGCTGATCACCGGGACGATCTTGAGTGTCTTGATTCCGCCCAAGTCAAAATCCTTTTCCCCCACGTTCTTTCCGTTGCGCAGAATGGCGAACCTCATGCCGAGTCTATCGAGGCGCGCAATCTCTTCGGCGAAACCCTCGACCGTTGCCTTTAAAGCCTTGAATACCTCCCAGGTGTTACCAGAATCCAGCTGGTATTGCTTCTGCCGGAAAAACTTTCTCCCGAGGATGCTGCCGAGTTGAATCGTTGTCATGGGGGAGTAGTGAATCGCTGTCGCTGCCATATCTATCTCCTGGCATAAAAAAACCCGCCGAAGCGGGTTGTTTGTTTCTCTCTATTTAGGCTGCGGGGATTTCGCTTCCGCAGTGTTTGCACTTAACCGCAGCGACCAGAATCTGCTCTGCGCAATATGGACAAGCCTTGGTCGCCGGCTCTTCTTTCTTTGGAGGAGCAGGTACGAAGGGCTGCACTTGCTTAGACGTTATATATGACTCTTGACGCTTGAATGACCACACAAGAGCTGCAACCCAACCAAGTAGCGTCCAGCCTAGAAAAAGATTCAGCAGGGCGATCGACGTCAGGTTCGGGTGCTCTCGCAGCCAGGCCTCGATTGTGGGCAGCATGTAGAAAGCGGGAATAAACACAATTCCACTGAACACCACAAAATTACCAAATGCGTTAAGTCCTCCACGCTCCATCCCCATTGAATAGCTGTAAAACGCGAGAAACCCTAAAACGACAAACCGAATCACAAACATCTGAATTCCTTTCCTGACAATCACGGGCGGTTTCCCATGCCTATGGCTAATAGTGTCACCTACCGTAAAATCGCCCGCAACCGCAACCTGACGCGTCACGCTGGTTGTTTTGCATCTTTGTGCCTCAGCACCAGGCGGGCTCGCTGGAGCCAGGGGCCGCCGAAGACAATGATCTCTGAGGGCCTTCCGTACAGATGGTGCAACATGAAAGGCCCGGGGCCGAAGGTGTTCGCGTCCTCGCCTGGAAGCGCCGGATCATCACCGAGAAAAATCCCGGCGTGGTTCGGGTAAACCGTCCGCCCCACCTCCATCACGACCATGTCGCCGCGCTGCGGCTGATCGACCCGGTAGAACCCGGCCGCCTCATAATTCGCCTCGTACAGGCTGGTGTTATCAGCGTTTTCCCACCAGCCATCTGCGCGTTTGAAGGCTTCGAACTCCAGCCCCCACTCGCGCTGGTACCACTCAGCACATATGGCCCAGCAGTCCCACGCGCCATGCACGAACGGTCGGTTGAGCAGCGGCGTACTGCCGGTCGGCACTATCGTGCGTAGATCCGCCTCGGGCCAGCTGAGAATGTGCCAGGGCAAAGCCGTGGCCTCGCACATGGCCAGGTCACGCGGTGACGGCCTGCTGGTGGCGTCCGGATGTGAATGAACTACGCCAATCACTTCACCGGTATCCTCGGCCGCCGCGTACTCCTCCGGGTCGATCCGGAACTCCTCGTTGGGCTCGCTGGCGATGTTTCGGCACGGGTAGTACTGCTGCTTGCGGCCAATGCCCAACAACAGCCCGCAGCACTCTTTCGGATATTCGGCTGCCGCGTGCGCCTGTATCGCGCTAAGGATGTGCTTACGCATGGTCAGCTCCGGGCAATGAGGGAAACCGCGGGGAATCCACCAAACGGCAGCGGATTGCCCACGCCAAAACGTGGATCGCACCCCCTGCCCAAGGTTGCATCGCACTCGTCGAGTTCAGAGTTATCGGTTTGCACGCCATCTTTCGTGAAGTAAGGGCCGGTGTAGCCGCAGTTCGGCCCGCGATAACCACCGGTGAGGCACCAGTGGCACAGCGTGGTCGCCTGCCGCCCGATCGACTCGCCGCCGACGTCGCCCGGACTGGCCAGCTCCCAACTGACCGTCTCCCCATCTTCGTTTGTCTTCTGGTCGATGTACCAGACCTCGATAGTCTCTTGGGTTGGGTCTGCTGTCGGGTTACCAGCCGGGAAGTTCTGCGCATCGAGGTACGTGCCCAGGGTGTGACGCATCGTCAGTTTGAACTCGAGCAGGTCGTCGAAGGCCAGGCAGAGCGCGGTAATGCGCTCATTGACGTTGCCGACCGATAGCGTTGGTCGAACCGCCGTGCCGTCGCCATTGGATTCAATGCCGTCGATCTGCATTGGCCAGGCGCTGTACTCATTGCCTTGGAACCAGATTACTTTCGCGCGTAGCTGGTCCGCGTTGTCGCCGGCGGCCATCAGCTCTGCCGGTGAATGCGGGATAGCGTGCCCGTGGAAGCGCAGAACATCCGCGCCGTAGTCCGAGCCGTCCAGCTCAAAGAGCAGCACTTCGCTGCCAGGCTGAAGAACCTGAATGTCACTGATCAGCGGCATGGTTGCCCCTTATGGTTGAAAAGCACGGTCAAAGGTGGCCGTGAGCATAAAAACGCCGCCGCCCATTGGAGTGGGCGCGGGATTCTTGCAGGTGAACAGGCCGAGCTGCCCGAGAGGTGTTGTCCAGAGGAACGCCTTCGCCCCAGCGTGCCGGTCAAAAAACGCCATGATCTCCAGCACTTTTGCTTTCTGGCCGCTGTAGGTGATTGGGTAGGAGTCCTCTTTGTTGTTCGGTCCATCGCCAATCTGCTGCTTGTAGCCGTCGCCGAACTGCGCGGTGCGCACCCGATACGTAATCTCGGGCGAGCTACCGCGCTCGGTTGGCCATGTGAATGTCTCGATCGCCATCAACCCCTCCCATTTGTCAGGCGCCAGATTGAGCCGCCGGGTTGCAGTGCTCTGGCGATTGCCGTTTCAGCCTCGACCTTTGCGGCCTGCTGAATGCCTTTGCCGAATTGACTGGATGCTTCCTGTGAGGCTGCGCCGCCCGCTTCGCCAGACGTCTGTACCGAAACAGCAACTGGGAAGTTGTAAGTGTTGCCGCCATTGCCGCCCCCCATTGCTGCGATGCCTGGCCCACCACCGGTAGTCAGCGGTGTGACACTGCCGCCAGCAGCACCGGTCATCAGGTAGGACCTGCCTCCCTGACTGAACAGCTCCGGCCCCTTCTCGTTCACTTCATACAGAGTGTTGGGGTCAACGCCGCCACCCGAAGCCCTGCCGCCACCGAAGTTCACGGAGGCGGAGCTCGCATCAAACTGACTGCCGAAGCTCTGCGCGCCAGCCTCTGCACCGCCGGCCGTTGCAGCACCTGTTGCACCGGAACCACTGCCAGTGAAGTAACTGATGCCGGCGCCTACCAGGCTACTCAGCAACGCAGAACTGGCCTGCCGCGCAGCAATTCGCGCCATGTCCGCCAAAATCGACTTGGTGAAATCGGCGAACGACAACTTCCCGGTCATGGCGAAGTTGACTACCGCGTCTTCCATCGAGCTGAAGGCATTGCCGAAAAGGCTTTTGGTTTGGCCGGCGACGTTCTGCGCCGAATCCAGGTAGTTGGCCCAGGCCGATGTCGCGCCCTTCGTCCAGTCACCCTGCCCCGCTTCGACATCGGCATAGTTCTGCCGGATCTGGTCGGTAGCGGCCTTGTTCGCATCTGCGAGGGCTTGGGATTTGCGAGTGAACTCTTCGTCGGACATATTGCGCGACGGGTCGGAGCGTTGGTTTTCCAGCTCCAGCGACTGCTGAGCGAACCGGTCTTGCTGGCTGTTCAGCTCACCGCTGAGTGCGTTCTGGCGATCGCCCTGGCCAACGCCGATAACAGCGCGCCGCCCAGCCAGCTCCAGCGCCTTCTGTTGCTGACTCAGCGCCTGAGCGTATGAAGTGATCGCGCGCTCTTGCTTGGCCAGTCGACCAGTTTCATTTGTGGCGAGCACCTCGAGTTGGCTATCGGCATCTTTCTGCGCCTTGAGCATCGCCGTGCGTGCATCCGCGATCTTCTGGTCCAGCTGAATGCGCTGCGCCGCCGTGGTACCGGACTTGTTCTTCACCGCCTCCAGCGCCGCGACCTCAGCCTCGTACGCAGCCGTTACCTCGTCCCGCTCGTTGCCGATCAAGCCGTCACGCTTTTGCGTGTACTCAGCCTGGGAGATCAGCCCGGCTTTCTGCGCGGCATCCAGCTGCTTTTGGGCGTTGCTGTATTCAGCCACAATCGAGGCGAGCTGATTTTTGGCGTCGTTGAAGCCAGTAAGATCGACACTGCCCGTTGCGGCTTTTGAGTCCTTGAACTTGTCGTTGATGTTCGCAATGTTCTTGTCGACGACCGCCTGTTCAAGGCGCTTATCCTTGGGGTCGGCTTTTCGAATATCGTCGAGTTGCCGGCGGTATTCCTTCAGCGCGTCCGTGCGTTTTTGCTCATTCGTCCATGATGACTTGGTGAGCGCATCAACCTTTGCCATCGCAGCAACAGCATCTTGCTGGACTTTCGCCTGCTCGCCTTCGTACTTGGCGATATCGGCTTCAGCGGCCTTCTGATCCTCCAGCATGTTGAGACGATTGGTGTAGAAGTCGATCATCTCCTGCTTGTTCTGGAACGCCCCCACATCGCCAGACTGCGCTCGGGCCAGATCTCGTTGCACTGCCTCAATATCAGCACCAATATCTGGGCGACCAAGGTTCTTCAGGCTATCCGCTGCTCGCGCAACTGCGTTGTAGCCCTTCTCCCAGAAGCTTAGGTTTTCGAGAATCTTCGGCGTTCGCTCGTTGATCGCGTCAGCGTACTGCTCAGTTGCAAGTTTGACCGCTCCAGCATGGTTGCCTTGCTCTTCGAGAGCCGCGATCTGCGAGTAAACCGACGCCGTCAGATAGTGGTACTGCTCATTCAGTGCTGCGGATGCCTTGACGGGGTCATCCGCCAACTTTGTGAATTCGCCAATCGTTTCACTGATCGCTTTGCCGGTTGCTTCCTGCATGGACACGGCGGCCTGCGTGATGCCGGCGAAGCTTTCTCCTGCGATCTTGCCATTCCCTGCCAATGCTGCGAGCGCTTCGGCGGCCTGGCCAGTGGTGCCCACGGTTGCGCTGACTTGGCGCGCCATATCAGCAAGCTGCCCAGTGCTTAAACCCGCCGAGTTACCGGTAACAATCAGGCCCTTGCTGTACGCATCCTGCTCTTCGCTGCCCATGTGATAGGCGTAAGCCAGTCCACCCACAGCGGCAGTAGCCAGCGCCAAAGGGGCGAGAATCGCGAGCAAGCCAGCCGCCGACGCACCAGCACCAGCGCCCAACTGAGCCACCGCGCGAATACCGCTACCCCAGTCGCCAGACGACAACGCATTACCGAGCTGAACGACGTTTTCCTGCGCCTGGCGCGTGCCAAGCTTCAGCTTGTCAAAGCCGGTCGCGGTCTTCTCCAGCGCTGCTCGGTCGCCGCCAATCTTGGCCAGCGCCTCGTTGTAACGGTTCGCGTCGATAACGCCAGCTTTGTGCGCGGCCTCCAGTGCTTTTTCCTGCGCCTCGAGCTTGGCCAGCTTTGCGGTGACCGGATCGATGCTGTTTACCGTACGTTTCAACGCCTCAATCTGGCGATTTTCCGCGTCGATCAGACGCTGCTTCTGTGCAGTTTCCTTGGACTCAGCCTTTTCAATCTTGTCGTAGGCCTTGCCCAGTTGATCCTGATACCGGGTCTGCTCCTCGATGGTGACCAGACCGCCTTTACGAGCGCGCTCCAGCAGCCCTTCAGCCTGGATCAGCTGTTCAATGCTGTCGAGGTTGCCCGTCATAGCCTTGTCGAGACGGCTGATGATCGCGATTTCGCTGGTTGCGCTTTCGGTAGCCTTGCGGGTCGCGCCGGCCTGCCGCTCCCGCGCACCAGTGGTTTTGTCGATGCCCTGCGCGACCTCTGTCTCGGTCTGAACGATCTTCTTTCCGGTGTTGGCCAGGCAGTCACCGGTCTTGCCGAGATCGTCGATCGCTTTCTCGGCGTCCTCAGCCGCATCGACCAGCTTGTCCAGATCATCAGCAGCTTTGACGGCTTGCGACGACTCAACCGCAATACCCAGCGATGCAAAGGTGGTGCTCATTTGTGCTCTCTCTGTTCCGCCATCACCTGCAGGGCTTCAGCTTCCATATGCCGGATATCGCTGAAGATGCTTTGCCGCTCACCGAGAGGCACGCCACACATTCGAATCACGTTGGACAGAACGCCGTAGTCCAATCCCGTTGCGCCACACGCGCCTGTACGCCACTGAGTGCTCATCGCCTCGAAGACCGTAAAGGCTGGCCAGTTGTCCGGCCAAACCTCGCAGTCCTGGCCGGTAAGGTCGCCAACCATAAAGCCAAAGGTCCTCAGTTCTTCAGCCGAAGGCCCTTGCTCGTAGAGGGCGCGCGCGACGCTTAGGAGTTTCCCAGGCGGGACTGGTTGAAGGCCTCGGAGTACGCCGCCAACACTGCGCTGGGCGTCGAGACGATCGAGCTGACCAGAATGCGAATGTTCTCGTCGGTGAGCTTCTCGTCGAAGTCCCAGCCGACGACCACCGCCTTGATCTGCTCGACCTGGATGTCGATCTGCGCTGCTGTGAACTCTTCGAGGCCCATCTCCTCGACTTTCAGGCCCAGCGCCTTGTTACGCTCACCCCATTCGGTATACAGCGCCGCGAGCTCAGTCCGGTCTCGATACTTGAACTCGAACGGCACCTTCATCGGATCGCCGCCGACCCGAGGGATCATCACGTCAGCCTTGAACGTAGGGTTTTGAATCAGCTTGAACTTGGCCATGGGTTACGCCACCGCAGTCAGGTAGCGGGTTGGCTCGGCCTGCAGCGCCAGGTTGACGGTGCGGGTCAGCAGGTTGTTGCGGGAAACCGCCGGCTGTTTCGAAAACGAGGTGTAAGCCCCATACAGAAGCGTGTCGTTGCCCGGAAGGTTCAGGCGCGCAGCCTGCACCTGCTTGCCCGCGTCAGCTTTGAGCAGCACAGCATTGAAGGCCTGAGCCGGGTCATCAGCGATAGTCAGCACCATACTGGCTGCGGACTTGTCGGTCGGGATCTGTTTGCCCTGGTCGTTCTCCAGAAACACAACGTCCAGATAGTTCTGCTCGCCGCCGGAAAATGCCAGGTCAGTGACCTGCGGAATCTGCACCCAGGTCAGCACCTTTCGCATGGTTCCGGCGCCGTTACCAGCCGGGAAGATTTGAGTGTCGGTGGTATCGATCGCTTCTAGGGTGATTGCAATGGCGGTTGCGGATTTCACGCGAACAACCTTGTTATCCAGTTTGCTCCAGCCGGAATTGAGCAGGACGATATCGCCGGCGTCCAAATCAGCACCGACGACAGTGGCGACCGCCTCGGATGCGTTGGAGATGGCAGTGAACGCCAGCGCAGCCTCATAGGTTGCGGCGTGCTGGAAGGTACCGCCGTTGGGGATCTTGAAGCCCATGGGTTTTTCCTCTTTTCAGAAATGACAAAACCCGCACAAGGCGGGTTCTGGGTTTGCCCAACGGGCGTAATTAGTTGGTGTCAGCGCGGTACTGGAACGACGCGGCAACGGTGTAGGTGGTGTCGTCGGGAATGCCGGGACTTGGCTCTACCGGCGTCAGCACGATGACTTCGAAGTCACCGCGATTGAGCCGCAGGTAGAGCGGGTACAGCTCGGCGATCTCGCCTACCAGGCCTTCAGCGCTGCCCGGGCCGGAACCCGATGGAGTCACAATGCTCACCTGAAACACGCCGGTGTAAACGCGATGATCACCGCCAAGTGTGTTGCTGCCGGTGCCGGCGGGAATGGCGAAAGCTTTCAGATAGGTCTCGCCATCTGCCGGCGTAAAGGCCGCACCTTCATAGGCGATGCGCAGCGCGGGTGTGCGAGCTGCTGCCCAGTCTGTCAGACGCGCCTCAAATAGCTGTCGAATGATTGCGTGGCTCATACCTGGTTGTTCCTAATGGCGTCGTCGACGATCTGTTGAAAACGGGTCAAGGTCACGCGGACCATGCCGCCTGGGGCTTGCTTGCTGTGCCCATACTCCAAGGGCACACCGTAAATCAGGTTGTTCACGATATAGGCTGTCTGGCCAATGGTCAGCGCCTGCACCTGGGTGCGGAGCACTGCGATGGTCACATTGCCCGACGGGTCGACCTGGTCCAGCACACCCTCAGCCGGAGTATCGATTGAGAACTGCCAGTTGCCGCGAAAGCGCCCACCGACGTAGCCCTTCCCCGCCACCAGACCGTTCACGTTGAAGTTCTGCTCGCGCTCGATCTTGGTCAGCGGCTTGGCGTATTTCACGCCGCGCTTGAGCTTGCCGGCCTTGGTGAAGTTACTGTCAGTCATGTTGATGACCGTATTGCGCACGGCAACCTTGAAGTCATAGTCGTCGGCCGCCCGGGTGTTCGTCTGGCGATGCGCGACGTTAGCGGCCCAGATCTCGGGATTTCCCACCGGCGACATGCGAATGACGCTGCTACCGATCTCGATCACGATCTCGCGGAACGTCGCGTCGATGCCCTCCTTTGCCTGCTCGGCAAACTGCCGGATGTTCTCGGCAAAGCTGCCGTTCATGCCGGCGTATCTGGAAGCCATGCTACTTCCTCAGCTGAATGGTCCAGGTGGCGCCAGCCGGATCGGCACCGACGTTGATTACGCGCCTACCACCGATCATGTCGCCAATCAGTGGAACCGCCAGTACTTCAGTAGGAATCCCCGCCTTCGATACGAACAGTTCGTTTTGCAGCGCCAGCAGCTTTTCATCCGCTGTCAGGATCAGTGAGCCGTCGATCTCTTTAGCGAGATAACTGCCGAACACCCCACGGCCGAGATAATTCAGCGCTCCGCCGGAAGTGGTACTCGTCTCGGGGTCATAGACCGGGTCAACTTTTCGAGCACCCGCAACAGGCTTTACTGTATCCGCCAAGCCGTCCGGATCATCGAACGCTTCCGCAAGTTCGGCTTGAATCTCTTCTTTCATACCCATGCTCAGGCCTTCTTCAACATGAACACGCCAGCGCGCTTGGTCCATGGGGCGAGCAGCGCCAGGGCGAAGTTTTCGCCAGCGGAAAGGTCAGTGGAGCCGGCCGCATAGGTCTTGCTGGTCGACGTTCCGGATTGAGCCGATACCGTCTTGCTGAGCACTTCTTTCTGGGTGGCCTTGTACAAATTGCCCGCTGCCGCCTCCTTAGCAACCTGTGCGCCGGCCGTCTTGATCTCGGTCGGCACCGGATCAGGGGCAGCCCGCTGAATCTTTGCTGTGAGCCAAGCGTTTGCCATCGTCACAGCAAGGGCCGGATCACCGGCGCCGGCCCAGCCAGGACCCAGCGAGGAATCAACATCGGCAACAGTGATGAAGTCGGTCATGTACTTGTCCTTATTCCTTCGGCACCAGGGCTTGCAGGTCTTCTTTCAACGCTGCGGAGTCAAAAGCGATCCCGTTCGCGGTCAGCCACTCTTTCAGAGCAGGAACCTTCATTTTGAGCGGGTCATTCTCGGTATCTTCTTGGCTTTTGCCGAGGCTCTGCGCTGCCTCAATCTCTTCCGGAGTACTGCGGGAAGCGTAACCTTCAGGTGGGTAATTGCCGACCTGGTAGCCTGCCGTCAGCCACTCGGCAATGGTTGGACCATCCTCTCGCAGTGACGTTGGCGACTTGCCATCCTCGACCGCAATGCCGGCGCGAAGGTAGGCGTCGGTAATGTGCGGGAAGTCGCCGTCGACCACCACCTTAGTGGCAGTGCCGATGACGCCGAAGAATTCGTCGGTCAGGCGATAGCAAGCGCCAGGCTCATTGCCTGGAGCGTCTGTGTAGATCACTTTCATGGATCACCTCTAAACAATCCAAGCGCCAGTTGCGACGCTCAGATCAATTGGGCTGCCGAGTTACGGCGTGGTGGTACCGCTGATTACAGCGGCAAACGGGACCTGTTTGCGATCGAACACGCGCTGCCAGTTGCCCGCCGTGGCGTACTGCGCGGCGGTCGGGCTCAAGTTGCGGTTCTCGCTGCCTTTCCAGCTGAAGCCGGCCGGCTGAAGGATGAACGTCTTACGCTCCCAGATGACTTCGGCACCGCCACCGTTACCGCCGGAAGGCTTGCGCTCCAGCTCAACAGGGTTCGCTGGATTGCCCTCGCCATAGCCGAACGCGCCCTGACCGAAGAACACAGACAGGTACTTGCCGGCACCGTAGGTCAGGCCATCGTCCATGAACACCGGCTTGCCCAGGTAGGTGGCCAGGATGATCTTGCCGTCGGAGTCGCGCAGGTACTCGATCATGTCCTGCTTGACCATCTGATTCATGACCACCGAGTGCACACCGATCGCAGCAAACACGTCAGCGGCATCGCCAGCAGTGAATGCCGCATCCTGGAATGCGTTGGCACCAATCTTGGCGCCCGCATCAATCACCATGTCGCCCGCGTTGTTGGTGATGTTCGAGGCGATGATGCCGCGAGCTGCGCCCAGCAGGTAACGCTGCCAGCGGCGAGTCCAGTAGGTGCCGAAACGGTTGCGGATGTGCTGCATCGGCTCGGAACGCGCCAGCTCCGAGGTCAAGTCGGCGACACCGTAGGCCTTGTTGAGGTACAGAGTGCGCGCACGCATGCTGCCCATTTCGGCCTTGCCAACTTCACCGAGATCGTCCGGATTATCGTTGGAAATATTCGGCTCTTCATCGGCGTCCAGGTCCTGCCAGTAATCGATCTCGGCAACACCCTGACCATTAGAGGCGATGGCATCCAGAACTGGCGACTTGGTGATGATGCCGGATTCGAATACGGCGGTTTTTTCTGGCGAATTAACCGGCGCCAGATCGGTGTAATAGTCGTGAACAAAGATGTCCGCGAGTTGCGTAGTGGCCATGAATTAGGTTCCTTGAGTGGCTTTGAGTCGCTTGTATGCTTCGGGGTTGTCTCGGGCCAGCGCCGCACGCTCCTGCTCGGTGTACTCCCCCCACTTTTTCGTGGCCTTGCCACCGTTGTCGCCGGTAGGACCGGCACCCTGAGCCCTTGGCCACAGGTGTGTTGCTGTTTCACGCAGCGATTCCGCCCATTCGAGCGGTGACAGCGGGGTTTTCCCGTCCTTCCCGTAAACGACCTCGCCGTCACGGTCGGTAGCGATTGCCTCGCCGTCTTCACTGAGTTTGAAAGTTCCCCGTGCGCGGAGAATGATGTCCTCGGCAGCCTCGGGGAGCGCGCCGGCCTTGATGGCGGCAGCGCGGATAGAGTCGGCCAGTACCTTGTTGCTGTACTTGGCGGCGAAGGCCTCAGCCTTGTCGGCGCGGGCCTTCTCGGCGGTCAGCTGCCTGTCGTAGTCGCCACGCAGGCGCTCGGTCCGGCGAGTGATCACCTCGTCGAGCTTGCCCTCGGCGATTAGCTTCGTTTCCTCGTCCTGGCCAACCTTGGCCAGCAGGCCTTTCACTGCGCCGATGTCCAAGCCCTCGAACTGAGTTTTGAACTGATCAAGCTCGGTCTTGATGGCCTTGCCGTCGCGGATCAGATTGGCATTTTTGGTCTTCAGACCGGTTACTTCGGCATCCAGCGCTTCTTGAAAGATCCCGCCCAAGGCAGTTTTCAGTGCAGCCGTCTTTTCGGCATCAAGCTCAAGGCCGAGCTCGACCGGGTCAAAATCGAAAGGCATTGTTTTCCCCTTGGGAAGTGTTTTGAGCCCGCTTTGCAGGCATAAAAAAGCCCCGGCATGGCCGAGGCTTGGTGTATGTGGCGTGTGTTATTCGTTCAGCGTTAGCAGGTACGATGGAACCTTCGCTTCAAAGGTATTAAGTGTCGTACTCACTTTAACCTTGAGCCCGTTCAAACGGCCTCCGCAATAATTCTCTACGAAATTTGCCAACTGATTCTCCGTCCCGTAATCAAGATGAAAATCAGCCTGCTCTCCGTAGCTGAGTTGGACTGGTAATTGACTGCCGTATTGCATGAATCCAGTTATGTGGCAGGCATGCTTTGAATACGGAGAGGTAAACGTAACCCCTTTAACCAACGCAGGGCGCTTTCCATTCGCGGTGATTTGGAGATTGATGAACCAGGTATCACCACCCGTCATGATGCAGGTGTTCAATCCGATGTGCAGGCTTTCCACATCCTCACGACGCTGCTTGTCTGCCAACCACAGCGTGGTCAAAACGGCCGCTAGCGCACCAATACCTGCAACCCACCCGCTCAACATCGAAAGTACAGGTACGGCCTCTGAAATGAATTTTCCATGGCTGCTACCAAGTCCAAAAGAGAGACCCAGCATAAATGCAAGCCCAACAACCGCAGCAGTCACAACAACAGCTACCGTAAACCGTAATATTTTAAGCATCTGCTATCCCTTAGCAATTAATAGGAGTCCGCGCATCACCAAGTAATCGGCGAACTGCGTCCTGCTGGGTGCGTACGGCGGCGGACGCATGCGAACCCCAGGAGTGTTGCGATTGAGTCGAGTACGGCGGCCATTCGGCTCGGCGCAGTGTGTCGGCTCTTCGATTTGAAAGCCCTGCTCGGCGGCATAGAGCTCAGCGGCAAGCCGCACCTGACCCCATTCAAGCTCGAACGGAACAAAGGTTTCAGACAGCGTCTGGTACTCGATTTTGCAGTCACGACGTGGCCAGGCCATCGCCTGATCAGGATTGGCTTTACGGCCTTTCCACTGACGACCGTTGATGTCCTCGGCGGCGCGCAGCAGCAAAGCCTTTTGCTCTTCCTCTGTCTCAGGAATGCGAAAGCCGTAGTAGTCCCGGTAGAAGATCAGCTTCTCCAGCGGTACAAAGCTGTTAGCGTCTGGCCTTCCCTGCCCATCTTCAACAATGATCTGCATCGCCAATCTCAACCTGGTTGAGCGCTGAGTGTAACGCCTGCTCGAGCGAACATGTCGGGCTCGACCTCTTTCAACTGAGCCAGGGTCAGCGGCTTGAACTTCTTGTCGAGCTGCAGTTTCGCGAACTTCTCCGGTGTTAGGCCGCCATCGCGGAACAATTTCCCCCGAACCGGCCCGAGAGCATGGTCCTGGAAGCGCGCCGGCTGCGTTGCCAGCCACTCGTAATAGTTCAGGCCTGCATCGACTTGCCCGGCACCGCTGTCGCCGATCGATGCACGCGTAGAGTCTTTCGCGAACAGCTCCGAAAGCTTGGTGGTGGGCACCGTCGTCGACCGGCAATTGATGTGCGCCGGCGGCAGTGGCCCCTTGCCCAAGTCGAAGCGCATGCCATCCAGGCCTTTGCATTGCTGCGAGGTCTTGCGGTCGAGCGTCGACACCCAGCGATAGCCCAGCACGACGTCGCTGTTCGCCTTCAGCGTTTCCATCCGCGCCGTCGTGGCCACATGCTGAATCGCCGTCTGCACGACAGACGCTGCGTTACGGTTGCTCACGGCGAGAATGCCATCGGTGAAGTTCTGCGCCGCGGTACCGCGCACGGCCTGGATGATCTGTGCGTTCGTCTGGCCCTGGCCGAAGCCCAAGCGAATGGTGTTGGTCACCCGCATCGTTTCCGTTCTGGTCCAGCCGATCAGGAAGCTCTTGAGCAACTTGCCGCCGTCGATCCCTTTCACCTGTAACGGGTAGGAGAAGATCGCCGCGCGGATCACTGCATTGGTCGGCACCACAACATCGATCGACATCGCGTGGCTGAGGCTGTTTGCCTCGAAGGTGGACTCGTAAAGGGCGATGTCCACCAGGTCAGCCTGCACCAAATCGCTGAAGGCCTTGTAGATCTCCAGCAGCTTTCCATCCACCCGAGCCAGGAACTGCTCAAGGCGGTCACGGCTGTAGGTAGTCAGCTCTTTGCGAGTCAATTGCTCCCGCACAAGCGCATCGATCTGGCGCAAGTACTTCTCGAACTTCTTGACCTCGCCAGCCTTAAGCCGCTCGACC
Source organism: Pseudomonas brassicacearum (assembly GCF_003732175.1). Taxonomy (GTDB): domain Bacteria; phylum Pseudomonadota; class Gammaproteobacteria; order Pseudomonadales; family Pseudomonadaceae; genus Aquipseudomonas; species Aquipseudomonas brassicacearum_G. The sequence goes on from NZ_MOBI01000020.1 coordinate 165,848, forward strand.
ATCACTGAGTGACGGGTCGTCTGCTCCAGCAGCTGGCTGTCGGCCTGCTCCCTGCTTGCTGTCGGCATTCTCATTGTCCAGGTTGAGGCCAGCTGACTCGCGCTCGTCGCTGATCAGCTCGGCTTCTTCGTCGTAGAGTCGTTCCGGCAGCTTGCCGGTCGTGAGGTACTGCCAGTAGGTGTCGGCGCTGATCGTGCCAGCCATGACGCTCTTCTGAAGTTCGGCCAGCACTTGAGCGTCGACCTGCGGGATCACGAACTCAGGGTTGACCTTGAACTTGATTTGCTTCGAGTCGTAACCCTTCCATTCGGCGGCGTAACGCAGCCCCTGCTCCACCGCCTCAGCCACTGTGATGACGATGCTGTGCAGAGTCGCATGCTGGTCGTTCTGACGCGTCTTGCGCGCCTCACCCGACTCAGTGCCGCCCACATCCATGACCTTGGCGCCAGCTTCAACAGCGGCGTTGCGCTGATCGTCCATGGCCTTGCGGACAGCCTCAATGCCGGCGCCTTGGAACTCCAGATAGCCGCAGGAACCGGTCGGGCCGAGATCCCAGGCAGCAGATGGACCGGTTACGCTCAGCTCAACCTTTTCGTCCAGCCCGGCGACCCATGGCTGTGGGTGGCTGGTCTGGTGCAGAGCAGTGAAGTAGTCGGCGCTCAACTGATAGGACTTCAGTGCAGCCCTGGCCATCGTCAGCAAAGGAACCTCGTCCACATCTGGCGCGTTGTCCGTTGAGCCGCAGTAGATCACCGGCAAGAACTCAAGGCCTCGCACAAGCCGGTTATCTGTGCCGGTCGTGCCCAGCGGCTTCAATTCCTCGATGACCTCGCCGGCTTCACCCAGCACTTCGCTGTGGCATACGTTGCCGATCATCTTGAAGACGCGGTAAACCATCTTGCATTCGTGATCGAACTCGTCCTCTTTGTCATCGCGGAACTCGATGAACACCGCAAGGACCAGATCCTGCCGACCGCCTTGACTGCCAACCTTCCAGTTGATCGCGTTGCGTGTCGCATACGTTGAGAAATACGGTTCGCCGGTTTCATCGATGTTCACCACAAGCGGAACGCGACCATGAGAAATGGCCTGGCGCACCATGCGAAAGAACAGCTGCTTCAGGCCGAAGCCGTCCGACGTGGCGTTGTCTTCCAGCCCTTGCAATCCAGAAGGCAGGTTGATTTCTGGGAGAAGCCGGGATACCAGCCCCATCATGGACCGCAGCGAGTCGCGTACCCAGTGTTCGTACTGGGCTCGGTCGGTGTAGTTCTGGTAGAGGTAGGCATTTCCTGCCCCATCCAGCTTTTCGGCCTCAACCATGCCGCTCGGCTTGGGCAAATTCTTCGGGCTGCGCTTGATAGCGCCTTCACCCTCGAGCGCGTCGTCCATCATTCGCCATTCGGCGATGTGTGCGTCAAAGTCGGGGTTTGTCGATTGCACCGGCATTAAGCCAATCCTCCAATACGGCGGATACCGCCTGTGCGTTTAACGATTGGGTAACGGTTGACGATGAAGTAGCCAAACGCATCGCCCGGGTCTTCTGTCCCGTCCTTGTTCGGCTCGCCCTGATCGTTGTAAGTCTGCTGCTCCAGCACCTGGGTGGTGACTGGGCATATATCGGTGTTGACCTTGCAGCGGCGCAGACCTTCACCATTCAGGAACATGGCATTGACCGCCAGCACCCGGTCGCGGACCAAAGGGTTGGCTGGGTTCACGCGAACCGTAAAGCCCGCCTGCTTGAGAAGGCTGTGATCTGACTCGCTACCGTTGACGCTTTTGCGGTTCTTGCCGCTGGCGTCTGGATACACGGTGATCTGGTGCTTGCCTTCATAGCGGGCCTCGAGCGCCGCAATCATGGCCGGCGTGTCGAATAGGCTTGTGAGTTCATCCAGCAGCAATGGCTCCCCATCGCGAACGACGAAGACTGCAGCGGCCATGCGGTTAATGTTGAAATCCATCCCGATATGCAGTGCCTCACCAGGTCGAATAGTTTCATTCGTGTGGCTCAGCTCGCGATTGAAGTTCGGATACACGCTGCCCGACGTCAGGTTGACGAACAGGCCATCGATATAGGCGTCTACCAGGTTGGCCGGGTACGACTCGCGCAGGGACTTGATGTAGTCCTTCGGCAAGTTCTTGGCGTTCTGCCTGGTGCTGGCATGCACGATCCCGTATAGCGGTCGCTGCGATGGGTTGGCAGCCAGCTCTTTGACGAACTTGCGATAGACCCAGTTGAAGCCCTCCGGCGTCGTCGTAACGTCGATGGTGTTCTGATCGCGGCTCGGCCAGACGGTCGACATCCGCGCAATGATCTTCTTCCAGGCGCTATCGGCCTTCTTGATCGGCATGCAGTCGATTTCGTCGACCAGAGCGTGAGCAATGTTGAAGCCCACAATTCTGTGTGGGTGCTCCATGCTCTTGCAGACAATCGTCGACAGACACCGACCCTTGTTGTCACGCAGGTACACGCGCTTCTTGCTCGCTACGATATCGGCGATCAGGCCGAACGCCTCAGCGACCACCGGCATGGTGTCGTAGAAGATGTCGGCGATCTGCGGATAGGTCGGGGCGAAGTAACCCTGAGGAATCCCAGGGTGCTCCAGTGCGTTGATGCACATCCGAACGCAGCCAACGAACGTCTTGCCGCTTCGATAACCACCTACGAACGCTGAGAACTTCTTGGGGTGCTTGATGAACTCGAACTGCGGCTTATTCAGCTTCAGGGTCGCTTGCATCTTCCACCCCGATGATTACTTGTTTCGGCTCAGGCAAGCCCTGGTTCGGATCTTCCAGATCGCGGCGTAGCTTCTCGTTCGTGAGCCTGCGGGTCTCAAGGTCTTCCTTGGTTCGCTCCAGGCTCTCAACACGAGCAGTGAGGCGGTCGATCAATCCTGAGTAGTCGCGCACCTTGCTGGTGGTCGTCTTCTCGCCGTCCTCGATCTTCTCGGAGTCAATTTCCAGCTCGTTGCCGAACTTGTTTTCCCTGGCCAATGCACGCATCAGGCGAACACGAGTCAGGCGCAATTCGTCATCGACACGCCCCAGCTCAATACTGGCGAGCATGTCGTTCTCTTCATCGGTCAGGAACTGGCTGTAGATCGAGCCAGGCTTCGCGGCATTCTTGCTGCCCTTGGGCGGACCAGAACTCTTGCCGCCGTGTAATTTGCAGCGCGAGGAACCCGGAACAGCGTGTCGCTTGCATGGTTCCCCTGAGCGCGTTTTAGCGCCGCATAGGGCCATGGGCTAATCTCATTCATGGGGTTAATTTCGCAGAACGATCATTCAGCGTCGCTCGAACGTCATTCGCTGGTCATTTGATAGCTGTCAGGCGCGATTAGGCCCGGACCGAACTGGGCAGCAATCCCGCCCGGTAGGCGCGTTCGATTGCCTCCCAGTCGGGTTGCTTGGTTGTCATGGGGCTTCTCTAAAACTTGAAATAGTGGCTGATTGCCGGTATTCAGTGCGCCCAAATCAATGAAAGGACGCATGGAACAATGCCGATTAAGAAAAAGCTTCACTTACTAGCCTCCATGATTGCGGTCGCAACCTTGGCAGGCTGTGTCACTCCCCCGACCTGGACCAATAGAGGGCCAATTGAGCTGGCAACCGAAAAAGGCAGAATCGCTTGTTACACCGATGCGAACATCATCGATGGCGAGAGAATGGAAGGGACTCTCTGTGCCACAGCTGAGTCTGGATTCTTTGGAGGTGGCGAGCCTGAAATCTACTTTGGCCCATGGAACCGAAAATTCATCAAGGAGCCTGTGAGCAAGACCACTGTTGGCATTACGCAGGATTACCAAGGCAAGAAAGTCTTCTTGCAGTGTGAGCCCGTTTTGGGTTCCGACAAAAAGGTCGAAATCGAACGTAAATGCAAGGTCACAATCAATGATCAGTTGCTGGTAAGTGCGAACGTCACCTATAGCAAATAGGTGGCTATCCACCAGTGCCGCATGCACCTGCGGCACACCTATCCGACCTGGGCGCAGTTAAGCGCAAATGCGATTCTCAAGTTTCGCAAGATCAAATACATTGCCCGCCCTACCAGCCAAAGGACAATGGCCATTGAATACTTTCCTGAAAATCGTTGGCGTACTCGTTACAGCCGGTCTCACCGCCGCCTGCCAAAGTGGCCCTCCACCAGCACCCAAAGCTGAGGTTCCAACACAAACTGTCGTGCTCGATAAATGGCTTCAGGTTCGATTCTGTACCGATGGAAGCAACACTATCGACGGGAAGCTCATTCAGGGTAGGTTGTGCTCCCAAACGCAGAAGTACGAACTTGCCGGAGGGCCAGTGATCAAGTTAGCCGGTCAACTGGGCTCTATAGGCTCTCTCTCGCCACAAGAAGCAATCAAGGGCTTTTCCGCTACGGATGGCGGCATCACGTACACGCTTAAATGCGAGCTGCTGCCTAAGCAAAGCGCTGATGCTGGAGAGTCCTATCGTTGTGCATACGATGCCAATAACCTCCCCTTGGTCAGAGTAGATATTACCTACCCCTAACATATCCGTAGTGAATCCTCACTGCATCTCGCGACACAATTTGCTGATTCGCAAAACGTGTCGCGGATTACTCGGCTTTGCGGCTTGGCAGCTTGAAGTCAGTCACCCGGTCCGCAATGTTGCGGATCTTCTCCACACCCAGGAAGCCAACCCAACCGCCAGCGAAGGTGGCCATGCTCTGGGGCAGGCCGAAGAAATCCAGCCCGCTGATGATGGTCAGGGTCAAGCCGCCACAGATGGCTCCCTCCACCAGCATCTGGCGCCGTGTACCGCCACCGTAGGTGATGCGCAGGACTGCCATAGCGCAAGACAGCGCAGCCGCATAGAGGATTGGCGAATGCTGGCTCAACCACGCAAGCGCAATCGCCCAGGTGTCTGGTTTGTCTGGCATGTTTGGCATCTCGGTTCCTCCCCGTCAGGGAGTTAGGAATATGGCAGGCCATGACCTGCAGATTTGAATCAGCCCCAACAGCACTCCCAGCTCAGAGCGATGGGTGTGGTGGAGCCGAAAACGAAAAAGCCCGGCGCAGCGGCCGGGCTCAATAATTGGTAGAAATCGTTAAGGGATTGGATGTTCGGTTTTCACAGAGTCTGTGGCATCCACGTCCGCCGTTTCCTCGTCGAGAGGTGCTTCGTGACACAGGCCAGCAAGTGCCGAACGCTGACGAACGGCAGATACAAAACGCCCGGCACTTGGCCGGGCTTCAACATTCCGCGGAGCACTTACCACCTTTTCTCCCGAAGCATTAGCCAGCCAATAAATGCAGCACCGGCTCCGAACAAAACCCCAAAAAGGTCAGCTTTGAAAAGAGAGGCCTCGGAAGCCTTATCACGACTTTCCATCAGCGACGCCCAATCCCTCATATCCGGAGGGAAAACTACGTTCCATCCATGGGGAGCAATTATCAGTACGGCCAGTAGTAACGCAAGCACACCGTAGACCCAGTTTCTTTCCGAATAGACATCGATCCGCACCACGAATATTGCTATCCCAGTCAGCAATAGGGCCATAAATCCTGTCGAAAAGAACTGCGAAACGAGCGATGAAGCAGTGTTGAGAAAATTCATAGGTGCCCTCCGAGATAAATTCCCCTGGCACGCTATCAAATTGGATCCAATCAGATCAAGCACGTTGGGAGCATGTCACCAAATCCAGCTCAAACAGCAGGCAATAAAAAACCCGGCGCAGTGGCCGGGTTCAGATATTCATGTGCGTGTTGCGTAAATTGCGCACTATGGGAAAATTACCGTGAAATACTCGACATGTCAATATGTTTATGCCGCACTTTCTTCATTTTCCGAGTGAATAACCTGCCAAACTGGCTGTTGAGCATCTAGATCCACTTCCTTGATCACCTCTTTCAGTGAATCCCACACCCCTTTCCAGTCCCGAGCCCACTGAGTGATCTCAATCACCACGCCATAGAAGGCCTTCATCTCCTCAGAGATGCGAACCGGGCCCCACTCTGCTGCTCGACTCACCTCACCCTTGTATGACCGTAAAGCCATAGTGATCAGGCATTCAGCCTTGATCTTCTTGGCATCGGACAGGCCAGAGAAATCAGCCCTTGCCGAAATCAGCTTCTCGGCATTCATGACATGCAGCATCGTCATACATGGGTGATACAGGAAATGCCCGAGCTGCTGCACCTGGAATGGCAGTGTTTCAATCGCGCGCTGGATCTTCCCCATCGTGACCAGATGCGCGGCCCGAGCGGTGGACCGGCCAATTGGCTTGCGACGCGTCTCACTGATGCTGATCCGCTGGCGGGTGGCCAGAATGCGCTCTTCCTTGTCATCCCCCATCGCAGCGAACACCACCTCATGCTGGCGGGCTCTGGTCTTCTTCAGTGTTGCCGCCGACTGTGCGGAGTCGATGGCCGCTGCGGTGATCGAGGCGTTCGATTCGTGTTGAGAGTCAGTCCATGCCTGACGTGCTCCGATTAGCTTCATGCTGCTGCCCTCTTCAGTTCTTTGATTTTTTCCCGGTAATCCGCCTTCATGGCCTTCAGGTCTTCGATGGTGTAGCGCTTCGGGTCGTGCGGTCCTTCGAGCCAGTCCACCTTGTCGGCGCCGATGCGCTTCACCAGCTCAATTCGGTAATTCACGATGTCGCCGGACTTGTGGTTGTTGCACGGCGCGCACTGCTTGTGGACGTTGAGGGGGTCGAAGCGCAGCTCCGGGTTCGCTCCTACAGTCCGGTAGTGCCCGGCGTGCCACTGGCCTTGGTGATGCCGGCCGCAGCTCACGCACGGCAGCGCGGTGTCACGCAGGCGAATCCACTCGTTGAACACGACCTGTGTTTCGCGCAAGCGATCCGCCCTGCTCTTCAGCTTCTCCTTGCGGACCTTGATCTCGCGGCGCTCGACATTCGCCAGGGCTTTACGCGTGGTTGCCCGGCCCTTCTCTGACCTCCCGTGAGCGATGGCGCACTCGATCTCCCCGCATACGGCTTGCGAGTCGCGTGCAGGCGTAAACATCACTCGGCATGACGGGCAGCGCTTTCTGCGGTTGCCGCCCGAAGTGAGTGGAGTTTTGCGTTGTAGTGGAGTGCGCTTCATGCGGCCTCCTTGCTGAGCAGGTCGGTGAACACAACACCCTGCCCGGTGAAGAAAGCGGCGATGCGGTCGGTGTAGGCCACGCCCTGGGCGCGGTTGAACAGACTGGTAACGGGGAAACCGTCAGGGCCAAACAGCTTGCATCCACCCATCATGGCCAGCTTCTCCTCATAGGGCAGATGGCGCATGACCCGATACCAAGCCGCCTGGAACTCCGAATCCTCGTTCAGCAGGATCTGCACACCAAAGTGCAGCTTGCAGTAGCGCCGGGCGTCGGCCGCATCACCGATCTGAGTCATCTCAGCGATGCGCTTGTACATCCCAAACCACAGCGAGTTCTGATCAAGCGTGCGGTCCTTGCCAGGGCGCAGGGAAACCACGACGAACTTCTTGTCCCGGTACATGGTGGTCAGGCTGGTGATGGCTTCGGTGAGCTTGGCCTGGCTGTTGACGGAGATTTTGTCGGTCATGCCGAATACCTCCCCAGCACGAAGGCGGCTACTGCGATCATCACCAACGTGACAACTCCGTAAATCAGTGCGCGCTTGGCAGCTTTGGCAATTTCGTTCCCTAATCCGCTCATGGCTGCTCTCCCTTGCCCATGGCAGCGCCACTCAGCTCTCCAATCACTTCGCAGGCAATTGCGAATGCCGAATCGCCCAGGCGGGTGGCGCGCATGATTCGTGTCATGCCATCGAGCAGCGCCCCGTTCTCAAACTTGAGTTTCTTGTTCTCCGCGATACTCAGGAAGCAGGCGGTGTCGGCGATCTGTAGGTCGGCCTTGAGCTGATCGCGCTCGGTCCGTGCCGTCTTGTCACCCATGCGCCGACCTTCGTCATAGCCGGACTGCCAGCTATTGGCGTCGGACTGGAGCGTTGACACCTGCTGCATCAGAGCCTCGTTCTCGGCGATCAGGGTCAGAATGGCTTCTGGAAGCGTCGCATTTTGGTAAGCGTCGTCTGCGGCGGCCCAATTCGTAGCGAGAGCGTCATTACACTCATCGGCGATATACGCCTCGTTCGCAGAAATCAAACCCTCAGCCAGCCGTTTCAACTCGGTGATATCCATCAGTGCCTCTCCTCAATGCGGCAGACCAGAGACTTACCTTCGAGCTCGGCATGGATTTTTCTGGCTTCGTCACGCTGGTTAAAGGCCAGCATGGCAATTGCAAACATGATCCAGAACAAGCAGAACATCAGCGTTGTTAAACTCTTCCGCCCAATATCGATGCCCATCAACCCCCCTCCTTTCCACGCTGCGATTCCCAGTTGAACAAGATCAGCTTCCCGCCGTTCTCACGCAGGCGATCGACGACGCGATCCCCCATGTAGGCCGGCAGGTCATCCCGGCTACGGTTCGAAATCACGATCGTCGGCTTCATGGCTTCGTACCGGGAGTTGATCAGCTCGAACATCACCGTCCGCTCGAACTCCGTGGCGTTCTGCACGCCCACCTCGTCGAGAATCAGCAGGTCCGGCGCCGCAAAAAGCTGGTAGGCCTGTACCTCGTTGTGCGCGGTGTCGCGGTCGAACGATGCTTTGACGTGGCGAATCACGGCGCCGGCGGTGACATAGAGCGCAGTCAGGCCGAACTCACGCATGACGTGGTTGCCAATGGCTGCGGCCAAGTGGGTCTTACCGGTGCCGACATTACCCAGAAGCATCAGGCTACGACCGCGCTGGGCGTGCGACGGGAAGCTCTCGGCGTATTCTGTGCAGATGGCCAGTGCACTCTTTTGTCCGAGGCTGCCGGCGCGGTAGTTGGCAAAGCTGCGATCAGCGAAGCGTGGCGGAATACAGGAACGACCAACCCGGGATTCGATGGCGCGACGCGCGTTCTCGCTAGTCAACGCTTCCTGCTCGACACGATCAGCCTCAGCACGCTTTTCATCGGCGCAGCGCTGGCAGCCTGACCACACCGCCGAGCGAGCCTTGCCCAGGCCGGTCAGGAAGTCGGTGAATTCTCCGTGCGCTGGGCACTGGCGCTTCTGCGACTCAAGGATCTGGCCGAACACGCCGATCACGCTCACGATGTTAGATGCGATACGAGCCATCGGCATTCACCTCGAGGTTGGCAGCGTGGTCGATCTGGTCCAGTTCGGTGTGACGAGACTTGCTCGGGAACGGGTGCACGTTGCTGACGACCTTGACCTCGTCTTCCCAGCGCTTGCCGTTGAGCCAAGTGGTTGGCAGCGGGACGTATTTGCCACTGTCCTTGAGCCAGTCAGCGGAAACAACCTGCATAGACAGGCCTTTGACGATCAGGGCGAACAAGTCTTCAGTGACCTTCAGCCTCGTCCAAGCCTTCTGCGCCTTGGCCTTGTCCTGCTTGCGTGGGTACAGCGCCCAGAACTTTGGAAACAGGTCATCCGTCGTCGCTTGCGACGTATGCTCTTGATCTATTGGTTCTTGGTTAATGGTTAGTGGTTCTTGGTTAGGTGCCGGTTCGTTCACGCTTGGTGCACGCTTCGTGCGCTTGGCTGCTTCACGATTTGCGGCTATCTCTTTGTTTTTCAGGGATATGGCGTGATAAGCGTCGATCTCATCCTGAATACGGAGCTGCACGTAACGACCATCAATGAGATCAAAGAACTTGCGCAAAACAAGCTCAACTGCGTCGATTTCTTCCTTGTTTCTGGCCCAGCACCAGTCGATTGCTTCCTCCATCGTGGGGAAGCGTTCACGGTCGTAGCACGCGTCGAGCAAGAGCGTGTACGCACCGTGCTCAAGCATGGTCAGGCGGCCGGCTTTCTTGTGGTAGTCGCCAATGTTTCGCTTGAAGTAATGCATCATGCGACCCCCTGGGTGCATTCAGTGGCGTCGTAACGCTCGACAGCACGAACAGCCAGCTTGAGCTTGCGCTTGGCTGTGTTGGCGGCTTGGCGGGCGTTGCAACGGGCGATGTAGAGGTGGCGAGTCGCTTCGATGACCGGAAGGAATTCTTCCACTTCCGGATTGATCGGGCGGTTGTCGTGGAACGGGCGGCCGTTCTCTTCGAAGAAGTCGTAATAGCCTTGGTCGAGGGCGCGATGCGCTTCAGCGGAGTTGTCCATTGCGATCTGGTGTGCCAGTGCGCGATCGGCAACGCGGAGTATGAGCTGGAGACGTTTGGTGGTAATCACAGCGCACCTCCGAGCAGATCAGCATCGCGACGCGCCCACAGAGCCTGGAGCTTCGTCAGGCCTTTGCCGGTCACCCGAGGGGTGGACACGGTGGTCTTGCCATTCTCGGGGTGCTCAAAGGTGCTGAGCTTCGCGGTCAGGTAGCCGGATTCAATCGGGCTCTGCATCGGTTCGTTCTTGCGGATGGTGACCCAGCGGCGTTGGCGCAGGAATGCCATCAGGCGGTTCTGGCCGGTGCCGATCAGCTTGGCCGCTTCGGCCACCGAATAGGTTTCGTGCGTGACAGTCACTGCGTCGAAAAAGGCTGTCTTCGGTGCGTCGGCGGCGACCTTCTGCTCGAGCATCAGGTTTTCATGGGAAAGCTCGGTGTTGTCCGCTTCCAGGGCGACGACCTTGGTCACGTTCTGGGTGAGTAATGCCAGCAAGGTGCGCGGATCGTTGAGCGCAGCCGCGTAATCGAAGACTGGCTTTGCGCTCCGCTCTTCCAGTTCCTGCCAACGGTCAACCAGTGTCGCAGTGAATTCCGGACTGAGCTGAGCGACGACAACGATCGAATCACGCTTGCCCTTATCGCCCGAGAAAACATACTCAGCCGAAGGCCGCCCTCCGGTAGGCTTTTCCACCATTGGTGGGATTTGGATTACGCCCTTCTCTGCCAGGCGCTCAATGGTGCGCTTGACGCTGTCATGCCGAGCGCCGACCAGATCGGTGATCTCTTGCGAAGACATCGTGACGGAGCGCGACACGTTTTGCGAATCATGAAAACGTGTCGCGACATGGTTGGGAGTATTGCTTGAAATGAGCTGGCTCTGCATAATCGGCCTCACAAAGTGTTATCGAATCAGCCGACCTCTCCGTCGGCTTTTTTGTGTCTGAAATCACGCAGCCTTCACGGACTGCTTGAACACTTCCAGGCTGACGATCACTTCTTCAGCCTCCTTGAGCAGGCTTGTTTTCTCGACCGAGCAGACGCGCCCATCAGCCTGTGCGTCGAACGCGAGTCGGGTAACGTCAGCAAGATCTGCATGCAGCCGCAGAAGCGCGGCGTTGAGATCGATGCCTTCTGGCTTTTCCTTTGGAACCAGGTCGAAACCAAATGCCTCCGCCCATGCTTTGAGCGGCCGGAAGTCCTGAGTGAACTTCATGATCCGATGCAACTCTTCCACGTTCATGCGATGGGTGTCGTAGTCCGGATTAGCCTTCTGGGAAAGAAGCGTCCGTGACTTGAAGTCCGCGCCCTCGGCAATTTTCTTGGTGCCGTGGTCATCAACCACGTCATAGATCGCCTTCATCAATTCCTGCATGTAACACCTCGAAATTCTTTACGTGGCGCCCTGCTGATGCAGGGGTGATCATTTGCTCAATGGGTCGGCGGACAGGGATTGTTACGCGGCGGACTGGGCGCTCTTCTGGCACATGCACAGCTCACGAGCGGTAACTTTTCCACCGGTCAACTCTTCTGCCTTGAAGGCCTTTTCGGCCCGCATTGGATGAATTCCGGCAACCCAGTACGAAACTGCGGCTTGTGAAACGTTGAGTGCTAAAGCGGTTTTGGTTTGGCCGCCGAAAAAGTCGACGAGCCTTTCGATAGGGGTCATATGAGAGCCCTCCTGATAAGCCTGCTTATATCGTATGAAGAAGGAGGCTTATTTGCAAGCGCATAAGCGAACTTATAGATTTGCAATCATGACTACGCTCGCCGAACGCATAAAAGATGCCCGCCGACACGCAAAATTGACCCAGCGCGCATTGGCGCTGAAGGTTGGCGTTGAGCAGCCTGTAATTTCTCAGCTCGAGACGGGAAAAAATCTACAGAGCGCCCATTTATCGAAAATTGCCCACGTATGCGGTGTTAATTCGATATGGCTTTCCGACGAAATCGGGCCTATGACAGGCAGCGAAGAAGATGTGCGCGAGCCAGACGTTAGTCCGGACGACCAAGAGAGCGCTTTTGACTCTATCGCGTTTAAGGCTCTCCAAAACCTTAAAGGCATCGTTACTCCGCGAAGCCTGGCGGCTATCGAGAGAATTGAAAAAGCCGCTATCGCCGGACGGCTAAAAGAGACGGACCTAGTATTACTTGAAGGGATTGCTGCCCGCTTTGAAGAACTCAACAAAGACCAGCCTTGAGCCCATTGGCCATGCCGATGTTACGACCATCCTTGGCCGTATTGGCGAGGGCGGTGACGGCGAGACATACAAGGCCGAATTACTGAGCGACTCCGGTGAGACTGTCACTGGCTACGTTAAGCTGAGCCTTGACCCTCGAAGAATTATTGCTGAATTGACTACCGCTCAAGTTGGGCGGGCACTGGGCATGAAAATCCCGAGACCCTTTGTGGTTTTGCTCGATACAGCAGACTTGGAGGGATTCGAATCTTCATTCTCTGGTCGCGGGGTTATGGTTTGCTTTGCAAGCCAACAAGCCGGAACCCGCAGTTATAGCCTTGAGCGCGCGATGCGTAATCCAACGCATGCCTTTGCTAAGGCTGTACATAGTCAATTTGACCTTGATGGAACAATTGCGCTTGACGAGTTCGTAGCCAATGATGATCGCCATCAAGGCAACATTATCTATGCTCCTGGCAAGCAAGAATTCTGGCTGATCGACCACGGAAGATCGCTTACTGGGACGTACTGGGACATGTGGGGTCTGGACGATCCTGCAATTGAGGTGCGAAACCTTTTGGTAGACCATAGCGTCGCCGATTGGGACGAAGCAGTACGAAATAGGATTCTCAAAAAGGCCCATGGGCTAGTCAACAAATGTGCGTCACTTTGCCTGGATGAGCTTGACCAGGACGGCTATTTCGCCAAAATTGACCCAGCCACGGATAGGCAGGACATCATCAATTTCCTGCGCGAACGAATTCATCACACGGTGCCACTGCTATGCAATCGTCTCCAGTTGGGCCATCTGTCTTTGACGCAGCCGAAACTTTCCTAAAAGGCCGATCATCACGGAATCTGGTCAGTGCTCGCTGGATGGCGATCCAATTAGAGCCCATTACTTTTTCCGGTGAGCGGATCACTTCGGGGGTTGCGATAGTTCCTGATGACGGCTCCGCCCCAAGAGTCATTGGCACGCTATCCGCTGAGCCTCTCGAAAAGGTTTTTGGGCGATACGGAAAGGATTTATTTAATCTTGCAGGCAGCGTAAATGCTGAGCTGCAAGCTTATTTATCCACTGGCGGACAGCTGAAACACTGGAGCCCTGACATGGATGGGGTCTACGCGGGGAGGATAACACCGACGAAAAACACGTCGCTTGCCGCCATTATGCAGTCAGCGCTTACTCACTCTTCGATATTCAGCGCTAAAGCAAATGACTCTTCTCCAGGAATGGAACCCGGCGACCGTTCGCTAACTCGTTTCCAAGAAAAAATTAAACAGATTGTGCTTGCCTCTAGGGAAGGTATGAACATCCGCTTCAACCCTAAAGTGGCTCTGTACGGAGGTAGAGCTAAGGTGCCTATTTCCTACGTGGGAACGCACCTAGCGATCAACTTGACCTCCCTAGATGTAGCGGTGACTTCGTGCTCCCAGCAGCGCGATGCGGCCCATCGCCGTATAAACCAGCTGCTAGCGCTCCGCGAGATCGATATTGGCCACAACAAGGATCACTTGATGCTTGGCCTGTGGATACCTGATCGCGAGCTAAGTCCTCACCAGGAAGATATTTTCGGAGCCTATTCAACAGAACTTGAGTTCGCCTCCAACCGCGCTGGAGTTGAATACGTATTGGCAGATGGCGGTGTAGACCAAACAGAGGCGGCCATGCCGTTTGCTAAACGCATCCTAGAAGACGCTTAGCGCGCCCTACCCCGCTCGAATGAAAGCCCGCACAAAGCGGGTTTTTTTTCGCCCACCAAAAATAATATAAGCACACTTATTGACGCCATTGATAAGCTCGCTTATATTTCCTCCATCGCAGCAACACACAGCCACTGCGAAGGGCCTCACAGTCCGCCGTTCTTTAGCGACACACCTTGCCGGATCACCACCGGCCCAGATTCAAAGGCAGCGATGAACCGGCCTCAACGGTTCAGAGGGTTGGCAACTGACCCGGGCGTGCAGCGTAAAACGCCAAGAACAGTTATCCAGCGGGAGAACAAGCCGAAAGGCCCGTGGCTGGAAGAACAACTTGAGATAGGCCAGTGACCGACGCCAGTAGCGGGTCACGGCGGAAAGTTTCACTGATGCACCTGGTGACGGGTGCATTGGGAAAACAACCGGGAGGAAGCTAGATGTTGACGAAAGACGATATTCCCCGCCTGCGCGCCGAAGCCAGGCAGTTTCGCGATTACGCAAAGCATTCGAGAGCGGAAGCTGCGAAGTGCAAGAAAAACGGTGACTGGTTGGGCAAGTTGAAAGCCGATACCCGCGCCACTGAACACGTTCGAGTCGCCCAAGATCGGGGCGAAGCAATCAAAGCACTGAAAGCGGCATGACGATTTCACTGGCTGGTCTTGGCGACAGGGCCAGACGGGAAATCAACCTAGGGTAGATCGATGACACCTGAGCAGAAAGTGAAATTCCTGATCCTGGCGCTCGATGCGCGCTGGCAAAAAAAGGAAGCCCCGAACTACGCCGCGATGACCGGTGTCGATGCGGATACAGGTTATGCCGCACTGGTAGAAGCCGGTGAGCACTGGGATTGCCGAAACGAGACTCGCTGCGGCGACGTTGAAACGGATATCCCGTGCGACGGTGGTCGCCACTACGAAGCCAAGTCGGTCGCTGCTCAGCTACCAGACGGCACATGGATCGGCTGGACGCATTACTACGGTGGCGGCAAACACGCTGAACCGGATGCCATCGAATGGATGAGTGAGGCCTACGAACTGGATTGCGTCGAGGAAGAGAAGGTCGCGACGATTCGAACCTTCACCAAACAAGCTGCCTGAATCAACCAGCGCCACGTCAGCCTGACGAAAACTTGATGCTGCAAACCCAGGCCATCACCAATAGCGGGCCTGGGTGCTTTATAGGGCTTCCAGCGGCCCGCTCAGGTACCTGATAGTACTCAGTGGTGCATTTTTACTGTCTCAGGTGGGAGAACATGTGCTGTACGTAATCGGCTTTCCCGAGGGGCACGCCGTTATGGCGCAGGATGTTATATGCCGTGATTAGGTGAAAGTAGAACTGTGGCGTGACCCAGTTCACCGCGTATTCACTACCGGTCATATCGAAAGCTATGTCATTTGGTAACTCAATCGCGATTTGGCGCTCTGCGCCTTTATCTATCTGGGCGCGATCCGCCGAGGCAAGAACTGCCAGAGTAGCCTCGATCAGCGCTTTCGCCGCAGCAAAGTTTTCGGGAGGATCGAGCGATTGCAATGGCTGTTGTGTAAGCCGCTGAACAGCCTCCTGTGCCTGAGTACAAGCATACTGAACTTGCCGGCTTAGATCGTGCATATCCGGTGCAATCCGCGCTTCAAGTAGAGCTTTCGGATCGTAGCCGCGCTCACGAGCGTAAGCCTCGCCCTTAGACAAAATAGATGATAAGGATCGCAGCATCTGGGCGAAACAGGGGATGGTAATTGCATAGACCGACATGGCTTTTCCCTAAGTAGTAATTCAATGCGGGCGCAATCGATTTAACTTTCTCGGTCTCGCCTGGCGTCCTGAATCCTAGCAGATCGCTGTACTTCATCCGCTAACAGCAATTTCCTCTTATCCGACACCACCCGCATGCACTCCCCTCCGCGCCCAACGGCAACCAGCGGAATAGATGAGTGCAGCCGAGTGGTTTTGAATCAGATCACGACCTGAAAGCGCGACTGGAGATGCTGACGTTATTTTGGTCCGGATCTTTGGCATTGGAAAAGCTGTATCCCTCGGCCTCATGTGTAGCCCCGAAATTCAGCCCCATTGCTGCGGCGGCATCTTTGAAAGCCTGAACATCACCCACATCGAAAACGAGCTTGATGCAAGCTTGACCGGTCTTAACGCTTTTAGCTGCCTTGTGCAGAAGTAGCTTGACACCGCCTGCCGGCGAGCTCAGCTCCGTGATGCCATTGAGTTCCGGCAATGCGGAAAACCCAAAATGCCGAGTGTAGAAATCAGATGTTTTCGCGACATCCTTCGCATAAATGATCACCGCATTGATTGCTGGCTTCATATCACCCTCCCTGGTTGGTCACTCAATTCAACCGACGATATTAGACGTAAATCCTCACTACATCACCCCCCCCTCACCACTCTGGAAGCAACCATGCACCCAGCCATTCAGCTCGCAAACGATGTTCGCAAGGCACTGCGTCAACGCTCACATATAGCGATCGCCGACTTCTACGAGTTGATCGGCCAACCGGTGCCCGGCGCACCGCCGCGCTTCGTTGTGAGGCTGGCGGGTAAAGCTTTCTTCCATGTGGTGGACAGTCGCACCGACAAGGTCCGGGGCTTTCGCCGCGATCACAATGAAGCGTGCGCCCTGGCACGCCAGCTTGAACAAAAGGAGTAGGTCATGCTGAATTTCCTCGAAACACCGGAAGGGCCTGACTGGCTCCACGATGCAATCAACAAGCTTATCTGCGGCGAGAACGTCACTGCGCCGCGAGCGAACGGCAAGTCAGTTGCCTTGGTCACGCCGCAGTCATTGTGGGAAGCGCTGGCTGAGCACTTGGGCGCCCAGGAGCATATCGCTCCGCTACTGACCGACAACCGCGAGTATCCGATTGAGCACCTGCTGTGCGAGATCATCGCCGACGGTCGCCGGGTTCATCGCAAGGCATACGACTTGGCGATTGAAGCGCTGGGCCAGCCGAAGAACGAGCAGCACCCCACGGCATTGCACGATATCGCCGAGGCACTGATTCGGCCATGGGCCAACGAGTATGGCCGGGCACGCGCCGATGAGCTTGTCGCCGACCGAGCTGCCGATCGCGCTGAACAATTGAGGGAGGATGCAGCATGAGCGGCCACGGTGCACATCTACGCGGTCAAAACTTGGCCAAGCGCTGCGCGAAGCTTCGGCGTGAAGGCCTACCACTGACTGAGGTCGCTCAGATCGCCGGTGTCACTCGTGAGCAGGTCGCCGCCAAGATCAAGCTGGGCGAGCGCCTTCTATCTCTCGTTGAGTCTGCATGACGACCTGCCACCTCATCTGGCGCAGCGTCGCAACCTCCCTTCACGGCTGGTCCGGCTGGCTGGCACTGATAGCCCTGGCCGATCTGATCGCACCGAAGTAACTCGAATCCAATTTCACAGCGCCCCGCAAGGATGGCGCGGGAGACACTCATGTCTGCTCAAGGCGTGGCGCCAGTGGCGCACGAACAAACTCTGCACGTTCTTCCTCATGCCGCGACCAGCACCAGCGCTCTGGTGCTCGACGGCGACAGCCTCGACAAGATGATGCGCCTGGCCGATGTCATGGCCACCGGCCGCGCCACAGTGCCCAAGCACTTCAACGGCAACTCGGCTGACTGTCTCGCCGTGGTGATGCAGTCGATGCAATGGAAGATGAACCCGTTTGCGGTCGCCCAGAAAACGCACCTGGTGAATGGCGTGCTCGGCTACGAGGCCCAGTTGGTCAACGCAGTGATCACCACCTGCGCGCCGGTTCTGGATCGACTGCACTACGAGTGGTACGGCGCCTGGGAAAAGGTGATCGGCAAGTTCGACATCAAGACCAATGGCGAGGGCAAGCAGTACCGCCAGCCAGGTTGGAAGCTGGAGGATGAGGAAGGTCTTGGCGTAAAGGTCTGGGCTACGTTTCGCGGTGAAGAAGAGCCCCGTGTACTTGAGCTACTACTGGCTCAGGCCCGCACCCGCAACAGCACGCTCTGGGCGGACGATCCTCGCCAGCAGTTGGCCTATCTCGCCACCAAGCGCTGGTCCCGCCTCTATTGCCCCGACGTGATCCTTGGCGTGTACAGCCCGGACGAACTCGAGGAAACAGCACCGATCATCCGCGACGTTTCGCCAGCGAAAGCCCAGGGCACCGCCGAGCTTCCGCCCTACCCCGAAGAAAAGCTCACTGAGAACCTACCGAAATGGCAGATCGCGGTTGACGCCGGCAAGTCATCCCCTGACCACCTGATCGCAACCGTCAGCAGCAAATTCACCCTGAGTGAGGAGCAGATCGAAAAGATCAACGCCCTCGCACCGATTGAAGGAGAGCAAGAATGAAAATCCATAACGTCGCTCAGGGTTCCGAAGCCTGGCACGCGCTCCGTGCCAACTACTTCACTGCCTCCGAGGCACCGGCGATGATGGGCGCTTCGAAGCAGATGAAGCGCACCGAACTGCTCCACGCCAAGAAGACCGGACTCGACCGCGACGTGTCGTGGTGGGTGCAGAAATACCTGTTCGACAAGGGCCATGAAGCTGAAGCCATGGCGCGGCCAATCTTGGAAGTGAGGATCGGCGAAGACCTGTTCCCCGTTGTCGGTACCGAGGGTGACCTGCTCGCCTCGCTCGACGGCTGCACCATGCTCGGCGAAACACTGTTCGAGCACAAAATGTGGAACGAGCAGCTCGCCGCCGACGTGCTGGCCGGCACGCTGGACCCGCACTACTACTGGCAGCTTGAGCAGCAACTGCTGGTGAGCGGTGCGGAGAAAGTGATCTTCGTTTGCTCCGATGGCACTGAAGACAATTTCGTGTCGATGGAATACACGCCCGTACCGGGTCGCGCCGCAACACTCGTTGCCGGATGGAAGCAGTTCCAGGCCGACCTGCTCGACTTCACACCGGTCGAGGCTCTTCCTGAGGCCGTTGGCAAGACACCTGAAAGCTTGCCGGCGCTGCGTATCGAAGTCACCGGCATGGTCACCGCCAGCAACCTGGAGCAGTTCAAGGCGCACTCACTGGCAGTCTTCGCGGCGATCAACACCGAATTGGAAACCGACCAGCACTTCGCCGATGCCGAGAAGACGGTCAAGTGGTGCGGTGATGTCGAAGAGCGCTTGGCAGCCGCCAAACAGCACGCACTGAGCCAGACAGAAAGCATCGACGCCCTCTTCCGTACCATCGACGAGATCAGCGCCGAAGCACGCACCAAGCGCCTGATGCTCGACAAGCTGGTAAAGGCTCGCAAGGTCAGCATCCGCGAAGACATCGTCATGGGTGCGGTCAAAGCACTGCAAGCCCACATCGATCAGATCAACACGTCGCTGGGCGGCAAGGCTCGTATGCCTGCGGTACCGGCAGACTTCGCCGGCGCCATCAAAGGCAAGAAGAGCATCAGCAGTCTGCGCGATGCCGCCGACTCAGAGCTGGCCCGGGCGAAGATCGCTGCCAGCCAGATCGGCGACAGCATCCGCGCCAACCTGGCCAGCCTGGTCGAGCTCGCTGCCGATTACGTGTTCCTGTTCAACGACGTCCAGCAGCTGGTGCTTAAGGCCAATGACGACCTGGTTGCGCTGATCAAGGTGCGGATCTCGGAGCATCAGAAAGCCGAGACCACCAAGGAAGAGGCTCAGCGTGAGCGGATTCGTAAGGAGGGGCTGCAGCGAATTGCAGATGAGGCAAAACACGTAATCGAACCAGCACCTGCACAACCAGCACCAACGCCCTCCCCGATGAAAGCCGCTCCAGCAGTTGCCGCAATTGCGAAGCCCGCAGCGACAGCCAAACCGGTGACCTACCGAGTGGAAGTCACGGATCTGGAAGCCCTGGTGCACGCCGTAGCCGGCGGCCTCGCGCCACTCAGCGTGCTGACCGTGAAATGGGAAGCGCTCGACGCTCTGGTTGCGCATCAAGGCTCGCTCTTCAGCATGGCCGGCGTAACCCTGGTGAACGCCGCGGCATGAGCAAGATCAAGCGAGTAGTAAATCAACGACGCCGGCAGTCCTGGCTGGACCTGCCGGCCAGTGGAATCGAAGAGGTAGGCCATGGCCAAGAGCAATGCAGAACTGCAGAAGGACAAGCGCGCCAAGGAGAAGGCCTTGCTCGAACGGATCGGCGCCGAGAAGCGATCGCTGATTGTTTCGAAAGCGCTCGATGACGCCCTTCAGATCCTCGGCGAGCGCCACGGCTTCGAAGAGTGGCAGGAGACGGTGTCGACGTTCATCATCAATCTGGCCGCAGCGCCGGCAGACGAGTCGGCACGCTTCGCAAGCATGTCGCGACCTGAAATCGTAATTTCTGAAAGTTGGTCGCGACGGCTTGAGCGATTTTCGGAGACCTGCGTCGATATCTGAACCGACCCTCTTCGACGACAGCGGTTTATGGCTCAGTATGGATAGTCAATTCCATCAAGCCATTCAGCCAAGTTCTTCTTTCCAAAAAAGTGAGGGTGATCAGGTTTGTATTCAGCTGCCTGCTTTCCTGGCAGTGGGCCATTACCGAAGCCCGTTGCCGGGTTGTAGCCAGCCGAAGAATTTGTATCGATCGTGAATCGCTCCAAAGAAACCCCGGCGTGTTTGCGGAGGTATGCTCTGAACGCCATTAAAGCTGGCACCACATGGTTCAACCAATCTTCTACAGGCTGGTCGGCAGTTCCGAGCTTCGGATAGCGATATGCCGTTCCGCCAAGATTCTCCCAGCCGAATCGCTCAAACATTGCCTTCAGCCGGGAGTGATCGTTCTCGTTGTATTTGGTCAAATCAAAAGTAATTACGACAGACACGGCAACTCCCTCTAATTAAGCCGGCCTCATGCCGGTCACCCGTAATAACCCAACCCAAACCAAATTGCCACCATCGGTCACGGCAAGCACAAGTACTATGGCCTCATTATTTCTTCAGTCGTGGGTCGTGGCGCACCTGTCGAAGCTGCAACCTCGCAAGCCAATACGGCGATAGCGAGGTGGTCTTTGATATCAGAAAGCATTACAGCCCATCTTTTATGATGAGTCTCGCGCAACGCGACATTACTCCAGGAGTGATGGGCAAGCATTGCGGTGGCGTCGGAGGAAAAACTCTGGATAAGCCCCAATGCTCTTGCTGCCCTCTTGGCGGCATGACTTTTCAAATGAAGTAGAGGGTACAAATCGTCAATGGAAATGGCTCCAGCCAATACATCAAGCTCTTGTATAGCTCTGAGAATATTCATGTGCCCATCAGCGGGCTCTACATCATTGAAACAAAACCAGGCAAATAGGTAGGACGCTTTTCTTTCCAGTACCGTGATTGGACTCAGCATTTTTGCCGCAACCAATTCTGAACGGTCCTTGTCCGCCCTCCGGGTTACCCAAGCTGCATGACCAGAAACTCCTAAGGCCACGACCACTGCGGTCATCGTTCCAATAGCGGACAGCATGTCCCACGGCGAATCGGCCATCTGAATCTCCTCGTTCCGACTCCATGCCGGCCCGAACACAAATACCCCACTTCAACGAATCACGCCAGCCAGCGAGGCAGGCGCCTGAGTGGAGACATACCATGAGCTACAACTTCGCATACGTCCGGCAGCACTATCAGGTGCCCGCCGAAATCGGGCGCCGTGTCATCGCCTACGGTAAGCCCGGCATCATCTTGGCCGACCGCGGCCACTACATCGGCGTGGTGCTGGACGAAGACTCGAAGAAGCGGATCAGCAACTACCACCCAACCCATGAAGTGCAATACGGCGAAATGGCCGAGACCCTGCCGCTCAAGGAGTGGAAAGTCATCCCTCCATGGGTCGATTGGTTCGATGTTGAGCATTACATTGGCGACGCCCGCCACTGGGTGAAGACAGTCTGGGCAGCCACGCGCAGTCAAGCCAAGTACAAGGCTTACGAAGACCTGCAAGACAACTGCTATAGCTCGAAGGCCATGTGCTACTTCAAAGCCAGGCGCGCCTGACCCGCCCTCACCTATTGCGCTGAATTGTCTGTAAATAGGTCAATCGCCTGCCTGTAGGTAGCAAGCTCAATTATCTGCCGCAAGCAAATAACGACCTCAAGCTTCTGCTTGTCGTCGGGAATTCCTATTCGCTTCAGCATCGCTCGGGCGTCTTCCTCGATCGCCGCGAGTGCATCAATATCACTTTGCAATCTCATGTCGGCCTCCAGCCAAGCTGAGTTCGACATAAACAAATACTCCAACTTTTTGAATCACGCCAGCCGGCGAGGACGGATCAGTCAAAGGGGAAACTCCTTTATGGCTTGACACATCGCAGCCACTGCCCCGAAACCAGCAGCCAAACGGTTCCAATACGCTTGTTTATATGTAGTGTCCTGAAGGTTGAACCTACCTTTTTTATCAATCCCCGTGCTTGGCGCCTGCATGAGCTCTCCATTGGAATCCCTAAGGCTGTAAGGCACCCGCACCGTTGCCGACCTGGTCCAGGCGATGGCAGAAAAAAACGCAAATGCGCAGCTCAATTTAGTGGGGTCCAGATAGGCAAGCATCGACATGTTTACTCTCAACTGATTTTACCAAAAGGGATGACCATGATCTCATACGGAAGCGTTTGCAGCGGAATTGAAGCAGCGACCATGGCCTGGCATCCGCTGGGTATGCGCGCCGCCTGGTTCGCCGAGATCGAGCCATTCCCCAGCGCGGTGCTGGCCCACCATTACCCCAACACGCCGAACCTCGGCGACATGACCAAACTCGGCGCCCAAGTACTGGCCGGCAGGATCGCCGCGCCGGACATCCTTGTCGGCGGAACCCCGTGCCAGGCCTTCAGTGTCGCCGGCATGCGCCAAGGCCTCACCGATCCGCGAGGCGCCCTCACCATCAAATACGTGGAGCTTGCAGATGCAACTGACTATGTTCGCGCCAGCCGAGGTAAGCCCGCCTCCGTTGTCGTTTGGGAAAACGTCCCCGGTGTCCTCAGTGACAAAGGGAACGCCTTCGGATGCTTTCTTGGCGCGCTTGCTGGGGAAGACTGCGAGCTGCAGCCTTCGGGGAAGAAATGGACGGACGCTGGTTGTGTGTATGGACCCAAAAGAACAATCGCGTGGCGGGTCCTGGACGCCCAATATTTCGGCTTGGCCCAACGACGCCGTCGTGTGTTCGTTGTCGCAAGTGCTCGAAACGGATTCGATCCCACCGAGGTACTTTTTGAGCGAGAAGGCGTGCGCCGGGATACTGCGCCGCGCCGAGGCGAGGGGCAAGACGTTACCGGAACAGCTCCTTTCGGCCCTGCGCTCCAGTGCGGATGCGGATACACCTTCGATGAGTCATTAGGGCATTACGGTTGCCCGAATTGTGAGGGCGACGAAGGTCCGGCAGTCGGAGTGTTCTGCGGTGTGCCGGCGTTTGGTGGTCACAGCCTGGGCGGATCGGTCGAAAGATCGGCAACGCTCACCGCCAAGGACAGCCGACTCGACATGGAAAGCGAGACGTTCTTTGTCGCCCCGACGCTAACCGGCGGGGCACGCAAGTCTGGAGGCTACTCGCTCGACGATATCCCAATCACAGCGCCAGCGCTTCGAGCCCAGGCTCAGAGCAGCCACCGCGCTGACTCGGTAGCCTTCGTCGTGGCCGGCACACTCAATGCCAACGGCAAGGCGGCCGGCAGCGCCACTCAGCAGGACGCAGAGTCGGGATTGCTGGTGGTTCACGGCACGCAAGACCCAGGCTTCAGCAGCACTACCGCCTTCGCGCTTGGACGAAACAATGGGCAGGAAAACGCAGTGCTTGCCTTCTCCTGCAAGGATCACGGGGCAGACGCTGGCGTGATTGCGCCAACGCTGCGCGCCATGAACCACTCGGGCAGCCATGCGAACGCCGGCGGCCAGGTTGCCGTGTGCATCACTGGCGAGATCACCCACACGCTGAAAGCCGACGGCTTCGACGGCAGTGAGGACGGCACCGGTAGCGGACAGCCGATAGTTTCGGTTCTTCGTGGAATCAGCGAGTACAGCCCGGGCCTTCCATCTCTCCGGTCTTCTTCAGGAGACGCCGGTGGCGGCAGCGAGGCGCTGATCACAACGAGCAGAGTTCGCCGGCTGATTCCTCGCGAGTGCGAGCGCCTCCAGGGAATGCCCGACGACTACACACTGATCCCATGGCGCGGCAAGCCCGCCAGTGAATGCCCGGACGGCCCGCGCTACAAGGCGATCGGGAACAGCAAGGCGGTCACCGTAATTCGCTGGATCGGAACGCGGATTTTGCAGCAGCTTCAGTCAAGCTGACCCTTCATGTTGGTTATGATCGGGTGAGCATCACTGCGCGGGTATACCCGGAGCTTGCGAGAATTTGCGCAGGTAATTACTGAATACTTCTTGCCTGGCTCTGCCGGCTGCACATCAACGACTTCCTCGCAGTCCCAGCCGTAGGTGTTGAGTGCATGCCAAGCAAGGTCTGCTTTCGTCAGGTTACGGCTGCTACTGATATTCGAAAAGTCATGGTCAAACGCGGAGTCGACAGCCTTGGTGGGCTCTCTTAATGCGCTCGGCTGACTTGGGGCGGCATTTTCCCGAGTAACGCTAGAGCCGGCATTACTTGGAGGAACTGGCCGGTTATGGCTATCAAGCATCCCTTTCCCAACAAGTACGGCGAGCCCAACTGCCATAACCATCCCTATGGTCTTTCTCTCCACGGCAGCCTGCCCCATCCAAAAGAAAAGGATCATGTCAGTTTGAATTGGTTCTAGTCCACACGATCCTTCACCCATCCACCGCCCGGGCATGACCCGGCATAGGACGCCCCATGCCCACAGAAAACAACCCGGTCCAGCCGCTTCCGAGCCTGGCCACTGGTCATCCGCTCAGCGCAGCAACCTGGGCCGACTTCGTGCAGCGTCTGCATCACGACTGCGTCGGTGCCGGAGTTCGCTCTCACGGCACCGCGGCAGCGCTGTTCACCGTACAGACCAAACGAATCGACTACGGATTTGATCCTGAGTACGCGGAAGGTCGAGTTGTGTGCCTTGAGGATCGGTCATGGTTTAGCCCGAAAGAATACTGGGACGACCTGGACGATGAAGAGCGCGCCGAGCTGGATGAGTCTCTGCAGGCCGACCGAGAGTGCGGGTTCTTGGATCTGGACGAGGACGACCAGTGGGAATACCTCTCCGAGTGCGATAGCCACACGGTTACAGGCTGGAACAAGCGCTGGGAGATCGTGAACAGCCACTTCACCAAGGACGCCGCCGAGGCTTTCATCCGCCGCAAGAAGCACGACTACGGCGAAATGCGCGTCTACGTCGAATCCCAGTATTACGCCTGGGAGTTCGAAGCCATCAAGGAAGCGATCCTCGACGGCACGCTGACCTACACACCGAAGCCGGTTCTGAATGCCCATGATCTGGTATCGATGGAGATTGTAGGATGAGCGAAGCGATGACTCTTCACTTTAAACGTTAATCATAAGTCCGCCGGGATCTGCTTCATGGCCAAATGTTTTCTCTGTGGAAAACTTATTGAGAATAGCCACTGCTTCGTCTGCCAGCTTTCCGATATCTACAACCCACTTCATGTTGTAAAATTTTCGCTCTGATGACACATACAGTCGTATTGGGTAAAGCCTCGGCTGAGTAACCTCCCAATGAGAGATGATCATATTATAGGCAGCACGGGTTCCCTTAGGCTTTTTGGTAAGCTCCAAATTCGACTCATCCAAATACTCATCAAAATGCTCAAGTGTGTTTCTAACTTTAACTTTGTGCATCTCTATCAAGCCAATATTTTTAAGAAAACTCTCGATGGCTTTAGCCCGACCAAGGCGCATCTGATAGCGCTCAGAGTTTTCTCCGTTGAGCTTAGCCCCGGCCGTAACTGAAAGCTTTTTAATATTTGCCGCATCAGTAAGTATCGACGAAATAACCGAATGCATTTCAGGATCCACCTGAATCACGAATCCTTCATCTGGAACCTTGCAGGTCTCAAACAGATTATCTGTATTGCGTTTTATATTTGCGCACAACCATCTTAACTCATGAAAAAATATAGTTGAAAGAACACCATCATCGAACTGGACCTTCTCTACATTTTTCATTGCATTCCCTTACTATCAGAGTTTTGTGAAAAAGCATTAGACACTCGACATCTTTGAATGTCGACCACATACCCCCTTCAAAGTCAGCCGCTATAGCGGCAAAGGAACAGTCATGCCTGAAGAAACCGTTTTGATTCAACCTCTGCCGGTCCATCGCGATGCAGACGGTTGGTGGTCCCACCCTGATTACCTGTCGGAATTCGACGACGAAATCACCGAAGAGCAATTCAACGACTGGTGCGCACGCCACCAGGTGGAAACGAGGGTCACGTACATGGAGAGCGACGTGTCGACCGACGCGTTCAACGTCTACATGGAAGACGGCCAGGTTGATTGCTCAGTGTGGGAGATTCAGAACCCCGCCGAACCAGGCTGGTTCATCCTGTCGATTCACGATGCGGAGGACGGTCCTGTCTGCATCTGGGGCCGGCGGGTGGCGCTATGAGAAAATACCCGCTTGAAGTAGAAAGCGTCGGCGGTGATACCTACATCGTCATGAGCAGGGGCCACCACGACCTGAATGAATTCATGAACGAGGTCATCAAGGATTACGGCGACTGGAACCTCGGCGGCGCGCAACACGTGTGGATTAAAACCACGCCGGCCAATGGCGGATGGCACTACAACATCGTCGACAGCTCGGTGCGTGGTGCTTGGCCGGCCACTTACTGCTGGGAGTATGGCGAAGGCTACGAAAAATGGCGCGATAGGGAGGCAGCATCATGATCGCCCTCGCCTACATGGCCTGGCTCATCTACACGGGGCCACGGTGATGATCCTTCGTAAAGGACTCCTTCGGCGCAAGCTCGAGGCCGCTCTGATCCGTCTGGCTATCGCAATCCTGATGGGCCGGAACGTCGCCCGCTCCATGGTCGTGTCACGCCGCGACAACAACGACATGTGGTACATGGCCGAATCGCTTCAAGACATCGCCAAGCGCATCAGCAAAAACTACCCCTAACCCCTCTTTCACCTACCAGCCTGCCGGTGAACGGCGGGCGAGGAACACTCATGCCCGAAGAACAGAAAGTCCAATGCACCCGCTGCCGAAACAAACACCTGCACACCGACCGCACAAGCGTGCCGAACACCACCATCAGCGGCATGCGCGACCTGGTCTGCCCGCGTTGCAATTGCCGCAGCTACTACAGCCTGGATGCCGACGGCAAACGCTCGGCGTAACCCTCCCCACCTTCTGCCGCCACGCGCAGCATGGAGAAAGACATGTCTCAAATAGAATTTTTAAGTCCGGAAGAAATGCGACTCCTCACTGGCGCCGGGACGAAGGCCGGACAAATAACCGTGCTCAAGCGCAATGGCATCCGCCACACCATCAAGCGCAGTGGCTGGCCCTGCGTGATCACTTCGGCATTGACCGGAGAGGCAAGCGCTGCAATCGCAAAACCAACTTGGCAGCCACGTAAGGCGGGGTAAATGGGAAGGAAGCCATCGAAGCCTGACAGCATTACCCGGCTCAGGAAGAGAACTCAGCGCAGCGGAAACGTTTTTTACTACTACGACACTGGAGAGAAGCCGCGCAAAGAAATCCCGCTGGGTGGTGACTACGGCCTGGCCATTGTTGAGTATGCAAGGCTCGAAAAGACCCGGGTCTCTTCCGCGATGGTTCAGGATGTTCTGACCTTCGCCTATGTCGCGGACAAGTACATGGAGGAAGTGGTCCCGACGAAAGCACCAGCCACGCAGAAGGATAACGCTCGGGAGCTGAAGCAGCTGCTGAAGTTTTTCAACGATCCGCCGGCGCCGCTCGAAGCTATTGAGCCACAGCATGTCGTTCAATATCTAAGGCTGCGCGGCAAAGAAGCGCCGGTCAGAGCGAACCGGGAAAAGGCACTGCTCAGCGCTATCTGGAACTTTGCCAGGACTAGTGGCTATACAGCGCTGGCAAACCCCTGTGCAGGTGTAAAGGGCAACAAAGAGAAAGGCCGTGATACATACGTCGAGGACGAGATGCTGGCCGAGGTGTACAAGCATGCCGATCAGCCGCTCAAAGATGCCCTAGACCTGTTTTATCTGACTGGGCAACGAATCGCCGATACGTTAAAAATGGACGAACGAGATATCCGCGACGACAGACTGGCAGTGCAGCAAGGGAAAACCCGAGCAAAAAGGCGGATTGAGATTGTTGGAGAGTTGAAGGTTGTGATTGACCGGATCCTTGCCAGAAAGGCCGGTCATAAGATCCGCACCAGCAAACTTATTGTTATGGACAACGGCCAACCCATGACCACCAGCATGTTGCGAGGGAGGTTTGATGCGGCGCGAGAAGCGGCGGGAGTTGAAAAGGCTGACTTCCAGATGCGTGACCTGCGAGCAAAAGCTGGCACTGACAAGGCAGAGTCGAGCGGAGATATCCTGCAAGCACGGGATCAACTTGGTCATACGACTGTTGTTATGACCGAAAACTACATCCGTAAACGTATAGGCAAAAAGGTCACGCCAACCAAGTGAATTGCGGAGCGGGTAATTATTTTGCGGAGCGGAATTGATAAGGGCTTGCGTGAGGTATCTCACGCAAGCCCTTGATATTCATGGTGCCCGAAGCCGGAATCGAACCGGCACGTCCTTACGAACGGGGGATTTTAAGTCCCATGCGTCTACCAGTTTCGCCATTCGGGCGGTAGCGCGGTGAAGCCTTCAAGAACAATCGAATGAACGATCAATCTTTTTTGGTGCAGTGCAGCAGGGGAAGAAATATATACACCCCTTCCTCTCTAAGCAAGTTCGCTGACGTCAAATTCAAGACAAAATCTTGCCATCTACTGCAAATAAAAAAGCTCCGTAAATCAGTGATCTACGGAGCTATTTATAGTGGAGGCCGAGGTCGGAATCGAACCGGCGTAGGCGGATTTGCAATCCGCTGCATAACCATTTTGCTACTCGGCCTCAAACGTCCAATGCCCTAAAAACAACATCAAACGCATACAAACTGGAGAGGGAAACTGGATTGTTATCTGTTTCCAACCCTTTGATATCTAAAGGGTTTTTCTCGTTCCTGAATCAGGAATGGACGCAATTCTGGACGTGTTCGTCGGGCATGTCAAGAACAGGAAGAAAAAAATTCTATAGCACCCTACCGGGTGCATTCCACAACCAGGCAGACGATGTCACGGAGCAATGCGTCCACGAGTATCACTACTGGATATTTCGCCATTCGTACCTACGCTGATTCGCGAGGGATCCAGGTTTCTGGCGGGCTGTGGCTGAGTGAGGTAGGTAATCGACACGGATAATACCGGCCTCACCACTAAGGCGACCTGAATAAAACATCTCAACCTACGGATTAAAAACATGGACCTATCCAGAAACTTGCTTGTCGGTGTTGCCTTGACCGGCCTGCTGCTCGGCGGTTGCACCTCAAAAGTTACACAGAAGGAACAATACTCAGGGTTTCTTCCCAACTACAGCAACCTGCAAGAAGTCACCACCCCCAGCGGCGAGAAAGCCATGCGTTGGGTGACGCCTTCCTGGAACCCGAACGCTTACAACACGGTGGCCTTCAAGCAGCTGGAACTGTACCCGGCCCCCAAGCCCAATGAGCGAGTCAACCGCCAGACGCTGGATCAGCTGCAAACCTACATGACAGACAGTGCCAAGAGCACACTGAGCCAGAAGTACCGTGTGGTGTCTGATGTTCAGTCGGCCCCTGCCGGTTCTCGCGTCCTGGTCGTACGCGCCGCGATTACCGGGGTCACGGCCTCTAACGAGGGCATGAAATGGTATGAAGTGGTTCCGGTCGCGGCCGCGATAGGCGCGACTCAGGCAGCCACCGGTCACCGCGACCAAGACACCGAATTGTACATCGAAGCCGAGATGATCGACGCGAGCAACGGCCAAACCGTGGCTAAAGTCGCTCGCAAGGTCTTCGGTAAGCAGTTGCAGAATACAAGCCAGCAGGTGACCGCCAACGACTTCAAGGTGGCACTAAAGAAACTGACCAGCGACATGCAGGCATTCCTTCGATAACACCGAGGTAAACGCCGACTCGGTTCACGGGGCTGAGTCGGCGATCGTTACAGATACCAGCGGTACTCGCGCGCACTGATCTCCTGCATGAAGGCCAGGTGGTCCTGGCGCTTGTTCTCGCAGTACACATCAACAAACTCCGCCCCCAAACCCTCGCGCAGTTGTGGCTGATGCTGCATGGCGCGCACGGCTTCGAGCATTTCCAGCGGGAAATCGATCCCGCTGTTGCGGTCTTCATTGAGCGCTGCAATCGGCTCGCGACCAGTTTCCAGCCCCTGCTCCAATCCCACCAGAATCGCTGCCAGCACCAGATAAGGGTTGGCATCCGCGCCCGCCAGGCGATGCTCGATGCGCAAATTTTTCGAATCCGAATCGGGAATCCGCACGCACGCATCGCGATCCTCGACCCCCCAGTTGGCACGTGTCGCCGCGTTCACCGTACCGCCCAAACGACGGAAGGCGTTCTGGTTCGGTGCGAAGATCGGCATGCAATGCGGCAACAGTTCCAGGCAGCCGGCCACCGCATGCCGCAGAGCTTGTTGTTGGTTGGCTGCCAGCAGGTTTTTACCCTCGGCATCATAGAGGCTGACATGCACATGCATGCCGCTGCCCGGATGCTGCAAGTAAGGCTTGGCCATGAAGCTGGCGCGGTAACCGTGCTTGAGCGCGACGCCGCGGGTGCTACGACAAAACAGCGCCGCCCAATCGGCAGCACGCAGGCCGTCATCAAGATGACCGAAGTTGATCTCGAACTGGCCCGGCCCAAGTTCGGCAGTGATCACCGTGGTATTGATGCCTTGCGCCCTCGCCGCTTCGACCATTTCATCGAGCACCGGCGAAAAGCGCGACAGCCGTTCGATGTGCATGTTCGGTTGATCATCGGCATCGTCCGACAGCCGATCGCGGGGGAACTGTGGCTGCCCCTCACGCAACTGTTTATCGAACAGATAGAACTCCAGCTCGAACGCCACTACCGGATGAATACCTTTACCGCGCAACCGCTCAAGCACTTGCGCGAGGACCTCGCGTGGCTCGAAGACAATCGGTTTTTCAGTGCCGTCCGAGGTGATCAGCATCTGACCCAGCGGCTTCGATTCCCAGCTCACCGGCTTGAGCGTGCCTGGCACCAGGCGCCGCAGAGCATCTGGGTCGCCGTCGTTAAAACAGTAGTCGCCGATTTTGAATAGCCCACCCTGCACGCCCAGTAACACGCAGTTCTGCGGCAGCTTGAGGGCGCTGCCGGCAGCCACCTTTTCGAGCATCTCGATCGGATAACGCTTGCCGTAGAAATGCCCGGGAATATCCAGGGAAATCAGGTCGACATAGCGCACCTCGGGGTAGCGTTGGCGAAAAGCACGAACTTCGGCCAGCAGATCAGAGCAGGCAGCATCCATCGTTGTTGTTCCTTTTATTGTTATTAGGTGTAAACCCAAAGCACTCGCGTGAGCTGGTCAGTGAGGTTGCCGTAGCGACAGCGTGTGTGACTGTCGAGCTGAAAACTGTCGCCGGCCTGCAAGGTGACTGGCTCGTCATCATCGCCCAACCACAGCGTCAATGCGCCTTCCAGCACGTAGCCGCCCTGCTCGGAGCTGTCGCTCAAATGTCGCTCGCCACTGCTGGCGCCGGCCTCCAGTTGGCTTTCGAGCATCGAGAACGAAGCCCTGATCTTCGGCGAGACCAGAATGTCGGTAATCCCGTTGGCGTAGTACAACGTGCGGCGCTCATCCGGGCGGGTCACCCAAGGCAACACCTTGGGTTTCGGCAAGCTGTAAAAGTAGGTGGTTGGCACTCCCAGGGTTTCGCTGATCGCGGTCAGGTCCGCCACGGTCGGCCGTGACAAGCCACGTTCGACTTGCGAAAGAAAGCCCACGGAACGGTCGATTTTGTCGGCCAATGCCTTGAGGGTGTATTTCTTGTGCTTGCGCAGATCGTGGATCAGGATCGCCAGCGCGGCGATTTCTTCTTGCTTGTTCATGGCAGTAATTCCGGAAGATGACTCATCAAATGCTGTCGCGCAGTCGGTACCAGGCCTTGCCGATGGCTTCCAATGGCGCTGCGAGGTATTTACCGCCGGGAAAGCTGTCATTACTCAAACCCTGGTACAAGGCCAGCTCGTCCGGCTGACCGAGAATCGCATCGGACACGGCGCGAGCCCCCGCCAATGTTGGAAGCACGCCATGCCCGGAATAACCCTGTAGCCAGTAGAGGTCGCCGCGCCGGCCAATGTCGGGGGTGCGCTTGAGGGTCAGGTCGATATGCCCGCCCCAGGCAAACTCCAGCTCGACACCTTTGAGCTGCGGGAAGACCCGCTCCAGATAGGGCCGTGTCGCGGCAGCGATGTCTTTGGGCATCCCGCCCAGATAGGTGCAGCCACCACCGAACAACAAGCGGTTATCCGGTGTGCGACGGAAATAATCGAGGACAAACTGGTTGTCGGTGACACAGACATTACTCGGCAGCAGCGCGCTGGCTTGCTCGGGGGTCAGCGGCGCGGTGGCTACCTGATAAGTGCCCACCGGCAACACGCAACTGGCAAGTGCAGGATCGAGTTGATCAAGATAGGCATTGCACGCCAGCACCAGGACATTTGCCCGAATGCTCCCGCGCTCAGTAGTCACCAGGTACTGATCGCCTTCTTCGCGATAGCTCAGCGCTTTACTCTGCTCAAAGATGCAGCCACCAGCACGCTCGATGGCTGCGG
Organism: Pseudomonas brassicacearum; assembly: GCF_003732175.1. GTDB lineage: Bacteria > Pseudomonadota > Gammaproteobacteria > Pseudomonadales > Pseudomonadaceae > Aquipseudomonas > Aquipseudomonas brassicacearum_G. Next base: position 198,539 of record NZ_MOBI01000020.1, read on the forward strand.
CCAGGCCAAGCGCCAGCTTCAATGGATTCAGATGGCCGCCTTCGGGGTCATAGAGCCCCGCCTGATAACGCTCGCTGGCGACCCACTGCGGTAACTGCTCACGCGCAATGAATTGCAGGCCATCGTGGCCCCACTTATGGCTAGCCTCGCGTTGCCACTCTGTCAGGAGACTGACCCGACGTGGCATGACCGACGTCCACAAATGGCCAGGGCGATAATCGCAGTCGAAACCATGGCGTACAGGCAACTCGCGCAGTTCCTGCGCCGCCCAGCGCATGCCGTCCCACAAGCGCCGCGCGCGTTCATGACCCAGCGCAGCCTCCAGAGGCGGCATGTCACACGACCAGCCGAGAATCGCCTGCCCACCATTGCGCCCCGAGGCAGCCCAGGCAACACGACTGGCTTCCAGCAACGTCACGCGCTTGCCAGCCAAGGCCAGGCGCAAAGCTGTATGCAAACCACTGAAGCCGGCACCGATGATCAGCACCTCGGCAGTGTGTTCACCTTCCAGAGCGGCCCGATCCAACAGGCGATCAGCGCAACTGTGGGCGTAATAGCTGGCGACATGCTGCGAGGATTGCTGAAACATTCGGGCACTCATGAAATTATGTTTTTATAATTTCATGAAAAACTACAGAATAAATTTCACGAACGCAACACTCTACCCATCCATTGCAACCCAATGAATCGCCAGGCTGCGATCTTTTCGGGGGCGCCAACACTTGACTGACTGGCGCTTTATGCTCGCGCCAGCTGTTCAAACAAGATCGAATGCTCTGGAAACAGCTCGCTGAGCTTGCACCGACTGCCCAATTGCATATCCGCCAAATCAAACCCTGGCGAAACGGCTTCACTGATCAGGCCGTAAGCAGCCGGTCCATCCATGAGCTGCGATGCCTTCCAGACACCACCAGGCACGTGCAGTTGCAGGCGCTGCCCGGCAGTGACGTCATTGCCCATCACCACGGTTTTCAATGCGCCGTCCGGATAGATGAGGAAGTACTGAATTGCATCGCCTACATGGTAGTAGTGAACGATGTCGGATTTGTTCAAATGAAAGTGGCCGACGGGAGACGTGCCCGTCAGCAGGTAATAGATCGAGGTCATTGCATAGCGCCGCCCCCCTGTGGTCTCGACCATGAGCTGGTGGTCAGACTGAAAGGTTCTTCGGTAAAAACCGCCTTCCACATGGGGTTCCAGATCGAGCGCGGCGACGATGTCCTGGGCGCCGGGAGTGTGTCTGCCGAGTTTGCTATCCGTCATGCTAAAAGCCATCAGTCAGGTGGAGTCACGAAAGTTTGCATGGCGTGGAACGCAACGCAAGCGATCCCGGGAGCATCGATGCAGGGTTTCAATGGGCAATCGCTTTCACTGCTTTACTGTAAGGGTCGAGCCTGCCAAGCGGGGCTGCAGTTTCACTGACGCCCCCCCGCCGCTGCCGACGCCAACGGAAAATCCCGCCCCCCGGAGAGTTGTCATGTCCCTGCACAACGTCGCCCGCTTTACCGATCTTCGTGAAGACCGCGGTACTCGCGTTGAAATCGGCGCACTGAAGATCGTGCTGTTGCGGGCCGGCGAACGGGTCTACGCCTATCAGGGCGAATGTCCGCACGCGCAGGCTCCGTTGGACGAAGGCATTGTCTGCAATGGTCGGCTGATTTGCCCGTGGCACAAGGCGATGTTCACGGTCGAAGACGGTCAATTGTGCGAACCGCCAGCCCTGAATGGACTGATCCGCTATCCGGCCAACGTGGTCGATGGCGACGTACACGTGGACGACCAACCCCTTGCGCCCATCGAAGCAGTTCGTGCCGCTGATTCACGCTGCTTCGTGATCGTCGGTGCAGGCGCTGCGGGTACAGCGGCAACAGCCGCCCTGCGTGAACACGGCTTTGCCGGTCGCCTGGTGTTGATCGATCGCGAAACGGACCCCGGCTATGACCGCACGGTGCTGAGCAAATATGTCCTTGCCGGGGAAATGTCCGTCGAAGAAACGCCACCGCTGCTCGATGAACGCTTTTACAACGTACAGTACATCGAGCGTGTTCAAGGTGAGGTCATCCGTCTCGATGTAGCCGCCAAAAGGGTTTCCCTGGGTGACGGACGCACCTTCGACTACGACGCCGCGCTTCTGGCCAGTGGCGGCGAACCCAGGCCGCTTTCGGTAGACGGTGCGCATCTGCACAACATCCTGGCGCTGCGTTCACGAACGGACGCCGAGCGCATTCTGCACATCGCAAAACCCGGTGCCCGGGTGGTCATCATCGGTGCCAGCTTCATCGGCCTGGAGTCGGCATCGGCCCTGCGCCGCCATGGCCTGGAAGTCAGCGTGGTCGCGCACCATGAAACACCGTTCAGCACGCTGTTCGGCGAGCGCATCGGCCTGGCGATTTTGTCCCTGCACGAAGACAACGGCGTGGTCTTTCATGCCAATACCCAGCCGAAGGCGTTCGAGGGCCAGGACAACGTCGAGGCCGTTCTGCTCGAAAATGGTCAACGACTTCCCGCCGATCTGGTGCTGATCGGCATCGGCGTCAACCCGGTCACCGACCTGCTCGAAGGTGTTGAGCTGGACGATGACGGCGGGTTACCGGTAACCGAGGGCATGTGCGCTGCGCCAGGACTGTGGGCCGCCGGCGACATCGCCTCCTTTGCCTTACAAGGTGTCCCCACACGCATCGAGCACTGGCGCCTGGCGCAGCAGCAGGCGCGGGTCGCTGCGCAAAACATGTTGGGTGCTGAAACACGCTACGTGGATGTGCCGTTCTTCTGGACGTATCACTTCGACAAGACCTTCGAGATGCTCGGTCACGCCGACCAATGGGACCGGATCGTCTTCGAAGGCAACCCAGAGCAATATGCCTTCATCGCCCTGCTGTGCAAGGGCGAACAGGTCGAAGCAGTGGTCGCCTGCGAATATTCGCGGCAAATGGCATTGCTGGCCGAGCGGATGAAACAGCCGTTGCTGCGCGAGGAAGCCTTGCAGATCATTCGGCGAATTGCCGCTCAAGAAGGCTGAAGACTCGCAATAAGAAGATGTTCTTATTGGAACTATCGTACTTAATGACCAGAAAAATAAACAACTGCGCACATTCATTATTAATGGCGATAAAAACTCGTCCTGCTTATGAGGAAAGAACCCAGCGCACTCTCTCATAGCCAATCCTGATAACAAACAGCCAACCTCCTAACGCGTCGCTATTAATAAAATAATATTAACAATTTATCAGCCGTACTAGCCCATTGCCCATTGCATATTTATCAACGCCTGCTTAACTGCAAAAACTGCTGATGACAGCAGTATTCGCACAACCACGGAAGGAATCGTTATGAGCAAATCAACTGGCCATAGCATGCCCCCTTATGGGGTGGCCATCCAAAGCGCGATCAAGGCAGGCAACCTGCCGCAAATGAAAACATTGTTGAAACAACGCGATGCATCCAAGCCAGAACCCAAAGAACTAAGTAGCGCGTACGAGCAGTTGGCTAAGGAAGTCGCACGCCTGGAACAGCACTAACTGCTGTTTCCGCTCCCCTATTGCAATGGAGGCAATAATTATGTCTGGTTCTTCTCAACAGTCTGTCGGTTTATTCCCACTCTGCTATCAAATTGGTACTCAGCAACCGGGTGCACAAAACCTGGCGCTCAATTTGCTGGTGTTTACACCTGAGCAAACAGTAAGCGGTACTGCCGCAATCACTCAGGCAACCAACCCGCCGCTGGATGTGCATTCCGATGTCTGGGGTGAGTACACCTACATGACGGTGATGAAACCCGGGGTCAGCAAAATCCTCATCACCGTTCAAGGCAACCAGGGTGGTCCGAGCTCGAACTCCATCGTGAATTTCAAGTTGCATCTGGTGGTCGGTGACGACTGGAAAGCAGGGGTCGCCAACTACGAGTACTTCAATGGTCAGCGCAGGGTCAAGGTCACTGCGCCCGCCCATCTCGTCGAGTCGGTGCCTTCCAGGGCCTATCCACTGCCGCTGGAACCCGGCCCGGTAATCCTGCCGTATCCGCCGATCATGCCGCTGTACGCCGCGCCGATTCAGGGCGCCATTGCCAGCGGTGACCTGGCCCAGATGAAAAATCTGGCAAGCCTTGCCAAACAACAACTGGACCAGCAACCCCAGTTGCAGAGTGCACTTGAGGCTGCCAAGGGTGAAATCAGCAGGCTGGAACGCCGCTGACCGGCAACTGAATGTGCCTGGCTTGTCCTGAATACAATTAAGGGAGTTGCACCATGTCAATTGGACTTTTTCACACGCGCCTCAACGTTTCCAGCTCGCTACTCGGCGCACCGGTTTTGACCCTGGAGCTGCTGGTGGATACCGTCAACAAGAAAGTCAGCGGTATTGCGAGCATTTTTCAAAGCACCTACCCCCCTGTCAATTTCCGTGCCCAGGTTTGGGGTGAGTATTCCGAGGCCAAACTGACTGCCGATGCGGAAAACCACATCATCCTCACTCTGGATGGCAGCCCGAGCGGCCCTAACAGCCAAATCGCCCAGACCTTCGACCTGCGCGGCATTCTAGGCGCCGATTGGGCCAGCGGTTTTGCCGACTACAAGTACTACGATCAAGACCACTGGACGCCAGTGAGACACGCGGCTGTCAGCCAGGCGCCTGCTCATAATCAGCGGGTCGAGCAGCCGTCACATGCGCACCCGCTCTACGCGGTTGCCGTGCAGCAAGCGCAAGCCAGCGGTGACCTGGCGCAACTGAAGGCCGTGGTGAGCCAGGGTGAACAGCAACTGGCCAGCAGCGGCGCCTTGCGCAGTGCGCTGGAACAGTTGCAAGCAGAAATCGCCCGACTGGAAGCACGCTAACCGGCAATGCCCGGGCTGGGGCAAACCACCAGTGACCGAGCCCGGGACCTTTCAACCCCAGAGGTAAATCCGCTCGCGCCGTTGATGCTAAGGAAGGCGCGAACACTTCGATGGATTCGTGCCGCGTACGTGTCTGTGCGCAAGGATTTTCCATGTCAGACAATCGCCCCGCCCGCTACCTCAGTGAAACCGACCTCAAACGCTACGTGCCGGTCCATGTGGTCTGGGAAATCACCCTGGCCTGCGATCTCAAATGCCTGCATTGCGGCTCACGCGCAGGCCATCGACGCCCCGATGAATTGAACACCCGGGAATGCCTGGATGTCATCGATTCCCTGGCGGCACTCGGCACCCGTGAAATCACCTTGATCGGCGGTGAAGCCTATTTGCGCAAGGACTGGACTCAACTGATCCAGGCTATCCACGATCACGGCATGTACTGCGCGATACAAACCGGTGGACGCAACCTGACGCCGGCAAAAATGCAGGCCGCAGTGGATGCCGGGCTCAATGGCGTCGGTGTTTCGCTGGATGGACTGGCCCCGCTGCATGACGCTGTGCGCAATGTCCCGGGCTCGTTCGACAAGGCTATCGATACCCTGCGACGCGCCAAACAGTCGGGGCTTGCAGTGAGCGTCAACACCCAGATCGGCGCGGCCACCCTGCCCGATCTGCCCGAACTGATGGACTTGATCATCGAACTCGGCGCCACCCACTGGCAGATCCAGCTGACGGTCGCCATGGGCAATGCCGTCGATCATCCGGAGCTGTTGTTGCAGCCCTATCAACTGCTTGAAGTGATGCCGTTGCTGGCACGCCTTTACCGCGAGGGCGTTGATCGCGGCCTGCTGATGAACGTGGGCAACAATATTGGTTACTACGGCCCTTATGAACACATGTGGCGTGGCTTCGGTGACGAGCGCGTGCACTGGAGCGGCTGCGCGGCCGGGCAAACCGTGCTGGCACTCGAAGCCGATGGCACCGTCAAAGGTTGCCCTTCATTGGCAACGGTGGGCTTTTCCGGCGGCAACGTGCGCAACATGAGCCTGCACGATATCTGGCACTACAGCGAAGGCATGCACTTTGGCCGCCTGCGCGGTGTCGATGATCTATGGGGCTACTGCCGAAGCTGCTATTACAACGATGTCTGCCGTGGCGGCTGTACCTGGACCTCACACTCCTTGCTCGGCAAACCCGGCAACAACCCCTACTGTCACTACCGCGCGCTGGACCTGCAGAAAAAGGGACTGCGCGAACGAATTGTCAAACTCGAAGACGCAGCAAAGACCTCCTTCGCCGTCGGACGTTTTGACCTGATTACCGAACGCATAGACACCGGCGAGAAGGTCAACAGCGTCAGCGACAGCGGCCAGGTGATCAAACTGGCCTGGGCGAACCAGGGCCAGAAATCGCCTGACGAAGGACGTATTCCGCCGCAACTGGCACTGTGTCGTGGCTGCTTGCAGTACATCCACGCACACGAAGTGACCTGCCCTCACTGCGCTGCCGATGTCGCCGCCGCAGAAGCCGAGCACCAGGCAAACCGCGCCCGACAGCAAACCATCCTCAATACGCTGACCGGCCTGCTGGGATTGCCGCAAAGCAACTTGATGTAGCGTGACCTCAATACCAGGGGGCGCAATGCCCCCTGCAATCTTTTGTCCTCCAGTCATAACGCTCGCACGCAGCAAACAAAATCATCTAAAAAAACGACACCTGTCAGCCATAATTAGCACCCTGCTACTCGATAGCTGAACGTCTTTCCCATGGTTTTACCCACGCGGGCATGCCGGAACAAATAGTGCCTTCTCCCTCTGCATTCCTGGAGCTGACGATGAAAATCAATCCCTACCTGATCTTCAACGGTGATTGCAAAGCAGCCTTCACGTTCTACGCGCAATGCCTGCAAGGCACCCTTGAAATGATGATGACCTTCGGTGAATCGCCGGCTCGCGATCAAATGCCGGCGAGTTGCCATGACCGAATCATCCATACTCGGCTGGTTGTCGGCGACCAGGTCCTCATGGGGTCCGACACCACGCCTGAGCGGCCCTACCACGGCATCAGCGGTTGCTCTGTTTCGCTGAATGTCACCAGCATCGCTGAAGCCGAGCGAATTTTTACCGCACTGGCGGACCAGGGCACCATTCAAATGCCGTTGGAGGCAACGTTCTGGGCCGCACGCTTCGGTATGCTGGTTGACCGTTTCGGGGTGCCATGGATGGTCAATTGCGAAGCAGACCAGCAAGCACACTGATACCGGTCTTTTCGTTGCGCTCGACCGGCCATGCGCCAACAAAAACGCCACTCGATGAGTGGCGTGCTGGCCAGGTACACATCAGCTATCGAGGCGCTTGCTCTGGAACCTCGCCCGGTAACGCCCCGGACTCTCACCGGTCCACTTCTTGAACGCCCGATGGAAGGCACTGGGCTCCTGAAAACCGATCTGCTCGGCAATCGCGGTGATGCTCGATTGGCTCTGGCGCAGCTGTTCAAAGGCAACACCACGACGCACTTCGTCCTTGATCTCCTGGAATGAACAGCCTTCGCGCTCCAGTTTTCGGCGAACGGTGCTGGGGCTCAAATGCTGTTCGATCGCGAACGCCTCCAGGGTCGGCCATTGGCTGTAATGGCTGTTGCGCAAACGCTGATGAACCTGCGATGCCAGGCCATGCTGGTTACGGAAACGAATCACCAGCCACTGCGGCGCACTGCGCAAAAATGCCTTGAGTGAAGCAAGGTCCTGAACCACCGGCAATTGCAGATAACGGCTGTCGAACTCGATCTCGGTGCGCTCGGCGCCAAAGGTCAGGTTGGCACCCCAGAGCATTGAATCATCATTGAGCGACAACCGCTCATGACGAAAGTCCGCACGATCGATGGGAATGCGCCGCCCGCCCAGCCAGCACAGCAGACTGATCATCAACACCAGGAACGTCTCTTCACCGAAATGCGCGACGTCGCTGTTTTGCGCCTGAGTCTGCAAGCTGATGACTGCACGCTTGCCACGCACCGTTAACGTGCCGCGAAAGTCTCGCAGGAACAGGCCGAAATTGGCCAGGCACTGACGCATGGCTTTTTCCAACGTCAACTCCTGAATCAATGCCCGACAGATCAAGGCGAAACTACCCGGCGGCATGCCATGGGAGTCCAGCTGAAAGAACTCGTCGTTCAACTCACTAATCTGCACCAGCCATAACGCCGCAAAAGCAGTGGCCGGCACCCGTGCCGTAGGCTGATCCATCAGTGCCGGATCGATTCCCACCTGCTCAAGTACCGACCGCAGACGCTGCGGATTTTCACGCAGGGCATGGATCATTGGATACATGAAATAGACCGCCACCGAATCCGTTTCCCGCATGTGCTCGTCTCTCTCCTCAGCATCTGAAAGTGGCAAAAAACGCCATCACCGTTGAACAGTTCTGGCATAGGCCTGCGGCGTTGCTGATTCTAGACTCGTACCCAACAAAAAAGACCTCTTTCAGGAAACCCACATGAACCCTTCCGATATTTTTGTTGTGAGCGCGGTCCGTTCTGCCATCGGCAGTTTTGGCGGTTCACTCAAGGATGTGCCGCCTATTCAGTTGGCAACCGACGTATGCCGCGCAGCCATTGAACGATCTGGTCTGGCGCCCGAACACATCGGTCATGCGGTGATGGGGCATGTGATCCCGACGGAGGCGCGCGACGCCTACATTTCACGGGCCGTGGCGATGAATGCCGGCCTGCCGAAAGAAACCCCGGCCTTCAACGTCAACCGCCTCTGCGGTTCGGGTCTGCAGGCGATTGTCAGTGCGGCACAAAGTCTGATGCTCGGGGATGCATCTGCCGTGCTGGCCGGTGGTGTCGAGTCCATGAGCCGTGGTGCCTACTTGTTGCCACAGGCACGCTGGGGTGCACGAATGGGTGACATTCAGGGCATCGACTACATGCTCGGCGTGCTGCAAGACCCGTTTGCCGGCTTCCACATGGGCATCACCGCAGAAAACATCGCCGAACACTACGGCATCTCCCGTCAGACCCAGGATCAACTGGCGCTGCTCAGCCAGCAACGTGCCGCCCGGGCGATTGCCGAAGGGCGTTTTGCCGGGCAGATCGTGCCGATAGAAGTGGCGAGCCGCAAAGGCACGGTTTCGTTTGCGACGGATGAGCATGTACGGGCAGAGGTCAGCTTCGAGCAATTGAGCGGCATGAAACCCGCGTTCAAAAAAGACGGCAGCGTCACCGCCGGCAACGCCTCTGGCCTCAATGATGGCGCTGGCGCGCTGATCATGGCCACCGGGCAACTCGTGCAGGAACAAGGCCTCAAGCCGATGGCCCGGCTGGTGGGGTATGCCCACGCCGGCGTTGAGCCTTCAATGATGGGCCTGGGTCCGATTCCCGCCACCCGCCTGGTGCTCAAGCGGGCGGGCCTGACCGTTGCCGACCTTGATGTCATCGAGTCCAACGAAGCCTTCGCGGCCCAGGCCTGTGCTGTGGCGCAAGAACTGGGCTTCGATCCCGAGAAGGTCAACCCGAACGGTTCGGGCATCTCCCTGGGTCATCCTGTCGGCGCCACCGGCGCAATCATCGCGACCAAGGCCATTCACGAACTGCATCGGATTCAGGGATGTTATGCCCTGGCGACCATGTGCATTGGCGGCGGCCAAGGCATTGCCGTGTTGTTCGAACGGGTTTGACCAGAAGGACATGAAGATGAATCTGCAGAACATTGGCGTCATCGGCGCCGGCACCATGGGCAACGGCATTGCACAAATCTGCGCATTGGCCGGTTTCAACGTGACCTTGCTGGACATCTCCGACAGCGCCCTGCAAAAAGCGCTGGCGACCGTGGGCAAGAACCTCGACCGGCAGGTCGCCAAGGCGTCGCTGACCGAGGAGCAAAAGCTCGCGGCATTGGACAAGATCAGCACCAGCACCGACTACGCCACCCTGCGCAACGTGCAGTTGGTGATCGAGGCCGCGACTGAAAACCTCGAACTGAAACTGCGGGTGCTGCAACAGATCGCCGCTCAGGTCAGCGCCGACTGCGTGATTGCTTCCAACACCTCATCGCTGTCGATCACCGAGCTCGCCGCCAGCGTCAGTTCGCCGGCCCGTTTCATCGGCCTGCACTTCTTCAATCCGGTGCCGGTCATGGGGTTGATCGAAGTGATTCGCGGCCTGCAAACCAGCGACGCCACGCACACCCTGGCCCTGGAACTGGCGCAACGCCTGGGCAAGACCGCGATCACCGCCGGTAACCGTCCGGGCTTTGTGGTGAACCGGATTCTGGTGCCGATGATCAACGAAGCGATCCTGGTGTTTCAGGAAGGCCTGGCCAGCGCCGAAGACATCGATGCAGGCATGCGTCTGGGCTGCAACCAGCCGATAGGTCCGCTGGCGCTGGCCGACCTGATTGGCCTGGATACGTTGCTGGCGATCATGCAGGCCTTCTACGACGGCTTCAACGACAGCAAGTACCGCCCCGCTCCGCTGCTCAAGGAAATGGTCGCCGCGGGTTACCTGGGGCGCAAGACCGGCCGCGGTTTCCATACCTATGGCTGAGCGTTGCTCACGCTTCGCCGAGAGCCGGGACAAGGCCCTGGAGCTGTTCGCCAGCAAGGGTTTTGGCCAGGTCGGCATGCGTGAGCTGGCAGCGTTCCTGGGGCTCGCCCCAGGCTCGCTGTATCATCATTACCCGAGCAAGCAGCACTTGCTGCTCGACCTCATCGAAGAATTTTATGAGGAGCTGCTGGCAACCCTCGGACGCATCGAGCGACAGCCGCGAGACCTGCGCGGCAGCCTGCACAACGTTATCCATGCACACCTGAGCCTGCATCGGGAAATGCCCTGGCACTTTCGCCTGGTAGAGCGCGACAGCGGTTGCCTGAACGAGGATCAACAGGCGCGTGTTCGGCAGTTGCAGGAGCATTACGAACGGCAATTGCTGATGATCCTCTGCCCATCGCCCCGATTCAGTGAACAAGGGTTACTGGCTGCCGGACACACCATTGCCAGCATGCTCAACAGCGCACCCAGCTGGCTGGCGCTGCACCCGCTGGAGGATCGGGAACGCAACGAACTGCTGGAGAACCTGCTGACCGGGGCCATTGCAGGTTTGCTGGCCCATACCTCCTGCGATCTGCCCGTCCTTCAGACAATAGATCCGCTCGCGGCGCCTCCACCCTGGGCGCGACTCGGCTAAGCTGAAAGCTCCACCGGAGGATTTTCCAATGTGTGGAAGACTTTCGCAGTACCGAGGCATCCACGACTTCGTCGCGGCGCTGAGCATGCCCAATGCCCTGGTCAATACTGTGGGCGACCAGCCTCTGGGTCTGTACAACGTCGCGCCATCGACTCAGGTCGCACTCTTTCACCTCGAAGGCGAAACCCTGCACGCTGACCGGGTACGCTGGGGATGGCGACCGGCCTGGTCGAAAGACAACTCCGTGCCCATCAATACCCGGGTCGAGAAAGTCGCACACGGTTCGTTCTTCCGGGCGATCTGGCCGCACCGCGCCATCGTGCCCATCGATAACTGGTTCGAATGGGCTTATGAAGGTGGCCCGAATAAACAGCCTTACCTGATCCGGCGCCGCGATCGGGCTCCCATACTCTGCGCAGCCATTGGTCAGTACCCTGCGGGTGGCAGGGAACCGAAGAAGGACGATGGTTTTGTGATTTTCACCGCCGACAGTGTTGGTGGCCTGGTCGATCTACATGATCGGCGACCGGTGGTGCTGTCGCCGGAGTTGGCCCGAGAGTGGCTCAACCTGGCGATGCCCAAGGAGAGTGCCGAGCAGATGGTATTGTACCAGGGCGAGTCTGCCGAAACCTTCGAGTGGTTCAAGGTGGATATGGCGATAGGCAACGTGAAGAACCAGAGACCTGATCTCATCACGCCGGTCGGCAAGATCATCAGTGGCGATCACAAAAGCAATGGCTGATCGGGTGGCGCCACCCGGGTTTCTCAACTAGGATTTTCGCGGTATGGAAACGCGTCGCGCTGTTAGCGAGCACTTGGTCTGGGAGACGAAAATGAACCCGATTCGAATGGCCGAGCGGACCTATCGCACTTGGTCCAGCCCGATTCTGCTTGAGCTCAAAGAGAGGGAACATCAGCTGCAACCTTCAGACCGCCAGGCACTTGAAAATGTGATGGTGGAGAGAAGGCTTCTGAACACCGGCAATCCTGCCGGCAAGGATCGACGCAAACCTGAGTCGACTGATAACTCCTGACGAAAGAGCCCGCCATAAGCGGGCTCTTTTTCGTTTACGCAACTGGAAGAAAGACCGACACACTCATCCAGATGATCGCCTCACTGTGTATTGGAAACGGCTTTCGCTCTGGGTGCACGGGCGGGCAATGACGCGGCATAGGCCAGCGCTTCTTCTCGACTGCCAAAGGATCCGAGCCGGTCGTTACGGGTACAGACCTTCCAGAGACCGCTGTTGACGCTGACCACTTGATAACCGTTCATCTGCATTTTGCTAAGCATCGGGGCACTCATAGTCACCTCCATTCGAGTACAGACAAGTCCGAACCTAACTTACACCCGGCTTGGCATTCTGTGGGCTCAATAGGTTGAACGGTCGAACGGTCCGACGCGCAGATATGAAACATCTTTCACGGTGATTTCAGCCCTTAGCGCTTATATTCCCGGCCGCTCATTCAAGAAACTTTCGGCCCGCACCCTCCCGCGGGCTTTTTTTTACTTTTTTTTGGCCCCCCAGGGCTCCGTGAAAAACTAAAAAAGCCCGGCATCGCTGCCGGGCTTTCGGCTCTAATCCTTTAGAACCTGTTGGGTATCACTCCACGAGCCAGGCCTTACTTGAAGTCCACATCGAAGGCTTGATAGAAGGCGTTGCCGGTGTTGGCGACAATCCACAGCAGCACGATGACGTGATGGCCTTTCTTGCCTGCTGGCAACTTCACTTCATGTTCGACTTTGGCTTTGAGTTCGCTGCTGTGCGCGTAATAAGGCACTTGGGTGTAGAAGTCTTCCGCGAACGGTTTGGCCTCGAGTTGCGCACGGCTGATGCGCTGTTTCGGGTCCCAGCCATCCTTGGTGATGAACCAGCTGTAGCCGCGGGTGGTATGAGGCGCAGTGTACTGCCAGGTGACATGAAAGGCCTGGCCCGGGTTCACGTTCAGCAGTGGCCAGGTGAATGGACGATTGAGCTTTTTGCTCATTTCTTCGTTGGTGAAGTTGATGCAATCACGAGCATCAGCCTTGCCACCGCTGAGGATAAAACCATCAGCCGGTGGTGCGACGCTGTCGCTGTCCGTCTGATACGGTGCGGGGAAAGGCCCGGCAGTCAGTGACGGGAAATTCTTTCCGCCTTCCATTTCGTTGACCTCCCACCCTTCCAGGAGACCGACCTCCATAGCGACAGAGCCGCGGCTGGCAGGGATAGTGACACGACCATGTTTGAGTTGCGCTTGTGTTTGTGGCTTGTTCATTTTTTCACTCCGTTGATTAAGAACGTTCCTTCCTGAGGAACGCTTTCAACCTAACCGAATGACAGGTGAAGTCCATGGCCGCTTTTTTCGCGTTTCAATCGCGCTTTTGAACCGAACCCAACAAATACTGGTTATCCATACAGTTAAATGTATGAATTCCTACGTTTAGACTGGCAAAAGTACTACAACACAACCCTGCAATCAGAACGATTCACATCAAGACAGTTGCGCCCTACAGGGACCTGACGCTCACTGACTCACAAACAGGTTGCCAGTGCTGCCAGTCGGCGCTTGGCAACCCAGTTGTCCTGAGTGGCGTAGTACTTCAATGCGCCGCCTTGCACGTCAATGAAGGCCTCGGCCGAACGGGTGTAAACGGTGAACCCGCCGGTTTCGCCGGGTTGCAGGTAACCACTGGCGTCGACACCGAACACCGCCTCGTCTTGCCAGGCAAACTGCACGCACTGGGCGACGACCAGATCAGGCTTGTTCGAGGCGAGCGTCTTGTAGGGGCTCTGGGAGCGCGCTTCTTTCATCGTCGATCCCGCGCAACCCGCCAGCAACACGCCAGCCAGCGCCACCATCAAAATACGCATTGTGTTTCCTTATTCGCAAAACGCTGACTGTATCACCGCAAGCGGCTACTCCGAAGCGCCAGGCAAGGTTCTTCCTCATGGCGCCGCTCTGCATTACTTTATATAGATAGCGACAGCCCGCGCCGATTCGCGCACCCTGTCGCGCCATAATTGGCGCGTCGCGCCGAGCAACTTCTTCTGGAAAGCCCATGACCCCCAATGCCGAGTTCTACAAACCTTCCACCGACTACGCCGACAAGCTGATCAGCCAGATCGGTCAGACTCCGTCGTGGATCGCCAAACGCATTGGCGTGACCGACAAGCGCATTCGCTACATCCTCGATGGCGAAAGAACCGTCAAAGGTGAAACCACGCCGATCCAGATGACCTACACCGAGCAGTTTGCACTTGAGTGCCTGGCCGCCGAGGCCAAAGCCAACAAGAAAAAGACCTCCTGACCCGCGTCAAGGCAAACGCCCTCAAGACGCGCATACTTTTCCTTTGACAAGGACGGTCCATGGCCCCCATCGACTCGCAGCACGAACTGGCGTTGCAACGATTTCTCAATGCACGACCGGCGTTACGCGAAGAACTCGATCACCTGAACCCTCTGGCCGCCCAGGCCAAAGGCGAAACCATGGCGCAGTATCGCAACGAACGGCTGCACGAAGCCTACGAGGCAGAGGCCGAGCGCCTGGGCCTGTTTGCCTGGGAATTGACGTTGCAATTGACCGTGACCACTGTTGAGGACTATGAAGCCCAACGGCTGGAGGTTCACAAGGAAGTGGCGCAAATGGCCGGCATGGACTGGAAGGAATATCGCAAACTGCAGGGTCTCGAGAGCTGACGAATGCTGCCGTCTTCACCTAATCGCGCCCATACACCGGGCCTGTTGCACGTGCAAAAATGGCGCGGCCGGATCGGCATGCTGCTGGTGGCGAGCCTGTCCGTGCTGGCCGGCATGACCGACGCTATTGGCTTCATGGCCACCGGCGACTTCGTCTCCTTCATGAGCGGCAACACCACCCGCCTGGCGGTAGCGATCAGCGGCGGAGATCTGGGCATGACCTTGCGGTTGCTGGTGCTGGTCGCCATGTTTGTCGTCGGCAACGCCTTGGGCATTGTGGTCAGCCGATTCAGCGGCCGACGCGCCCTGCCCTTGATGTTGTGCGTCGCGGCCCTGTTGTGCGGCGCCGCTGCATGGCCATTCGAGGCTAAATTTCCGGCGTTGCTGGCAGCGATCATCGCCATGGGGATGCTCAACGCCGCCGTCGAACAGGTCAACGGCTTTCCGGTCGGGTTGACCTACGTCACCGGTGCCCTGTCACGCTTTGGGCGCGGTCTGGGACGCTGGTTGCTCGGCGAACGCCGCAATGGCTGGCGGGTGCAACTGATCCCGTGGACCGGCATGTTTGCCGGCGCCGTCCTGGGCGCAGTGCTCGAACACCATCTCGGCCTGCAAGCCCTGTATGCCAGCGGCCTGCTGGCCGGCGTGCTCGGCGCTATTTCACTGAAGATTCCACGGCGCTGGCAGATGGGCTATATGCCGCGCTGAATAGCCCTTCGCCGCACCGGCGATAAAGCTTTATCATGGCCGCAGATTTGTTGTCAGAGTTCACCATGAAGTTCGCCATCGCGCTGTTTTCCGCCGCACATGCGCCCTCCTCGCGCCGCGCCCTGCTGTTTGCTCAGGCAGCGCTAGCCGGTGGGCACGAGATCGTGCGACTGTTTTTCTATCAGGACGGCGTTTACAACGCGTCGAGCAACGTCGTTACGCCACAGGATGAGCAGGACCTGGCGCTGCAATGGCGCAACTTCGTCTGCGAGCACCAACTCGACGGCGTAGTGTGTATTGCTGCAGCCTTGCGTCGTGGTGTGCTGGATGAAGCAGAAGCCAGGCGTTATCAGCGCACGGCAATCAATGTCAGCGCACCGTGGGAATTGTCCGGGCTCGGGCAGTTGCACGATGCGGTGCAAGACGCCGATCGCCTGATCTGTTTTGGAGGGCCATGAAACATGCCTAAATCCTTGCTGATTATCAGCCGGCAGGCCCCCTGGTCTGGCCCAAGCGCCCGTGAAGCGCTGGATATCGTACTCGCCGGCGGCGCCTTCGATTTGCCGATCGGCCTGCTGTTTCTCGATGACGGCGTGTTCCAGCTCGCCACCGGGCAGAACGCCAAAGCCGTGCAACAAAAAGACCTCAGCGCCAACCTGCAGGCGCTTGGGTTGTTTGGTATTGAAGACCTGTACGTGTGTGGCGAGAGTGCAACCGCACGCGGATTGATGCCGATGGCCTTGAGCCTCGAACCGTTGCACGTACTGGCCGCTGAACAGATCTCGGCCGTTATTGACCGTTATGACCAAGTGATCACCCTCTGATGTCGACTTTGCATGTGTTGTCTCACTCGCCGTTTACCGATAACCGGCTGACCAGCTGCCTGCGCGTGCTGGGTGCGAGCGATGCCGTTCTGCTCAGTGGCGATGCGGTCTACGCCTTGCAACTCGGCACAGCGCCACTCAGCGCGCTGCAAGCGCAAAGCGAAACCTTGCGTCTGTTCGTCCTCGACGAAGACATCCAGGCTCGCGGTGTACACGTGCCCGACTGGGTCAAAAGCATCGATTATCCGGCCTTTGTCGAACTGTCGATTCACTATGACAAGGTCAACAGCTGGTTATGAATTCGCTCACCGTAGGCGCTCGTCGCATCGATCTAGACAAGGACGGTTACCTGGTTGATCTCGGTGACTGGTCCGCCGAAGTCGCCGCTGCCCTGGCCGCCGCCGAAGAACTTGAGCTGAGCCCCGAACACTGGGAAATCCTTGAGCTGCTGCGTGGGTTTTATCAGGAGTTCCAGCTGTCGCCGGCCACTCGCCCGTTGATCAAATACACCGCGCTGAAGCTGGGCCCGGACAAGGGCAACAGCCTGCACCTGAACCGATTGTTCAAAGGCACTCCCGCCAAACTTGCCGCCAAGCTGGCGGGCCTGCCCAAACCGACGAATTGTCTATGACCGATTTCGCCCCACTGATCACTGAAACACCTGCCGAACACCCTTTCGCGCAGTTCGTGCGGATTCTCGGCAAAGGCAAACGCGGCGCTCGCAGCCTGACCCGCGAAGAGGCCCGCGAGTCCATGGGTATGCTGCTCGACGATAAGGTCGAGGACACTCAACTCGGCGCCTTCCTGATGCTGTTGCGGCACAAGGAAGAAAGCCCGGAAGAGCTGGCAGGTTTCACCGAAGCCTTACGCGAGCGGTTGAACGCGCCAGCCCTGGGTGTCGATCTGGACTGGCCGACCTACGCCGGCAAGAAACGCCACCTGCCGTGGTATCTGCTGGCGGCCAAGTGCCTGGCGCAAAACGGCGTGCGAATCCTCATGCACGGTGGTGGCGCGCATACCGCCGGGCGGCTGTACAGCGAGCAACTGCTCGAGCAATTGCAGATCCCGCTGTGCCGTAACTGGCAACAAGTGGGTGAGGCGCTGGATCAAGGCAACCTGGCGTTCATCCCGCTAGGCGACTGGGCGCCGCAACTGCAACGGATGATTGATCTGCGCAACACCCTCGGCCTGCGCTCGCCAATCCACTCGCTGGCGCGGATTCTCAATCCGCTGGGCGCGCGCTGCGGCTTGCAAAGCATCTTCCACCCCGGCTATCAGGGCGTACACCGCGACGCCAGCGGCTTGCTGGGCGATAATGCGATCGTGATCAAGGGCGATGGCGGCGAGATCGAGATCAACCCGGACACCATCAGTCATCTGTACGGCACCACCGGCGGTGAGAGCTGGGACGAGGAATGGCCGCAGCTGTCGGCGCAACGCCACGTCAAACCGGCGAGCCTCGACCCGGAACACTTGAAAGCCGTATGGCGCGGCGACGTGGTCGACAGCTACCCGCAATTGGCGCTGATTTCGACCATGGCCCTGGCCTTGCGCGGCCTCGGTACGCCGCGTGATGAAGCCTTCGTCAAGGCCCAGCAGTTCTGGGATGCTCGCGACAAATCTATTTAATCGATCATTAACGCCCAACCTTTGCGCTTTTTGTTCGAAGGTATAGGAATAGACTCAACTCCAACGTTTAACGACTTTGGAGTTCAAGATGGGTTTGCTGATTGAAGGGCACTGGCGTGATCAGTGGTACGAAAGCAGCAAGGACGGCGCGTTCCAGCGCGAACAAGCGCAGCGCCGTAACTGGCTGACCGCCGACGGCAAACCCGGCCCCAGCGGCGAAGGCGGCTTCCCTGCACAAGCGGGTCGCTATCACCTCTATGTCTCGCTCGCCTGTCCCTGGGCGCACCGCACGCTGATTCTGCGTAAGCTCAAAGGCCTGGAAAGCCTGATCGATGTGTCAGTGGTCAGTTGGCTGATGCTGGAAAACGGCTGGACCTTCGACAAGGCCTTCGGCTCCACGGGCGACAAACTCGACCACCTCACGTTTATGCACCAGCGCTACACCGCCGATACCGCCAACTACACCGGTCGCGTAACAGTGCCGGTACTGTGGGATAACCTGCAAAAGCGCATCGTCAGCAACGAATCGGCGGAAATCATCCGTATGTTCAACAGCGCGTTCGACGGTCTGACCGGCAACGGCCTGGACTTCTACCCACCACCCTTGCGCGCTGAAATCGATGAGCTGAATGCGCGGATTTATCCGGCGGTGAACAACGGCGTGTATCGCGCCGGGTTTGCCACCTCACAAACCGCCTATGAAGAAGCTTTCGATGAGCTGTTCAGTGAACTCGACTGGCTGGAAAACCGCTTGGGCGAGAAGCGCTATCTGGCGGGCGAATACCTGACCGAGGCGGACATTCGCCTGTTCACCACGCTGATTCGCTTCGACGCGGTGTATTACAGCCACTTCAAGTGCAACCTGCGGCGGATCGCCGATTACCCGAACCTGTCGAACTGGCTACGTGAGCTGTATCAGTGGCCGGGGATCAGCGACACCGTGGACTTTGCCCACATCAAGGGGCATTACTACGCGAGCCACCGCACGATCAATCCGACCGGCATTGTGCCGAAGGGACCGGCGCAGAATTTCACCGTAGCCCATGATCGGGAGCGGTTGAGCGGGAAAGGGGTTTGGCGCAGGACTTGAATTCAATCTGATTTTTCAAGGGACCCATCGCGAGCAGGCTCGCTCCCACATTTAATTTGTGTCGTTCACAAATCCCCTGTGGGAGCGAGCCTGCTCGCGATGGCAGCAACTCGGTGTTCAGACTTGCGACTGGGCGCCTTCAAACCATGCGAGTTTCTCGCGAAGTTGCACCACTTCTCCCACGATCACCAATGTCGGCGCATGCACTTCATGCTCCGCCACCAGCTGTGGAAGGTTGGCCAGCGTGCCGGTGAAAACCCGCTGATTAGGGGTCGTGCCCTGCTGAATCAACGCCGCCGGCGTGTCCGCTGAACGACCATGCCTGATCAATTCTTCGCAGATGATCGGCAGCCCCACCAGCCCCATGTAAAACACCAGGGTTTGCGCTGGCGCGACCAGATCGCCCCACGGCAGATCCGAGGTACCATCCTTCAGGTGACCGGTGATAAAGCGCACTGACTGCGCGTAATCACGGTGGGTCAGCGGAATCCCGGCGTAGGCCGCGCAACCGCTGGCAGCAGTAATACCCGGCACGACCTGGAACGGAATGCCGTGGGCCGCCAGTTCTTCGATCTCTTCGCCACCACGGCCAAAGATGAACGGATCACCGCCCTTCAGCCGTACCACACGCTTGCCCTGCTTGGCCAGGTCCACCAATTGCTGGTTGATCTGATCCTGAGGCACCGCGTGATCGGCACGTCGCTTACCGACATAAATCCGCTCGGCATCACGACGGCACAGCTCAAGAATCGCCGGTGCCACCAGGCGGTCATACAGCACCACATCGGCTTGCTGCATCAGCCGCAAGGCGCGGAATGTCAGTAGATCCGGATCACCCGGCCCTGCGCCGACCAGATACACCTCACCTGGAGCGTTGGGGGATTGGCCGTTGATTTTCGCCAACAGCAAACGCTCGGCTTCAGCGCCCTGCCCGGCCAGTTGACGATCCGCGATCGGCCCCTGGAAAACCTCTTCCCAGAACGCCCGACGTTGCTGCACATCCGGGAACAGACCTTTGACCTGATTGCGAAAACGCGCCGCCAACCCGGCCAACTGGCCATAGGTCGAGGGAATCCAGGTTTCCAGCTTGGCGCGGATCAACCGCGCCAGCACCGGCGCATCGCCGCCGCTGGACACGGCAATCACCAACGGCGAACGGTCGACAATCGCCGGGAAGATCACGCTGCACAAGGCCGGCGCGTCTACCACATTGACCGGCACGCAGCGCCGATGAGCATCTTTGGAGACTTGTGCATTCAGCGGTTCGTCGTCGGTGGCGGCAATGATCAGCCCGCAACCGTCGAGGTCCGACTCACAATAGCCGCGCAACACCAGCTCGCCGCCACTGTTCTGCACCAGCTCACGCAACTGGGCTTCGATCTCAGGCGCAACGACCCGCAGCAGCGCGCCGGCATCGGCCAGCAGACGGGATTTGCGCAAGGCAATCTCCCCTCCACCGACGACCAACACACGACTGCCGCGCAGGTTGTGAAACAGCGGCAGAAATTCCATTTAGCCGATGACCTCAAGGCCGCCCATGTACGGCTTGAGCACGGCAGGCACGCGGATCGAACCGTCGGCCTGCTGATAGTTCTCCAGCACCGCCACCAGCGTACGACCGACCGCCAGGCCGGAACCGTTCAGGGTGTGGACCAGCTCAGGCTTGCCGGTTTCCGGGTTACGGAAACGTGCTTGCATGCGACGGGCCTGGAAATCGCCGCAGTTGGAGCACGACGAAATTTCACGGTATTTGCCCTGGCTCGGGACCCACACTTCCAGATCGTAGGTCTTGACCGCGCTGAAACCCATGTCGCCGGTGCACAGCGCCAAGGTGCGGTATGGCAATTCCAGCAGTTGCAGGACTTTCTCGGCGTTGGCGGTCAGGCTTTCCAGCGCTTGCATCGAAGTCGACGGCTCGACGATCTGGACCATTTCGACTTTGTCGAACTGGTGCTGACGAATCATCCCGCGGGTGTCACGGCCCGACGCACCGGCTTCGCTACGGAAGCACGGAGTGTGAGCGACGAATTTGATCGGCAGTTGTTTGGCGTCGACGATTTCGCCAGCCACGATGTTGGTCAGCGACACTTCCGCGGTCGGAATCAGGTACAGATCGGCTTCGCCTTCGCGGCTGATCTTGAACAGGTCCTCTTCGAACTTCGGCAGCTGACCGGTGCCCTGCAAGGCCGGCGCCTGGACCAGATAAGGCGTGTAAGCCTCTTCATAGCCATGCTCGGTGGTGTGCAGGTTGATCATGAACTGCGCCAGGGCACGGTGCAGGCGGGCAATCGGCCCACGCAGCAGGGAGAAACGGGCACCGGACAACTTGGCGGCGGTTTCAAAGTCCAGCCAGCCGAACTTCTCGCCCAGCGCGACGTGATCCTTGATCTCGAAGTCGAAGGTGGTCGGCGTGCCCCAGCGGCGCACTTCGACATTGCCGTCTTCGTCGGAACCAATCGGCACCGACTCGTGCGGCAGGTTAGGAATATTCAGCAGGATCGAGTCCAGCTCAGTCTGGATCTCGTCCAGTTCGACTTTGCCGATACCAAGCTCATTCGCCATGCGCTCGACGTCGGCCATCAACGGCGCGATGTCTTCGCCGCGCTGCTTGGCCTGACCGATGGATTTTGAGCGCGCGTTACGTTCAGCCTGCAGTGCTTCGGTGCGGGTCTGGACGGTCTTGCGCTGTTCTTCCAGCGCTTCGATGCGCGCAACATCCAGGCTGAAGCCGCGGGATGCCAGGCGATCCGCTACGTCCTGAAGGTTGCTACGTAACAGTTTGGAATCGAGCATGTCGGTCTCTCGTTTATCAAAGTTTGGTCAAGGATAGGCCAGCCCAGGTCGCGAGCAGCCCGCCGAATACGCTGATCGCCGCATAGCCCAGGGCCAGCGGCACTTGCCCGCTTTCGAGCAAGCGCACCGTATCCAGTGAAAAGGATGAAAAAGTCGTCAGGCCGCCAAGGAAGCCCACCATCAACCCGGCACGCACCTCAATCGGCACTTCCGGGCGCAACATAAACAGACCGTACAAAAAGCCGATCAACAGGCAGCCAATGATATTAACGGCCAGCGTAGCGGTATAGAAGTGCCGTGGCCAATTTGCATTGATCCAGTTGCCGGTCGCGAAACGCAGTAATGTGCCGGCAATACCGCCGACGGAGACCGCAACGATCAAGGGAATCAAGGTTTTCTCCGCTGTTTGGGGCTCAGACGGTCCAGCTGCGCAAGGTGGTTGAGCTTCTCGCCGATCTTCAATTCGAGGCCACGTGGTACCGGACGATAGAACGACTGCGGCTCCAGTTCCTCCGGGAAATAATCTTCGCCGGCCGCGTAAGCGTCCGGTTCGTCGTGGGCATAACGGTACTCGTCGCCGTAACCGAGCTGCTTCATCAGCTTGGTCGGGGCATTGCGCAAATGCAGCGGGACTTCCAGCGAGCCATGCTCGGCAGCGCTGCGCATGGCGGCTTTGAAGCCCATATAAACCGCATTGCTTTTCGGCGCACAGGCCAGATAGGTAATCGCCTGCGCGACCGCCAACTCACCTTCGGGGCTGCCCAGTCGCTCCTGCACATCCCACGCTGCCAGGCACAGGCTCAAGGCACGCGGGTCGGCATTGCCGATGTCTTCGCTGGCCATGCGCACCACGCGCCGGGCCAGGTACAACGGATCGCAGCCACCGTCGAGCATGCGCGCGAACCAGTACAGCGCGCCGTCCGGGTTGGAACCGCGCACCGATTTGTGCAGCGCAGAGATCTGGTCGTAAAACGCTTCGCCGCCCTTGTCGAAACGGCGCCGGGTGTCGCCGAGCAGGCTTTGCAGCAGCTCGACGCCGATTTCCGTGCCGTCTTCCGCCAGGTCGGAGGCGTTCTCCAGCAAGTTCAGCAGGCGCCGGCCGTCACCGTCAGCAGCGCTGAGCAGCATCTTGAAGCCGTCGTCGCCGAGGCTCAGCTGACGCTTGCCAAGGCCGCGCTCTTCGGTCAACGCCCGCTGCACCAGTTTGTGCAATGCGGTTTCGTCGAGGCTCTTGAGCACGTAGACGCGCGCACGGGACAGCAGCGCGTTGTTCAGTTCAAACGACGGGTTTTCGGTGGTCGCGCCAATGAAAATCAGCGTGCCGTCTTCGACGTACGGTAGAAAGGCATCTTGTTGCGACTTGTTGAAGCGATGGACTTCGTCGACGAACAGAATGGTTCGGCGGCCATATTGCCCGGCCTGCTGCTTGGCGACTTCCACCGCCTGGCGGATCTCCTTGACCCCGGCCAGCACCGCCGAGACCGTTTCAAAGTGCGCATCCGAGACTTCCGCGAGCAGACGCGCCAGGGTGGTTTTACCCACGCCCGGCGGGCCCCAGAAAATCATCGAGTGCAAGGCACCCTGCTCCAGCGCCTCGCGTAACGGCTTGCCGCGGGCCAACAGGTGTTCCTGACCGACGTACTCATCCAGGTTGGCGGCCCGTAAACGGGCGGCCAAGGGCTGAGCTATCGGAGCACTGCGAAACAGGTCCATCACGTAGGGTTAAAACCTCGGATTATTACGTAGTTCTCAAGTCTGGCGAATACCCTGTGGCGAGGGAGCTTGCTCCCGCTGGGGCGCGAAGCGGCCCTAAAAATGGGACTGCTACGCAGTCCAGCGGGAGCAAGCTCCCTCGCCACAGGTTGTGTGTGTGTGTGTGTGTGCTGCACCTTCCTTCTAATGCCCAGCACTGGGTTACTGCTGCTCTTTATTCTTGAATCACATCGGCACCCTTGGGGATGTCGAACTTGAACTTGGAGGCCGGAATCGGCTCGTTGGCCTTGACCCCGGTGAACAGGATGTTGGTGCGCTGACCGACGCTGTCGATCATCTGCATATCATTGACCATACCGTTGCGGAACGACAGGCGCAGGCTGTCGAACAGCGTGTCCTTGGTCTTGGGCTTGAGCGTGAAGTCGATCACGCCGCCGGCTTCCTTGGACGTAATGGCGAAGCTCTGGCTGATTTTCGACACATCACCGGACAGCAACAATGCTGGAGTCTGGGTCAGCCGCTGATCAAGGTTCTTGATGGTGACCTGTTGCAGGTCCGGGTCCCACAAGGAAACCTTCTTGCCATCCGACACCATAAGCTGTTCTTGCGGTGCATCGGTGTGCCAGTAGAACAGGCCCGGGCGCTGCAAGGACATTTCGCCAGCGGTTTCCTGCAACTGAGTACCGCTGCCGTCGAGGGTCAGCTGAGAGAAACGTGCGGTCAAGGTCTGCGACTTTTCGAGCAACTGAGTCAGACGCGCCACGTCCTTGTCATCGGCGTGGGCCGAAAGCGTGGTTAAAGCCAGTACCGGCAGCAGCAACATGCGGATAAGACGCATGGGAGTCCTCTTTGATATTCGTTTGAATGGCGTGCCGCGTGACTTCACGCGGCACCGGTCAGTCGCGCATCGGGCCTGGTGCAAGCACTTCGCGCGAGCCGTTGGTATTCATGGAGGTCACGACCCCGGCCATTTCCATGGCTTCGATCATGCGCGCAGCGCGGTTGTAGCCGATCTTCAGCTTGCGCTGAACCGCAGAGATCGAGGCGCGGCGGCTTTCCAGCACGAACTGCACCGCTTCGTCATAGAGCGCGTCAGTTTCAGCATCATCGTCGCCGCCACCGCTGCTGCCTTCAAAACCGCTACCCGCCTCTTCGACACCGTTGAGGATGTCGTCGTTGTACTCCGGTGCACCGCGCAGTTTCCAGGCTTCAACCACCCGGTGAACTTCATCGTCGGAAACGAACGCGCCGTGAACCCGAATCGGCAGACTGGTGCCCGGCGGCATATAGAGCATGTCACCGTGACCCAGCAACTGCTCGGCACCACCCTGGTCGATGATGGTTCGCGAGTCGATCTTGCTCGATACCTGGAACGCCATACGGGTCGGAATGTTGGCCTTGATCAGACCGGTGATCACATCCACCGACGGTCGCTGGGTCGCAAGGATCAAGTGAATACCCGCCGCACGGGCTTTCTGGGCAATCCGTGCGATCAGTTCTTCAACCTTCTTGCCGACGATCATCATCATGTCGGCAAACTCGTCGACCACCACCACGATGGTTGGCAGCTTGGTCAGCAGCGGAGCTTCGTCGTGAATGCTTTCGCGGTTGTACAAAGGATCCGTCAACGGCGTACCGGCTTCCTGCGCCTCTCTGACCTTCTGGTTGAAACCCGACAGGTTACGCACACCCATCTTCGCCATCAGCTTGTAGCGACGCTCCATCTCGGCCACGCTCCAGCGCAACGCGTTGGCGGCGTCCTTCATGTCGGTGACCACCGGGCACAGCAGGTGCGGAATGCCTTCGTAGATCGACAGTTCAAGCATTTTCGGGTCGATCATGATCAGCTTGGCGTCTTCCGGGCCCGACTTGAACAGAATCGACAGAATCATCGCGTTCACGCCCACCGACTTACCGGAACCGGTAGTACCGGCCACCAGCAGGTGAGGCATTTTTGCCAGGTCGACGATGATCGGCTTACCGCCGATGTCATGGCCCAGGGCCAGGGTGACCGGGGACTTGGCGTCATCATATTCCGGCGTCGACAGCACTTCGGAGAAGCGCACGATCTGCCGGTCTTCGTTGGGAATCTCGATGCCGACCGTGGTCTTGCCGGGAATCACTTCCACCACCCGCACACTGGTCACTGCCAGCGAACGCGCAAGGTCTTTGGCCAGGTTGGAGATACGGCTAACTTTTACCCCGGCCGCCGGTTGAATTTCGTAACGGGTAATCACCGGGCCTGGGTGAATCGAATCCACCGAGACTTCGACGCCGAATTCCTTGAGTTTGATTTCCAGCAAATGGCCAACGGCAGCCAGCGACTCAGGCGAATAGTTGAGCTGTTTCTTTTCTGCCGGGTCGAGAATCGAGATCGGCGGCAAGGTGCCTTCGACCGCGCTGTCAACGAACAGCGGCGCCTGCTTCTCTTTTTCGACACGCTTGCTTGGAGGTGGAGCTTTCGGTGGCGCTGGCGCAATCACCGGCGGAACCTGCTTCTCGCGCTCGGACATGTGCTTACTCAGGGCTTGCTCACGCTCGATCAAGCGCTCCTTAACCTTGGCTTGCTCGCGCTTGTCGGTCACGGTCGGAGCCACGACTTCGTGCACCCGATCGTCGACTTCACGCAATTGTGCAACCAGTTGCTTGCGTTCGGTGCGCGCAGCCCACCAGCGATTGGCAGCACCCTGGAACAGTTCGAACAGGTCGAGGGTGATCTTGCCGGTGACGTCCATCACCTTGAACCATGAAAGGTCGGTGAACACGGTCAGGCCGAACAGAAACAGCGCGATGAACATCAGGGTGCTGCCCTGGATATTCAGCGCGTTCTTTGCCAGATCGCCCAGGCTTTCACCCAATGCACCGCCGGCGCCGGCCGGCAAACCGGTCGGGGCGTGGAAATGGATATGCGCCAAGGCTGCGCCCGACAGCACCAGAAACACCAGGCCGATCAGGCGCCAGGAAAACAGCCAGCCGCTCCACTGCCACGGTTCGTGGCGCTGGCGGAATATCTGGTAAGTCTTGATCGCCAGCAACAGCGGGAAGATATAGGCGAAGTAACCCAGCACCATGAACAGGATATCGGCGCTGTAGGAGCCGGCCGGCCCACCGAAGTTCTGTACATCGTCGATTTTGCTGTTATGACTCCAGCCCGGATCGTCCTTGCCATAGGTCAGCAAGGCCATCATCAGGAACAGGCACAAGGCACCGATGGCGATCAGTGCACCTTCCTTGAGCCGGTAGTGCAGATGCTGACGCCAGAGTGGAACTACTGTTTTAGGTGCTGCGGTGGATTTCTTCAAAACGCGTCTTTTCCTGCGCTTGTAGCGCGTCCAACTGTTGATTGACTACAAAAAACTGCCCACTCCGGGCAGGTAACAAAGTTAACGAGCGCAACAGAGACTACTTTTAACACTCTGACATTGAAATCTAAATCCGTAGGAGCTGCCGAAGGCTCGCGCCGCGTTCGGACGATCTTTTATTTCGGACATTCCGATACAGACCGGCATTGTACGGGTTTGCCCGCACGATGCCACGCCAGAGCAGCTAAGGTGTAGCATAGCCAAAAGTACATTGCGCGCGCTTCAATTTGAGCATGCATTCTCTTTTGTGACAAAGGCTTATGAGGTGTTTTTATGAGCGAAGCTAAGCATTCACGCCTGATCATTCTGGGTTCCGGCCCTGCCGGTTACAGTGCCGCCGTTTATGCCGCTCGCGCCAACCTCAAGCCGACCGTTATTACGGGCCTGCAAGCCGGCGGTCAATTGACCACCACCATTGAAGTCGACAACTGGCCTGGCGATGTTGAAGGTCTGACCGGCCCGGTGCTGATGGAGCGCATGCAAAAACACGCCGAGCGTTTCGACACCGAGATCGTCTACGACCACATTCACACCGCAGAGTTGCAGCAGCGGCCGTTTCGCCTCACTGGCGACAGCGGCACCTACACCTGCGATGCACTGATTATCGCGACCGGTGCTTCGGCGCAATACCTGGGGCTGTCATCTGAAGAAACCTTCGCCGGCAAAGGCGTTTCTGCCTGTGCCACTTGCGATGGTTTTTTCTACCGCAATCAGGTGGTCGCGGTGATTGGCGGCGGCAACACGGCCGTTGAAGAAGCGCTGTACCTGGCCAACATCGCCAAGGAAGTGCATCTGATTCATCGTCGCGACAAACTGCGCTCAGAGAAGATTCTTCAGGACAAACTGTTCGAACGTGCCAAAAATGGCAACATTCGCCTGCACTGGAACCAGAACCTTGAAGAGGTATTGGGTGATGCCAGCGGCGTAACCGGTGCACGCCTGCGCGACAGCCTGACCGGCGAGATGAAAGACCTGGAGCTGACCGGCGTATTCATCGCCATTGGCCACAAACCCAATACCGACCTGTTCCAGGGTCAGCTGGAGATGCATAACGGCTACCTGCGAGTCCGGGGCGGCAGCGAAGGCAATGCCACCGCCACCGAGATCGAGGGGGTGTTTGCCGCCGGCGATGTGGCCGACCACGTCTACCGTCAGGCGGTGACTTCCGCGGGCGCCGGCTGCATGGCGGCACTGGACGCCGAGAAGTACCTGGACGACAACTGATAAGACATTCATTGCGGCAGGCCAAGGCCTGCCGCTGCCCTCCCCTTCTGCAAGCCTGGATACCATGCTGACCTGGTTACAACGCGATTCCCTGAAATTCCCGCCGCTGGAAAAAGCCATGCGCGACCCCAACGGCCTGCTTGCCGCTGGCGGCGACCTGAGCGCCGATCGGCTGATCCAGGCTTACCGCCACGGTTGTTTCCCGTGGTTTTCGGAGGGCCAGCCGATCCTCTGGTGGTCGCCGGACCCACGCACCGTATTGTTTCCCGACGAATTGCATGTTTCTCGCAGTCTCGGCAAGCTGTTGCGCCAAAAGCGTTACGACGTGACGTTCGATCAGGACTTCCCGGCCGTCATACGCGCCTGCGCAGCTCCGCGGGAGTACGCCGATGGCACCTGGATCACCGAAGCGATGCAAACCGCCTACATGGAGCTGCACGCTCGCGGATACGCCCACTCGGTCGAGGTCTGGGACCAAGGGGTGCTGGTGGGCGGGCTCTATGGCCTCGCCATGGGTCGGCTGTTTTTCGGTGAGTCGATGTTCAGCCGTGCAGACAACGCCTCCAAGGTCGGCTTCGCCACGCTGGTCAACCACCTCAAGGACGCCGGTTTCGTGCTGATCGACTGCCAGATGCCGACCGGTCATCTGCACAGTCTGGGTGCCCGGGCTATCCCGCGCCGAGAGTTTGCTGGCTATCTGCAGCAACACCTTGATCAAGCCAGCGGCGCCCCATGGGTTTGCTGAGCGACTTTTGCGCTCGTGGCTTACACTTAATTGAACAGCTATTCCCGAGGGTTGATTCATGACCGAGTTGGCGCGCCTCAAGTTCTATGCCACTCAGCCCCACTCTTGCAGCTATCTGCCCGATGAACAGGCCACCACGCTGTTCCTCGACCCTAGCCAGCCCATGGATGTGCATGTCTATGCAGACCTGTCGGAAATGGGTTTTCGTCGCAGTGGCGATCACCTGTACCGGCCGCATTGCCAAAATTGCAATGCGTGTGTGCCTGCGCGCATTCCGGTTGCACAGTTTTCGCCAAACCGCCAGCAGAAACGCATTTTCAAACGCAATGCCGACCTGCAGGTTCGCCCGGCCAAACCGGGTTTCAGCGAAGAATATTTCGATCTTTACCAACGCTATATCGAACAGCGCCACGCCGATGGCGACATGTACCCGCCCAGCCGCGATCAGTTTTCGACCTTTCTGGTCCGCGACCTGCCGTTTTCGCGTTTCTATGAGTTCCGCCTCGAAGGCCGTCTGCTGGCGGTCGCCGTGACGGATCTGCTGCCCAACGGCTTGTCGGCGGTCTACACCTTCTATGAGCCCGAAGAAGATCGCCGCAGCCTGGGGCGTTACGCGATTCTCTGGCAGATCAACGAAGCCCGGCGCTTGGGACTGGACGCGGTTTACCTCGGATACTGGATCAAAAACTGCAAGAAAATGAACTACAAGACCCAATATCGCCCCATAGAGCTGCTGATTAATCAGCGCTGGGTGGTACTGAACTAGGTTCAGCCCTAAAGCCCTTGGCTTAAACCCCACTTTTCGGGCACAATGCACGCCGCTTTTGCCTGGCGCAGTTGCACCGGGCCATTCATTGGATACCGAGGGCTTTACTGCATGTCGAAAGAAGACAGCTTCGAAATGGAAGGCACTGTCGTCGACACCCTGCCCAACACCATGTTTCGTGTGGAGTTGGAAAATGGGCACGTCGTAACCGCGCATATTTCCGGCAAGATGCGCAAGAATTACATTCGTATTCTTACCGGTGACAAAGTGCGCGTCGAGCTGACGCCCTATGATTTGAGCAAAGGGCGGATCACTTACCGCGCTCGTTAATCAAGTCAATACAAAACGCCCGGTTCTGCCGGGCGTTTTTGTTTGTCTGGGGTTTGTTCAGGGCTTTAGCTGGCCCCTTGGCTGGGGGGCATATCCGTTGCTGCGGTAACGGCGACTTATGGTTTCGCTTTTACAGCGACTCACTTTTCCAAACGCCGAAAAGTAAGCAAAAGGCTTCGCCCCGGCGTACGGCACCTCGCCTAGGCTCGGTGTTCCCTCGCTACGGTGCCCATCAGGGGGCATCGCCTACGGTCTGCTTCGCTACGACCTCCTCTCGATGTGTTCGACTTCGTCGAACGGCGCTACGCGCCTACCCCCTGATGGACACCTACGCTCGGCCTGCCGATGGGGCGAAAGATCAAAAGCAGATCAAGATCAAAAGCCAAAGCCAAAGCCAAAGCCAAAGCGTTTTGTAGCCCCAATGTAATTCGAGTACATCCACCAAAAACCGATCAACAGTCAGACCGCCATCGCAGGCAAGCCTTGCTCCCACAGGGAACTTGATCATTCCCACGCCCTGCATCAGCTCACGAATCGTGACGCAGAGCGTCACAGGATGCATCCCCACGCTGAGCGTGGGAACGATCCGCGCTCTCACCACTCAGGCCGACCGGGAGGTCGCCGTGCTTTGCTGTTGATCTAGATCCACCCGCCCCGTCGGGAGGCCGAGTGGAGGTGTTCATCAGGAGGTTGGCGCGCAGCGCCGTACGGCGCAGCCGGACACATCGAGAGGAGGTCGTCGCGAAGCAGACCGTAGGCGATGCCTCCTGATGAATACCGTAACGAGGGAACGCCGAGCCTAGGCGAGGTGCCGTACGCTTGGGGCGAAGCCTTTTGGTTCCTTTTTGGCGTTTGAAAAAGGGACTCGCTGTAAGAGCGAAACCGCCAGCCGCCGTTACCGCAGCAACGGATATACACCCCCAAACCCAAACCCAACCCCAACCCGCAGACAGCAAAAAGGCGCCATCAGGCGCCTTCTGCTTTAAAGCAACAGCAACAACCGTCAGGCCATTTCAGCAGTAGTCTCAAAGTCGAAGGTCAACTCGCCATCCTTGATGTCGATGTGCACCACACCGCCATGCTCGGCCAGTTCGCCAAAGAGAATCTCCTCCGCCAGCGGACGCTTGATCTTGTCCTGGATCAAACGCGCCATTGGTCGTGCACCCATGGTCGCATCGTAACCACCAGCCGCCAGCCAACTGCGTGCAGCGTCGGTGACCTCGAGCAGTACACGCTTGTCTTCCAGCTGCGCCTGCAGTTCGGTAAGGAACTTGTCCACCACGCTTTTGATGACCTCATGACTGAGGCGACCAAACTGGATAATGGTGTCCAGACGGTTACGGAATTCCGGCGTGAAGCTCTTCTTGATCACTTCCATTGCGTCGGACGAGTGATCCTGATGTGTGAAGCCGATAGAAGCCCGAGCTGCGGTTTCGGCACCGGCGTTGGTCGTCATGATGACGATCACGTTACGGAAATCTGCCTTGCGCCCGTTGTTATCGGTGAGCGTACCGTGGTCCATGACCTGCAACAGCAGGTTGAAGACTTCCGGATGCGCCTTCTCGATCTCATCGAGCAACAGCACGCAGTGAGGCTGCTTGGTGATCGCTTCAGTCAGCAGGCCGCCCTGATCGAACCCGACATAGCCCGGAGGTGCACCGATCAAACGCGAAACGGTGTGGCGCTCCATGTATTCGGACATGTCGAAGCGAACCAGTTCGATCCCCAGCGCCTTGGCCAGTTGCCGGGCCGCTTCGGTTTTACCGACACCGGTAGGGCCGGCAAACAGGAACGAACCGACAGGCTTGTCAGGCGACTTCAGACCCGCACGGGACAGCTTGATCGCGGTCGACAAGGAGTCGATCGCCGCATCCTGGCCAAACACCGTCAACTTCAGATCGCGCTCAAGGTTACGCAACAGCTCTTTGTCGGAGCTGGTGACGTGTTTTGGCGGAATCCGCGCGATCTTCGCCACGATGTCCTCGACCTGAGCCACCTCGATGCGCTTCACACGCTTCTCGATTGGCTGCAGACGCTGATAGGCGCCCGCCTCGTCGATGACGTCGATGGCCTTGTCCGGCATGTGCCGATCATTGATGTAGCGTGATGCCAGCTCGGCAGCGGCACGTAGGGCTTCATCACTGTATTCGATATTGTGATGAAGTTCGAAACGCCCCTTGAGACCGCGCAGGATACCAATGGTGTCTTCGACCGAAGGCTCCGACACATCGACCTTCTGGAAGCGCCGAGCCAGGGCACGGTCTTTCTCGAAGATTCCACGGAATTCCTGGAACGTGGTCGAGCCGATGCAACGGATATCACCCGACGACAGCAGCGGCTTGAGCAGGTTCGAAGCATCCATGACACCACCAGAGGCGGCACCTGCACCAATAATGGTGTGGATCTCGTCGATGAACAGGATCGCCTGCGGACGTTTTTTCAGCTCATTGAGCAACGCCTTGAAGCGCTTCTCGAAATCGCCGCGGTACTTGGTCCCAGCGAGCAACGCGCCCAGATCGAGCGAATAAACCACGCTATTGGCCAACAGATCAGGTACCTGATTGTCGACGATGCGCTTGGCCAGACCTTCGGCAATTGCGGTTTTACCCACGCCTGCCTCGCCGACCAGCAACGGATTGTTTTTACGCCGACGCGCCAGAATCTGCGCGACACGCTCAACTTCCATTTCACGCCCGACCAATGGGTCGATTCGACCCTGGCGCGCCAGTTCGTTGAGGTTGCTGGCATATGCATCCAGAGGATTGCCTGAAGAAGAAGACTCACCGCCCTCGTCGTCCTGCATATCTTGCTCACCTTCAGAGTGTTCGCCATGCCCTGGCACTTTCGAGATGCCATGAGCGATGTAATTGACGACATCGATGCGTGCAACGCTCTGCTGTTTCAGCAGGAACACCGCCTGACTCTCTTGCTCACTGAAGATTGCAACCAGCACGTTGGCGCCAGTCACTTCGCGTTTGCCCGAGCTCTGTACATGAAAGACAGCACGTTGCAGTACACGCTGGAAGCCCAGGGTTGGCTGGGTTTCGCGATCCTCGTCATGAAGGGGGATCAAAGGCGTGGTGGAGTCGATGAACTCCTGCAGGTCATGCTTGAGTTTGTCGAGGTTTGCGCCGCAGGCACGCAAAACGGTGGCGGCAGCCTCATTATCCAATAGAGCCAACAGGAGGTGTTCGACGGTCATGAATTCATGACGTTTCGAACGCGCCTCCTTGAAGGCGAGATTGAGGGTGACTTCGAGCTCGCGGTTTAACATAGCTTCACCTCATACCCAAGTGGTCGGCGTTAACCGTCCTTCTCGATTTCACAGAGTAGCGGATGCTGGCTTTCCCTGGCGTACTGGTTGACCTGCATGGCCTTGGTCTCGGCGATGTCGCGGGTAAACACTCCACATACTGCCCGTCCTTCTGTGTGAACGGCCAGCATGACCTTGGTCGCCAGCTCGCGATTCAGGTTAAAAAACACCTCGAGCACTTCGACGACGAAATCCATCGGTGTGTAGTCATCATTGAACAAAACCACCTTGTACATCGGCGGCGCCTGTAACGCAGGCTTAGCCTCCTGTACAGCAATGCCTGCTGAATCGTCGTCGTGTAAATCAGGGCGATCCTGATTGAATGTTAGTCGAATCTGGCTGATAGCATGCATGGAAAGAAAGGTTCGTTAGTTGAGCTGAATACAGTGGTGGGGGCGGCCCCAGAGCTTTTCAACCCCGACTGCTTGGTCACCTTGACTATCGGCAAATCAGTGTTACAACCAATAGAGCCCACGATGGGTAAAAAAGGTCCGCACAGTCAACCCCATTTCAGGGTTGATGCGGATTAACTGGATGATACTCCAGTGATGGAGTCTGTTGCAGAGGGATATGAGCATGGCTAGCGGTAAGGTCAAGTGGTTCAACAATGCCAAGGGATATGGCTTCATCAACGAGGACGGCAAGGACGAAGATCTCTTTGCCCACTACTCGGCCATTAAAATGGACGGCTACAAGACCTTGAAAGCAGGCCAACCCGTGAGTTTCGAGATCATCCAGGGTCCCAAAGGCCTGCACGCGGTCAACATCGACTCAGCTACAGTAAAGGCCAAGGCGCCCGCACCTGCAACGACCGTCCAGCACGAACCTGTGCTGAGCTGACACCACCCGGCATTCAGGCATAAAAAAACCGGCCGACTCATCATTTGAGTCGGTCGGTTTTTTATTTAGCGCAAACCAGCTTACATGTGCGAAATCAGCGCATCACCGAACGCGGAAGAAGACAGCAGTTTGGCGCCCTCCATCAGACGTTCAAAGTCATAGGTCACGGTCTTGGCCGAGATCGCGCCGTTGGTGCCCTTGATGATCAGCTCGGCCGCCTCGGTCCAGCCCATGTGACGCAGCATCATTTCAGCAGACAGAATCAGCGAACCCGGGTTTACCTGGTCCTTGCCGGCGTACTTCGGTGCAGTGCCGTGGGTGGCTTCGAACATCGCCACGGTGTCGGACAGGTTGGCACCTGGCGCGATACCGATACCACCCACCTCAGCCGCCAGGGCGTCGGACAGGTAGTCGCCGTTCAGGTTCAGGGTCGCGATCACATCGTATTCAGCCGGGCGCAGCAGGATCTGCTGGAGCATGGCATCGGCGATGGCATCCTTGACGATGACGTTCTTGCCGGTTTTCGGGTTCTTGAATTGCATCCACGGGCCGCCGTCGAGCAGGGTTGCGCCAAATTCTTCAGCGGCCACTTCGTAGGCCCACTCTTTGAAGGCACCTTCGGTGAACTTCATGATGTTGCCTTTGTGGACGATGGTCAGCGAATCGCGATCATTGTCGACAACGTATTGCAGAGCCTTGCGTGCCAGGCGCTTGGTGCCTTCCAGGGAAACCGGCTTGATGCCGATACCGCAATTTTGGTCGAAACGGATCTTGGTAACGCCCATTTCTTCTTTAAGGAACTTGATGACCTTGGTCGCCTCCGGCGAACCGGCCTTCCATTCGATACCGGCGTAGATGTCTTCCGAGTTCTCGCGGAAGATCGTCATGTCGACGTCGCCAGGCTTCTTGACCGGGCTCGGCACGCCTTCAAACCAGCGCACTGGGCGCAGACACACATAAAGGTCGAGTTGCTGACGCAGAGCAACGTTGAGGGAGCGGATACCGCCACCGACCGGCGTGGTCAGCGGGCCCTTGATGGAAACCACGTAATCCTTGACTGCGTCCAGAGTTTCCTGAGGCAGCCAGGTGTCCTGATCGTAAACCTGAGTCGCTTTTTCCCCGGCGTAGACTTCCATCCAGGAAATTTTGCGCTCGCCGCCGTAAGCCTTCTTAACAGCAGCATCGACAACCTTGATCATGACCGGGCTGATATCAACGCCAATACCATCACCTTCAATGAAAGGGATGATCGGGTTGTTAGGAACATTGAGAGAATGGTCTGCATTGACGGTGATTTTGTCGCCGACTGCTGGAACCTGAATCTTCTTGTATCCCATGCTGAACTCCATTGTTTGGATTGAACATCTGGCTTCGTCCGAGCGTACCCCAGTTAAATCGGCACGCAAACCCTATGTTCCATCCATCTGCCGCAAAGCTGCACAGTTCACGACGTACAAGTCTGAAAGCAAAGGGAAAAGCGCCAAACTCAAGCACGGTGGACGACTCTACGCCGCACGCGCACCTGCGACCTTTAGACCAATGGACGAGAATCGTTGCATATGAACCATCGGCAGATTGCCAGCTACCTATGTATAATGCCGCCGCTGACCGCAGGGTCACGCAGGCGAAGCTCCTGCTCCTGGATAAATAGCTACGAGACTTTACGCCCGATAAGCCGGACTGTTACCGCAGTCCACCCGCTTGACGCTCGACTGATGCACCCAACATCACCGCGAAGAAACCTCGACATTCGGCTCATGGATGACTTTGAACGAACGCGCTTACCCGGCGCCCTCGAGTTTCTGCGCACGCTTTAGCAAAGAAGAGAGTTAATCCGAATATGCCCAACCGCTCGAAGATCATCTACACCTTCACCGACGAAGCCCCAGCCCTCGCCACCTATTCACTGTTGCCTATCGTAGAGGCCTTCACCGCCTCCGCTGATATCGCCGTGGAAACCCGCGATATCTCTCTTGCAGGGCGCATCCTGGCCAGCTTCCCCGAGCAATTGGGTAATAAAGCCGTAGCCGACCACCTCGCCGAACTGGGCGCGCTGGCCGTCACGCCTGAAGCCAACATCATCAAGCTGCCGAACATCAGTGCTTCGGTTCCGCAACTGCAGGCCGCGATCAAAGAACTGCAAGCCCAGGGCTATGCACTGCCGGACTACCCGGAAACCGTCACCAGCGACGCTGACAAGGACGCCAAGTCCCGTTACGACAAGATCAAGGGCAGCGCGGTAAACCCGGTTCTGCGTGAAGGCAACTCCGATCGTCGCGCACCGCTGTCGGTCAAGAACTACGCTCGCAAGCACCCGCACAAAATGGGCGCCTGGGCCAAAGACTCCAAATCTCACGTTGCTCACATGAGCACCGGCGATTTCTACGGCAGCGAAAAAGCTGCCCTGATCGACGCCGCTGACGCCGTGAAAATCGAACTGATCGCTCAAGACGGCACCACCACCGTCCTGAAAGAAAAAACCACCGTACAAGCCGGTGAGATCCTCGATTGCGCCGTGATGAGCAAAAACGCGCTGCGCAGCTTCATCGCCGCAGAAATCGAAGACGCCAAGCAAAAAGGCGTATTGCTGTCGGTTCACCTGAAAGCCACCATGATGAAGGTCTCCGACCCGATCATGTTCGGCCAGATCGTTGCCGAGTTCTATAAAGACGCCCTGGCCAAGCACGCCGACGTGCTGGCACAGATCGGCTTCAACCTGAACAACGGCATCGGCGACCTGTACGCCCGCATCAAGGCCCTGCCTGCCGAGCAGCAAGCGGCGATCGAAGCGGACATCCAGGCGGTCTACGCCGTTCGTCCATCGTTGGCGATGGTCAACTCCGACAAGGGCATCACCAACCTGCACGTGCCGAGCGACGTCATCGTCGACGCCTCGATGCCAGCCATGATCCGTGACTCCGGCAAGATGTGGGGCACCGACGGCCAACTGCATGACACCAAGGCCGTGATCCCGGATCGCTGCTACGCCACCATCTACCAGGCGGTAATCGAAGACTGCAAGCAACACGGCGCCTTCGACCCAACCACCATGGGCAGCGTGCCAAACGTTGGCCTGATGGCGAAAAAAGCCGAAGAGTACGGTTCCCACGACAAGACTTTCCAGATCAAGGCAAACGGCGTGGTTCGCGTTTCCGACAGCGCTGGTCGCACTCTGCTGGAGCAACCGGTTGAAGCCGGCGACATCTTCCGCATGTGCCAGACCAAAGACGCGCCGATCCAGGACTGGGTCAAGCTGGCCGTCAACCGTGCTCGCGCAAGCGCAACTCCGGCGATCTTCTGGCTGGACCCAATGCGCGCCCACGACGGTGTAGTGATCGAGAAAGTTCAGGCTTACCTGAAGGACCACGACACCTCCGGCCTGGACATCCGCATCATGTCGCCAGTCGACGCGATGGCCTTCACCCTGGCCCGTACTCGCGAAGGCAAGGACACCATCTCGGTGACCGGCAACGTACTGCGCGACTACCTGACTGACCTGTTCCCGATCATGGAACTGGGCACCAGCGCCAAGATGCTGTCGATCGTTCCACTGATGAATGGCGGCGGCCTGTTCGAAACCGGCGCTGGCGGTTCGGCACCGAAGCACGTTCAACAGTTGCTGGAAGAAAACTTCCTGCGCTGGGATTCCCTGGGCGAGTTCCTGGCCCTGGCCGCTTCCCTTGAGCACCTGGGTGTTACTTACAACAACCCTAAGGCGCTGGTGCTGGCCAAGACCCTGGATCAGGCCACCGGCCAGTTCCTGGACAACAACAAGTCGCCATCGCGCAAAGTCGGCAACATCGACAACCGCGGCAGCCACTTCTACCTGGCGCTGTACTGGGCTCAGGCCCTGGCCGCCCAGACTGAAGACGCAGCGCTGCAAGCGCAGTTCAGCCAACTGGCGAAAACCCTGACCGAGAACGAAGCAACCATCGTTGCCGAGCTCAATGCCGTTCAGGGCAAGCCAGTCGACATCGGCGGTTACTACCACGCCGACGCCGAGCTGATCAGCAAGGCCATGCGCCCAAGCAACACCTTCAACGCGGCGATTGCTGCGCTGGTTTAAGGTTGTAAGGATGCAAAGAAGCCCCGGCCCCGTGCCGGGGTTTCTGTTTCCAGCCTTCACACAATTCCAATGCGAACACCGGACAAATGTGGGAGCGAGCCTGCTCGCGATTGCGGCGAGTCAGTCAATATCAATGTTGAATGATAAACCGCTATCGCGAGCAGGCTCGCTCCCACATTGTTTTTATTCCAGCATTAGATCGAGGAAGCTTTATGGACTGGCAACCCCACATCACCGTCGCCACCATCGTCGAAGACAATGGCCGCTTCCTGATGGTCGAAGAACTCAAGGCCGGACGCGCGGTACTCAATCAACCGGCCGGGCATCTGGACCCGAACGAAACCCTGACCGAAGCCGCCATTCGTGAAACCCTCGAAGAAACCGGCTGGGACGTTGAAGCAACTGGCGTGGTGGGTATCTACCTCTACACCGCTCCAAGCAACGGAGTGACCTACCAACGCGTCTGCTTTGCCGCCAAAGCGTTGAAACATCACCCCGATTATCAACTCGATGACGGCATCATCGGCGCAAAATGGCTGACCCGCGACGAACTCCTTGCACAACGCGAGCACTGGCGTAGCGAGCTGATTATTCGCTGTATCGACGATTACCTGAGCGGTAAACTCTTCAGTCTCGAACTGATCCGCCCTTCTCTTTAGCCTTGCAGGCTCGGGCCTGATAGAATCGCGTCCTTTTTCAAGACACTCATTAAATCCCTATGCGTGATCCAGCCCCTTCTGACACACAAAAGAAGCGCGTCATTGTCGGCATGTCCGGCGGCGTGGACTCTTCCGTTTCCGCTCTACTGCTGATCGAGCAGGGTTATCAGGTGGAAGGCCTGTTCATGAAGAACTGGGAAGAGGACGACGGAACGGAATACTGCACCGCCATGGACGACCTGGCGGACGCCCAGGCCGTGTGCGACAAGATTGGCATCAAGCTGCACACCGCCAATTTCGCCGCCGAGTACTGGGACAACGTGTTCGAGCACTTCCTGGCCGAATACAAGGCCGGCCGCACGCCGAACCCGGACATCCTGTGCAATCGTGAAATCAAGTTCAAGGCGTTCCTCGACTACGCCATGATGCTCGGCGCCGACCTGATCGCCACCGGCCATTACGTGCGCCGCCGCGACATCGATGGCCGTACCGAATTGCTCAAAGGCCTGGACCCGAACAAGGACCAGAGCTACTTCCTGCACGCCGTGGGTGGCGAACAGATTGCCAAGACCTTGTTCCCGGTCGGCGAACTGGAAAAACCCGAAGTTCGCGCGATTGCCGAGAAACACGACCTGGCCACCGCGAAGAAGAAAGACTCCACCGGCATCTGCTTTATCGGTGAACGACGCTTCAGCGACTTCCTCAAGCAATACCTGCCGGCACAGCCAGGCGACATCAAAACCACCGAAGGTGAAGTGATCGGCCGCCACCATGGCCTGATGTACCACACCATCGGTCAGCGTCAGGGCCTGGGCATCGGCGGCTTGAAAGACGCCAGCGACGAGCCGTGGTACGTGCTGATCAAGGACCTGGAACACAACGAGCTGATCGTTGGCCAGGGCAATGACCATCCTTATCTGTTCTCCCGAGCCCTGCTTGCCTCGGACATCTACTGGGTCAACCCGGTCGACTTGAGTTCGCCGCGCAAACTCACGGCGAAAGTCCGCTATCGCCAGAGCGACCAGCCTTGCACCCTGGAAAAAACCGCCAACGGCTACCGCGCCACCTTCGATGACCCGCAGCGCGCGGTCACCCCAGGTCAATCCGTAG
The DNA here is from genome assembly GCF_003732175.1 of Pseudomonas brassicacearum. GTDB lineage: Bacteria > Pseudomonadota > Gammaproteobacteria > Pseudomonadales > Pseudomonadaceae > Aquipseudomonas > Aquipseudomonas brassicacearum_G. Next base: position 238,408 of record NZ_MOBI01000020.1, read on the forward strand.
TGTTTTACGACGGTGAAATCTGCCTCGGTGGCGGCGTCATCGAAGTCGCCGAACCCTGGAGCAGCAAGGATTCGCGCGCATGAGCCCGACTCAGGAGCAACTGATAGCGCTCGGCGGCGTATTTCTCGCCGCCGTCCTGGTCGACAAGATTGCCAAGACCGGGCAGGTCAGCGAAGCCGGCCTGACCTGCATGCTTGGCAGCTTGTTGATCATCGACCCCAAGGACACGCTGGAGGTCTACGGCGGCGACGATCTCAATCTGCGCGAAGGTTATCGCGCCTTGATCGGCGCCCTCGAACGCGACCCGAGCACCTTGCAGCGCGAACCCCTGCGCTATGCCCTGTCGATGCTCGGTCTTGAGCGGCAACTGGCCAAGCGCGGCGACATGCTTGAAGTGATCGGCAAGCGCCTGCCGCAGATTCAGTCCCAGGTCGAGCATTTCGGCCCGGCCCACGAAAACGTGATCGCCGCCTGTGGCGCGCTGTATCAGGACACCTTGAGCACTCTGCGCCAACGTATTCAGGTGCACGGCGACATGCGCAACCTGCAGCAACCAAGCAACGCCTCGAAGATCCGCGCCCTGTTGCTGGCCGGCATCCGCTCGGCGCGCTTGTGGCGGCAGCTCGGCGGTCATCGCTGGCAGTTGGTGATCAGTCGCCGCAAACTGCTTAAAGAGCTTTATCCGCTGATGCACAGCAGCTGAACTGCGTCTGCAATACTGATTTTTAGCCTGTAACGCGTAAGACGCTGGTCAGTTGGCAACGGACCAGCGGAATTTTTTCATGTATGATACGCGCCCCATTTCGTTGCCCGACTGTCCGAGAACACCCCATGCAGCTCTCTTCGCTCACTGCGGTTTCCCCTGTTGACGGCCGCTACGCCGGCAAAACCCAGGCCCTGCGCCCGATTTTCAGCGAATACGGTCTGATCCGTGCTCGCGTCCTGGTTGAAGTCCGCTGGCTCCAGCGCCTGGCCGCTCACCCTGCCATCAGCGAAGTACCGGCGTTCTCCGCCGAAGCTAACGCCGTGCTGAACACCCTGGCGGAAAACTTCTCTCTGGAACACGCCGAGCGCGTCAAAGAGATCGAGCGCACCACCAACCACGACGTTAAAGCCATTGAGTACCTGCTCAAGGAACAGGCTGCCAAGCTGCCTGAGCTGGCCAACGTCAGTGAGTTCATCCACTTTGCCTGCACCAGTGAGGACATCAACAACCTGTCCCACGCCCTGATGCTGCGCGAAGGCCGTGATGACGTGATGCTACCGCTGATGCGCCAAACCGCCGAAGCTATCCGCGAACTGGCCATCCGCTTCGCCGACGTGCCGATGCTGTCGCGCACCCACGGTCAGCCGGCTTCGCCGACCACCCTGGGCAAAGAACTGGCGAACGTGGTTTACCGCCTGGAGCGCCAGATCGCTCAAGTCGCTGCCGTACCGCTGCTGGGCAAGATCAACGGCGCCGTGGGCAACTACAACGCTCACCTGTCGGCTTACCCTGAGATCGACTGGGAAGCCAACGCCCGCGCCTTCATCGAAGACGAGCTGGGCCTGGGCTTCAACCCGTACACCACGCAGATCGAACCGCACGACTACATCGCCGAGCTGTTCGATGCGATCGCTCGCTTCAACACCATCCTGATCGACTTCGATCGCGATATCTGGGGCTACATCTCCCTGGGCTACTTCAAGCAGCGCACCATTGCTGGCGAAATCGGCTCTTCGACCATGCCGCACAAGGTCAACCCGATCGACTTCGAAAACTCCGAAGGCAACCTGGGCATCGCCAACGCACTGTTCCAGCACCTGGCGAGCAAGCTGCCGATCTCCCGCTGGCAGCGTGACCTGACCGACTCCACCGTACTGCGTAACCTCGGTGTCGGCTTCGCCCACAGCGTGATCGCATACGAAGCAAGTCTCAAGGGAATCAGCAAGTTAGAGCTCAATGCTCAGAAAATTTCTGCGGACCTGGACGCGTGCTGGGAAGTTCTGGCCGAGCCAATCCAGACCGTGATGCGTCGCTACAACATTGAAAACCCGTACGAAAAGCTGAAAGAACTGACGCGCGGCAAGGGCATCAGCCCTGAAGCGTTGCAGACTTTCATCGATGCACTGGACATGCCTGCCGAAGCAAAGGCCGAGCTGAAAAAGCTCACCCCGGCCAACTACATCGGCAACGCCGTGGCACAAGCCAAACGCATCTGATCGACCGCTTGACCCTTTGAGACGCCCGGCAGCGCCGGGCGTTTTTATTCCCGTCTGAAAAGTGCTTTTTTTCAATAGGTTACACATGAATCCTGATACTCCTCTTCAACTTCTGGGCGGCATCACGGCACGGGAATTCCTGCGCGACTACTGGCAGAAAAAACCGCTGTTGATCCGCCAGGCGATCCCTGACTTCGAAAGCCCGATCGACGCCGACGAACTGGCCGGTCTGGCGCTGGAAGAAGAAGTCGAATCGCGCCTGATCATCGAGCACGGCGAGCGCCCTTGGGAACTGCGTCGCGGCCCGTTCGCCGAAGACGAATTCAGCAAGCTGCCTGAACGCGAGTGGACCCTGCTGGTGCAGGCCGTCGACCAGTTCGTGCCGGAAGTCGCCGAGCTGCTGGAAAACTTCCGCTTCCTGCCGAGCTGGCGCATCGACGACGTGATGATCAGCTTTGCCGCTCCAGGTGGCAGCGTCGGCCCGCACTTCGACAACTACGACGTGTTCCTGCTGCAAGGCCACGGCAAGCGCAACTGGAAAATCGGCCAGATGTGCGATTCCGACAGTCCGCTGCTGCAACATGCCGACCTGCGCATCCTCGCCGACTTCGAAGCCACCGACGAGTGGACCCTGGAACCGGGCGACATGCTGTACCTGCCGCCGCGCCTGGCCCACTGCGGCGTGGCCGTCGATGACTGCATGACCTACTCGGTCGGCTTCCGCGCCCCAAGCGCCGCCGAAGTGCTGACCCACTTCACCGACTTCCTCAGCCAGTTCCTGCCTGACGAAGAGCGTTACACCGATGCCGACGCACAGCCAGCGATCGACCCGCACCAGATCCAGCATGACGCACTCGACCGCTTGAAAAGCCTGCTGGCCGAGCACATGAGCGACGAGCGCCTGTTGCTGACCTGGTTCGGCCAGTTCATGACCGAGCCACGCTACCCGGAACTGGTGGTTGGCCCGGAACTGGAAGAGGACGACCTGCTGAGCAGCCTTGAACAAGGCGCTGTGTTGATTCGCAACCCAAGCGCGCGCCTGGCCTGGTCCGAAGTCGACGACGACCTGCTGCTGTTCGCCAGCGGCCAGAGCCGTTATCTGCCGGGCAAGCTGCGCGAACTGCTGAAAATGATTTGCGCCGCCGATGCGCTGCACGTCGACAACCTTGGCCAATGGCTGAGCGATGAAGACGGCCGCAACCTGCTGTGCGAACTGGTCAAGCAAGGTAGCCTGGGATTTGCCGATGAATAAGATTCACGTACGTGTCGCAGACTGGCAAAAGGATAACGCCGAGATCCGGCGCATTCGTGAAACGGTGTTCATCGCCGAGCAATCCGTTCCACCCGAACTGGAATGGGATGCCGACGACGCGAGCGCCGTGCATTTCCTCGCCTTCGAAGGCGACTTTCCGATTGGCACCGCCCGCCTGCTGCCCGATGGTCACATCGGCCGGGTGTCGGTGCTCAAGGACTGGCGCGGCCTGAAGGTCGGCGACAAGCTGATGCAAGCAGTGATCGGCGAAGCCGAGAAGCGCGGGCTCAAGCAGCAAATGCTCAGCGCCCAGGTTCAGGCCACAGCGTTCTACGAGCGCCTGGGCTTTACCGTGGTCAGTGAAGAGTTCCTGGAAGCAGGGATTCCGCACGTGGACATGGTGCGCAATTCGGCTTGAGACCTTGTGGCGAGGGGGCTTGCCCCCGCTGGGCTGCGCAGCAGCCCCAATATAAGCGCCGCGATGCTTCAGTTAAACCATGGCGGCAGTTTTAGGGCCGCTTCGCAGCCCAACGCGGGCAAGCCCGCTCGCCACAGAGAACGCCCCAAAACGTCTCGACATTTTCCGATGTCGGGGCGTTTTGCTGTCTACGATTCAACTTGACCCACCGCAGGCCGACAAACTGGCAAACTCAAGCCTTTGATCGCGGAGATAACGGACATGTCCCTACGCACCCTGCTCACCACGCTGCTGCTGACCTGCAGTTTTTCGGTCGTCGCTGCGACCGAGGTGGTGCCGCTCAACAATCGCACCAGCGCCGACCTACTGCCGGTTGCGCAGAACTTTATCGGCAGGGACGGCAAGGTCAGCGCCTACGGCAACCAACTGATCGTCAACGCCGAACCCGACAAGATCAACGAACTCAAAGCCCTGATCGCACAGCTTGACACCGTGCCCAAGCGCCTGCTGATCACTGTCGACACCAATGAAAACAACCAGCGCAACAACGCCGATCAGCAAACGCAGATCATCACCTACAGCACCGACAGCCGTGAAGGCGGTATCCAGCAGGTCCAGACCAGCGAAGGCACACCCGCCCTGATCCAGATCGGCCAGAGCGTGCCGCTGACCACCACCCAGACCGACGCCTACACCAACCTGCCAAACCAGATAAACACCTCGCGCCAGCCGCAAAACCAGCCCCAGAGCAACACCTCCGGCCAGCCACAAAACCCGAATAACAACTACGCCCACCTGCAAAGCCAGACCCAATACCGCAACGTCACCCAGGGTTTCTACGTCACCGCCAGCGTTACCGGCGACATCGTTCACCTGGCAATCAGTACCAACCGTGACCGCATGAGCCAGGAACGTCCCGATGTAGTGAACGTGCAAAGTACCGACACAACCGTCAGCGGCCGCCTGGGCGAGTGGATCACTCTGGCTGGCGTCAACCGCCAGACGCAAGCCGACAAACAGGCTATGAGCCGCAGCTACTCTACTCAGGGGCGGGATGACATGACGTTGCGAGTAAAAGTCGACGCCTTGGACTAGCACACCAAAAACTGACTGATTAGTCGTATTAGACTAAATATGTAGTGCTTGAAAAATAGCACTACAGAACGTTTGACGGGCCAAAAAAGCGAAGGCATGATGGCCTCGCTCCCGCTAATCAGGGGCCCTGGCAAGGGCCTTCGGATCGCGCTCTAACCTTACCGACCTGAGCCGATTCGTGTCTGTACCGCCCACAAGGTGTGTTTGACGAGGTTGCGACTGGAACGAAGTTGTCCCGAGGGACGGAAGCGTAATAGGTAGCCCGGCAACACACTGATGATCGTATAAAGGCCCACGACGCCCGAATGCGCCCGCCAGTTCGCCCTTACCTGCTCAGCTTTCATCCTCGAGCCCATCGTTCATCCCGTCGCCTTCCCCGCCAGACCCGACTTGACCACCTAAGCTTCTGGTCAGCGAGCAGCCATCTACGCCCCATTTGAATGTGCGTATCTGGCAACAGGAATTTTCCACCAGACCTATGCGACGAGGTTTATCTCCATGGCACTGACACGCGAACAGCAAATTGCAGCCCTTGAAAAAGACTGGGCTGAAAACCCGCGCTGGAAAGGCGTGACACGCACTTACTCCGCTGCTGACGTCGTCCGTCTGCGTGGCTCGGTTCAACCTGAGCACACCTTTGCAAAAATGGGCGCCGAGAAGCTCTGGAACCTGGTCACCCAGGGTGCCAAGCCAGCCTTCCGCCCCGAGAAAGATTTCGTCAACTGCATGGGCGCCCTGACCGGCGGCCAGGCAGTACAACAAGTTAAAGCCGGTATCCAGGCGATCTACCTGTCGGGCTGGCAGGTTGCTGCAGACAACAACTCTGCAGAATCGATGTACCCGGACCAGTCGCTGTACCCGGTCGACTCCGTACCGACCGTGGTCAAGCGCATCAACAACTCGTTCCGTCGCGCCGACCAGATCCAGTGGAAAGCCGGCAAAAATCCGGGCGACGAAGGCTACATCGACTACTTCGCACCGATCGTTGCCGACGCTGAAGCCGGTTTCGGTGGCGTTCTGAACGCCTACGAGCTGATGAAGAGCATGATCGAAGCAGGCGCTGCCGGCGTTCACTTCGAAGACCAACTGGCTTCCGTGAAAAAATGCGGCCACATGGGCGGCAAGGTACTGGTTCCAACCCAGGAAGCCATACAGAAGCTGATCGCAGCTCGTCTGGCCGCTGACGTTGCCGGTACTCCGACCATCATCCTGGCCCGTACCGACGCTAACGCTGCTGATTTGCTGACGTCCGACTGCGACCCGTACGACCAGCCATTCGTGACTGGCGAGCGCACCCAGGAAGGCTTCTACAAAGTACGCGCCGGCCTCGACCAGGCTATCGCTCGCGGCCTGGCCTACGCACCGTACGCCGACCTGATCTGGTGCGAAACCGCCAAGCCGGACCTGGACGAAGCCCGTCGCTTCGCTGAAGCGATCAAAAAGGAATACCCGGACCAACTGCTGTCGTACAACTGCTCGCCTTCCTTCAACTGGAAGAAAAACCTGGACGACGCGACCATCGCCAAGTTCCAGCGCGAACTGTCCGCCATGGGCTACAAGCACCAGTTCATCACCCTGGCCGGCATTCACAACATGTGGCACAGCATGTTCAACCTGGCGCACGACTACGCCCGCAACGACATGACTGCTTACGTGAAGCTGCAAGAGCAGGAGTTCGCTGACGCGGCCAAAGGCTACACCTTCGTGGCGCACCAGCAGGAAGTGGGCACCGGCTACTTCGACGACATGACCACCGTGATTCAGGGCGGCTCGTCTTCGGTGACTGCACTGACCGGCTCCACCGAAGAAGAGCAGTTCCACTGATCCGCTTCACCTGAGCAAACGGCCCTTCCGGACCGGCTAAAAAACTAACCGGAATGCCGCACATCTGACGCCCCGACTGATTCGGGGCGTTTTTTTGCTCGCGATTTCACAAACACAGAAAAACCTGTGGGAGCGAGCTTGCTCGCGATAGCGGACTTTCAGGCAGCACCGTATCGACTGGAAGGCCGCCATCGCGAGCAAGCTCCCACAAGGGATGATGGCGACCAAAGGAAAAACATTGATCCAGAGCGGTATTTCAATCGGCAAAACAGGGTAAAACGGCCCCGCGCGCTACTTGCAGTAGCCGGCATGTAAGCGCAACTTTCCAGCCATCACCCCGAATAACAGTTCAAAAACCACCGCAAACAATATTGATTATCATTTGGCGTCATTCATGCTCGTTACAACTCACACAAAACATTATTGACAAAACCCCGGCTAATGCCCGTAACGCATGGGCTGCAGGCCTTTTGAGGTGCGCTATGTCCTTATTCTTATAAATAATTTCGCTACAGGAATTTTACTTGCTCGGTGTTTAGCCATAAAATCACCGCGATTGATTGCTGCGACATATCGTCACTGCTTTATTTCTTTTCAAGCTCAGAGACCTTTGCTCTCTGTTAAGGATTACCAGCATGCCCGAAGCGACAGGACTCATGGCCCACAACTGGGGCTTTGCCATTTTCCTTCTGGGTGTCGGCGGCTTGTGCGCCTTCATGCTCGGCGTCTCCAGCCTCCTCGGGTCAAAAGCCTGGGGCCGCAGCAAAAACGAACCGTTCGAGTCCGGCATGCTACCTACCGGTGGCGCCCGCTTACGGCTCTCAGCCAAATTCTATCTGGTCGCGATGCTGTTCGTGATCTTCGATATCGAAGCCCTATTTCTCTTTGCCTGGTCTGTGTCCGTCCGCGAAAGCGGCTGGACCGGATTCGTCGAAGCTCTCGTTTTCATAGCAATTCTGTTGGCAGGTCTTGTCTACCTATTTCGAGTGGGCGCCCTTGATTGGGCTCCGGAAGCTCGTCGTAAGCGGCAGGCGAAGCTGAAACAATGAGGCTTTGGCGATGCAATACAATCTCACCAGGATCGACCCCGATGCTCCTAACGAGCAGTACCCAATCGGCGCACGGGAAACCGTCTCCGATCCGTTAGAAGATCAAGTCCACAAAAACATTTTCATGGGCAAGCTCGAAGACGTGCTTAACGGCACGATCAACTGGGGGCGTAAGAACTCCCTGTGGCCGTATAACTTCGGTCTTTCGTGCTGCTACGTGGAAATGACCACCGCCTTCACGGCGCCCCACGACATCGCGCGCTTTGGCGCCGAGGTTATCCGGGCATCGCCGCGTCAAGCGGATTTCATGGTTATTGCCGGAACCTGCTTCATCAAGATGGCGCCGATCATTCAGCGTCTCTACGAGCAGATGCTCGAGCCGAAGTGGGTTATCTCCATGGGTTCGTGCGCCAACTCCGGTGGCATGTACGACATCTACTCCGTCGTTCAAGGGGTGGACAAGTTCCTGCCCGTGGACGTCTACGTGCCTGGCTGCCCGCCCCGCCCTGAAGCTTTTCTGCAAGGCTTGATGCTGTTGCAGGAGTCGATTGGCCAGGAGCGTCGCCCACTTTCCTGGGTCGTTGGCGATCAAGGCGTTTACCGCGCCGAGATGCCTTCGCAAAAGGAACAGCGCCGCGAACAGCGTATTCAGGTAACCAACCTGCGCAGCCCCGACGAAGTCTGATCCAGATCTGTTCTTACAAAGAAACGAGAAACTGGCTTCATTCTTTACGTTGACCGAAAGCGATAAAAAACCATGACTACAGGCAGTGCTCTGTACATCCCGCCTTACAAGGCAGACGACCAGGATGTGGTCGTCGAATTGAACAACCGTTTTGGCCCTGAGGCGTTCAGCGCCCAGGCCACCCGCACCGGCATGCCGGTGCTTTGGGTTGCCCGTGCCAAACTCGTCGAAGTCCTGACCTTCCTGCGCAACCTGCCCAAGCCGTACGTCATGCTCTATGACCTGCACGGCGTGGACGAGCGTCTGCGCACCAAGCGCCAGGGTTTGCCGAGCGGTGCCGACTTCACTGTGTTCTATCACTTGATGTCGATCGAACGTAATAGTGACGTAATGATCAAGGTCGCCTTGTCCGAGAGCGACCTCAGCGTGCCGACCGTGACCGGTATCTGGCCGAACGCCAACTGGTACGAGCGTGAAGTGTGGGACATGTACGGCATCAACTTTGCCGGCCACCCGCACCTGACCCGCATCATGATGCCGCCGACCTGGGAAGGTCACCCGCTGCGCAAGGACTTCCCGGCCCGTGCCACCGAGTTCGACCCGTTCAGCCTGACGCAGGCCAAGCATCAGCTTGAAGAAGAGGCTGCGCGCTTCAAGCCTGAAGACTGGGGCATGAAACGTTCCGGCGCCAACGAGGACTACATGTTCCTCAACTTAGGTCCCAACCACCCTTCCGCTCACGGTGCATTCCGCATCATCCTGCAACTGGACGGCGAAGAAATCGTCGACTGCGTGCCGGACGTCGGCTACCACCACCGTGGCGCCGAGAAGATGGCCGAGCGTCAGTCCTGGCACAGCTTCATCCCGTACACCGACCGTATCGACTACCTCGGCGGCGTGATGAACAACCTGCCGTACGTGCTCTCGGTCGAGAAGCTGGCCGGCATCAAGGTCCCAGAGAAGGTCGACGTCATCCGCATCATGATGGCCGAGTTCTTCCGGATCACCAGCCACCTGCTGTTCCTGGGTACGTACATCCAGGACGTCGGCGCCATGACCCCGGTGTTCTTCACCTTCACCGACCGCCAGAAGGCGTACACGGTGATCGAAGCCATCACCGGTTTCCGCCTGCACCCGGCCTGGTACCGCATCGGTGGCGTCGCCCACGACCTGCCGCGCGGCTGGCAAAAACTGGTCAAAGACTTCGTCGAGTGGATGCCAAAGCGTCTGGACGAATACCAGAAAGCCGCACTGGACAACAGCATCCTGCGTGGCCGGACCATCGGCGTCGCTGCCTACAACACCAAAGAAGCCCTGGAATGGGGCGTCACCGGTGCAGGCCTGCGTTCGACCGGTTGCAATTTCGACCTGCGTAAGGCCCGTCCGTACTCCGGCTACGAGAACTTCGAATTCGAAGTGCCGCTGGCGGCCAATGGCGATGCCTATGATCGTTGCATCGTGCGCGTGGAAGAAATGCGCCAGAGCATCAAGATCATCGACCAGTGCCTGCGCAACATGCCGGAAGGCCCGTACAAGGCGGATCACCCGCTGACCACGCCGCCGCCGAAAGAGCGCACGCTGCAGCACATCGAGACCTTGATCACGCACTTCCTGCAAGTTTCGTGGGGCCCGGTCATGCCGGCCAACGAATCCTTCCAGATGATCGAAGCGACCAAGGGCATCAACAGTTATTACCTGACGAGCGATGGCGGCACCATGAGCTACCGCACCCGGATTCGCACCCCAAGCTTCCCGCATCTGCAGCAGATCCCTTCGGTGATCAAAGGCAGCATGGTCGCGGACTTGATCGCGTACCTGGGTAGTATCGACTTCGTTATGGCCGACGTGGACCGCTAAGCATGAACAGCACGCTTATCCAGACAGACCGTTTCGCCCTGAGCGAAACCGAGCGCTCGGCCATCGAGCACGAGCTGCATCACTACGAAGATCCGCGCGCAGCGTCGATCGAAGCCCTGAAGATCGTCCAGAAGGAACGTGGCTGGGTGCCTGACGGCGCGCTCTACGCCATCGGCGAAATCCTCGGCATCCCGGCCAGCGACGTTGAAGGCGTGGCGACGTTCTATAGCCAGATCTTCCGTCAGCCAGTGGGCCGTCACATCATTCGCGTCTGCGATAGCATGGTCTGCTACATCGGTGGCCACGAGTCGGTGGTCAGCGAAATCCAGAGCAAGCTGGGCATCGGCCTGGGTCAAACCACCGCCGACGGTCGTTTCACCCTGCTGCCGGTCTGCTGCCTCGGCAACTGCGACAAGGCGCCGGCGTTGATGATCGACGACGACACATTCGGTGACGTGCAGCCTGCTGGCGTTGCCAAATTGCTCGAGGGCTACGTATGACCCTGACTTCCTTCGGCCCTGCCAACCGCATCAAGCGCAGCGCAGAGACCCACCCGCTGACCTGGCGTCTGCGTGACGACGGCGAGGCAGTCTGGCTCGACGAGTACCAGGCCAAGAACGGCTACGCGGCAGCGCGTAAAGCCTTCGCCGAGATGTCCCAGGACGATATCGTCCAGACCGTCAAGGACTCCGGCCTCAAGGGTCGCGGCGGCGCGGGCTTCCCCACTGGCGTGAAGTGGGGCCTGATGCCCAAAGACGAATCCATCAACATCCGCTACCTGCTGTGCAACGCGGATGAAATGGAACCCAACACCTGGAAAGACCGCATGCTGATGGAGCAACTGCCCCATCTGCTGATCGAAGGCATGCTGATCAGTGCTCGCGCACTGAAAACCTACCGTGGCTACATCTTCCTGCGTGGCGAATACACCACCGCCGCCAAGCACCTCAACCGTGCCGTGGAAGAAGCCAAGGCTGCAGGCCTGCTGGGCAAGAACATCCTGGGCAGCGGTTTCGATTTCGAACTGTTCGTCCACACCGGCGCCGGGCGTTACATCTGCGGTGAAGAAACCGCACTGATCAACTCCCTCGAAGGCCGCCGCGCCAACCCGCGCTCCAAGCCGCCCTTCCCTGCCGCTGTTGGCGTATGGGGCAAGCCGACCTGCGTGAACAACGTCGAAACCCTGTGCAACGTGCCGGCGATCATCGGCGACGGCGTGGACTGGTACAAATCCCTCGCTCGCGAAGGCAGTGAAGACCACGGCACCAAGCTGATGGGCTTCTCCGGCAAAGTGAAGAACCCTGGCCTGTGGGAACTGCCGTTCGGCGTCACCGGTCGTGAACTGTTCGAAGACTACGCTGGCGGCATGCGCGACGGTTACAAGCTCAAGTGCTGGCAGCCAGGCGGCGCCGGCACCGGCTTCCTGTTGCCGGAACACCTGGACGCACAAATGTACGCCGGCGGCATCGCCAAAGTGGGCACCCGTATGGGTACCGGCCTGGCCATGGCGGTCGACGACAGCGTCAACATGGTGTCCCTGCTGCGCAACATGGAAGAGTTCTTCGCCCGTGAGTCGTGCGGTTTCTGCACCCCGTGCCGTGACGGTTTGCCGTGGAGCGTCAAGCTCCTGCGCGCCATCGAGAACGGTGAAGGGCAAGCCGGTGACATTGAGACCCTGCTGGGTCTGGTCGGCTTCCTCGGCCCAGGCAAGACCTTCTGTGCTCACGCACCGGGTGCCGTGGAGCCATTGGGCAGTGCCATCAAGTATTTCCGTCCAGAGTTCGAAGCCGGTATCGCGCCCACCCGCGCCGCCGCCCCGCCTCTGGCAAGGCCGATCGTAGTCGGCGCATAACGCTTTAAAAAGGCGAACGGTCCGTGCCGTTCGCCTTTCGTCCGATGACGCCTTTCAAGGCTGTTTGGATTTGGACGGATAACAAGATTCCATTAGCCACGCCCGCTGACACCGGGCCAACGAAGAACTTTGAACCATGGCCACTATCCACGTAGACGGCAAAGAGCTCGAAGTCGATGGGGCAGACAACCTGTTACAGGCATGTCTGTCGCTAGGCCTCGATATCCCTTATTTCTGCTGGCACCCCGCCCTCGGCAGCGTTGGCGCTTGCCGCCAGTGCGCCGTCAAGCAGTACACCGACGAGAACGACAAGCGTGGTCGTATCGTCATGTCCTGCATGACCCCTGCGACCGACGGCAGCTGGATCTCCATCGATGACGAAGAAGCCAAAGTGTTTCGCGCAAGCGTCGTCGAATGGCTGATGACCAACCACCCGCACGACTGCCCCGTGTGCGAGGAAGGCGGTCACTGCCACCTGCAAGACATGACGGTCATGACCGGCCACAACGAGCGCCGTTACCGCTTCACCAAGCGTACCCACCAGAACCAGCAACTGGGCCCGTTCATTTCCCACGAAATGAACCGCTGCATCGCCTGCTATCGCTGCGTACGTTTCTATAAAGACTACGCCGGCGGTACTGACCTCGGTGTATTCGGCGCCCACGACAACGTGTACTTCGGTCGCGTTGAAGACGGCACCCTCGAAAGCGAGTTCTCCGGCAACCTCACCGAGGTCTGCCCGACCGGTGTGTTCACCGACAAGACTCACTCCGAGCGCTACAACCGTAAATGGGACATGCAGTTCTCGCCAAGCATCTGCCATGGCTGCTCCAGCGGTTGCAACATCAGCCCGGGTGAGCGTTACGGCGAACTGCGTCGCATCGAAAACCGTTTCAACGGTTCGGTGAACCAGTACTTCCTGTGCGACCGTGGCCGTTTCGGCTATGGCTACGTCAACCGCGAAGATCGCCCTCGTCAGCCACTGCTGGCCAACGGCGCAAAGCTCAGCCTCGACGAAGCACTGGATAAAGCCGCTGACCTGCTGCGTGGTCGCAACATCGTCGGTATCGGTTCGCCGCGTGCCAGCCTTGAAAGCAACTACGCCCTGCGCGAACTGGTCGGTGCCGAGCACTTCTACTCGGGTATCGAAGCTTCCGAGCTTGAGCGTATTCGCTTGGTCATGCAGGTGCTGAAAGACAGCCCGCTGCCGATCCCGAACATGCGCGACGTCGAAGACCACGACGCGATTTTCGTCCTCGGTGAAGACCTGACCCAGACCGCTGCGCGCATGGCCCTGGCCCTGCGTCAATCGGTCAAAGGCAAAGCCGAAGACATGGCCGACGCCATGCGCGTTCAGCCTTGGCTCGACGCCGCGGTGAAAAACATCGGCCAGCACGCACTGAACCCGCTGTTTATCGCAAGCCTGGCTGAAACCAAGCTCGACGACGTGGCTGAAGAATGCGTTCACGCCGCTCCAGACGACCTGGCACGTATCGGTTTCGCCGTGGCTCACGCCCTCGACGCCAGCGCTCCAGCCGTTGAAGGCCTGGACAGCGAAGCCCTCGAACTGGCTCAGCGCATTGCCAACGCCCTGCTCGCGGCCAAGCGCCCGCTGATCATCGCCGGCACTTCGCTGGGCTCCAAAGCGCTGATCGAAGCGGCGGCGAACATCGCCAAAGCCCTGAAGCTGCGCGAGAAGAACGGCTCCATCAGCCTGATCGTGCCAGAGGCCAACAGCCTCGGCCTGGCCATGCTCGGCGGCGAATCGGTCGACGCAGCCCTGCAAGCGGTGATCTCTGGTCGCGCCGACGCCATCGTGGTGCTGGAAAACGATCTGTACACCCGTACCGACAAAGCCGAGGTCGATGCGGCCCTGACCGCCGCCAAAGTGGTGATCGTCGCCGACCATCAGAAAACCGCTACCAGCGATCGCGCGCACCTGGTTCTGCCAGCCGCCAGCTTCGCTGAAGGCGACGGTACGCTGGTCAGCCAGGAAGGCCGCGCCCAGCGCTTCTTCCAGGTCTTCGACCCGACTTACCTCGATGCAAGCATCCTGGTTCACGAAGGCTGGCGCTGGCTGCATGCCCTGCGCGCAACCCTGCTGAACCAGCCGATCGACTGGACCCAACTGGACCACGTCACCGCTGCCTGCGCTTCGAGCACTCCACAACTGGCCGCTATCGTCAACGCTGCACCGTCCGCGTCGTTCCGGATCAAAGGCCTGAAACTGGCTCGCGAACCGTTGCGTTACAGTGGCCGGACCGCCATGCGCGCCGACATCAGCGTACACGAGCCGCGTACTTCCCAGGATAACGACACCGCGTTCTCGTTCTCCATGGAAGGTTACTCGGGTTCCGTCGAACCGCGTCAGCAAGTGCCATTCGCCTGGTCGCCGGGCTGGAACTCGCCGCAAGCCTGGAACAAGTTCCAGGACGAAGTTGGTGGTCACCTGCGTGCCGGTGATCCGGGTGCTCGCCTGATCGAAAGCCAGGGTGATTCGCTGAACTGGTTCGCCAGTGTCCCGCGTGCATTCAACCCGGCCCAGGGCACCTGGCAGGTTGTGCCGTTCTATCACCTGTTCGGCAGCGAAGAGAACTCTTCGAAAGCCGCTCCGGTCCAGGAACGCATTCCAGCCGCCTACGTGTCGCTGGCCAAGTCCGAAGCCGATCGCCTGGGCGTCAATGACGGTGCCATGCTGAGCTTGAACGTTGCCGGCCAGACCCTGCGTCTGCCGCTGCGCATCAACGAAGAACTGGGCGCCGGCCTGGTGGCGTTGCCTGCGGGTATCGCCGGCATTCCACCGGCAATCTTTGGCAAATCCGTTGACAGTCTGCAGGAGGCAGCGCAATGACCTTGTTCACTCCTGAAGTGATCGACATCATCATCGCGGTGCTCAAGGCCATCGTGATTCTGCTCGCCGTGGTGGTCTGCGGCGCGCTGTTGAGCTGGGTCGAGCGTCGTTTGCTCGCCCTCTGGCAGGACCGTTACGGTCCGAACCGCGTCGGCCCGTTCGGCGCGTTCCAGATCGCCGCCGACATGATCAAGATGTTCTTCAAGGAAGACTGGACGCCGCCGTTCGCCGACAAGGTGATCTTCACCCTGGCACCGGTCGTGGCCATGAGCGCCTTGCTGATTGCCTTCGCGATCATCCCGATCACCCCGACCTGGGGTGTCGCGGACCTGAACATCGGCATCCTGTTCTTCTTCGCCATGGCCGGTCTGTCGGTCTACGCGGTGCTGTTCGCCGGCTGGTCGAGTAACAACAAGTTCGCCCTGCTGGGCAGCTTGCGGGCCTCGGCACAAACCGTGTCGTACGAAGTGTTCATGGGCCTGTCGCTGATGGGCATCGTGATCCAGGTCGGCTCGTTCAACATGCGCGACATTGTTGATTACCAGGCTCAGCACCTGTGGTTCGTCATTCCGCAGATCTTCGGTTTCCTGACCTTCTTCATTGCCGGCGTCGCCGTGACTCACCGTCACCCGTTCGACCAGCCGGAAGCGGAGCAGGAACTGGCCGACGGTTACCACATTGAATATGCCGGCATGAAATGGGGCATGTTCTTCGTCGGCGAGTACATCGGCATCGTGTTGATTTCGGCGCTGCTGGTAACCTTGTTCTTCGGTGGCTGGCACGGTCCGTTCGGCATTCTGCCGCAGATCCCGTTCATCTGGTTCGCACTGAAAACCGCGTTCTTCATCATGTTCTTCATCCTGCTGCGCGCCTCGATTCCGCGCCCACGGTATGACCAAGTGATGGACTTCAGCTGGAAGTTCTGCCTGCCGCTGACCCTCGTCAACATGCTGGTGACCGCTGCGATCGTGTTGCTCAACACGCCCGCCATCGCGGCTCAGTGAGGATAGAGAATCATGAAGTATATTTTTGACATCGTGCATGGCTTCTTCACCCAGCTTCGCAGCCTGGTGATGATTTTCGGCCATGCCTTCCGCAAGCGCGACACGCTGCAATATCCGGAAGAGGCGGTGTACCTGCCGCCACGCTTTCGTGGACGTATCGTCCTGACCCGCGACCCTGACGGTGAAGAGCGCTGCGTAGCCTGCAACCTGTGCGCCGTGGCGTGCCCGGTTGGTTGCATCTCGCTGCAGAAAGCCGAAACCGAAGACGGTCGCTGGTATCCGGAGTTTTTCCGTATCAACTTCTCGCGCTGCATTTTCTGTGGCCTCTGCGAGGAAGCCTGCCCGACCACCGCGATCCAGCTGACACCGGATTTCGAAATGGCCGAGTTCAAGCGTCAGGACCTGGTTTACGAGAAAGAAGATCTGCTGATTTCTGGCCCCGGCAAAAACCCTGACTACAACTTCTATCGTGTTGCAGGTATGGCCATTGCTGGCAAGCCGAAAGGCTCCGCGCAGAATGAAGCCGAACCGATCAACGTGAAGAGCTTGCTGCCTTAAGGAAGAAAGATGGAATTCGCTTTCTATTTCGCGTCAGGAGTTGCCGTTGTGTCCACGCTTCGCGTGATCACCAACACCAATCCTGTACACGCCCTGCTCTACCTGATTATTTCGCTGCTCGCCGTGGCGATGACCTTTTTCAGTCTCGGTGCTCCATTTGCCGGTGTACTGGAAGTGATCGCCTACGCCGGCGCCATCATGGTGCTGTTCGTGTTCGTGGTGATGATGCTGAACCTCGGCCCCGCCTCGGTTCAGCAAGAGCGCGTCTGGCTCAAGCCCGGTATCTGGGCGGGGCCGGTGGTACTGGCTGCGCTGCTGCTGGCTGAACTGCTGTATGTACTGTTCAGCCATTCCAGCGGCACCGGCCTCGGCCACACCACCGTAGACGCCAAGGCCGTGGGCATCAGCCTGTTCGGTCCTTATCTGCTGGTGGTCGAACTCGCCTCGATGCTGCTGCTCGCCGCAGCCGTCACGGCGTTCCACTTGGGCCGCAACGAGGCGAAGGAGTAACTTTATGCCTGCTATCCCTCTCGAGCATGGTCTGGCGGTTGCCGGCATCCTGTTCTGCCTCGGTCTGGTTGGCCTGATGGTCCGCCGCAACATTCTCTTCGTGCTGATGAGCCTGGAGGTGATGATGAATGCCTCTGCACTGGCTTTCATCGTTGCCGGTAGCCGTTGGGGCCAGCCGGATGGACAGATCATGTTCATCCTGGTGATCAGCCTGGCAGCCGCCGAGGCCAGTATTGGCCTGGCGATTCTGTTGCAGTTGCATCGCCGCTTCCACACTCTCGATATCGACGCTGCCAGCGAGATGCGCGGATGAACCTTCTCTATCTGACTTTCGTATTCCCCCTGATCGGTTTCCTGCTGCTGTCGTTCTCACGCGGCCGCCTCTCGGAAAACCTCTCGGCGCTGATCGGCGTCGGCTCCATCGGCCTCTCGGCAATCGTTGCTGCCTATGTGATCTGGCAGTTCAACGTCGCGCCGCCTGAAGGCGGTCACGTCACCCAGGTGTTGTGGCAGTGGATGTCGGTAGGCGACTTCAAGCCGAACTTCGCCCTGTACCTGGATGGCCTGTCCGTGACCATGCTCGGTGTGGTCGTCGGCGTGGGCTTCCTGATCCACCTGTTCGCGTCCTGGTACATGCGCGGTGAAGACGGTTACTCGCGCTTCTTCGCGTACACCAACCTGTTTATCGCCAGCATGCTGTTCCTGGTGCTGGGCGATAACCTGTTGTTCCTGTACTTCGGTTGGGAAGGCGTGGGCCTGTGCAGCTACCTGTTGATCGGTTTCTACTACAGCAACCGCAACAACGGTAACGCCGCACTCAAAGCCTTCATCGTCACCCGTATCGGCGACGTGTTCATGGCCATCGGCCTGTTCATCCTGTTCCAGCAGTTGGGCACGCTGAACATTCAAGAGCTGTTGGTCAAAGCACCTGAGCACTTCAAGACCGGTGACTTCTGGATCGTCATGGCGACCCTGATGCTGCTGGGCGGCGCTGTCGGTAAATCCGCGCAACTGCCGCTGCAAACCTGGCTGGCGGATGCGATGGCCGGTCCAACCCCGGTTTCGGCACTGATCCACGCCGCGACCATGGTGACCGCCGGTGTCTACCTGATCGCCCGTACGCACGGTCTGTTTGCGTTGGCGCCGGATATCCTGCACCTGGTCGGCATCGTCGGCGGTGTGACCCTGGTGCTCGCCGGTTTCGCAGCCCTGGTCCAAACCGACATCAAGCGTATTCTCGCCTATTCGACCATGAGCCAGATCGGCTACATGTTCCTGGCGCTGGGCGTTGGTGCCTGGGAAGGCGCGATCTTCCACCTGATGACCCACGCGTTCTTCAAGGCCCTGTTGTTCCTTGCTTCCGGTTCGGTGATCGTTGCCTGCCACCACGAGCAGAACATCTTCAAGATGGGCGGTCTGTGGAAGAAACTGCCACTGGCCTACACCAGCTTCATCGTCGGCGGCGCGGCCCTTGCAGCCCTGCCACTGGTGACCGCAGGTTTCTACTCGAAAGACGAAATCCTCTGGGAAGCCTTCGCCAGCGGCAACCACGGTCTGCTCTATGCAGGTCTGGTGGGTGCCTTCATGACGTCGCTGTACACCTTCCGCCTGATCTTCATCGCGTTCCACGGTGAAGTGAAGACCGAAGCCCACGCAGGTCACGGCATCGCTCACTGGCTGCCACTGTCGGTGCTGATCGTACTGTCGACCGCCATTGGCGCGATGATCGTTCCGCCACTGCACGGCGTACTGCCAGAAAGCGTTGGCCATGCCGGCGGCGAAGCCAAGCACAGCCTGGAACTGGCCTCGGGCGCTATCGCCCTGTCCGGTATCCTGCTGGCCGCGCTGCTGTTCCTCGGCAAGCGTCGCTTCGTTACTGCCATCGCCAACAGCGGTATCGGCCGTCTGCTCACGGCCTGGTGGTTCGCGGCCTGGGGCTTCGACTGGATCTACGACAAACTGTTCGTCAAGCCGTACCTTGCGATCAGCCACATGCTGCGCAAAGACCCGTTCGACCAAACCATCGGTTTGATCCCGCGTATGGCCAAAGGGGGTCACAACTCCCTGAGCCGTACCGAAACAGGTCAACTGCGTTGGTACGCCGCCTCGATGGCTGCTGGTGCCGTGCTGGTTATCGGCGCTGTCGTGCTGGTAGCGGTCTGATATGAACCTTGCGAACTTGCGAAAGGAAACGAGCCCGTCATGATTTTGCCATGGCTAATCCTGATCCCCTTCATCGGCGGCCTGCTGTGCTGGATGGGTGAGCGCTTCGGCGCTACCCTCCCCCGCTGGATTGCGCTGTTGACCATGACCCTGGAACTCGCTCTCGGCCTCTGGCTGTGGGCCCACGGTAACTATTCATTTGCACCGGCACCTGGTGCCGATCCGACCTGGGCGCTTGAGTTCAAGCATGTCTGGATCGAGCGCTTCGGTATCAACGTGCACCTGGCCCTCGACGGCCTGTCGCTGTTGATGATCATGCTGACCGGTCTGCTGGGTGTCCTCTCGGTACTCTGCTCGTGGAAAGAGATCCAGCGTCATGTTGGCTTCTTCCACCTGAACCTGATGTGGATCCTGGGCGGTGTCGTCGGCGTGTTCCTCGCCCTCGACCTGTTCATGTTCTTCTTCTTCTGGGAAATGATGCTGGTGCCGATGTACTTCCTCATCGCGCTCTGGGGTCACAGCTCTTCGGACGGCAAGAAAACCCGGATCTACGCGGCGACCAAGTTCTTCATCTTCACTCAGGCCAGCGGTCTGATCATGTTGGTGGCGATCCTGGGTCTGGTACTGGTCAACTTCAACAGCACAGGCGTGATTACCTTCAACTACGCCGACCTGTTGAAAACCAAGATGTCGCTGACCACCGAGTACGTTCTGATGCTTGGTTTCTTCATCGCCTTCGCGGTGAAGCTGCCGGTGGTGCCGTTCCACTCCTGGCTGCCGGATGCTCACGCACAGGCACCGACTGCGGGTTCCGTTGACCTGGCCGGTATTCTGCTGAAGACCGCTGCTTACGGTCTGCTGCGTTTTGCCCTGCCGTTGTTCCCGAATGCGTCGGCCGAGTTCGCGCCGTTCGCCATGGCCCTGGGCCTGGTCGGGATTTTCTACGGTGCGTTCCTGGCTTTCGCCCAGACCGACATCAAGCGTCTGGTTGCGTACTCCAGCGTTTCGCACATGGGCTTCGTACTGATCGGCATCTACTCCGGCAGCCAGTTGGCCCTGCAAGGCGCAGTGATCCAGATGCTCGCGCACGGCCTGTCGGCAGCGGCACTCTTTATCCTCTGCGGCCAGCTCTACGAGCGCACCCACACTCGCGACATGCGTGAAATGGGTGGCCTGTGGTCGAAGATCGCCTACCTGCCCGCCATCAGCCTGTTCTTCGCTGCAGCTTCGCTGGGCTTGCCGGTGACCGGTAACTTCGTCGGTGAGTTCCTGATCCTGATCGGCACCTTCGCCAGCGCGCCATGGGTCACCGTGATCGCGACTGCCGGCCTGGTGTTCGGTTCGGTCTACTCGCTGATCATGATTCACCGTGCCTACTTCGGTCCGTCCAAATCGGACGCTGTGCTGCACGGCATGGATACTCGCGAAATGATCATGGTGGTTGGACTGGCGGCATTGCTGATTTACATCGGCGTCTACCCGCAACCGTTCCTCGATACCTCTGCCGCGACGATGCATGGCGTGCAGCAATGGTTCGGTACCGCCTTCACTCAACTCGCTTCGGCCCGGTAAGAGCGCTATGGACTTTACGATTCAACACTTTATCGCGCTTGCGCCATTGTTGATCACCAGCGCCACGATCATCGTGGTGATGCTGGCAATCGCCTGGCGCCGCAACCACTCGCAGACCTTCCTGCTGTCGGTCGCGGGTCTGAACCTGGCCTTGCTGTCGATCCTGCCAGCCCTGAAAGTTGCGCCTCTGGCCGTGACGCCCTTGCTGCAGATCGACAGCTTTGCCTGCCTGTACATGGCGCTGATCCTGGTCGCCACCCTCGCTTGCGTCACTCTCGCCCATGCCTACCTCGGCGAAGGCGGTACGGGTTACCCGGGCAACCGTGAAGAACTGTACCTGCTGATCCTGATGGCCGCCGCCGGTGGCCTGGTTCTGGTCAGCGCGCAGCACCTGGCCGGGTTGTTCGTCGGTCTGGAACTGCTCTCGGTACCGGTCTACGGTCTGGTGGCCTATGCCTTCTTCAACAAGCGCTCACTGGAAGCCGGCATCAAGTACATGGTGCTGTCGGCAGCCGGTTCTGCGTTCCTGTTGTTCGGTATGGCCCTGCTCTACGCCGAAGCCGGCACCCTGAGCTTCAGCGGCATCGGTCACGCCCTTGCGGCCACCGGCCTGCCAAGCCCGCTGGCGCAGATGGGCCTGGGCATGATGTTGATCGGCCTGGCGTTCAAGCTGTCGCTGGTACCGTTCCACCTCTGGACGCCGGACGTCTACGAAGGTGCCCCGGCACCGGTTGCAGCGTTCCTGGCCACCGCCTCGAAAGTTGCCGTATTCGCGGTCATGGTGCGTCTGTTCCAGATCTCGCCAGTGGCCAGCAGCGGTGTATTGAGCACCGTGCTGACCGTGATCGCGATTGCCTCGATCCTGTTCGGTAACCTGTTGGCACTGACCCAGAGCAACCTCAAGCGTCTGCTGGGCTACTCGTCCATCGCGCACTTCGGTTACCTGCTGATCGCCCTGGTGGCGAGCAAGGGTCTGGCCATGGAAGCCATCGGCGTGTACCTGGTCACCTACGTGATCACCAGCCTCGGCGCTTTCGGCGTGATCACCCTGATGTCCTCGCCTTACAAAGGTCGTGACGCTGACGCGCTGTACGAGTACCGCGGCCTGTTCTGGCGTCGTCCGTACCTGACCGCGGTTCTGACCGTGATGATGTTGTCGCTGGCCGGTATCCCGCTGACCGCAGGCTTCATCGGCAAGTTCTACATCATCGCTACCGGTGTCGAATCTCACCAATGGTGGCTGGTCGGCTCCCTGGTACTGGGCAGCGCCATCGGCGTTTTCTACTACCTGCGCGTCATGGTCACCCTGTACCTGATCGAGCCAAACCTGCGTCGCGTCGACGCTCAGCTGCACTGGGAACAAAAGGCAGGCGGCGTGATGCTGCTGGCCATCGCAGTGCTGGCGTTCTTCCTCGGCCTGTACCCACAGCCTTTGCTGGCACTGGTTCAGCAGACTGGCCTGGCGGGTTGATCGCTTAAGCAACACGCAGCAGAAAACACAAACGGCACCTTCGGGTGCCGTTTTTGCGTTTTGAGGGACTGCTCTCCCCTTTCTCGGAATGTGCCTGCAAAGAGAACGGTGGCGGCTGACATCCGGCTGATGTTACTGAGCGCTAAGGTGTGTAACGGGCTATCAGGAGCATTCAATGAAACAGGATATTTTTTCAGAAGTGGTCGAAGGTTTTAAATGCCTGGCGACTGAGCAACAACGCAACATTCGGGTAAGGGGAGTTCCTGAAACTCCGCAGCCTTCAAAAACCACTACTGGGAAATCCTCAGGACGGCGCATCGGCGCTATGAAAGACAAACTGACCCTGCCAGACAGCTTTTACGCGCCACTGACGGAAGAGATACAAGATGCATTTGAAGGGACTCACGAATGAGGATCTTCTTCCATACACCTATTCTGTTTTACTGATCGTTCCCATGCTCCGCGTGGGAATGCAGCCCGTGACGCTCCGCGTCACATGCCGAAGCGGACGCAGAGCGTCCATTGAGGCGTTCATTTGCTGCGCATGGGAACAATCCAAATGGCCCCATCGCGAGCAAGCTCCCTCCCACAGTTAATCGCAGGTGTGCACGAATAGTGTGCTCACAGTAGATCCCCTGTGGGAGCGAGCTTGCTCGCGATGGCGTCAGCCCAAGCACAGCTGCACTTGTGCCCTGCTCATAAACAAAAACCCGCACAAGGCGGGTTTTGTTTTTAGCTCAAGCAGGCTTTAGTCAGCCAGACGCCACGTCGTGCCGCCCTTGCCGTCTTCCAGCACTACGCCCATGGCGGTGAGCTGGTCGCGGATGCGGTCCGACTCAGCCCAGTCCTTGTTGGCACGGGCAGTCAGGCGCGCCTGAATCAGCGCATCGACTTCTGCTGCATCAACCCGGCCTTCAGCACCGGCTTGCAGGAAGTCATCGGCTTCGAGTTGCAACACACCGAGCACGCTGGCCAGTTCTTTCAGGCGCGCCGCCAGACCTGCCGCTGCATCGAGATCGCTCTCACGCAGACGGTTGATCTCGCGCACCATCTCGAACAACACCGCGCAGGCTTCCGGCGTGCCGAAGTCGTCGTTCATCACCTGGGTGAAACGTTCGACAAAGGCTTCGCCACCGGCGGCCGGAACCTTCGGCAGGCCTTTCAGCGCGTGGTAGAAACGCTCCAGAGCGCCTTTGGCGTCCTTGAGGTTGTCTTCCGAGTAGTTGATCGCGCTGCGGTAGTGGCTCGATACCAGCAGGTAACGCACGACTTCCGGGTGGTACTTGTCGAGCACGTCGCGAATGGTGAAGAAGTTGTTCAAAGACTTGGACATCTTCTCGCCATTGATGCGAATCATCCCGCAATGCATCCACGCGTTGGCGTAGGTCTTGCCGGTGGCCGCTTCGCTCTGGGCGATTTCGTTTTCGTGGTGCGGGAACTCAAGGTCGCTGCCGCCGCCATGAATATCGAAAGTCTCACCGAGGCAGCAGGTCGACATCACCGAGCATTCGATGTGCCAGCCCGGACGCCCGGCGCCCCATGGCGATTCCCAGCTCGGCTCACCTGGCTTGGCGGCTTTCCACAAGACGAAGTCCAGCGGGTCCTGTTTCGACTCGTCGACTTCGATGCGGGCGCCGATGCGCAGGTCTTCGATTTTCTTGCGCGACAGCTTGCCGTAGCCCATGAACTTGGCGACGCGGTAGTACACGTCGCCGTTACCCGGCGCGTAGGCGTAGCCCTTGTCGATCAGGGTCTGGATCATCGCGTGCATGCCGGCAATGTGGCTGGTGGCGCGCGGTTCCATGTCCGGCTTGAGGATATTCAAGCGCGACTCGTCTTCGTGCATCGCCGCGATCATGCGCTCGGTCAACGCTTCGAACGACTCGCCGTTTTCACGGGCGCGATTGATGATCTTGTCGTCGATGTCGGTGATGTTGCGCACGTAGGTCAGGTCATAACCGCTGAACCGCAACCAGCGGGTCACCAGGTCGAACGCGACCATGCTGCGGCCGTGGCCCAGGTGGCAGTAGTCGTACACGGTCATCCCGCAAACGTACATGCGCACCTTGTTGCCATCCAGCGGCTTGAAGACTTCTTTGCTCTTGGTGAGCGTGTTGTAGATCGTAAGCACGACGGTTCCTTCTCTCTATGCAAAGCCGGTCAGGCCTGCATGATCACTGGCCCCACGAATCACGCAGGGTCACGGTACGGTTGAATACCGGAGCGCCCGGTTTCGAGTCCTTGATATCCGCGACGAAGTAACCTTCGCGCTCGAACTGGAAACGGTCTTCCGGCTGTGCATTGCCCAACGAGGGTTCAGCACGACAACCGGTGAGGACCTGCAGTGAGTCAGGGTTGATGTTGTCCAGGAAACCGGCGCTGTCTTCGGCCTTCTCCGGGTTCGGAGAACGGAACAGACGGTCGTACAAACGCACTTCGCACTCGACGCTGGCCGCGGCCGGCACCCAGTGAATCACGCCTTTGACCTTGCGGCCTTCAGGGTTCTTGCCAAGGGTTTCAGGGTCATACGAGCAACGCAGTTCAACGATGTTGCCATCGGCATCCTTGATCGCTTCGTCGGCACGGATCACGTAGCTGCCGCGCAGACGCACTTCACCGGCTGGCTCCAGGCGCTTGTAGCCCTTCGGCGGCTCTTCCATGAAGTCTTCACGGTCGATGTAGATCTCACGGGCGAATGGCAGAACGCGCACACCCATGTCTTCTTTCGGGTGGCAAGGCAGTTCAAGGTTTTCGACCTGGCCTTGCGGGTAGTTGGTGATCACGACTTTCAGCGGACGCAGCACACACATGGCGCGCGGGGCGCTGTGGTCGAGGTCGTCACGGATGCTGAATTCGAGCATGCCGAAGTCGACCACGCCGTCGGAACGGTTGGTGCCGATCATTTCGCAGAAGTTGCGGATCGATTTCGGCGTGTAGCCACGGCGACGGAAGCCCGACAGCGTCGACATGCGCGGGTCGTCCCAGCCATTGACGTGCTTTTCATCGACCAGTTGCTTGAGCTTGCGCTTGCTGGTGATGGTGTAGTTCAGGTTCAGACGGCTGAACTCGTACTGACGCGGATGCGCCGGTACTGACAGGTTGTCGAGGAACCAGTCGTACAGTGGACGATGGCTTTCGAACTCCAGGGTGCAGATCGAATGGGTGATGCCTTCGATGGCGTCCGACTGACCGTGGGTGAAGTCGTAGTTCGGGTAAATGCACCACTTGTCACCGGTCTGGTGGTGATGGGCATGACGGATGCGGTACATGATCGGGTCGCGCAGATTCATGTTCGGCGAGGCCATGTCGATCTTGGCCCGCAGCACGCGTGCGCCGTCCTTGAACTCGCCGGCCTTCATGCGGGCGAACAGGTCGAGGTTTTCCTCAACCGAGCGGTCGCGGAACGGGCTGTTCTTGCCCGGCTCGGTCAAGCTGCCGCGGTATTCCTTGGCTTGTTCAGGGGTCAGGTCGTCGACGTAGGCCTTGCCCGCCTTGATCAGCTCAACCGCCCACTCGTGCAACTGGTCGAAATACTGCGAGGCATAGCGCACTTCACCAGACCACTCAAAGCCCAGCCACTTGACGTCGCTTTCGATGGCGTCGATGTATTCCTGGTCTTCCTTGGCCGGGTTGGTGTCGTCGAAACGCAGGTGCGTCACACCACCGAATTCCTGAGCCAGGCCGAAGTTCACACAGATCGACTTGGCGTGACCGATGTGCAGGTAGCCGTTGGGCTCAGGCGGGAAACGGGTGACGATCTGCGTGTGCTTACCCGAGTCCAGGTCCGCCTGGATGATCGGGCGCAGGAAATTGACCGGCACGGCAGGGCCAGTCTTGGAATTCGAGGTGGGGTCGACAGTCGGCTTGCTCATAGGATCCTTGAACGTACAAGTGCGTGGCCAGAATAAAGGGCCTGACAAAACAAAGCCGCTATCATAGCCGATGCGGTCAAGCGCCTGACAGAGCAGGCCCTAAAACTGCTGCTTTTAATCCACCGGATATGAAAAACAGCCTCGAAATTCGCGGCCATCACGCTAAACTGCGCACCTTGGCGATTTTTTGCCAAACAGGCAGGGGGTCGCACGCGTCTCGCAGCGCCCCGAAAGCCACGAATTCCTTGAAAACGCTTCTCCTTAAAAGAGTATCGATCATGACTCAAGTCAAACTGACCACCAACCACGGCGACATCGTCCTGGAACTGAACGCAGAGAAAGCCCCGATCACCGTGGCCAACTTCATTGAATACGTTAAAGCCGGCCACTACGAAAACACTGTTTTCCACCGTGTCATCGGCAACTTCATGATCCAGGGCGGCGGTTTCGAGCCAGGCATGAAGGAAAAGAAAGACAAGCGTCCAAGCATCCAGAACGAAGCTGACAACGGTCTTTCCAACGACAAGTACACCGTCGCCATGGCGCGCACCATGGAGCCGCATTCGGCTTCCGCACAGTTCTTCATCAACGTCGCTGACAACAGCTTCCTCAACCACAGCGGCAAAACTGCACAGGGCTGGGGCTACGCGGTATTCGGTAAAGTGGTTGCAGGCACTGACGTTGTCGACAAGATCAAAGGTGTTTCGACCACCATGAAATCCGGTCACCAGGACGTACCAGCAGACGACGTGATCATCGAGAAAGCCGAGATCATTGAGTGATATTGCTGATTTCAGATTTACATCTGGAAGAGGAGCGCCCGGACATTACCCGGGCGTTTCTGGATTTGCTCGCCACCCGCGCCCGTTCGGCGCAAGCGCTGTACATTCTCGGCGACTTTTTCGAGGTGTGGATTGGCGACGACGCCATGAGCCCCTTCCAACGCTCCATCTGCCAGGCCCTGCGCGAACTTAGCGACAGCGGCACGGCCATATTCCTGATGCACGGTAATCGCGACTTCTTGCTCGGCAAGGCCTTCTGCAAAGCAGCCGGCTGCACCCTGCTCAAGGACCCGAGTGTCGTGCAACTTGCGGGTGAGCCGGTGCTGTTGATGCATGGCGACAGCCTGTGTACCCGCGACGAAAGCTACATGAAACTGCGCCGTTATCTGCGCAACCCCATCAGCTTGTTCATCCTGCGCCATCTGCCGCTGCGCACCCGCCGCAAACTGGCGCGCAAGCTACGCAGCGAAAGCCGCGCGCAAACCCGGATGAAAGCCAACGACATCGTCGATGTGACCCCCGAGGAAATCCCGCGGATCATGCAGCAGTACGGCGTGAAAACCCTGGTCCACGGCCACACCCACCGCCCCGCCATCCACAAATTGCAGATTGGCGAGCAAGCGGCCAAGCGCATTGTGCTGGGGGATTGGGATCGCCAGGGGTGGGCGTTGCAGGTGGATGAGCAAGGGTTTCAGCTGGCGGCGTTTGATTTCGCTCCACCGCCACAACTGGCAGCTCCCGGCAGCTAACGGTCAAACACAGACTCAATGTGGGAGCGAGCCTGCTCGCGATGGCGGACTCAAACTCAACATCTTTGTTGACTGATCCACCGCTTTCGCGAGCAGGCTCGCTCCCACAGGGAATGTGTTTGACTCAATGTCCGCTCGCCTCCGGCCCCGCCTTCGCCGCAAACGGCGGCTTGGCCAGCCATACCAGCAGAATCAATCCCATAAAGCCCCAGCCCAGCAGCGTGAAGTAATCCACGGTGGAAAGCATGTACGCCTGGCTGGTCAGCAGGTGATCGAGCTGCGCATACGCAGGATTGCCCGCCCCGCCCAAGGTATTCAACGTATCGCGGGTCGTCGGATCGAAGGTGCTGAGGCTTTCGCTCAGGTAAGCGTGATGCTGATCGGCGCGACGAATCCAGATCCAGGTGGTCAGCGATGCCGCAAAGCTGCCGCCCAGGGTCCGCAGGAATGTCGCCAGGCCCGCGCCATCGGCGATCTGATGCGGCGGCAGGTCCGACATCAAAATGCTCAGGGTCGGCATGAAGAACAGCGCGACGCCAATCCCCATGAACAACTGCACCAGTGCCACGTGTTGGAAGTCCACCTCATTGTTGAAGCCAGCGCGCATGAAACAGCTCAGGCCAATTGCCAGGAACGCCAGCCCGGCCAGCAGCCGCAGGTCAAACTTGTGCGCGTACTTGCCGACAAAGGGCGACATCAGCACCGGCAGAATACCGATCGGTGCCACCGCCAATCCGGCCCAGGTCGCGGTGTAGCCCATCTGGGTTTGCAGCCACTGCGGCAGAATCAGATTGATGCCAAAGAACCCGGCGTAACCCAAGACCAACACGATGGTGCCGATGCGGAAGTTGCGATAAGCAAACAGCCGCAGATTCACCACCGGGTGCTTGTCGGTCATCTCCCAGATCACGAACACCGCCAGCGCAATCACCGAAATAGCCGCACCGATAATGATGAAGTTCGACTCGAACCAGTCCAGGTCATTACCTTTATCGAGGATGATCTGTAGTGCGCCGACACCAATGATCAAGGTCAACAGACCGATGTAATCCATCGGCTGGCGACTGATCACTACCGGACGTTCCTTGAGCTGTTGCTTGACCACCATCACCGCAAACACGCCAATCGGCACGTTGATGAAGAAAATCCACGGCCAGCTATAACTGTCGGTAATCCAGCCACCGAGTATGGGACCGGCAATCGGCGCGACCACCGTGACCATCGCCAGCAATGCCAGGGCCATCCCCCGTTTCGCTGGCGGATAGACCGCGATCAGCAGCGTCTGGGTCATCGGGTACAACGGCCCTGCCACCAATCCTTGCACCACCCGGAAGCCGACCAGTTCCGGCATCGAGGTCGAGATACCGCAGAGGAACGATGCCAGCACGAACAGGATGGTCGCCCACAGAAACAGCTTCACTTCGCCAAAACGCCGGCTCAACCAACCGGTCAACGGCAGCGCGATGGCGTTGCTCACGGCGAACGAAGTGATGACCCAGGTGCCCTGCTCCGAACTCACGCCCAGGTTGCCGGAAATAGTCGGCAACGCCACGTTGGCGATGGTGGTGTCGAGCACCTGCATGAAGGTCGCCAGCGACAGGCCAATGGTGCTGAGCACCAGGCTGGGCGGCTTGAAAGACGCGTTAGTACTCATCGCGAATCCTTTGAAACGAGGCAGTCGCTGCGACCGCTACGGCCGCAGCTGAGGGATTGGCGAATCAGCGTTGAGCGGTTTTGGCCGCCAGTGAGCTGTTGTCGTGGATCAAGCGCGTGATCATCGCGTCGGCCTCGGCCAACTGACGGTCGTAGACGTTGGTACTGAACGAAGCCCTTTGTGGCGATTGCTGCGCCAGCACCGGACCGCTCTGGTCGTGCAGATTGACGTTGACCATCGTCGACAGGCCCACCCGCAACGGATGTGCGGCCAGTTGCTCGGCGTTGATGTGAATCCGCACCGGCACTCGCTGAACGATCTTGATCCAGTTACCGGTCGCGTTTTGCGCCGGCAGCAAGGCAAACGCGCTACCGGTCCCGGCGCCAAGGCTGTCGATGGTGCCGTTGTATTTCACGTCGCTGCCATAGAGGTCGGCTTCGATGTCCACCGGCTGACCGATGCGCATGTCACGCATCTGGGTTTCCTTGAAGTTGGCGTCGATCCACAGTTGATCCAGCGGGATTACCGCCATCAGCGCAGTCCCCGGCTGAACCCGTTGGCCAAGCTGTACGGTGCGCTTGGCCACATAACCGGTGACCGGCGCGATCAGCGTGCTG
Source organism: Pseudomonas brassicacearum (assembly GCF_003732175.1). Lineage (GTDB taxonomy): Bacteria > Pseudomonadota > Gammaproteobacteria > Pseudomonadales > Pseudomonadaceae > Aquipseudomonas > Aquipseudomonas brassicacearum_G. Next base: position 268,445 of record NZ_MOBI01000020.1, read on the forward strand.
CGGGCGTTGGTCAGGTAAGCCTGACGCACTTGCGCAGCGGCGGCCTGGACGTCCGGGTGAGACGAAACCACGGTGTCATCGACCAGCGCGCTGGTGGTGGCGAGTTGCTGCTGAGCATTGGCCAGGGCGTTCTGCGCCGAGGTCAGGTCATCCCGTGCGTGGGACAGTTCTTCCTGGGAAATCGCCCCGCCCGCCGCGAGATTCTTCCGGCGATTGAAGTTGTCCTGAGCCTTCTGCACTTCAGCTTTCTGGGCGTTGACCTGGGCTTTCATACCGTCAACGTTGCTGTACAAGCCGCGCACCTGGCGCACGGTTCGGGCCAGATTGGCTTGTGCACTTTGCAGGCCGACTTGCGCGTCGTTCGGGTCGAAGTTGACCAGCACCTGGCCTTCGTGGACCAAATCGCCATCGTCTGCACCGATGCTGACAACCGTGCCAGTGACCAGCGGAGTGATTTCCACCACGTTGCCGTTGACGTAGGCATCGTCGGTGCTCTCGCTCCAGCGTCCGTAGAATTCGTGCCAGCCCCAGACACCGAGGCCGCCCACAATCACCAGGATCGTCAGCACCAGCAGCATGAATTTGCGTTTGCCTGGATTGCCCGCGTCTTGGGCGCTTTCAGGCGTTGGGTTGTTTTCGATAGTGGCCATGACAAGTACCTTGAATTATTGATTCAGCGTGGCAGGCGCTGGGGATGGGGTGGCCGCGGCCAGGGTGTCGGCTTGAAACCCGCCGCCCAGTGCCTGCATCAGTTGAATCGACAGATCGATCTGCTCGGCATTCAGGTTCGCCAACTGGCGCTGGGCCTGGAGCAATTGCTGCTCGATGCTGAGCACGTCCAGGTAGTTACCGATGCCGGAACCGTAACGCTGGACCACCGTGTTGTAAGAGTCCTGGGCAATGTCGGTGGCGTGTTGCTGCGCACCGATCTGCCGACCGATGTCACGCAACCGGGAAATCGTGTCGCTGACATCCCCCAACGCTTTCACCAGCGTCTTGTTGTACTGCGCGACGGCAAGGTCATAGTCGGCGTCGCGTGCATCGAGGTTGGCGCGCAAGCGGCCGCCATCGAAGATCGGCAACGACACGGTTGGCATGATGTTGAAGAAGCGGCTCGCCGAACCGAACATCGCGTCACCCAACAACGATTCGGTGCCGGCGGCCGCGCTCAGGTTGAGGTTCGGGTAGAACTTTGTTTTACCGGCGTCGATGCTTTTACTCGCCGCCTCGACCCGCCAGCGCGCGGCGATCAGGTCCGGGCGGCGACCGAGCAACTCGGCCGGCAGTGTCGACGGCAGCGCCACCGCGCTGGCCTGAAGGATTTTCGGACGGGCAATTTCATTACCGCGATCCGGACCTTTGCCGAGCAACACGGCCAGGGCGATTTTCGCGCTCTGCAGGGTCTTTTCAGCGTCGATCAACGTGGCTTCGGAGCTGGCTTCCAGGCTTTCGGTTTGCTGGTACTGGTATTGGCTGTCGATGCCGGAGCTCAGCCGGCGCTTGCTCAGATCGAGCATTTGCCGGGTGCGCTTGAGGTCGTCGTTAGCCAGGTCATAAACAATATGGGCCTGCCCCAGGTTGCTGTAGGCGCGGGCGACGTCGGCCGACAAGGTCAGCTGTGCGGCTTGCTGATCGACTTCAGCCGCGCGAGCCTGGCCCAGCGCCGCTTCCCAGGTGGCACGCTGACCGCCCCAGAGGTCAAAGGTGTAATTGAAGCTGGCGCCGATACTGCGCACCGTGGCGTAGCTGCCACCGACTCCGGTCGGGTCCTTGTCACGGGCCAGGCGCGAGCGGCTGACACTGGCGCTGGCATCGAGGGTCGGCATCCGCGCAGCATCGGCGGCATAAGCGGCGGCACTGGCCTGGTGGGCCCGGGCGTCAGCAATCTGCATGTCCGGGCTGTCGTGCAGGGCTTCGCGAATCAGACCGTCGAGCTGCGGATCGCCAAGGCTTTTCCACCAGTCGCTTTTTGGCCAGGCCGCCGGCGACAGGGTGACACCGTTGAGGGACTGTCCGGCCTTGAGGTTTTTCGCATCGAGGCTCACGCCTTGGGTGTTCAGGCCGCTGTAGCTGGCACACCCGGCCAGGCTCATGGCCAACAGCACCAGGCTGACGCGAGTACGCAAGGTTTTAGTGCTCATTTGTCACCTACCCGCAGCAAGGTGATCGAGTCACCGGCCGCCAGCAAAATTTTCTTCAGGATCTGCTCCAGGGTTTTCAACTCTTCTGGCGTGATGGCGCCTGCCAGTTCGTTCATCGCCTCGGCACCGATATGCGGCAGACGGTCGGCCAGCTTCTGGCCTTCCCCGGTCAGCACCAGCCGTACCTGACGGCGGTCGCCTTCGCAGCGTTGGCGGGAGAGAAAACCCTTCTGTTCCAGACGATCGAGCATGCGGGTCATCGAACCGCTGTCCAGTGACAGGTGCCGGCACAGCTCAGCCGGGGTATCGACGCCAAACTGGGCCATGATGATCAGCACCTTGAACTGCGCGGCGGTGATGCCATGGGGTTCCATGTGCGTATCGATGATCCGGTCCTTGAGCAGCGCGGCGCGCCCGAGCAAAAGACCGAGGTGGCAATTGTGAAAATCGTACGACGTGAAATGTTTCATCTGACCACCCATTAGCTGCCTAGGCAGGGAAAGTATGTCCAGATATTACTGCCTAGGCAGCGAATGTCAACGTAATAGTTAGGAAGCTTTGTAATTAGCGGATAAATGGCGTAGTTGATCGTTCCCATGCTCTGCGTGGGAATGCCTCAATAGACGCTCTGCGTCTGCTTTGGGGAGTGACGCGGAGCGTCACGAGATGCATTCCCACGCGGAGCATGGGAACGATCAATTCGGTGTATTTGGAAGGACGGGGGTTTAGAAATCCCGCTTGTAGAAGATATCCAGCGAACTGGCGATGCCGCTGGCGGCTTCCAGGTAGACCATTTTGCTCAGCTTGTAGCGCAGCGCGATGGTGTTGGCCGGCTCGAATACGCCGACGCCGTAACGCAAACTGAGTTTCTCGGAGAGGTTGCCGCTGGCCACCACGCTGGTGGTGGTGCCGCTGCCCTGGGTGTCGAGCTGGAAGTCCTGAATGCCCAAATCCTTGGCCAAACTGCCGGTCAGGTCGGAACTGCCCATCAAGCCCAGTCCCAGCGCAGCTTGAGCCAGCATGTTGTTGTCTTCGCCGTTGCTGGTCAGCGGACGCCCGAGCACCAGATAGGACAATGCCTGTTCCTGGCTCATCGCCGGTTCCGAGAAGATCTGCGTGGTCGGCTGTTCGGCGCTGCCGCTCAGGCGAATACCGGCGATCACGTCGTCCGTCTGGCGCACCGCTTCGATGTCCAGGTACGGCTGATCGATGGGCCCGGCGAACAGCAGCCGCGCACGCCGTACCGTCAGGCGCTGGCCATACGCACGATAACGGCCATCGTTGAGCCAGAGCTCGCCGCGGGTGTCCATGTTGTCACCGATGTGCACATGACCTTGCAGGTTCGCCGTCAGGCCGAACCCGGCAAAGCTGAGCTTGTCCTCGCCTACCACCACATTGATGTCCATCGCCATGGCCATCGGCGGTTTACCCGCTTCGGTCTGGTGACCGACGATCACCGTGTCATCGGACACCTTGACCGTTGACGGCGGCAATTCACGCACGATGATCTCGCCCTTGGGCACTAGCACCTTGCCGACAATCGCCAGTTTGTCGTTGTTGATCGAGATTTTCAGGTCCGGCGCCACTTCCAGCACGGCGTATGGCTCGACCGTGACCGGCAGTTGTGTGCCTTTAAGGCTCAGGTCCACCACCAACGCCTGCCCCCAGGCGACATGCCCGCTCAAGCTGCCCTGCCCGGCCTTGCCGCTTTTCCAGCCGCCATTGAGCTGCACGCTCTCGCCGGCAATCTGCGCCTGAAGCTGCAACGCTTCGAATCGCGTCGGCAGTTGCGGTCCGGAGATTTCACCGTCGCTGAGGGTCAGGTTGCCATTGACCTGCGGCGCCAGCAGCCCGCCCGACAAACTGCCGCTGCCATTCAGGCGCCCCGTCAGTTTCTCGACCATCGGCACAAACGGTCGCGCCACCGACAGGTCCAGACCGCTCAGACGGAACGAACCGCTCAAGGGTTTGTTCTTGGGCAGCGGATTGATCTGCGCCTGCACCATCAGCTCGCCCAACTTGCCGCCGACAAAGTCGAGCTGCGTGTCGATGCGTTTCGGGTTCAGGGTACTGGTCAGCTTCAGGGTCTGGTAAGGGAAATCCAGCCACTGATCCTTTTCCTTCATGCGCAATGTACCGCCGCTGGCATCGACCATGATCTGGCCTTTCGGGCCGCTGGCCGGCAGGTCAAGTTGCACGTCGGCATTGAGCTTTCCGTGCCAGGCAAAGTCTTTCGGCAGCCATTGCGCGAGGCTGTCGATCGGGAACTGCTTGAGGTGGTAACGCAGCTTCGGTTCGGGTATCAGCCGCTGGTCTTCGCCGCACAGGCTAGCCTGCCCGGACATCCAGCAATGAGCGCCGAAGGTCAGCTTGCCGTCGGCCAGGCGTTCGATTTTTGCCGGATTTTGCAGCTTCCAGTCCTGACCGCCAGCCTGTATGTCGCCACTGACCAAACGGCCGCGCCAATTGCCTTTATCCAGAGCGCCGTCGAGGCCCAGCGCCAGTTTCAGTTGCGGACCTTGCAGGTCCAATTGCAGCTTCTGGTTTTTGATATCGCCCTGGCCGCTGGCGGTCAGCGTGCCCAATGAGTTGTCGCCAACCTGAATGCCGCTGCCCTTGAGGTCAATCTTCGCCCGCTGCGCGCTGTCGAGACTGGCGTCGAGGTTCAGGCTTTGCAGGCGATTGTCGTCGAACGCCAACTGCACACCTTGCAGGCTAAGTTTGCCTTGCGGTGCCTGGAGGTTGCCGGCAACGTCGACCCGACCGTTGAGCTGACCGCGCAACTGCGGCCAGAGCTGGCCGAGACGTGGTGCCTTGATGTCGATCTGGCCGGCGAGTTTCTGTTGCAGGCTGCCGCTGCCATCGATGCGGTTGTCGCCCAGACGGATATGCAGCGCGCTGAGGTTCCAGCGCTCGCCGACGCCGTCGGCCTTGGCTTGCAAGACTGCCGGCTGACCGCGCAGCTTGCCCTTGAGGTCGAGGTCGGCATTGAGGCTCAGTTGCTGATCTTTCATTTCCCCCTTGCTGCGCAACGGGCCGGCCAGGGTTCCCGGCAGCTCCGCCAGCCAGTACGCCGGGTTGATCGCCGACAGGTCCAGTGCAGTGTCCCAGGCAATGCCATTGGCGAATTGCAGATTCAAATGCCCTTCGGCCTTGCCCTGCCCGGCAGCCAGTTTGAATTCCGGCAGGAAGATTTTCGTCAGGTCGCCGCTGAACGGACTGCTCAGGCTGAACGCTCCGGCCGGGCCATCCAGCGCTGCCTTGAAGTTGCCCAGGTAGTTGCCGTCGCGGTAGGACACCTCACCGTTGAAGCTGCGCAGTGCCACCTGGGGTTCGTCGATCAGCGGGTACAGCCGATGCCACGGGAAGTCCAGCCAATCGATTTTCGCCTCGGCACTGAGGCCCTCGGACCAATCGAGCTGGCCACTCAATTTCAGGTTTTGCGTGTCGTTGGCGCTCAGATCGAGCCCGGCGATCTGCGCGCCCTTGGCGTCGACCTTGCCTTGCAGCAGCAACGCGACCGGTCCCTGCTCGGCCGGCAATGTCGCTTTGCCGAGCAACTGGTACCCGTTTTTCAGGTCACCGTTGCCGGTCAGTTCCAGCTGATTGAGCTGCAAGGTGTCTGGCAAGTCGGCGCTGGCCTTGAAGCCATCGGCGGTAATCCGCACCTTGGCCGGCAGGTTCTCCACCAACGGTTGCAACTCACCCGTCAGTTGACCTTGCAGGTAACCGCTGCTGTCGGCGCGCAGGTTCAGGGTTTTCAGCAAATCGCCGTCGACTTTCAGCGCCAGCGTCCACGGTGCTTTACCCGGTGCCGGCAAGGTCAGCTTGCCTTCGGCGCTGAGCGGCCAGTTGCCGATTGGTTGCAGCAGCCCGGACAAATCCAGGCTGAGGTCGTCGCGTTGCAGATGCACAGAGTCGATCTGCAACCCCCTGGTCGTCCAGTGCGCGGCCAGTTGCAGGTCTTTGAGCTGCTCGCTGCCGTTGAGCAACAGGCTGCCGATCTGCACCTCGCCCAACTGGATCGCCACCGGCAATTTCAACTCCGGCAGGCTGATCGGCCCGCTGCTGGCTTCGTTGCTTGGGGCAAATTGCAGAATGACTTGCTCAGCCTTCAATTGCTCGATGCACAGGGTCATGCGCAGCAGGCACAGCGGCGACCAGGCAAACACCGGCTTGTTCAGCTCGACCCGACTGCCCGTTTGCTGCCAGAGCAAATGATCGGCACTCCATTGGCCGCCCAGGCGTCCCTGGAAATTCTCCACGCTCAAACCCGGCACCCGATCCAGCGTCCAACGGCTGCCGGTTTGCGTTCCGAGCAAGGCGCCGATGCTCAGCAACAGCAACGCCACCAGCGAGAGCATCGCCAGCAACGCTATTTTCAAACCACGCTTCACAGCTCAGGCCCCATGGAAAAGTGCAAACGAATACCACCGGGATCATCCAGCGCATGAGCCAGGTCAAGGCGGATCGGCCCGACCGGCGAGACCCAGCGCACGCCGACACCGACCCCGGTCTTGAGGCTCGGCAGGTCCAGCGTGTTGAACGAGTTGCCCTGATCGACAAAGGTTGCGATGCGCCATTTTTCGGCGATGGAATATTGATATTCGACGCTGCCAGCCACCATGTAACGCCCACCCACGCGCTCGCCGGCGGAGTTTTCCGGGGACAAACTCTGATAGTCGTAACCGCGCACGCTCTGATCGCCACCGGCAAAGAAGCGCAATGACGGCGGAATGGTTCGATAACCATTGGTGGCACTGCCACCGAGCTGCGCACGAGCGAGGAACCGATGGTTGTCCCAGACCGTGGTGATGCCTTTGATCAATGCAGTGCCATACACCACGTTGTTGTCCGAACCCAACCCTTGCTTGGCCACCTTGCTCTCGAATTGCAGGCGATAACCGTTGTGCGGGTCGATGCGGTTATCACTGCGCAGATAGGAATAACTGATGCCGGGCATCAGCAAGGTACTCAGGCCCGAATCGTCGCCAAGGCGATACTCCTCGCGCTGCCATTTCAACGAAATCACCCGCTGCCAGCCGCTGGGCAATTTGCTGTGCCATTCAGGCCCAAGAGTCAGCAACTTGCTCAGGCTGTCGGTGTTGGCCAGCTCTTCATTTTGATAACCACCAGCAAAGCGCAGCTTGTCGGTGAGCGGCGGATCCAGTGGTACGTCATACCAGAGGCCAACGTTCTGCCGTGGCGCCGAGACTTCCGCTTCCCAACCATAACTGTGGCCTTCGGCGTTGACCCAGTGCCGCGTCCAGTTGGCCTTGGCTCGCGGCCCGACGTCAGTCGAAAAGCCCAGCCCCAGGCCCATGGTGCGCGGCTTGCGCGTATCGAGTTTGACCGCCACCGGAATCACGTCATTGGCCGCAGCGGTTGGCGCCGCATCAACTCGCACCGCGTCGAAATAACCGCTCGATTGCAACGCCTGATTGAGTTCGGCGATCAGTTCGGAGTCATACGGTGCCCCGCTCTTGAATGGCACCATGCGTTGCAGCAGGTCTTCGTCAAACGGCGTATCGCCGGTAAAACTGACCTTGCCCAAGGCATAACGCGGGCCGCTGTCGTAAATCAGCTCAATGTCCGCGACACCGGCCCGAGGGTCGACCAACAGTTTCTGGCTGGTAAAACGCCCACTGAAAAAGCCGAAGCGCGAAGCCTGATTCTGGATCAGCCGCTTGGCGTCTTCGTAATGGCCGTGATTGAGCACAGCACCGGATTTGAGCAGGTCGCTCTTGGGCACACGAAAGGATTTGAGGCTGGCAGCCGGACCGTCGACACGAATGGTCACGTTGCGCAAATGCACCGGCTCGCCGGGGTCGATGTTCAACACCAACGTTGGCGATTTGCCGTTTTTGACTTCGCTTTCTATATGGGGCTGGTAATAACCCAAGGCCTGGGCGGCTTTGCGGGCTTGCTCTTCGGCGCCACGACGAAAGCGCAACAAGGCTTCCTCATCGCGATCGCCGAGGCTGCCGATATAGCCCTCTATATTGGCCTTCAGTTCATCGTTGGACGGTTTGATCCTGACGTCCAATTCACTTTGCGCCAGGGCCGCTACACTACTGAACAGCACGAGCAAACCGCTGGTAAATCTTCCTGGAAACTTCATAGGCACGGATGCTATCACGAGCGTAGGGGCGTGATAGAGCGAACAATCTGAACAAAAGTTCGACCTTAACCTGTTGCGCTATGTAGCACCTGTGGATTGGCGTGGAAAAACACGTGTTCGAGAACAGGCCCTACCGCCACCTCGCCAATCTCTTCATAACCCTGCCGCTTGTAGAACTCCAGATAACGCGGATTTCCGGTGTCGAGTACCACACCCTGGGAATGCTCATCGACCGCGCACCAGTTATGCACCGCTTCGAGCAACTGCTCGCCAAAGTGCTGGCCTTGAAATTCTGGATGAATCCCCAGCAACGGCAAGACATGCACCGAGTCCGATGGCACACAGGCGGCCACCGCCGCGTGGTACTCCAGATAACGTCGGGTGCAACGCAACCCGGCGCTCAGTACCATCTTCAGGCGCCAGGCCCAGCTCTCGGTGATGCCTAGACGACGTTGCGGCGGTGCGATCAGTGCAATGCCGATCAGCCGGTCATTGACCAGCAGACCGATCGCCGGCAAATCCTGCGCAAAATGCTGTTCGACCAGTTCCCGTACCGTGGCTCGGACCCGGTGTTCATAGCCTGGGCGTTCAGCCTCGAACAGGTACTTGAAGACCGGCTCATGTCGATAGGCGTGGTACAGCAAGGAGCGGGCCTCGTGCGAATAGCCACTGTCGAGCCGATGAACGTCGGCCATCGCGTTAGAGGTTTCAGGCATGACGGTCTATCTCCCCTGGGCGGGACTCGAATGGCCCGCTTCTGTTAGTACGAACCCGGCATAGCAGCGATCGTTCCCACGCTAAAGGACATTAGCAGTGCATCCAGACTACTGCCACGCTGGCTCCCTTCCTACATGTCAGCTAGCATCGCACTTTTGCCAGGACTGCCGACCATGAAGATCGTCTCGTTCAACATCAATGGCCTGCGCGCCCGCCCCCATCAACTGGCGGCACTGATCGAGAAGCACCAGCCGGACGTCATCGGTTTGCAGGAAACCAAGGTGCATGATGACCAGTTCCCGCTCGCCGAGCTTGAGGCGCTGGGCTATCACGTGAGCTTCCACGGCCAGAAAGGTCATTACGGCGTCGCCCTTATGTCACGTCAGGCACCGCTCGCGTTGCACAAAGGCTTTGCCGGCGATGAAGAAGACGCCCAGCGCCGCTTCATCTGGGGCACGTTCGCCGATGCCAACGGCGTGCCGGTGACGATCATGAACGGCTATTTCCCACAAGGTGAAAACCGCGACCACCCGACCAAGTTCCCGGCCAAGGAGCGCTTCTACAATGACTTGCAGACGCTGCTCGAAACCCAGTTCAGCAATGACCAGCCGCTGGTAGTGATGGGCGATGTGAACATTTCCCCGGAAGACTGCGACATCGGCATCGGCCCGGACAACATGAAGCGCTGGCTGAAAACCGGCAAATGCAGCTTTTTGCCGGAAGAGCGCGAGTGGATGGCCCGTTTGAAGAACTGGGGCCTGGTGGACAGCTTCCGTCACCTGAACCCGGACGTGACAGACCGCTTCAGCTGGTTCGATTACCGCAGCCGTGGTTTTGAAGACGAGCCCAAACGCGGCCTGCGCATCGACTTGATCCTCGCCTCCCAGGGGCTGTTGCCACGGGTCAAGGCCGCCGGTGTCGACTACGAACTGCGCGGCATGGAAAAACCCTCGGACCATGCGCCGATCTGGCTTGAGCTGAGCTGATCGCTGCGATCGTTCCCACGCTCTGCGTGGGAATGCCTCTGGGGACGCTCCGCGTCCAGTGACGCGGAGCGTCACGGGCTGCATTCCTTTGCTGCGCGTGGGAACGATCGTTGTGTCGTCATATTTCGGCAACTTTTCTGTCTTATTCTCCCGACACTTCCTGTGACCTTGAAAGGTGTCGGCCTGATGCTGCGCGCTCTGTTACCGCTGCTGCTCTGCGGTTTGCTTCCTCTCTCTGCCGCCGCCACTGCGCTGCCGACACCCGAGCGTGGCCCTGCCCTGCGCATTCAAGGCTCCAACACCATCGGGGCGACCCTCGGCCCGGCGCTGGTCAAAGGGTTGTTGCTGGAACAGGGGCTGCTGAAGGTCCATAGCGAAGTCTCGGACAGAGACAACGAACAGCAGATTGTCGGCCAGACGACCCAAGGTCGGCGGGTGGTCGTGGACATCGCCGCCCACGGCTCCAGCACCGGTTTCGCCGCACTGAAAAACGCCAGCGCCGATCTGGCGGCGTCTTCGCGCCCGATCAAGGACCGCGAACTGCTCGACCTCGAAACCCTCGGCGACCTGAAAAGCCCGAACGCCGAGCAAGTTATCGCCATCGACGGCCTGGCGATCATCCTGCATCCGCAAAACCCGCTGACGCAGCTGAACACCGAACAACTGGCGCGGATTTTCAGTGGCGAAGTGAAAACCTGGGAAGAACTCGGCGGCACCGGCGGCCCGGTGAACCTCTACGCCCGGGATGACCATTCGGGCACCTATGACACCTTCAAGGAACTGCTGCTGAGCCATCGCGGGAAAGCACTGGCCGGTTCGGCAAAGCGCTTCGAATCCAGCGAGCAACTGTCCGATGCGGTCAGCCAGGACCCGCAAGGCATCGGCTTCATCGGCTTGCCTTACGTGCGTCAGGCCAAGGCCATGGCCATTGTCGATGGCAACTCACAGCCAATGTTGCCGCTCAACAGCCTGATCGCCACCGAGGACTATCCGCTGTCGCGGCGGTTGTATTTCTATTTGCCGCCCAATGCCCAGAATCCGTGGGCCGACGCGCTGGTGAAATTCGCCCAGAGCAGCAAAGGCCAGGCGATTGTTGCCGCCAATGGTTTTATCGCGCAGACCGTGCAAGCCATGAACGTCACACCGAGCCCGCAGATGCCTGATGGTTACCGGGCAATCATCGATCATGCACAACGACTCACGGTGAATTTTCGCTTCGAAGAAGGCAGCGCCAACCTGGACAACAAGGCCCGACAGGACCTGTCGCGGGTGCTCGACTATTTAAAGCAGCACGACAAGCTGAACAAACAGGTAACACTGGTTGGCTTCGGCGATGCCAAGACCGATTCGCAGCGGGCGACCCTGCTATCGAGGCTGCGTGCCATGGCCGTGCGCCGCGAGCTGGTGAAAAGTGGTGTGGTATTTCGCGAGATTCGTGGCTTTGGAGACGAAATGCCGGTGGCGGCCAACAGCGCCGATGAAGGACGGATCAAGAATCGCCGGGTAGAAGTCTGGGTTTACTGACAGCCGTGCTCATTCTGGCGATTCAGGCTTGCGCAATAAATAGGTGTCCATGATCCAGCCGTTGGCCAACCGTGCAGCTTTCCTGACCCGCGCAATCTCTTGCGCAACGTCTTTGAGCTTGCCGGAGATGAGAATTTCATCCGGCGTGCCAAGGTAGGCGCCCCAGTAAATCTGCTGTTCCTGATCGGCAACCTGCCGGTAGGAATCTTCTGCGTCGAGCATCACCACCAGGCTGTCGGCGTCGCTGACCTGGCCCGCAGCCAGCCGGCGGCCGGTGGTGATTTCAACGGAGCGCCCAATGCGATTCAACGGCACCTTGTGCTGCGCCGCCAAGGCCTGGACGCTGCTGATGCCGGGAATCACCTCGAAGTTGAAGGTACAACGACCGGACTCGATGATCGCCTGCAAGATGCGCAGGGTGCTGTCGTACAACGCCGGATCGCCCCACACCAGAAACGCCGCACATTCGTCTTCCGCCATCTCCTCGTTAATCAATCGCTCGAAGATCTGTTGCTTGTCGCGGTTCAGCTCTACGACGCTGGCGTTGTAGTCCACATCGCCGCGCAACCGTTCGGGGCTGTGGGCCTCGACGAAGCGATAAGCCGGGTCGGTGATATAGCGCTCGCAGATTTCCCGCCGCAGGTCGATCAGCTTGTCCTTGCTCTGCCCCTTGTCCATCAGAAAGAACACATCGACCCGGTTCAACGCATTGACCGCCTGCATGGTGATGTATTCGGGATTGCCGGCACCGATGCCAATGACCAGTAGCTGCTTCATGGATGCTTCACCTCGTTGTGCGTCATCGTGTCCAACGGCTCATCCGTAGAAAAAAGCGCCAATTTCCTACACGAACTAAAGCACTAGCGTACAACATCAAGCGAAACCCACGCAGGCCTTGTCGGACAAGACTTTCGCCCCACTTGGGTGCTTTTCAGGCACATGAAAAAATTCACTAGACATGTAGCATAAATTACATAAATACTGATTTAACGGATTATGAAATAAAAGCAACACACCCCTAGCAGGAGCTCGGATGCCCTCACTCAGAGACCGGATCACCGATCCCGGCCTGGACCTCACGCCGTCGGAACGCAAAGTCATACGTGCATTGCTGGATCAGTACCCGCGCAACGGGCTGGGCCCGATGTCCCGCTTGTCAGAGCATGCCGGCGTCAGCGATCCAACCATCGTGCGCCTGGTGAAAAAACTCGGCTTCGGTGGCTATGCCGATTTTCAGGACGCGCTCCTCAGCGACATGGATCACCGGCTGCGCTCGCCCAGTGCGCTGTTGCAACCGCGTTCGCACCTCAAGCAAGACGATGTCTGGACCCATTACCTGGCGGACAGTCACCGGGCCCTGCTCGAAACCCAGGCCCTGACTCAACCCGAAGATGTACGCATTCTGGCCGAATGGCTGCTGGATGCACGGCATCAAGTGCATTGCTTCGGCGGTCGCTTCAGCAGTTTCCTCGCCCACTACCTGCTCAATCATTTGCGCCTGTTGCGAGCAGGCTGCTTTGCCCTGGAAGACAATGCGCAACTGCCTGATCGCCTATTCGATGTGCAACGCCAGGACGTGGTGCTGGTGTTCGACTATCGACGCTATCAATCCCAGGCACTGCGCGTTGCCAGCGCAGCCAGGAACCGGCATGCGCGCGTCGTGCTGTTCACCGACATCTACGCCTCGCCGCTGCGCGAGATGGCGGATCTGGTGATCACTGCGCCCGTGGAGTCGGCGTCAGCCTTCGACACCCTGGTGCCGGCGCTGGCCCAGGTCGAAGCATTGATTGCCTGCCTGACGCTGCGTTGCCCCGATCTCGCCGAGCGACTGGAAGGCATCGACGCGCTACGAAGCGACTTCACCACTCACCTGCTGGAGGAAAAATAAGGATGTTTATGCTCCCCCATCACTCGCCCCGTGACCTGCCGTTTGTTACCGACCACACCGCACTGCTGCTGGTGGACATGCAACGCGCCTGGCTTGAGCCGCAGTTCGACCCGCATCTGCAAGGGCTCGATGCCCAGTACTTCCTCGACCGCACCCGCCAACAGGTGATTCCCAACCAGCTCAGGCTGTTGGCCGCCGTGCGCACGACTCGGCAGAACGTTCTGCACACGATCATCGAAAGCCTCACCGCCGACGGTCGCGACCGCTCGCTGGACCACAAACTGTCGGACATGCACCTGCCAAAAGGCAGCCCGCAAGCCGCCATCATTGAAGAACTGACACCGGTCGAAAACGAAATCGTCTTGCCCAAGACCTCCTCCGGAGTTTTCAACTCGACCAACATCGACTACGTGCTGCGCAACCTGCAAACCCGCCATCTGATCATCGCCGGCATCGTCACCGACCAGTGTGTCGACATAGCCGTGCGCGATGCGGCTGACCGCGGCTATCTGGTGACGTTGGTCGAAGACGCCTGCGCGACCTACACCGAGCAACGCCATCTGGCGTGCCTGAACGCGATCAAGGGCTATTGCTGGATTACCGACACGCAGACCGTGCTCGACCGTTTGCAGGCGTTGCAGGCATGAGCCGCGCCAACAGCGGTGAGCCCCTGACGCCCGTGGCAATGACCACCATCGTCACCACGGACCTGATCGGCGTGACCCGCGGCCGCTCGTTTCCCAGCGATGAACTCGAACACTACAAGACCGCCGGTTGCGGTTGGGTCCCGGCCAACAGTGCGCTGACCCCGCAAGACATCATTGCCTCCAGCAACCCGTGGGGCGCCTACGGCGACTTGCGGCTGATCCCCGACCTGGCCAGTCGCGTAACGGTCAGCAACGGTCCTGATGCCAGTGCGCCGGCCCTGGATTTTATCCACGGCGACATTTGCGAAACCGATGGCCGTCCATGGGCTGCCTGCCCGCGGACGCTGCTGCGCAACGAAGTACAGCGTTACCACGATGAACTGGGGCTGCGGATCACTTCGGCCTTCGAGCACGAATTCAACCTCACCACCGACAGCGCCCAGACCGAGCATCTGGCGTTTTCGCTGGAGGCCCAGCGTCAGGGCGCGGCGTTCGGCGGCTGGCTGCTCAGCGCCTTGCGCGCAGGTGGGGTCGAGCCGGAAATGTTCCTGCCCGAATATGGCAAACACCAATACGAAATCACCTGCCGGCCGACCCAGGGCGTCGCAGCGGCCGACCGTGCGGTCAACGTGCGCGAGATCACGCGCGAGATCGCCCGGCAAATGGGCCTGAACCTGAGCTTTGCGCCGAAGACTTCCGAGCACGCGGTGTGCAACGGCGTGCACCTGCACCTGAGCCTGCACGACCTGTCCGGCGATCCGGTGCTGTATGACGCCGGGACCGCCAATGGCCTGTCGACCCTCGGCCAGCACTGGTCAGCGGGCGTGCTGCATTACTTGCCGGCCCTCTGCGCGTTGACCGCGCCGACGCCGATTTCCTATGAGCGCCTGCAACCGCATCACTGGAGCGCGTCGTATGCGTGCCTGGGTCAACGCAACCGTGAAGCCTCGCTGCGGATCTGCCCGACCGTGAGCCTGGGTGGCAAATCCGAGGCCGCGCAATACAACCTCGAATTCCGCGCCATGGACGCCACGGCCTCCCCTCATCTGGCGATGGCCGCGGTGCTGATTGCCGGCCGACTGGGCATCGAGCAACGCTTGGCGCTAAACGCGATCACCGATGAAGTCCCTGACTCCCTGAATGAAGAACAACGCCAGCGCCGCGGCATCGTCGCCCTGCCCGCGTCACTCGCACAGGCCCTGAGCCACTTGCGGGGCAGCGAGGCCTTGCTTGAAGCCTTGCCAAGCGCCTTGCTCGACACCTACTTCGCCGTCAAAATCGAGGAACTTGCCTTGACCCAACACCTGTCGCCCGCCCAACTGTGTGAGCACTATGCACGCCTCTACTGAGTCCGCCGAGTCTGGACTCTACACCGAGCCGGCGTACAGCCTGAGCCGGGAAGCGTCCGAGCACCCGCTGATTCTGGTGTGTGAACATGCCAGCTGCTACATCCCGACGGCCTTGAACGATCTGGGATTGAGCGGCGTGGCCGCACACGAGCACATTGCCTGGGACATCGGCGCACTGGCGCTCGCCGAGAACCTGTCCAAAGTCCTCGGCGCGACCCTGCTGGCGGCCAACTACTCACGCCTGCTGATCGACCTCAACCGTCCGTTGCGGGCCCCGGACAGCATCCCGACCAAGAGCGAAATTTACCCGGTGCCGGGGAATCAGAACCTCGACGAAGCGACGCGCGACTACCGACGCCAGTGCCTGTTCACGCCGTTTCACACACGCCTTGGCGAACTGATCGATACCCGTATGGCCGAGGGCCGTACGGTACGGGTGGTGGGCATTCACAGCTTCACGCCGATCTACTTCGGCCAGCCTCGAGCGCTGGAAGCCGGCGTGCTGTATGGACAGGCCGAGGATTATGCGAACCGGCTGATCGACGGGTTGGCCAGGCATCCACTGCGGGTCGCCGGCAATCAGCCCTACAAAATCAATCCGGCGAGCGACATGACGGTGCCGTTTCACGGCGACGGCCGTGGCATCGATTCGGTGCTGATCGAGGTGCGCAACGACCTTTTACGCAATCGGCTGGCGGTCCAGACCTGGAGCGATTATCTGGCGCCACTGCTGTAGAGCCACGGCCTCAAGCGAACCGTTTCAAGCTGAAAAAACACGGATAGTCATACCGGTAAAGCAACGATAACAAACGCGTCAGCGTGTTAATGACCTGCCAGGTTCAAACACATTGCCGTATTGGCTTACAAGGAGAACCGCTTCATGGAAATAGAAGAATTCGGCTACAAGCAAGAGTTGAAACGCAGCCTGTCGCTGACCGACCTGGTGGTTTACGGGATGATTTTCATGATCCCCATCGCCCCGTTCGGCGTCTATGGCTACGTGAACCAGGAGGCGCCCGGCATGGTGCCGCTGGCCTACATCATCGGCATGGTAGCGATGCTGTTCACCGCCTTGAGTTACGGCAGCATGGCGCGGGCCTTCCCGATTGCCGGCTCGGTCTACTCCTATGCTCAGCGCGGGCTTAACCCGCATGTCGGCTTTATCGCCGGCTGGCTGATGCTGCTCGACTACCTGCTGATCCCGCCGCTGCTCTACGTGTATGCGGCGATGGCGTTGAATCACCTGTACCCGGACATTCCCAAGGTCGGTTTCATCCTCGCCTTCCTGGTCAGCGCGACCTTCGTCAACCTGCGGGGAATCACCTTTACCGCACGGATGAACATCATCTTTCTGCTGGCGCAATTGGTGGTGCTGGGGATCTTCCTGTTCTACGCCTGGACCGCCTTGCACGGTGGCGCCGGTAACGGCCAACTGACCCTGGCGCCGTTGTACAACCCTGAGCACTTCAGCTTCGCGCTGCTGATGCAAGCGGTGTCGATTGCGGTGCTGTCGTTCCTCGGCTTCGATGCGATTTCGACCTTGGCCGAAGAGATCAAGGGCGATCCGGGCCGCAGCGTCGGCAAAGCCGCGTTGATCACGCTGGTGGTCATGGGGGTGATTTTCGTCGTGCAGACCTGGATCGCCACGGACCTGGCCGCCGGCATGGGCTTCAAGTCCGCCGATACCGCATTCTATGAAATCGCCGAAATCGCCGCCGGCAGCTGGCTGGCGACTGTCACCGGTGTGGCCACGGCACTGGCCTGGGGCGTGGCGGTGGCGATCACCTCGCAAGCCGCGGTATCGCGCTTGCTGTTCGGCATGGCACGCGACGGCAAACTGCCCAAAGTGCTGGCCAAGGTCCACCCTAAACACAACACCCCGTACATCAGCATTTACCTGGTGGCGGTGCTGTCGCTGTTGATCTGCTACTTGTTCATCAACTCGGTGGACACCCTGACTTCATTGGTCAACTTCGGGGCCCTGAGCGGTTTCATGCTGCTGCACCTGACGGTGATCAACTACTACTGGCGCCGGCAGAAATCCGGCCAGGTAATCCGTCATCTGGTCTGCCCGGTGATCGGTTTCATCATCGTCAGCGCCATCCTCTACAACATGGGTGTCGATGCGCAAAAGCTCGGCGGCATCTGGATTGCGGCGGGTCTGGTCTACCTGTTTTTCCTCAACAGAATCGGCGCCAGCGCTGTGTTGCCGGACCCTTCCAACAGTTAAGAAAGGCCAGTGTTTGAAACGTCGAGCGGTCGCTGACAGGGATTAGCCGACCGCCGTTGTATGCGTGGAAAGCGACAGTGATAGTCAAGCCTGATGCCCGGTATCAGGCCCTTTGATACAGGAGTACATCCATGCTGGCCTTACGTCCAGTTCAGTTATCCGACCTGCCTCAGTTGCAGCTACTTGCGCGCGACAGCCTGGTGGGTATCACCTCGTTGCCGGACAACACCGAGCGCCTGCGCCAGAAAATTCTCGCTTCCTGCGCATCGTTTGCCAGTGACGTGAAGAACCCTGGCCCGGAGAACTATTTTTTCGTGCTGGAGGATCTGGCCGGTCAACGGCTGCTGGGCTGTTCGGAAGTCCTCGCGACCGCCGGCTTCAACGAGCCCTTCTACAGCCTGCGCAATCGCCCGTTCACCAGTGAATCGCGTGAGCTGAACATTCAGCATGGGGTGCCGGCGTTGTCGTTATGCCAGGACCTCAGCGCCCATACCTTGCTGCGCGGTTTTCACGTCAACACCGAGTTTGAACGCACCCCCTCCTCGGAAATGCTTTCACGGGCCCGACTGATGTTCATCGCCGCCCACCCTCAACGCTTTTCCGACGTAGTGATTACCGAAATCGTCGGCTACAGCAGCGACGCGGGTGAATCTCCATTCTGGGATGCATTGGGCAAGCACTTTTTCGACCTGCCCTACGTCGAGGCCGAACGTCTCTGCGGCTTGCAGAACCGAAGCTTTCTCGCCGAGTTGATGCCGCACTACCCGATCTACGTGCCGATGCTGCCGCAAAGTGCTCAGGCCTGTATTGGCCGGATTCATCCGGATGGCCAGGAAGCCTTCGATATCCTTGAACGTGAAGGCTTCGAGACCAACAGCTACATCGATCTCTTCGACGGTGGGCCAACACTGTTTGCACGCACCCCAAGTATTCGTTCGATCGCCCAGACCCGCACGGCCATTGCACGCTTGAGCTCACACAGCGGCGGCAAGACACCGTACCTGCTGAGCAATGACGCGCTGGAAAACTACCGGGCGATTGTCGCCGACCTGGACTGGAGCGCGGACGAGCCCGTCATGCTCGATGCCACTCAGCTCGACGCCTTGCAACTGGACAATGGCAGCCAGGTTCGGCTGATTGCGCTATGAAGCAGATCTTCCGCACCCAAGGAGCTCCATCATGATCGTGCGCCCGGTTCAAATGACCGACCTGCCTGCATTACTGGAGCTGGCACGCCGCGCCGGCCCGGGGTTCACCACGCTGCCGGCCAACGAAGAACGTCTGACCCTGCGTATACGCTGGGCGCAGCGAACCTTTGCCGGGCAGGTTGAACGGGCTGACGCCGATTATCTGTTTGTGCTCGAAGATGACGATCAGCAAGTGATCGGCGTCAGCGCCCTGGCAGGTGCAGTCGGGCTGCGCGAGCCCTGGTACAACTATCGCGTCGGGTTGACGGTCAACACTTCCGCGGACCTAGGCATCCGTCGACAAATTCCGACCTTGTTCCTCAATAACGAGATGACCGGCCAATCGGAAATCTGCTCGTTGTTCCTGCGCCCGGATCAGCGCCAGCGCCATAATGGCCGGCTGCTGTCGGTCGCACGATTACTGTTTGTCGCCGAGTTCCCACACTTGTTCGGCGAAAAACTGATCGCCGAACTGCGCGGCAGCGCCGACGAGCACGGATGCTCGCCGTTCTGGGACAGCCTGGGTCGACATTTTTTCAAAATGGATTTCAGCCACGCCGATCACCTGTCCGGGCTCGGTAACAAGTCGTTCATCGCCGAGCTGATGCCACGTCAGCCGCTGTACACCTGCCTGCTCACCGAGCAAGCTCAGGCGGTGATCGGCAAGGCCCATCAAAACGCCGAACCTGCGCGCAGAATCCTCTGCAACGAAGGCTTTGCCCATAAGGGTTACATCGACATCTTCGACGGCGGTCCGGTCATCGAAGCCCAGATCTCGAAAATCCGTGCCGTGCGCAACAGCCAGTCGCTGGACCTGATGGTCGGCACACCTGACGACAATGCACCACTCTGGCTGATCCATAATCAGCGCCTGGAAAACTGCCGCATCACCGCCGCCCCTGCCCGACTGGTCGGCAACAGCTTGCTGGTCGATCGCCTGACCGCCAAGCGCCTGCAATTGCAACCGGGCAGCTCGGTACGCGCCGTGCCGTTGCTCAAGCAACAACGGCAGGCAGTTGCCGCATAATGTGCCAAACAAACAGCAAAAAACCCGCACATGGCGGGCTTTCTGCTTGATGGGGTCAAATCCTTTTGTCAGCTCAATCTGCGCTCCAGGATGTGAGTAATTCGTGAAAAACCTGTCGTAGGATCGAGAAAAAGACAGACTGCACTGAACACTCTATTTATCTGACTCCAAAACCGGCTCCGGCAACCGCCGCCCGAGCACATCCAGCAGATCACAGCCATCACGCAACGGAATGGCGCACAGCAAGGCGAAATCGTTGAGGATCACCGAATCGCTGGCAATCTCCCCGCGCATCGCCAGATTCTCCAGCACCTGAGTCACCGCACGAATGCGATAACGGGCAGCGTCGAGCAGGATATCGAGCGGCGCGTGGGTGTCGACGAACAGGGTCGGCATGTCAGAGCAGTTGCTGGTGAGGGCCATGTAGCGGTTGGAAGGATGGGAGGTTGGCGGGACGTAGGGTGGATTGGGGGTGTAGGTGTTCATTATTGAAGCCTCTAGTAGGTATGGAAGCTGCCATCGGCCTTCCTACAGGCTTGGGTGGCAGCTATACGCGGGGTAGGAATACCGAGTACCAGAGAAACTCGACCACGCCGAAGCATGCCCGCGCATAGCCGCCGCAGCTGATCTTACGGGCACACAGTAACGGCCGCAAATCAGGTGTCGACGCTTACGCGTCTCTCATGGTTTTGAAGGGTTCCTACACCCTGTCACTGAATGTGCAGTGACACCTGAAGCCTATCGATGAAGCCCAATTCACGCCAGTTCATGGACACCGCCAAAACGTGCGGGAAATCTCCGACGAGCTTGCCCAGAAACCTCACCGCTTGATTCGATCGTTCCCATGCTCCGCGTGGGAATGCATCCCCTGACGCTCCGCGTCAGCTCGTGAATCGGAACGCGGAGCGTCCCGGGCGGCATTCCCACGCGGAGCGTGGGAACGATCTCAAGCCCTACGCGCCCCAACCACTCAGGCCGGCTGTCAGGCCGCCGTGCTGTGGCTTTTGATCTTGATCCACCCGCCCCTATCGGGAGGCCGAGTGGAGGTGTTCATCAGGGGGTGGGCGCGCAGCGCCGTACGGCGCAGCCGGACACATCGAGAGGAGGTCGTCGCGCAGCAGACCGTAGGCGATGCCCCCTGATGGACACCGGAGTGAGGGGACGCCGAGCCTAAGCGAGGTGCCGTACGCTTGGGGCGAAGACCTTTGCTTCCTTTGGGGCGTCTGCCAAAGGGAGTCGCCGTCAGGGCGAAACCCTAAGTGGCCGTTACCGCAGAAATGGATATGTACACCTGCGGGAGATTGGCCGGCTGTCAGGCCGCCATCGCGAGCAGGCTCGCTCCCACAGTTTGATTGGTGTACATCAGCAAGAGATTGGTCGGCTGTCAGGCCGCCTTCGCGAGCAAGCTCGGCTCCTACAGGTTTGATTGGTGTACATCTGCGGGAGATTGGTCGGCTATCAGGCCGCCAAGGTCAACAGATCGCAGCCTGCGGCAGCTACAGGCTAACTTCGTCCTTGAGAATGTCGAACAACGCCTGCGCCGCCGCCGACAGCTCATGACCCGGCTTGGTCAACACCCCAATGGCCCGCTCAATCACCGGATCAGTCAAAGTAATGCAACACGCCCCAAGCTCACGCATCTGCTCGACACATAATGCCGGCACCGCACTCACGCCAAGCCCACTGGCGACCATCCGCCCGACGGTCGCCAACTGATGACTCTCAAACTCCACCGGCAACTTCATCTGCCGCGCCTGCAAGTGCTCCTCAAGCATCACCCGCACCGTTGACGGCCGCTGCAACGTGATAAACGGCTGCTCCAGCAGGGTTTGCCAGTCAATCTCGGCACGCTCAGCCAGCGGCGAATCACTCGGCACTACCGCGACAAAGCGATCCATGTACAACGGGGTGAATTCCAGCGACGAACTCTGCGTCGGCTCGAACGCCACGCCAAGCTCCACATGACGGTCACGGACCATCTCCAGCACCTGCTCGTTGATCACGTCGTTCACCGTGACGTTGACCTTCGGATAACGCGCGCGAAAGGTCTTGAGAATCGGCGGCAGCAAATTGCCGGCAAACGAGGGCATCGCCGCCAGCGTCACCCGCCCTCGCTGCAAGGTGAAACGCTGGCGCATTTCATCCTCGGCGTTGTCCCAGTCAGCGATCAACCGCCGGGCCAGCGGCAGCAGGGACTCGCCTTCCGGGGTCAGCGCAACGTTGCGGGTCGTGCGGCTAAACAGCCGCCCGCCGAGTCCGTCTTCCAGCGCCTTGATGGTCAAACTCAACGCCGACTGCGACAGGTGCAGCCGCTCACAGGCCACTGCAAAACTCAAACTCTGCGCCACCGCCAAAAACGCCCTGATCTGCTTGACTGTCATCACCGTTCCTCACCATGCTGACTACAATCGATTGCTGAGTTTTATCTATCAATCAACCTTAAAAATCAACTTATCAAATCAATCTGATAGAGCAACACTCCACTCCATACGGCTAGCCAGCCGCCCACAAAGAATAAAAGAGGTGCATATGGCAGGTTTCGACAAGCGCGTGAGTTCCTATGAAGAAGCTCTGGCGGGCCTTGAAGACGGTATGACCGTGATCTCTGGAGGCTTCGGGTTGTGCGGTATTCCGGAAAACCTGATCGCCGAGATCAAGCGCAAAGGTACCCGCGATCTGACCGTGGTTTCCAACAACTGCGGCGTCGACGGTTTTGGTCTCGGCGTACTGCTGGAAGACCGCCAGATCCGCAAAGTGGTCGCCTCCTATGTCGGTGAAAACGCCCTGTTCGAAAAACAACTGCTGAGCGGCGAGATTGAAGTCGTGCTGACCCCGCAAGGCACCCTGGCGGAAAAAATGCGCGCTGGCGGCGCTGGCATTCCGGCGTTCTTTACCGCCACCGGCGTCGGCACTCCAGTCGCCGAGGGCAAGGAAATCCGTGAATTCAAGGGCCGTCCGTACCTGATGGAAGAGTCCATTACCGGCGACTTCGCCATCGTCAAAGGCTGGAAAGCCGACCACTTCGGCAACGTGATCTACCGCCACACCGCGCAGAACTTCAACCCGCTGGCCGCCACTGCCGGCAAGATCACCGTGGTCGAAGTCGAAGAGATCGTCGAACCCGGCGAGCTGGACCCAACACAGATCCACACCCCAGGCATCTACGTCGACCGGGTCATCTGCGGCACGTTCGAAAAACGCATCGAACAACGCACCGTGAGCAAGTGATCCTCGCCCCCAGCCCGAACAGTGGAGAATAAAAAAATGGCTCTTACCCGCGAACAAATGGCTCAACGCGTTGCCCGCGAAATGAAAGACGGCTACTACGTGAACCTCGGCATCGGCATTCCGACCCTGGTCGCCAACTACATCCCCGAAGGCATGGAAGTCATGCTGCAATCGGAAAACGGCCTGCTCGGCATGGGCGCCTTTCCGACCGACGATAAAGTCGACGCCGACATGATCAACGCCGGCAAGCAGACCGTTACCGCCCGTATCGGCGCCTCGATTTTTTCGTCTGCCGAATCCTTCGCGATGATCCGCGGCGGCCACATCGACCTCACCGTGCTCGGTGCATTTGAAGTCGACGTACAGGGCAATATCGCCTCGTGGATGATCCCCGGCAAACTGGTCAAGGGCATGGGCGGCGCGATGGACCTGGTGGCTGGCGCAGACAACATCATCGTGACCATGACCCACGCCTCCAAGGACGGTGAATCGAAGCTGCTGCCCCATTGCAGCCTGCCGCTGACCGGCGCCAACTGCATCAAGCGCGTGTTGACCGATCTGGCCTACCTGGAAATCGAAAACGGTGCGTTCATCCTCAAGGAGCGTGCTCCCGGTGTGAGCGTCGAGGAAATCGTCAGCAAGACAGCTGGTAAACTGATCGTTCCCGAGCATGTTCCGGAAATGCAGTTCGCCTGAACCGCACCCTGAGGAGAAATTCGATGCAAGACGTTGTGATTGTTGCCGCCACCCGTACCGCCATTGGCAGTTTTCAGGGTTCGTTGGCCAGCATCCCGGCACCGGAACTCGGTGCCGCAGTGATTCGTCAATTGCTCGCACAAACCGGTCTGGCCGCGGATCAGGTCGATGAAGTGATCCTCGGTCAGGTGCTGACCGCAGGTTCCGGCCAGAACCCGGCGCGTCAGGCGTCGATCCTCGCCGGCCTGCCTCACGCCGTACCGGCGCTGACCCTGAACAAGGTCTGCGGCTCGGGCCTCAAGGCCCTGCACCTGGGTGCGCAAGCGATTCGGTGCGGCGACGCCGAGGTGATCATCGCCGGTGGTATGGAAAACATGAGTCTGGCGCCGTACGTGTTGCCGGCCGCTCGTACCGGTCTGCGCATGGGCCACGCGAAAATGGTCGACAGCATGATCAGCGACGGCCTGTGGGATGCGTTCAACGACTACCACATGGGCATCACCGCCGAGAACCTGGTGGACAAGTACCAGCTGACCCGTGAGGAGCAGGACGCGTTCGCCGCCGCTTCGCAACAAAAAGCCACGGCGGCTATCGCAGCCGGGCGTTTTGCCGACGAGATCACGCCGATCCTGATCCCACAGCGCAAAGGTGATCCATTGTCCTTCGCGGTCGACGAACAACCGCGCGCCGAGACCACTGCTGCGTCGCTGGCCAAGCTCAAACCAGCCTTCAAGAAGGATGGCAGCGTCACCGCTGGCAACGCCTCTTCGCTGAATGACGGTGCTGCTGCAGTGCTGTTGATGAGCGCCGACAAGGCCAAGCAATTGGGCTTGCCGGTACTGGCAAAAATCGCCGCCTACGCCAATGCCGGCGTCGATCCGGCGATCATGGGCATTGCTCCCGTTTCCGCGACCCGCCGCTGCCTCGACAAGGCCGGCTGGAGCCTTGATCAGCTGGACCTGATCGAAGCCAACGAAGCCTTCGCCGCACAATCGCTGGCGGTCGGCAAAGAGCTGGAATGGGATGCAAGCAAGGTCAACGTCAACGGTGGCGCCATTGCCTTGGGCCACCCGATTGGTGCGTCCGGTTGCCGGGTGCTGGTGTCGCTGCTGCACGAAATGATCAAGCGTGATGCCAAGAAAGGCCTTGCCACCCTGTGCATCGGTGGCGGTCAGGGCGTGGCCCTGGCGATTGAGCGGGCCTAAACCCACAGGCGTTCAACAGTCAGCGTGCGGACCCACGATATCCGCTCGCTGACTGGCAACACACCCGGCGCAACTTCGGTGGCGCCGGGTCTTTTTTTGCCTTGCGCAAAGGCGGTGCGCGACGATCAATCATCCAAGGGTTGCGGTGGCGCAGCCGGTTTTGCAGCCTTGCCGCCCTTCCCCGCTTTACCGCCCTTGACCGGCGTTGCCTCTACGGGCGGCGGCGCAGGTGGCGCTGCCTCTTTCTCGGCAGCTGGAAGCTGGTCAATGGTAGCGAACAGATCCTTGGCCTCGATCGGGCCGAGGTGGTCGAGTTTTTTCTCGCCGTCCTTACCCACCAAAATGACCTTGGTCTCGCCACTGACGCCCAATTTCAACTCGCGAATCAGCGCCATGGTGGTTTGTGCATCGAGGTCCTTGCCGTCACGTTGGCCCATGAGATTGACCACGGTGTACAGCACCATATTGCGTTCTTTGAAGGCCTGGCTGTTGGCCGGTTCCGCCAGGGATTTTTTCAGGCTGACCAGTGTCGGGTCGATGCTGCTGGGAGCGATAACGATCAGCGGCCGGTTCCTGCCGCGTTCCTGGGCCAGGGGCGTGTCGTTGTCTGCGGCGAATAGAGGGCCGGCGACAGCGAGCAGAGTTGCAAGGGTCAGTGACCGAATGAGCATGCGCATCTCCTTTTGATTTCCACACTTTATGATTGCGCATCAAAGCGAAAGATCCAGATCAGTCGCCTGAATTTTCTATCACCATGTTGCGAAGCTTAGGCGAGCGGGCTTAATCCGCAACCGTATATAGCGACACGGGTTCAGGTCATTCCGTTTGTCCAGGCTCGCACCAGCAGGTGCCAAAACACGCGGCGCAGGGTTTTATCGCGTACTACACTTAGTTTGTCCCCCGTAGGGGGGACGTTGCCAAATCCGGATCCGTAAGCAGCGGGTTTGTCGAAGAAGCCCGCTCTGGACGCTGGAGCCAATGGCTACTCGTAATCGTCCTGTGGGGCACTGCCCCACAGTGACGTCATGCAGGACGACGTTTTCGCGTCCAACTCGCCCGGACATGTCGCGTGTCCGGGCATTCGCGTGGCAGACGGTTTGGCTTCACAACGCGCCTGCTGTGTCGTCCTGATCATCCATCCGACTGCCGCCTGAAAGGTTGCTGCCTCTGCACACGCCCTCCTTCACCGGTGGTCTTTTTTCAGGAGGAGCGGTTATGGACGAAGCCAAACTCAATGACTTCATGGGCAAGGTGGTTTCCGACATGGGCGGCGCAGCGATGCTCGCGAACATGATCCTGGGCGATGAACTCGGTTTGTACCGGGCGATGGCCGACAGCCAGCCTGTCACCCCTGAAGCGCTGGCCAGCAAGACTGGCTGCAATGCGCGACTGTTGCGCGAATGGCTCAGCGCCCACGCAGCCTCTGGCTACATGGAGCACGTCGACGGGAAATTCCGCCTGCCAGAAGAGCAAGCCCTGGCACTGGCGGTCGAGGACTCACCGGTTTATGTCGCAGGCGGCGCCGCAGTGATTGCCTCGTTTTACCATGACAAAGACAAGCTGATCGCCGCCATGCGCGGCAATGGTGCCCTCGCCTGGGGCGATCACCACCGCTGCATGTTCAGCGGCACCGAGCGCTTCTTCAGACCCGGCTACCGCGCACACCTGGTCGGCGAGTGGTTACCTGCGCTTGAAGGCGTGGTGGACAAACTGCAAGCCGGGGCCAAGGTCGCGGATGTCGGTTGCGGCCACGGCGCTTCAACGGTGGTCATGGCCAAAGCGTTCCCGGCCTCCAATTTTGTCGGCTTCGACTATCACGCGCCGTCCATCACCACTGCCACCCAACGTGCTGAAGAAGGTGGCGTGGCCGATCGCGCTCGCTTCGTTCAGAGTACCGCCAAGAACTTTCCAGGCAATGACTACGACTTGATCTGCTACTTCGATTGCCTCCACGACATGGGCGACCCGGTGGGCGCTGCCAAACATGCCTATGAGTCGCTCAAGCCCGACGGAACGGTGCTGCTGGTGGAGCCGTATGCCAATGACCATCTCGACGAAAACGCGACCCCGGTAGGACGGCTGTTCTATGCCGCGTCGACGTTCATCTGCACACCTAACTCGCTGTCTCAGGAAGTCGGCCTGGGGCTCGGGGCCCAAGCAGGTGAAGCACGGCTGCGGGATGTATTCACCCAGGCCGGATTCAAGCATTTCCGCCGGGCAGCAGAGACACCGTTCAACCTGATTCTGGAGGCGCGTAAATAATCGCGGGGGTATGCCTCAGGCATGGCGCTGAGAGGGACAGCACCATGCCGGGGATCAAAACACTAATTTGTAGCCGATAAACACCAGCATGACCGCCAGGCAAGGACGCAAGACACCATCAGAAATACGCCCGGACAAATGACTGCCCACGTAGATTCCCGGCAATGACCCCATCAGCAGAAAACCCAACAGGTGCCAATCCATGTTGCCCATGCTCGCGTGCCCCAACCCTGCGACCAGGGTCAGCGGTACGGCGTGGGCGATTTCTGTGCCGACCAGACGTCTGGTCGGCAGGAACGGGTACAGGATAAACAGTGCGACAGTCCCCAGTGCGCCAGCGCCGATGGACGTCAATGCGACCATCAGGCCGAGTAGCGCGCCGGTAACGACGGTCAGCAGGTTCAGGTTGCGGTTACTCAAATGGTAATGGTCGCCCGCGTGTTTCTGGGCAAACGCCAGCAGCTGGCGTTTGAAGAAAATCGCCAGCGCCGTCAGCAACAGCACCACCCCCAAGGCCTGTTTGATAATCGCATTGGTCGTTTGCGGATCGGTATTGAAGTACTTCAGGAACACCAGGGTCAGAGCGACCGCAGGCACGCTGCCCAGCGTCAGCCAGCCGGTAATTTTCCAGTCGATGTTCCTGTGCTTTTGATGAACCAGCACGCCACCGGACTTGGTGATCGCGGCGTACAGCAAATCCGTCCCGACAGCGGTGGCCGGATTGATGCCGAACCATAGAAGAATCGGCGTCATCAACGAGCCTCCCCCCACACCGGTCATTCCGACAACGAACCCGACAACCAAGCCTGCGACTACAAAACCCAAATTACCGAAGTCCATTGCCATACCCTGCAAACCAGCGCGACGACTAAAAAATCTCGCAGGCAGCATAGCGATTTTTCTTATAACCACTTATACCAATATGATCTGAATTTATAACTTTCGGCAATTTCGCCTTGACCGTCTGGCTGACACAGCAGCCTGTTTTGATATTTTTATTTTCACTAATTTGATTTATGGAATAAAACGTGTCATTTATACGCTCCATGGACACGTAACCCGCTGCACACCCCCGCCAGACCGGAAGGCATTCACCCCCAAACACCCTATCCACGGAGTCAACAATATGAACAAGACCGGACTTCTGGCTGCTCTGGCATTTTGCGCCGTCAGCACCCTGGCTCACGCCGACGAAGACAGCTTGCGTATCGGTATCGAAGCCGCCTACCCGCCGTTCTCCTTCAAGACCCCGGAAGGCAACATCAGCGGGTTCGACTACGACATCGGCAACGCCTTGTGCGAAGAAATGAAGATCAAATGCCAGTGGGTCATCCAGGAATTCGACGGGATGATCCCTTCGTTGAAAGTGCGCAAGATCGATGCGGTGCTGTCGTCGATGTCGATTACCGACGACCGCCTGAAGTCAGTCGACTTCAGCGAAAAGTACTATCACACCCCCGGCAAGTTCGCGGCGAAGGCCGGCCAGGCGATCAATGACCCGAAGGTCGATCTCAAAGGCAAGAAACTCGGTGTGCAACGCTCCTCCACCTACGACCGTTACGCCACCGAGCAACTGGCGCCCGCCGGCGTCGAGGTCGTGCGTTACTCCTCGCAAAATGAAGCCTTCCTGGACCTGGCGTCGGGCCGACTGGACGCCACCCTCGCCGACATCGTCAACACCAACGAGAGCTTCATCAAGACGCCGGCCGGTAACGGCTTCGCCCTGGTGGGACCGGACATCAATGACCCGAAATACTTCGGCCGGGGCGCCGGGATTGCGCTGCGCAAAGGCGATACCGCGAACGCGGCACGCCTGAACACGGCGATTGATGCGATCCGTGCCAATGGCAAGTACCAGCAGGTCATGGCCAAGTACTTCGCGTTCGATATCTACGGCGAATAAGCCTTGTGGGAGCGAGCTGGCTCCGGGCGGCGTTCCGACGATGACGGCAGCACATTCAACATCAATGTTGACTGATATTCCGCTATCGCGAGCAGGCTCGCTCCCACAGGTTTGCACCTTGATTGATAGCAATTAACCCGTATGGTCCCGCGCGCCTGTCGGCGCTTCGGGTGAGGAACTTCATCATGCTTCACGGCTACGGATCGAGCATTCTCGATGGCGCCTGGCTGTCGATCAATCTGGCTCTGAGCTCCATGGCACTGGCCATTACCCTGGGCCTGATCGGCGCGGCGTTTCGCCTCTCGCCGCTCAAATGGTTGTCGACGCTGGGCGAAGGCTACACCACGGTGATTCGCGGTATCCCCGACCTGGTACTGATTCTGCTGATTTTCTACGGCGGCCAGGACCTGGTGAACCGCATGGCCCTCGGGCTCGGTTACACCCACTACATCGACATCAACCCGTTTGTGGCGGGTGTCTGCACCATGGGTTTCATCTTCGGCGCCTACCTCTCGGAAACCTTTCGCGGTGCCTTCATGGCGATCCCGCAAGGTCAGGCTGAAGCCGGCGCGGCCTACGGTATGAGTAGCGCCCAGGTGTTCTGGCGGATTCTGGTGCCGCAGATGATTCGCTTCGCGATTCCCGGCTTCACCAACAACTGGCTGGTGCTGACCAAATCCACGGCGTTGATATCGGTGATCGGCCTGCAGGACATGATGTTCAAGGCCAAGAACGCCGCCGACGCGACCCATGAACCCTTTACGTTTTTCCTCGCGGTGGCAGCGCTGTACCTGGTGCTGACCAGTGCCTCGTTGCTGGTGCTACGCACGCTGGAAAAACACTACTCGGTCGGCATCAAAGCCGCCGTTCTGTGAGTGGGAGCGAACCGACCATGCTCGACTACAACCTGATCTGGGAAAACCTGCCGCTGTATTTCAGTGGCGCGTTATTGACCCTCAAAGTACTGCTGATTTCCCTGGCCTTTGGCCTGATGCTGGCCGTTCCGCTGGCGTTGATGCGCGTCTCCCGCTCGCCACTGATCAACTTCCCGGCGTGGCTCTACACCTACGCCATTCGTGGCACGCCAATGCTGGTACAGCTGTTTTTGATCTATTACGGCCTGGCGCAGTTCGAAGCGGTACGCCAAAGCGTGTTCTGGCCATACTTGTCCAGCGCGACCTTTTGCGCCTGCCTGGCCTTTGCGATCAACACCAGTGCCTACAGCGCAGAGCTGCTGGCCGGCAGTCTGAAGTCCACACCCAACGGCGAGATCGAAGCCGCCAAGGCGATGGGCATGTCGCGCCTGACCCTGTACCGCCGCATTCTGCTGCCCTCGGCCCTGCGCCGTGCGTTGCCGCAATACAGCAACGAAGTGCTGATGATGCTGCAGACCACCAGCCTGGCGTCGATCGTCACCCTGGTCGACATCACCGGTGCGGCGCGTACGGTCAGCTCGCGGTTCTACCTGCCGTTCGAAGCGTTCATCACCGCCGGCCTGATCTACCTGGCCCTGACCTTCATTCTCGTGCGCCTGTTCAAGCTCGCCGAACGTCACTGGCTGGCGTACCTGGCCCCACGCAAGCACTAAGGAAGTCCCATGGAACACATCCACTACGTTTTGCCCTGGAGCGCCTGCGGCACTGAACGCACGCTGTCGCTGTTTCGATTTGGCAGCGGCTCGCGCAAGGCTTACATCCAGGCATCCCTGCACGCCGACGAACTGCCCGGCATGCGCGTCGCCGTCGAACTCAAGCGCCGTCTGCGCGAGCTGGAATTACAAGGCCGCCTGACCGGTGTGATCGAGTTGGTGCCGATGGCCAATCCGATCGGTATCGGGCAAATGTTCCAGGCCACCCATCAGGGACGCTTCGAATTCAACAGCGGCAAAAACTTCAACCGTGACTTCCCGGAACTGGCCGAAGCCGTGGCCGTGCAGTTGAAAGGCCAACTGGGCGAGGATGCCGATGCCAACGTGGCACTGATCCGTCGTGCCATGATCGAGGTCATTGCCGACATGCCGCTGGCCGAATCGGAACTCGACGGCCTGCGCCGCCTGCTGTTGCAGCACGCCTGCGATGCCGATGTGGTGCTGGACCTGCACTGCGATTTCGAGTCGATCATGTTGCTGTATGCCCTGCCGCAAAACTGGCCGCGCCTGCGTTCACTGGCCGCACGCCTGAACGCTGGCGCCGTGCTGTTGGCCGAGGACGCCGGCGGCAATGCCTTCGATGAAGCCTGCGCGATCCCCTGGTTGCGCCTGGCCGAACTGTTCCCGCTGGCGAACATTCCACTGGCCTGCGTGGCGACCACCATCGAACTGCGCGGCATGGCCGACACTGAACGTGAACCGTGCATGGCCAGTGCCGAGCAGATCCTCGGCTACCTGGCCGAACAAGGCCTGATCCGCGGCGACTGGCCAGACGCGCCAGCCACCTGCTGCGATGCGACACCCTTCGCCGGCGCGCAATACGCCTATGCGCCACACCCCGGCGTGGTGAGTTTTCTGCAACCGCTGGGTGCCCGCGTCTCGGTCGGCGACCCGCTGTTCGAAGTGCTCGATCCGTTGACCGATCGCCACAGCGTGGTGAAGGCCAGCACCGACGGCATTCTTTATGCCCGCGAACGCCTGCGCTTTGCCCAACCGGGCTTGTGGCTGGCCAAGGTCGCAGGCTCTACCCCTATTCGCCAGGGTCGCTTGCTCAGCGACTGACTCAAGAGAATCGACACCATGAACACACTTGAAATTCAGGACCTGCACAAACGCTACGGCACCCACGAAGTGCTCAAGGGCGTGTCCCTGGAAGCCAAAGCCGGCGACGTGATCAGCATCATCGGCTCCAGCGGCTCGGGCAAAAGTACCTTCCTGCGCTGCATCAACCTGCTGGAGCAACCCAACTCAGGCAACATCCTGCTCAATGGCGAGCAGCTGAAACTGGTCGCCAACAAAATCGGCGGACTCAAAGCGGCCGAGCCGAAACAGCTGCAACGCATGCGCTCGCGGCTGGCGATGGTGTTTCAACACTTCAACCTCTGGTCGCACATGAGCGCCCTGGAAAACGTCATGGAAGCACCAGTGCATGTGCTGGGCCTGGACAAGAAGCTGGCCCGGGAAAAGGCCGAGCACTACCTGAACAAGGTCGGCGTAGCTCATCGCATGGGTGCTTATCCGGCGCACATGTCAGGTGGCGAGCAACAGCGCGTGGCGATTGCTCGCGCACTGGCGATGGAGCCAGAGGTGATGTTGTTCGATGAACCGACTTCGGCCCTCGACCCGGAGCTGGTCGGTGAAGTGCTTAAGGTCATGCAGGACCTGGCCCTGGAAGGCCGGACCATGGTGGTGGTGACCCACGAAATGGGCTTTGCCAGGGAGGTGTCGAACCAACTGGTGTTCCTGCACAAAGGTCAGGTCGAAGAACGTGGCAACCCGCGTGAAGTGCTGGTCAACCCACAGTCCGAACGCCTCCAGCAGTTTCTGGCCGGCAGCCTGAAGTAAGCCGCTTGCCGACCGTTCCGGGTGCTGCACGCCAACGGTCGGCTTCGGATACACTGGCGCGCACTCATGTCAGGGACCAGACCTGGTCCCTTCCAACCTCCTGCGGATGTTGAGCCGGTTATGCCTACTCCTTCGAAAAACACCACGGTCTATGCCGCGCCGGTCATGCGCAAACTGGCAGAAATTCTTGCCGACTTGCAGCCGTCACTGCGCAAGGTGGCAGACTTCATCCTGCGTCATCCGCTGAAGGCCGCGACACTGACCATCGAAGAGATGGCCCATGAAACCGCCACCTCACCGGCGGCGGTCAACCGTCTGGCCAAGGCGTTGGACCTGGGCGGTTACAGCGGCATGAAAGCCGAGCTGGTGGCGACCTTGCAGCAGATGGTCTCCCCGGTGGACAAACTGCGTAACGAACTGGCTCACCGTCCCGGTGGTGCGTTCGGGCTGCATGAGCAGATCCAGAGCGCCACCAGCAACCTCGGCACCGCCGGCACCAACAATCACCCTGACACCTTCGAAGCCGTGGTCACCTGCCTGATCGAGGCGCGCAAGATCTACATCCTCGGGTTTGGCAACAGCGTCTACATGGCCGGTCTCGCGGCCTCGACGCTGATGCCGTTCTGCGCCGACGCCACGGCAATCAGCATGGAAGGCGGCAACGAAAACGCCGCCTATCGACTGGCAGCGATTACCGATCAGGACGTGCTGCTGGCGATCTCGCTGCCGCGTTATTCCCTCGATACCCTGCAACTGTCGCGCTTTGCCCATGAGCGTGGCGCGACGGTGCTGGCAATCACCGATTCGCCCGCCTCGCCCTTGACTCACATTGCTCAGCACGTGCTATTTGCGCCGGCCGACCACCCGGTGTTGACCAGTTCCAATATCGCGGTATTGGCGCTGATCGAAGGCCTGGTCGCCGGCGTGATGGCGCGCAATAAAGAAGCGGTGAAGCTGGCGACCGAACTCACCGAAAGCGTGATGAATTACCTGCACATTCCCGGCAGCAGCAAAACCTCGAAAAAGTGAGGCGGCGCGTCACAGCCACCAGCGCAGCAGGAAAAAGAAGCCCATGCTCAGCAGCATGCTGATCAGGGTACTGCGGGTGTAGAGCACCAGGCCGATGGCGACCAGTGAACTGATCAGGTACGGATTGTCGTACTGCAGATTCAGTTGATGGTCGGGCATGAATACGATCGGCCCGCAGATTGCCGTGAGCATGCCCGGCACCGCAAATCCGAGAAATTGCCGCGCGTTGCTGCTCAGACGCACCGGCAACCGTGGTTCAAGGAACACATAGCGGTTGAGGAAAACCAGCACGCCCATTCCGAAAATAACCGCCCAGACCATCATGTGCGCGCTCCATAAAACTTGTTGCAGACAAACCCGGCACTCATCCCCAGCAAGCCGGCCAGCACCAGCGCCGAGCCCCAGTGCCAATGGTTGAACAGCACCGAGCAGAACAGCGAAACCGCCACACAGACAACCGTCGGAACGTTGCGCACCACGGGGGTGATCAATGCAATAAACGTGGCTGCGATGGAAAAATCCAGGCCCAGGTGTTCAAGGCCCGGAATGCTGCTGCCCAGCACAATCCCGGCGAGGGTGAAGAGGTTCCACGCCACATAAAAGGTCAGGCCCACCCCGAGGGCATACCAGCGATTGAACTGCCGTTGGTCAAATTGACTGGTCAGCGCGAACAGTTCATCGGTGAGCAAAAAGCCCAGCCCTACCCGCCAGCGACCTGGCAACGGCGAAACCACCGGACGCATGCTCATGCCGTACAGCAGGTGTTGCGAGGTCAGGAGCAAGGTGGTCAGCAGAATCGAGAAAATCCCGGCGCCGCCCTTGAGCATCCCGATCGCGACCAACTGCGCAGCCCCCGCAAAGACAATGCTCGACAGCCCCTGGCCTTGCAGTGGAGTGAGGTTGGCCTCAATGGCCATCGAACCTGCCAACAGCCCCCATGGCGCAGTCGCCAGGGACAAGGGCATGACGGCAGTGGCACCGCGCAGGAAAGCACTGCGCGGCAATAGATTGTCAGACATAGCTCTCTACAACGAAGGAAAGGTTGCTAACTGTGTCAGCCGATCAGCCCCCTGTCTTGAACAATCTTGCGTAATTGCGCTTCAGGCGCAGGCCGGTGGTTGAGCACTGACCAGTAAAAAGTACTGATCGATAGACATGGCAGCGACAGGAGATGGTCTACTTTTAATGGATGTCGACTTCGGGTCGTTTGAGCGCAGGTGAACCTTATCGCCGGATACCCGGTCGATAGGTGCAGCCCAGCCAGGTTTGCCGGTGACCCCGTCGGTGGTAGCAACTGGCCCGTATCATTCGCTGGAGAACGCCCCCTTGATAACGACCCGACGCATGGCCACGCTTAAAGCCTGGGGCGCCCACGGTTTTACCGCAACCGGCGTGGTGACCGCCTTCCTGGCAACCCTCGCCTTGTTCGATAACCAGCCCAGAGCCTGCCTGCTGTGGCTGGGTGTGGCGCTGATCGTCGACGGTGTGGACGGCGCGCTGGCGCGCAAGGTGAATGTCCAAACGGTACTGCCGCATCTCGACGGGTCCATACTGGATCTGGTCATCGACTACCTGACCTACGTGTTCATCCCGGCCCTGTTCATCTACCGTTACATCGACTTGCCGGCCTACACCCCGCTGCTGACCACCTCGGTGATCCTGGTGTCGTCGCTCTATTGCTTCTGCAACGTCAACATGAAGAGCAAGGACAACTACTTCCAGGGTTTCCCTGCCGCGTGGAACGTCGTCACCCTGTGTCTCTACATCATTGCGCCGACACCCTGGCTGACGCTGCTCACCATCATCGGCCTGGCGCTGTTGACGGTGACCCGGATGAAGTTCCTGCACCCGTTTCGCGTGCGGCGGTTCATGCCGATCAACATTGCCGTGACATCCATCTGGTTGCTGTGCAGCCTGTCACTGGTCCTCAACCACCCGACCGTCAACCCTTGGGTCATGGGGCTGTGGCTTGCGATGTCGGCTTACTTCCTGGGGATCTGCATCTGCCGCTCGGCCGCTGACTGGCTTGAGCGCACCCACCATTAATGGAGGCATGAATGCCTATCCATATCGTGCAACTGGGCACACCCCGTACACCCCATGAAGGCCTGCGCCTGGGCACAGTCCGCCGCCCACCTCGTGGCGTTCCGAAAGCCGAATTCGCCAGCCGCGACTTCTACGATACCTGGGTCCCCGTCCTGTCTCCCAGCGCAGAGCTGGTAGCTGAAGCCAAAGCCGCAGAAGACGAAAAAGACTGGGAGGCCTTTCGACGTAAATTCAAGGCCGAAATGAACCACCCCGCCCCCAGCCAATTGCTGGATCTGCTGGCCGCCCTGTCCCATCAAACGTCGCTGGCCATCGGTTGCTACTGCAAGGAAGAACGCCACTGCCATCGTTCGGTGTTGCGGGAGTTGTTGAAGGCTCGTGGAGCGGTGATTGTGGCGGCTCAAGAGGTATAACCGGTCTTGGATATCAGAAGCTAACACCACAGAAAAACAGTACTGTTAGCGCTAATAAACCTGAGCGTCGACCATGAATAAATATCTATCAATTTCTATTTTAGTCGGAACCATGATGGCTGCTCACCCAACCATGGCTACAGATACTGCGCCTGCCGCAAAAGAGACAGAAACATTGCAGAGGATTGCGGTAAATGGAACTAACCGTGAGTTGGGCATGGGAATCTCGGAGTTTCCGCCCAATGCAGAAAAACCGCGTCACCGGGCTATCGGACCCGAGATTGTGTACGTCATCCAAGGAGAAATAATCGTTCTTATTGATGGGCAACTGGCGAAAACCGTTCGCGCAGGCGAGAGCTATCAACTTGCAGCGAAAGACGTTCATACCACCAAAGCTGGCCCATCCGGGGCAAAAACAATTGCTTCCTGGGTAACCATCCCAGGCAAACAGTTCAACATCTACACCAATAAAGAATAGGATATTCTTTATTTCTCGAACATTTTCAATCATGGTGGGTTGCGAATAACCCATTAGGTTTTTCTGACCGCACAAGCGAAACCGAGACACGACGTCATTGCTGACGATGAGGCAGCCGTGCACGCTTGTGCCGAGCAGGTGTAGCTGGACTTAATGGCGAGGCATCCGTTGATGCCTCGTCCTGAAGCTTAGGCTGGCTTGAAACAGTACGCGGCCAGCTTGTTACCGTCGAGGTCTCGTGCGTAAGCCGCATAGGCGTTGGGTGCCCAGTTTCTTGGGCCCGGTGCTCCTTCATCGGTGCCGCCACTGGCCAGGGCTGCGGCGTGGAAGGCGTCAATTGCGGCGCGATCCGGTGCCTCGAAGCTAATGGTGACGCCGTTACCCACGCTGGCAGGGGCACCGTTGGCCGGTTTCAGAACGAAGAACGACGGGGCGTTCTCTCCCCAGATCGAGCCATTGTCCGCCAGATCGGCGATGCGTTTTTGGCCCAGCGTACCCAGTACGTTGTCATAAAAATCGCGAGCTTTTTGCAGATTGTTGGTACCGACGGTCACGTGAGTGAAGATGGTCATCTTAGTGTTCTCTTTGGTAGAAATGCGGTGGGTTGGTATTGCAGTTTTGCCAGGACGAGTCTCGTCTTGGCGCCATCGCCAAGCCTGTTGAGTCAGCGATCGAAATGGATGACGGTGCGGATGCTTTTGCCTTCATGCATCAGGTCGAAGGCCTTGTTGATGTCCTCCAGACCCATCGTGTGGGTAATGAAGGTGTCCAGCGGGATTTCGCCTTGCTGCGCCTTCTCGACATAGCTGGGCAGTTCGCTACGACCTTTCACACCGCCAAAGGCCGAGCCGCGCCAGACGCGGCCGGTCACCAGTTGGAACGGCCGGGTACTGATTTCCTGGCCCGCCCCCGCAACACCGATAATCACCGACTCGCCCCAGCCCTTATGACAGCACTCCAAGGCCGCGCGCATGAGATTGACGTTGCCGATGCACTCGAAGCAGTAGTCCACACCACCCTCCGTCATCTCGACTATCACGTCCTGGATCGGCCTGGTGTAATCCTTCGGGTTGATAAAGTCGGTGGCGCCCAATTGCCTGGCGATCTCGAACTTGGCAGGGTTGATATCGATCGCGATGATTCGGCCGGCCTTGGCCATGGTGGCGCCGATGATGGCTGCCAGACCAATGCCGCCAAGACCGAAGATGGCCACGCTGGCGCCCTCTTCCACCTTGGCCGTGTTGAGCACTGCGCCAATTCCGGTAGTCACGCCGCAACCAAGCAGACAGACCTTTTCCAGTGGCGCCGTCTTGGGAATCCTGGCCAGCGAAATTTCCGGCAACACGGTGTATTCGGAGAAAGTCGAAGTGCCCATGTAATGAAAAATCGGTTGACCCTTGTAGGAGAAGCGGCTGGTGCCATCTGGCATCAAGCCTTTGCCCTGAGTGGTACGGATCTTCTGGCAGAGATTGGTCTTGCCGGACGTGCAGAACTTGCACTCGCCGCATTCCGGGGTGTAGAGCGGGATTACGTGATCACCCACCGCTAAGGAGGTGACGCCCTCGCCAATGGCCTCGACGACACCGCCGCCCTCGTGACCAAGAATCACCGGAAAGATGCCTTCAGGATCAGCGCCCGACAGGGTAAAGGCATCGGTATGGCAGACGCCGGTTGCGATGATGCGCACCAGCACCTCACCGGCTTGCGGAGGCGCCACATCGACTTCGACAATTTGCAGAGGCTGGTTGGCTGCGAAGGCTACAGCGGCTCGCGATTTGATCATTGTATTTTTCCTGGGTGCAAAGGAACGCTTCGTAATTGGGCGAAGGAAAAACATTATTGGGATGAGCTATCAGAGAAAGGGCATCCATGCCCCTGTATCGCGTTAGAGCGTCGCGTCGATTTTTTTCGCTGCTGCTTCACTTACCCAGGTGTGCCAGATTTCCGGGTGTTCTTTGAAGAAAATCTTTGCCAGCTTGGGAGAATCAATGTGCTCTTTGGTCATCCGGGCCAAGTTCTGGTTTAACAGGTCGATCGGAAGATTGACCTTCTCCAGCACCGTAACCAGTTCTGGCGCCTGCTCATGGAAGACGCTAGACAGGCCCACTTGGATGCTGATCTTTTTGTCGATGCCCGGCTTCTCTTCCAGCTTGACCAGGTCGACTTGCCCCATCAACGGCGTCGGCGACCAGTAGTAGAAGAGAATAGGCTCGCCACGCTTATAGCTGGACAGTACTGCGGCATCCAGCGCCGGGCCGGTACCTGGGCGGAAGTTGGTGTAGCTGGCTTCGAGGCCGTAACTTTTCAGCATTTCGCTGTTTTCCAGTTCGCAGGTCCAGCCGGCCGGGCAGTTGTAAAAACGCCCCTTGCTCGGCTCCTCCTGATCCTTGAAGAGTCCGGCGTACTGGGTCAGATCAGCGATTCTTTTCAGGTCTGGCGCCTTGGGCTTGAGGTTGCGTTTAGTATCGCCATCGACCACATAACGCGGTACGTACCAGCCTTCGGTTGCACCGATAATCGGAGCGCCGACACCCACAACCTTCCCGGTGGCCGCAGCCTTGTTCCAGACTTCACTTCGACCGACCCATTCTTCAGCCAGCACTTGAATGTCGTTGCTGCTCAAGGCGTTCTCCATGGTGATGGAGTTACCCGGCAACGTGTCGATCCCGCAGCCGTAGCCTTCCTTGAGCACTATCTGCAACACATCGGTAAGCAACATGCCGCTTTCCCAATTGAGCCCGGCGAACTTCACCGGTTTACCCGACTCGCACCAACTGGCGGCTTGGCTCGTAGCGCTGCCGACCAATAGGCCGAGGGAAAGCAACGAGGTCATCAGGCTTTTTTTATATTTCATTATCGGATGCTCCTACACAGTGAACAGGACTATGGCTGTGCAGGTGCTGGCCACGGTCGTGGCGAACACCTGCCATCAACGTGGAACTCAATCTCCCTGATGTATCGTCGGGAACCAGTCTTCGCGCAGCCGTTGGCCGGTCTGCATGGCGTGCCCTGGATACGGTGGCGAGGTCCGCCCTGGACGCTCGAAGTAACGTATGTCGTCGCCGAGCCAGCGAAGCGACAACACACGTCGCCGCTGTGCCGATGCATTGCCCCTGGCGCCATGTACCGTCCGAAAATCGAACAGCACCGCATCGCCAGGTTGCATCTCCCACTCAAGAACTTGCATGCCCTCTTCCGTATCCGGATCGGGAGCATCGCGGTACCCGTCAGCGTCCTTGTAAAAATCGCTCTGATCAGCCCAGTGGACGGGTTTTATCCCTTTATCCCAACGATGTGAGCCAGCAAGCAGCCGCAGCGTCGACTCGCGTACCGGATCCACGGGTATCCAAAAACTGACGTTCTGGTTGCCTTCGACAAAGTAGTAGGGAATGTCTTGGTGCCAGGGCGTGGCTTTCTGCGCACCCGGTTCCTTAACCAGCACATGGTCATGGAAGAACTGCGCCGAACGCGAACGCATGACGGCCGCAGCGATGGAGGCGGCAGGTGACTGCTCCACCATTGCACGAAACTCTGGAATCCGCTGCCAGTTGCAATAGTCATCGAAAAAACCGCCCGGTTTGTCATCACTCTCGACGTATCTGCTGGCGTAAACGCCTGGCTCGACCAGGTTGCGTTCAATCCCGGCGGCAATAGTCTCGATCCAATCACTAAAAATACCGCGCAGGCAGACCGCTCCATCGCGCTGAAAAGCTTCGATGTCTTTTTCGTCGATGGTGTATGGGCTGTGTGTCATGACCTGAAACTCCCTCAAGCAAGAAATAAAGGTGGGCGCAGGACCAATATTCCATGACACTCAACAATGATAAAATAATATGTATTGATTTATCACCCAAGAAAAACCTATGAAGTTCAGCCTGCGACAACTCCGATACGCACTCGCTGCGGCCAAGCACAGCAACCTCACGCTGGCTGCCGAGGAGTTGCACGTTTCCCAGCCATCGATCTCCACAGCGATTACCGAACTGGAAATCCTTTTCGGCCAACCATTGTTTGTTCGTCAGAGAGGGCTCGGCGTGTCCCTGACCCCCTTCGGCCGCACGGTTATGGCCCAAGCCAAACGAGTGTTGGCCGAGGCGCGGACCTTTTCCGATATCGGGAGCAATAGCAGCGAGTTCGCCGGGGAACTGGTACTGGGTTGCTACGAAGACCTTGCTCCATATTGCCTGCCGCAGATCCTGAGACGTCTCCAGCAAGACTATCCTCAGGTCACTGTCGATATGCGCGAAGGGGGGTTCGAATACCTGGGTAAGCGCCTCGCTGAAGGCACCCTGGAGCTGGCGCTGACGTACGATCTGGGATTGCCGGTAAACATGGAATGCGTAGAGCTGTGCCAGCTGACCGCCCAGGCACTATTGTCGGCGGATCACCCGCTGGCAAACGAGACCAGTGTCAGTCTGGCAGCGCTCAGCGAGTGCAATCTGGTGGTAACTGATCAAGTCCATAGCTGGCAGCACGTGCTGGACCTGTTCAATTTCCATGGACACTCACCCGCTAGAGTACAACGCACACACAGCTTCGAGTTTCAACGCAGCCTGGTTGCAAACGGGTTTGGTGTGGCGCTGACCTATACGAGACCGTTCGGCGACCATAGCTACGATGGTCAGCCCCTGGTCTGTCGTCCCATACGCGAAGAGCTGCCCGCTCAACGCATCGTCTTGGCGTTTGATCAGCGCTACCCTTTAACTCCGCCGGCAGAAGCATTCAAACTGCAAGCGGTGGCCTGGTTCGCGGAACGACTGCCGTTTGCGTCAAGTTGAACAGGCAGCAAGCACACGGAGTTCAAATCTCGAGCGCACGGCATTGGGTCCAGAGCTGCGATCAACGAAGCCACTGACGTGTCTTTCAAAAGAAAGATCGCAACGTTACCGAGCGGCGCCAGCACGATACGAATGGCCTGGGGCAGCACGCCCCAACGCAAGACAATGCGATGCGCCATCCCGCCTTCTCAAACAAGGGATGGCGCCATGGCGCGGGTTATTGTGGGAGTCGGTTTCAGTTCAGGTTCGGTAAAGCGCTTTGCAGCAATGTCGGGTCTTTGAGTATCGACGCGGCGTTGGCAATATCCGGCGCCAGCCAACGGTCCTGGTCATAGGCCGGGACGCGTTCGCGCAGCAGCTTCCACGCCGTGTCGGTGCCGGAACCGAAGCGCTGCTCCCTGAGAAATTCGAAGGCCTGAGCCGCCAGCAGATACTCGATAGCGAGGATCTGCATGCAGTTTTCCAGCGCCCGGTGCAGTTTCAGCGCAGCGTTGGTGCCCATGCTCAGGTGATCTTCCTGAAGGCCCGAGGTGACGTAGTTGTCGAGCACCGCCGGTTGCGCCAACTGGCGGTTTTCCGCGCACAACGACGCGGCGACGTACTGGACGATCATCATCCCGGAGTTCACGCCGGGGTTGGCTACCAAAAACGCCGGCAAGCCACTGACGTGCGGATTGATCAAGCGGTCGAGGCGACGCTCGGCAATCGAACCGATTTCCG
This sequence comes from Pseudomonas brassicacearum, assembly GCF_003732175.1. Classification (GTDB taxonomy): domain Bacteria; phylum Pseudomonadota; class Gammaproteobacteria; order Pseudomonadales; family Pseudomonadaceae; genus Aquipseudomonas; species Aquipseudomonas brassicacearum_G. The sequence continues at coordinate 310,513 of NZ_MOBI01000020.1, forward strand.
CCATGGCAATCGCCAGCAGGTCAGCAGCCAAAGCCACCGACTGGCCATGCGGGTTGGCTTGGGACATCACCCGGAAGTTGTCCGGAGTGCCCAGCAGCATCGGGTTATCGGTGATGGAATTGAGTTCGGTTTCGACCTGACGGATGGCATGGTCCAACTGATCCCGCGCCGCGCCGTGAACCTGCGGAATCGAACGGATGCTCAGCGCGTCCTGGGTGCGAATACCCTTGCTGCTGGCAATCACTTCACTGCCGTCCAACAAGCTGCGCAGATTGATACCGACTTTCTGCATACCCGGGTGCGGCTTGAGCGCAATGATTTCGGCGTCGAAAGCGGCGATCTGCCCACGCAGGGCCTCGAAGCTCATCGCACCGATCACGTCGGCCCACTGCACCAGTCGCGTGGCGTCGGCAATCGCCAGGCAGCTCAGGCCGGTCATGCACGGTGTGCCGTTGACCAGGCACAGACCATCTTTGGCACCGAGCTGCACAGGTTTCAGACCTTCTTCGGCGAGGGCCTGCTGCGCGGAAACGATCTGCCCGCGATAGCTGACCTGACCGACTCCCAGCAGGGCGATGCCGATGTGGGCCATGTGGGTCAGGTAGCCCACTGAACCCTGGGACGGCACTTGCGGGGTGATACCGCGGTTGAGCAACGCCAGCAGCGCTTCGACCACTTGCCGATGCACGCCGGATTTGCCATGGCTGTAGTTGATAATGGCCGCGCACATGATCGCCCGGGTCTGTTCATCGACCAGTGGCGCACCGACGCCACAGGCGTGGCTGAGCAAGGTGTTGCGCGACAACTGGCTCAGTTGCTCACCTTGCAAGGAGACGTTGCACAGCGCACCTAAACCTGTGTTGACGCCATAGGCGCGCTCACCGCTGACGACAATGCGCTGGACGATGGCCTGCGCGTTTTCGATCCGCGCCCAGGCAGCAGCCGACAACTCCAGCAGCGAGCCACCACGCGCGACAGCAACCACATCCTGCCAACGCAACGGGGCATCGGCGATAACGATTTTTTCAGCCTGGGACATCTTCAACCTCACCGTACAAACCTGAATTTATGTGCAGCTGTTCCGACGCTATCGCGAGCAAGCTCGCTCCCACATTGAAACGCGTACCCTGTGGGAGCGAGCTTGCTCGCGATGAGGCCAGCCCAGTCACCACAAAACCTTCAAACCACCGCCGCACGCCGCTGAACGAAACGATCAACGTAGTCATCGGCCGGCGAATGCAGGATTTCTTTCGGCGTGCCGACCTGGATCAGGCGGCCATCCTTGAGGATCGCAATGCGGTTGCCGATGCGCACGGCCTCGTCGAGGTCGTGGGTGATGAACACGATGGTCTTGTGCAAGGTCTTTTGCAGTTCGAGCAACTGGTCCTGCATCTCGGCGCGGATCAGCGGGTCGAGGGCACTGAAGGCTTCGTCCATCAGGATGATGTCGGTGTCCGCTGCCAGGGCGCGGGCCAGGCCCACGCGCTGACGCATGCCACCGGACAGCTGATGCGGGTATTTGTTTTCGTAGCCTTTGAGGCCCACGGTGTTGATCCAGTGCAGCGCACGTTCAGCGCACACTTGCCTGGTTTCACCGCGGACTTTCAAACCGTAGCCGACGTTGTCCAACACGCTCTTGTGCGGCAACAGGCCGAAACTCTGGAACACCATGCTGATCTTGTGCCGACGAAATTCGCGCAGGGCTTGCATGTCGTATTGCAGGATGTCCACGCCGTCCACCAGGATCGCGCCGCTGGTCGGATCGATCAGGCGGTTGAAGTGGCGCACCAGGGTCGACTTGCCGGAGCCGGACAGGCCCATGATCACGAAGATCTCACCCTTGCCGATGCTCAGCGACAGGTCGTTCACCCCGACTACGCAACCGGTCTCGGCCAGCACCTGATCCTTGCTCTTGTTCTGTCGGATCATATTCAGCGCGTCGGCCGAACGGTTACCGAAAATCTTGAAGACGTTTTTGACTTCGATCTTGGCTGCGTTGCTCATTGGCTCACCTCATGCCGTGGCCGACCGTAGGCTTGAGTAATGCGGTCGATCACCACTGCGAGAATCACGATCGCCAGACCGGCTTCAAGGCCACGCCCGACATTGAGGGTCTGAATACCCACCAATACATCTTCACCCAGACCACGGGCACCGATCATCGAAGCGATCACCACCATCGACAGGGCCATCATGGTGGTCTGGTTGATCCCGGCCATGATGCTCGGCAGCGCCAACGGCAGTTGCACACCGAACAGTTGCTGCCAGCGGTTGGCACCGAAGGCATTGATGGCTTCCATGACTTCGCCATCGACCTGGCGAATGCCCAGATCGGTCAGGCGAATCAGTGGCGGTGCGGCATAGATCACCGTGGCGAAAATCGCCGGGACCTTGCCCAGACCGAACAGCATCAACACCGGAATCAGGTACACGAAGCTGGGCATGGTTTGCATGATGTCGAGCAGCGGCATCAGCACCGAACGCAGACGATTGCTGCGCGCCGACAGAATGCCCAGCGGAATGCCGATCAGCACCGAAATAATCGTCGCCACCAGCATCAGTGCCAACGTTTGCATGAGCTTGTCCCAGAGGCCGACAGCACCCACCAGGAACAGCAAACCAACGATCACAGCCGTCGTCACCACTTTGCGGGTCGCGTGCCAGGCAACGCCCGCGACGATCGCCAGCATCAACCACCACGGCGCTGCACGCAGCAGACCTTCGAGGTTGACGATGGCCCAGAGCAGCGTGTCGGAAATGTGCCGGAACACATCACCGTAGTTGGTGACCAGCGAGTCGACCCAACCGTTGACCCAGTCGGCGATAGAAAAGGTGAAACTTTCGGGAAACATAAGAGACTCTCAATCAAGTGGATGTGGTGAGCGTCCCGGCCAACCCCTCGGTGAGCCGGGAGGTGTCGACCTACAGTGCCGCGTTGATCTTTTTGGCAGCGTCGGCGCTGACCCACGCCTGCCAGACTTCAGGGTGTTCTTTGAGGAAGATTTTCGCCAGTTTTGGCGACTCGATACGTTCCTTGGTCATGCGGCCCAGATTCTGATTGAGCAGGTCAATTGGCAGGTTGACCTTTTCCAGTACGGCCACCAGTTCCGGGGCTTCGTCGTGGAAAGTTTTCGACAGACCGACTTTGATGCTCACGGTCTTGTCTACGCCTGGTTTTTCTTCCAGCTTGACCAGGTCAACCTGACCCATCAGCGGCGTTGGCGACCAGTAGTAGAACAGGAACGGCTCGCCGCGCTTGTAGCTTGACAGCACGGCAGCATCCAGCGCTGGACCGGTGCCTGGGCGGAAGTTGGTGTAGCTGTTTTCCAGGCCGTAGCTTTTGAGCATTTCGCTGTTGTCCAGCTCACAGGTCCAGCCGGCCGGGCAGTTGTAGAAACGGCCCTTGCCTGGCTCTTCCTGGTCCTTGAACACGGCAGAGTATTTTCCCAGGTCGGCGATGTTTTTCAGACCTGGCGCCTTGGCTTCGATTTTGCGCTTGGCGTCGCCTTCAACCACATAGCGCGGCACGTACCAGCCTTCGATCGCACCGACCACTGGTGCGCCGACACCAACGACCTTGCCGGCTTTCTCGGCCTTGTTCCAGACTTCGCTGCGGCCAACCCACTCCTCGGCGAATACCTGAATGTCGTTGCTGCCCAGGGCGTTTTCCATGGTGATGGAGTTGCCTGGCAGACTGTCAGTCTTGCAGTCGTAGCCTTTTTCCAGCACGACTTGCAGCACGTCCGTCAGCAGCATGGCGCTTTCCCAGTTCAGACCGGCGAATTTCACCGGCTTACCCGACTCGCACCAACCCGCTGCTTGCGAGGCGCCAGCACCGGCCAGCAGGCCCATGGAAAGCAACGTGGTCAGCAGGGTCTTATTCATTTTCATTGTGTGACGCTCCCAATCATGAAATGGATTACGGCAGTCAAGAGGCATCCAGCCCTGTCTTCGTCCAGTCAACGTCTGGGCCGCAGTAACACGGCCTTTCCACTCATCTTTTGTACTGATGAACACGTCCTGCTCTATTGGCAGGTTCAGGCCCTGATTGTTGGCATAGTCGATAGCGATCCCAGACCTGCAATCAATCCCAACCGACCCGGCCAGTGGGTGTGCAAAGGTGCGCGATAAGCAAATCATTGGGCACCAGGTCAAGTCACCTACACCACTAAACATACGTGTTTACTTGTACATACAATCCTATGCAATCAAGCGGCCAACTTGTTGAATGAATATCTGAAAAGTGTTTGGGCAGGCTCAAATGCCCACGCAGCAAGGCTTATGAGCGCGCCGATTTTTCCGAGATTTTTTTGAAGGAGATGGAAACTGTTACTTCAACGTGGTTTCGCACCACACCGAGGCATTCGGTAACAAAATGGTGCGCGATGAGAAGCACAATGAGTCAATCAAGACAGTTGTTCCTACGTAATGACCAGCACGTAGAGCACGGCAACGACAGCTTCTCGAGCAACGATTTACGATGGAAAAGAGGTACAGGAGTATTGCTGCGCCTGATCCAGACCAGAAGTTCAAATCAGCCTAACAATCAGGCTGCAACGATCAACGAAGGTTGAAAGCCATCAAGTGTGGCAAACAGGAACTCCACTGGTATTCAAGCCCGCTTCACGCTTTCTCGAATCTCGACTTTTTCAACACAATCAGTCGACAGTAGACATTGGTATTCACCGTGTTGAAGCAACGCCCCAAAAGTGCACACTCGAACACCTGATGTCGGACTAAGGCCGCCGTAAGAGAGGCGAGCCCATGCTCGCCCTCATTTCAACTCAGTGCCTCGTCCTGCGCTCCAGCAAACGCACGGCGAGTGAGAGCGGATAGCACATTGCAAAGTAAATGCAGCCCACCAGAATGTAGATCTCCAGCGGCATGAAGTATACGGAGCTCAAATCCTGAGCCCGCAGCATCAAGTCCGGGGCTGCGATCAACGAGGCGACGGAAGTGTCCTTGAGCAAAGAGATTGCAACGTTGCCAATCGGAGCCAGAACGATGCGAATGGCCTGGGGCAACACGACCCAACGCAAAACATTGTGCCGCGCCATTCCAATCGCTTTCGCCGCTTCGACCTGCCCCTTGGGCACCGCCTCGAGCCCCGAGCGGTAGATCTCCGACAAGTAGGCCGCGGCATTGAGCCCCAGCCCGATCATCGCCGCCTGGAAGGAGCTGAATTGGATGCCCACCGAGGTCAAGCTGAAATACACGATGAACAGCTGTACCAGCGCCGGCGTACCACGAAAAGATTCGATGTAGATCAGCGCGGCGCGGCGCAATGCCGGAGCGCCCGAAATCCTCGCCAATGCCACCAGCAAACCGACAATCAAACCGATGACCAGCGCGCCGAACGCCAACTGTAGCGTGGCCCAGGCCGCCGCCAGTAACTCGACATGGGTTGCTTCCCACAGCTCGCCATAGCCCATATCAATTCTCCTTGACAACTTTGAGGCGACGTTCGGTTCGAGCCGCCCAGTGGGAAATTATCAGGCTCAGCACCAGGTAAATGATGGCCAGCAGGAAGTAGATCAGGTTGGTCTGGTAGGTTTCGCTCACCAGCATCTTGGCCTTGAATGTCAGCTCCGGGACAGCAGCCGCTGACGCCAGGGAAGTGTCCTTGAGCAATCCGATGACGAAATTCGCCATCCCAGGAATGGCGACCTTGAACGCCTGCGGCAGCACAATGATGCGCATCGCCATCGACCGGGTCATACCGATCGAAAACGCCGCTTCACCCTGCCCTCGATCAATCGTCTGAATGCTCGAACGGAACACTTCCGACAGAATCGCCGCGCCGTTCAGGCCAAAACCGATGATCGCCGCGCCGATGGCCGGCAGTGTGATACCGATGTAGGTGAGCCCGAAGTACAGGATGAACAGCTGGGTCAGAATCGGTACGTTGCGAAACACCTCAAGATAAACGCTGGCAATAAAGCGCATGACACGGCTGCGCGACAGCCGCATCAGCGCCAGAGCAAACCCCAGCAGCGCCGCCACAATGAACGCCGCCGCCGTCAGGCCAAGCGTCGTCAGCGCACCGATCCCCAACACATTCAAAAAGTACGGCAGCATCTCGATGGCTTTGTTCAGTGCAGTCGAATCGAACATCGATCAGTGCTCCTGCACAGCGCGGATGAAGGAGCGGGTACGTTCGATCTGGCTCTCACGGAAAATCTGCCGGGGCGGGCCCTGCTCGACAATGTTACCGTCGGCCATAAAGATCACCTGATCGGAGACGCTTTCGGCGAAGTGCATTTCGTGGGTCACGATAATCATCGTCATGCCCTCCTCCGCCAACTTGCGCATGACGGTCAGCACTTCGCCCACCAGTTCCGGGTCCAGCGCCGAAGTGGCCTCGTCGAACAGCATCAGCTTGGGTCGCATCGCCAGCGCTCGGGCGATGGCGATGCGCTGCTGTTGCCCACCAGAGAGCTGTTCCGGGTACACGTCACGCTTGGCGAACATGCCGACCTTGTTCAGCAGGTCCTCGGCCAGTTCCACCGCTTCCGCGCGGTTGCGCTGTTGCACCTTGAGCGGGCCGAGGATGATGTTTTCCAGTACCGAGAGGTGCGGAAACAGATTGAAACGCTGGAACACCATGCCGATCTCAGTGCGCATCCGCGCCAGCTCCTTATCGCTCATGGGCACTTTTCGTGTGCCCACCAGACGTTGGCCGATCAGTTCGTTATCGATGTAAATGTCACCTTTGGTCGGCTCTTCAAGGTAGTTGACGCAGCGCAGCAAGGTGGTCTTGCCCGACCCGCTGGGTCCGATGAGCGAGATCTTCTGGCCCTGCTGTACGTTGAGGTCGATGCCTTTGAGAACGTCCAGGCTACCGAAGGACTTGTAGAGCCCTTCGATCCGCACCAGTGGAGTTGATTCAGCCATGAGCAATGTCCGTAAGTGGATGACGCAAACTGTGATCGCGACGTCGACTCAGGCGAAGGCCTGACTGAAATCTCGCGGTGGGTGCTGGAACGGCCCGATGAGGTTGCCCTTCTCGTCCCGATCCACGCCGATACGCGGGTCCTTGGCTGGAGGCACGAGGTAGTCGGGGTTCTTGATCCCGTACTTGGCGAGGATCGGTTTGATCTGATCGGTACTCTTGAGCCAGCGCAGGCCCTGGTTCACGCCATCGAACAAGTCCTGGTTCTGCGGATGAACGCCCCAGATCGCCTCGAACTTGGCGGTCAGGCTGGGGAATTTTTCATCGTAGGACATAGGGATCTGTTTGAGCTTGAGGCTCGGGTCCTGAAGGATCATGTAGTCGATGGTCGGGGCATCCAGCACGGCAAAATCCAGCCGTCCGGCCCGCACGTCACGCAAGCAGGAGTCGGTGTTGTCGTAGAGTTTGACCTCCTTCACGCCCTCGATTTTCTTCATGTCCGGGATAGTGAAATAGCCGGTAATGGCACCGATGGTGCGACCCCTCACGTCGTTCACAGTGATTGAGGTTTCGAACGGCTCGCTGTCGCGCATGATCACGTAGGCACCGGTGTAGAACACCGGGTCGGTCAACAGCAGGATCTTCGAGCGCATTGGGTTCCAGGCAAAGTTGCCGCCGAACCAGTCGGCACGTCCCGACCTCACCGCTTCGACGACCGCCGGGAAGCCCATGGTCAGTACATCGAGTTTGAGCTCGAGGCGGTCAGCGATGAGCTTGAGCAATTCCAGATCGGTGCCGACGGGTGTGCCTTCGCGCAATGCCCCCAGAGGCATGTCGCCCAGACAGGCCGCGGTCAGATAGCCGGGGCGAACGGTCTTGATCGGTTGCCCCGCAGCGAATGCGAAGGACATCGGCCCCATCGCGCTTCCCACCAATGCCGCCAATGAGCCGTAGCCAGCGGCTTTGAGCAACCCGCGCCGGGAGAAACCTTGGGTATCAAACTTGAAGTCGGACATAGATCACCTATTGGCAAATAATTGTTTTGGACCGTTACAAGCCATACAACTCAACTGCCCTCCCTGGCAGGACTTCCCTGCGTATCAGGACCTTGTGGGCAAGCCCGCCAGGATGTCGATGGCGCTAACGTGTGGCTTGCTGGCCTGCTGGCGTCGGCGCTTGAGCATCAGATAAGCGGCGGATACCACGCCGAGGCTGACGAGGCTGGCCATGAACTGGGTACGCAAGGATTCCTGGAACGCCATGGCGACCAAAACACCCGCAATCACTGCCACCACAGCATAGGACAACCACGGAAACAGCCACATCTTGAGGGTCAGCCGCGCCGGCGCCGTGGCTTCGACCTGCCGGCGAACCTTGATCTGCGCCAGCGCTACCGCGAGGTATACAAACAGCATCACCGCACCGGACGCGTTGACCAGAAACAGGAACACGCCCTCCGGAGAAATGATCGCCGCCATGATTGCGATGTAGCCGATCACGCTGCTCAGCAGCACTGCAGCCCTTGGCACTTTGCGGCCGGTCAGGATCGACAGTTTCGCCGGTGCATCGCCACGCTGGCTCAGGCCGAACAGAATCCGCGACGACACGTACAACCCGGAGTTCAGCGCCGAGAGCACGGCCACCAACACCACTGCCTGCATGATCATTGCAGCACCGGGAATGCGCATGACTTCCAGCGCTGCCACGAACGGTGAATGGCCGGCAACGATCTGACCCCAAGGCACCACGCAGACGATGAGGAAGATCGAGCCCACATAAAAGGTGATGACGCGGAAGATCACCGAACGGGTCATGTTCGCCACGCTCTTCGATGGATCATCGGACTCAGCAGCGGCGATGGTTGCGATCTCGGCGCCACCGACGGCAAAAATCACCGTTGGCACACCGGCCAGAATCGCACTCACGCCGTAAGGCATGAAGCCGCGATCACTCACCAGATTGCCCAGTTGTGCGCTGGTGCTCGGCGCGAATCCGAAGAGGTAGGCGCCGACCACGAAGATGAAGACGATGATCGCGAAGACTTTTAATGAAGCGAACCAGTACTCAAATTCGCCATAGGACTTCACCGACAGGCAATTGATGGCAGTCATGAGTGCCAGCAGGCTCAAACCAATCATCCACGCCGGCAGCGGTATCCATTGCTGGAGGATGTTAGCCCCCACCACGGCTTCGACTGCCACCACAATCACCCAGAAGTACCAGTACAACCAGCCGCTGGTGAACCCGACCCAATTGCCCAGGCCGATTCGGGCGTACTCGGTAAAGGAGCCGACACCGGGCAAGGCCACGGCCATTTCGCCGAGCATGCGCATGACCAGCATCACCACGATGCCGGCCGCGAGATAACTGAGAAATGCCGCCGGGCCAATGGCCTGAATCGTTGCGCTACTGCCGACAAACAGGCCTGCGCCGATGATCCCGCCCAGCGAAATCATCGTGATATGGCGCTGCCGCAAGGCTCCGCTGAGACGCTGCTCGCCGGCTTTTTTTATGGATTGGTGAGTGTTGCTCATTGGATGACCTCCGCTTCGCCGCCTGGGGTCGCTGGACCGGATAATTTCATCGAAGACTTTGCGCGAGGGGGACAACACACCGGATACTCTGTGGCGCCCGCTGGCCGGCAGAATGGTCGGTGGTGCCGGGACGGACCCGGCTGGAACGTTTCGATAGTCATGTGCGTACCTGTTGGGCTGAGCATGGCAGCCATTTTCTTATTGTGTTGCATGACAAGCATTACAACTCACACACTAATCACGGTTTTTTAGCTTGTCAATGGGCTTTGTATCGGATAAAAAGCAATACAAATTTGCTTATTGTCTTGCTACAAGCATGACAAGCAGGGATAAAGCGCCATGAGTCAATTCGAACAACTGCTGGACGAGCTCAAAGCCAACGCGAGCTTGCAGCGCGACAAAGCAGAAACCCTTTACGCCCAATTGGCCGATTCACTGGCTGAGGCGATCGGCAATGGCAAGCTCAAGCCGGGCGAGCGTCTGCCGCCCCATCGCGAGTTCGCCAGCGCACTGGGGGTGAACATCACCACGGTGACCAAGGCCATGGCTGTGTTGCAGCAGAAAGGACTGGTCGAAAGCCGTCCGGGACGAGGCACGCAAGTCGCACAACCACGGCATCCGGCAGCACAGTTTCAGTCGGCACCGAGCAATGACCCGGGCACCGTCGACCTGAGTGTCAACCGCCCGGCCACCGATGGTTTCAATCGGGTGTTGGCGCAGTTGCTGCCACGGCTTTCCAGCGACCCGCGCTTCGGTGACATGAAGGACTATCACCCGTCCGAAGGTCCACTTTGGGCTCGTGAAGCCGCAGCGCAGTGGTTGCGCCATACCGGCGTACACGCCGAAGCCTCGCAGATGCTGATCGTCGAAGGCGCCCAGCATGGCATTGCCAATACCTTGCGCAGCCTGACCAACAGCGGTGACACCGTGCTGGCCGACAGCGTGACCTATCAGGGCATCAACGCCTTGTGCCGCTCGCTGGGTCTGATACTGGTCGGGGTCGACGCCGACTCGCGCGGCATGTCACCCGACGCGTTGCGCCTGGCCTGTACTGAACATCAGCCACGGCTGCTATTCCTGGTGCCGTCGATCCATAACCCGACCGCCATTACCCTTGATGCCGAGCGTCGCGAAGAACTAGCGGCGGTGATTCGCGAAACCAACCTGTTGGTGATCGAGGACGATGTGTATCGACCGCTGCTGGATCAATCGCCCCCAGCCTTCGCATCGCTGATGCCGGAACGCACGATCTATATTTCAGCCCTCTCCAAATGCATCGCACCGGGATTGCGCATGGGCTTTGTCATGGCGCCCCAACCGTTGGTGCAAGACATCGCCGCCATGCAGCGCATCGACTGCTGGAGCACCTCGCCACTGACGGCACTGATCGCCACCCGGCTGATCGAGGACGGTCATGCCCAGCATCTGGTGTCGGAACAGCGCGAAGAATTGCGGATCCGCCAAGCACTGTTGGCCACTCATCTTGAAGGCCTGGAATTCCAGCACAGCACCACCGGCACTCATGCCTGGCTGGTGCTGCCAGAACCGTGGACCGGCTCGCGCTTCGCTCGCCTGTGTCAAGACCGCGGCGTGGTGTTGCTAGCCGGTGGGGCGTTCACCTTGCGCCCGGAACTCTCGCCGCAAGCGGTGCGTATCAACATCTCAGCCGCCCTGTCACGGGAGCAGCTGGTCAAAGCCTTGGGTGTTATCAGCCAACTGGCGCGCCAGGGTCATCTCTATATGCACAACCGGATCTGAGGACATGACACAGCCAATTCATTGCGAAATTGCCGTTATCGGCGCCGGGGTGGTCGGGGTTGCAACTGCACTCTGGCTGCGCCGCCAGGGTTACCAGGTGCTGTTGCTGGAGCGCGACGCAATTGCCTCCGGAGCGTCCTACGGCAACGCCGGCACCCTCGCGCCCTATGGCGTGATGCCCATTGCCCAGCCTTCACTGTTGAAGGCGATTCCGTCGCTGCTGTTTTCGCCGGACTCGCCCTTCGTCATCAACTGGGCCCGCCTGCCACGGTTGATGCCCTGGCTGTTGCGGTTTCTCAATGAATGTCGCGCGAGCCGCTGTGAAGCCAACACTCTGGCCCTGACAAAAATACTGCAACACACCTATAGCGGTTATGCACCGCTGCTGGCCGACTGCCCCCAAGCCGATCATCACCTGCATCACAATGGTTGCATTTATGCCTATGGCACCGAGCAAGGTTTCGCCGGCGCCCAGGCAGCCATCGAGTTACGCCGCTCCCTGGGTATCGCGCAGCAAGTGCTGAGCGCCGCCGATGTCGAACAACTGGAACCGGCGCTCGCGGGTAAATCCGTGGCTGGCATTTTGTTTCCCGAGTCATCCCACATGGATGACCCACGTGCCTTCATTGAAGCACTGGCGGCACCGCTGATCGCTGAGGGAGCGCTGCATCAGGCAACAATCACTGATCTGCAAAAGCACAGCGACGGCCTGCATCTGCGCAGCGCCGAAGGCCAGGTCTATCGTGCGGAGCGAGTCGTACTGTGCGGCGGCGCCTGGTCTGCGATGCTGGCGCGTCAGGTCGGCGATCACATTCCACTGGATACCGAGCGCGGCTATCACATCGAATTCGATCTGCAAGACACCCTGCTCAACCGCCCTTGCTGCCCAGTGGAAAGCGCGTTCTACATGACGCCCATGGCCGGACGCCTGAGGGTGGCGGGCACAGTGGAACTCGGTTCGATCAACGACCCGGCCAACCCCAAGCGGTTTGATTATCTGGAGCGACACGTGCGCCGGGTAATGGGTCTGACAGAGCCGGTCGCGCGCAAATGGCTTGGCTTCCGTCCTTCCCTGCCCGACTCATTGCCGGTGATCGGCCCATCACCGAACGAACCACGGTTGATTTACGCCTTTGGTCATCAGCATCTGGGCCTGACCCTGGCCGGGGCAACCGGCCAATTGGTCGCCGACTGCATCGCCGGCAAAGCACCTCAATGGCTGGACAGTTTTTCAGTGCAACGTTTCTGAGCGGCGCCATTTCACAGGAGAGCAATTGATGCAAACAATCGAACGCAAACACACCAACCAACGCATGAGCCAGATCGTCATCCACGGCAACACCGTATACCTGGCCGGACAAGTCGGCGAAGCCGGCCACACTATCGCCGACCAGACCCGCGAAGCTCTTGCGCGAGTGGATGCCTTGCTAAAGGAGGCTGGTTCAACACGCGACCAATTGTTGCAAGTGACCATCTGGCTCGCCGACATGGCGGACTTCGAAGCAATGAATGCCGTCTGGGATGCCTGGATTCCGTCCGGCCATGCCCCGGCCCGCGCCTGTGGCGAGGCGAAACTGGCCGACCCGACGCTACTGGTCGAAGTGATAGCCTGCGCCCGCCGAGATTGAATCGACAGGCATTACGCCTTCAGAGCGCCCGTTTTCATTCACTTTGACGCCTGCTCCCGCAAGCGCCTGCCGATCGCATCCATCTCATCCAATAAGGGGGCAAGGTGGGCGATTCTCAAGTGGGTGCAGGAACGGCGGCTGGCAGTTGCCTAGGGCATTAGAACCGGCTTTTGATCCAGGTTTTCGCCAAAGCCACGGATCACCTGCAACAACGACTTCACCCGCAGTGGCAGATTCCCGGCCGGGTACACCGCATGCATCTGCGGGCTCTCACCACCGCTGGAAGTGAGCGTGTACTCGGGGCAGACCCGGAGCAAGCGCCCCGCTTCCACTTCGGGCTCTGCGACCCAGTCCGCCAGGCGGGCGATCCCGACGCCCGCCAGGGCCGCCTGGAACACCGCCACACCAGAGCTGAATCGAAACTTCGGATGAACCCGAACGCTGACGGCCTGCTGTTCACTGCGAAAATTCCATTCCTTGAGAATCCGCGGCGCCGTATGCAGGATCAGCGAGTGCGCCTCCAGCGCCTCGATGGAATCGGGCATCCCGCGCCGCTCCAGATACCCGGGGCTGGCATACAGGTAACGTGAATAACTCCAGAGCGGAAATCCGATCAGGTCACTGGATTGCGGAAACGAACCGCGAATCGAGAAGTCCAGCTTGCTCTTGGCCGGGTCGATAGTCTTATCGGTGAAAACCACATCGACGTTCACGTCTGGATAACGCTCGCAGTACTGCGCGATCAATCGGGGTAATACCCCGTGTCCGAGCATCTCGGGGGCGGATAAACGGATCCAGCCGTAGGCCAGGCCGCTGAGGCCGGCCAGGTCTTCATCTGCCTCTCGTTGCAGATCCAGCATTTTGTAAGCGTGGGGCAACAAGCACTCACCCGCCTCGGTCAAGCTCACGGCGTTGGACGAGCGATTGAACAACTTGACCCCGACACTTTCCTCCAGGGCTTGAACGGCGCTGGTCAGCGAACTAGGGGAGCGCCCCAGAGTGCGTGCCGCCGCGACAAAACTGCGCTTGCGAGCCACCGTCGCAAAGGCTTCAAGCTCCCCCAACATATCCAGTGCCATCCACCACCTCGTTGCACTTTTCACAACGTGGCATTGCAACACAAAAACGGCCCTTCCGTTAACCTTCCCGCTCAATCCACATCGCTGGACCTTCACTACTCTTTCATCGTCAGGGTCTGATTTCATGATCGATATTGTCATCCTTTGCGTGTTCGCCTTTGCTGCCGGCCTGATCGATGCGGCAGTGGGTGGCGGCGGACTGATCCAGATACCCGCGCTGTTCAACGTGCTGCCCACGGCACAACCCGCGGCACTGCTGGGTACCAACAAGGTCGCGGCAGCCTGCGGCACCGCATTCGCGGCCCGGTCCTTCGTGCGTAAAGTGGTGATCGACTGGGGTCTGGTGATCCCCGCGGCCTGTGCGGCCTTTGTCATGTCCTTCTTCGGCGCGGCCACGGTGTCGTCTGTCCCGCAGTCGGTGATCCGGCCGGCAGTGCTGGTGTTGATCGTGCTGATGGCGATCTACACCTTCTGGAAAAAGGACTTCGGCGCCCTGCACAAACCCATGCACATCGGTACCCGGGAGAAACTGCTGGCGATCGTCATCGGCGGTGCCATCGGCTTCTACGACGGACTGTTCGGTCCCGGCACCGGCAGCTTCCTGATCTTCCTGTTTATCCGTTGCTTCGCGTTCGACTTCCTGCATGCCTCGGCGTCGGCCAAACTGGTGAACATCGCGACCAACGTCGCGGCGCTGATTTTCTTCATTCCCACGGGTAATGTGCTCTACCTGATCGCCCTCCCCATGGCGGCATTCAACATCCTCGGCGCGCTGACCGGCACCTGGCTGGCAGTACGTAAAGGCGTGCCCTTTGTCCGGGGTCTGTTCCTGGTGTTGCTGGTGATCCTGATCAGCAAACTGTCTTACGACTTGCTCATATAAACCTGAGCCGTGGTGCTGACTGTCCCCGTAGCGCTCTATTCATGCGAAATCCGACAACAGTGTTTGTCCAATAGGCCGCTGTCTGGGAAAGGGATAAACATCTAGCATCGTTTCTACCCGGTGAGCAAATTGAATAAACATCAACGAGCTCACGAGGTAAAAACGACGCAGACCAAACCCTTGAGCGATACGGTGAACATGATGAATATGTCAAAAGTTGCGATCTTCCTTGCGCTTGGCAGTTTAGGCGCACAGGCATTTGCAGACGAGAGCCATTCAACAGCCGCGACCCGTCAGGCACCGGTTGAGAGTTATACTTATGCAACCAAGCTCGACATTAAAAAAGTCATTGCAATGACAGGCACTGCGGACCAGTGCGGACCGGTTCCTGTTCAAATGACGTATGAAGACTCTCACGGTCAACAGCACCTCCTTCAGTATCAAGTCATGGGAACAGGCTGTTCAAACGGTTGAGCACTGTGCGGACGATGGAGGGTCGACACTCCATACCTGCAGCGTTAACGAGCTCGAAAGCTGTTATCTTTTCCTGCTGAGCCGACGATTTCTTCATCGGATGCCAACAAACCCGGCATGTAATCCTTAAGAAACTCTACCCATGTCTTTATCTTTGCATCCACGAATTTTCGTGATGGGTATATGGCAAATACATTGAACTCTTCGAAATGATAATCCGGCAGTACCCGCACTAACGTGCCAGCCTTGAGTCCGTCGACTGCAGACGCAATAGGCTGGATACCGATCCCCATCCCGTTCGTTATGGCAACGGTCATGGCGTCGGCGGTATTAACGTGAAACGGCGACAACGGAACGTTGACGGTCTCCACGCCTTCGGGCCCCTCAAATACCCAGTTTTCAACCGGCATTACCGTATTAACAATTCTCAAACAATCATGTTCGCAAAGCGACCTCGTAGAATCGGGGATCCCGCGTTTCTTCAGGTACGCTGGCGAGGCGCAGAGAATGCTGTAGGTGATGCCGAGCCGTTGAGCGACAAACCCTGAATCGGGTAGATCCCGCGCTAAAACAATCGATATGTCATAGCCCTCCTCCAGCAAGTCAGGTAGCCGATTGGTCAGGGTCAAATCAAACATTACCAAGGGATAAGTCTCTCTATACCTGGCAATGGCTTTGATCACGTAATGATTACCGATGGCTCCCATCGCGTGGATCTTGAGCCTGCCAACGGGCATGACCTGGGCGGTACCTGCCTCGTCTTCGGCCTCACGTACCTCCTCAAGAATTTTCTCGCATCGCTGCAAATAACGCACACCTGCCTCGGTCAACGCCAGGCGTCGGGTCGTGCGATTAATCAGACGTGTTTGAAGCCTGGCCTCCAAACTGGAGACCGCTTTGGAAACGTTAGTTGTGGTGGTGTCCAATAGCTCAGCCGCCGCCGTAAAGCTGCCGCTCTGAGCAACAGCAACGAAAAAACGCATGGTCTGGAAAACGTCCATTGCTATCACCTCTGGGGGGATAAAAAGGGGGTGCCCCTGCAGAAGACCGCCCCCCTTGTCGCGCGTTACTTCTTGCCCGGAATAAATCCGGGCACACCGGTTTCCACCACCGAGTTGAATCGTACCCGGGTTGTAATATCTTCCTTGATTTCAAACATGGCCCTGCGAGGCAGGGTAGAAATCGCAAAGTTTTCCTGAATATGACTCAGCGTTGCAGATGTCGTCAGGAAAGCCACGCCACGCTGTACGGACCAGGCCAATGCAACTTGAGCCGGGGTCTGTTGCAAGCGCCGGGCAATGCCTGTGATCACCGCGTCTTCCAGTACTTTCGGCTCCATGCCATGCCCCAGTGGCGCAAAGGCAAGGACGATAATTCCATGCTGCCGACAAAACTCAAGCAGCTCCCATTCAGGCAGATAAGGGTGAGATTCAACCTGCACGACGGCAGGTTTTATCCGGGCCACTGCCACAATCTCTCGCAATGCTTGCAGTGTGATGTCGGATAACCCGATGGACTTGCACCGGCCCTCATCCACTAGACGCTCAAGTGCTCGCCAAGTCTCTATTAATGTCACGCCTGAGTCGTAACTGATTCGCCCCTGCTCGTCTCTTGGTTCCTGGTCTTCGCCCGGTTGAAAAGCAAAGGGCGTGTGGATGAGATAGCAATCAATATAATCAACGTGAAGTCGCCGGCAGCTTGCTTCAAAAGCCGGTAAAACCCGCTCGGGGCGATGGTTGGTGTTCCACAGCTTTGTGGTAATAAACAGGTCTTCGCGCCGGACCTTACCGGCCTCCAGGAATTCCTTTATGGCCGCTCCGACCCGGTCTTCGTTTCGATAGCGCTCTGCACAATCGAAATGGCGAAAGCCTGTTTCCAGCGCGTGCTTGACGGCTTGTGTTGTCACGGTCAGATCCCGGAACAGCGTGCCAAATCCAACGGCCGGCATCTCACCCGATCCGTGGACAAGAGGGAACTTTGTATCGCGAAGTTCATCGTGAAACGCTTCGTATGACATGTCTTTACTCCGATGCTGGGGCCACAGCCGCATGGCGGTAGTGGTCTCTGGTAAAACGCAGCTGCTATTGATAAACAGTTTTTGGCTCTTCGCGACTGGCAACACGTTGCTCGGACACACCCACCGAATTACCGCCGAGCGCCACATACAACCGCACCGTGTCGAGATACTGCGCCGTCTTCACTCTGATTCGGCCCAGTAACGCCCGCTCATAGGCACGTTCCGCCTCCAGCACCTGGAGAATGCTGTTCTCACCTTGCGCATAGGCTTGCTGGTTCAACCGAAAACTCGTTTCGGCCGCTCGTAACGCGTCCTCCTGCGCCAGGTTTTCCTCTGAGTCATGGTTGATTGCCTGCAGCGTGTCAGCGACCTGGCCAAAGGATTGAATGACCGTTTGCTGGTAGCCGGCGAGCGTTGCCTTGTAGCCGTCGACGGCTGCCTGACGTTCAGCCTTGAGCGTGCCGCCATCGAAGATCGGCCCCGCCAGCCCCGCTGCAAGACTCCAGAGTGCGGCGCCACCATTGCCTGAAGCCGCCTGCGCAAGAGACGCAGACAGCGTTACATGGGGATAGAGATTGGCTGTCGCGACCCCGACGGCGGCGCTGGCCATGTGCAATTCAGCTTCTGCTTGCAATACATCCGGCCGGTCGTGGGCCATTTCCGAGGGCAAGCTCACTGGCACGTTTGACGGCAAGACAAACTCGGCGAGATTGAAGTCGGGAGCGGTCCAGTCTCCTGGGCCTTTTCCCGTCAGAACCGACAGCGCATGCCGTGCCGAATCACGCTGTTGAGCGAGGGGCGGCAACAGCGTGCGGTCCTGAGCGAGCCGCGTCTCGGCCAGCGAAACGTCGATCTGCGTGGTGGTGCCATTGGTGTGCGCCATGCGCACGAGCTCAAGGTTCTTCGCGTCATTGGCGAGCAATTTCTCGACGGCTTCCATCTGCGCATTTGCCGAAGCGACCAACAACGCCTGGCTCGCAACATCGCCCGTCAGGGTCAGGTACGCCGCTTCGTAGCGATGTTTCTGCAGACTCGTAAACGCTTCCTTCTGCTCGACCAGCCGCTTGGTACCGCCAAAAGCGTCAAGGTCAAACCCGACCCGTGGCCCAATCGCGTAGAAATTGGAGACGGTTGGCTCGGGCCCATTGTGTGTCCGTTGGCGGCCAGCCTGAGCGCCAAAATCGACCTGCGGATAAAGAGCACCTTCCGCTGCGGCAACAGAAGACGCTGCTTGCCGGATCGTCGCATCCGCCGCCACGAGCTCAAGATTGCCGTCGATTGCCCGACGTACAACCTTGTCGAGCTTTGGCGAATGGAAGGCAGACCACCAGTCACCGCTGACCTTCTTGCCAAGCTCAATGTGCTGTTCAGCAACCTTGTTGCCGCCCTCGCCAAGACGCTGCTCGGCCTGTTGATCGTAGTGCTGCGACAGGCTCTGCGCGGGCGCTTTATAGTCAGGACCGACGGTACAGGCGGACAGGAACATCAACACCGACACCGACACCGCACCGACCATCGTTTGGAACCATTGTCTGTTGAGTACGAACGTATTGGATTTCATTTGGCAGACTCCACGAAAACTAGTTGGTCGGAACGGGTTTGCGAAGAAAGACAACCAGCGGGCTCACCACCAGCATCGCCAGCATCAAAATCTTGAATTGGCCGATAACCGCGATAAAAGCCGCCTGGCCGGTGATCATTTCGTTGAGCCCCCCGAGTGCTTGCAAGGACGTCGACGCCGTCATGGAATGTGCCGCAGCACGATAAGGCGTCAGATGGCTTGCCAGCGCCGCATGCATCGATTGCGCATTGTTGAAGAACAACACTTGCACGACCGCAACGCCGAGGGTGCTTCCGTAAACACGGGCCAGGTTGAAAAAACCGGTACCTTCCGGGCGGAATCTTGGATCGAGCGTGCTGAAGGCCACCTTACTGATCGCCGGCATCAAGACACCGAGGCCGATTCCCTGGAGTGCACCGGCCACCGCGACGGGCCACCAGTCCATCAACGGCGAATAACCGAGCATCAGCCAGTTGGCATAAGCCACCAGCGCCACACCCGCGGCAACAAAGAGTCGCGAGTCGATACGAGCGGGCACACGCCCCATCAGCAGAAATGCACCTACAAGCCCTACACCTCGCGGTATCGTCAGGTAGCCGGTCGTGTCAGGTGGGTATCCGAGAATTTCATCCAGCATCGGGGATGTCAGGGCCATCGTCGGCAACAGCACAAAACCGAGTGCGAAAAAGATGATCGTCGACAGCACGAAATTGCGGTCTTTGAACAAACTTTTGTTGAGAAAATGCACCTTCGCGGTCAGCACATGAACAACGAACAGATAGAGCCCCAGTGCACCTGCCGACGCTTCCAGCCAGATCTCGGGCGATGCAAACCAGTCCAGGCGCTCACCGCGGTCGAGCAGCATTTGCAACCCGATCATTCCCAGCGTGAAGGTGCCGACACCGAAAAAGTCAAACGGCGGACTTTTCTCGGCCTTTTTCTCGGCCAGCAACAGCGTCACCACCACGAAGATAAATACCGATAGCGGAAGGCTGATGGAGAAAATCGAGTGCCAATCGCAATGTTCGCAGACCCAACCACCGATACTCGGGCCGCTGACGATGCCCAAGAGCACAATGGCCGTGAACATCGAAGCAAATTTCGCGCGCCGCGCCGGTGACAGTGTCTCCATTGCAATGGCCATCGAAAGCGGTGCCAGCAGGCCACTCGCGGCACCTTGAATGATGCGCGCACCGACGAACTCCAACGGAGTCGTTGCCTGCATAGCGAGCAACAAGCCAAGGACGAACAAGGCTATTGCGGCTTGATACACAACCTTCAAGCCGTAGCGTCCGGCGAGCCACTGCGCAATCGGCAGGGTAATGGCGCTCGCCGCGAGGTATGAAGTGAATACCCAGCCCGCCTCGTCATCCGTCATCGACAAGGTGCCCTGAATAAACCTCAGTGCCGCATTCGGCAAAGGCAGGTTCGCAGACTGCATATAGGTCGCGAGCAATGCGGCGAACCTGAGCGTGCGCGAACCCTCCCCCACCGGGTTTCCAGCAAGATTGGCGTTCATCAGTCGGTACCTGCGGTTAACAGAGCCTTGAGTGGGTGCCACCAGGGCGTGCGATACCCAGTGTCGACTTTGACCGTGGCGCTGGTACCCGAGAAAAGCGGCAGAGCAGGATCCACTTCATCGAGTTCGAGTCGAACCGGTACCCGCTGGACAACCTTGACCCAGTTACCGGTCGCATTTTCGGGCGGCAGCAGTGCGAAGTCCGACCCGGCACCCGGGCTCATGCTGGCCACGTGGGCTTTGAATACGTGGTCAGGATATGTATCGACGCTGATGGTTGCTTCCTGGCCCGGATGCATATGGGTCACTTCCGTTTCGCGGAAGTTGGCCTCCACCCAAGTCTGGCGATCGGACAGCAGAGCAAAGGCTGGCGCACCGCTGTTGACATAGTTGCCAACCTGCAAATCGTCGACCTTGGCCACGATGCCATCCTCCGGCGCATACACCGTCGCGTACGAGAGATAAAGCTGCGCTTCGTCGAGCTGAGCCTTGGCCTCGCGAACCATCGGGTGTTTGTCGGCTTCGATGTCCGGATTGCCGTTCAAGGCAACGACCGTACTGGCGATCTGCTGTTCGATAGACGCTATTCGTTGCCGTGCAACTTTAAGGTCCGTGTCCGCACGCTCGTAAATGGCGCGCGAGACGAACTCGGTGGCCACCAGCGCTTTCTTGCGGGCAAATTCCCGCTGGTCGAAATCCGCCGACTCTTTGGCCGATTGCAGTTCAGCCTGCTGCTGCCGGTAGCTTGCCTTGAGTCCATCGATGCGAAGCCGCGCGACGCTCAGCTGTGCTTCTGCACGGTTAACCGCGATCTGGAACGGCTCCGGGTTGATCCGAAACAGCACCTGGCCCTTGCGAACAGGCTGATTGTCCTCGACCGCGATTTCGACGACTTGTCCGGAAACGCGAGCGTTGATCGATGCCTTCGCTACCCGGGCGTAGGCGTTATCGGTCGAAACATAGGGCTCGCCCGTCACATAGTGTGAGTACCCAACCGCTGCGACGAGAACCGGGAAACCCACCATAAGGAGTGGTCGTAATTTCTCTTTGAGCGGTTTCTTGAGGGGCGTGTCAGCCTGGTTCGGCCCTGGATGCTCGAAGGCCTGCGAAGCTGGGATGTCGAACTGTTTAGTCATGATCGAATACACCTTTAACCGGGAAATCGGGCTAACACGGCAACGATCGCCTGCGACCCTGATGTCAATAATTGCTGTGAGGAATCAAGCTCGTGTGCGTCAGGAGGATCGCTCTGCCGCACCTGTTTCATCGCCGCAACACCCAGTTCGAGCTCCGCTGCAACAAACCTGAAATTCAGGAACTTCTGGTTCCTTAATTTTGTGCGATGATGTAAGAATATGCCCTGTCCGACCTTCATTCAAGGATTTTGTACAACATGGCACAAAAAAAGATTGTAGAGGGCAAAGGCCGCGGCCGCCCTCGCGCGTATGACCCGCAGACAGCGCTGCAGCAGGCACTTGGGGTTTTCTGGAGCACTGGATATTCCGGCGCCTCTCTGGATAGCATCGCGACTGCGGCTGGCATGAATCGCCCAAGCCTCTATGCGGCATTCGGTGACAAGCACGCGCTCTATATCAAAGCGCTTGAGCAGTATTGGGAATTTGCCGCGACGGCCATGCATGAGGCGCTGACGGACAACACGCTGACACTGGAGCAGGCGTTGATGCGTTTTTATGAGGGGCAGTTGTCGATCTACTTCTCGGGCGAAGGCCAACCGCGTGGCTGCTTTGCGATTGGTACGGCGACTACCGAGGCCGTCGAGGATGCTGAAATACGCGACGTGCTTTCGGATCGGCTGAGCAGGCTCGATGCCGAACTCGAAACGCGTCTGCGAGCCGCAATCGATTCCGGCGAACTGAAAGGCGATGCCGACCCCGCGGCCCTTGCCGTACTCGCGTCATCCTTGCTGCACAGCATTTCGATACGTGCTCGGGCGGGTAAATCCCGCGCTGAACTGACAGAGCTTGCACGTAATGCGGTCAGCGTGATCTGCGGCTAATTAACCTCGGCACCTGTCGGGTTTGTGAGGTTTTATCGTGGGTGAAAGACTCGAAGATATTCTTGCCGAGCAGCTTGCCGTGATTTTCTGTGGCATCAATCCGGGCATGACTGCCGCCGCCCAGGGGCATCATTTTGCGGGTCGGGGCAATCGCTTCTGGCGCACCCTTCATCTCGCCGGTTTTACGCCGCAGGAAGTACGCCCGGAACACGATCGAACGATCTTGCAGTATCAGTGTGGATTAACCGCAGTGGTCGAACGGCCAACCGCGCAGGCGGATCAGCTGTCTGCACATGAATTCATCGCTGCCGCTGCGGATTTTGAACAAAAGATCGCACGTTATGCACCGCGTTTTGTGGCGTTTCTCGGCAAAGCAGCGTACTGCGCGCTGTCCGGTCAACGAGAAATTGCATGGGGACTTCAGTCAAAGACCTTTGCTAATACCTCGGTCTGGGTCCTGCCCAATCCCAGCGGGCGAAATCGCGCGTTCACGCAGGATCAACTGGTCGGCGCGTACCGCCAACTCTGCTTGGCAGCAGGTGCGAGTCGGTTTCCCGGTTGATCAGGGGGGCACTTTACTTTTTCGTCAGACCGGGATAGATAGCGTGTTAGCTGCTTACTTGATACCTGATGTAATCAATCGAGAGATACGATGCCCCGGCATTTTGACGATGTGCAACTCGGCAGCATTGAGCTGTTCTGTTTAGCCGTTGAGTTTGAAAGTTTCACTGCCGCTGCACAGGCGGCCGGCGTGACGCCCGCCGCCGTGAGCCGGTCGGTGTCACGCCTGGAGGAACGTCTGGCGGTGCGTTTGTTCGTGCGGACCACCCGGCAGATACGCCTGACCGAGGCGGGTCGAGTCTATTACGAGCAATGCCGGCAAGCGTTGACTCAACTGGTTGACGCGGAACGCAAAGTGACGGGCCAGCAGCAGGCGCCCTCAGGGGAATTGCGAATCAGCGCACCGACGCCCTATGCGCATTTTCGACTGTTACCACGCCTTGCCGAGTTTCGTCGACGCTATCCACTGGTCAAGGTGGTCGTACACGTCAGCACCCGGAACATCGATTTTGCTGACGAGGGTTACGATCTGGCCATCCGCGGTCGGGCGCCCGATGACTCGGCGCTGATTGCGCGCACACTCGAGAATGCGGAGCTGGTGGTCGTAGCCTCTCCTGAGTACCTTCGGCAGCATGGCGTTCCGCAGGCACTGTCGGACCTGGAGTTACACGATTGCATTCAGTTTGAACTGCCCAGCAGCGGAAGAAATGTACCGTGGACCTTCATCGTCGATCAGCGGTCGGTCAGCGTGCACACCTCTGGAAATACCACCTGCCTTGAAGATTACCTGGCAACGATCACGATGGCCAAACTCGGCGCCGGGATCGTGCAGGCGTACCGGTTTACCGTTCAGGCGCAAATCGACAGTGGTGAATTGGTCGAGGTACTCGGGCAGTTTGGTGGCGCTACCCGGCCCTTCATGTTGCTGTATCCCCATGCCCGCTACCTACCGATGAAAGTAAGAGCGCTGATTGATTTCTTAACGGACCCGGAGTCGGTTCATTGATCGTTCGGCAAGGGTAAGGGGATTACGAAGGCGTGGAGACTGCTGGTGCCGTTTCAACCGGCGCTCGAGCATAGGAAAATGGCAGGGGCGGCTGGATTTGAACCAACGCATGGCAGGATCAAAACCTGCTGCCTTACCGCTTGGCGACGCCCCTGTAGCTGTTGCTGAAAGCCCCGTGCGGGCCTCTGCAAGAACGCGCGGAAATTTATCAACTTTCGCTTCGTCTGGGAAGCCCCCAAACAATATAAATTGGTTTTAAAACAGCCACTTGCTATTGATCGGGTTAAAGAACCCTCCCCTGCCCGAGCCTGAGGCAACCGTTGCAAGGGAGGGACGCTGGCTCAGTTACTTCGGTTGCGCCACGGTGCGCAAATAGGGTTTCAACGTCTTGAAGCCCTGCGGGTACTTCTTCCTGGCTTCTTCGTCGGACACCGACGTGGGAATGATCACGTCCTCGCCCGGACGCCAGTTCACCGGGGTGGCGACGGTGTGCTTGGCGTTTAGTTGCAGAGAGTCGAGCAGGCGTAACACTTCATCGAAGTTGCGCCCGGCACTCATTGGGTAGATCAGCATCGCCTTGACTTTCTTGTCCGGGCCGACGATGAACACAGAACGCACCGTGGCGTTGTCCACGGCGGTGCGTGAGCCGCCACTGGCATTCAGGTGAATCATGTCGTAGAGCTTCGCCACCACCAGGTTCTCGTCGCCGATCATCGGATAGTTGACCGCATGCCCCTGGGTCTCTTCGATGTCACCGAGCCAGGCCCGGTGGTCACTGACAGGGTCGACGCTGAGCCCGACTATCTTGGTGTTGCGCTTGTCGAACTCCGGCTTGAGTCCGGCCATATAACCGAGTTCAGTGGTACAGACAGGGGTGAAGTCCTTCGGATGCGAGAACAGGATCGCCCACTTGTCGCCAATCCACTCGTGGAAGTGGATCGGGCCTTCGGTACTTTCGGCGGTGAAGTCCGGTGCTTCATCGCCAATGCGAATTGCCATGTTCTATCTCCTTACAGTGACTGATAGGGAAGCTGTCAGAACCCTGACAGCGGGCCCGACGGCGTTGGGTGCCAGCGTTGAGCCTGGCAACGCGAATCAGTATAGGAGACGCATCAGGACAGCCATGACAATCGCTTGTCCCGGCCTTGCGGTGGTGTCGTTTTTATTTGACCAGTCGCGTTTCCTTGGAAGGCCTGTATCCAAAGTACGAGCTATAGCATTTGCTGAAATGGCTGGGTGAAACAAAACCGCAGGCCACCAGCACATCGACCTGGGAGAGCTCGGTGTGTTGCAGCAGTCGCCGCGCCTCGGTGATACGCAGCTCCATGTAATACCGTTGCGGCGTTGTGCCCAGTTGCTCCTTGAACAAGCGTTCGAGCTGTCGACGAGAACGGCCCGCATAAACCGCCAGTTGCTCCAGCTCCAGGGGCTCTTCGAGGTTGGCATCCATCAGCTTGACCACCTCACGCAATGGCGCGCTCACACAGACATTCTCAGCCGGTTTGATGCGCCGATAACGAGACTCTTCGAAAGCCAAGATGTCCTCGATACCCTCGACCAGGGCTTTATCGTGTAGCCCCTTGATCCAGTCCAGCGCCATATGGAATGCACCCGAGGGACTGGAAGCGGTGAGCCGGTCTCGATCAATGACATAGGCTTCGCTGGTGACATGCGTCGCCTTGGAGATTTCCGCGAGTGCGGGGCGATGTTCGGGGTGAATGGCGCAACGATACCCATCCAGCAAGCCGGCGCCGCCGAGGAACCAGGCGCCATTCCACAACCCGGCCAGACTGACGCCCCGCTCTGCCGCTGCTCGCAACAGGCTGATCAACTCATCAGTCGCCTTCAGTTCTGTCCTGTAGCCGCCGCAAATGACCAACAGATCCAGGTCTTGAATAGCTGAAGAATCGATGCGCGCATCCGGACGAATCACCAGGCCCAGATCACTGATGACCTCCCCGTCATTCAAGCCGAACGTTCGGGAAGCGAACAACCCGGGGCGTAGCAGGTTCGCGGTGACAATCGTATCCAGCGCCTGGGTGAACGCGGGCAGCGAGAAATGCTCGAGCAGCAGAAATCCTGCCCGGGCCATTTGAGCAGGCTCACTGGGATTCTCATTCAGATAGCGAAGGTTTTTCCCCTTCATGCCTCCGCTAAATTGGCGTCGTTCGATCAATGTTCGACCTACTCGGTTACGTTAACCCACCTATCGTTCGGTGCGTCGGTAAAGCGCCATGCTAACCGCAGAAGTTTCAACACCACCAGCACCATTATGCAACTGATCAGGCGAGCTGAAAGCCGTGGCGAAGCGGGTGACATGATCCAGGCACATTCGGCGCGATGACCGCCCGTAACCCTGGTCGGGCGTCGTCTCATGCTTCGCTATGCTTAACCACACACCGCTGGAGCGGTCGAATACGGGCTTCGTGGCATGAGCGCCAGGAGCAAAGGCAGGGAGATGAGGCAGCTATCTGAAAAGAGAGTCGAATAATGAAAATGCTAATGATGGTCGAGTGCCCGAATGAACCTTTCAACGCGCTCGTCAGGGCCGGGAAGGTCGGCGAAGTCATCGGGCGAATCCTGGAAAGCATCAAACCGGAGGCTGCCTACTTTACCGAGCAGGATGGACTGCGCGGCGGGATTTTCCTGATCGACGTACAAGACTCCACTCAGATCCCCAGTTTTGCAGAACCGTTCTTTCTCAACTTCAATGCCACCTGCAAGTTCCGTCTTGTCATGAGCCCACAGGACCTGCAAAAGGCCGGTCTGGAAGCGCTCGGAAACACATGGGGTTGAGGGCGATCAGTACGGGGCGGTTATGTCCGCCCCAAACGATCATCGGGTCGCGACGAACCCGCTGGGCAATAACGGTTACCGATAGCTATGATTGGAGACCATGACAGCCTCTCTGCAGATTCGACAACCCTGCCCGCCCGGTGCCTGCGATTGCAGGCGCGAACAGTTGCTGGACATACCCAGCGCGGATTTGCGCATCCTGCACCTGACCCGCCAGGAGGAAAAGCGTCTGCTCGACCGGCTGGAGAATCTGCAGAGCCTGGCCGACCTCGAGCATTTGCAGCGTCGGATGTATGAGCAATTAGGCATTCGTGTGCACATCACCCCAAGCGCGCACGAAGTGCGAAGCATGCGCGGCATCGGTATTCAGCTTCTGGACCTGCCGGGGCTGTGCCGCAAAACCCGCCAGTCGATTCCGGCCGCCATTCGTCGCGGTTTGGAAAAGCACCCCGAGATTGCCTACGAGCTGCTTAACACCCACGACCTTTTGCGCGATACCTGAGGTGCCACCCGGCGTGCGCCTCTTTCAAAGACGCAGCGGGCGACAAACGATTATCGAGAACGTCTCAATGGCGCAGCAATTTGCGCAACGGCACGCCGTCCTTGAGCACGGGAGACTTGATGACGATGTAACTGAAGTACTTGGAGATGCCGATGTTCTTGTCCAGCAGGCTTTCGATCACTTCCTGATAGTGCTGGATGCTGCGGGTCATGAAGCGCACCAGATAATCGTAGCCACCGCTGATCAGATGGCATTCGAGCACTTCATCCACCAGACGGATATTGGACTCGAACTTGGCGAAGTCTTCGCGCTTGTGATCGCTCAAGGTGATCTCGGTGAACACCGTGACCGAGTCAGTGATCTTGGCCAGGTTCAAATGTGCCTTGTAGCTCGATATGTACCCCGCCGACTCCAGTCGCTTGACCCGTTGCAGGCACGGACTGGCTGACAGCCCCACGGCATCGGCCAGGCTGACATTGGTCATGCGCCCGTCTTTTTGCAACTCAACCAAGATGCTGATGTCGATCCGGTCCAGTTTCACTAAACCTTCCATTGCGTACCTCTTGATTGCCGTTTGTAGGACAATCTTCTAGCAAAATCAGCGCCGTAAAGACAGCTGATGCTGAGCGACCAGGTCAGCCATGCTGTTGATGCAGTAATCCGCCGCACACGAGGTTGCAGGTTTTGCCCGCCCGCGACAAATCAGGCACACATCGGTGGCTGCCTGCCGCCCGGCAGAAGGTCGGGTCACTTGCAGGATATCCCGGGCCTCAAGCCCATTGGTCTGTAACCAGTCCCGATCCAGCAAAGGATCGCTGGCCAGTGAAATGAAGTCGTCGGGCATGACCCCCAAACGCTCACAGAGCAGCCCTCGATCTTCGGCATCCCGATCGCCCTGCACCAGCAAGCGGTAGAACTTGCGCAGGTACAACATCGCGCCGGGCGCGTCCTCGAACAGCGACCAATTGGCCACCGAACGGGCAAAACTCATGCCCTCCTCCCAACTGGCTCTCAGCCCCCAGCGCTCGGCCAACTGGCGATGGGCGAAACACAGCAAGCCACTAAAGCCCAGTTCACCGAAACGCGGGTAGAGCGCACGCACCACCTCGCTGTATTCGGCCAATACCTGCTCCTTGTCCGGACGACCGCCAAGGCTGTCGAGCAGCGGTTGCAGCGCCGTCCAGACTCCCGAATCGCGATCGACCAGGACTTCATCGCAATCGATGAGCAACGCTCGATAATCAGTCAGCCCCATGGTACGCCAAGCCTCCAATAATGCACTCCGTCACTCCATGCGCCATAAATGCTCACGGGCGATACCCTGCAGTACCGCCCGGAGCAGGCGTGAACTCAGTTCAAGACGCGTGCCAATGCTGCTTCAAGAATCTGCAGCGCTTCGTCGATCTGATCTTCCGTTGTCACCAGCGGTGCAAGGAAACGCAGCACGTTGCGGTACACGCCGCATTTGATCACCAGCAGACCGCCCGCTCGGGCTTCGTCGATCAGCCGCTGATTCAGGTCCGCATCCGGGGTACGCGCGTCATCATCCTTGATCAGCTCGATCGCCAGCATGAACCCGCTGCCGCGCACATCACCGATTTGCCGGTGACGGGCTTGCAAGCGCACCAAGCCCTGACGCAAACGCTCCCCCAGGGCGTCGCCACGCGCCAGCAGCTGTTCTTGCTCGTAGGCTTCGATCACCGCCAGCGCTGCGGCACATGACAGCGCGTTACCGCCATAAGTGCCGCCCAGGCCACCGGGCAACGGCGCGTCCATGATCCCGGCCTTGCCGACCACACCGGACAGCGGCAAACCACCGGCAAGACTCTTGGCAACGGTCACCAGGTCCGGCTGGATGCCGGCATGCTGGAAACCGAACCATTTGCCAGTACGGCCAAAACCGGTCTGGATTTCATCGAGAATCAGCACGATGCCGTGTTTTTCAGTGAGGGCACGCAGCGCCTGAAGAAACTCCACGGGTGCCGACAGGAAACCACCGTCGCCCTGGACCGGTTCAATGATGATTGCCGCGACCCGTTCAGGGGCGACCTGGGTGGCCAACAACTCGTCCAGCGCCTTGAGGGCCAACTCGCTGCTAACGCCGCGATAGGCATTCGGATACGGCGTGTGAAATACCTCCGGCGCGAACGGCCCGAAGTTCTGCTTGTACGGTTGGCTCATGCCGGTCAGCGTGGTGCCGAGCAAGGTGCGACCGTGAAACCCGCCACGAAACGCGATCACCGCCGAACGATTGGTGTGAGCGCGGGCGATCTTCACCGCGTTTTCCACGGCCTCGGCGCCAGAGGTAAAGAACGCCGCTTTATACGCTTCGTTGCCACCGATCATTTCGCACAGGCGCTGGGCCAGATCGAGATAAGGCTTATAGGCCACCACCTGAAAACACGCATGGGAGACCTTTTGCAACTGGGCCTGCACCGCAGCAACCACCTTCGGGTGGTTGTGGCCGATGTTGAGCACACCAATGCCGCCGACAAAATCCAGGTAGCGCTTGCCGTCCACGTCCCACAATTCGGCACCTTGGGCGCGATCGATCACCAACGGGTGAGCGGTGACCAGGCCACGTGGCACGAATTGATCGCGCTGACGGAGCAAATGAGGGGTTTCGTCGACTTTGCTGTTCATGGCATTTCCCATCGTGAGTCCGGCAACCGGGAAGTGGTTGCGATGGTGTTCAGGTTAAGGCTTGTGCGAAACGAACTACGCCGAACTTGCGCCCTGAGAAATTCGGATCAACTGTTTTCACCCCGCCAAACGGCAGATTCCTTCAGCCCGCCGAATCTGCCGGGGCATGCCTGATAGAAACTGGCGCAAGCCGTTTAACCCGGCCCTTTCGACAGATCCTGCGCTGGCGTTGCGCGATGATGGACAGCACCTTCACCCTTCAGGAAATGCCTATGGCCCTGCTTTATAAAGCTGACCCGGTGCGCGGCGAACAGTGGAAAGCGCTGTTCGCCGCGCACGCCCCGGATATCGAATGGCGCGCCTGGCCGGACATTGGCGACCCCAACGACATTCAGTACCTGGCCGCCTGGCAGGCCCCGGACGATCTCGAGGTGCTGCTGCCCAATCTGCGCGTGTTGTTTGCGTTGTCCGCCGGGGTCGATCAACTGGACCTGAGCCGCTTGCCGATGAGCCTGCCGGTGGTGCGCCTGCTGGACCCTGGCATTACTCGCGGCATGTGCGAATACGCCAGCTTCGCGGTGCTCAGCCTGCACCGGGACATGCTTCGCTATCGCCAGCAACAAATGGCCCGGTACTGGCAGGCACACTTGCTGCAACCGGCGGCCAAGCGACGGGTTGGCGTCATGGGCCTCGGTACCCAGGCCCGGCAGATTCTGGCGACCTTGCAGCCCCTGGGTTTTGCGTTGTCCGGCTGGGCGCGCAGTGCCCATCACATTCAGGGCGTCGATTGCCATGCCGGCAACGAGCAACTGCCAGCGTTCCTGAGCCAGTGCGACATTCTGTTGTGCGTACTGCCGCTGACCGATCAGACCCAAGGCATTCTCGACCGCACGCTGTTCCAGCAACTGCCCCGTGGCGCGGCGCTGATCAACATGGGTCGTGGCGGGCATCTGGTGGAAAGTGATTTGCTTGAGGCGCTGGACAGCGGGCAACTGAGCGGCGCCGTACTCGATGTGCTACAGGAAGAACCGGCGCCGATGGATCATCCGTTTTGGGATCATCCGCAGATTCTGCTGACCCCGCACATTGCGGCGATGACACAGCCGGAAAGTGCGTTCGGGGTGTTGCTGGAGAATATTCAGCGGCATCAGCGTAGCGAGCCTATGGTCGGTGAGATCGATCGCACCCAGGGTTATTGAATACACAAAAAATCAAAATGTGGGAGCGAGCCTGCTCGCGATGAGGGCCTGATATTCAACAGTGATGTTGACTGACAGTCCGCTATCGCGAGCAGGCTCGCTCCCACAGTAGTCCGGTGGATGATTCAGAGTCCGTCGGCAATCACCCGCTCGATCGCCTGCAGAATCCCGTCATGCGCCGCGCGATACATCACGCTTTCAATGCATCTTCCAGAAAGGCCACCAACGCCTGTACGCGCGCACTGCGAAGTTTGCGTGAGGGGACCAACAGGTTGATCGGCGCGCTGTCGAATTGCCAATCCGCCAACACCCGTGTCAGGCTGCCGTTGGCGATCGCTTCACTGACATCCCATTGCGAACGTAGCACCAGCCCCAAGCCTTGCTCGGCCCACCGCCGGGCCACGCCTCCATCGTTGCTCAACAGCGCCGGCTCGATGCGCAGCGTTTTGCGCCCCTGCCCCTTACGCATATGCCACAACGTGACGTCTTCATCATTCTCGCGAATGCAAATGCAACGATGCTCGGCCAGTTGTTCGGGCGACGACGGCACGCCGTGCTGCTCCAGATACGCCGGACTGGCGCACAGCCATCGGTTGTTTTGCGTGAGGGGTTTGGCGATCCACAGGCTGTCGTTGAGGTGACCAATGTGAATCACCGCATCGCTGTCGTGACGATCAGGCCATGGCGTTTCGCGCAAATCCAGGTGCAGGCACAGCTGTGGATGCAATCTGGCAAAACGGGCCAGCAGCGGCGCAATGCGCTGGCGCCCATAGCCGAACGGCGCTGCCAGCCTGAGTGTGCCAACCAGCCGCTCATCATGCTGCCTGAAGGACTCTGGAAGCGCCTCCAACTGTTCCAGCAAAAGCGCGCTTTCACGGGAAAAACGCTCGCCATCGGCAGTGAGACTCAGGCGCCGGGCATCGCGATTGGCCAGGGTCAGACCCAGCAGCGTCTCCAGCTTGCGCAAACGCATGGACAGCGCCGGTGGTGAGACATTCAAGACTCTGGCGGCAGCGCTTAAAGACTCGGAGCGCGCCAGCGTTACGGCCAGACGTAAGTCTTCGACGGAGATCATTCAATTCTACTTAATGATTGATGACTATTCATTGAACCACACCTTCATGACGGCTGAGTAGAGTGGACCTCGTACCCAGCCACCCGAGTTCTGTCATGTCAGCCCTTATTGCCTCCCTCGATACGCCCGCCGCGATAGTCGATGTCCCGCGAATGCAGCGCAATATCCAGCGCATGCAGCAGCGCATGGACACCCTGGGTGTGCATTTGCGCCCGCACATCAAAACCAGCAAATGCCTCCCCGTGATCAAGGCACAGATAGCCGCTGGCGCAAGCGGTGTCACGGTTTCCACCTTGAAAGAAGCTGAGCATTGTTTTGCTGAAGGCATCAGCGACATTTTCTATGCCGTTGCCATGGCGCCTGCCAAATTGGCCCAGGCACTGATACTCAGGCGCAAGGGCTGTCAGCTGAGCGTGCTCACCGACAGTGTTGCCGGGGCGCAAGCCATCGTCTCCTTCGGACAGAAACACGACGAACGATTCGAGGTCTGGATCGAGATAGATTGCGATGGCCACCGCTCAGGTCTGACCGTTGAAGATCATGCACTCATAGAGGTCGCACGCGTCCTTTCTGAGGGGGACATGCAACTGCGAGGCGTAATGACCCACGCCGGATCCAGCTACGAACTCGACAGCCTTGAAGCACTGCAAATCCTCGCCGAACAAGAACGCGCCCTCTGCGTCGAGGCCGCCGAAAAAATCCGCGAAGCCGGACTGGCGTGCCCAGAGGTCAGCATCGGCTCCACTCCCACGGCACTGTCGGCACGGAGTCTGGAAGGCGTCACTGAAGTACGCGCAGGTGTCTATGTGTTCTTCGACCTGGTCATGCACAACATCGGCGTCTGCCAGGCAGGCGAGTTGGCGCTGAGCGTGCTGACCACCGTCATCGGTCACCAGCAAGATAAAGGCTGGATCATCACCGATGCCGGCTGGATGGCCATGAGTCGTGATCGCGGTACGCAGCGCCAGCGACAGGACTTCGGCTACGGACAGGTGTGTACCGAGGCCGGTGACTGGATCGAGGGCGCGCTGCTCACGGGCGCCAACCAGGAGCATGGCATCATCACCCTTGGAACGGCCGAGAGCGCCAACCTCGTAGCGCGCTTCCCTATCGGTAGCCGTCTGCGGATTCTCCCCAACCATGCGTGTGCCACGGGCGCGCAGTTCCCGGATTATCACGCCTGTGACGCCGAGGGCGTCGTGCACACCTGGAGTCGTCTACATGGCTGGTGATCAAGCAGGTTCGATCGACTTAATCCACACCACCCACGCAGCAACTCCGGGCGGACACTACTCCCAGGCGGTATTGCACGAGGGCGTTTTATATGTGTCCGGACAACTGCCGTTACGCGCGAATGGCGACCACAGTGCCGACCAGCCGTTCGAGATTCAAGCATCCATCGTGCTCGATAACCTGGTGGCGATCCTCAGCGAAGCAGGCCGGAGCACGAGTGACCTGCTGAAGGTCACTGTCTATGTCGTAGGAATAGAACACTGGCCCGTCTTTGATCGGATTTATGCCCAATATCTGGGAGAACATCGGCCAGCCCGCGCCGTGGTGCCTGTTCCGGTATTGCATCATGGTTATTTGATCGAAATCGAAGCACTGGCCCGCGGCGAACAAACGGAAACCTACCGATGACGAGGCGCTTTGCACGACTGGCCGAGCAGGGTCGACCGACCGTCAACACACCCTCAACGATGATGATCATCGAGGAACTCTCATGAAACCGCAAAAAAGCGATGTCCTGATTGTCGGCGGCGGCATCATGGGCTCGACGTCAGCGTTTTTCCTGCGTCAGCGTGGACTCTCCGTCACCCTGCTGGAGCGTGACCAGATCGGTCAGTACGCCAGCGGCGTGAACTTCGGCAACGTCCGGCGCCAGGGGCGATTCCTTGGGCAGCTGGAGCTGGCGAATCGTTCCTGGGCGTTGTGGAAACGCTTGCCGGAGCTGATCGACGACGACCTCGAATTCATCGCCAGCGGGCACATGCGGGTGTGTTATCGCGAAGACGAAATCGCCGAGCTTGAGGCCTACGCTGCCGCCCCCGAGGCGGCGCAACTGGACCTGAAAATTTATCGCGGTGCTGAGCTGCGCCAGCGTTTTCCGTTTCTTGGGCCAGAGGTCAAGGGCGGCTCCTATGCGCCTCACGATGGCCACGCCAACCCGCGTCTGGCAGCGCCGGCGTTCGCCCGGGCGGCCCGGCGCCTCGGTGCGCGGATCGAAGAGCGCACCGAAGTCGCCGAGGTGCAGAAGGTCAATGACCAATTCCACGTCACGACCACCGATGGCCAACTGTTCGTCGCCCAGCAACTGCTGATCACCGCCGGCGCCTGGGCCGCCAAGCTGTCCGAACAATTCGGCGAACCCGTGCCGCTGGAACCCAATGGTCCGCAGATGTCGGTGACCGAGCCGGTGCCCTACGCCTTGCCAACGGTGATCGGCGTGTTTACCAAAATCAAGGAAGAGGTGATTTACTTCCGGCAGATCCCCCGCGGCAACATCATCATCGGCGGCGGCAACCGCTGCAAACCGGACATGCTCAACCGGCGCGCTTACTTCAAGCCGGAAAGCCTGCTCAACCAGATGCGGCAAATGCGTCGCCTGCTACCGGGGGCCGAGAAGCTGAACATCATCCGGGTCTGGAGCGGCATCGAGAGCTATACGCCGGATTCCCTGCCGGTCATCGGCCCCAGCGGCACCGTCGATGGATTGTTTTATGCCTTCGGCTTCTGCGGTCATGGCTTCCAGCTTGGCCCGGGCGTCGGCGATGTGATGGCCGAACTGATCAGCAGCGGTCGTACCAGTACCTTGATCAGTCCATTCGATATCCGTCGGTTTACTAACCCATCCGCGATTGCGATGCCGTTATCTACCAGCCTCCTCAGCACAGGCAAACTTATATGAGCCGCGCACCGCAACGCCCTGATCGCCCCACTCAAGATTGCCCTCTTCAAGGAGGCTCCATGCCTGCAACGCCGGACTCTGCCTATCTGTACCGCACGGTTACCGCGGCGGATATGCCCGCGGCACACGCTCTCTCCGCGCACCTGAAATGGCCTCACCGAGAAGAGGACTGGGCCATGGTACAGCGCACGTCCGAAGGCTTTGTCACGGAACATAACGGTCAGCTGGTCGGCGTAGCATTTGCCTGCCATCAAGGTGCTTACTCCTCCATCGGCCTGGTGATCGTGAGTGATGAGCACCAGGGAAAGGGGATCGGACGTCGGCTGATGAACCTGTGCCTGGACGCCGCTGAACCCCGCACGTCGATCCTCAATGCCACCGAGTCGGGCGCACCGCTCTATGCAAGCCTGGGATTCGTCGACTTCGCGCGTATCCAGCAGCATCAAGGCGTGCCACAGACACCTGCGCCGATCCCTTTGATCAAGGGCTCGCAGTGTCGCGCATTAGGCCCGGCCGATTACCCGAGGCTGATTGAATTGGCCAATGCGGGTAGCGGCCTGGACCGCACAGCGGTACTCAACGATTTGCTTGCGATGGCCGAGCACGCGGTCGGCATTGAGGCGGATGGACAGCTGCAAGGCACTGCCCTGCTCCGTCGTTTTGGCCGTGGCCATATCATTGGTCCGGTTGTCGCACACAACCAGGAACAGGCCCAACAGTTGATTACCCACCTTCTGCGTTTGATACCGGGTACCTTTGTTCGCTTCGACATTCTGGCCGATTGCGGGTTAGCACGCTGGCTGGAGAGCCTGGGGTTGCAGTGCGTCGACAGAGCGCCGCGAATGGTTCGTGGACTTCCCCCGCAGTCAAGCGGTGGAATCCAGCAGTTTGCGCTGGTGACTCAAGCTATCGGCTAGCGATCACAACCGCCAGCGAGGGGTTTATCGGACGCACTGCCCACGTAAACGGCTCAGTTGCATGGATGCAACGTTAGCCTGGCAGATACAGCAGATTGTCCCTCGCCGACTTGAATAACGGCATCTTTTGCCGGGGTCATTTTGTTAGCGTATTGCGGTAACAGGGCATAGGGATGTATGGGTCGCCACGGCGATGCTCTGGTGACTCGCTCCCTCCCCGGCCCTTCTGTTCGCGGTGTCTATTACCGCTCCAAGGAGCTCGTTGGATGACAACACAATCTTCGAATAGCTACAGCGTTGATCCGCAAACGTCTCACAAGTTTTATATCAACGGCCGTTGGTCTTCCCCCGCCATCCCGGCCAGTTTGCCGGTGGTCAATCCGGCAAGTGAAGCCGTTGTTGCGCAGGTCGCGCGCGGGTCTGCCGAGGATATCGATCGGGCAGTCGCTGCGGCGCGTGCAGCGTTTGCGAGTTGGTCTGCGTCCTCGGCAGAGTCGCGCGCGCTTGTCCTTGGAAAGATCTACGATCTCATCCTTGAGCGAAAAGAGGTGCTCGCGCAGGCACTCTCTCTCGAAATGGGGGCAGCGATCAGTTTCGCTCGGGCAATGCAAGTGCCTCTCGCGGCCGAACACGTTCGGATCGCACGTGATCTCCTCTCCAGCTATCGCTTCCAAACGGTTGAAGGCGGCACCGCGATTGAACGCGAAGCAATAGGTGTCTGCGCGCTCATCACGCCGTGGAACTGGCCGCTGTATCAAATCACCGCGAAAGTTGCCCCGGCTATTGCTGCCGGGTGCACGGTGGTTTTGAAACCCAGCGAACTGTCGCCTCTAAGCGCCCTTCTTTTTGCACAACTGGTCCATGACGCAGGCCTCCCGCCTGGCGTCTTCAACCTGGTGAACGGAAGTGGTCCCGAGGTCGGCGCCGCCATGGCGGCGCATCCCGATATCGATATGATCTCAATTACCGGCTCAAACCGCGCAGGCGCGCTGGTCGCACAGGCAGCCGCCCATACGGTGAAGCGCGTCACGCAAGAGCTGGGAGGCAAGTCTCCGAATCTTCTGCTTCCCGACGCCGACTTCGCCAAAGCCGTCCCGCTGGGAGTGATGTCTGCGTTTCGCAACGTCGGACAATCCTGCAGCGCCCCGACACGAATGATCGTTCCAAAGGACCGGCTGGCCGAAGTCGAATCCCTGGCTGCCGCAACCGCCAATGCGATTATCGTGGGTGACCCGCAATCGGAAGAGACGGTACTCGGCCCCATTGCCAACGAGGCCCAGTTCAATCGCGTGCAAGCCATGATCAACGCGGGCCTTAGTGAGGGCGCCAAACTCATTTGCGGAGGACCAGGACGTGTGCCGGGCTTTGAAAAGGGCTTTTACACCCGCCCCACTATTTTTTCCGAGGTAGATTCCACTATGCGGATCGCCCAAGAGGAAATTTTCGGTCCCGTGTTGTGCATCATTGCGTATGAGACGATCGATGAGGCGGTCGCTATCGCAAACGACACGGTATATGGGCTGGGCGCCCATGTTCAGGCTCAGGACCTTGATCTTGCACGTGCCGTTGCCTCTCGTATTCGCGCGGGACAAGTGCATCTGAACTACCCCGCCTGGAATCCAATGGCTCCGTTTGGCGGTTATAAGCGCTCGGGTAATGGTCGGGAATACGGTGTCTACGGCTTTGAAGAGTACCTGGAAACCAAAGCAATCATCGGATTTGGCGCAGCACCCGATCTCCCTTCGCGCACATAGAACACGCTTCATCGGACCAATAGGGCAACTGCTCGCAGCCGCCCTATTGTTACCTCAGTTCAAAGCGCAGCGACGATTGCCCTACCGACATCCTGAGTCGAGCCCTTCCCGCCCAGATCCGGCGTGATCGGCCCCTCGGCAATCACCCGCTCTATCGCCTGCAAAATCCCGTCATGCGCCGCGCGATAACGCTCATCACCGTTACCCAGGAAATCCAGCATCAACGCCCCGGACCAGATCATCGCAATCGGGTTGGCGATGTTTTGCCCGTAGATATCCGGCGCCGAGCCATGCACCGGTTCGAACAGCGACGGAAAACGCCGCTCCGGGTCGAGATTCGCCGACGGCGCAATGCCGATGGTTCCGGCGCAGGCCGGACCGAGGTCGGAGAGAATGTCGCCGAACAGGTTCGACGCCACCACCACATCAAAGCGGTCCGGTTGCAGCACGAAACGCGCACACAGAATGTCGATATGCTGTTTGTCCCAGGTGATGTCCGGGTACTGCGCGGCCATCAACGCCGTGCGCTCGTCCCAGTACGGCATGCTGATGGAAATCCCGTTGGACTTGGTCGCTGCCGTCAGGCGTTTGCGCGGCCGGGTCTGGGCCAGCTCGAAGGCGAACTTGAGAATCCGGTCGACACCGCGCCGGGTGAACACCGACTCTTGCAGCACGAATTCATGCTCGGTGCCTTCGAACATCTTGCCGCCGACCGAGGAATATTCGCCTTCGGTGTTCTCGCGAATCACCACGAAATCGATATCGCCCGGTTTGCGCCCGGCCAACGGACACGGCACGCCGGGGAACAACCGCACCGGGCGGATGTTCACGTACTGGTCGAAGTCGCGACGAAACTTGAGCAGCGAACCCCACAGCGAAATGTGATCCGGCACCTTGTCCGGCCAGCCCACGGCGCCGAAGTAGATCGCGTCAAAATCCTTGAGCTGTTCGAACCAGTCGTCGGGCATCATCTGCCCGTGCTCCAGGTAGTAATCGCAGTGCGCCCAATCGAGCACCTCGATGCTCAAATCCAGCTGCCATTTCTTCGCGGCCTGCTCCAGTACCCGCAGCCCTTCGGGCAGGACTTCCTTGCCGATGCCATCGCCGGCAATCGCGGCGATTCTGAATGTCTTGCTCATCAATCGTGGCTCCCCGTGTCTGTGAGTTACAGCCCGCCAATATGGAAGG
The DNA here is from genome assembly GCF_003732175.1 of Pseudomonas brassicacearum. Taxonomy (GTDB): domain Bacteria; phylum Pseudomonadota; class Gammaproteobacteria; order Pseudomonadales; family Pseudomonadaceae; genus Aquipseudomonas; species Aquipseudomonas brassicacearum_G. The sequence goes on from NZ_MOBI01000020.1 coordinate 349,424, forward strand.
CTTTGACTTCAAGGTATTCATCCAGGCCGTACTTGCTGCCTTCACGGCCAAGACCCGACTGCTTGATGCCGCCGAACGGGGCGACCTCCATGGAAATGATCCCGGTATTGAGGCCAACCATGCCGAACTCCAGCGCTTCGCCGAAACGCCACGAGCGGCGCAGGTCCTGAGTGAAATAGTAGGCGCCCAGGCCATAAGGCGTGGCATTGGCCAGCGCGAGAGCTTCGGCCTCCTCGGTAAAGCGCATCAGCGGCGCCACCGGGCCGAAGGTTTCTTCATTGGCCAGCAACATGCCGGAGTGGGCATCGCCAAGCACCGTTGGCTGGACAAATTGACTGTCACCCTCGGGAACACCGCCGCAGAGCAAACGCGCGCCCTGGCTCAGGGCATCGTCGATATGCCGGGCGACTTTGCTCACCGCCGCCGGATTGATCAGCGGGCCGATGGTGACGTCAGCGTCGAGGCCGTTGCCGACCTTGAGCTTGCCCACCTCCTCCACCAGACGCTGGGCGAAGCGTTCGTAGATGCCGTCTTGCACCAGGATGCGGTTGGCGCAGACGCAGGTCTGACCGGCGTTGCGAAACTTGCTGAGCATGATGCCCGCCACCGCCTGCTCAAGATCAGCATCGTCGAACACAATGAACGGCGCATTGCCGCCCAGCTCCAGACTAAGACGCTTGATGTGTTCAGCACTCTGGCGCATCAGCAGCCGACCCACCGCCGTCGAGCCGGTAAAGGAAATCTTGCGTACGGTCGGGTTGCTGGTCAGCTCTTCGCCGATACCGGCAGGCATTCCGGTCAGCACGTTGAACACCCCGGCCGGAATCCCGACCCGTTCGGCCAGTACCGCCAGGGCCAGCGCCGACAACGGCGTCAGGTCCGAGGGTTTGACGATGATCGGGCAGCCTGCCGCCAGGGCTGGCGCGCACTTGCGAGTGATCATCGCGTTGGGGAAGTTCCACGGGGTGATCGCCGCGCAGACTCCCACCGGTTGCTTGAGGGTCAGCAGTCGGCGGTCGCCGCTGGGGGCCGGCATGGTTTCGCCGTAAACCCGTCGAGCTTCTTCGGCGAACCATTTGACGAAACCGGCGCCGTAGCGAATTTCGCCTTTGGCTTCGTTCAGTGGTTTGCCCTGCTCGCAGGTCATGATCAGCGCCAGGTCGTCGAGGTTGTCGATCATCGCCTGATACCAGCGCTCCAGCAGCGCCGCCCGCTCGGCTGCCGGGCGGGCGCGCCAGGCCGGCCAGGCTCTTTCGGCGGCGTCGATGGCGCGGCGGGTTTCCGGGCCTTGCATCGCCGGTACACGGGCGAGCAACTGGCCGTTGGCCGGGTCGATGACGTCGAGGGTCGCGGCGTTGTCGGCGCCGATCCACTGCCCGTCAATGTAGGCGAGTTCTGCCAAAAGGCTTGGGTCTTTCAAACGATTCTTGAGCATGGTCGAGTCCTGATCCGAGACACTTGCCAGTCTAGGGAGGTGCCTCGGAAGAGGATGCTGAAAGCGCGGTTGGGGCGGTGTCGGATGCTGAAAATCGCGGTGGGACGGCAGGCTCTACCGAAGGAGATTCATGGCCTGACAGACAAATGAATAACCCTGTGGGAGCGAGCCTGCTCGCGATAGCAGTGGGTCAGGCAATATTGATGTTGAGAGATAATCCGCCATCGCGAGCAGGCTCGCTCCCACATTTGATCCTTTTACAACTTCAAAGAACCGATTAGACCTTCCAGAAACCGCTCCCCGGCCTCCATCTGGCTGATCTCGATAAACTCGTCCGGCTTGTGCGCCTGTTCGATAGAGCCCGGTCCGCAGACCACCACCGGCACATCCAGGCGCTGCTTGAACAACCCGCCTTCGGTGCCGAACGAGACTTTGGCCGTGCCGGTATCCGGTGCGGCGAAGTTCTTCAGAAAGCGCACCGCCTCGACGCTCGGATGGGTGTCGAGACCCGGATAGACGTTGAGGGTTTGAATCTCGATGTCCGCCACGCTGGACAGCTTTTTGGCCTCGCGCACGATCACTTCCGCACGCTCTTGCATCTGCTCCAGGAACTGATCCAGATTATCCGCCGGCAAATTGCGCACTTCGAAATCCAGGGTGCACAGGTTCGGTACGATGTTCAACGCCTTGCCGCCAACAATCTGCCCTACATGCACCGTGCTGTAAGGCACGTCGTAGTCCGTATCCTGCGCGCCCTGCTCTTGCAATTGCTGTTGGCTTTGACGCAGTGCCGCGATGAAATCGCAGGCCACGTGAATCGCATTGACGGAACGCGGCGCCAGCGAGGAATGCGCTTCCAGGCCACGACAGTAAGTGCGGTAAGAACCCTTGCCCTTGTGCCCAAGCACAAACTGCATGTTGGTCGGTTCGCCAATCAGGCACAGGAATGGCCGCACTGGCGCCAGGTGCAACACATCGAGCAAACGCCGCACACCGACGCAACCGATCTCTTCGTCATGGGACAGGGCCAGTTGCAGCGGTCGGCTCAACGAATGGTCGGCGGCGTCGAGCATGGCGTCGATGGCCAACGCGATAAACCCCTTCATGTCGCAGCTGCCGCGACCGTAAATCCGCCCCTCCTGCACCGTCGCCTGAAACGCCGGGAAGGTCCAGGCCTGACCCGCTGCCGGGACCACGTCGGTGTGCCCGGACAGCAGAATCCCCGGTAACGCTTCTGGGCCAGTGCTGGCAAACAGGTTGGCCTTTTTGCAGGTGGAGTCCTTGACGATCAGCGACTCGATGCCCTTGCTCAGCAGCAGGTCGCGCACGTACTCGATCAAGGCCATATTCGACTCCGAAGACACGGTATCGAAGGCCATCAGGCGTTTGAGAATATCCAGTACACGGGGTTTCATGAGGCCTTGCTCCGTTGCTCGGCTGGAAGGGCGAACCGGCGAATGGAGAACGGCTCAATCGACGTGCGGGTGCTGCCGGTACTGATCAGTTCGGCCATCACGTCGCCGACGCCCGGGCCAAGCTGGAAGCCGTGACCGCAGAAGCCGAACGCGTAGAACAGCCCGTCGACCGTACCGCTGGGGCCCATCACCGGCAAGGAATCGGGCATGTAGCCTTCGATGCCGCTCCAGACGCGGATGATGTTCAGATTGCCGACACCCGGCAGCAGGCGACGCATCTGCTGGATCTGGTTGAGGATGCTGCGCGGCTCGACCTGAGCCCGACGCGTGAGCATATCCGGCTTGCTGCGGTAGCCACCGCCGATGACGATGTTGCCGCGCGGGATCTGCCGGAAGTAAATCACTTCTTCGGGAATCTTGGTGTACACGCCGATCACCGTCGGCAAGGCGTACGGCACCGACTCGGTCACGGCCATTTGCGGGCCGTGAGTGTCCAGTGGCACCGGCTCGCCGAACTGCGCCGAAAGCTTCTGGCCCCAGGCACCGGCGGTAATCAGCAACTGTTCGGCGCTGAACTGGCGTCCATCGGTGGTGGTGACGGTGAACTCGCCGCCAACCTTTTGCACGTCGGCGACTTCGGTCTGCTCTTCGATCCGTGCGCCAAGGCGCCGTGCCGCCCGGGCAAACGCCGGCGCTGCCAGACGCGGGTTGGCGTGCCCGTCGTGGGGCGCGAAGGAGCCGCCCTTCACATCCGACCCAAGAAACGGAAAACGCCGGTGCAGCTCAGCGCCGCGAAAGATTTGCAAGTCCAGTTGCGCCGCCTCGGGGGCGGCAGCATAGGCCTCAAGCTCGGAGATTTCGTCTTCGCGATAACACACCCGCATGTGCCCGCTGGCGATGAATTCGAGGTCGTCGTCGATCAGCTCCGGCAGGCGTTTCCACAACGCCCAGGAACGGTTGGCCAACTCCAGCTGACCGAGGAATCGCCCCTGGCGCCGGACATTGCCGAAGTTCACCCCGCTGGCGTACTGACCGATCTGGTCACGCTCCAGCAAGATCACCGACTGCCCGCGCTGGCGCAGGAAAAACGCCGCCGCCGAACCCATCAGGCCGCCACCGACAATCACCACATCGGCTTTCTGTACCGTCATGGCGACACCTCCTCGGTGAGCATCGAAAGCGGTTTGACCGGCGCCTGACCACGCTGGCGGCCGACCTGTTGCACGTTGACGCCCGCCGCAGCGGCAATCACCTCGGCCCCGGCCTGAGAGCAATAACGGCCCTGGCACCGACCCATGCCAACCCGGCTGAACGCCTTGGCCCGGTTAACCTCACAAGCACCTTTCTCCCAGACCACGGCCCGCAACTCGCCGGCGCTGATCATCTCGCAGCGGCAGACAATGGCGGCGTCCGGCAAGGCTTTGGCTTGCGCCGACGGCCAGGGAAATGCCTCGGTCAAACCGAGACGAAACCGGTCCATTCCCGCCAGGGCGTGCCGCTGTTCGTCGCGCAACCCGGCGTCCACCGGCTGGTGCAGATCCTCCAATAGCGCCATGGCCACCAGGCGCCCGGCGTGTTCGGCGGCGTCCGCCCCACGAATCTTCGAGCCATCACCGGCGGCATACACGCCATTCACCGACGTCCGGCCTTCTTCATCGGTGGCCAGCCACCATTGGCTGGACGCCTCATCGAAGCGCATACGGCAACCGGCCAGATCCGCCAGTTGGGTTTCCGGGCGCAAGTGATAACCCAGCGCCACGGCATCGCACGCCACGGTCAAGGTCTCGCCTTTGGCGGTACGCACCCGCACACCGCTGACACCGCTGGCTGCGTCGCCCAGCACTTGCAGGGGCTGGATGCCCAGGTGTACGGGAATCTTCGCCCGGTACAGCTGCGCCAACAGTTTCATCCCGCTGAACAGCACTCCGGGACGCGCCAGCAGCTTTGGCAAGGCGCCGATGCGCTTGCTCAGCGGCGAAGTGTCGAGCACCGCTGACACGTTGGCACCGGCCTTGAGGTATTGACTGGCGACCAGATACAGCAACGGCCCGCTGCCCATGAACACCACGCCGTGGCCGATCGACACCGCTTGGGACTTGAGCGCGATCTGCGCCCCGCCGAGGCTGTACGTCCCCGCCAACTGCCAGCCTTCGATCGGCATCAAGCGGTCGGTGGCGCCGGTGCAGAGGATCAGTGCGTCGTACTGCACCGTCGAGTGCTTGCCCTGACTGACGCAGCACAGTTGCCCCGGCGTGAGGTTCCACACCAGCGTGTCCGGGCGGTAGTCGATCAACCCACGCAAGCGGTCGAAGCTCTGGTGCAGGTCTTTGGCCTTGGCCGCTTCGGTGCCGTAAAGCGTGGCGTAATCGCGGGTAAAACCTTCCGGTTGGCGCCGGTAGATCTGCCCGCCATCGCGGCGATTTTCATCGATCAGGATCGGCTTGCAGCCCGCCGCCAGCAAGGTTTCGGCGCAGCGAATACCGGCCGGCCCGGCGCCGACGATAACCACTCGATGTGTGCTCAGCCGTGCAGTGGCCATATCGCCTCCGGTTGTGTAGTGACGATATCCAGCCCTTCACGGACTTCGTTGGAACAGGCGCGCAGACGTTCGCCACTGCGGGTCCAGACCCAGCAATCCTGACAGGCGCCCATCAGGCAAAAACCGGCGCGGCGGCCCGAATCGAACTCCGACTGACGCAATGCCGAGCCCTGGGTCAGCAACGCGACCATCAGTGTGTCGCCCTGCAACGCCTCGATGGGTGCGCCGTCTACCTTCAATTTGACAGTCGGCCGGCCCTGCTCGGCCAGCCTCACAAAACGCCCCTTCATGCATAGACTCCCTGAATCATGCTGTTCAAATCCTGCTGGGATTTCAGTAACTCGGCACTGTCGTGGTGGCAGAGGATTTCACTGCCGCCGACAAGCGTCCGGCGGTTCGGCGCAGTGCGATTGCACAGACCGTCGACCCGCACCGGGCAGCGATTGAGAAACGTACACAACTCCGGCACGTTGGCCTTCGCACCGATCGGCGGCAGCGTGCCGCAGGTGGTGTCGCAGTGTTCCAGCCAGCCCTGACGCAGTTCCGGGACCGAATGAATCAACAGGTCGGTGTAAGGATGGAAAGGCGCCTGGGCAAACGACTGCCGACTGCCCTCCTGAACCTTGTAGCCGCTGTACATCACCACGATGTCGTCACACAGCGCGCGCACGGTGGAGATGTCGTGGCTGATGAACAGATAGGACACCCCCAGCTCCTGACGCAGGTCGCGCAGCAGTTCAAGAATCGCCGCGCCGACCACCGTATCCAGCGCCGAAGTCACCTCGTCGCACAGAATCAGGTCCGGCTTGGCCGCCAGCGCCCGGGCCAGGTTGACCCGTTGCTTTTGCCCGCCAGAGAGTTCATTCGGCCGACGCTCGGCCAAGCTCCGCGGCAAGCGCACCAGGTCCAGCAATTCGCCGATACGCTCGCGCAAGGCGGCGCCCTTGAGGCCGAAATACATCTTCAGCGGTCGGCTCAAAATCGTGCTGACACTGTGCATCGGGTTGAGTGCGGTGTCGGCGTTCTGGAAGACCATTTGAATGCGCCGGAACTGTTCGTCGGTACGCTCGCGAAGGCTGCCGCCCAATGGCTGACCATCAAAGGTCAGGCCACCCAACGCCGGCGTCAGCAACCCGGCTACCACCCGCGCCAGCGTCGACTTACCGGAACCCGACTCACCGATCACGCCGATGGCCTGCCCTCTGCGCACCGTCAGGTCGATGTCTTCCAGCACGCGGATCGACGGCATGCCTTGGGTATTCTTGTTGCCGTAGCCAGCGGTCAAACCTTTGATGGTCAGCAGCGGCTGATCTTCGGCCACACCACAGGGTGGGCGGATTGTCGTATCCGGCCGCGCTGCCGCCAACAGGCTGCGGGTGTACTCATGGGCCGGGCCTTTGAGCAACGGCGCGGTGGCGCTCTGTTCGAAGATCTGGCCGCCATTGAGCACCACAATCTGGTCGGCCATCTGCGCCACCACCGCCAGGTCGTGAGACACGTAAACCGCCGTCGCCCCACGTTCGCGCACCACCCGTTTGAAGGCGCGCAACACGTCAATCTGAGTGGTCACGTCCAGCGCGGTGGTCGGTTCGTCAAGCACCACCAGCAATGGATCGCTGATCAGCGCCATGGCCGCCATCACCCGCTGCAATTGCCCGCCGGACACCTGATGCGGGTAGCGTTGACCGATGTGTTCAGGGTCCGGCAAGGCCAGGTCGCGGAACAGCTCGATGGCTTTGGCTTCGAGCACGGTCCGGTTGCCCAGACCATGAATCAACGCGCCCTCCACCACTTGGTCGATCAGCTTTTTCGCCGGGTTGAATGCCGCCGCAGCGCTTTGCGCGATGTACGACACCCGGTTCCCGCGCAGGCCTTGCAGTTCGCGCTCGCTCAACGCCAGCATGTCGTGCTCGCCGACTTGCACCACCCCGCCGGCCAACCGGCAACCGCGCCGGGCGTAACCGAGCAGCGCCAGGGCGATGGTGGTCTTGCCGGAGCCCGACTCACCAATCAGCGCCAGCACTTCGCCTTTCTCCAGGGAGAAGCTCACGCCCTTGACGATTTCTACTTCGCCGCGCTCGCCGCAGGCAACCACGCGCAGGTCCTCGACTCGAATCAATTCACTCATATCAATGGCCTCCCGAACGTCGACCACGCCGGGACGAGAGTCTGTCGATGAACAGATTCACCCCAATGGTCAGGGTGCCGATGGCCAGGGCCGGAATCACGATGGCCGGCGCGCCCTGATTGAGGCCACCGATGTTTTCCCGCACCAGGGATCCCAGGTCTGCATCCGGCGGTTGCACGCCCAGTCCCAGGAAACTCATGCCACTGAGCAACAGCACGATGTAACCGAAACGCAGGCCCAGATCGGTCAACACCGGGTTGAGCATGTTCGGCAGGATTTCCATGCAAGCGACGTACAAACGGCGCTCGCCACGGGTACGCGCCACTTGCACATACTCCAGCGCTTCGATGTTCACCGCCATGCTGCGGGCAACGCGGAAGGCGCCCGGGGTGTAACTCAGCACCGCCGTGCAGATCAGCAAGGTGACTGACGAGCCGAAAGCCGAGACCATGATCAACGCCAGCATCTTGCTCGGAATCGAGATGAAGGCGTCCATCAAGCGACTGATCACCTCATCCAGCCACTTCGGTGCGACTACCGACAGCAATGCGCTGAAGGTCCCAAGACCACTGGCGAGGACCGCCGAGACCAGCGCCAATCCCACGGTAAATCGCGCCCCGACGAGAATTCGACTGAGCATGTCGCGGCCCAGGTAATCGGTGCCAAACGGGTAAGCCGCGGTCAGGCTGTCGAAAACATTGTCGGAGACCACTTCGCCCACGGGGTGTGGCGCCAGCCAAGGGCCGAAGATCGCCACCAGCAACCAGATAAAACACATCGCAGCCCCGACCAGCCCCAGCCAGGACCGCCCACTGACCACCTTGCCGAGCGCCACATCGGACGCAGCAGGCATCGATTTCACAATGAGTTTGTTCATTGGTTTCTCAGCCTTGGATTGGAAAGAATCGCGCACAGGTCGGCAATCAGCACCAACCCCAGGTACGCCGTACAAAACAGCATCGTGCAAGCCTGGACCAGCGCCATGTCACGGTTGGTCACGGCATCGACCATCAGGCTGGCGATACCGGGATAGTTGAAGATCGTCTCGACAATCACCACCCCACCCAACAGGTAGGAAAGACTCAAGGCGATGGCATTGGCGATCGGTCCGATGGCATTGGGCAAGGCATGGCGCAGGACGATCCGCACCGGGCTCACGCCTTTGAGCCGGGCCATTTCCACGTAGGGGCTGTCCAGTTGATCGATCACCGCCGCCCGGGTCATGCGCGCCATTTGCGCAACAATCACGCAGCACAGCGTCATCACCGGCAAGGCGTAAGTGCGCAGAAATTGCAGCGGTGAGGTGATGTCGCTGGCATAGGACAGCGCCGACAACCAGCCCAGGTTCACCGCAAAAACCAGCACCGCCAGCGTTGCCACCAGAAACTCCGGTACGGCCACCATTGCCAGGGTGACAAAGCTGAGGAAACTGTCGATGCGCCCGCCCCGGCCCATGGCCGAGTCGATGCCCAGAATCAAGGCCACTGGCACTGACACCAGCGCCGTGGCGGCCGCCAACATCAGGGTGTTTGGCACCCGCCCGGCCATCAACTCGCCGACCGGCATGGCGTTGGAGACGGAAACCCCCATGTCGCCGCTCAAAAGGTTCATCAACCAGTGCAGGTAACGCAACACACCGGGCTGATCCAGTCCCAGTTTCAGGCGCAACGCGGCCACCTGTTCCGGCGTGGCGAACTGCCCCAGAGACTGTTGCGCCGCGTCCCCCGGCAGTACCGCCGTGATGGCGAATACCACCATGGACACGATCAACAAGGTCACGATCGCGGAACCCAAGCGCCGGCCGATCAACCACAGTGTGTTGCTATTCATCGCCCTGTTCTCCTGCAATGTCGCTGCGGCACAAACCTCATCGGTCCATCAAGCATCCAGCCAGACCTGCTCGGCGAACATGTAGCCCATGAAGCCGCCCAACGGGTTGCTGCCATAGCCTTTGACGCGCTGGTCGACACCGTCGATGTTGCTGATGAACACCGGGATGCCAATACCGCAGTGATCATGCGCCAGGGTCTGCATGTCCGCGTACATCTTGCTGCGCTTGGCATCGTCGGTTTCACCCCGGGCGAGCATCAGCAACTGGTCGAACTGGTCGTTCTTCCAGCCGGATTCATTCCACGGTGCGCTCGACTGGAAGAACTGCGAAAACATCACGTCAGCATTCGGCCGCGGGTTGATGTTGCCGAAGCTCAACGGGTGTTTCATCCAGTGGTTGGACCAGTAGCCATCGCTGGGCAGACGGTTGACGTCGAGCTTGAGCCCGGCCTGTTTCGCCGATTGCTGCAACAGCACGGCGATGTCCACCGAACCGGTTGCCGCTGGAGATGCCGCCACTGGCATGCTGATGCTGTCCATCCCAGCCTTCTTCAACAGGAATTTGGCTTTTTCCGGGTCGTAGACGGTCTGCGGCAGGTCAGCGTTGTAGTAGCGCGAGCCGGGAGCAATCGGATGGTCGTTACCGACCACTGCAAAGCCACGGAACACCGCGGATTTAATCTGCTCGCGGTCCATCAGGTGCTTCATGGCCTGAGTGAATTCCGGGCTTTTGCCGGGCATCTGATCCTGACGAATGATCAAGTCTGTGTAGTTGCCTGAGGGCGCATCGACGAAGCGGTGACCGGCGCTGGCCTTGATTCGCGTGGTGGAGCGCGGGTTGACCTCGTTGATCACGTGCACGTCGCCCGAGAGCAACGCGTTGACCCGCGATGGCTCGTCGCCAATGGCGATGAACTCGATCTCGTCCAGATAAGGCAGGCCCGGCTTCCAATAACCGGTATTGCGCGCGGCAATCGAACGCACGCCCGGTTTGAACTCCTTGACCTTGAACGGCCCGGTACCGATGCCTTGATTGAAGTCGGTGGTGCCTTCGGGAACGATCAACAAATGTGAAACCGCGAGAATCGACGGCAGCTCGGCATTCGGGCCACTCAGACGGATCTGCACTTCGTTGGTCCCGGTGGCCTTGATTTCGGCAAACTGCTCCACCAACGGCAGGACCTTGGAACCGGTGATCGGGTCCTTGTGCCGCAATAGAGAAAAGACCACGTCAGCGGCTGTCAGCGCCTTGCCGTTGTGGAAGGTCACCTCCTTGCGCAGGGTGATAACCCAGAGCGTGGCATCCGTGGTGTCGATGCGCTCGGCCAACTCCAGTTGCGGCACCATATGGCTGTCGAAACGCGTGAGACCGTTATAGAACATGAAATGGCGCGCGTAGTCGGTAGATGAGGAGCCTTTAGCCGGGTCCAGGGTATCGGCGGTGGAACTGGTCATGCCGGCGACACGAATCCGCCCGCCCGGCTTGCCTTTGCCAGGGCTCGCAGCTTCGTCGGCAAACAGTTTGCCGGCGGCGCCGAACAGGCTGCCGGCGCCCGCTGCAGCCACCCCGGCGACACCGAGCAATTGCAACGCGTTGCGGCGCGACATGCCGCGATTGAGACCTTCGAAGACTCTCAGGCTTTCCTGGCCGGAGATCAGTTTGGAGTCGATCTTGTTATCAGTCATATCAGTTGTACCTGTCGATAATGAGAAGGTTCATGCTCGCGGTTGTCCGGAGCGTTTTGAAACGCAAACGACGGTAACGCCACAACTTCAACTCAATGCAAATAGTCCTGGAACCGGTAATAAGCGCCCACCAGCGGTAGGAACCACGGTTTGCCGAAATGCCCGGGAATCGCCGGCCAGTCGAGTTCGCGCCAGGGGTTGGCCTCGACCTTGCCGGCCATCACTTCGGCCATCACCTGGCCCATGTGCACCGACATCTGCACCCCATGGCCGCTGTAGCCCATGGAGTGATAAACCCCACCGTGCTGGCCGGCACGGGGCAACCGGTCGGAAGTCATGTCCACCAACCCGCCCCAGCAGTAATCGATCTTCACGTTGGCCAACTGCGGGAACATCTGCACCATCGCCGCCCGCAGCACCTTGCCGCTCTTGGCGTCAGAGACGCTGTCGGACATGGCAAACCGCGCACGGCCGCCAAACAGCAGGCGGTTGTCCGGGGTCAGGCGAAAGTAGTTACCGATCATGCGACTGGTGACATAGGCTCGCCGACCGGGCAACAACTGGTCGATCAGGCTCTGGGGAAGGACCTCGGTGGCAATCACGAAACTGCCCACCGGCACGATCCGCCGCCGATACCAGCCCAACCCGCCGTGCTGACAGGCGCCGGTCGCCAGCAGCACTTGCCCGGCGTGCAGCGAACCCTTGGCGGTGTTGACCCGATAGCCACCGGCCTGGGCTTTCCAGTCCGTCACCGGCGTGTCTTGGTAGATCAACGCACCGTGCCGTGCCGCCGCTTCGGCCAGACCGACGCCGAAGCGCCCGACATGCATCTGCACGCCGTTGCGCTGCAGCAAACCACCGTGGAACTGGGCCGAGTCGACTTCAGCGCGGATCTGTTCGGCGGTCAGCAACTCGACCTCGGCATCGACTTCCCGGCGAATCAATTCGCAGGTCCGCGCCAAGCCCTCGTAGTGCATTGGCTTGGCGGCCAGCTTGAGCTTGCCGTTACGCTTGAGGTCGCAGGCGATCTGCTCCTGCTCCACCAGCGAAACCACGCTGTGCACGGCACTCTCGTAAGCCTTGTAATAAGCCCGCGCCTTGTCCGCGCCGAGGCTGGCGCTCAGGCCGGCGTAGTCCTGGGCCACGCCGGTATTGCACTGACCGCCGTTGCGACCCGAGGCTTCGCCAATCACCCTGCCGGCTTCGAGCACCACCACACTGGCGCCCTTCAAGGCCAGCGCCCGAGCCGCTGCCAGGCCGGTGAAACCACCCCCGACAATGGCCACGTCGACTTGCCCGGGCAATGCGCCGGGCTGAGCACCGGTGAATGCCGGTGCAGTGTCGAGCCAGTAGGATTCACTGCCCATGTCTAACCCGCCTCTACCAAAAAGACTGCCGTGAGAATGCCGTTGCCGTGACGACTCAGAGACCGACCAGCGCCGCCAGCCCGCCGATGTCGGCAATCTGCTGGTACTCGTAGAAAGCGTTGGCCGGGGCTTCGTGACCACGGGCAACGAAAGCTTTGTTCTTGATCTTCATGTCGTGGGCCGACATCAGGTCGTAACGGAAGCTCGACGACACATGCAAGATGTCTTCCGGGCCGCAATTGAGGTTGTCGAGCATGTACTCGAACGCGGCCAGGCGCGGTTTATAGGCTTGTGCCTGTTCGGCGGTAAAAACCTTGTGAAACGGTGCGCCGAGCTTATCGACGTTGGACATGATCTGGCTGTCGCTGGCGTTGGAGAAAATCACCAACGGGATTTTGTCGGCGATTTTCGACAGGCCGGCCGGTACGTCCGGGTGCGGGCCCCAGGTCGGCACGGCGTCGTAATACAGCTGACCTTCGTCACGGTATTCAATACCCCAACGCTTGCAGGTTCGCGCCAGCGCGGTCTTGAGGATGTCGTCATACGGCATCCAGTCACCCATGACCTGGTCCAGGCGATAGGCCGAGAAGTCCTTGACGAACTGATCCATCTGCTCGGGCACCACGCGATCGGCGAACAGTTCGCGAGTCATCGTACCCATGTGGAAATTGGTCAGCGTACCGTAGCAGTCGAACGTAATGAATTTGGGGCGAAGAAAGCTCATTGAGTGCGGTCCTGAAGTTCGTTGAGGTCATGGCGTGACAAGCATTCGCTCCGTTCCGGGAGCCGTGATGCAACGCTGCAGCACACCGTCATTACAACACCGTGAAATCAGCAGATGGCGTTAAAAGCGACCTCTGGTCGATACAAACCACCGTTTTAGCGCCCGCCCTCAGCAGACTTTGCGGGTCGCTCCAGCCTTGGGCAAACCCCGTATTCATGCGCTCTTATGGGCCTTTATAACGCCGCAAGGCTCAAGCGCACACTGATTCACCGCAGAACCTGCGCCGGGCAGAACGAAAACGGGCGCTTCCCTGAGGAAGCGCCCGTTTGGGTGCTGATTAAAGCGTGTTGAAAATCCGGAGGTTATCGAGAACCTGTGGGAGCGAGCCTACTCGCGATAGCGGCCTGACAGGCGACATTGATGTTGAGTGGACTGGCCTCATCGCGAGCAGGCTCGCTCCCACAGGGGTTCGCGCGTTACGGCACGATATCGATCAGCACACTCTTGAAGCACAAATTGGCTTCGAACGCTTCATCCACCAAGTCGGCATCGACAATCGGCAACTGGGCATAGACCTGGCCATCCAACGGCCGCATCACCTCAAGCCCCGGTTGAGCATCGTGGTATTGGCCGGCAATGAAATGAGCGCTGCGCATAGCAATAAGGCGAGGGTCGAAGCTATCCATGGAGCACTCCAAGAAAGGGACGGCGAGTCGTCAACTCAGGCCTCCATCGTAGAAAAAAAGCCCAAGCATTTGCTGCCGACCTTGCCGGGCAATTAAGTAGTAAGTGTGGTCTTGTGGCCCCGGGCGTGCGGAATCTGCCGAATGTTCCAGCCCCTCTTGTCAGGCCTTCACGCAGATGGGATACAGGCACCATCGCGCCGCACAGCCGGTTGATCGCGCACACTGTCCAACGGAGACTCGCCATGTCCGCCCCGCTCCCTTCTGCTTATGTCTATCGCCCGATGACGACCGCCGACCTGCCCTCGGCCCATGCTTTGTCCGTGCAATTGAAGTGGCCCCATCGCCTGGACGACTGGGCCATGGTATTGCGCATCAGCGACGGCTTTGTGGCACTCGATGGCGAGCGTCTGATCGGCACGGCGTTCGCCTGTCCCCAAGGCGACTTCGCCACCATCGGCCTGGTGATCGTCAGCGACGACTATCAAGGCAAGGGCATCGGCCGCAAGCTGATGGAACAGGCACTTGATGCTTGCCAGTCGCGCATCCCGGTACTCAATGCGACTCTTGCCGGTGCGCCGCTTTACGCGAGTCAGGGCTTTGTCGAGTTCGGGCGGATTCAGCAACATCAGGGCCCGGCGCAAGCCGTTACACCTGTACCGCTGGCCGACGGTGAAACCTGTCGCCCGCTGCGTGAGGCCGATAAGACCCGCGTGCTGGAACTGGCCAATGCGGGCGCCGGGCTGGACCGGCAAACGGTGCTCAACAAGCTGTTCGATGTGGTCGAGCACTCGGCTGTCATTGAGCGCGATGGCCAGGTGCGCGCCTTCGCCCTGCTGCGCCCTTATGGCCGTGGTCGCGGCCTTGGCCCGGTGGTCGCCGAGAACATCGAACAGGCCAAACACCTGATCGCCGTGTTACTGGCCCACGTACCGGATGCCTTCGTGCGCATCGACATTCCGGCGGACAGTGGCTTGAGCGACTGGCTCGCAACGGTCGGCCTCAAGCAGGTCGACACCGTGGCGCAAATGGCACGGGGCACACCGCCACAAGCGGTCAACGGCGTCCAACAGTTCGCACTCGTAAGCCAGGCCATTGGCTGACAACCGCGCGCAAAGAAATTGCCGCGATCCAACACCCTCCACACCCCATTTGCATGGAGCGTCACCCACATGCCTCAACCTACCGTTCTTCTGTTGGCTCGCGCCGACGGCAGCCGTGTCGCCAGGTCTGTCAACGCAACGCCCTTGAGCGCTGCCGATTCCTTCAAGGAACACCGTCAAGTCGCCTACACCGGGCCCGATGGCATCTGCGCCGGGACCGTGAATACAAGCGAATCACTCGAAATCGATGATTTCCCGCACACCGAAGTGATCGTGGTCCACGCCGGCCGCGTCGTGCTGCAATCCCAAGGCCAGACACTGGAACTGGGGATCGGTGCCAGCGCGGTAATCGGTCGTGGGACCACGCTGCGAATCGAGGTGCAAGCCGATACGTGCTGGGCATTCTGTGCCGTCATCAGCCCCAGCGCTGAACCAACACCTGGGCTGACAGCACTGGACCCGTTAGCAATGCTCTCCCCTTCGGCCGCGCCAGAACCGCAAATACTGATCGGGCCTACCCCGCAATGCCGCTCACGCAATGCCTTCGAAGACAGCACCACCGACCTGCGCGTCGGCGTCTGGGATTCGACCCCCTACGAACGCCATGGCCGGCCGCATAAACTCAACGAGCTGATGCAGCTGATCGAAGGCAGCGTCACCCTGCGAGCAGCCGATGGTACGAGCCTGACCGTCAACACCGGCGACACCGTGTTCGTACCGCAAGGCGCACCGTGCGCCTGGCAAAGCACCCGGTATGTCCGCAAGTTTTACGCCGTGAAATAAGCACCACGGCGCAACGCCGGTAACCGCGCCGGCATTGAACCCACCGACCGGTCGCGACCCAACGCAGACCGGCCGGTGAGCAAGCGCCTCGCTACAACGCGGTACTACGGCGCCTCCGGCTGATCAAAATTATCCAGCGCCCGATTCACCAACAACTCCCCTAACGAGACCATCTGCTGTATCGCCAACGCCACATGCCGGCGCGTGCCTTCCAGCTCGAATGCCAGATCGCTGGCCAGCACATTCAGCGACGCCAGGGTTTCCGAGGCGTGCGCCAGCAGGGTTTCGTTATCCAGATCGGGGATGACTGCGAAGATGTTGGAGGGACGTTTGTCGGGCAGGTTGCCCTTGTCGAACGGTGGCTTGAGGTGGTGATCCAACGCCCGCTCGGCGGCAGCGTGGAGCTTTTTGGAGTCGGTGGAGGCGTAAGGGGAAGTGCTTGGGGTTTCTGGTGGATTTGGAGTGACCTTGTGCATGGTGAAGCTCCTTGATAAGTGGAGCCGCCACCGATCGCCGCGACGCGATGGGAGGTGGTAGCTGTACGCAGGTTCGCGGACCGGGTATCAAGGACCCGGCATACCCGAAGGTATCCCGCGCACAGCCGCCATAACGCTAAGCAGTAGACGATAAAAAAGCGTCGACTGAAAGGAAATGATGGCGCTATGCGCCTTGATTGACCCGGGCCGCGACGCCCGGTCGCTGAATTGGCAGCGACACCCGGAGGTTATCCATACACCTTCCCACCCGGCAACCTTGAAAAGCTGTCGGAAAATTCTCTTGAGCGCCGGATGTTTGTAGGCGTTTCCTAGGACTGAACCGAACGTCCACGCGGGCGAGTCATGGGGTCAACCGATAGGTGGACTGCACCAATCCCGAAGGAAAGCAGCGGCTGGATACCAGTTTCAAATCAATGTCCTGCTGAAGGGCCCCGAATAATGGCCTTCCCGACCCGATCAGCACAGGAACAGTGGTAATCACCATATCGGCGACTAACCCTTCGCGCAGGAATGATTGCACCAACTTCCCGCCATCGACATAGACCCGACGCACGCCTTGCCTGGCCATTTCCTCCATCACGTCCCCGGGTTTGAGGTTGGAAAAACGCAGCTTGCCCTTCAGCGCCTCGGGAACCGCCGAATCGGCCAGCTGTTCAGACAACACCACTACAGGCCGGTCGTAGAACCATGTGTCGAAGGTCAGCGCCTTCTCATAGCTTCCCCGCCCCATGACGATCACATCCTTATCGGCGATGAAGGCTGAGTAGCCATGATCCTCAGTCTGATCATCGCGCTGCAACAGCCAGTCGATATCGCCATCAGGTCGGGCGATGAAGCCATCCAGACTGGTGGCGATGAAAACATGTGCCGTGGCCATCAAAATCTCCTTTGGCCGATTTTTGAAAAATCAGCGCTTTGTACAATACTTGGGGTTTGCCTGTTGATTTACCAACGTTCAGCCCGGCTGACTGCGCGGCTGGAATGAAGGTATCAGACCTGATTCAGGAGAAGAAAAATGGTCAGCAAAAACACGATTTGCCTCTGGTACGACGGCACTGCGCAGGATGCTGCAGAGTTCTACGCCCGGACATTCCCGGACAGCGCGGTCGTCGCCGTCCATCACGCGCCTGGCGACTATCCGGCGGGCAAGCAAGGCGATGTAATAACGGTCGAGTTCACGGTGATGGGCATCCCTTGCCTCGGGTTGAACGGGGGCCCGGGGATCAAGCACAACGAGGCTTTTTCATTCCAGGTGGCGACCGACGACCAGGCCGAAACTGACCGCTTGTGGAACGCGATTGTCACAAACGGCGGCCAGGAAAGCGTATGTGGCTGGTGCAAGGACAAGTGGGGCCTGTCGTGGCAGATCACGCCCCGCGCCTTGACCGCCGCGATTATCGATCCCGATCCAGCAGCGGCCAAGCGCGCTTTCGACGCCATGATGACAATGACCAAGATAGACATCGCGGCAATCGAAGCGGCACTTGCGGGTTAGTCGGTCGAGATTCTGAACAGGGGACAGACTTATTTCTCAGCTTCGACAGCAATGAAAAATAAATCTGCCCCCTTCTTCCCCTTCTTCCCAGTGTACTGAATGGGAAATGAGCGACTCACGTGAACGACCTCTCGTGCTCGCTTTCGTGGACGTAAAACCACGAGACTCCCGATGGAGAGGTGCGGTCGATGCGCATGAGCGCCGAATCGATTTTCTTCTTGGTAATTCCGTCCTTGACGAGATCGAATACCGTCAGGAAGAAGTCCCCTGGAAGGGGTGTGATCGAGAGATTGATGATGTGCGATTCGGGGCTTCCAGCACGCTTCCCGTGCAGGTCCCAGAGTCGCTCCCAGTAGTCCGCCCGCCCCATGATCCGACCATCCGTGAGCACCACTCGGAACTCGCTCGCCAGCGCATCGTACAAGGGCTTGATGGCGCCTTCCGACTTGGAAGACACGCCGCGTGACCACGGAAAGAAGAGATTATACCAACGGTACACCTCAGCTTCGACGAGGGGTGTCTTATCTGGTGTTTCGAGTACTTGGCTGATTGCCATCTGTGTTCTCCTTAACACGCTAAAGGTGGCCGGTTTTGCGTTCCAGACTAAAAGTCTGGATACACATCGACTGAACGATGCCCCCGCGCCTTAATCAAGATCCATCCTGAAATCAACGTCATTGGGTCCGGCTCAAATTATCGCTTCAACTATTCTTGATAATTGCTCCCGTCATTTTACCGACCCGGTCACAAAAATAGCCTCTTGCCTGTTGGCTTGCATTGAGAACTGACCAACGGTTTTTGTAGTAGCCTAATGCCCACCGGATACCCACTGGCCACGCCCGAGGACATTCGTATTCTAAAAGATCGGCGAACTTAGTTAGCCAATTGGCATGAACCCCATCACAGCCTGCTTCATGTAAGGTTTTTTCTTGCAGTACGAAATCCTGATCGTTGCCGGAAATACGAGCGTATCCGTAAAGCGCCATAGATAAGTTTTGTCTCGTTAGGCTTTAGATGAGCGTGGATCGCTTATAAAGTATTCATTGAAAGGATGAGCACGATGAACCGAACCAGTCATATCCGCCTGATGGCGACCTATAACGAGTGGATGAACGCAAAGATTTATGAGGCAGCCAGAAGCCTGTCAGATGAAGAGCTCTCAGTGGACAGGAAAGCATTCTTTGGTTCAATTCTCGGGACGTTGAACCACCTGGTGGCCGGCGACACGGTCTGGCTAAAGCGATTCGCCAAGCACCCAGCGAACTACTTGGCTCTGGAACCGATTCAGCAGCTTCCTGCCCTCAAAAGCCTCGACCAGTTGCTGTTCTCGAATATCCGAGAACTGTCGGCACATCGAGTGTGGCTCGACCAGAAAATTGTCGAGTGGTCTCGCTCCATTGCAGAATCAGATCTAGATCACACCCTCAATTACACAAGCATGAAGGGAATACCCGCTGACAGGAGCTTTTATGGTTTGATCATGCATTTCTTCAACCACCAGACGCATCACCGCGGACAAGTGACTACCTTGCTTTCACAAGCGGGTGTCGACATAGGTGATACGGATCTGGTCGCCCTCATTCCATCCGAGCCCTGCACACAGTAGAAAAGCCTGGCGCTAGACCAGGTATTTTCACATCTGATCGGGTCGGCGAAACAGCGCAGCGATCCGGGCTGGTTGTCGATCCCGAGTAACGGTAAACGGCCAGGAGCCGACGCACGACTCCAACAATAAATTCCCCCCTTTGCTCGTGAAACTTGTGTTGAGGCCCACAGTCTTAGCCCAGCCTTGGAATCCATTTGCGAGCCAATACAGCGAAACGCTCTGCGGTCATTCCTCAGCCAACTATCGCCATTACCGTCGTCATCCCATCAGAGCTGCCCGCCTCATGCGCCAGACCGTTCGCTCCTCCTGCGTTTTCTCGTTCTGCCTTATTCCTTTGCTCCCCCTGTTCGCCAGTCCCGCCCATGCCGGCGGGGAAAGGCAACTGGTGGAGGACATCAACGACTACCGCGCCCAACCGCAGCGCTGCGCGGGGCGCACGGTCCAAGCCTTGACGCCGCTGGCTCTGAAGTCTCACCTGGCCTTGCCGATCGGCTATGGAGGCGTTACGCGGGAGATGTTGAAGGATTCCGGCTATCAGGCGGTGTCTGTGCGGACTATCCGTCTGGTCGACGCTGAAGATGCCGAGGAGGCCTTTGACATGCTCCAGAGCCGCTACTGTGGGGCCCTGCTCGATACCCAGTTCGCCGATATTGGCGTGTATCGCGACGAGAGTGAATGGCAGGTGGTGCTGGCGCGGCCTTTGCTCGATGGGCATCTGGACGACCCGCGAGCGGCGGGCAAGACGTTGCTGGCACAAGTCAACGCGGCACGGGCGAAACCGCGCCTGTGTGGTCGTCAGCGCTTCGCCGCTGCACCGCCGCTGACCTGGAATGCCGCCCTGGGGACAGCGGCGCAGGGGCACAGCCGGGCGATGGCCAACGACAATTACTTCGCGCACCAGGACCCCAACGGTGATATGCCGTGGGACCGAGCGAAGGCTGCCGGCTACGGTGGCCGGCAGATCGGAGAAAACATCGCCGCCGGGCAGCGTTCGCCGGGCAAGGCTATGGAAGGCTGGCTGGCCAGCCCCGGGCATTGCGCCAATCTGATGAACCCGATGTTTACCCAGGTTGGCGCGGCCTATGCCGCGAACTCGCGTAGTGACAACGGCGTCTATTGGACGATGCTGTTCGGCGCGAAATGAGGAAAGCTGAAACAACCAAAATCTACTTCCCTTCAAGCTTTCGTTTCAGTCGCCTGAGATCACTATTGACGATCAGCTTATGGGCTAGACCTACGGGCAACATGTAGATGCGCCCAAAGACGTTATGCGTTACGACAGATGAGGTGATCGTGAACACACGATCTGTTATCGAAAGGCAAATCATGACATCCAGATGCCGGTCACGTTCGGTCAGAACCAGCATGTCGGGAGCACTATGTTCCACCAGAAAGAAATACAGTTGTTCGCCAGCGTGTACTGTCTCTCGCCTGGCGCCGGAGAACCCGTCGACCCGCTTCACGCCGAATAACGAGGAAATCGCGTCCCTCGTTCGGAAAGCTAGCCGCATGAGCAGTCCCGGTTCGGCCGTCATGATGTTCCAAGCGTCAAGAGTGGTGATTTCAACAGGGAGCGGAACCGACCTGCTGTCATAGTAATCAAGATCGGACAGTGCACGCAGAGTGTGAGCAGGTGATGGGGTAGCCAAACATTATTCCTTTCAGTGGCCCGACTGTCATTCCCGATAAAATCGGAAGCTGATTATCATGTAGCCATGCTACGTCATAATTAATCCCAAATATCCCTTAACGGTTCGCTGGGTAAATATCTGCCGGCTACAGGCCGGTACGGGTTGTGGGCTCAACCGGTCGATGCAACAGATTGAATCCACAGCCTATAGCGGACGGTGGTGAACCGAGTTTGGGCCAGGCTACCCATTCGTCCCTATGCCAACCAAGCTCCTGAATCAATCATTGTCGACCTGGAGCTCCTGCAGAAGAAATCCAAGTGAATCCGGGGTTGAGCGATGATTTTTTTCCGAGCGTTGTTCATCCCATGGCATAGCGTCATCAGTGCAGAAATCTCCAACACACTCCATGCTCAGTTCGCCATCGAGAAGTCCAAGCGGAATCCAGAAGTAAGGCATCTCGCGAAGAGCATTAGGCACAGTCGAGCCACATCGTGAGCAAAAGTCATTTCTGTACCCGCTGGATTTGCGCCAACTTGTGATCGCACCTAACCCTTCTTCCCATCGAAAGTCGCGAGCTTTGACCACTGTGGCGAGATTATGGCCGACCCCGGTTTGCTTGCGACATAAGGTGCAATGGCATCGATAAAAAATCGTGGTTCAACCCCGAGGGAAAAGCGTACAGCCCCGCAAAGACATTGCCCTGATGCCATGGATATCTCCTTGAAGAACGATTCATCGGTATTCTGCCGGTTCGAGCGTTAGTACCGGAAAAGGCGTGGCCGTCATGGTACTGGCCTTTCATTACCATGGATAATGCCCAGCCTGATTCAACGCCGAATGTCGAACACTGGATCATGCGCAACGAGGAGGCTCGCCAATTTCGAGCCTCCTCAGAAGCAATGGATCAGCTGCCGACCGTAGCGATTTGCTTCGCACGATCGTTCTGTTTGCCAATAATAAACACCAATAGCGAACCGATAGCGGTCACGATGCAGAGCGGCATCAGTGCAATTGGAAAGCTCCCGGTCTGATCACGCAGTACACCGATCACCGAACTCATGGCGCCCGTACCCAGGTGGGCAAAGGTATTGATCGCTGCAATCCCTGTGGCCAAAGTCGCTGGCGGCAGGGATTCGGAGCAAAGTGCCCAGAACGGCCCCTTGATCGCATAGTTACCCATCAATACGAGCGTCAGCAGTACCAGCGTAATGGTCAGGGAGTCCGTGAACAGCGTGGCAGCGAAGCTCACCGCAGTAATGGCCAGCGGAATAGCAGTGCTCTTGATCCGCTCCCCGCTCTTGTCTGCACGCAGTCCCCAGAAAATCATGAACGCTGCGGCCATGCCGAACGGAATCATGTTCAGCAGCCCCGTTTGCATGTTGGTCAGATGGAAGGATTTCAGGATCTGCGGCATCCACAACGACAGCGTGTTGCTGGTTGCCGAACTGCCCATGTAGATAATCGAAAGCACCCATACATATTTGTTGGTAAACACGGCCTTGAGGGTGCCGCTTATGCTGTGAGCGTGTTGAGGAATGCCACTTTCGCGCGCGGCCTTATCGTTAGTCAGTTGCTCGCCTAGCCAATCCTGTTCCTGCTGAGTCAACCATTTCGCTTCGCTTGGTCGATTTGGCAACACGTTCAGCGCGAGCAATCCCAGGGTGATGGCGGGAATGGCTTCAAGCATCAGCAACCACTGCCATCCCTTGAAACCTGCCAGACCGTCTAATTGCAACAGCAGTGCCGACACCGGTGAGCCGAGAAAGTTGGAGAGTGGTATCGCCACCATGAATAGCGCAACGATTCGAGCCATGTACGCTTTGGGGATGCATTGCGTGAGGTAAAGAATGACGCCGGGAAAGAAACCGGCTTCGGCTGCACCCAAGAGGAACCGGGAAATCGAATAGGATATCGGCCCGACCGCAAATGCCGAACAGAAACCGACGATGCCCCAGGTGATCATGATGCGCGCGATCCACCGGCGGGCACCGAAACGCTCCATGGCCATGTTGCTGGGCATTTCGCAAAGTACATAAGCGACGAAAAACAGCGTGGCACCGAATCCGAAGGCACTGGCCGTCAGGCCGATGTCCTGGTTCATGGTCAGTGCAGCGAAGCCGATATTGACGCGATCAATGTAGGCGATGAAATAACAGAGTACGAGAAAGGGGATCAAGCGAACCCCTAACTTGCGCATGGTCGATTTTTCAATGTCAGTAGTGGATGGCTTGTTCATGGAAACCGCTCTCTTGTAATTGTAATAGGCTGCTCTTGCGCAGAACCTCTCGATGCGACACGAGAGGTTTGACTGCAACGTCGCATTTCAGGCTTTCTGCAAGTTTTGGTTAAACGTGGGTAGGATGAATGGTCATCTGCAAATGCGTGGGTGAGCTTCAGCCTTCGCGTTTTGCAAAACCGAATAACCTTTGAGGTGCTTGCACGAGCAACGAATGGCTAAGTTGCATCGAACACTCCAAGGCTTGCCGCTGATCGATTACTGTGTCGAAACCGATGCTTTCCTCATGCTGCGTGTGTGGCCAGTCGCTGCCCCATACCAGTTGGTGGAGGCCGAAACTTTGCTCCAACAGTGGTAATGCCGATCGGGCGAAATTGATGTTTTGTTGCGGCGTACCTCCCAAACGATAAATTCCCGATACCTTCATCCAGATCGACCCTCTCGCCCCCAATTCCAGCAACTCGCAAAACCCTGGCTGATCAATTCCCAAACTGGCATCCGGCCGGCCGAAGTGGTCAATAACCAGCTTCAAACCGAACGGCGTCAATTGATGGATCAGTGCCGGCAGATCCTCGACCTCCCGATGCAATTCGACATGCCAGTCAAGATCAGCGATGTGGTTGAAAAATTCTCTCCAGGCGCGATTGCGAAAATCAGGTAACGCCTTGCCCATCAGGTTCAAGCGAACGCCGACCACACCTATGTGAGCCATGTCATTCAACAGGGCACGACTAACGCCTGGCTCTAGCACGACCACTCCTCGCAACTGCTCCGGCACTTGCCTCAGCGCCGCCAGCAGGTAGCTGTTGTCGATGCCCAGAAAGCTCGGCTGCACCAATACGCCGTGACTCAAACCATGGGCGCCCAGGTGATTCAGATACTCCGCAAGCGTGGCATCGTAGTCAGGGGCGTAGCGCCGTTTAGCGGCCAGCTTCAGCCCTCGGCTAAAGACATGAGCATGGGAGTCGATGCCAGTGATCGATGTTGAACAGGTATCAGACATGGGTTTTATCTATCGCAAGTAATGATCATCACGCCCGGGCGCTCTCGCTGCCTTGCACCGGGACGGATGGGATTGCAGCGTCGAGACTGCGACCACGTGTTTCCGGCAGGCAAAGGGCAGCGATAACGGCCACGCCGTAAGCGATCCCGGCGTCGATGCCAATGGCCGAGCCCAGTGACATGGAATCGCTCATATGGCCGACCAGAAACGGGAATACCGCCGAGAGCACTCGGCCGAAGTTGTAGCAAAACCCCACGCCAGCGCCGCGCACGTCTGCCGGGTACAGCTCGTTGAACAGCGCGCCGAGGCTGGCCGGAATACCCGCCGCGAAGAAGCCGAGCGGAAAGCCGAGGAATAGCATTTGGGTATTGGTCAGGGGCAGGAACACGTAGCACTGCACGGTAACGACGCAGCACAGGGCGAACAGCACGATATTTTTGCGGCGGCCAATACGGTCGATCAAGAATCCGCTGACGACACAGCCACACCAGAAGGCAAAGATGATCACGGCAAGGTAGCCGCCAGAGTTCAGCACCGACAGGTTGCGTTCGGTCTTGAGGAAGGTCGGCAGCCACGTCATCACGGCGTGGTAGCCGCCGTGTGCGCCCAGGCCCAACAGCCCGCCGAACAGTGTCACGCGGATCAGTTCAGGGCGGAAAATACCGGCCAGGGATTTGAAAAAACTTTGCGCGATGGCGTGTTCTTTTTGCAGACGCTGGAAGCTGTCGGGCTCCTCGACATTGCGCCGTACCCAGATGATCAGGAGCGCCGGCAACAAGCCAACGATGAACATCACACGCCAGGCCATGTCTTGCGGTACGAACGAATAAATCAACGCAAAAACCCCGACCGCCACGCCCCAACCTACGGCCCAGGCACTTTGTACGGTGCCCATCACTTTGCCGCGGTATTTCGGGTTGATGGTTTCGGCCATCAGTACCGCGCCGGCAGCCCACTCACCGCCAATGCCGAAGCCTTGCAGCGCCTTGACGATCAGCAACTGCTGGAACCCGGTGACGAAGGCGGACAGAAAGGTGAAGAAGGAGAACCACAAGATCATCCACTGCAACGTGCGCACCCGGCCGTAGCGGTCGGACAACGTCCCCCCTACCCAACCGCCGATGGCCGAAGTGACTAGCGTGACGCCGCTAATCAGCCCGGCATCGCCCTTGGTCAGGGCGAAGGCGGCAATTAACGCCGGAATTGCCAGGCCGAACATTTGTACTTCCAGTGCGTCCAGCGACCATCCACCGAAGCAGGCCCAAAACGTTTTGCGCTCCCGAGGAGTGACTTGGCGATACCAGCTGAACATGATTTCTTATCCTTATAGGTGGAACATGAGGCAGCCGAGAGCGAACCGCGCCGCTACGAGGCCAGTCATGGCAAACAAAACGATGAATCCGGCAGCGATCGATTCGCCGGTGAGCAATCCGCTATGCAGGCAATGCGCTAGCGAATGTCCACGCTGTAACGGAAATGCTCGGCGTGCCCACGGGAGCGCCGCCACTCCAGAGGCGTACCGGCGTAGTCACGCGCCAGACGCTCGATCACCACCACGGGACTGTTGACCGGTATTTTCAATAATCGCGCATGCACGTCATTTACAGACTCGGCGGTGAGTGCTTCTTCGGCAGAGGCGACGACCTGACCGCAGACCTCTTCGTAAATTGGGTAAAGCAATGGCCCTTTTCGATTCAGATCGATCTCCAGCAGCGGCTGAAACCGGCTGCGAGGCAGCCAGATTTCTTCGGCAAGTACCGGCTGAACATCCAGAAGACGAACGCGGACAATGCGAATGACCGGCGCGTCGATTGGCAGCCCTAACGCCTGGGCCACCGCCGAGGGTGCGGCCACCGGTTCAATAGACAGGATGCGACTCTCTGGGACCTGGCGTTCACCCGCTGCGGTCTGGAAGCGGAAGAACCGGAAAAGCGAAGATTGAAACTGAGGCCGACGAACGAAGGTGCCTCGACCTTGCTGACGCTCCAGAACGCCCTCACTGACCAGCGCGTCGACCGCTTTGCGCACGGTGCCCGTGGACAGTTTGTACTCCGCTGAAAGCGCAGCTTCAGTCGGAATGGCCTCCCCCGGACGCCAACGATTGTTGGCAATCTGTTCAGCCAACTGATCACGCAGGCGTTGATAAAGCGGTAGGCGGACGTCACTGGACAGGGAATTCATCGACTTTATTCACCTTGTTATCTAGTCATATATATGAATATTGGCCGAGTATTCTCCTGATGCATTTTTCTGTCAATAAGGGTTACCGAACCTGGCGGACGAACGGTGGCGGCAGTCCATTACCTGCGTGCGCGCGCGAGGGGCGACGGTCGAGCGCATGATCGAGGCGCTCGGGATACCGAGGTCGAACTGGTGCAGCTCAATGGCAAGTCGGTGGGCTTCGAGCGGGTGATCTTCGACGGTGACCGGTTGGCGGTGTATCCCAAGTTCGAAGCGCTGGACATCAGCTCCCTGCTAATGGCTTCGAGGATGGCGCGTCCACCTAATCCCTACTCGCAAAACGCCTTGATCCAAAGCCCGACGGCTGGTGTATCGCGTCTCACGCGCCAGTTTGCGCAGCGCGCGCTTTCGCATGGCGCGCCAGACCAATCTTGATGCCGACCAGCATAGGCGCGGCGACCACAAACAGCAGGGCCACTGCGTAGAACGCGGTATCGAAAGCAATCACCGTGGCTTGACCTGACACGACCTTGCCCAGCAGGCTGGTCGCTGCCCGGTCAGCGGCTGCTTGATCCATCCCCTTCCCCACCAGCATCGCCGTGATGGTCGTCAGCCGTTCGATGACGGCATTTCCCCCTGGGGTGACGTTGGCGCCGAGTGCCGCGACATTGATGACGATGTGATGATCGATCAGGGTTTGGAGCCCGGCGACGCCCATTAAGCCGCCCAATTGACGTCCCGTATTGAACAGGCCAATGCCA
The DNA here is from genome assembly GCF_003732175.1 of Pseudomonas brassicacearum. Lineage (GTDB taxonomy): Bacteria > Pseudomonadota > Gammaproteobacteria > Pseudomonadales > Pseudomonadaceae > Aquipseudomonas > Aquipseudomonas brassicacearum_G. The sequence continues at coordinate 376,527 of NZ_MOBI01000020.1, forward strand.
CTGGCGAGGTTGCGGCTGTTGAGGTCGCTGAAGGCGATCAGCGTGATCGACAGAAACAGGAAGCCAAGGCCCAGGCCACGCAACAGGATGGCCGCCATCATGTCGTCGGTGCCGCTTTCGCTGGTGGAACCGGACAGCATCCACATCGCCCCCATGATCAACAGGATGCCAAAGGGCACTGTCGCAACCGGTGGAACGCGACGGACTTTGATGAGAAAGGCAGCGATGAGCAGCGAGCCAACAAAAAAAACACCACTGGGCAGCAGGAGCAAACCGGCATCAGTCGGCGTGAACGCAAGCACTGACAAGGCGAACGCCGGAATCAAAAACGCACTGCCGAACAAGGCGGCACCGGCGACAAAACTGACGATAAAGGCAAAGGTAAAATCGCTCGATTTGAACACCGTGAAATCGAGCAATCCCTGACCTTTGGCCAACGTTTGTTGGCCGAAAAATGCCAGCAACGCGGCTGTACCGATCATCGTCGACATCAGGATCCGAGGTTCCTCGTACCAGTCCCATCGGCTGCCCTGGCTGAGGACGTAGGTGACACAGAACAGGGTGGTCGAGATCAGGGAGAAGCCAAGCCAGTCAAAGGGACGCTGCCGGCCCTTGGCGGGCATGGGGTGGTCTGCGATGAGCAAAAGGCCGGTTGCCGCCAGGGCCAGCGGCACCACACTGAAGAAAATCCAGGTCCAGGACTGGCTGTCGATCAACCACCCTTGAAGGGCCGGGGCGAGAGTCGCCGGCGCGACCACGGAGCCCATGGCAAACACGGCTTGAAGGATCGGCTGAAGGGCACGCGGCCAGGCACGAAAAATCATCGTCTGGCCCGCCACCAGCAGGGTGCCGCCAGCGAAGCCTTGAATGATGCGAAGCGCGATCAGCAGGTCCAGCCGAGCGGTGATGGCGGCGATGCAGCACGCCAGACCCATGGCCAGGGTTGAACCGATGATCAGGTTACGCGCAGTAAAACGCTGCATCAGCCATGGAGCCATGATGAAGCCGATCAGCTTTAGCGCGGTGTAGCCGACGTCCAGCCAGGCAAACTCATCAGGTGTTGCGTAGGTGTCACCGATGATATGGCCGCGCCCGATCGATAGAACGGTGCCGGCGATCGCTTCCGTCAGCGTGGCCAGCACGATGCCCACGATGAGCAAGGCGCCCGTCGTAGCCTTGGCGCTGCTCGGCGTGGCGCTGGCAAAGGTGTTCATGAGCCTTTCCCTTGCGTCACCTCCACCCGCACGGACAAGCCAGGCACGATGCGCCCCGGCAGTGGATTGTTGGCCAGCCGGATCTTGACCGGAACCCGCTGCACGACACGGACAAAGTTTCCGGTTGCGTTGTCGGGCGGCAGCAAGCTGAACGCCGCCCCACTCCCCGGTGCAAAGCTATCGACCACGCCTTCAAGTACCGCGTCAGGGTAGCCATCGACCGTGATGCGCACGTGCTGACCGGGGCGGATATGTTCGAGCTGGGTTTCCTTGAAGTTCGCCACGACCCACACATCATTGACCTGCACGATATCGAGCAAGGCAACGCCCGGCGTCACGAGCCGGCCGATACGAACCTGGCGATTTCCGACGACGCCACCCACAGGCGCGCGGACAATGGTGTTGTCGAGATCAATCTGGGCGAGATCACGTGCAGCCTGTGCTTGCGACACGGCAGCCACGGCAGCCTCTCTCTCGGCCGCATAGACGGCGATGTGTTGCTGTTGCGCCTCAACCGTTGCCGAAGCGGCCGATACCGACGCTTCGGCTCTGGACCGCGCCGTGTCGGTTTCATCGACCAGGGCTTGGCTCACCGCGTTGCTGACGATCAGTTTGCGGCTGCGATCATGGGTCTTGGTCGCAAGATTCATATCGGCGGTGGCCGAACGTCTTTGGGCTTCAGCCTGCCGAATCAGCGCACGCTGAAGCTGGGTCTGCGCATCAACATGGATCAGGCGCGCATGGGCAGCGCTGACATTAGCCTCCGCTTGCGCAAGCTTGGCGCGATAGTCCCGGTCATCGATACGGAACAGGATGTCACCCGCCTGGACGGTTTGGTTGTCCTCGACCTCTACCGCCGTGACGTAGCCGGCCACCTTGGCGGCGAGTGAGGTCACGTCACCACGAACATAAGCGTTATCGGTCAAGGTTGAGCTGCTCGAAACAGCCATGGCCCCCCAGGCAGCCACGACCACCACGGCGCCAACGCACAGCAGTATGCCGAATATCTTGCGCTTGCTTTGCCGAGCCACTACGACGGGGGTCTCGGCGCTTGCACTGGAAGCAATGGCGGCCTTGTCCTGGAGCGAGTTCATTTTTTCATTTCCCGTTCAATGCCATGCACTGCAGCAGCCCCAGGGCGGCGGTGGCCTGCCGCCCGGCTGTCGAGCATTTATGAGCGCGTTGATCGGCTCACTTTTTGATAGGTGTGACGAGCGTCTTTTCATCGGTGTCGAGGACGAACACGGCCAACAGGCGTGCAGGTTCGGTGGCGCTGGCGTTGGCGCTGACTTCGTGCACGGAACCCGGCTCCTCTACGAAGTTTTCGCCGGCATGGTAGATCTTCTCCGGCTGGCCTTTGACTTTGATGCGAAACGCGCCCTCGAGGACCGTTGCATAGATGAAGGCCGATTTCGGATGGGTGTGGGACGGCGATGCGGCGCCCGGCCCATACTCGACGACCACACCCTTCATGCTCTTGCCAGGAATGTTCGGAATGGGACGGTCAAACACGACTGTCACCTTGCCGGCGGGCGGCTCAGTGGCCGACGCTGTGCTGATCGACAGTACTGCGAAAGCAGCGGCTAAGAGAAATCGGGTAACCATGGCAATACTCCTTCGTGGGTAGGCGTTATGACGGCGCGCCCCATTACCGGGGCGACGCCTTCCTGAGTTATCCCTGGAGGCCTCAGCGGCCCGCTTCGGCCATTGACTGGCTGAGCCAATCTTCGAAACGGATCGCGCCCAGGCGCGGGTTCTTGCCGGGTGTCAGCGATTGATCGTCAAGCACGGCGCCGTAGTAGCGCGCGTGTACGTCCGGTACGACCTGGCGAGTATCCTGAGTGGCCCGCAGAAAGCGCCTGATCAGCTCGTCGAGCGGCATGGCCTCGGGCCCCGCGACTTCGACGGTGCCATTCACCGGCGCTGCAAGCACGATGTCGGTAAGTGCCGCCACCACGTCGTCGGATGCCATCGGCTGGATCAGCGCCGGCGAAACGCAAAGCTCTTCGCCGACGGTAAACGAATGGGCAATGCCGCCGACAAATTCGAAGAACTGCGTGGCACGCAAAATGGAGTAAGGAATGCCGGATGCCTTGATAAGGCTTTCCTGTGCGACCTTGGCCCGGAAATAACCGTTCTCGGGAAGCCGTTCGCTCCCGACAATCGACAGTGCAACGTGATGCCGAACCCCGGCAGCTGCTTCGGCGGCCAGCAGGTTACGGCTCGACGTTTCGAAAAACTCGAGGACGGCCTGGTCCTCCCACGACGGAGCGTTCGCCACGTCGACGACGATGTCAGCACCATCCATCGCCTGGGCCAGGCCCTCGCGGGTGATGCTGTTTACGCCCGTGCTGGGGCTGGCTGCGAGCACGTCATGGCCGCGCTCGCGGAGGTTTTTCACAAGTTTCGATCCGATGAGGCCGGAGCCTCCGATGACGACGATCTTCATGGGCTTTCTCCACGTATCGACTGCAACCATTGCGTCGGTGTAAGGGGAGATTGCCTGCACCCGTGAACGAAGTCCTTGTGCCTGCTGTGGATTCCCCTCCACGAAAGCTTGGTTTTACGTCCAAAGACGCCGCAGTCCGACGTCGTCTCTGCCGCAGACGGTGCGGCGGGTTTAGCGCTGCCGTATCATCAATATCAAATACTAATCGCCAGCCGCCTGGGACACGGAGTTGAGGGCGCGTCACCGGGGGATCCTCACTTTGCCATTCGTTTTTGAAGACTACTTGCTCGATGAGGAACGCCGGGAACTCACCTTGCGCGGGCAAGTCGTGGCCGTCGGGCCGCAGGTTTTCGATCTATTGCTGCTGTTCGTCAACAACCCCGATCGCGTCGTCAGCAAAGACGACCTGCTCAAGGCGGTGTGGAACGGCCGGGTCGTCTCGGAGTCGACGATCACCAGCCACATCAATGCGGTGCGCAAGGCCATTGGCGATACCGGTGAAGAACAGCGCCTGGTGCGCACCGTCGCCCGCAAGGGCTACCGCTTCGTCGGCCAGATCAAGGTCGGCGGGATCGGCGAAGCGCAGCAGCCTGACCGGCCTGCCATCGACGAACGCTCACCCACAGCTCCGAAGGAAATACCCTCCTCCTCGCTCGTCCTCCCGGACAAACCCTCGATTACCGTCTTGCCCTTCCAGAATTTGAGCGGCGATCCGGAGCAGGAATATTTCGCTGACGGCATCGTGGAAGATCTCATCGCTGCCCTGTCGCGTATCCGCTGGCTGTTCGTCATCGCGCGTAATTCGAGCTTCACCTACAAGGGGCGGACGGTGGACGCCAAGGGCGTCAGCCAGGAACTGGGCGTTCGCTACGTGCTGGAAGGCAGTGTGCGCAAGTGCGGGAACAAGGTACGCATCACCGGCCAGCTCATCGACGCGACGAACGGGACACATATCTGGGCGGAACGCTTCGAAGGCGCGCTCAACGACATCTTCGAGCTGCAGGATCAAATCACCGAAAGCGTCGTCGGTGCCATTGCGCCGCAACTTGAACGGGCAGAAATCGAACGCGCCAAACGAAAACCCACGGAAAGCCTGGACGCCTACGACTACTATCTGCGCGCAATGGCAAAACTGCACAACGGCACCCGTGAAGCCATCGACCAGGCGCTGCCATTGTTCTACAAGGCTATCGATCTCGATCCGGAATTTGCATCGGCTTATGGCATGGCAGCCTGGTGTCACTTCTGGCGCAAGCTGAATGGCTGGATGACCGATCGGACGCAAGAGATCGCCGAGGGCGTACGGCTGGCGCGTCTGGCGGTAACGCTTGGCCGGGATGATGCGGTCGCGTTGACGCGAGGTGGACATGCGTTAAGCCATCTCGCCGGTGATGTTGACGGCGGCATTGCCTTGCTCGACAGGGCACGCCTGCTCAATCCAAACCTCGCCCCTGCCTGGTTCCTGGGCGGTATCCTGCGCGCACTGCATGGTGAAACGGACGCCGCCATCGAGCATCTGACCCATGCCGTTCGCTTGAGTCCGCTGGATCCGGAAATGTTCAGGATGCAGGTCGGAATGGCGCTCGCGCATTTCTTCGCCGGGCGCTTCGATCTCGCGACGGACTGGGCGGAAAAGGGCTTGGGCAACCTGCCCAGTTTCCTGCCCCCGGTGGCTCTGGTGGCGGCCAGTCACGCCCTCAGTGGACGAATGGATAAAGCGAGGTTGGCGATGCAGCGTCTACGCGAGCTGGATCCCACTTTGCGCCTCTCCAACCTGAAAGACTGGCTGCCCATCCAACGGCCCGAGGATTTCACGCGCTTCTTCGATGGACTGCGGTTGGCCGGGTTGCCTGAGTGACCGTGGAACGGTTCCATGTACTCACAATCAACGGGAATGTGCAGGCAGACGATACGTTTGCTGGCCAGTTCTGAGCGGAGTCGTGCGCTGCGACGCCTGCCAACGGGTTTACTGGCTTTTGCATCAGCTATATAACAGCCAAACCCGGTCACTCACACAATAGACGCTCTGGATGGACTGCCTCACGGTGTTGCGCATCGCAGCGGCGATCCGGCTGACTATCGGACGGAGTACACACGGGTTGACCTACTACAACCGCACAATGCCTCTACGACTTGAAGCGCCCCACCAGTCCGTTCAGTTCATTCGAGAGGTGCGAAAGCCGGCCTGAGTCTTCTTGCGCAGAGCTGGCCAGGCTTTCGACCAGCCGCGCCTCGTCGTAGATCTGCTGGATATGCCGATTGATCTCTTCGGCCACACTGTGCTGCTCTTCCGCCGCCGCCGATATCTGCAGGTTCTGATCCCTGATTTCATTGACCGACAACTGGATGCCTTCAAAGCTGTCACGTGCGCTCTCGATCGAGGACACACTGGCACGCGACAGGTCCAGGCAACTCTCCATCTTCTGCGAAACTTCCTGGGTCTTGCTGCCGAGCGTGTTGAGCAACTGGTCGATTTCCCCGGTGGAGTCGGACGTGCGCTTGGCCAGGGCCCTGACCTCATCCGCGACCACGGCAAAACCCCGGCCCTGGTCACCCGCCCTGGCAGCCTCGATCGCCGCGTTCAGCGCCAGCAGATTGGTCTGCTCGGCGATGGCGCGGATGGTGCCCAGAATCTGGTTGATGCTGCGGCTGCCTTCTTCCAGCTCCACCATGGCCTGGGAAGACTCGGTCAAGCGACGACCCAGACGGTTGACGTTCTGGGTGGTCAACTCGATCTGCTGTTTGCCTTCGGCCACACGGTGGTGTCCGTTCTCGGCGGAGTCGGCTGCCGTGCTGCACGAACGGGCCACTTCGTTGGCGGTAGCGACCATTTCGTTGAATGCCGTGGACACCAACTCCACCGCTTCACGCTGGCGAGCGGCCGCCTGGTTCATGTTGTTGGCCACCTCGCTGTTGACGCGTGAGGCATCCTGCAGGTTGGTCGATGCTGCACCGATACGTTGTATCAACTGGCGTATCGCGGCGAGAAACTTGTTGAACCAGCCTGCCAGCTCTGCGGTTTCGTCCTTGCCCTGCACCTCGAGATCGCGGCGTAGATCGCCCTCGCCCTCGGCAATCGATTGCAACCCCGTGCTGACCTGGCCGATAGGCTTGACGATCACCCTGGCGAACGCCGCAGCGAGCAGCGCAAAAAGCAGCACCAGCACTGCCACGATAGCCGCCGTCAGGTAGGTCATGCGAGTGGCCGCGCCCATGACTTCGCCATACTCGATCAAACCGACATAGCGCCAACCAAGGCCGGGCGATTTCCAGATATTGGCCATGTACCTGACCCCGTTGATTTGCACCTCGGTGGAACCCTGCGTGGTGGCAGCCAGTTTGGCGTAGGGCTCGCCCAGGTCCTTGAGCTGCTTGAAGCTGTGCCCGGCGTCACGCGGGTCGACCAGCACGGTGCCGTCCTCGATCAGCATTACGTAGCCGCTTTCGCCGAGCTTGATGCTTTTGACCAGTTCGGTGAGGTTTTTCAGCGAAACGCTCACGACAAACACACCCTTGGCGTTGCCAGCGTCATCGAGCAGTGCCCTGGCGCTACCGACCAGCGCCACAGCGTCCTTGTCATAGTAGTAAGCGGGGGTTCGCACCGTTTTGCCGGGGCTGGCCATGGCGGCTTTGTACCAGGGGCGCAAACGCGGGTCGTAGTTCGACAGCTGCGGATCGTCCGGCCATTTGACGTAGCTGCCATCTTCCAGGCCGATGGAAAGGATTGCGGCGGCCGGGTGCATCGCGCCATAACGCGCGAACGCATCGATGACATGCTGGGCAGCCGGTGGCAGAGGCTGGCTGGCGGCATCGGCGAACTGATAGTTTTTGAGGCTGGCGATCGATGTGTATACAGGATCAGTGGCCATTTGATCGACGTTTTGCTGTGTGCCGTCGAAAAACTGCCGCATATTACCGTCGATCTGGCGTATTTCACGGGTGCTGCCATCGAGAAACTGATCGACCGCCTGAGCCCGTATATTCAGCACCGATATCACAGCCACCAGGCTTACCGGAATGAAGGCGACCAACACAAAAGCAAGGACGAGCTTGTTTTTTATTTTCATTATGACGATCACCATCCGAGGAAGTGAGGTACAAATAGCCGAATCACACGGATTAATGGCGATTTGCTGTTGAGTCTGTCTCGGCTGATTTTGTGGAATCTTTACCATTTCTTCGTACACAAAAAAAGCCACGATTGCTCTCAATATTTTCGCTAATCAAGAGGCTGGTCGAGCGGGCCCTTGAGGCCGAAATGATCGAGCACCTGACACAGCGTGCAACTGAGATCCGCCAGTTGCAGACGCATCTATGAGTGCCTGCCGGAGAAGATCTCCGGACTGGACTCGCTCATCCTGCAGCCCTGCCATACTGTTCAGCATGACCCGTGCAACCTTCCGCTTCTACGAGGAGCTCAACGATTTCCTGCCGGCCGAACGGCGGCGGCAGTCCTTTACCTGCGAGTGCGCGCGAGGGGCGACGGTCAAGCACATGATCGAGGCGCTCGGGATACCGCACACCGAGGTCGAACTGGTACTGCTCAACGGCGAGTCGGTGGGCTTCGAGCGGGTGATCTTCGACGGTGACCGGCTGGCGGTGTATCCCAAGTTCGAAACGCTGGACATCAGCCCGCTGCTTAAGGTTCGTGCGCAACCTTTACGGGTGCTGCGCTTCGTCGCTGATGCGCACCTTGGCGGGCTGGCCAACCTGCTGCGCATGAGCGGCTTCGACACCCTCTACGACAATCGCTTCGAGGATGGCGAGATCGCCGAGATCGCTGCGCAGCAAGGACGCATCGTGCTAACCCGCGACCGCGAACTGCTCAAGCGCCGGATCATCAGCCATGGCTGTTACGTGCATGCCCTGAAACCGTCGCTGCAGCTGCGCGAGGTGTACGAGCGCCTAGACCTGGCGCGTAGCGCACGGCCCTTCAGCCTGTGCCTGCATTGCAACCTGCCGCTGCACGAAATCAGCCCGGAACTGGCCCGTCCGCTAGTTCCGCCACGCGTTGGCGCCCTCTATTCGCACTTCGTGCGCTGTGACGCCTGCCAACGGATTTACTGGGAGGGTTCGCACTGGCGTGGCATGTGTGCCCTACTGGCACCTTTGCTGGACCGATAGTCGAGCGCTTCGGGCAGATAACGGTCAAAAGCGCTCACATGCACACCACAAGGCTCTGGCCCAATATTTAAGCTGATATCATTCGAAAACGTACAAACCGAGTAGAAAAGATGAATCGTCGTAAAAAAATAAATCAGTTATTAAAGGCTAACGCCAAAAAGGCCAGCGCCAAATTGGCACCGAAAAGCAAGTCTAAATACATTTGCAAAGCTGACCGATTGAAGCTGGCGGCTGAAGCCAGTCACGACTCAATCACTTCTTCCGAGAGCTGATCGATGCAGCTTAAGCACCACCTGAATTTACAAATCAGCAGGCAGTGCTGTCGGCGGATTTATCTCGCGGCTACGCACTAGCGACGATAGTAGCGGTGATCGTCATCGTAGCGGTGCTCATGATGGCGCTCCCAATCACGATGGCGTTCAGCTTCCCGACGCTCTTGTTCTCTGCGCCATTCCTCCCTACGCCATTCGTCTCGGCGCCAATCCTCCCTACGATCGTGCCAACGGCCGTCACGCCAGTATCGGTCGTCATCGGCAAGCAACGGCCCTGGCTGCTTGCCGGCCGTACTGGCCAAGCTTGGCCAAGGGTTTCCGGCAGCCTGGACCGGAGCCTGAACGGCTGCGACCTCAGTTGCGAAAACAGGGGTTGAGGTCTTCATCTGTGTTGCTGATGCCGAGCCCACTGCCGCAAACGCGAACAGGCTGAGGAGCACCATCCGTGGGACATGAAATTTCATGGGCGAAGACAACCTCTGATTGACAATTGGACGTGGCGCCATTTGGCTGCGGGAAACCTTCGGGTCGCGCTTACCGAGCTTTATGTGCGTATCCACATAGACCAGTAAATAGGGAAAAGTTCTAGGAAGCCGCTGCATAAATAACCGACGGGGCACTCAAACAATAGATGGATGCGACACACTTCCTGACCCGAAGGCTTGCCGGGACAGGCGCAGAAATGAGCTTGAACCTCCTAGCTATGGCGAGATAAATCCGCCGACAGCACAAGAGCCTCGAACTTCTATCTGAAGCAGGGGTTTGCTTTCCTGGATGAATGGGAACCGTTAGAAAGTCATCCGCATATCACGGTTCAGACAATGCTTTGGATCAGAAACCGCCCTTGCTGACAGGCAGCAATCGGCCAGAGGTGGACACTCAGAAACTCAACCGCGTACCAAGTAGGCCCCTAACGGAACCCGATATCGCAGCTTCTTGCAGCTGCCGGGTGCGGGCTGATGCCCCGGCGGGCGATCAGGAAACCAGATTCGGCATTTACCCGGAGGCGGCAAATGGCCGCGGGGAATCTCAACCTCGTCGTACGCCGGCTCTGGCTCGACGGAAGTCATTTGCAATTGTCCTTCGGGCCGCGGTCTGCCAGCCGTCGATGAATCCGATACCCAATCAGCCTTTGCCTGAGCGAAGTTACTAGCGTCGCGCCCAGTATCCAGAGTGGATTGTTCAGCAACGGCCATTTCTGCGTCGCGGCGCCTTTGGGCCTCCTCTTCCAGCATCTTCTGTACGACGACCGGGTCCTCTTTGGCGTTGGGTGGGGTACTCGAAGCCTGGGCCTGCTGCGCCGCCTGGATCAATTGGAAGTTGCGGTTGCGTAACGCGACGTTGCTACCTACCCGCATGTTCGAGCGCACGGCCAACGTTTCAGCCTGCTGGTACTGACCCTGCTGAAGACGCAATACGCCAAGGTAATGCAGTGTCGCGGGATTGTTCGGCTGGATATGCAGGGCACGCTCCAGCGTGGCGGCGGCTTGGTCCAACTGGCCGTCTCCATACTGCCGCGAGGCCGTTTCGATCAGGGTGGTTGATGCGCTGTTGCTTTGCGAGGGCGCTCTTCGCTCGGCAGCAACCGAACCAAGCGACGCGACGGCGCAGAACACCAGGATGAGACCCGGCAGAAAACTTTTGGTTGGCATCAGGGGGCGGACTCGACTGATTTTGGACGGCACTGCCGTAAAACAGCTCCCAACTGACCTGGCGAGTACCCTGAAGTTCCCGCAGCATCAGCCTTGGAACAAGGGATTTGGCTCTCTTCAACGTGGCAATCTTCAGTGAGTCCCTGCCCGCACCGACCGTCTGACCTCAGCCTGTATGGCATAAGCCGGCGCCTCCACAGCATTGAAATCTTGTGTATACCGCTGGGCAAATCCTTCTACCCCCCATTCCTGATACTGCTGCACATGCTTGAGTTCGTGAGCCCAAAGCGCGATGTCCTGTTCTGCGGTTTGAGCGTCCCGGAAGAGGATGATGTCGATCAGCGTCACGGCACCGACATCGGGGTTTTGCAGCATGGCGGTGGCGGCGCTGAGTTGACCGTTGTCGCTGACTTTGTAGCGCGCGGCATCGAGGACACTGGGGTCGTACCAGCGCAGCAACTGCTCCCGGATGTGCGGTGGAATGGGCTGGATGCCGGCGTTGGCTGCTTCAGCACGGGCTTGGGTCAGCCACAGTGCCAGGGCAGGTGCCGCGATCTGGTAGATGCCATCAGGCATCTGCCCCAGATCCGGCAGGCAGATGCAGCCGTCCAGGCACACTTGTTTCTCGCCGGCTGGGCAGCCGTTGGTCTGGGCTGGCACTTCAAGAGTCAGGCACAGAACAAACAGCGCCACCAGGCGCGTGATGTTGGGCGGCATTGGGCGCTCCAGGGACGGATGCAGCGCGAACAGTGGGTCACTATTGATCGACGACCCGCATAACTTTAGCGCATCCCTATCGGTCTCTTTTCGATGGCTGCTTCGGGTCCAGTTCGAATAACGTCCAGTCACAGACTCCCCAGCTTTTCAATTCACACTGCGCGCTGCATCCCAGATGGAACGAGCAAGGGGGCAACGACTCGGAGCGGCTTCACGAAAGCCAGCACCGCGGCTGGTAACGTCAATACGGTGATGGCCGATATCAGGATTATGCGTTTGCGCTTCATCACAATTCAGCGCGTTGGCATGAGTTGATAGTTGAACAGGTAGAAATGCTGCCCATCACGAATATCTATTTCCATCGTGCCGCTGAGTCCCTCCAACTCGCCGGTACCCGAGTCAGGTACGACCTGAATGGTCAGTGTTCGCTGGCCTCTGTCCATAATTCCAAAATGCATCAACACAAAGCTGCCTGGCCTTCCCGCCAGATTACCCTCAACCCGCTCCATCGCCACATAGCCGGCAGATCCCGGGATTGTCGAGAGGGAGGCAAGCATCTCTCCCAGACTATTGGCCACCAAGTCTCCCTGAAACGTTTTGTGTATGGCCTTTCTGCTCAGTTGAGCGGCCTCGGTACCGGGCGCAACGGAGTGGACGGGTAGTTGGACGTCGAATGTTCCCTTGGCTTGCATGCTGTCATCTCCATTAAAAATCCAGGTAATGCCGTACGGCCTAAACCAGACACAGTTGTTGTCGACGCTAATCCCTCGACTGTTTACAGTCCACCTATGCCGAGATCAGCGGCCTATTTGACCGGTCCACACAGTCGGACCTATCCCTGATTTGCATTGGAGCAGATGGCGATCGAAGATGATTGGAAAAACACGACCGACCTCTACTGTTATCCTGCAGCCCGCACGAGGCGTCCTTAATCAGCGATTGACGAGCCCGCAGTTCACTCACATTCGCGAGGCCCCCTCAGTCCAGTTGGCGGCATGGGTTGAACATTATTGGCATGTCAGCTGGAATCTCAGTGATCAGCCTGCACAGCAACAGGAAACCCTGCCTCACCCCAATGTGCATCTCGTTGTGGAAAGGGGTCAGGTCCATGTGTGGGGACCCCGCCGTTCCCGCTTCAGCAAGACGCTGTCTGGCAATAGCTGGGCGTTTGGAATCAAGTTTCGTCCCGCTGCATTCCAGCCATTTCTGGGCGGACCTGTCAGCCGGTTGGCCAACCGATCAATCCCGGCCTCTGAAGTTTTTGGGGCGGTGGTCGACAGGTTGGCCGAGCACATCGAATGTCCGGGGATGGCGAGCCTGTGCGAGCAATCAGAAGCGTTGCTGTGTCGCTGCTTGCCGCAACCCGATGAGCGTGTACAACTGCTCAATGACCTCATTGCCCAAATCGCGTCAGACAACAGGCTGACAACAGTGGCACAACTCAGTGAGGTGTCCGGTGTTAGCGAGCGGCAGTTACAACGCCTCTTTGCCCATTACGTTGGCGTAAGTCCGAAGTGGGTGATTGCCCGATACCGGTTACATGAAGCACTGACCCTGCTGCAGAGCGGCGAAGCCAGACCAGGGACGGATCTCGCGCTCAAGCTGGGTTATTTTGATCAGGCACACTTCATCAGGGACTTCACCCGGATGGTCGGTCTGTCACCCGCAAAATATGTCCAGGCGCAAACGGCTCTGTCGCAGGACTCTGATGCGGGGTGAGTCTCCCCTTCCCCCCAGGCGGACTTACCTCACTCGCACCGTCATCGGAACTCCAGGTGCCGAACTGATCACGATGAACCGATTGCTTCGTCCAGTGCCGACCCATACAAAGGCGCCCGCCAAAGCATCGACCGGTTGAATCCACACCCCAAAGTTGATTTTCGGGTCCGAGCATCAAAGTCGAAGTGCTACCGAAAACCATGCTTTGAATGAGCCGCCCCTCTACACCGCTTCCACTTCATCGACCGGCAACGAAGCAAACATTTCAGCGCGGCACACCTCAAGGATCTCATCCGCCAGCACGGAATCATCCGGGCAGGCACGCGACAAAATAATCGCACCGACAGCACGAGACAGCAGGTCGATCATTTTCTTTCTCCCCTCACCCGGCGCGGCATCCGGCCTGGTCGGATATTTGTCCCCCAGTGTTTGCAGGGTGTGCTCGATCCCTTCGGCAAATGTCGCTTTCAAATCATCCGATTGACGCGCCGCGTCGCCACACAACGCGGCCATGGTGCAACCGCTGCCACGTCTGTCCCGATGCTCCCTCGTCACATAGACGTCAATGAAGCCCGGAACATCGAGCGATTCAGCACCTGCCAGCGATTTGGAAAGGCTGCTGGCCGAGGCTTCGGCCATCAGGTCGGCCTTCGAACCGAAATGCTTGTAGAAACCTCCATGGGTGAAACCGGCAGCCGCCATGAGATCCGACACACCGACGCCGTCGAAGCCGCGCTCACGGAACAGCTCAGAGGCCGTTTCAACGATGTGCTCCCGATTGGCCTGCGCCTGGGCCTTGGTCACTCTCACGTGCAATACCTCATGTCCACTGGGAAATCATGCGCCCAATGATACATAGATGTCGGTCATAATCAAAATTGTTGACAGTTTAGATTTCGATCATCATCCTAATTGCACGCACAACCGATCTCCATCAACGGGCACGGAAGAGATACCAAATGACCGACCAGAATCTGTTCACCCCTTACACGCTTGGCGCCCTCACGCTGTCGAACCGTGTCGTCCTCGCGCCACTGACACGCAACCGCGCAGGCGAAGGCTTTGTGCCAAGCGAGTTCGCGGCCACCTATTACAGCCAACGCGCAAGCGCAGGTTTGCTGATCAGCGAAGCCACGCAGATTTCCCAACAGGGTCAGGGCTATCAGGACACCCCCGGGATCTACACGCAGGCGCAGATAGATGGCTGGCGCAAAGTGACCGATGCCGTCCACGCCAAGGGCGGAAAAATCTTCCTGCAACTGTGGCATGTCGGCCGTGTGTCGCACGTTGATCTGCAAGAAAACGGCGCCGCACCCGTGGCCCCTTCTGCGCTGCGAGCCGCCACAAAAGTATTCGTCAACAACCGCTTTGAAGACGTCTGCGAGCCGCGCGCACTGGACCTCAGCGAACTACCGGGGATCGTCTCCGATTTCCGCCGGGCCGCGGCAAACGCTGTCGCCGCCGGGTTCGATGGCGTGGAGATTCACGGCGCAAACGGCTATTTGCTGGATCAATTCCTCAAGGACAGCGCCAACTTGCGCACCGATGCTTACGGCGGTTCGATTGAAAATCGTGCGCGTCTGTTGCTCGAAGTGACGGCAGCCGTCGTCAATGAAATCGGCGTGGATCGCACCGGTGTGCGCTTGTCGCCAGTGTCGCCGGCCAATGGCGTTTCCAGCAGCGATCCGCAGGCGCAATTCGATTACGTCGTCGATCAACTCGACGCCCTCGGCGTCGTTTATCTGCACGTGGTCGAAGGCGCGACCGGTGGCCCGCGTGACGTGGCGCCATTCGATTTCGGCGCCCTGCGCCAGCGCTTCAAAAACACCTACATCGCCAACAACGGCTATGACCTGGACCTGGCGACTTCGCGGCTCGCCGAAGACCAGGCCGATCTGATCGCGTTCGGTCGTCCGTTCATTGGCAACCCGGATCTGGTGGAGCGCCTCAAGCGTGGCGCGCCGTTGTCCGTCTTCAATCCTGCCACCCTCTATGGCGGCGGCTCGGCAGGCTACATCGACTACCCGACGTTGGCTGAATCGAGCGCCACCGCAAGCTGAGCAATCAATGACCGCGTTTTCTGTTTTCACACACTGAAAGAGAGATGACCCCATGAGCACTCGCCCTACTGTTCTCATCACTGGCGCCTCCACCGGCATTGGCGCCGCCTACGCCGAACGCTTCGCCCAACGCGGTCACGACCTGGTAATAGTCGCCCGAGACCAGGCACGCCTGGACGCACTTGCAGCCCGGTTGCGCAGCGAACACGACGTCTCCATCGACGTGATTTCGGCGGATCTGACCCAACTCGGCGATCTGACAACCGTTGAGTCCCGCCTGCGCGACGACGCCCGTATCGGCATCCTCGTTAATAACGCTGGCGCCGCTCTGTCCGGCAACTTCATCGACCAAAGCACCGACAGCGTTGCGCAACTGGTCGCCCTCAACACCACGGCGCTGGTGCGGCTCGCCAGTGCCATCGCCCCACGCCTGGCCAAAGCAGGCGACGGTGCGATCATCAACATCGGTTCGGTGGTGGGTCTTGCGCCGGAGTTCGGCATGTCGGTCTACGGTGCGACCAAGGCGTTTGTGCTATTCCTTTCCCAAGGCCTGAGCCTGGAACTTTCGCCTCAGGGCGTGTACGTGCAGGCCGTGCTGCCGGCGGCCACCCGCACGGAGATCTGGGATCGCTCCGGCGTCGACATCAACACCTTGAACGAAATCATGGAAGTGGACGATCTGGTGGATGCCGCACTGGTCGGTTTCGATCGTCGCGAACCGGTGACGATCCCGCCGCTGCAAGAAGCTGAACGCTGGGATGACCTGCAGAGCGCACGTCAGGGCCTGCTGGGGCAAATCCGCCAGTCTGCGGTTGCCCAGCGCTACCACACTCAACAATGATCTTTTGGTAGCGAGCATTCGCGCCGGATTCGATGCAGGCGCGCCAGACGCTGCATCGAATCCGGCCCGCTGTTCGGAGTAGAAATGAATCCAACGAAGACAAATACCCCCTCGGGTTCGCAGACGTCGTTCATCA
This sequence comes from Pseudomonas brassicacearum, assembly GCF_003732175.1. GTDB lineage: Bacteria > Pseudomonadota > Gammaproteobacteria > Pseudomonadales > Pseudomonadaceae > Aquipseudomonas > Aquipseudomonas brassicacearum_G. The sequence continues at coordinate 392,711 of NZ_MOBI01000020.1, forward strand.
ACGCGGCGAACCAGTCGATCACGGTCAACGGCATTCCCTTCGCCTATCGCGACACCGGCCCCAAGACCGACGTGCCCCTCGTACTGTTCAACCATTGGGGCGCGGTGCTGGACAACTTCGACCCCGGGATCATCGATGGCCTGGCACAAACACGGCGCGTCATTGCCACCGACTATCGCGGCATCGGCGGCTCTGGTGGAACCGCGCCACTGACGGTCGGCGAAATGGCTGACGATGCCATCCAGCTGATACGTGCGCTGGGTTTCGAGACAGTTGACGTGCTCGGTTTTTCACTCGGCGGCTTCGTCGCTCAGGACATCGCCCTGAAGGCGCCCGAATTGGTACGCCGATTGATTCTCACCGGAACCGGGCCGGCCGGCGGCACCGGTATCGACAAGGTCGGTTCGCTGACGTGGCCATTGATGATCAAGGGCTTGCTGACCTTGCGAGATCCCAAGTTCTACCTGTTCTTTACCTCGACGCCCAATGGCCGTCGAGCCGCATCGCAGTATTTGCAACGCTTGAAAGAGCGCAAAAAAAATCGCGACAAAGGCCCGACGCCCAGCGCTTTCCTACGGCAGTTGAAAGCCATCACCGCGTGGGGCAAACAGGCACCACAAGACCTCGGGCGCTTGTGGATGCCGACGCTGATCGTCAACGGCGACAACGACATCATGGTGCCCAGCGTTAACTCGATTGCGCTGGCCAACCGCATTCCCAACGCACAACTGTTCATTTATGAAGATGCCGGGCACGGCGGCATTTTCCAGCACTACGCTGACTTTGTGACCAAGGCACTGGCGTTCCTCGATGCCTGATAACGCGGCGCAGCAACGCCGCAAACGCTCCGCCCACCCTCATTCCAACCGACAAGAGCCGCACAACGATGAAGGCATTTTTAATTGATCGCTATGGCAAGAACACCGGGCGCATTGGCGAAGCGCCCGCCCCCGCGGTGGGCGCCCACGACGTCTTGATTGAGGTACACGCCAGCAGCGTCAACCAGCTGGATTCGAAGATCAGCAAAGGCGAATTCAAACTGATCCTGCCCTATTCATTTCCGCTGGTACTGGGCAATGACCTGGCGGGCGTCGTGGTTGAGGTTGGCTCGCAAGTGAAACGCTTCAAACCGGGAGATGAAGTCTACGCTCGCCCGCCCGAAGCGCGGATCGGGACGTTCGCTCAATTGATCGCCGTAAACGAAAACGCGATCGCCCTGAAACCTGCCAATACCAACATGGCACAAGCCGCGTCCATCCCCTTGGTCGCACTGACCGCCTGGCAAGTGCTGGTCGAAACCGCCCAACTGAAAAAGGGCCAGAAAGTGCTGATCCACGCCGGCTCCGGCGGTGTCGGCACCCTCGCCATCCAACTTGCCAAACACCTCGGCGCCTTTGTCGCGACCACTACCAGCACCGCGAATGTCGAATGGGTGAAGGCGCTGGGGGCCGACCTGGTGATCGACTACACACAGCAGAACTTCGAAAGTGTCTTGCACGACTACGACGTGGTGTTGAACAGCCTCGGCGCGGACGTACTGGAGAAGTCACTCAAGGTCCTCAAGCCCGGCGGCCAACTCATTTCCATCTCAGGGCCACCCACTGCGCAGTTCGCGCAGGAGCAAGGGTTGTCCTGGCCATTGAAGCAAGTCATGCGCCTGCTGAGCCTCGGTATTCGGCGCAAGGCACGCAAGCAGGACGTCAGCTACGCGTTCGTGTTCATGCGGGCCAATGGCGCCCAACTGCAACAAATCACCGCGCTCATCGAGGCCGGAATCATCAAACCTGTGGTTGACCGCGCCTTCACCTTTGACTCTACGGCAGAGGCATTGAAGTACGTCGAGCAGGGACGAGCCAAGGGCAAGGTCGTTGTTACGATCAAATGACTACGCCGCCTATCGATGAGTCGACCGCAGAGGCTGCGCAACGTTTACCGCTTCAGCAGTCATCATCCGGGGTGACTTCGCCAGAGTTGCAGAAACAGGAAGAGCTGCAACCGGACGTTGTGTCTGTTGAACCGCCAGTGATCGTTTGGCGCAGTTTGATGCTTGAGCAGTAGGACGAAACGGGTTGCATGGAGGGGGTGCGAGCATGGCTAGCTCCAACTACCGCAAACGCCAACTCGCTATCTGAGAGTGGCAGTATCGGTTGAATCCACAGCCGAATGCCGTCCGTCGCGAGGGGCAGCAATCCACCAACCGAAGCAGACCCATTCACCACCGTAAAAGACCGCAATTGCAATGCTGCGTCCGATTGAGTCTCGATAGCTCGCTCTAGGGTGTACCATCAGGCTCAGTCCATCAGATAATTGTCAGTCATGTCCATGCTAAGCGAAGAGAGCCGTCAGATCGTAGCTTCTCTGACGCACCGCGTTGGCCCCAACGCTGACATTACAAAGACCGCTCACGCGATCATTTCAACCTTGCAAGATATTGACGCAGCCCTTACGCCCATCATTGGCCAGCAAGGGGGGGCCGCGCTTTACCGCCGCAGCCTCCACGTGTGCGCCTCTGCTCATCCACGATTAGCCGTTATCTGGGACAGATTGCCGGCCGGCATGGATCTGACGGCCCTCACATTCGTACTCGTTGAGCAAAGCGAAGCCGATGCGCTGTTTTTCGGCGAAGTGCTACTGACCACGTTCTACGAGCTGCTAACCACACTGATCGGGCCCTCGCTCACCGCACGTTTACTTCGTGGCGTGTGGGAACCTTCTTTGAGCGACACCCCTTCGCAGGAAAATTCGCCATGAGCACCAAAGTGACTATCAACCGCTTGGCTACCGGCGTGCCAGGGCTGGACGAGGTGCTGGGCGGAGGATTGCCGGAGTTTTCGTTCAACCTGATTGCCGGTCCTCCCGGGTGCGGCAAGACCACCTTGGCGCATCAGATGATGTTCGCCCTGGCAACGCCTGAACGTCCGGCGCTGTTCTTTACCGTGCTGGGCGAGCCGCCGCTGAAGATGCTGCGGTATCAGCAACAATTCGATTTTTTCGACAGTGAAGCGATCAACCAGTCGATTCGCTACATCAACCTGGCCAACGACACGTTGGCCGGCAATCTGGACGAGGTGCTGCGGCGTATCGTCAGCGAGGTCGAGGCTCACTCACCGGCGCTGGTGTTCGTCGATTCGTTCCGCTCCGTGGTGCTCGCCAGCCAGACCGAGAACAACCCCAACAACAACCTGCCGCAGTTCGTTCAGCAACTGGGCATGTTGATGACTACCTGGCAGGCGACAACCTTCCTGATTGGCGAGTATTTCACCGAGACCGACACCAACCCGATTTTCACCGTGGCCGACGGCCTGATCTGGCTGCGCCAGAGTGTTCAGCGCAACTCCATGGTGCGCAAGTTGGAAATCATGAAGATGCGCGGCCAGCCAACGCTGCCGGGGCTGCACACCTTCCGTATTGCGACGTCGGGGATCAAGGTTTTTGCCCCTGCCGCTATCAACCCGGTCGAAGCGCCGCTGGAATTTCCGAGCAAACGCCTGAAAATGGGCGTGCCGCAGCTCGACGAGATGCTCGGCGGCGGCCTGCCCCGTGGCTATTCCTTGCTGGTGGCCGGACCATCGGGCTCGGGCAAAAGCATTCTGGCGACCACCTTCCTGGCCGAAGGCGCACGCAATGGTGAAACCGGCGTGATCGCAGTATTCGAGCAACGGCCCAATCATTCCCAGAACGCCACCCTGGCGGGCCTGATTCAGAACGGACAGGTCGGGCTGGTGGACAGTCGCACACCGGACCTGTCCATCGACGAAATCGTGCACTTGTTGTTGAGCGAAATCAGCCGGTTGAAAGCCACCCGTGTGGTGATCGATTCGTTGTCGGGCTTTGAATTAGCGCTCGCCCCGACCTTTCGCGAAGACTTTCGTGAGTCGCTGTCGCGTATGGTCACTGCTTTAACGAGCGTCGGGGTCAGCGTGTTGATGACCTCGGAGCTGGAAGACCGCTACACCGACCTGCGTTTCAGTCCTTACGGCACGGCGTTTCTTACCGACGCGATCATCGTCCAACGCTATATTGAAGTAGAAAGCCGCTTGTTGCGGATCATGGCCGTGGTCAAGGTACGCGCCAGCGCCCACTCCGATAAGTTGCGCCAGTACCATATTGATGACAACGGCCTACAGATTGGCGAAATGCTGCCAGATCAAGAGGGGCTACTGGGTGGTCGACCAACAAAACAGCGTTCAGGAGCGGTACGCGCAGGAGATAAACATGTTTGAGCTCGACTCATGAGTGAAACCAATGGCAAGAATGAGCGTGAGGTGGCCAGTGCCGCGCACGAACTCTTCCTGCTAGGCCGGAAAACTGTTGAAGCACGTGCCATATTAGCAGCACTGCAAAAACAGTTGAGCGACGCAAGCAGCCGGCTGGTGGATACCCAGCAGGTAGAGCAAGTTATTGAGGCCAATCAGCAGTTGGTACTGGCGATACTCCTGGCGCAATCTGACGCGAAAACACCCCCTCGCCTGGAAGAGCAGCGTTTGTACCAGGAACTGCGCGAGGCTAACGCGCAGCTGGTCATCGCCGCACTAAGCGCTCAAGACCTTCAGGCGGCAGCCGAGCGCGCACTGAGTCAGCAGAAAAGCGTACTGGCGATGGTGGCCCACGAGCTGCGAAACCCTCTAACACCCATCAGCATGATTGCAGAGCGTATGGTACGACTGCCTAGCGATCAGCTACCGCGGATGCGTGAGTTGATCGAGAGCCAGGTACAGCATATTTCACAGCTGGTCGACGATCTACTCGACGTCTCCCGCGCCAGCACTGGCAAGCTGCGAATCAATCGCCGCGATGTCGACATGATGCAAATTCTGCGTGACGCTATTGATGTGTGTGGTCCTGTGATAATCGCGCAAAAGCAGCATTTCGACTTCCATCTTCCCGAGGGTCGCTTAATGGTGAATGGTGACCCAGGACGCCTCGCCCAGATTCTCCATAATCTACTGGCTAATGCAGCCAAATACACTCCGGTCGACGGCAGAATCGAATTGTCTGTAACGGTAGAGGCCGACGTTTTGAGAATAAGTATCTCCGACAATGGAATCGGCATTTCGGCCAAGGCACTTCCTTTCATTTTTGACCCATATGTTCAAGACGAGCACGCCATATGTTTCAACGGGGCCGGCTTGGGCATTGGGTTGACCGTAGTTCGGGAGCTGGTCGAAGCACACGGTGGCAAGGTCACCGGTATGAGCGAGGGAAGTAGTAAGGGTAGTGAGTTTGTGGTGACTTTGCCGTTGATGAGCCTTTGACACCTCTTTGAAGCTAGTCGACAGAAAACTGCTACTTGCATTTGGATCAAGCTGGTTGTCGATTGGCGAGAAGTAAAGGTCCGCTTTTGGCCGTTTTCTGCCTGTCGCGACCGGTTGAGTCCACAACCCATAGCTGCCGGTCGCGATGGTTCTGAATCAGGTTCGCAAGTCACCCGCTCTGATGAATTCGATGAGCGCTTTCAAGGCTGGTGGCACATGGTGCCGGCTGGAGTAATAGTGACGGGCGCCATTGTCGGTGCCCGCCTTCCCGCACAAGTATACGGGCTGATTGCAGCCTCGGAGTTGCGCTTTGACACGGCGGAAATCGACGAAATTCGGCCGTTTCTGCCGTAGGGCATGGGAACAAATGTCCCTGGCGCCGCCTGACACCATGCTGAACTTTTACGGAGTCCCGTTTCTTCCATGCAGGAGGTAGCCAGGTCGACGACTCAACCGTTCGTAATAGGCACTTACGGCAGGAAAGTCTGGATGATCGAGCGGTGTTTCAAACCACCGGTTAACCGACAGGCCTATCGGTATGTCTGCGAGAGAAAACCCGTCTTCACAGACGTAGGCTCCTGTTGATTCGAGTTGTCGATTCAGGATCTCCATGTGCCTTGACCACAGGCTGCAAGCGGCTGCCAAGGCTCTGCTGTCCTTATGTTCAGGCGAATGCCTGACCAACGACATGAAGGCATACGTCCACGATTTGTTGAGGTCCGACGCTTGCCAGTCTATCCATTGGTCCACCCGCGCTCTTGCTCTTGGTTGGACCGGGTAAAAATGACCTCCGTTATAGCGAGACGCCAAGTACCGAATGATCGAGTTTGACTCCCAGAGCACGAAGTCGTCGTCCAGAATCACCGGCACCATTGCGTTGGGGTTCAGCGAAATGAATTTGGGCGTGCGCGTCGACTTGAAGCCAGAACCCCAATCCTCCCGCTCAAAGGGGATTTCGATCTCGGCGCATGCCCAGAGTACCTTTCGTACATTGATCGACGATGCCTTACCCAATATGCGCAACATTTCATGTCCTTACCGTTCAGGGTGGTTGGTCAGGGGCTTTCGATAACCCGCTCGGATCTTTTTCTAGCGCGCCTGGCGCGATGCACAGGGGCCTGCTGGCGAGAAATGTCGCGATGGAGCCAGCCATGACGGCAATCAGCGCGTTGACGCTCACGCTAATGGCGATCTGCGTAAAGCCAAGCACGATGGATTGCGCCAGCATGCTGCCGTGGTCAGCGTGTTGGGTTTGACCGCTTGCCAGGCAAGGTAGAGCAGATAGCGTGCGCCGCCGAGGCGCAGCGCGTCATACGCATAGGGAACCGCAAAGACCAAGGCCGTGATAGTAGGGCGGTCAAAGGGGGAACGTTAGATACAGATTGACTGACAAAACGTCATACAGCGGTCGCATTACTGGGTATCCGCTCCCTGGGAATACGTTTGACTTCAACGTGAGCAATGGCTTGCCCCAATAGCGCATCCAAACACTCTGACGCAGTCAGCCGCGTGCATTATGGATGAGGGCTTTCGGCCGGGAGCCGCCTGTCGCGACTGACCGAAATCGACCCAAAAACGGACGACTCTGCCTATTTTTTAAAGCTACAGCCAGAGCCGTCGACACTTACATGCTTGCCACTTTAGATTTGGCTACTCGCCCCTGGCTCCAGGCATCAGATAAGATCAATTGCAGAACGCTATCATTCAGGCGTAATCCGCTTCTATCCATTTCGCTAAGCTCTAAAACTATCCAAATCCCAACTGGCGGCAGCGCAAAAAATAGCGGGGCAGTATTGTGAGAAATACCAATCACGTCGCTGATTTCTGGCGTGCATATTCTTTTTATATGAGGGTTGTGCTGCCGGTTGTTCAGTTCCACCACTGACCGCTTCTGGCTGTGGATTCAACCGGTGGTGACAGGCAGAAATCGGCCAGGAGCGGCCAGTTTGCCCATCAAATGGAACTATCCCCAACCTTTCACTCGGAAGTTCGTCGACAGCAGGACGTGCGCATGACCCGTTCAGTGGTTCAACTTGAACATATTGGCGTGAACGCAGGAGGGGACTGCATAGCGGGTCGTCAGGTGGCTATCCAGTTCCGTAGCTGCCGAGACGAGGTTCGTCAATGTGTGAACGCCAGAATTGGGATCGAAGAAATAGAGATCGCTACCGTCATAGGCAAGCGCCACAGAGTGGGGCGTAGCGCTTTGCATGGCGATCAGGGCCGCGCCACGCCTGCTGCGAACCAACAGCTCGATGGTGTGCGTCAGCAACTGGACGAAGCCTCCCTCGAAGAAGGAAGACAAGGTTCCAATCGACTTGCAACCCAGGGTCTGTGCCTCCTGTGAGTACAGGTTATGAAACTCCTGGATGGCCTTGCCCTGGTTGCGAATGCCGGGAAGGTTGCCACCTCTGGGGTCGCTGATCGGCTGGCCGTCAATGCCGGTTTCATAGGTGCCGGAACTAATGAGGCCATCACAGATCTGGTCCTGCAGAGCCATGATTCGCTCAACCTTCCGACCGATATTCCGCTGTTGCAACAGGTCGGCAAGTCCTGGTACCGGACCCAGGTCGAGCGCGCGCATGCAGAAATAAAAGGAAATGCCCTCGCAGGAGCCATCATGCCGTGCGTTGAAGTCATCTTGATCGCAGCCCAAAATGAGGGTGATAGCCATAACATGCTCCCTGCTTATTCTCGGTTTTCATAACCAGCTTCGACTGGCCGAGCCGGATATTCGAAGTGAGTCCTGTTCGAAGAACGACCGCTGAAAGGCATGCAACTGTGATCAGGCCCCTTTAAATCCCCCGTAGCAGGCGCCTGACGCTTCTAACCAATTGAAAAAAAGAAAAGCATTGGGCTCAGGGGTAAGCGGATGGCGTGCTGCAACCGGAGTATAGCTGCTCCCCAATCGGCCGCTTTTGGCCGATTACTGCCTGTCGCGAATGACCGCTTTGGGTTGTGGATTCAACCGGTCGACAACGGCCCTTCATGAAGACGCTCAAGCCCTCCGCGTGGAGCAATACTCCACAATGAGCTGAGTGATCGCTGCCGCAATCGCCTGATCCGCTTCAGGAGAGGTGAACAACCGAAATTGCACATCCGGCAAATCCGGTAACCCTTGTTCGGCCCCAAGCGACACCAGTCCTTGCCCCAACTGGCTGAGTGGCATGGGTGCGACTGCGAAGCCTGCAAGCGCCGCCGCACGCAACCCGGCAGCGCTGCTGCATAACATCGCCGTGCGTTGGGCGATCCCCGCCTGGGCCAGCCGCGTCAGTGCTATCTCTCGATAAGGGCACGGCTCGGGAAACAGGGCCAGCGGCAACGGCGCCGGTAACCGGGTAACCGGTTGCGCCGACCAGGCCCACACCAGCGGTTCTTGCCACAGCAACAGCCCCGCTTCGCTGGTTTCGCATAAAGAGCCGATGACCAGTTCCAGATGGCCTTGCTTCATCAGGTTCAGCAACGTGCCAGGAATACCCACCTGCACGTCGATCTCCATCCCTGGGTACTGCGCCGCGAAATCCTGAAAAGTACGCAATAACCGCGATTCGACAAAATCCTCGGACACCCCGATCCGCAGCCGTCCGTGAAACGGCGTGCGCGTCAGTTCTGCCCAGGCATCACGGTTCAGCACAAGGATCGTGCGCGCATAAGAAACCAGGCGTTCGCCATCGGGAGTCAATTGCTGGGAGCGGGTGGTACGCGTCAACAGCGGTTTACCAATCTGCTCTTCCAATCGCCGCACGTGGCCACTGACCGCAGACTGAGTGAGGTGCAGCTTCTGGGCTGCACGGCTGAAGCCTTCTTCATCGACGACAGTGACAAATGTCTTGAGCAGCAGCGTATCGAACATAGTTTTATTCGTGATCAATGGCGTATGTATTTACGATTTATATTTCAAATCCAGCTATGTTGCAATGCGCCACCTGCCCCCACCACTCAAGGCGTGCCATGACTACTCTTCTGCATATTGAATGTTCTCCACGCAAGCAGCGTTCGGCCTCCCTCGAAGTCGCCCGCAGCTTTATTGCGCGTTATCAAGAACACGCCCCAGACACCGAAATCATCACGCTCGATCTTTGGAACATGGCGTTACCGGAATTCGATGATCTGGCAATGGAGGCCAAATACGCCGGGCTCAATGGCACGCCCTTGACCGCCACACAACAAGACGCCTGGAACACGTTGAAAGAGTTGGCAGATCACCTGCACCGCTCGGATGTGCTAGTGCTGTCCGTACCGCTGTGGAACTTCAGCATCCCGTACAAACTCAAGCACTTCATCGACCTGGTGTCGCAGAAAGACATCCTGTTCAGCTTTGATGCGGAGCGCGGCCTTGAAGGCATGCTGCTCAACAAAACCGCTGTGGTGATGTATGCCCGTGGTCTGGATTTTTCGGCGCAGTCGATCACGCCGGCAACGCGCTTCGACTTTCAGAAGCCCTATGTTGAAGCCTGGCTGAAATTTGTCGGCGTGACCGATGTGCATTCGGTGATCGTGGAGAAAACCATCCTGGGCGAAGACGTTGATCGCGGCGCGCGTGAGGCCGCGACTCAGCAGGCCAGGAGACTGGCGGACAGTATTTGTCGCTGACGCTTCAGGGGGCTGGCTGGCGATAGCATTTTTCCATCCTGCCGCTCTCCTCCTTGAGCACAATCGGTCTAAAAAAGCCCGGCCAGCGCTTTGGAGTTTTTGCTATTCTGAAACTGTAGGTGAAGACGCAGACTGATGCGCAAGAGGATAGCAAGGAAACGTGGGGCGCGTTCCGAAGGGTACACGGTTAGAAAGATCTCCGCGCTGAGATCCAGCCCTTATGCCGTGTGAAGCAGAAAAGCATATTTTTGTTCCCGTGCGATTCTGTGAGAGGCCTGATAAACCTTGTAAGCCGGGGACCAGCGCCGGCCACCTACTCGATTTTCAAAGCCCGCCTTGTGCGGGCTTTTTCGTATCCGCTGGTGCAAGACCGGTCCCCTCTTCAACCGCGCTCACGTCCACAGCGCCCTCATTGCTTGGCTGCGCGCACACCTCCCGAAGGCAGCCACGCAACCACCGATGTGCCAGGTCGGCATCCAGCCGTGGATGCCAGAGCATTGAGACGGTGAACGTCGGCAGGCTGAATGGAAGCGCAAAGCTGTGCATGCCGACGCGCAGGTTTTCGGTGTGCCGCTGCGGAACGCTGGTGATCAGGTCGCTGGCCCGGGCGAGCGCCAGCGCGGTCGAAAAGCCGGCGACGATGGTCACCACTTCCCGTGCAAGCTCCAGCGATTTCAGGGCCTCGTCGATAGGCCCCTTGTCGAGCCCCCGCCGGGAAACGTAAATGTGCCTGCCCGCCGCGTAACGGGCGGGCGTGATTTCACCCTGGCTTAGCGGATGCCCCTTTCGCACAACGCCAATGAAACGGTCCCTGAACAGTGCCTGCGTACGCACCTCAGGGCCTTCACTCTTCCCCACCACACCCGTTTCCAGATCGACGCTCCCGTCGCGAAGTGGCGTGCTGTCTTTATCGGGCTTCTGCACGAACCGCAGCCGCACGCCGGGGGCTTCCTCGCCGACGCGTGCAATCAGTTGTGCGCCGAAACTCTCCACAAAACCTTCACTGGTGCGCAGCGTGAACGTGCGGACCAACTGTTTGAGATCGAGCGTTTCGGCCGGACGCAGAACCGCCTCCGCATCCTGCACCAGCTGACTGACCTGCTCGCGCAGTTCGAGCGCTCTCGGCGTGGGCACAAGGCCGCGTCCGGCCCTGACCAACAGCGGATCGCCTGTCGTTTCACGCAGTCGCGCCAGTGCCCGGCTCATCGCCGACGGGCTAAGCCGCAAGCGCTTTGCGGCGCGCGCCACGCTGCCCTCTGCGAGCAGCACATCAAGGGTGACCAGCAAGTTGAGATCAGGTGTCGACATGGATCGCCCCTGGAATGGCGTGAGGGTGACAAGGCGTCAAACGCACGGATAAAGTGCAAATGCTGCGTCTTCCGCCATGTTATGCGCCAGCGTAGATTTCTGACAGCTCCGTTTCGGAAGTCGCCAAACAAAGGGAACATGATGAAGCCAATCAGTGCAGCACGAGATGAGGCCGTCGCCGGCAGCGCACCACGAGTACCTTCGGTTCGGTGGGCGCTCGCCAGCCTTTCGTTATCCATGTTGCTGTCCTCGCTCGGCACCAGCATCGCCAATGTCGGCTTGCCGACGTTGGCACAGGCGTTCAACGCCTCCTTCCAGGAAGTCCAGTGGATCGTCCTCGCTTACCTCCTCGCCATCACCACCCTGATCGTCAGCGTCGGACGCCTCGGCGACATCACCGGCCGTCGACGGCTGCTACTGGCCGGCATTTTCTTGTTCACGCTGGCCTCGGCCCTGTGCAGCGTCGCGCCCACGCTCTGGCTGTTGATTGCCGCCCGGGCGCTGCAAGGTCTCGGCGCGGCCATCATGATGGCCCTGACCATGGCCTTTGTCGGCGAGACGGTTTCGAAGGCAAAGACCGGTAGCGCCATGGGCTTGCTCGGGACGATGTCTGCGATTGGCACCGCGCTGGGGCCGTCGCTCGGCGGCGTGCTGATCGCCGGCCTTGGCTGGCAGGCGATCTTTCTGATTAGCGTACCGTTGGGCATCCTGACGTTTCTGCTCGCGCATCGTTACCTGCCCGCCGATCGCCAAGCGCCGAAGCCCGAGCGCGCCGGCTTCGACCCGTTGGGCACATTGCTGCTGACGCTGACGCTCGCGGCTTATGCGCTGGCCATGACGATTGGGCGCGGCAGTTTCGATCCACTCAATGTGGCCCTGCTGGTGGCGGCAGCCTTCGGCGTCGGCCTCTTCGTGCTCGCCGAAGCGCGAGTTGCCTCACCGTTGATTCGATTGGCGATGTTCCGCGATCCCGTGCTGAGCGGGAGCCTCGCCATGAGCGCGCTCGTCTCGACGGTAATGATGGCGACGCTGGTGGTCGGACCGTTTTATCTCTCGCATGCCCTAGGGCTTAACGCCGCTTTTGTCGGGCTGGCCTTGTCGGTCGGGCCGATTTTCGCGGCGCTGACCGGGGTGCCCGCAGGTCGTCTTACGGACCGTTTTGGCGCGCAACGCATGACCGTCTTTGGGCTCATCGCAGTGGCGAGCGGTTGCTTCATGCTCTCGCTGATACCGGAGACGCTCGGGATCCTCGGCTACATCGCCCCGATGGTTGTCATCACCATCGGCTACGCCTTGTTCCAGACGGCCAACAACACTGCGGTCATGAGCGATATTCGCCCGGACCAGCGCGGCGTGATCTCCGGCATGCTCAACCTGTCGAGAAATCTGGGGCTGATCACTGGCGCGTCCGCGTTGGGTGCAGTGTTCGTGCTCGCATCGGCGACAAACGGCATCACCGCGGCGCGTCCCGAGGCCGTTGCCAGCGGTATGCGGATCACCTTCGCCGTCGCCCTGGCGCTGATCGCCGCTGCGCTCGTTATCGCGCAGGGAAGCCGTGCTCTGGCAATGCGCTCTACACTGCCTGGGGACGTCTCATGACGCGAAAAACAAAATCAGCTCCAGCCTAAAAAGGCATTGCGCTGGGTGGGGCTAATTCGCGCATCATGGACGCAGTCAGCTCAAGGGAGAGTTTCATGCGCGTCCTGTCATCCGTTATGCGTCTTGCCACGTTGTCGCTGGGGCTGGTGTTCGCCGCCACTGCCGTGGCAACCGAAGAATCGCAGCTGGTCGAGTCGATCAACACCTACCGCAGCCAGGTTCAGCGCTGCGCCAGCCTGGTGTCTCAAGAGCTGCCACCGCTGGCGGCCGATCCGCGCCTGATCCTGCCCGGCAACAATATCGGCGACCTGCAGCAGGCGCTGACGCGTACGGCCTATCCGATGGTCAGCGTACAGGCGATCACGTTGTCCGGCCCGCGAGATGCGCCATCGGCCATGAAGGCTGTACGGGAGAGCTTTTGCCAGGTTGTGCTGGACCCGCAATTCGTCGATATCGGCGTGAGCCACGAAGGAACTACGTGGCGCATTGTGCTCGCGCGCCCATTGTTGGTCGGCCGCCTGGGCGACTGGCAGGCCGAGGGACAGAAGCTGCTCGAGATGATCAACAGCGCCCGCAAGCAAACGCGCCAGTGCGGCGCTCAATCCTTTGCCGCCACCCAACCGCTGGCCTGGAACGCCACGCTGGCGACAGCCGCCCAGGCGCACACCCAGGCCATGGCCAATCAAAACTTCTTCGACCACAAGGGCCGCGATGGCCGCACACCAGGGGATCGGGCCGAACTGGCAGGCTATGCCGGCCAGCAGATCGGCGAGAACATCGCCGCCGGGCAAGACACCGTGCGCAAAGTGATCGATGGCTGGCTGGCCAGCCCCGGTCACTGCGCCAACCTGATGAACCCGCAGTTCCGCGAGCTGGGCGCGGCGTATGCGGTTGATCCGAAGAGTGATGCGGGCATTTACTGGACGGCGATGTTCGGTACGCCGTAAGTACTTTGGCGATCCGGCGATCGACCTATACTGTGTGGATTACCACACTCGATGCGACGCGCATTCGTGTTCGATGGGCTGCGTGACGTGTCGAGCGGTCCGTTCACGCAGGCGCAGGCCTGCCTTCGTATGAAGGAGAACATCATGTCGCGTAAATATATCGATTGCCGTGAATTTCCAAGCGGAATCAAGTGTTCTGTCGCACTGTCCGCCGATTCCGAAAAAGAATTGCTGGATGCCGCCGCGCAGCATGCGGTCAGTGTTCACAAGCATGTCGATTCGCCAGAGCTGCGCGCTCAACTGAAGACCATGTTTCACGATGGCACGCCGCCGCTAGAAGCCCGACGCGCTTGATGCAGAAGGCTTGACGGGGGATTCAGAATCGTCTGCGGGGCTCATATTGATGAGCCCCGCAGTTCTAACGCGTCTATCGAAGCCTGTCGCCCGCCTCGCTCAACCCACTCAACTGCCGGTTCTGTCGTGGCGACCAGTGTTCCCCTTCGAGCCGTCATTCCAGCGACTATGATGAGGGGCAATACCACTGAGGAGTTGAAAGATGTCGCTGACTCTTTACTACCATCCGCTGTCGTCGTACTGCCACAAAGTGCTGATCGCGCTTTACGAAAACGCTACCGAATTCGAAAAGCGGATCATCAACCTGGGAGACGATGCAGACCGTGCGGAGCTTCAATCCCTCTGGCCACTGGTCAAGTTCCCGGTCATCAGTGACCACCTGCGCCAGCGCGCCCTGCCAGAGGCCACGATCATCATCGAGTACCTGGATCACTACTATCCGGGTGTGCAACGGTTGATTCCGAACGATTGGGAGACCGCACTGGAGGTGCGTCTCTGGGACCGCTTTTTCGACAACTATGTGCAGGGGCCGCTGCAACAGATTGTCAGTGATCGCCTGCACAGCACCAACGCTGATTTGAGCAAACAACGGTCCATGCTGGAGACGGCCTACGCCATGCTCGACCATCGAATGGCGTCGCGAATCTGGATGGCCGGTCAAGACTTCAGCCTGGCCGATTGCGCCGCAACCCCGGCGCTTTTCTATGCCAGCACGCTCGTGCCGTTCCCGAGCGAATTCAAGCATTTGAGTGCCTATTTCGACCGGTTGACGCGCAGACCGTCGGTCCAGCGAGTCATCGACGAAGCCCGGCCGTACTTTTCGCTCTACCCGTTTGTGGAAGCCATCCCCAAACGGTTTCTCCAGGCACCGGACATCACTTGACGCCCCGGTACAAGCCCCGGCGACACTCGACTAACGGTACTTGAGCGCACGCTCCCACCTTCCTAGGATAGTTCTGCGCACCTGTTAAATGCTCCAACAGGTGCGTAGGTGATGAGTGATCTGAACCCCTACCAAGCTCACCACTTGCTTCATGTGCATCTTGAGCCTCTGGGCTCTACTTCCTCCCCATCAAAGAGCTTTGAGGCTCTTTTTTGTCCGGAACAAATTCCAGAAACGATAAAGCCCGGCACGAGTCCGGGCTTTATCGTTTCTGATCGGTCCAGCACGCAAGCCCCGCCAAACAGTGTTTGGCGGGGCTTCGTTTTACAGGGCCATATCAGTCGCTGGATTGCTTTCTTTCTGTGGTTGCGCTTGAGCAGGAGCGGCTGTTTGCGCAGCTGCTGCCTTGCCAATCACAGGGGGTGGGTCAAGTTGCAGGACTTGACTGGTGTAGGTCCATTCCTGGTAAACACGCTCAGGACTGTCGTTCAGCTTGGTACCGTAGCTCGGGATGATCTGGTGCAGCTTTTCCTGCCAGGCAGGGGTCGCGACCTTGTCCTTGAAGATCTTCTCAAGCACGCCCAGCATGATCGGAGCCGCGGTGGACGCACCTGGCGATGCGCCCAGCAGACCGGCAATGCTGCCGTCCTGGGAGCTGACAAGCTCGGTGCCCAGTTTCAGGACGCCACCCTTCTCTTCATCACGCTTGATGATCTGAACGCGCTGGCCGGCTTGCCACAGGCGCCAGTCTTCCTTCTTGGCGTTCGGGAAGTATTCCTTCAGGGCATTCATGCGGTCTTCGTCCGACAGCATCAGCTGGCCGGCCAGGTATTCAACCAGTGGGTACTGCTCGATGCCCACCTTGGTCATAGGCCAGAAGTTGTGCGTGGTCGTGCTGGTCAGCAGGTCAAAGTAGGAACCTTCTTTCAGGAACTTCGTGGAGAAGGTCGCGAATGGGCCAAACAGGATGACACGCTTACCATCCAGCACGCGGGTATCCAGGTGCGGAACCGACATTGGCGGTGCACCAACCGACGCCTTGCCGTAGGCCTTCGCCATGTGCTGTTCAGCGATTGCCGGGTTATCGGTCACCAGGAACGAGCCGCCGACAGGGAAACCTGCATACTCTTGTGCTTCAGGGATGCCCGACTTCTGCAGCAGATGCAGTGCACCACCGCCCGCGCCGATGAACACGAACTTGGCGTCGGTCTGGGTTTCCGTACCGTCTTTCAGGTTCTTGTAGGAAACGCGCCAGCTGCCATCTTCATTGCGCTTGATATCTTCCACTTCGCTCGAAAGCTTCAGCGAGAAGTTCGGCTTGGTTTGCAGATAGCCGACGAACTGGCGGGTAATCTCGCCGAAGTTCACGTCCGTACCAATCGGAGTCCAGGTCGCCGCAACCTTTTGATTAGGGTCACGGCCTTCCATCATCAGCGGGACCCATTTCTTGATCTGCGCCGGGTCTTCCGAGTACTGCATGCCGGCGAACAGCGGGCTCGCCTGAAGGGCTTCGTAGCGCTTCTTCAAGAACTTGATGTTGTCATCGCCCCACACAAAGCTCATGTGCGGAGTGGAGTTGATGAACGAATGGGGGTTCTTCAAGACACCATTCTTGACCTGCCAGGCCCAGAATTGACGCGTGATCTGGAAGCCTTCATTAATTTCAACGGCTTTCGGAATCTCGACCTTGCCATTCTTGTCTTCTGGCGTGTAGTTCAACTCGGCCAAGGCAGAGTGACCGGTCCCGGCGTTGTTCCAGCCGTTCGAGCTTTCCTCGGCGACGCCATCGAGACGTTCAACCATCTCCATGGACATGCCAGGCTCGAGTTCATTGAGATAGACACCCAAGGTCGAACTCATGATGCCCCCGCCAATGAGGAGCACATCGACTTTCTTTGTCTCAGCTGCGTGCAAGGGCATAAGGACCATCGACATGGCCAAGCCGAGTAGCCCCGTGTTCACTTTTTTTAACATTCAGTAATACCTAGGATAGAACGCCATCCATCCACCACTCTTGATCATGAGCTGCCCGGGCTCACCGCATGCAATGCCGCATGCCGTCGAACACCGTACTCAGAAAGACTGATGGGTGGACATATAAGACCGACAGACACTATCGGTCTCACGTTTAGGCCCCTCCCGCGCTGACTTCTTATTAGTCATTGGCTTCAGCTACTTGGGTGACACTAATTCTGTTTTTAAATTATCGGACGCAGAAATGAACAAAAGAGCGTCCATAGCGCGACATTCTACCTCAGGTCTGCCAAATCGACGAAGACGCAAAATTTTCTCACTGTTCGACGCGTTCGACACAAAGGGCTTCGCGCAGCACTTGTTCCAAAATGGCAAAAAAACTTTTGATGTGGGCCTGTTTCAATGCTTGAGGCCGGGTCACCAGATAGACCTCCATATCCGGCAGCTGGATATCCGGAAACACGGCGATCAGGTCCTTTGCCAAAATGCGCGGCAACACGGCAACCCCCATCCCTCGCCTTACCGCTTCGATCTGTGCTGCGAACGAATTCACTCTGATCTGCGCACGTTCCAGCCCCGCGGCCCGTGCCGCACGCATTTGCGGCAACATGTCCAGCGGCGGGAGCAAGGCGATATTCACCGCGGTGGCTGGAGCCGCCGCTGGAAAGCGCTTCAGATAAGCCGCATCGGCGAAGACAGCATAAGCGAGCTTGCCCATGGGGCGATAAACCAGCGACGGCTCGCCCAGGTGCGCTGTGCGGATAGCGATATCCGCTACGCCGCGGACGATCTTGTGAAAGTCGGCGGTGACCAGCAATTCCACCGAGCAACGCGGATGCGCAGACGTAAAGCGATGCGAGGCCTCCAGCACACAAGACGAAAATCCTTCGCCGACACTGACCAGGACACTGCCGCAAAGCTCCGTTGGTAATACCGACGCGCCGGCAGCGGCCTGACGCCTCAAGCCCTCCTCCGCGGCCAGGGCAACTTCAACAAGGGATTGGCCCCGCGAGGTCAACCAGCATCCTTCAACTCCGCGCTCGACGAGTGGCTCGCCGAGTGAACTCTCAAGCTGAGTGATCCGTCGGGACACCGTCGACGCCGCGATACCCAGCAATTGGCCAGCCTGAAGAAAGCTGCCCCTTCGCGAGACTGCCAACAACAGACGCAGATCGTCCCAATTCGCTTCTGAACTCATGTACATGCCCGCTGCTTTGCAAATGTGCAAAACCATTATGCAGCAGTCGCTGTTTTTCGGGAGTGACGGCAACGGTATATCTATCCGCCTTAGTCAATGAAGGGATGAAACATGCGCAGTACATTCGTCACCGGCGCAACCGGTTTGCTGGGCAACAACCTTGTGCGTGAACTGGTCGCCGATGGCTACGAGGTCAAGGCCCTGGTTCGTTCAAGAGCCAAAGGCGAACAACAGTTCAAAGATCTTCAGGGCGTGAGACTGGTCGTGGGTGACATGGCCGATGTCGATGCCTTCGCCGCGTCGATGCAAGGCTGCGATACGGTGTTTCACACGGCAGCGTTCTTTCGCGACAACTACAAGGGCGGCAGCCACTGGGAGGAACTCGAAAGGATCAACGTGACAGGCACACAGCGTCTGCTTGAGCACGCCTACGCTACCGGTGTCCGCCGCTTCATCCACACCTCTTCGATTGCCGTGCTCGATGGTGCTCCCGGCACATCGATCGATGAGACGTGCCTGCGCAACGAAGCCGATGCGGATGACTACTATCGCAGCAAGATCCTCGCCGACCGTGTCGTGTTGTCGTTCCTGGAAGATCATCCCGACCTGGATGCCTGCATGGTCCTGCCTGGCTGGATGTGGGGCCCTGCCGATATTGGCCCGACTTCCTCGGGGCAATTACTCAACGACGTCGTGCGCAATAAGCTGCCCGGCCTGGTTCCCGGCAGTTTTTCTGTCGTCGATGCCCGCGATGTGGCATTGGCGCAAATCGCCGCAGCGCAGCATGGGCGACGTGGCGAACGCTACCTGGCCGCGGGACGCCACATGACGATGGCTGAGTTGGTGCCCTTGCTGGGCAAGATCGCGGGCGTCAAGACGCCGCTACGACAATTGCCGCTGTCACTACTGCACGCGCTGGCTTTTACGCAAGAGCTCTATGCGCGCCTGACCGGCAAGCCGATTCTGCTGAGCAAGGCGACCGTGCGCTTGATGGTGCGTGAAGCCGGGCGCACGCATTTCAACCCTCAGAAGAGCGAACAGGAGCTTGGCCTGCGGTTTCGCCCTGTCGAACAGACCCTTACCGATACGCTGGCCTGGTACCGCAATCATGGCTGGTTTGAAAAACGCTAGCACTGCACCAGCGCCATCGCGGATTAAGCAGATTCACCTTGCAGACCAACGGCGGCGACACTCAAGCGATTTCTGCCCTGGGACTTTGCCAAATACAGTGCGCGGTCGGCCAGATCGATCAGCGACTTTTCATCATGGTCGCTATCGTAGGTGGTAAAAGTCGCCAGTCCCAGGCTGGCGGTCACGCTACCGAAAGGGCTCGACAGGTGTTCAAGTCGCGCGTGAGCAATGCCCAGGAGAATGGCCTCGGCAACCGAACGGGCGCCCGACTCGTCTGTGTTGGGCATCACCACAGCGATTTCTTCACCGCCGTAGCGGGCGGTCATGTCAGCTGGACGGCGCACGCACTGCTTGATCGACTGGCTGATGATGCGCAGGCATTCGTCGCCGGCGAGATGCCCATAGTGATCGTTGTAACGCTTGAAAAAATCCACATCGATCAGGATCAGCGACAGAGGACTTCGCAGGCGCTTGGCGCGCTTGAATTCGATGTCCAGAAACTGATCGAAGTGCCGGCGATTGGCAAGACCGGTCAGCTTGTCCTCGCTGGCCAGAACTTCCAGCGTCTGGTTAAGCTCGATCAGCGTAGTCTGGGTGGTTCGCAGCTCTGCCTCTGCCCGAATACGATGACTGATGTCGGCAATCAATCTACGCCCAAGCGTAATCAGGAGTCCCAGCAACACCATCACCACCGCAACCGATTGCCTGGTCTGGCTCCACCACGCGTGCATGGCCTCGTCCTGGCCCACCGCAACCGTCGTGACGAGGGGATATTGATCACTTCTGGTGAACGCGTAGATTCGAGGGACACCATCGACTTTTGAAGCAAAATCCACGGTGCCTGACGACATCTTGCGCAGGTACTCGGAAAATATCGGTGCCGGTGATAGGTCACGCCCGATGTCCTGCTCCTGGAAGGGATACCTCACCAGAAGACGCCCTTCGGATGAAGTCAGGCTAATCGCGCCGAACTGCCCCACTTGAATGGTTCGATAGAGCTTGAGGAAGTGCTCGAGACTCAAGGTGGCGGCGATCACCCCGGCAAAACTTCCATCCGGATGATCGATTCGTCGACTGACCGAAATCACCCAAACGCCAGTGGCACGACTGAGAATCGCCGGACCGATGAAGATGCCGCGGTCCGGATTGTCGCGGTGATGCTTGAAGAACGCTCGATCAGCGTGGTTGCTGTTGGGTGAAACATGCTTGTTGGTCGAGAATATCCAGTTCCCCTGAGCGTCATACAGCGCCACGCTGTTCAATTGCGTCAGCGCCTTCATCTCCTGAGCAACCAGTACTCGCAGGCGCTCGAGCTGCTCCGGGCCGGTGCCGTCTTTCTCGATCCTGTCGGTCAGCCCCAGCAATACCACTTCACTTTGCTTGAACGTGCCCTCGGTGTACGTGTTGAGCGCATTGGTCAAATTCAACGTGTCGGTTTCGATGTCACTCAGGGTGTTCTCACGGGCTGTCCAGATCTGCCAGGCAGTCAGCACCACCACGGATACACACACCAGGGAGGTCAGCAAAGTGGCAAGTCGAAGGTCGCGTTTCAAGTGAGTACCCAGGCGGTTGAGCGCACATTTATCAAAAGCCCGCGCAGTATAAACGCCTTCGAGCGGTACAAATGACTGAAATGAAAGCTATTGGCCATCTTTCTTCCATACCAAAGACCGCTTGCGTTGCTTCGAAGCGGTGAGTTAGCCGCCATTCAGCGGAGCCCTGAAACAGGGCTCCGCCGCTCACTCAATAACCCAGCGACAGTCCGGTGTTACGCCGCGGATCGTTCGCACCATAGAAGCGGTTCTTGCCGACCGGTTTTGCGCCGAGTGCCGGCGCGCCGACCAATATCGCCGCAAGATGGTTGGCGTCCTGCGGACCAATGAACTTCTGCCCCCAGCTTTCGAGGATTTTCCGGGTGTCCGGGCTGACCGCGAAGGCTTCGAGATTGGTCTCTTCAGGCAACCACTGCTGGTGGAATCGCGGCGCATCGACCGCTTCCTGAATATTCATTCCGTAGTCGATCACATTGAGGATGGTCAGCAAGGTCGCGGTGATAATCCGGCTGCCTCCCGGCGTGCCGACGACCATCACTGTCTTGCCGTCCTTGGTGACGATGGTCGGGCTCATCGACGACAGCGGTGCTTTGCCTGGAGCGATCGCGTTCGCTTCACCTTGCACCAGACCGTACATATTGGGCACGCCCACCTTGGAGGTGAAATCGTCCATTTCGTCGTTGAGCATGATGCCGGTCTTGCTGGCCATGACCCCTGCCCCAAACCAATCGTTGAGGGTATAGGTCACCGAGACCGCGTTACCCCACTTGTCGACGATCGAGTAATGCGTGGTGTTGTTGCCCTCGTGTGGCGCTACTCCAGGTTTGATATCGCGAGAGATACCGGCTTTTTGCGGGTCGATGGCCCCACGTAGCTTTTCCGCATACGCTTTGTCCAGCAGATGGGCTATCGGGTTCTTGACGAAATCGGGGTCGCCCAGATAGCTGTTGCGGTCGACATAGGCGTGGCGCATGGCCTCGATCTGATAGTGCAGCCCCTGCGCCGAGTGAAAGCCCAGGCTTGGCATCGGGTAGCCTTCGAGGATGTTCATGATCTCGCAAATAATCACCCCGCCCGAACTTGGCGGTGGCGCAGAGACGACGTGGTAGCCACGGTAGTCGCACTCGATCGGCGCCAGCTCGCGGGTCTGATACTTGTCGAGGTCAGCCTGAGTGATGAGGCCCTTGCCGGCCTTGCTTGAGTCGACGATGGCCTGGGCAACCCAACCCTTGTAGAAGCCGTCAGCACCTTTGCTGGAAATTTCCCGCAGCGTCTTGGCCAGGTCTTTTTGCACCAGTTTCTGGCCCACCTGAAGCGGCTCGCCATTGCTCAGGAAGATCGCGCCCGAGTCGTGAATATCTTTCTTGAACTGGTCGGTGGCGGTATCGAGCAGGTCGACATCGCCCTGCTCAAGCACGAAGCCGTCCTCGGCGTACTTGATGGCCGGGGCAATGACATCGGCACGCTTCATCGTGCCGTATTTTTTCAGCGCCAGTTCCATCCCCGATACCGTTCCCGGCACGCCGACGGCCAGATGTCCTTTCGAACTCAGGTCCGGGACAACGTTGCCATCCTTGTCGAGGTACATGTTCGCGGTGGCCGCCAAAGGCGCCTTCTCGCGGAAATCGAGGAAAGTCTTGCGGCCATCGGCCAGCTGGATAGTCATGAACCCACCGCCACCGATGTTGCCTGCCGCGGGGTAAACCACCGCCAGCGCATAGCCGACCGCGACCGCTGCATCAACTGCGTTGCCGCCGTCCTTGAGGACGTCGACGCCAACGTGGGTGGCCAGACGCTGGGCGGTGACCACCATGCCGTTTTCGGCGGCGACCGGGGCTTGCGAAGCGGCCTGTGCGCAGGCGCAGCCAATAGCGAGTGCTGTCGCTATCAGCGATTTGGCAAGGGGCTCGAATGTCATAAGTCGATTCTCTTGTTTTTGTTTTGTGGGAAGGGGGACGTCGTATCGGATGGCGACGCCCCACAAACTGTAGGACAGTTTTGGCATTCCCGAGCCGGCAAATCTTCACAAAGGGGCTATCGCCCCTGCTGCCTACCGAAGAGTCGACTTTTTCAACACTACCGACCCTGACCAGACATTCGCCGACGACAGCTCCAGGTCGAAAGCAACGTGCTCCACAACCGCTATTGCAACGGAATATAAATATCGGTCTGCCACTGATCGTGCGGTGTCTCGGGATAAGCACTCAGGTAATCGAAGTACAGCGGTTGGTCACGGAGCTCCTCACCGCTGCCAGGCAGCCAGTCGCGGTAAATCGGATAGATCGTTTCGCCGATATGATCCGTCGAGCCCACGTGTCGCACCACCACGCAGCGGCCGCCAGGAATGACGATCTCGCGCACGCCAAACTCATTCGGCGCCACTGCCTCGTGAATCTCGCCGCAGATTGCGAAGCGGAATTCTTCCGGCGGTGTCGTATCGGGGTTGCCGTAGGGAATGCCAAAAGTCCGACTCGATGCCACCGGCGACTGTCCGCTCTGCATACGCCACTCGATGAACTTGCGCACGCTCTCATCGACGAGCCCGGCTGGCCCACGGTGTTCAAGCGCCGCGACCCTGACTTCAGAAAATTCTACGATTCGTACCTGCATGATGATGCTCCTGGAAAAATGAGGAATTGCAAACACCGCCCCCCAGACCTGCCAGTTCGGTTGCTTCCTGAACGCACTCGGCGTCATACCGAACGCCCGCCTGAACGCCCTGCAAAATGCCTCGGGACTTTCAAAGCCCGCACCGAGTGCGGCGTCCAGCACCGAATGATCCGCGACGGAGGCCAGGCGATGCGCCGCGCGTCGTAGCCGCATCAGTTGCACATAACGTGAGACAGGCACGCCCACGAACGCAGTGAATTGTCGATGGAAGTGAAACTCCGAAAAGTTCGCCACGCGGCTCAACGCCTTCACCGAAAGGACACCTTCGAGGTTGGCGTCGATGTAGGCGAGTACGGCATTGAAGCGTTTCGCATAGGCGGCGTTGGTCGACATGTCAGACACTGGCTAAAGGCTCCGGGAAGTACGGTAGGCGACAGGATCGACTATGCCGGCGTGAATGCGCCTAGCCGCGTTTGCTCAAAGCGCTTGGGTAGCCAGTAAAGCTGCATCGCTTTACGATCAGGCGACCACACGGAAGGCGTTGCCCTCGGTGACAGAAAAAGGAGCGACCTTATGAAGCCCATCAGAATTCGTACCCTGCAAAGTACTGATGCTGAGGCATTACTGACGTTTGAACAGGACAATCGCGACTGGTTTGAGCGCCACATTGACGCACGCGATTCGGCTTTTTACTCGGTGCAGGGCGTCACCGACCATATTACGGCTTATTTATCCGATTTTGCCGCCGGAACCTGGCACCCTTTTGTCATCGAAGATCCTGACGGAAATATAGTCGGTCGAGCGAACCTGAAAAGCATCGACATAGCCGAGCGCTCGGCAGAAGTCGGCTATCGGATTGCTCAAAGAGCTTGCGGACAGGGACTGGCAACGCTGGCGGTGAAGCATCTGATTCAGGAGGCACAGCTGCATTGGAACCTTAAACAACTGGTTGCCAACGTATACGCTGGCAATATCGGCTCGGCAAAAGTACTCGAACGGTGTGGCTTCTCGATCGAACATGCCTTTCGGCAAGAAGGGACAGCGCACGATTATCGGTTTGGCCTTTCGATTTAGATCAGTGAATGATTGGCCAATACCTGTAGAACGGGCGCCTTCAGGGCTGATGCAAGTCAGCCAAGAGACCGCGCAGGCAACACATGACCCGTAGCAGCCGGTGCAAGTTCGGGAAACTCAACCAGCAGTGCCTTGTTACCCCTGGCGATGTGCTCCGTCACCGCCAGGGCGATGTTTTGACGTACCACTCCGGCCGAGACGTAATACATGGCCCAGGCTTGTTCGGGCGTGCAATGGGCGATCTGTTCTTCAATTTCCTTGTAGGCTTTGTATTCGTCCGACTCCACGTAGCATTGGCAATCACCTTGGCGCATGACTTTTCTCCTTCCCTGGAACTGCTGTGACAACCCTTTAGTAAGTCGGCTGATAAAGGCAGCCCCTGCTCCCTACGTGATGACCAGCATTTTAAATAAACGCTGGCTATCGCAGGAAGCAGAAGCAACTCTTCAATAAAGACAACACTCCAGCCAGATCAAATGCCAGTCTTCACTTTGCTCCAAACTCGGGTGCGGACACGCTCCAACTTCAATGGCAGTGGCAGTGGCTCAAGTGGAATAAGTGTAGCAATCGTCTTTTGATCCGGGTAAACCCAAGGATTATCTGCCAGCTTCCGCTCGACAAACTCAGTGGCATCTTTATTAGCGTTAGGGTACAGAGTGTGGTTTGAGGTCTTGGCAATAACTTCTGGTCGCAACATATAATTAATAAACGCCAACCCTTCCTTCGGGTGAGGTGCGTTTTTTAGCAGAACCAGATTTTCCGACCATACCAGCGCGCCCTCGCGAGGAAGGCTGTAGGCAATCTTGCGTCCAGTGTGGGTCTTCTCGTTTATGGCCTGCGCAGCAAGGGCGCCATTAGCCCATCCCACAACTGCACAAATATTGCCATCCGCCAGGTCAGAGTCGATTCTGGATGAGTCGAAATAGAGGACGTAGGGACGGATTTTCAACAGCAGGGCTTGTGCTTTCTGGTAATCATCCGGGTTCCTACTGTTGCTAGGGAGCCCAAGGTAATGCAAAGCAATCGAAATGATCTCACTGGGAGAGTCAAGCATTGCCACACCACACGACTGGAGCTTGCTGATGTTTTCTTCTTTGAAGATCAGGTCCCAGCTATTCACCGGAGCATTTTCACCCAATGCCGCCTTGACTTTATCAACGTCATAGCCAATGCCGGTGGTGCCCCATAAATAGGGCACAGCGTAGCGATTGCCAGGATCATTGACCGCGACCTGGGACAAGATATCAGGATCGATATGTGACAAATTACTCAGTTGATTACGATCCAGCGGCTGAAGTACTCCCGCCTGGATCAGGCTTGGCAACACATTGGAGGTAGCCACAACCACGTCATACCCCGTGCGCCCAGCCATTACTTTACTCTGCATGATTTCGGCACTGTCGAACGCATCCATATGAATGCGGGTGCCGGTTTCCTGCTCAAACTCCTTTGGGGTCTCCGGTGCAAGTAACCCGAACCAGTTATACAGATACATCCCAGGCTCTACAGCCCCCACAGATGTGCTTATCCCTACACAGAGAAGCGAGGCTGAAAAAATGCTTCGCAAAGGTGATTTTCTCATGCAACTATCCTTGTCAAGACGATGTGCCCTCATGGCCATCCCAAGCCCTGAATAGTGAATATACCGGGCATTAGCGAATAGTAAATACCTACGAATACTTACCTCTGACCGACGAATCCCTAACCCTAAAGGGGTAGAAAATGCCACTCGACCTTCATAGCCTGGCCTGGCACCGATCGATTGGAAAGCTGATCATGCAGTTGAACCGTCCAGAATTCTGGAGTTCACTCATTCGCACATTAAATGAATATGTGCAGATCGATAACTGGGTTGTATTGATTTTCAGCAATCGACAAGTACAAGTTATTAGCCTCCCCGAAGTAGCCGATACAGAAGAGCTAGACGCATTCGTTCATCGCTATGTGAAGGGGCTTTATCTGCTGGATCCATTTTACATAGCCAATCGAGAAAACCCACAGAGCGGCTTCTTTCACCTGCTGGATATTGCGCCGGAGTACTTTCTTAAAACCGAGTACTACCATCAATATTTCGCACAGTACATTTCTGTAGATGAAGCGCAGTACAATGTCCAGCTCGACGCCGACAGAACGTTATGTATATCCTTTGGTAGCAACATCCACTTCAATCAAGAACAAATAACAATACTTGACATCATCAAGCCATGGGTAATTGCATTGATGCACCAGCGCATGTGCTTTGAGATTGACGTAGAAAAAAATCTCACCGAGCCACCTGTTTGGCCAGAAACGGTTATCCAGCTGGGAACACAAATAACAACGCGCGAAAGTGACGTACTCAAATTGCTACTGAGCGGTTTCTCCAATAAAGAGATAGCCGGAAAACTCTCCCTGTCGACAGAAACGATAAAAGTGCACCGCCGCAATATTTACGCCAAATTAAATATCAAATCACAATCCGAACTATTTGCCCGTTTCTTTATGCCCAAACAGGATAGTCTCTCTACAAATTGAAGTTTATGTAGGTCGCGTGATCTTCGAACGCGCAGGCGATGCAAGCAATCATTGCGGCGATGCGCGCGGCGCTCACGAGCTGATTGATTCCGGCACACACGTTGGAAAAATTGTCCTGACGACAGGTGCCGATCTCATTGGCTGAAGCCGGGCTTGTCTTTGCCAAGAGCATTAGCCAAAGGATTTGAATGACGAAAACCTTGTGGGAGCGAGCTTGCTCGCGAATAGGCCATCACATTCAACATCCATGTTGACTGATACACCGTATTCGCGAGCAAGCCCGCTCCCACAGGCTGCGCACCTTAACTGGCAGGCATTACGCCTTTAGCGGTCTTTTATTGCCTGACTTTTACTGGCCAAGATTGAGCACGATCTTGCCACGCGGATGCCCGGCCATGCTTTTTTCGACAGCCTGCTTCACCTGTGTGATCGGAAACACTTCGACCTCTACAGAGAGTTGGCCTGCATCAAACATTTCGGCGATGGCCGTGAGTTGCTTGCCATCCGCCCGGGTGGCGAAGTTTTTCGCTGAAACGCCGTGCGCCTTCGCCAATTCCATGTCCGGCGCACTGACCGGCGACACCAGGACCCCGCCCTGCTTCAATACCTTCCAGGAACGTCGCTGGGTTTCGCCGCCAATCAGGTCAAGCTCGATGTCCACATCCGTCACCACATCCTCGAAGGCCTGGCTACGGTAGTCGATCAGCTGATTCGCGCCGATTGTTTTCAGATAGCCATGGTTACCGATCGACGCCGTTGCAATGACCGTGGCGCCGGCATGCCTGGCTATTTGCACGGCCATGCTGCCGACTCCGCCAGCAGCACCCTGAATCAGCACTCGCTGACCCGCCTTGATCCCCGCATGCTCATGCAATGCTTGCCAGGCCGTCAGTGCTGCCACTGCCACACCACTGGCCTGCAGGGCGGAAAGACTGCGCGGCCTCAGCGCCAAGCGATCTGCCGGGACGGCAGCCTTTGTGGCATAGCCACCAACAAGACCGATGAAACCAAATACCTTATCGCCGACGGCAAAACCGCTCACACCCTTGCCGATCGCGGAAATCGTTCCTGCCACTTCGGAGCCCGGCGTGTAGGGCAACGGCAACGGAATGAAGGCTTTCATGGCGCCCGAAAGAAGCTTCCAATCGATCGGGTTGATCCCAGCACCCTCCACGTCGATCAGCACCTCGCCCTCGCCCGCAAGCGGGTCGGCGAGGTCTTCCAGGCGCAGCACATCCGGGTTGCCGTATTCATGCACACGTATGGCTTTCATGGTGAATCCTCGGATTATTTCGAAAGATAACCCCGAGAGGCGCCGCACGCGTTCATCCACTGCGGCGCCATTGGCTCAGCGACGACGGGCGTCGAGGCTGAAGCGACCGGCGCCAAACGCGACGACCTGCAACAGGCCACCCGCCATGGCGATGTTCTTGAAGAAGTGGATGAACTGGTTCTGGTCGCCAAGGCTGTTATGGAATGCCAGCGCGGTGATCACGCTGAACAGGGCAAGCACCAGTGCCACGGTACGGGTGCGGTAGCCAGCGATCAGCGCAATACCGCCACCGATTTCGATGATGATGGCCAACGCTAGAGCAAGTTGCGGGAACGGCAAACCCACCGAACCGATGTAGCCGATCATCATCGCCGGGGCGCTCAGCTTGGAGATGCCCGAGAGGATGAAGATGACGCTGAGGAGCACACGGCCGACCAATGCCGCCGCGGCGGTGGTCGCAACAGAGCTGGACAGGTCATGGGTATCGCGGGAAGTAGTCGCTGCAGATTGGGACATGGTGGTTCTTCCATCAAGTAGGGCGCATCCACCATGGAGCGCCGCGTTGAGGAAAGTCTGCCACCCACTCTACAATCGTAATAGCCGACTAATTTCGACGATTACGTTCGAGGAAATCGAAATGTTCTCAGACCCGGGCACTCCCACTCTCGATCAACTGCGTGTGTTCCTGACAGTTGTCGAGGTCGGCAGTTTTGCAGCCGCCGCACGAAAACTGCACCGAGCCACTTCAGTCATCAGCTATTCGATCGCCAATCTTGAGACGCAACTCGGCGTGTCGCTGTTTGACCGCCATACGACGCGTAAACCCCAGCTCACCGATGCCGGTCGCACCGTTTTGGCCGAAGCCAGAACCATCGCCAATGGCATTCATGGATTACGCGCCAAAGTAAAAGGCCTGCTTCAGGGGCTCGAAGCTGAAGTTCATGTCGTGCTGGATGTGATGCTTCCCGCTGAGCGCGTGGTGGACGCACTCAAATCATTTCGAGAGGAATTTCCTACGGTTGCACTCCACTTGCATATGGAGGCGCTCGGCGCCGTCACTCAACTGGTGATCAACGGCGGCGCGTCAGTCGGTGTCAGTGGCCCGATGAATGAGGGAATTGATGGTATCGAAAGAATTGCGGTCGGCAGTGTTGAGCTGATTCCGGTGGCAGCGCCCAATCATCCACTGGCTTCAAGCGAGTCGAATATTCCAGGTGCTGGACGCGAGTTCACCCAGCTTGTGCTGTCCGACCGTTCGCTCCTGACAAAAGACAGGGATTTCGCAGTCCTCAGTACCCGCACGTGGAGGCTGGCCGATCTGGGGGCTAAACACATGTTGCTGCGTGAAGGCATTGGCTGGGGAAACATGCCGATCACGATGGTCCGGGAAGATCTGGATACTGGCCGACTCGTCCACCTCAAAATGCCGGAATACCAAAGCGGGATATATACCTTTGACGCCATCTATCGCACGGATCTGCCGCCAGGCCCCGCCGCAAGGTGGTTGATTGATCGGTTCGTTCAACAAAGCTCGGGCGGGTGACTGTCCGGTTGAGCAAAGGGTTTACCGGTTGTCCGAATGGCAACAATCACTGGCGTTTCAGGCCATCGCGCCAGGCGATTGCTTCGAGTTCGACCCGGACCGCATCCTCGACGGCAACCACCGGGCGCGCCTGGAACTCGAACGCAGGAAACGTCGAGCAAACCTTGTGAACCGCCAGCGGATCGTCGCAGTCCACCAACATGTGTCCACCCCACTCGCCCACGCGCACGACAAACACCTCGATCTTGAAATTGTCCGGGGCTTTCCATTGACCGAACACCTCCAGGATCCGTTTCTGCGCACACTCGTACTCCGCAGGCGAGCCTTGTGGCCGTTCAAACCAGCTGATCATGTACTTCATCGCCATCCTCCTCTGGAGAGGTAAGGATAGTTCTCGATGCAACTTCTCGCTTCAATCGCCTAGCCCGCCCATCCTGCAGACACTGTGCGATTTCGCGCCTACCGGTGCTGCAAAACCGACCCGCATCCTCAGCGACAGGCTGCTTCAACACATCGGCCTTGGCCTTGGCTTCGGACAAGATTGCATTACAACTTTGTAATGGCCCTGTTCGTCAGCTGTTTGAGTTGCCTTGTTACCGTGAACTCACTGCCAAACAACAGGCAGCCCACTTCAGACAGGGAGATACTGCCATGAAACTGTTAACGCTCGGACTCGCCACCCTCCTCGCCACCGGCTCAGCCTTTGCCGGCACCAGCGACACCTCGGCGGTGATCCACGACAGGACCGGGTTCTTCGTCCACCTGGACGTTGCGAAAGTCCTGTCCATGACTGACATTTCGGACCAATGCGACGTCACTCCGGCCCGTCTCGATTACCTGGATCATCAGGGTCGGGAGCATGTGCTGGACTATTCGGTTCAAGGACGTTGCACCAACGAAAACTGATGGGATGCTATCTGCACATGACTGTCCGGGAGCAGGCAATACGCAGCAAAACCTGATGATTGGGCTAAAATTGCGCGACCTGCTCTCGGCTTTCAGGCCTGTTTTTTTTGGGTCGAATACCGACACCGAACCAAGGTCATTCTCATGAACATCCTTGTCGTGGAAGACGAGCCCAAGGCGGGCAATTACTTACTCAATGGCCTACAGGAGCAGGGATACTCCGTCAGCCTGGCCCGCGATGGCGTCGAGGGTTTATACCTGGCCCTGGAAACGCCTTTCGATGTCATCGTGCTGGATGTGATGATGCCGAAAATGGACGGCTGGGAAGTACTGCGCCGCCTGCGCAAGGAAGCCGACACGCCGGTACTGTTCCTGACCGCGCGCGATGACATCGCCGACCGAATCAAAGGCCTGGAGCTGGGGGCCGACGACTACCTGATCAAGCCCTTTTCTTTCGCCGAGCTGGTCGCACGCCTGCGCACCCTGACCCGCCGGGGTCCGACCCGGGAAGAAGAGCAACTGCAGATCGCCGACCTGCAGATTGATGTCATCAAACGCCGCGTCACCCGCGCTGGCGTGCGAGTGACACTGACAAATAAAGAGTTTGCCTTGTTGCACCTGTTCGCCACGCATCAGGATCAGGTGCTGTCGCGTTCACTGATCGCCTCCCGGGTCTGGGACATGAACTTTGACAGCGACACCAACGTGGTGGACGTAGCGGTGAGACGCCTGCGCCTGAAAATCGACGACCCTTTCCAGCTGAAGCTGATCCACAGTGTGCGGGGCATTGGCTACCGCTTCGATACGCAACCATGAACCGTCGCCATTACTCCCTCACCCTGCGCCTGGCCGTGGTGTTCGCCTTGCTGGCCTTCGCCCTGATGGCCACCACCGGCGTCGCACTGTACCGCGATCTTGAGCGCGAACTGATCCGACGCGACGAGTCCACTTTGGTCTACCGCATCGATCAGTTGCGTAATTTTCTCAATGGCAGCAATACGCTGGAACTGATCAGGACCAAACCTGTGTTGTTTCAGAACATGCTGGGCAATCGCGAGTACATACTCACTATTGGCGTTACAGGGGAAGCCCCATTACTGCAGGTCAATCCCCGTCATATCGATATTCCCGACCTCACTCCCGTGGCCATCGAGCAATCCCTGTCACTGATCGATGTACAGCATCTACCCGCCGTGAACGGAACGCCCTTCGCGGCCATCTCCGCGAGTATCGACTCGGGCAAGCTGAAACTGACCATTGGCTGCCTGATGACCGAACGAACCGCGGTACTCGCCAGCTATCGTCTCAGCGTTTACATCCTCGCCAGCCTCGCGGCGATAGTCTTGGCGCTGGCTGGATATGCCCTGGTTCACCGCGGTTTGTTGCCCGTCAGACGCCTGGCGCAGCAAGCCCACGGTATCGGCATTGGCAACCTGACAGAGCGACTCGACGGCCAAGGCGCCCCGAAGGAATTGCTGCCGATGATCGACTCGTTCAACACCATGCTTGAGCGACTCGCCAAGGGTTTTGCGCAACTGAGCCAAGTCTCGACCGACATGGCCCACGAACTGCGCACGCCCATCAACAACTTGCTGGGTGAAACCCAGGTCGCCATGCAGCAAAACCGCAGCGTTGAGCATTACCAGCAGTTGCTCGCCTCCAATGTCGAAGAACTCGAACGCCTGGCACGCATGCTCGACAACATCCTGTTTCTCGCGCGTACTGACCCCGGTAGCGCTCGTGATCAGCGCCAGGAACTGGGCGCCGCCGACGAGCTGGAGCGCGTAGCCGATTACTTTGAAGGCCTGGCCGCAGACGTCGACATGACCATCCGCGCGGAGGGCGATGGCCTTATCTGGGCCGAGCCAATGTTGCTACGCCGCGCCTTGGCTAACCTGTGCGCCAATGCGATCAAATATGGCGCACCTCATTCCGAACTGTTGATCCAGGCCACACCGTCCGAGGACGGCATCAATCTGCGCGTGCGCAACTACGGAACCACCATCCCGGCGGAACACCTTCCGAGATTATTCGAGCGCTTCTACCGCGTTGACCCATCACGCGAGCGCTCGGCCCAGTCCAACGGCCTGGGGCTTTCGATCGTCGCCACGATCATGCAACTGCACAGCGGCCGCTACAGCGTCACCAGCGAGAATGGCGTGACCTGTTTCGATCTGTTTTTCCCGATACGGGAACAGTAATTGTTGTGTCTGCTGGTCAGCGTTGGGTTGTGGATTCAACCGGTCATTCGTGACAGGCAGACATCAGCCAACTGCAGACTCTGGACAACCCGCTCTACAAGGCGATAGCGCCAAAGCGCGGGTGGATCAATGGATCGATTGGCAAGCGTCAGATTTCAACAAGTCGTCGAAGCACATGTAGATCCTCAATCGACAGCCAGACTCAACCGGGGCCTATGTCAACGGCGACGAGTTTTCTCTCGCCGATATACCGATCGGCCTATCAGTTAATCGGTGGTTTCAAACACCGCTTGCTCATCCAGACCTTCTTGCCGTGAGCGACTATTACGAGCGCTTGAGTCGTCGACCAGGCTACCGCCTGCACGGAAGAAACGGGACGCCATGACCTATGTTTCGGGAGAGTTTTGTGTCCTGTATTGGGTCGATTACTGTCCATGGCGACGGGCAGCAATCGGCCAAAAGCAGCCGGCGATTACCAACAAGCGTCGGAGATCAGTGGGGCGTTCGGTTGCGTCTACTAAGCCAGGGGCTATTCAATGCTACGCTTCCTGTGATTCGGACTCGAACCCTCATCTAGGGCCAAAAAATGACAGCCCTGAGGTTCTTTTTCGTGAAGTACAGATATCGCCTCAAGTCATCGCTCGATAGCGAGTCCTGGTCCGAAGGCACAAGGCCGATTCGGGCGGATAGCCAAGAAAATGCCAATTACAGTGCTAGGCAAATGCTCCCGCAGGAGATGCCAGATCATGTGGTTGAAATTTTGGACCTCAGAAACGAACCATAGGCCGCCTACATGTCAACCGAACACCATCACGCAACATCTGTGTCGCTTCCTCCGGAGTCGGCGATTGCTAAAGCCTACGCATCGATGAATCTCGCCGACGCTTACTCGATCGAGCTTCCCACCGGAGCGTCAACCAATCCCGAATTGTTGGCGAGGTTCATCTTCGCTCACCAAGCGCCTTGGGTCAGCAGCCTCTTGACGGTTCGAGACGCGCTCGTAGCCGGTTTCGGCCTCAAGACAGCTAAGCATCTCGCATCACTGGATGCGGAGAGCGGAGCGGGCCGACTCGGCATCTTTAAGATCTACAGCACAAGTCCAACTGAAGTCGTTCTTGGAGAAGACGACAAGCACCTGGACTTCAGGCTCTCTGTTCTGTGTTCCGGTCAGTCGTCGCCGGGAGCTAAACGTCACTTGACTCTGTCGACCGTTGTTCATTGCCACAATCGCTTAGGTCGTCTCTATATTTTTCTCATTGCCCCGTTTCATCGTTTAGTCGTTCAGTCCAATCTTCGTAGTGCGGCACGGATCGGCTGGCCGTCGGCGACGGAGGGGTAAGCCAAAGTCCAAATCATCATGCGCGGCCAACTGAGGTCTAACCCTTCCCTCAACCCGGACCGCAACCGAAGACTGCCGCTGCGCGGCATAGGTTGCGGCCTGTTAGCTCGGCGTTGAACGACAGCTTCCGGGAAGCATGACCGACGGCAAAGGGTCGTTTTTTGCCCTTCGTGGCAGGCCGCAATCGGCCAGAAGCGGTCTGTCGCGAAGGTGGGATACCGATCTATTGCTGCATCCTTCTTTCGTTATCAGAATTAGGTCGAAGGCGCACACCGACAAGCTAAAGTTTTTCATACACCACCTCGAATTCTTCACCCAATTCCTGCTGGATGGATTTCAGTAATTTAGCGGCAGCCTCATCAAATCTTGCGTAATCGTCTGCATTCCAAGGGCCGGGATCAGGTGGGTAATCCCAGTTCAGCGAGGTGTCATGCCACTGTGAAAGCTCATTAAGCATTGCGTGGACTTCGTCGCTGAGTAGTAGCCTCTCTTCAATAGGTCCTACAGAAAATTTATCCAGGGCAATGATGTTTCCACACCAAAGGCAACCGCCGCCCCATTCGAACATTAAGCGAACACGAAAGCGTTCGGGTAACTGCCAAGCTTTTCTGTCAGTGGTAGCCTTGCTCATCGACTCACGCAATGCCCCAGGCAAGTAGAGACGCTTTCAAGCGTGATATCTAGCGCCGCGACATGACCGCGTTACGCACGGGTAAAGCGGCTTGTTCGGGGTGTTGCTGCAAAAAATGCCTGATGGCTTGATCCTGGCGGTCCACCACGCATACGTTCACGCTGGGGCGAGGGACGGTGCATTCGCCAAGCGCGAGGAACCCACAATTCATGACGCCGTATACCGCAACCGGTTGCGCGACGGCCGAGCAGTCGTAAACCATCTCGCCAAGGTAATTGAGCTGCCCTTGGGTGACGGTGAAATGCAGCGGTTTGGAGTAAGCCCCCATTACCCCGCGGCGGTGACCCAGGCGGCTCACCTCATAGTCACCGGCGGGCAGCCATGCCGAATAATCATCCTTGGGTCCCCAACCATAAGTCTTGTCACTCTTGATATCACGAAATTCAAGGTAGGTTCCGTAGGGGCCGCCTTCCAGCAGCGTGCCGACCACCAGACCAGCGTTTTGCGCGTTGTAAACGGGCGAATTCAACGCCATTTCAGCAGGCATTGACGAGCAACCGGCCAGCAACCCGATCAGGCCAATTGCAAAGATGTGGTGCGAGTAAAGCATTCCGTTACCTCGGTGGGAGACGAACAAAATCCAAAATATATTCAGGGCCGACAGCGCGCTGGACGGCGGCGACTACCTTTATTAGCATGATGGCCTTTCGCCTACTTGTACATCAAGGACGATACATCAACATGTTCAGTTTTCCCCGATGGCGCATGCGTGGCGCTGTAAGTATTGCCGCACTGTTACTTAGCGGGTGCAGTTTCAACGGCTCCTATCCGGATGCCGGTGGACCCGATGCAGCGAAGCTGCGCTTTATCAGCAGCAATGAAAACTCGACGCTCGACTTGTTCGATGCCGAACACTGCGACGGCCAGACTACGGGGCTGCTCAATAACCTGTTCTCCGCCAATACCCGGCGACGGGCGGCCATGAGCGCCGCTGCACCCGACGATGCCAAGGCCTATCTGGAAGTGCGGCTGCAACCGGGCCATGAACTGTTCGCGCGAGCCAATACCTTAAGCACCGGCAGCGTGTGCACCGTGGCGTTCAACTTTACCCCGCAGAGCGGCGGCGAGTACGAAGCGAACTTCCGCTACGTAGGTCGCAGTTGCCAGATTACCCTTAGCCGTCTGCGCCAGATCGATGGAAAGGTTGTGCGCTCGCCGATCGCGTTGACCAACAAAGGCCTGCCCGCCTGCGTCGGCCGCAACCCGATTTTCCCCAAGCCCGCCGAAGCACAGCCACAGTCGGCGGAGCGTGCAGCACTGATCGCGCAGATCGTCGACGCCAGTGTCATCGCGAAAATGAAGCCCAACGCCGACGATTCCCCTTCGGTCCAGAAAGCAGTGCTCGACAAATCGATGGTGGAACGTAAACAGAGCCTCGGCTTCAGCCTGCCCGATGCCTATTGGACTGAATATCACCAGAACCTGGAGCAGTTCGCCAACGAGATGAGGGGCATCAAGGCCCGTTCATTGCAGTTGTACAAGGATTACTACACCAACCGACTGGGCCTGCTCGACACCCCCGAGATCGATGAACTGCTGCCCGACAGAGAAACGGCCGACCGTAGCAAGGCGATGTCCACCAATAATGCAATGCTGGAATACTACTACCGAACCCAGCGAGAACTGCTGAAGGAAACACTGAGCGCGCATCAGGCACGCATGGCCGATCTGGATCAGCGCTTTGAGGTGTGCAAGCGTTTCGCGGCCTGCTGGCAAAATTAATAGAGGTCGGTCTGAGGGTGCCGACCACCGCACGTACGCCGCCTTAGCCCTGACAGAGGCGCGGCCCCTGTAGCAGCAGCGGCACCTCAGAGTTAGAAACCTTGCCTCGTGCAACAGCATGACGTGGCAGGGATCCGGGCTTTGAAAAAAATCTTTGCCGATAGCCTATCGATGAGTGACAGCTATCGACTGTGGATTCAACCGGTCGACGCAACACAACTAAATTCTGTGTAAGCAGAAGGAGTGTTGCAGATGAAGCAGAGACCTCGGATCTATTACACCGAAAGCCAGAAAAAACTGATGTGGGATCATTGGCAGAAAGGCGACTCTCTCCAGCATATCGCCCAACTATTTGATCGAAACCATTCATCGATACAGCGCATCTTGGCGGAAACAGGCGGTATCAGACCCGCTGTACGCCGCAGGTCCAGATTGGCGCTGACGTTGGCTGAGCGCGAAGAGATTTCGCGTGCAGTGGTGGCAGGTAACTCGATCCGTTCCATGGCCGCGCTGCTAGGGCGAGCAGCCTCTACGATCAGTCGTGAGATCAGACGCAACGGTGGCCAAGGATGCTACCGGGCTAATAGAGCTGATCAGGCTGCCTGGGATCGCGCGCATCGACCTAAGGTTTGCAAACTTGTTGAGAACCGAACGGTGGCGCAAATTGTTGCAGACAAGCTTCAATTGCAGTGGTCACCGGAACAAATTGCCGGTTGGTTGAAGCGTACCTACCCGGACGATACGAGCTATCAGGTGTCACACGAGACGATCTATCGCACGCTCTTCATACAGGCTCGCGGGGCTCTGAAGAAGGAGTTGCTTGAGCATTTACGGCGCACGCGGGCCATGCGTCGCTCGCGCCATCACACGCAGAAGAAAGAAAATCACGGTCGAATCACTGACGCGGTGTCGATCCGCGAACGCCCGGCCGCGGCTAAGGATCGGGCGGTGCCAGGTCACTGGGAAGGCGACCTGCTGTGCGGTAGCAGGAACAGCCAAATTGCCACTCTTGTTGAGCGTCATACCCGCTACGTAATGCTGGTGAAATTGGACGGTAAGGATAGTGAGACGGTCATCAGCGCCCTGACCGAAAACGCCCGCAACTTACCCCAAGAACTCTACAAATCGCTGACGTGGGATCGCGGCAAAGAGATGGCTGACCATAAGCGCTTTACGGTGGCTACCGACATCAAGGTCTACTTCTGCGATCCTCATCGTCCTTGGCAACGGGGATCGAATGAGAACACCAACGGGTTGTTAAGGCAGTATTTCCCGAAAGGAACTGACCTTGCGGGTCACTCGCAAGCCACGCTCAATGAAGTCGCAAGGCAGCTAAATAGCCGCCCTCGGAAAACACTAGACTACGAAACACCCGCTGAACGATTTAGCCAATCTGTTGCGTCGACCGGTTGAATCCACAGCCAAAAGCGGTCATCTACCCCATCGACTTACTTCACGCAATCACTCTCGCGTACACCGATCGGTCCACATTCCCACCGGACAGAATCACCCCCACCCTTCTTCCAGCCATTGCTTCACGCTCCTGAATCAGCGCCGCAAGGGCCGCCGCACCCGCCCCTTCAGCAAGATTGTGGGTATCGGTGTAATACACGCACATGGCCTCGGCAATCTGCGCCTCACTGACCGATACGATTCGCTGCGCACCTTGCGCGTAGATGGCAAAGGCTTCTGGAATTGGCTTACGCACGGCAAGACCGTCAGCAAAGGTATTCGCCGAGGCGGTTTCGCATAGTGCTCCTGCGTCAAACGACAACTTTGCGGCCTCGGCATTAGTGGAAACCACACCCACCACCCGGGTGTTCAGGCCAAGTGCGTCGCGGGCGGCGATCACCCCACAAATCCCCGAGCCACAGCCAATCGGCACGTAGACCGTATCCAGATCCGGCGCAGCCTTGAACAGCTCCAGCGCATAAGTGGCCACGCCTTTGACCAACTCGGCATGGAACGGCGGCACCAGATAGAGGCTATGCGCTTGCGCCAGGCGCGCGGCCTCTTCACGGGCTTCATCGAAATCGCGGCCACACTCGACCACTTCACCGCCAAAGGCGCGCATGGCATTGTTCTTTTCTACCGAGTTACCCTCCGGCACTACAATCAGCGCCCTCAACCCCAGAGCACTGGCTGCCAGCGCCAGGCTCTGGCCATGGTTGCCGCGGGTGGCGGTGACAATACCCTTGATGCCCGGGTGCTCGCGCTTTAGCCAGTGCATGAAGGTAATGCCGCCACGCACCTTGAAAGCACCTGTAGGTGTGTGGTTTTCGTGCTTGACCCAAACAGTGC
Organism: Pseudomonas brassicacearum; assembly: GCF_003732175.1. Lineage (GTDB taxonomy): Bacteria > Pseudomonadota > Gammaproteobacteria > Pseudomonadales > Pseudomonadaceae > Aquipseudomonas > Aquipseudomonas brassicacearum_G. Next base: position 431,680 of record NZ_MOBI01000020.1, read on the forward strand.
AACCCAAGCGCTCGGCCAACAAGGGCCAAGGGTATTGAGCGGTAGCGGGCATGACCTGGTACACGTGGTGAGCAGCGTGTTCGATATCGTCGCGAGTCAGTCTGAGCATGAGTCGTCTCCCTGAGGTTTTGCCCAGTCTAGACACGAGCGCATCATGCAGGCTTTCAAAAAACTGACCTGACTTTTGTGCCCCCGCTTCACTACTATGGCATTCATGAGCCATCGAAGCCGCCTTCAGCCAACGCCCCGCCCCGAACCGGTCCGTCGAGTCGAGGCAGGGCCATGGGCGATTGAATTATTACCCGGCGCCGCCTACGCGACCCGTTATGTAGCGCCCCAGGCAGCGATTGGCTTTGCCTTCGACAGCCAGCGAGGCCTTCACGCCATTGGCAGCGACCGAGTGCTGCCCTTCGATGCCATGCCCAACGGTCTGGCGTTCGTCCCCGCCGGCTGTGACGTGCTGTCCGAGTCACCCATGGGCGGTGAATACCTGCGGGTAATGCGCACCGACGGTAATGCGTTGGTCGGGGAAAGTGCATTCAACAATCGCATTGATCAGCAGGCCATTACCCTCGCCCTGCGAATGCGCAGCGCGTTGTTGCAAGCCTCAGTGGAGGACGATTGGGAGACTTGGGCACTCGCATTGGCTGAACGAGCGACGGGCGATCAAACATTCTCGGCGCCACCCCAAGGCTCTATCACCGGCAGCCGGATGCGTCTGCTCGATGAGTTCATTGACGCTGGCCTCGACGGGCCGCTGGGCATACCGGCAATGGCGGGCTTACTTGGATTGTCCGAAGGGTATTTCATGCGGGCGTTCAAGAACGCGACGGGCAAGAGCCCGCACAGTTACCTGATCGACCGACGCCTTGCCAAGGCCCGCGCGCTGATACGCGATTCGACAGCAAGCCTGGCAGAGATCGCCCACACCTGCGGTTTTAACTCCCAGGCGCACATGGCAACCACGTTCAGGCAACGCCTTGGATTAAGTCCGGTACAGTTGCGTGGATAATTGAGGTCGTTAGTGCAGGTGTTCGGCCAATAGCGCAAACCAGCCAATCACCTTCTGCGCAGCATTGATCAGTGTCTCGATCTAAGCGACCTGCGCAATTACCTCGGCGATTTCTACAGCCCGATCGGGCTAAACCAGCGACTTTTGAATTTGATGATCAAATGTATCCAGAAAATCGTGCATGCTGATGTCTCCGAGATCTACAGCTTTAGCGCCGCCGGCCGCGATAAAGGTGACATCAGTGATACCCAGGACGCTCAGGATCAGTTTCAAATAGTGGGTCGCAATGTCACGGTCTCTAATCGGGGAGTCATTGGTGTATACACCTCCCGAGGCGAGCAGCACCGTTGCCTTTTTACCGGTCACCAGCCCTTTACCATCAAAGCCCAGGGTCAGGCCTTTACGTACCACGTGATCCACCCACGCCTTGAGCGCCGCAGGGACGTTGTAATTGTAGACCGGCGTTGAAATAACCAGGTGATCGGTTTCCAGCAACTCGGCCGCAAGCTCATCGGATAGCTGCAACACGGCTTTCATTTCAGGCGAATGTTGGGTTTGCGGGGTGAAGTAAGCCTGCAACCAAGGGGCCGTCACGAACGTCAGCGAAGTGTCCGTTAGATCCCGTATTTTGACGGCGCCCCTAGGGTGCTCAGCTTCCCACGCGGCCACAAATCGGCGAGTGAGCTGCCGGGAGATTGAAGCATCTCCACGTGGGCTGGTTTCAATGGTGAGAAGCCTGGACATGAAAGTAACTCCTGCGCGGTGAGGCGGCGGTATGTTTTGCGTTGTCGCTCTAGGCGATGTGCGACACACTCTACCCAATACGATCTATACGCAGGAGTGATGTAAATATGATTGAGTCCATCTGTTTAAGTGATGGGTCATGATCGGAAATCTCAGCCTGGATCAGTTGCGAATCCTTGTAACCATTGCTGATACAGGCAGTTTCTCGGCAACAGGACGTCAACTGCGGCGTGCTCAATCTGCCATTAGCCAGTCGATTGCCACACTTGAGTCAGTTCAAGGTGTAAGGCTGTTTGATCGGAGCAGCCATCGTCCAACGCTCACTGAGGTCGGTAGAGTGCTGGTGGTTCAAGCGCGCGCAGTGCTGGCAAGCGCTGCCCAGTTTGAAGCAATGGCCTCAAGTACGGCAGCAGGGGTTGAGCCGGAGTTGGCGCTCGCCATAGACCCTTTAGTCCCTAGCGCACCGCTCATCGAAAGCCTGCGCGCTATCCGTGAGGCTTTTCCGCATCTGGCAGTGAGTTTTTCTACAGAAGGCTTAGGCGGCGCAGAGCGCCGCTTGCGCAATGGCGATGCGGCGCTGGCGCTTTGCACATTGATTCCGACAGTGCCCGACGATGTCGTCGCACTGCCGCTGCTCAGCGTCGACTTGAAGCCAGTAATAGCCAGCGGGCATCCCCTGGCTATGTTAGGCCGTCGGGCAACAAGTGCAGACCTCAAGCCTTACGTGCAACTGGTACTTTCCGATCCGGTTTCCCCCGACGGTCCTAGCTATGGGGTGATGGGCAGTCACCAGTGGCGGTTTGTAGATTTGGCACGGCGGATGGATTTTTTGCTCGCCGGGTTCGGTTGGTGCCGAATGCCAGAGCATCTGATTGCGGATCATCTGGCTTCAGGACGCCTCCTGCCGCTTGAGTTAGCCGCCGAACTTCAGCGCACACCAGACACACTGACGATCTACGCAGCACACATGCAAAATCGCTCTTTAGGGAAAGCAGGCCGATGGCTTCTGAATGACCTGACCCATCGTCTGTGCAGGTGATGATACGAAGACGACTCACGTCAGCGGTTTGGTTATCCCATTGGCCAAAGGGCTGATGCGGTTAATCGAACCGGTTGTGCAATGAAAAATAAATCTGAGAATCATCTGGCCGGCCTCCCCGCCACGTTTCAGTCATCTCTTTTCATTAGCGAGTTCGCTAGCTGAGGCCATTGCTCCATCAATACATCGCGCACTCGTAGTCCCGCGGGTACGGATTGCGCATGATCGTCTTGAGCTAGACGGGCGAAAACCAGCGAATGCTCATCCTTTGTCGCCCAGCCGACAAACCAGCCGTATCCGTGGGCTTCATCGCTGCTCCCATCCTCCATTCGAGGGAAGGCCGTGCCTGTTTTGCCGTGGACATTCCAACCGTCGGGCCGTTGGGCAATTTGCGAAATCCGACTCGTCATATCAAAGGCATGTGGGCTCACTGGCAATTGGCGATTCACCAGTCTCTTCAAAAAAGTGATTTGTTCGTGAGGGGAAATCTTCAAAGAGGAACTGATCCAGGCACGATCAAGGCCATTGTTTTTTCCAGGATCACCGGACAGGTCGGTATTCCCGTAATCGAATGCTTCGGCATATCGCTTGACCGTTGCCTCTCCAAGCGCATGAGTAACGCGTTGAGAGAACCACACCACAGAATACTGAAACCATCGAACTGCATCTGTAGGCTCCAGCCAGGCAGCGCCTCCCCAATCAGGATCACCGGGATGGTATGGCAAGGTCGGGAAATGTTCGTCTCGCAAAAAAGCCGCGTCGAAGCCCATCAGGCTTATCGCGATCTTGAATGTTGAGGCAGGAGTCACGCGACGGTAGCAATCACCCTCTTGCTGCAAAACGTCACCGCTTTTGGCATCTGCCACGATGGTGCAGATAGTCCCGGCCTGTGCTGCTGAAATGCTGAATCCCAGAATCCATAAACCCAATGCAACACTGCGCATGAACATGCGTTCTATTCCTTTAGTAGGCGGCCCCATAAGCCCCTCTCAAAAGCCTTGAGCGACCGTAGGGCAAAACTGTTGCCTGCCCGCTGGTGCGGATGCAACTCATCAGTCCGAGCGAATTCTACCGGCAGGCACTGTATCAATGTCAGCTTCGGGTCCAGGCTGTGTGAAAACGCGCTGAATACGTCGAAAACTGAGAGTCGCGA